>DASXZA010000013.1:0-181415 GCA_036502205.1 Solirubrobacteraceae bacterium | reverse complement strand
GCATACCGACCGCGGGCGGGCGCTCGGAGCTCGGTGCCTCCTCGGGGGAGTGCCCGGAAGGTCGGGATGGCTCAACCATCGGCTCCGTCAGCCTATCCGCGGCCGGCCGGTGAACGCAAGGCGCCCGCGGCCGCGCCGCATCTGTCTCGGCTCAGCCCACGGGCTCCCGAGCATAGGCGCGCATCGCGTCGATGATCGGCCCCAGTCGCTGCCCGCGTGCGGTGAGGCGGTACTCGACGGTGGGCGGGGAGGAGGGGATCACCGTGCGCTCGATCAGCCCCGCGGCCTCGAGATCGCGCAGGCGCTCGGAGAGCATCCGCGGGGAGATCCCATCGACGGCCTCCGCGAACTCGCTGAAGCGCAGCGCCCCGGTGAGCGCCGCGTAGATGATCGACAGTTGCCAGCGCCGCTCCAGGAGGTCCGCCGTCTGACGGACCTCCACCGGAACGGGCTGGCATCTGCGGGAGCCGATACGAGACATCGCCACCCTCCTCTCAGGAGAGCTGGCGCGCGACGTCGCGGCTCGGCTCCAGCGCTCGGTCGAGAACCTCCTGCACGGTCATCACCGGGTGGAAGGTCATCTGCTCGCGGACCTCCTGCGGGATGTCATCCAGGTCGCCACGGTTGCGCTCCGGCAGGATCACGTCCGTGAGACCCGCCGCGTGTGCCGCCAGCACCTTCTGCTTGAGCCCGCCGATCGGCAGCACCCGGCCCTGCAGGGTGACCTCGCCGGTCATCCCCACCGTGTGCTTGACCGCTCGCCCGCTCAGCAGCGAAGCCAGCGCCGTGACCATCGTCACGCCCGCGCTCGGACCGTCCTTGGGAATCGCGCCCGCCGGCACGTGCACGTGGAACTCGTGTCCCTCGAACGTGTGCTCGTCGATGCCGATCTCCTCGGCGTGGCCGCGCACGTAGGAGAGTGCGATCCGCGCTGACTCCTTCATGACGTCTCCCAGCTGGCCCGTCAGGACCAGGCCGCCGCCGCCACCCGAGCCGGAGCTCTTCATCGCGGTCGCCTCGACGAACAGCACGTCGCCGCCCGTTCCGGTCACCGCCAGACCCGTCGCCACGCCCGGGGTCGCGGTGCGCGAGGCCGACTCCTGGAAGAACCGCTGGCGGCCCAGCGCGTCGCGCACGGCCTCCAGATCGATCTCCACCGGCTCCACGTCGGGCTCGGCGGCGTCCTCGCCAGTCGTCTGCGTCGTCTCCGACTCCAGCGTGGGTGCCGTGGGCTCCGATACAGGCGCCGTGGCCGGCTGGCGCGAGGCGATCTGGGTGGCCGTCTTGCGCAGCAGCGTCCCGAGCTCGCGCTCGAGGCTGCGCACGCCAGCCTCGCGGGTGTACTCCGCGATCACCAGCCGCAGCAGCTCGTCGGAGATCTCAACCTCGCCCTCGCGCAGGCCGTTGCGGTCGCGCTGGCGCGGCCACAGGTAGCCCTTTGCGATTGCGAGCTTCTCCTCGCTGGTGTAGCCGTCGAAGCGGATCACCTCCATGCGGTCCAGCAGCGGACCCGGGATCGTGTCCGCGACGTTCGCCGTGGCGATGAACATCACCTGGCTCAGATCCAGCTCGACATCGAGGTAGTGGTCGCGGAAGGAGTGGTTCTGCGCGGGGTCCAGGACCTCGAGCAGCGCCGCGGAGGGGTCCCCGCGCCAGTCCGCGCCGACCTTGTCGACCTCGTCGAGCAGGATCACCGGGTTCATCGTCTTCGCGTCACGCAGCGCTCGCACGAGGCGACCCGGAAGCGCCCCGATGTACGTGCGCCGGTGCCCGCGGATCTCCGCCTCGTCGCGCACGCCGCCGAGCGACATCCGCACGAACTCACGGCCCAGGGCACGCGCGATCGACTCGCCGATCGACGTCTTGCCGGTACCGGGGGGGCCAATCAGCGTCAGGATCGCGCCCGACTTCGGGTCGACCTCGATGCCACGATCCTGGCGCAGCTTGCGCACCGCGAGGTACTCGGTGATGCGGTCCTTGACGTCCTCCAGGCCCGCGTGGTCGGCGTCCAGCACCTTACGCGCCGCGACCGGGTCCAAGTGCTCCTCTGAGCGCTTGCTCCACGGCACCGCGATCAGCCAATCGAGGTACGTGCGGATCATGCTCGACTCGCCGGTCTGCTCGCCCATCCGCTCGAGGCGGCCGAGCTCCTTGAGCGCCTGCTCGTTGACTTCCTCGGGCATCTCCGCCGCCTCGATCTTCGCGCGGTACTCCTCGACGATCGAGCCCTCGTCCTCGTCGAGCTCCTTGCGGATCGACTCCATCTGCTTGCGCAGGAAGTACTCGCGCTGCTGCTTCTCAGCGCCCTCCTGCACGTCCTCGCGAATGCGCTTGCGGACCTGCAGCTCCGCGAGCGACTCGCGTTGCAGCTTGACCGCGAGCTCCAAGCGGTCGGTGACGTCGGTCGTGCGCAACAGCTCGACCTTCTGCTCGTAGGTCAGGTTCGGCGAGTAGCCCGCCGAGTCCGCCAGTGGGCCCGGCTCCACAATCGCGCGCAGGAACGCCGCGATGCGGCCGTCGTCGCCGCGCAGCTCGAGGATCTCCTCGACGATCGCGCGATATTCGCGTTCCAGCTCGCGCGTGCGTCCGTCGGTTGGGACTTCGTCGGGACGCTCGTCGACCTCGACGCGCAGCTCGCCGCCGGGGCCGGTCTGGGCCGCGCCGATCAGCGCGCGGTGCTGTCCGGAGAGCGCCACCGCGCGGCCGCCGCCGGGGAGACGTAGGCGATCGTCGACCTCGGCGATCGTGCCGACCTCGAGGAACTCGTTCTCGTGACGCGGGACCAGCACGACGCGCTCGTCGTCCTCGACCTCGACCGTCAGCGTGATCCCCATGTTGGGGAAGACCACCGTGTCGTCCATCGGGATCAGCCGCAGAACGGGCTTGCCGTCCGTCTGCGGCGCGGAGGGGGGCGTGACCGCCCGGGGCTCCGGCTGGGGCTTGCTGCCGTTGTTCTCTGAACCTGAAGACATAGCTATACGCTCCATATGAGCTTACGAAAGTTTAGTTAGTATAGCTCGATGTAGTTGCTTACGCAAGTACCTTGTCGAAGTCTTCAAAAAGGCTCTGTTTGCAGGCTAAAAGCCAGCACTTCGCTGCGTCGAGCGCGCTATAGGGGGCGGCCGAGGGGGGTTGGAGGGGTTGGCGAAACTCTCGATCGCGCTCTGGGAGCGGGTTGTTGTGCGGGGGGTTTGTGGCTTGACCCCAGTTTTTGGGTGGAGCTACCCCAGGGGGGCGTTGCGTGAGGTGCGGGGTGCTACAGGGTTTGGCCGTCGAGGAGGGTGATGTTCGCGGCGATCTCGTGGACGGCGTTTTTCAGGAGGGCGAGGCTCTCGGTAGGGAGAAGAAGCTCCCCGAACGCTACGTCGACGGGGATTTGTCCGTTCACCTGCACTTGCGGCTTCGGCCCCACGACTCTGAAATGCCCCCGGAGGACTTCTGCGCCGTCTATCAGGGGCTGGTCGTAGACGAGTTCGGCGGCTCCGAGATATGCGATGTCGGTCCCGGTGAAGGAGAGGGAGGGCGCGTCCATCTTCTGGTGGCTGGCGGCACGGGCGAGTATCGCTCGGTGCTTGTCCGCGTTGGACAACTCCCCCAAGAGCCGAAGCGGATGCGCGGTGTGCCCGTGTTGTCCGCGGTATGGCTGCGCCGATTGGATATATGCGAACACGGGACTTTCGGGGTCGATTCCGGTCAGCGGCCCGTCGTCGCCCTTCAGCGCGGGCGTGAGGACTCTTGCGAAGAACCTGTCTCGGTCGCTGTAGAGCGGGAATGCGGTACGGCGCGTGATCCGGTTGACGTGTGCGCAGACCAGGTGATCGAGCAGAGAGCGCAGGCAGTGGATGTAGTCGCCACAGATGACACCGAGTCGGATGGGCGGTGGGCTCTTGATCGCTACGCGGATGCTGTAGCTGCCAGCGTTGTAGTTGGCGTCAGTCCAGTAGGTGTGGGCTTCGCTGTCGAGGTAGGAGCGGATTTCGTCGTGGAGGGTTTCCAGATGCTCGTCCGCCCGCCTCAACTTCTCCCGGATACCGATAAGGACTTCCTCGTCCATCTGAGCGAGTCTATGCCGCCGCTACCTGCGTCTGCGTCCGATTCAACGCGCTCACGAGCTGGGAGAGGATGGTGAGGTTGGCGTGAAGTCGCACGCGCTCGATCCGGCGCACACGGAGTGCGAGTCCCCATTCGTGCTTGAGGCGTCCGAATGCACGCTCGACGGAGCCACGGCGTTGATAGAGATCGCTCCAGCGGTCGGTTTGGCGTGGGATCAGTGGTTTCAGGCGGCTGTTCTCGACCCACGTGGACGCGGGTGTGCATTCACCTGTTGGGCAGCGCCACTTGGTAGCTCCGCGTTTGCGGTCTGCGCCTGCGAAGCGCCAGTTGCCGTGTTTGCAGAACGGCGCGAAGTGGCCGCCGATTTTGACGTCTCGGCTGTTGCGCAGCGGGATGATCGGCAGGACGTTCCGTTCGTCGCACTCGTTGTATACGCGGCGGTGGTCGTAGCCCTTGTCCATCGCGCAGGTTTCGGGGTCGATGCCGAGAGTGTGGAGCTTGTCGAGCAGCGGCGCGACCACCATGCTTTCGTTCGCCTTCCCTGTCTCGACCCGCCATGCGAGCGGCAGGTCCGTCTTGGAGCAGACGGCCATGTGCAGCTTGTAGCCGTAGAACGTTCCAGACCCGCGCGTCGAGATGGCGGAGCGGTGTCCCCAAGACGCGTCGGGGTCGCTGTACTCGCTCGCGTCCCGTTGGCGTCCGCTCCAGGTGTGGCGTTTACCGTTGGCGTACGCGGGCATGTCCGATGCGTCGATAGCCACATCCCACCCGAGCAGCGGGTTGGCCTTCTTGAGCGCGTGGATCACGTCCGCGATGCACCTGTCAAGGATCGGCGCGTGCTTGCGGAGCTTCGCCGTGAAGCGATAGCACGCCCACTCGCTCGGGGTGCCGTCCTCGCAGCCAAGCGCGGCTTGCAGCGCCGGATGTTCTCGCACGAGACGTACCGTGCGTGTCCACGTCGGCAGGCCGTACAGCGACTTCGCGAGCGCCATCCCGATCAAGCTGCGGATCGGGTAGCCAGGACGGCCCGTCCAGCGGGTCGCGTGAAGCTCATCGATGAGGCGGGTGACCTCCGGTGAGGCGAGGATGTACGACAGGTCTTCGGCGACGGATCGCCGTGCTACTTTCGTCGTGGTCACGGAGCGCTATCTCCTTGATCCAGGCCCCCGGACGTTGGCGCGTCGCGGGGGTCAATTTTGGCTCTAGAACACAGGAAACTACATGTCGTATCGGACGGAAAAACGCACATATGTGCGTTTGGGGCGACCCGTTAGAGTCCCGACATAGATGGAGTCAGCACGAGAGTAGGTGGCGGTGTCGTCCTTTCCAAACTGGCTACGGGTGCTCTTCCGAGCGCTTGCTGTCGCCTTCGCGGGGCTGAGCTTGGTGGAGACGATCCAAGGAGCGCCACAGGCGGTCAGTGCACTGACAAAGTTGGGCGTTGGGAACGCGCAGCTCGTTGGTCCTGTTCTTGGTGCAGTTGTTGTTCTGGTTCTCGGCTTGATTGCGGTAGGCCCCCACCGTCTTCGAGCCTGGTCAGATGCTGCTCTCAAACGACCACAGCAAAAGCCCGTCAGGGTACTTGTGCCGGAGGGACGTATTCCCCTCCATACGCCTCCCCAGATGCAGGTCAGCGAGGGCGAGGCGGCCGGTATTGCTGCGAGTCGCGATCCACGCTTCGCTCAATACCGACTAATGCCGGAGGCGAAACGGGCTCAAGCAAGGGCCGAAGCAGCCTCCGAGGCAATTGCTCAAGAGCCACAGAAGCAGCCCGTATCCAATGAGCACCGCGACATGCTCAAGGGAGTCGCAGGCTACGCGCTTCCCTATGTGCGGGCCTCCCAAGCGGCGTTTTACGGGATAAAAGGCGACGAGCGGAACATGCGGGCATTCCATGAACACTTCCCAGCTCTTGCGAAGCTCGTGAGTACTTGGAACGAGCAGGTCGCGGCACTGGAGGCTGAGCGCCGTGAGCTTCGAGCGTGGGTAGAAGAGCGCTTGCAGGTGCTCGCCTACGATCAGCCCCCCTTTGCCGGAGGATGGGCGAGGGTGATATCGAGCGTCGCTGAGCTTGACGGCGCGGAACTTCCCTTTCATTTGCTGCAACTACAGCCACTCTGGCTTCATCTCGGGTCTTATCCCGTAATCCCAGACCCGCCGCCCAATGGCCGTACCCGTGAGGGGATCGAAGACGAGCTGCGCGCTGTTCTATCCGAAGCAGTCGAGCAGCCTCAGCGTGAGCGGATTCGCCAAATGGTCGAATCCCTTCCTGGGGCAAGTGATCCGCTCATCAAAGCGCTGGAGTTAATCCAAGCCAAAGACGTGATCAACGGGCTCGGGGACTGCGTGCTATGCCGGTGAGCGCCACACCCAGCCCCGCGGCGTGGCGCCCGTGGCGAGCGTTAGGCGACCTTGCCGACGATCTCCACCATGCGGAAGGCCGCCCGCGTGGCGAATACGAAGCCGTCGGCAGTCTGGTGGATCAGGCCAGCCGTCCGCAGTCCGTACACGGCGTCCTCGACGCCAGCCGGGTTGTCCAGTTCGCGGCCGAGGTCCGGGACACTCCAGATCGGCAGGCCATTTGTGAGGCGGTAGAGGACGCTCTGTTCGAGCGCGTCGTAGCGCGCCCCGGGTGGCGGGGTATCTTGGTCGTGCATGGGAGTTACGGCTCCTTTGCCACGGCCCCGGGGCAGTTCACGCTGCCGCCGGGGTCAATTGATAGGGAAGCGCCGACCGTAGGCGCTCCCCTTCAACCCGTCAACGAGTTTCGCCAACCGTTTCGCAAAAGCCTCTTGGCTGATGTTGTTTGGCGAGGGCCCCGCCGCGCGTACGCGCGGGGACACCCGCGCGCGCGGCGGGGTCGCTTGCAAAGCTTGTCTACAGCGGCCCGTTAGGGCCCATCAAAGTTGACCTCGACGTTCTCCTCCGCGATGCGCTCCTCGGTCTCCGCCGAAGACGTCAGCGCGCGCCGGTCCGCGTCGAGCAGCGGCGCCGAGAAGAAGCTGCGCGGCCACAGCCGCCGCGCGTGCACGACGTTGATCTCCGCCGCCAGCAGCGTCACCTGTCCGCCCAGGTAGAGCCACGCGAGCAGGCCCAGCACGAACGCGAACAGGCCCGAGGTCTCCTGCGCGTGGCGGATCACGTGCGCCACGTAGTAGCCGCCGATGTGCTGCAGGATCTGCCACAGCACCGCGCCGAAGATCACGCCCGGGATCAAGTCGCGCGTCGCGATCTCCTTTGCGGTCAGCAGCCGGAAGGCCGAGAAGAACAGCAGCAGGTTCGACGCCAGCGCCAGCGCGATGCCGCCGAGCGTTGCGACCGCTCCCGTCGTCTGCGCCGTCACGAAGCCCGCCGCGACTGTCGAGACGACCAGCAGCATCCCGAGGAACGCCAGCAGTCCCAGTCCGCGCAGCCGCCACGACAGGAAGTTCGGCCGGTGCTTGCGCGGGATGTGCCACACCTGGTTGAACGCGTTCTGCGTCGCGCCCACCACGCCCAGGCCGCCGAGCAGCAGGCCGACGACACCGATCGCCAGCGCCGCCGGGCTGCCGCTGAGCGAGTGGATGTTGCGCTCCAGCTGCGTGCCGATGATCGGGAACTGCCCGAGCGCCGAGTGCACGACTTCGTCGCGCGTCTGCGGGCTGCCTTCGAGCACGAAGCCCAACACCGTCACCAATACGAGCAGTAGCGGGAACAGCGACGCGAAGCCGTAGTAGGCGATCAGCGCCGCCAGCTGCCCCGCGCCGTCGTCGCCGAACTTCTTGACGACCGCCGCCACGAAGCTCAGCCGCGGCCGGCGCTGCTGGAAGTGGTCGATCGCGTGCAGGCGCTCGCCGAAGCTCATCGCAATTGGGAGGGGGGTCTCTGGGTTCGTGCGAGCGACATCTCTGCGTGTCTACCCCATCTGCGCCTAGAAGACCACAGTCGGGCGGCGACGTGCGCGTGGAGCAGTCTCGTGCCGCCTCGCTGCGCATGTCCGCTCACCGCTTCGCCGACCCCGCCGAGCAGGTCGCGCTGGTCGCTCACGCCAAGCGCGGCGCGCTGCTGCGCGCCCATCGCCATCGCCTGCGCCCCGAGGAGCTCGAGGAATGCTTCGCTCAGGCCACGCTCGAGCTGCTCGCCGCCGTGCGCGCCGGGCGCCGGCTCTCCGGGAGCGCCCATCTTGCAAATGCGCTCGAGCAACGTTTTCTCTCGCGCGTGCTGGATCGCCGGCGCGCGGTGCGTGGACGCAGTCCGCTGCAGGCCGCGCTGGAGGACGCGCTGCCGATCGGCGGCTGCGGCGAGCACGAAGTCGAGATCGGCGACCCGCGCGTCGACGTCCACGAGCTCGTCGCGCGACGGATCGAGCTCGAGCGGCTGCTCGCCGTCGCTCCCCGCCTCTCCCGCGACCAGCGGCTCGTCCTCGCGCACCAGGTCCTCGGCGGCGCGCGCGCCGAGTTCTGCCGAGATCACGACTGGTCGTTCGAGAAGTACCGCAAGGTCGCACAGCGCGGACGCGCGCGCTTGCGTGCGCTGATGGAGGAGCAGCCAGAGCAGTCCGGTCGCGGAGTCCGTACCCGCGGCGGCGCGAAGCCGAAGTCGATTACGCCCGTCGTGTCTCCCTTCGGGGCCGCGGGTCGGAGTAGGGACTAGGGACCCACCTATGCAAATCCCTCACACCCCACATAGGCGAGTTCCCCGAGACACCGGCGGTCGGTCGCAGGCGCGACCGCACGGCGATCTCGATCCGCGCGCAGTCGGCTGGGGACCGGGTAACTCCCCTGCTCGGTCCTCAGCCCTGCGTGCCGCGTGCTCGCGAGGTCCGCTGTGAAGCTCGCTCGCCGTCGCTCACACCGCGCCTACCGCGTCTACGCCGACGACGCCTTCCTGTCCGGCGAGGATCCCACCGCCGAGGGCGCTACGTCGGAGGATGCGCCGCTCACCGACGCTCTGCCCTACACCGCGCCGGCGCGGCGCGCGCTGCCGGGGCCGCTCGCAGGACGTGCCGGTGTCGTCGTCGTCGCGCTCGTCGCGATGGCCGTGAGCGCGCTGGTCGCACACGCCCTGCGCGCCGGTCTCGAGGGCGGTGGCGGGCGGCCCGCGCCGGCGAGCGCGCCGGCTGCTGCCGCCGCTGGACGGCGCGTACGTGCACCCGGCGCTGCTCGGCGCACGCGTATGCAAGACGTCACTTCTCGCGTCGTGTCTCGCGCTCGGCGTGTCGCGTCGATGCAGAGCGGCGCCAATGGCGCCAATCGTTCCCGGAGTCGCCGCGTCAGACGCAGGGCGGTTCGAGTAGAAGCGGGCGCCAGGGCCGCAGGCGTCGGTCGGGGCTACGCCGAGGCTCTGGCAACGAGCTCCCAGGTAGATGAGCCGGAGGCCGCGATCGCGATCTCGACGGCGGCTCCCGAGTTTGGATTCGAGCGCTAGCGATGAGCGCCACGCAACCGCGCCCGACGGTGACGATCAAGACGCGCTCGCTGTGGCGAATGCGTCTCGCATGTGAATTGCCTCGTCACCTGCTGCACGCGGTGGCGCTGATCGGGCTGCTCGCGAGCGCCCGCGTCGCGATCGATCCGCCGCGCGCGAGCGTGCCGGCGGCGCTGCTGCACCGCGCCACACCCGCGGACCTTGCGGCGGAGGGTTACGCGACGCTCTTCGCACGCCGCTACCTGACGTGGGACGCGCGCGATCCGCAGACGCGCGAAGCCGCGCTCGCGCCCTATCTGGGAGCGGGACTCGAGCAGGGCGCCGGTCTGCAGCCACCGTCGCGCTCCGAGCAGCAGGTGCAGTGGGCCCAGGTCGTGCAGGAACGCGAACCGCAGGCCGGTGAGCACGTCTACACGGTCGCCGCCCAGACCGATACCGCCGGGCTGCTGTATCTGACGGTCGGCGTGCAGCGCACCCGCGCCGGCCTCGCGCTGGCGGGCTACCCGGCTTTCGTCGGCGCGCCGACGTCCGGTCCCGCTCGCGCCCAGGGCGCCGCGCATCTGCACGAGGTCGCCGAACCGGCGCTGGGCGCCGTCGTCGTGCGCGCGCTGCGCAACTACCTCGCGGGCTCCGCCACCGAGCTCGCGGCCGACCTCGCAGCCGGCGCCCAAGTCTCGATGCCAGCGCTCGCGCTCACGCTCGGATCGCTGCAAAGCCTGCAGTGGGCGCCGGGAGCCGGCGCGGTGCTGGCCGTCGTGCAGGCCGAAGACCGGCGCGGCGCGCAGTACACGCTCGCCTACGAACTGAACGTCGTCCGCGAGCAGGGCCGCTGGGAGATCGCCGCGATCCAGATGGACCCCGACGCCTGAGCGCGTCGGGCACGCAATCGACAACCACACCACAAGGAGGGCATTGGACATGAGCTTGGAGAACTCGAGAGCCGGCGCGCGCGTCGCTTTGTTGATCGCCGTGCTCGGGCTCGGCTACGCATCGGTCGACCCGGTCCCCGCACGAGCCGCCGTCAGCTCGCCGGGCACCGCGCAGGCCGCTGCATCGGCGGAAACCGGCGGCACGCTCGAAGCGGCGGCCAGCAGGGCCGGCAGCACCGGCCGCAAGGTCGCGATGAGCCTGATCGGGTTGGCCTTCGCCGTCGCCGGGATCGTGCTCGCGTTCAGGCGCGACTTCAAGGAGGCCGCCGGAGTCTTCGCCGTCGGCATCGTCGCCGTGCTGCTCGCGACGCCCGCCGGCCTGAACCTCCTGCAGGACACCGTCAGCTCGCTGTTTGGCTCGCAGCAGTGAGCGAAATCCGCTCCTATCGCAGCGTCTTCGATCTCGAGCGGCGGATCTACCGCGTCGATCGCGTGCGACTCAACCCCGGCGGCGTGCCCGTGCGAGGAGTTCTCTACTTCCTCGCGGCGCTCCTCACGGTGACCTGTGCGGCGCGTATCCCGCTGCTGGGTGCGGTGCCGCGAGCGCTGCCCTGGTACGCGCGCGAGTTGGTGCTGCCGGCGCTCTGCGCGGGGGTGCTGACGTTGATCCGCCTCGAGGGACGACCGTTTCATATTGCGGCGCTCGCGTTGCTGCGCTACGCCGTCGGACCGCGCCACCTGTCGGGACTGCGTCCCTGCGCCGCGCCCGGCCGGAGCTGGCTGGTCGGAGAGCTGCTCCTGCTGCCCGACGGCTCCGAGAGTCGCGCACGACGGTTGCGCTACACCGGACCCGGGGCCATACGGCGGCCGGCCAGCGGCAAGGTGCTCGTGCTCGAGCGCGGCGCGCGCCTGTACGTCGGATGAGCTCGCTGCGCCCACCGCTGAGCATGATCTACGGCAACTGCGTGTTCGGCGCCGGTCTCGACGATGCCTGGGCGGCGTTCGCCGTGCCGACCGCGTCTTACGACTGGCTCACAGAAGACGGCAAGCGCACGCGGTTCCTCGCGCTGCTCGGCGCGCTCGAGGCCGCGGCGGCCGACTTGCAGATCGTGCGTGTCGCGCGCGAGTGGGACGTCGACGCCTACGTGCGCGAGATGGACAGTCGCGACGCGCCGCATCGCGAGATCCGCCAGCGCTACATCGCCGAGCAGGCTCGCCGGCTGCGCGAGCACGCGCCGCAGCGCGCCGCGCTGTTCGTGCTCGTCAGCCTGCGCGAGCCCGAGCGCGACGTCGCCTCCTACGTCTCCCGCGCCGCCGAAAGCCACCCGCGCGAGTGGCTCAGAGCGCTGCGGCGCGCCGTCGCTCCCTACGACCGGCGTCTGTTGCGCGCCCGCGATCTCGAGCAGATCCGCGTGCGCGCCGACCGCGCGCAAGCGCGCCTCGCGGACTTCCTGCATGCGCGCCCCGCGAGTGGCGCGGAGCTCCAGTGGCTGGTGCGCCGCGCGTTCTGCCGCGGACTCGGCGAGCCGGTCGTCGATGGCCTGCATGAGCCGCGCGCGCTGCTGTTCGAGCGCAACGGCGAGGCGGTCCTCGCTCCGCTGGAGGGCGACGTGCTGCGCTGGATGGACGGCTGGGTCGAGCACCGCGGCCGCGCTCTGAGGATCGAGTCGGAGCTGGGCGTGAGCTGGCAGACGCAGCTAGTCGTGGGCGCGCTGCCGGAACGAGCCGACTTTCCGGGGCCGCGCGTCGAGCTGATGTTCGCGCCCGTCGAGAGCCTGCCGTTTGGGGTCGACCTCTCGCTCAACGCGCGCTTTCTGCCCAACGAGCTCGCGCTGCGGATCGCGCGCCGGCGGATCCAGGACGCCGATCAGATCCTCCGCGCCGAGTCCGACGGCGACCAGGGCGCCAGCGACCTCGGCTTCCGGCGGACGCAGGAGGCGCGCGACCTGCTCAGCTACCTGCAGTCCTCCAGTCGCCCGCCGCTGCTGCGCGGCACGCTCGCGCTCGCCCTCGCCGCGCCCGACGAGCAGGAGCTCGAGCGACGCGTCGAGCTGTGCCGGCGCGCCTACGGCGAGATCAGGCTGCACCGGCCGCTGGGCGACCAGCTGCAGCTGTTCTGCCAGCACCTGCCGGCGCAGCGCACGCGCGTCGCAGGCTACGACGACACGCTCACCACCGAGCAGGTCGCGGCGATGATGCCGACCGCCAGCCATCAGGTCGGCTCGGAGACGGGCTTCTACCTCGGACACACGCTCTCCGCCTCCGCGCGCCCGGTGCGCCTGCACCTGCGCGAGGGCTCGGAGAGCAATCGCAACACCACGATCCTGAGCGTCGGCGCGCTCGGCTCGGGCAAGACCACACTCGATCAGAAGCTCAAGTACGAGGGGTTCCTGCTGGGCGCGCGGATCGTCGACTGCGATCCCAAGGGCGACCACCGCTTCCATCTGCTCGAGCAAGTCGCGCCGCACGTCGAGACGATCACCCTGCGGCCCGACGCCGAGCTGCGCGGCGTGCTCGATCCGCTGCGCGTCGCGCCATCGCACCTGCGCCAGGACACCGCCGTCTCGTTCCTGCGCGACCTGCTGCCCGGCCGCGCCGAGCCCGCGTGGGAGACCGCGGTCGTCGGCGCCGTCGATCGCGTGTTGCGGCGCACCCGCGATCCGACCTGTCTGGAGGTTGTCCACGCGCTGCACGACGGCGACGAGATCGACGCGCAGGTCGCCAAGACACTCGCGGTCTACGCGCGCTCGGGTCTCACCCAGCTCGGCTTCGCGGATCCCGCGGTGAAGCTGGCGCCGGTCGGGGGCCAACAGGTGACCTATCTGCGCATCCGCGATCTTCCCAGCGCGCAACCCGGAGTGCCACGCTCGGAGCACTCCCAGTCCGAGCGCGTCGGCGAACAGCTCGTGCGGCTGATCGCGATGTTCGCGCTGCACCTGATGGGTGCCGAGCGCGAGCGTTTGAAGCTGTTCTCCTTCAAGGACGAGAAATTGGTTACACGCCGGATTAGGTGGCTGTGCCAGGCATTTGGGCTTTCGGCTCCATCGCGGCCCAGGATCGGTCGGCTCGTCCGCCAGCATCGCAGGCGGCACGGCTGGACCTGCTGGCAGTGCCGCGCGGCTTCCGCTCAGCGGCGGCCCCCAGAGCGAGCCGCGTCCGTGCCGCCGCCGCGCGCCGCCGTGTCAGGGGGCGAGGTGCCGTCGCGTACAGCTGTGCCGGAGCTCGGCGCCCCGTCGCGCGTGCGCGTGGTGTGCAGTTCGGCCGCCAGCTCGCGCTTGCACGCCAGCTCGAGGTGCTCCAGGAACAGCTGCATGTCCGTCACTCGCGCCCACGCCTGCGCCGCGTCGCACGGCGGCGGCCCCAACGCGTCATCCGCACCGCTTTCGTGGGCTTGGGACTGCTCCACGATCGCGCCCAGCAGTGCCACGCGGTGGCGGCGCAGGTCGAGCGCGAGCGCCCGTGGCGCTCCCGGTGGAGCGCTCCAGCCGAGCGCGTCCAGGAGCGCGCACGCCGCGTTCAGGTCTCGTACGCTCGCCGCGAAGCGCTCTGGGAGCGCCTCGCGGTCGCGGCGGTTCACCAGGCCGCCGAGTGCTTCGCCCGTCATCCCGATCGTCAGGTACGCGCCTCTGCGCAGCGGCTCCACGAGCTGCCCCGGAATCATGATCGTGCTCATCGCTCCGCCCTCCTAAACGCAGATCATCGCCAGCGCCTCCAGTCGGCATGTCGCCGCCGAGGGGCGCACACCGCCGTCGCGCAGCACGAGGACGCCGGCCGCCGCGAGGCTTCGCAGCGCCGCGCCGATCGCCCGCGGCGCCGACTCGTCGAAGTCGCGCTCCAGTTCGCTGCGTGTGCGGCCATCCGGGTAGCGCCGGTCGAGGGCCGCCAGGACGATCAGGCGCTGCAGAGCGCCGTCGGCGGGTATCGCTGTCGTGTTGCTCATCGGTTCCTCCTTGTCGTTGGAGGCCCGGGAGGCATGCGCGCGGTGCGCGGGCGCTGCTAGCTTGACCCGCGTGCCGGGAGCCTTGAACTCTCGGTGCCACGGCGCCCGGCGGCTGCTATCCGCGCGGGCGCCACTACTTAACTACTCCGACCGCTCAGCCCGTGGCGGGACAGGCGCGGTCGAGATCCCGATCGGCGAGCGTTATTTGGTCAGGAGCGCGTATGCCGCGCGCGCGGTGCGCAGGTGGGGCTCGTCGAATCGGCTGCGCAGCGACTCGTCGTTGAGGTTCAGCAGGGGATCGGCGGCGCGGAGCCAGCTGCGCTCGGACCCGTGCAGCTCGCTGGCGGCCGCGCGTGGGTCTTGCATGATTCCCAGGAGCGTCAGCAGGTCCTCGCGTTGATCTTGCCGGCGCTCGTGCACTTTCAGGCTGCGCGTCTTGAGCAGGATCGCGCCGAGCAGCGTCGGGCGGCGCAGCGCCGTGCGCTCGCCGTCCACGACGATCGCGACCGTTTCGCTGCGCCGCAGCGCCTGCGTGCCGCCCGGGATCTGGATCGTCTGGAACTGCCCGTCGGTCAGCGCCGCGCGCGCGAGACCGTCCGGCGCGAGCACATCGACCAGCTGGCCGTCGACTTCGAAGCGGAAGCCTTTCGTCAGGCCCAGGCCGCCGATCGTCTCGAGTTTCCCGCCCAGCGACAGCAGGCCGCTCGTCACTCGCTCTGTCGCGCTCGGGCGCTCGCGCGCGTCGCCGAGAATGTCGATGTCGCGCGTCGCCCGCGGCAGCCGGCGTGCCTCGATCGCGAACAGCGAGACCATCAGGCCTCCCACCAGACACCACTGCGTCCGCTCGCGCTCCAGCTCCCGCGCGATCTTGCACACCGTCCGCCACAGCGCCATCGTCTGCGCGTCGAGCGCCTCGATCACGATCTCGCTCACCGTCGCCGTCCCTCGCGGTCGAGCTGCCTGAGCAGGCCCTCGCCGACCCGCGCCGAGCGCGAGTCCGGGTAGCCCGCCAGATCCAACGCCACCGCCGCCGCCGGCGCCAGCTCCCGTCCGTCGAGCAGCCACGCCTCCCGCGGCACCGCGCGCAGCGTCACGTTCGCCTGCGCCGCATCCACCTCCTGCAGCGCGTGCTCCGCCACCAGCGCTCGCAGACGCTGCGCCGGGACGTACGCGTCGAGCGCGTCCGGCGCCACCAGCTCCAGGCCGAGCCCGCCCGTCGCGCTCGAGCCCGTCAGCACCATGTCGCGAGCGTCGCGCAGCGCGCGCAGCTCCGCGGGGAGCGCCCAGAGGTGGTGTGCTTGTGCTCGGTGCTGCAGGCGCGGGCGCATCGCCGCGAGGCCCGGATACACCAGCGCGCGACGCATCCGCCACCGCGCCACCGCGTCCACCGGCCCCGGCGGGCGCTCGCCCGAGGCCTCCAGCAGCAGCAGCCACGCGTTACCCGTGCTCAGCGGGCGGCCTGGTGGGACCGGCTTGCGGCGTCGCGCCAGCACGTCCGCGCGGCGCAGCAGCCAGCGGCCGCCGAGCTTCTCGCCCGGCAGCGCGCCCTGCGCGAGCAGCTCCCGCACCCGCGACGCGCCCACCCGCAACTCACTTGCCGCCTCCTGCACGCCGATCATATCACTGAGCATTTCAAAACCCTAGCAGAAACGAGTGGGTTTTAAAATTGGTGGCTAAAACGCTGGGGTTTTGATTAAGATCGAGCCGCGCCGGTAGGGGAGGGGCGTTCAGGATCTACGAGTCGGGGAGACTCCACTCCGCCAGATAGGGCGGCTGCACCTCGTCGTCTTCGGCTCGGTCCGCGGTCTGGATCAGGTCGATCGCGAGGAAGCGCGCATCGCGTGGAGTCAGCTTGCAGATCACGTCCTCGCGCTGTACCCAGTCGCCGAGCCGGTCCTGCGAGAGGCCCGCGTCGGTGAGCACGACGCGAACGAGCCTGCGCTCCACGCCGTCCACGGTCTCGGTGTCCCCAGGCACGAGTAGCGCGCGGGTGTAGCGGCGGGACTGCTCGATCGGCAGCGGCCGGTCGCTTGGTGCGTGCATAAAACGCTCCTTTCAGCGGGTCGCAGGACAGAAGGCATTTGCCCCCTACTACCTATTCCGACGAACGACCACCAAGCGAGACGGACCGCCTTCGCACACAGCCGCGCGCGACGCAGTGCCGAGCACCGCCAAGCTCGCCACCACGCCTCAAAGTCCGCCACCAGGCCCAACCCACCGCCTGAGTGCCTATAGCGGGCGGCCCCCCGCTAGGGAGTAACCGTGGATGCGTGAGCCGCAGGCGAACCAGTTACTCGGTCGCCCGCGCGAAGGCGAGCTTGGCTCGCCGGTCACATCACGCCGAGCTCGCTCGGCGTGAGTAGCTTCCAAGGTCATCCGCTTGCGCATTAGAGTCGGCTTGTGCCCGACCCCATCCTGATTCTCACAGGGCCGCCCGGTGTCGGGAAGACCACGACCGCACGGCTACTCGCGGACGGATTCGAGCGCGCCGTTCACCTCGAGTCCGATGCCTTCTTCCACTTCATCCGCTCCGGGTATGTCGAGCCTTGGAAGCCCGAGTCACATCCGCAGAACACCAGCGTCATGCGCATCGTCGCCGACGCCGCCGCGGGCTACGCCGACGCCGGCTACTTCACGATCCTTGACGGGATCGTCAGCCCGCGCTGGTTCTTCGAGTCCCTTCACCAAGCTCTCCTAGAAGCCGGTCACACCGTCGCCTACGCCGTGCTCCGCGCGCCACTCGATGTCTGCGCCGCGCGCGCCGCCGCTCGTCAAGCGAGCCCGATCGCCGACGTCGGCCCACGCGAGCGCCACGCGATCGACGCCGACGGCCTGAGCGCCGAGCGCGTTGCCGAGGAGGTCACAAGGCGTCTGTGCGCGGGCTCGCTGAATGTGTGAGGTCTACCCGCTTTCAAGGTCCGGGCAGCGTCGCCGTCACGGTCCTCGCTTGACCCCGACGATGAGCGCCATCTCGAGCCACTTCCAGTAGCAGTCCACGTCGTCGAAGCCCAGCTCGCGCAGCCACGCGAGCTGGGTCTGCACGTCGAGGAGGTGGTCCGACGGGTCCTCGCTCGCGACCGGCTCGCCGATCGCCGCGAAGAACGCCTCGTGCAGGCGCTGCGTCGGAGACGCCACGTGCTCGAAGTTCGCGAACACGCCGCCCGGCTGCAGCACGTCGAAGGCTTCGCCGTAGAGTGAGCGCTTGCGGTCGTGCTCGAGGTGGTGGATCGCGAACGACGAGATCACCGCGTCGAAGCGTCCGAGCTGGGGGAGCGGCTGGCTGAGGTCGTGCCGGCGGATCTCCACGCGCTCGTCTCGCTCGTCGGTGAAGCGCCTGCGCGCCGCGTTCAGCATCGCGTCGGAGAAGTCCACGCCCACGCCCGCCAGCTCCGGGCGCGCGCGTTTGACGAGTGCCAGCAGGCGCCCGTCGCCCGTGCCGAGGTCGAGTACCCGGCGCGCCTGCCGCGGGATCTGCTCCACCAGGACCGCCTCGCCCTCCGCGCGGTGCGGGAAGCCATCCGCGCGGTCCAGATAGTTCACGACTCGCTCCGCGCTTGTCCACTCGCTCGCCGGCACGCACCGCATTATGTGCCACGCCCGCCGCTGTGCAGCTCGTGTCGCCGCGCGTAGGCTGTCCGCGATGTCGGACGCGCGCCGGCTTTGAGCGAGATCGCCGTTACCCGCGAGGGCCGCGGGCCCGAGCTGCTGCTCGTCCACGGCGGCGCCAGCCCCCGCGTCACATGGCATGCGCTGCGGCCGCTGGCTGCGCACTGGACGCTCGTGCTCGTCCATCGGCGCGCCTATCCGCCGAGTCCGCCCGCACGCCACGACTTCGAGCGCGACGCGCTTGACCTCGCGCCGCTGTTGCAGGCGCGTCCGCATGTCCTCGCGCACTCCTATGGCGTCCTCGGCGCGCTGATCGCTGCCACGCGCGACGCCCACAACGTTCGCTCGCTGACGCTGATCGAGCCGCCGCTGCCGCAGCTCGCGCCCGGCGACCCCGACGTCGAGGAGATGGAGCGCGCCGCCAACGCCGTGCTCACCCTGGGGCTCGACGCCGACCCCGCCGCGCTGCGCGCGTTCCTCGCCCTCGCCGGCGCCCCCGACGTCGGCGAGGGCGAGCTGTCCGCCAAGCTTCAGCACAGCATCCGCCGCGCCCACCACGCACGCCTCCCCGGAGAAGCACGACCCCAGCTGCGCACGCTGCGCGACGCGCAGACCCCCGCGCTCGTCGCCTCCGGTGCGCACTCCCGCGCGCTCGAGCGGATCTGCGATGCGCTCGCCCGCGAGCTACACGGCGAGCGGCTCATCGTCACTGGCGCAGGGCACTTCGTGCAGCGCACGTCTCGCTTCGCCGAATGCCTGCAACGGCATCTGGCGCGCGCCGAATAGGCGACGCCTCTGGTGTTTCCCCCGTCCGCTCGCGTGCGTGGCGCACTGTGCCGGCGCGGTGGTGAGGGCCGCATTCCGGGCGCCCAGGATCCCTCGTCCTGCGCGCCGCCGACGGCGGACAGCTGCGCGCTAGTTCTCTGCGGCGAGAACGCAGCTGGCCGCGGTAGTACATTGCCCGCGATGCCCGTCTCGTCGTTGCGACTGGAGGAATCGTGCGGCCCATCCGAGGCGCCGATGCCACGTCGAGTTTGCCGGTCCGACCGTCGCTGCGCGGATGCCGTCCGCTGAGCTCGCGCGCCTGCGCGAGCTGCTCGATGACGCCGCGCGCGCCGCGCGCGGGTTGGGTGACGACGCGCGAGCGGAGCCTGCGGGAGCCGGCTATTTCGCGGACGCCGACGCCGGCGGGATCACGAAGGCCATCGCCGAGATCTCGGCCTTCAAAGGCGAGATCACGCTGTTCGTCGGCGCCGGTGTCGCGATGGAGGCCGAACTGCCATCGTGGAACGCGCTCGTCCGCGAGCTGCTCCTCAGAGCGGGAGACTCCCGAGCGAGCAAGGACGCGATCGCCGCCTGGGCGACCCTCGTTCTGAAGGACGGGCCGCTCGCCGCCGCCTCCGTCGCCGAAGTGCTCTACGCCGACGACGCCGCCTTCCGGCGCGCGCTGCGCGACGTGCTCTACGCGCGAGATCCCGCCACCTACGCACCCGGTGACCTCGCCGCGCAGATCGCGTGGCTGAAGGAGCGCCTCGGCTCGCGCATCGCGATCCTCACAGTCAACTACGACGGGCTGCTCGAGGCCGCGCTCGCAGAGCGCGGCCTCACACCCGCGTCCTACGTCCGCGCGCGATCCGAGCCCGTCGGGAAGGCCGCCGTCTGGCATCTGCACGGGCGCCTCATCCGCGCCGCTTCCGGGAGGAGCTGGCAGCGCGAAGGCAATCTCGTGCTCTCCGAGGGCAGCTACGTCCGCTCCACCGCCGGCACCTTCCCGCAGGGCTTCGTCGCCGAGCGCCTGCGCGGATCGCTGTGCGTGTTCGTCGGGCTCAGCATGACCGACCCCAACTTCATCCGCTGGCTCTACAACTCTGCCCACGACGCCCCCGGTCCGCGATTCGTGATCTTCGTCCGCCAGGCCTCGCCCGTCGCCGACCCCGACGTCCGTGGGATGCTCGAACGCTCCGCCGCCGCGCGCTGGGCGCGCTACAACGTCACACCCGTCTGGACCAACTACTACGGGGAGGTCGCCCAGATCGTCCACGAGATCGGGCTCCGCTGCACCGGAGGGCGTCCCCGCGACTTCTCCACGCGCGCCCGCCAGCGGCTCGCCGACGGCGCCGCACAACTTCGGCCCACGGCTCCCGCGAAGTTCGCCGAAGCCCAGCGCGAAGCCTCCCAGTGGCTGCGCCACCGGCTCGAGGACGTCCGCAAGATCTGCCGCGCCGCCGATCCCTCGGTCGATCTCAGCGCTCACCATCTCGGCCTCGGCCTCTGGGCCGTCGACCACGACGCCGGGCGCATCATGAACTGGGCCAGCGCCGACCGCGCCTACCAGGAGCCCGACGCCCTCGTCAGCAACCCGCTGCACGTCGACAGCCGCTGGGTAGCCGCCGCCGCGATCGCCAACGGGGTCTCCGTCGAGGAAGACCCCAAGGTCTACGCCTCCCGCTGGCGCTTCGTCCGAGCCACCCCGATCGTCGTCGAGCCCGACCGCGAACGCAGCGTCGTCGGCGCGATCACGCTCACATCGACGACGCCGCTCACCGACTTCCCGCTCGCCAAGAACGCCGCGCCCCCCGGGTTGCTCAGCGCGATCGACGACTTTCTCACCGCCCAAGCCGGCCGCTTCTTCGTTGCGTGATGGCTCCGCCCGGGGGGCGTGCGATACTGGCTACATGTCGAGTGGTCACTTAGCGCAGGCCGAGAGCGCCAAACGCGTGTATGTCGCGCGCGACCCCCATCCCGCGTCCGCCACCGTCCAGAAGGCCGTCCAGCGCGCCACTCGCGCCGCCGACCGCGAAACCGACGCCATGAAGGCCAAGCGGCCCGCGCGTCGTTCCGGTAGCTAGTAGCTCCGAGCGCTAGTCGCGGCAGGTTCGCGCGCCGCTTCACGCGCGGCGCGGCCGCGCTGTCCGCCGGGAGCAAACCGATGGGCATCGCGCTCGGCTCCGAGGGGAACCCGTGGTAAACCGACGAAGGGACCAGCGCGATCGGGCGGATCACGCCATGAGGGGGCCGGCTCAACCGGCGCCGTGCGACCGAGCAACGGTGCGGCGCCCGCCCGCGATCAACCTGTCGACCACAAGCCTGTGGGGTAGTGACCATTTTCCCGCCCAGGTCTCCTCCCAGAGGTGGTTGTCGGTTCCGGTCCAGTAGATGTCCTCCTGGTTGAGGGCGGTGTTGACCGCTGCGGTAGGAGCGGACGCGACGTTGGCGATACCGGGAGGGGACCGCGGCCCGACCCACCGGCTGTCCTTCGATGCCTCCCACAGCCGACTGTCGCCGGATCCCTTCCAGAAGAGATCCTCCTGGCCTGATCGTGCGAGACCGGGCCAGACCACGAGGCTCGGGGTGGAGCCGAGCGAGCCCATTTCGAGCTCGTGGGGTCCCGACCATTTTCCCGCCCACGTGTCCTCCCAGAGGTGGTTGTCGGTTCCGGTCCAGTAGATGTCCTCCTGGTTGAGGGCTGCGTTGACCGCGGCGGTGGGGGCGGAGGCGACGTTGTCGACGCCGGGCACCGGGAACGGTCCTTGCCACCCGTCGCTCTTCACCGCCTCCCAGAGCCGGTTGTCCCCGGACCCCTTCCAGAAGAGATCCTCCTGGCCCGGCGGGTTGCGCGTGAGGCTGGGCCAGACGGCGACGCTGGGCGCGGACCCGAGCGAGCCCATTTCGAGATCGTGGGCTCCTGACCATTTCCCGGCCCACGTGTCCTCCCAGAGGTGGTCGTCAGTCGCGGTCCAGTAGACGTCCTCCTGGTTGAGGGCGGCGTTGACGCCGACCGTCGGTGGGGACGCGACGTTGCGGACGCCGGGCACCGAGAACGGTCCTCGCCACCCGCGGTTCTTCATTGCCTCCCAGAGCCGGTTGTCACGGGACCCCTTCCAGAAGAGATCCTCCGTTCCGGCTGCCCGGCGGCTCGCGCTCGGCCAGACGACCAGCGACGGACGATCTTCGGGGGCGAGATCGGAGCGAGCCGCGACGGGCTCGGTGCTGTTCAAGCCCAGTTTGCTCGCGACCTGGGGGACGCCGAGAAATAGGCCAACGGCGGCGGCGAGGGCCGCAGCCGCCTGTCTGCCGAGACGCAGACCAGCGCCAATGCGGGACGTCGGCCGATCACTCTGCCGTGGCTGAGGAGCGCTCGCGCGGGCCTTCCGGTTCGACCGCTTGCCGCGAGCGCGAGACTTGCGCTTTGTGTCTTTCTGTCGCACGGGTCATATCTCGGGTAGGTCGCTCGATGGTAGATGTCAGCGCGCTGCGACGGTCGGGCAGACAGGTGCGCGAGCGGGGGCGACGCGGTGTTCGATGATGCGACTGTGTGCCCTCGTCGTGGCCTTCAGTGGCAGCGGGGCGAGGGCGCATCGGCGCCATGGACGGCGTACGCCGCCGGCGGCCACCACGCCCCTCGCCGACCGCCTGAAGCGCGACGGCGTCGAGTCGGCCGAAGCCTGACGACCCACGCGGTCAAATTGGTCCTGCTGATCGAGACAACACTTTGTCTTACGGCGCCGGGCGCGTAGTGACCTTGCCAGCTCGCAGCCACCGCTCGATGTCCTCCGGGTCGAAGCGCACGTAGTGGCCGAGACGGTGGTGCGGGATGCGCCGCGCCCGCGCCTGCGCGAAGACCCACGAAGTCGGGACTTTCAGGCGGCGCGCCACCTGCTTCGCGTCGATCAGCTCGTCGAAGGGCTTCGCCGGCGGGCGCGACGTCGGAGAGGAGCGCGGGGTCAAGGCGCACGGGTCGGGAGAGGGGCGTGGGGTCTGGGACTGGCTGGGGGTGGGGGAGGGGCTCGGGCGCGGTGACCGGCTCATCCGCGCGCCCTCAGGTGCTCGATCCGCTCGAGCCGGTGCTCCGTCGGCGGGTGGCTGCCGTCGCGCAGCCACGCGAACGGGACCGCCAGGTCGTGCTCCAAGGCCTCCGCGTCGAGGAACAGCGCAAGGGGCTGTGATTGGCCCAGGCGCGCCGCGTACGCGTCCGCCGCGTACTCGCGGGTGCGCCAGTACGCCGCCCACGGCACGCGCGTCGCCCACGCCGTCGCCGCACCCGTCGCGACGAGGGCGATCGTGCGGAGTGGCTTGCGCAGCTGCGTACGCGGTGGCGTAGTCATGCGGACCAGCACCGCAGTAAGACGCGCGTCGCTCGTGTTCAGATGGCCCAGCTCGTGCGCTAGGACCGCGGTCAGGTATGAGCTTTCCAGGAGGCCGCGGGTCAGCATCAGGGTGTCCGCGTAGACCGCCGCGTTCGGTTCCGCCGCATCTTGGACGCACCAGCGCGGCGGGGGGCGCAGGGTCGGGTCGCAGTTCCGCAGCTCAGCAAACGCCTGCGCGAAGATCGCTTGCTCGCGCTGCGAGGGCGTGCGCGCACCGATCCGTTGCTGCCACAGCCAGCCGCCCGCCGGGAGGATCAGCGTCGCCAGCGAGAGGGCGAGGGGGCCGTATGCGATTGCCAGGACGATGAGGTGCAGGGGCGACTTTGGCCAGTGCAGCAGCGTGAACGCCAGCCACAGCACCGGGTATGCCACGAACGCCCGGAAGCCTGCGCACATGGCTTGGAGCGCGAACGTCACGGCGTACGGGAGCAGCCAGCTCGGCGAGAGCTCCGCGCGCGTGATCAAGGGGAGGGGGACTTGCGCTTCCATGCTCTCGCTCCTTCGGTCGTCGATTTAGGTCTTGCTCTTTCCCTCCGACCGCGTTCGTCGCAGCGGGACATGTGGCTGGTGGGCGCGGCGGGTCTCGCGGTGTATTCGAGGGGGGGTCCGCCGCGTGCGCGCGGCGACTTAAGGGCATGACTCGTTACGAGAACCGCTGGGGGCCCTCTCACCAGTACCGGCCGCCGCCTACCCGTCGGTCCGGCTGGTTGAAAGCGCTCGCCCTCGCGCTGCTCGCGGTCGTGCTCGGGCCGCAGTTGCGGCCCGCCGTGCTCGGCGCGCTCGCGCTCGGGGCACTGCTGCTCGCCGCACCGTCGATCGCGGCGTCGTGGCGGCGAGGGCGCGGCGGGGAGGGGGGCGCCGCCGGGGGGGTCGACGGGGTCCCTGGAGGGGGCGGAGTTGGGAATGGGTTGGGTGGCGAGGGCCGTGGTGGGCTCGCCGCTGGCGTGCGCGAGCGCGCGCTGCTGCTCGGCGGCGGCGCCTTCCTCGGCGTCTGCCGCGGGCGCTGGGCGCTCGCCGACCCCGAGCACGCCCTGCTCGTCCTCGGGCCGCCCCGCTCCGGGAAGACCAGCGCCGTCGTCATCCCGACGATGCTCTGCGCCTCCGGGCCAGCCGTCTGCACCTCCACCAAGAGCGAGGTCATGCACGCCACCCGCCACGCGCGCGCCGAGCTCGGCGAGGTCTGGCTGTTCGACCCCGCTGGCGCGCAGGACGAGTGGCCCACCGGCGTCCGGCGGCTCTGCTGGACGCCCGTTGCCGCCGCCCGCAGCTGGGACGGCGCGCTGCTAACCGCTCGCGCAATGGCCGCCGCCGGCGGGGGCGCGCGTGGCGTCGCCAACCGAGCAGCACTGGCGCGAGCGCTCCGTCGCGTTGCTCGCGCCGCTGCTGCACGCCGCCGCGCTCGGCGAGCGGCCGATCGCCGACGTTCTGCGCTGGATCCTCCAGCACGACCTCGACCCCGCCGGTAAAGCCCTCGAAGCCCACCGCGCCGAGCTCGCCAACGACATCCTGCTCGGGATCGCCCGCACCGACGCCCGCGAGCGCTCCTCGATCTTCTCCGCCACCGCCGGCGTCCTCGCCGCCTACAACGCCGACACCGCGCGGCGCGGGGCCGCCGAGAGCAACTTCGACGCCGCCCGCTTCGTCTGCTCCACCGACACCGTCTACATCACCGCGCCCGCGCACAAGCAGGCGCTCGCCGCGCCGCTGATCGTCGCGCTGCTCGAGCAGATCCGGTACGCCGCCTATCACTCGCACGAGGACCCCGCCGCGCGGGTGCGCGCGGGGGGTGAGCACGCCGCCGGGGCGCGTGGGGGAGGTGGAGGGCGGCGAGCCGCGCCGGTGCTCTGGTGCCTCGACGAGGTCGCCAACATCGCCCCCATCCACGACCTACCCGCGCTCGTCTCAGAAGCCGGCGGGCAAGGGTTGCACGTGCTTGCTTGTCTGCAAGACCTCTCACAGGCCCGGGCACGGTGGGGGGACGCCGCGGAGGGGTTCCTCTCGCTGTTTCAGACCAAGCTCGTGCTCGGCGGGGTCGCCGACACGCGCACGCTCGAGGCGATCTCGCTCGTACTGGGGGAGTACGACCGGCATCTCATCTCACACACCGCCGGGCGCTCGCAGTCGCACGCGCTGCTTGCCCCGCACACCGACAGCGAGGGCGTCAGCTACGGGACCCAGCGCCAGCGCCTGCTGTCCGCCGGGGAGGTCCACCGGCTGCCGGATGGGCACGGGCTCGTGCTGCACGGGACGCGCTGGGGGTTGGTGCGGCTGCAGGCGGCACATCGCTGTGAGCCCTGGGCCGGGGTCGTGGGGTGAGGTTGAGCCTATTCACCGCTGTTTTCCACACCCAGAGCAATCGCGCTCTGCTCTCCCAAGCAAGGCGAGCGGGAGGTCGTGCTGAAGCTCCTCGCTCGCTGCCGCCGCGACGGCCGCGTGACGCTGATCGAGGACAAGGGCTACGTCGGCCGCGAGTTCGCCAACAAGGTCGATGCCCTAGACGCCGCGATCATCAGGCCCCGACGCCAAAACGAGCCCGAAAAGGCTTCCACCTCGCGCCGATCCGACAGCGCATCGAGAGCATCTTCTGGACCTGCGAGGACATCCTCACCCTCGAGCGCCACGGCGCCAGAAACCCTCCCCGGCCTCCGAGAGCGCATCCTGCAACGCCTCCTCACACTCGCAGTAGCCCTACCTCGACAAAGCCATACTCGATGACATCCAGTGGGACGATACGACCACTTGGCCCGATGACTTCCAATCCCCAGCGCCCGTCCAACTAGACAACTAATCGCATAGAGGGCGATTGCTTGAAGGGCATCTTCCCGTCGCTTTGAGTCATTCCATGTCGTGGCCAGGTCTATGGCCTTACCACTAAGGCAATGCAGGCTACTCACGCCTTCTGATGCGTTTCAAGTCGGCGTGGCAGACTAATGAGACACCGGTTGCGCGTTGCTAATAGCCCATTATCTCAGGAACAAAGGGTCGCACAAGTGCCGTTGAGCGGACTGTCCTGCGCTACTGCCGGATCTGCTGGAAGTAGACAGCGGCGTGGGTGGCGAAGACGAAGTCGTCTGCGGTGCGGTGGATCAGTCCGGCTCGCTGTAGCCGGCTGATGGCGTCGAGCGCGGCGACTGCGTCGCCGCGCTCGCGGATGAGCTCGTCGACGGAGAGCGGACGCTGTTCGTCGGGGTAGACGAGCTGCTCGAGGATCGCCCAATCGTTGTAGACCTCTTCCGCGGCCGGTGTGCGGTTGGGCTGCGTGTCAGGCATGGATGACAACCTCCTGGGTCGTGCGCCCCTGGCACCGAGCCACGGAGCCCCGGGGCGCTTGGCTCTATGGGCCGGCCAGGATAGGTCTGCGTGACTTGGTGGGTCAAGCTGGGGGCTGGGTACTCAGGGGGAGTCGTTGGGTGCGTGCTGAGGCGAGGGGCGGAGCTGCCGCCCACTTCGGCAGCTCCGCCCTTGGACCGGCCCCAGGGTGAAGTACGAAGCGCCGCGGGGGCTCGCCCGGGCGCTTCGCAGCGCGCCACGGCATGGGAACCAGCAGGCGCGCTGCCTACAAGCATACATAGTCCGTTCTGTAGTACGGATAGTAAAGACTCGGTTGTCTAGTCCATAGACTTGAGCACGCACACTAGGCAATGTCTCTTGTGTGCCAGCACGATCGGATCGGGCCGACCTTACGCTTGGCTCCGTCCTGCGCCAATTGCGCTTGAGTGAGCCAAGACGCAGCCAGGAAGACGTCGCCTTCCATGCCGGGCTCACGGCCGGTGCCTTGGCCAAGATCGAGCTGGGACGCAGCTCGCCGGAGTGGCGGACCGTCCGCAACATCGCGGGGGCGCTCGGTGTCGGCTTGGTCGAGCTGGCGCAGATGGTCGAGCGGGCCGAAGCCGGCAACTAGACCGGGGAAGGTACGGACAGCCAGCCCATCCCACCATAGGCCGGCTGTCCGTCGCGCGCCAGGGCGAAGGTAAAACAGGCTAGCCGATTCCACGCCAGAGCACGGATATCACAGTACCCGTGCTAGACGCCATAGACTCAAACACGGGTATCAGGAACGCTTCTGGGCGTCCGTGCCCAAACACTCCGACAGAGCTGACCCGGCGCTCGGTGCTGCCTTGCTGGCCATCCGCAAGAAGGCCAACCGCTCCCAAGAAGACGTTGCCATCCGCGCCGGTACCACATCGGGCACGCTCGCCCGCATCGAGCTGGCCCAGACCTCGCCTGAGTGGCGGACTGTTCGGAGCCTCGCCGCCGAGCTCGGTGTCAGCCTGCGCCAGCTTGCCATGGCGGTCGAAAAGGCCGAGAAGACCTAGCCGAGCTGAGGGGTGTATACGGTGGCACGTCGGACGGAAGCAAGGAGTAGAGCGCCACGTGCTGCAGTTGGGCGGGGTGGCCGATTACAAGCGAGCTCTACGTCCGCGATAGGGGCCTACGAACAGCAGTAGAGCCACCAAAAGTAGTATGAGCACGAGCGGGCTAACAAATGCGCCGCCGGCGACGCTCAGGATCACCAGCGCGAGAATGAGAAGCAACAGCAGATCCATGATTCCTCCGTTCGATTCGCCTTAGCCTTAGCTACTTGCGGCACGTACCCGCCTATTGACGTGTTCTAAACGGTTTCCTCCCGTCCCCCGTGGGTAGAGAGCTGTGAGACCCACCCTGCGGTGACCGAGACAAGGAGTCGATGTGACGTGAAGGCCCTGGCATGGCATGGCAACCACGATGTTCGTGTCGATACGGTGCCTGACCCCTCGATCGAGCAACCCACCGACGCGATCATCAAGGTCACGTCCACTGGGATCTGCGGCTCGGATCTTCACCTGTATGAGGTACTTGGCGCGTTCATAGATCCTGGAGACATTCTTGGCCATGAGCCGATGGGGATCGTGCAGGAGGTCGGCTCGAAGGTCACGAACATCGCGCCTGGTGACCGGGTGGTGATCCCCTTCAACATCTCTTGCGGGCACTGCTACACCTGTGAGAGGGGTCTGCAGTCGCAGTGCGAGACGACGCAGGTCCACGAGTACGGAACCGGGGCGGCGCTGCTTGGCTATACCAAGCTCTATGGGCAGGTTCCGGGTGGACAGGCGGAGTTCCTGCGCGTCCCCCAGGCCCACTATGGACCGATCAAGGTTCCCGAGGGCCCAGCGGACGATCGCTTCGTCTACCTCTCCGATGTGCTGCCGACCGCCTGGCAGGCGGTGGAGTACGCGAGCATCCCCGAGGGAGAGACCGTCGTGGTGCTCGGTCTCGGACCGATCGGGGAAATGTCGACCAGGATCGCTCAGCATCGCGGTGCGGGAAAGGTGATCGGCGTGGATCTCGTGCCCGAGCGCCTCGCGCGTGCGAGCGCTCACGGCGTCGCGGCGTTGAACCTCGAGGATCACGATGATCTGCCGGAGGCCGTGCGCGAGCTCACCGGCGGGCGCGGCCCGATCGCGGTGATCGACGCGGTCGGCATGGAGGCTCACGGCGCCCCGATCGGGCGTCTCGCGCACAAGCTCGCCGGTCTGCTCCCCGACGCGGTCGCTAAGCAGGTGATGCAGACGGCGGGGATCGACCGTTTGAGCGCGCTGCACATGGCGGTCGAGCTCGTTCAGCGCGGCGGCACGGTCTCGCTCTCGGGCGTCTACGGGGGCGCGGCGAGCCCGATGCCGCTTCTGCAGATGTTCGATAAGCAGATCACCTTGCGGATGGGTCAGGCGAACGTCAAGCGCTGGATCGACGACATCCTGCCGCTGCTCAGCGGGGACGAGGACCCGCTCGGTGTCGACTCGTTCGCCACCCACCACCTACCGCTCGACGATGCGCCGCACGCATATGAGATCTTCCAGAAGAAGGAAGACAACGCCTTCAAGATTCTGCTGAAGCCCTAGATCACCCGCCCTGGAGGATCGAGCCGCTCCTCGTATTCACCGCTCAGGCCACATTTTGCAGCGGTGAACTTGGCTGTCGTATTGGTCTCCATCATCCGTGCAGTGCAGCCTCGACGAGATAGTGATGGGTATGGCAGCGGCGTCGCGCGGGATGACGAGCGCGTGGTGGCGCACATAGGCATCCCGAGCGGAGTAGAGATGCACTGCTCGGTCACCTGGCCGGCCAGGATGTGTCCTGCTGAGGAAGCATGTAGTC
The DNA here is from genome assembly GCA_036502205.1 of Solirubrobacteraceae bacterium. Taxonomy (GTDB): domain Bacteria; phylum Actinomycetota; class Thermoleophilia; order Solirubrobacterales; family Solirubrobacteraceae; genus Palsa-744. Next base: position 152,259 of record DASXZA010000013.1, on the reverse strand, counting down.
GAGCTGGGTTTCATAGAGAAGATCGAGTGTCTGGACTTGACCAGGAATGTTGCCTGCTCCCTGGGGATGATGGGCACCACAAGAGAAGGGTCTGAGCCTTGCAGGGCCGCTGGCGCAGCTCTGGGCGCGCGGCGGCCCAGTCGCCGTGATAGGTCCTTGACGTAGATGATTGGCGCGTCGGTATCGTCCGCCCATTGCACGAGGTCGTCGATGGGGGGTAGCGTTTTATGCACCGAGCGGCGCAGCGCCTTGGCGCCTCGTGCTCGTAGTGGTTTGAGCATGTCAACTACGATCAACGCGGTGCTGCTCATGGGCGTGCGCATATCCCTCTCTGGTTTCGTGCAGCCGCTTGAGCTCTCGGCACAGTAGGGCGGCGTTGCGGGGCGCGAATATCTCCCAGTCGTTGTTGAAGTAGATAAAAATCTCTGATTGGACGCGCCAGGAGTCCAGGCGTTTGGCCCATTCCTCAAGCTCGCTTTTGGAGTAGTTGCCGCGCCGACCACGGGTGCCGTGGTGAAAGCGCACGTAGCGCCAGTCAGCCGTGGCCTCGTAGGTCTGAAACGGTCGCTCTGGATGATCACCTATGATCAGTGCCGCGTCGTGCTCACGTAAGAGCGCGTAGACCTCTGGCACGAACCAGCTGGGATGACGAAACTCGAATGCATGGCGACCCGCGGGCAGCGCGGCCAACGCTCCCGCGAGTCGCTCCTCATCACGATGGAAGGTCGCGGGTAGCTGCCAGAGCAGGGGACCGAGGCGCTTGGCTTCGATGAGTGGCTCGATGCGCTCATAGAACCGCGCGAGTCCCTCCCGCATGTTTGCCAGGCGCTTGACGTGGGTCAGGTAGCGGCTGCCCTTGACCGCGAAGCAGAAGTCTTGCGGTGTCTGCTCCACCCAGTGCTGTACGGCGGTGCGGCTGATCAGGCGATAGAAGGTCGTGTTGACCTCGACCGTTGCGAACAGCTCGGCGTAGCGCTCGAGCCAGCGCCGCGCCGGCAGACCGGGTTGATACATCTCCCCGCGCCATGACTTGTAGTTCCAGCCCGAGCAGCCGACGTGAACCGCCCGTAAGTGTTCGTTCCGTGTGGGGTCGCTCTTGGAAGGACGCTCACTGAGGCTGGCTGCAGGAGCGGTGCGCGCCAGATTCCTGTACTCAATAACTGAGGGCACGTAGTCGAGCTACCGCAGTGTTGTCCTGATGGGAGAGCCTGAAATCAGCTGGCTGGCGCAGCTGGGTCTTCGCGTCCTGCGAGCTCCAGAGAGCTTGAGCGAACGGTGCTGAGATGCGTTTCCTGAATGGGGAGTGCCCAATCGGCGAGCTCGGCGATTGCGCTGTTACCCGCGCGCTCGTTGAGCTTCTTGACGATCGCCCAATGCCCGACCTCTCCCGCCTCGGCCATCGTGAGGAACTCAAACCCGTCGAGTGCCTCCTCCTCACCCTCGAGATAGGTCTCCATCATCTCGGTGGCCTCCTGCTTGACCTTGAGTGCTTCCTCAAGGATGGCTGTCTTCTTGCCATCGAACTCTCCAGCTACCTCGGTGCAGCGTGCCTCGGTCTCGAGGGCCTCGTCGTGCATGCGGTCAAGAACGCCCGCGAGATCTTGCTCATCCGCGTCGAGCATCCTCTTGATCTTTTCCGTGGCGCCCTTTGCAGCACCGGCAAGACCCAGTACCTCCGCCAGCTTGCTCTCCAGGTTTGTCAGCTCAGCCATGCTCAACTCCTTTGGTTCGTCGGAATGCAACGCCCCCGCCTTCGCTTACCTTTTGCTTGCTTTCGCTGCAGGCTGCTCGCTCAGCCGTCGGTAAGGTACCCCGGCGAGGGCTGCGCTAAGCCTTCGCTGACTTCCGACTCGAACATCTAGGTGCCTCTCAGCTCCGACGCCTTCACGCGTTCATTGCGGGTGACCCTTCTTATGCGGACGCGCATACATTTCGCGCTGTCTTGGTATCTATAGGAGCGTGCTCGGCCCGGTGGGACCTCCATGAGTATCTTCGCGGGCTACGCACCCAGCGAGAAGCCTCCGCTGGCTGGCTACGCCACGTTGATCGGCATCTTCACGAGCATGGTGGGGGCGCTCTCGTGGGGGGCTGGGCGTACCGGGCGTCGTCTACCAGAGCGGATTCCTGCCGGTGACCTGGTGCTGCTGGCGGCGGCGACGCATAAGGCGTCGCGGTTGATTGCCAAGGACCGGGTCACGAGCGTGCTGCGGGCGCCTTTCACAAGCCTTGAAGGCGAGGGCGGCCCTGGCGAGGTTGAGGAGCAGGCCCGCGGCAGCGGGCTGCGTCTCGCAATCGGGGAGCTGCTGATATGCCCCTACTGTCTGGGGCTGTGGGTGGCGACGGGCTTTGCGGCAGGGCTCGTACTCGCGCCGCGGCCCACTCGCTGGATCGCGTCCGTCCTCAGCGGCGTCTTCGCCGCGGATGTTCTGCAGATTGTCTACAAGGGTCTCGAGGACACGCTTTAGCGTCAGCTGCTGCTCTTCTTCTTGCCACCCTTGCGTCCAGCGGCTGCCTTCTGCGCTTTGGTGCCGCCTTGGCTTGTGGCGTTGCGCTGTGTACCGCTCCCTGAGCTCTTGCCGCCCTTTTTCGAGGCGTCCGGAGTATTGGCGATCTTCGCTGCTCGTTCCTTGCTCATTCCCTTCTTGCGCAGACCCTCGTACTGCTTGTCGTCCTTCACGCTGGAGCCGTGATCTTTTGCCATCGAGCTGCCTCCTTCTGATTGACTGAACAGCTATGGAGTACCCCTTGGTCCGGCCGAGAAAACGAGCCTTGAGACTGGCTGATAGCTCCTCGCAAGAGTTACGCACGCCTCAGCTTGAAACAGCGACGTGTTTTTCGTCTAGACGCGCGGCCAGCCGTGAGGCAAGCGCCATGATCGTGAGCGCGGGGTTGGCGGAGCCCTGGGTCGGCATCACGCTGCCGTCGGCGATGAACAGGTTGGGGACGCTCCAAGCGCGGTGGTCTGAGTTCACGACGCCGGTGTCGGGTGAGGCGGACATGGCGCAGCCGCCGACGAGGTGGGCGTAGCGGTCGATCGTGAGGACATCCTGTGCTTCGGCGGCGGCAAGAATCTCGTGCAGCTTGTTCTTGGCGTAGGCGATGTTTGCCTTGTCGTTTGCGCATTGGGTGTAGTCAAGGCGCGCGACAGGGATGCCGTTGGCGTCTGTCTCCTCTGCGAGCATCACCCTGTTCTCAGTTTGAGGCAGGAGCTCGCAGAGGACGCCGATCGTGTACCAGTGGTTGTAGTCGCGCATGTACTCCCGCAGCGCCTGGCCCCAGTGCCCGTCAGCGAGAACGTGCTCGGCCCAGCCAATCGGCAATGGGCCGACGGTCTGGATCGAGAATCCGCGCGCGAACCCACGATCCGGGTCGGTCTCATAGAACTGCTCTGAGTTGATCTCCGGCGGCGGCGCCTTATACATCCGCATCTCTTCAGGGAAGCGCCCGGCGACCTGTGGTGCGCCCTGGACCATGACTCCGCGGCCGACGAGATCGTTGTCGTTGGCCAGCCCCTTCGGGAAGCGCTTGCTGGTGGAGTTCAACAGCAGCCTCGGCGTCTCGATCGAGTAGCCGGCGATCGCCACCGCCTCGGCGGCCTGAAAGTGCTCGCGGCCATCCTGGAGATAGGTGACGCCCGTGCAGTGCCCCGCCTCGTTGGTCTCGACACGGGTGACCATGCATTCGGCGCGGATCTCTACGCCGTGCTCCAGTGCGTCTGGGACATGGGTGATGAGCGGAGATGCCTTGGCGTTCACCTTGCAGCCCTGCAGGCAGTAGCCGCGGTAGATGCAGTGCGGACGGTGCCCGAAGCTGCCGTTGGCGATCCCGACAGGTCCGACCCGCATCTGGATGCCAAGGCGGCGCGCGCCTTCCCAGGCGCGCAGCGCACCGGCGCCGATCGGGTGCGGGCCGTGCGGATAGCCGTGCGGGTCACCCCAGGGCCACCACTCGCCTGCGACGGGCAGCTCGCGCTCCAGACGCTCGTAGTGGGGCTTGAGCTCCTGGTAGGAGATCGGCCAGTCGGCTGCCACGCCGTCGCGGCTTGCGACCTCGAAGTCTGAGGGGTGAAAGCGCGGGGTGAACCCGGCGTAGTGGATCATCGAGCCGCCGACGCCGCGCCCGCAGTTGTTCTTGCCGAGCTCCACGGGATCCTCACCGCCGATCACCCTCGGCTCGGTCCAGTAGAGCTCGTGGGCGCCGGCCTCATCGGAGACCCAGTCGGTATCTGGGTCCCAGAACGGGCCGGCCTCCAACACAAGGATCTTCCAGCCTCTGCGGGCCAGGCGCTGGGCAAGCGTGGCACCGCCGGCGCCGGCTCCTACGATGAGCATGTCAACCGGGTCCTGGGGTTTGTAGCGGCGCATCCGCTTACGACCTGGGATGCCGCGAGTGTGGGGATCGAGCAGGAATGCCGAGTCGTTCTCGGGCGGGCGCAGCGAGCCCTTGAGCGCTGTGCGCAACTGCTCTTTCACTCCACTCCCCGCTTCTTTACATCGGACACGGGATCGACCGCGAACTCGGGGGGCGACTCCCAATGCTCACGCTGTCCTGGCCCCAGCCGCGCGAAGCCCCGAGGGTAGGCGGGACCGCCGAACCCGATCTCATTCCATGCCCACGGATGGGAGTAGAAGGCGGCGAGCACTAGGCGCATCACGACTGCCCAGGCGCGTTTGACCGGCAAGTCGTCCCATTCGAGCTCGCCCTTTGAGAAGCGCTCGACGAGCTCGTGCTGAAGCTCGCTGCTGGCCGCCGCGAACCCCCGTTCGCAATCGGCCTGCCGAGCGCTCGCGTCCAGGTTGGCGGCCACCCGTCGCCAGGTCTCCGGGTCTGCCGGCATGTCGTGGTAGCGAAACCCGTCCAGGCGTCCCGTGTGGAGCTTTGCGTCGACCATCTCGAGCACTGGGATGCGCGGGTCGCGATCCTGTCCCGTCACGACGTCGCAGAACGCGCGCAGGGTCAGGGTCTGTGTGTCGTCGAAGAAGCGGATCGGTGGCACGCTTGCGACCCGGTCGAGTACGACCCTTCGTGTGAGGGGGTCCCAGTGCTTGGTCGTGGCGAGCACGTCGTAGTCGGGGTAGCGGCCGCGCATCTGCGGCGTCGTTCCGCGGCGCTGGGCGGGGAGGTCGGGGGGCGGCCCTGGTTCGGTGTGTCCTCCCTGCTTGGGTAGGTGCCCCGCTCCGTCTGATCGGGTGCTGGTGGCCATCCTCAACGCTCTCGTTGAACGACGGCGGCGAGCAGTCCCATCGCGCCGACCAGCGCGAGCGATCCCGGCGCGAGCAAGGGCGGTCCCATCACGATGTTGTAGAGCGGCTCATCGAAACCGCCGGGGCGCTTGCGGACACCCTGCACGTGGGTGTAGACGCCGATCAGCCCGTCGAGGCAGTAGAGCGCCGAGACGGCTGGCAGCACAGTGGTGGCAGCACGCTCGGAGCGCACGCCCGCCAAGCCCGCGAGCGTCAGCAGCGGGGAGAGCGCGACGGGGGTCCACATCCACTTGTCGCCGAAGGAGCCGCGGAAGTGCTCGAAGTAGATCTCCAGGCCGAGCGGGAGCGCGCTGAGGGCGGTGGCGGCGGAAAGCGCGCGCTGCAGCCGCCCGCGGCGCGCGTTACGCATGAAGCCTCGGCTCATCGACTCGAGCGGCCGTGCAGGATCTCTGGGAGCTTCTGGCGGATCGCCTGGGCGATGATCTGCCGGCGGGCCGGGTCGCCGTGCCGGATGGCGGAGGCGAAGGATCGGGCCTGCTCGATCGTGATGTGCGGCGGCAGCGGCGGAACCTCCGGGTCGCATACGACCTCTAGCACGGTCGGCACCGTGCTCGCGAGCGCGCGATCCCAGCACTCTCCGATCGCGTCGGGATCGTCGGTGCGGATGCCGTTCAGACCGAGCAGCTGCGCCCACTGCGCATACGGGACGTCGGGGAGTTCCTGGGACTCGACGAACTTGGGGTCGCCCGACATCGCGCGCTGCTCCCAGGTGACCTGGTTGAGATCGCGGTTGTTGAGCACCATCACGATCAGGCGCTGATCTGACCAGCGCTCGCGGTACTTGGCGATCGTGATCAGCTCCGCCAGACCGTTCATCTGCATCGCCCCATCCCCCACGAGCGCGATCACGGGCCTGTCCGGGTAAGCGAACTTCGCCGCGATCGCGTAGGGCACGCCCGGCCCCATCGTCGCGAGCGTGCCCGACAGCGTGGCGAGCATCCCCGCGCGCAGACGCACGTCGCGCGCGTACCAGTTGGCGGCTGAGCCTGAGTCGGAGGTAAGGATCGCCCCGTCGGGCAGGCGCTTTGACAGCTCGTGGAAGATCAGCTGCGGATTCACCGGCTTCGCGGGCTGAAGTGCGCGACCCTCGATCACCTGCCACCACTCCGCGACGTTGCCTTCGATCTTCTCGCGCCAGGAACGATCCTGCTTGCGCTCCAGCAGCGGCAGCAGAGCCTTGAGGGTCAGCGCGCTGTCGCCGACGAGGTTTACCTCCATCGGGTAGCGGATGCCGAGCATTCTTCCGTCGAGGTCGATCTGCACACCACGGGCCTGGCCCTCTTCTGGCAGGAACTCCGAGTAGGGAAAGCTCGAGCCGACCATCAGCAGCGTGTCGCAGTCCTGCATCAGCTCCCAGCTCGGCCGAGTCCCCAGTAGGCCGATCGAGCCCGTGACGAACGGCAGGTCGTCGGGCACGGCGGCCTTGCCGAGCAGCGCCTTGGCGACCCCCGCGCCAAGCGTGTCGGCGACCTCGATCACCTCTTGGGTGGCGTGCAGGGCGCCGGCGCCGATAAGCATCGCGACCTTCTCCCCTGCGTTCAGGATCTCGGCGGCTCGTTGCAGCTGCTGCTCCTCGGGGACAACTCGAGGTCGCTCGTAGCCGGCGCCCGAATGCACGGTTCCGTGAGCATGTGGCGGGGTGGGCACCGCGTCTTCCAGCTGGAGGTCGTTGGGCACGATCACACAGGTCACGGTTCGCTCTGAGAGCGCGATCCGCATCGCCCGGTCGATCAGATGGCGGATCTGCCCGGCCTCGGTCGCCATCTGCACGTACTCGTGCGCGACATCCTTGAACAGGGTCGTCAGATCGACCTCCTGCTGGTAGTTGCCGCCCAAGCCGAGCCGGGCCTGCTGGCCGACGATCGCGACGACCGGCTGGTGGTCGAGCTTGGCGTCATACAGACCGTTGAGGAGATGGATCGCGCCCGGTCCGGAGGTCGCCAGGCACACGCCGACCTCGCCGGTGAACTTCGCGTGGGCGCAGGCCATGAACGCGGCCATCTCCTCGTGGCGGACCTGGATGAACTCTGGCCGGTCATCGCTTCGTCCGAAGGCCCCGATGATGCCGTTGATGCCATCCCCGGGGTAGCCGTAGATCCGCTTCACTCCCCACTCCCCGGCGAGGCGCTGCAGGAGATAGTCGGCCACGGTCTCGCTCATCGTGTTCCTTTTCAGTGGGCGCGACGACTCGGACTTCGGACAGCCAACTCGAACGCGCGTGGGATGACATGCACGATTGAGCACCTACCCAGCTCGCTGCCCCGCAAAACGGAGCGCTGGGCCGGCGTGACCGATTGGCGCCAACGGCATCTGGGTAGAGCACTTTTGGTTTCGTGCCGAGCCGACCCCAGGAGAACTCTTATGCCGGCGATGAAGTGCAGCAACGACATGACGATTGCCATTCTTCGCGACGAGGAGCGTCATCGCCGTCTGTGCGAGGGCTTCTTGCGCGAGTACGGGAAGCCGGAGCGCAGTTGACCGGTCACGACCGTCGAGGCGGGGTGATGCAATGACTGACGGTCGGCGGCTCGTGGTAGCCGTCACTGGAGCCAGCTCGGGGGTGGGCCGTGCGAGCGTTCAAGCGTTTGCGCGCAAGGGGGCAGCCATTGGCTTGATCGCGCGTGGCGCCGAGGCCCTGCACACGACCGAAACTGAGGTAGTGTCGCTCGGGGGTCGGGCGTTGGCGGCGCCCGCCGATGTTGCGGACGCGCAGGCGCTCGAGCAGGCGGCGGAGGCGATCGAGCGGGAGCTCGGCCCAATCGACGTGTGGGTCAACAACGCGATGGCGTCAGTGTTTGCACCGGTGAGCGAGATCAGCCCCGAGGAGTTTCGCCGGGTCACGGAAGTCACCTATCTCGGCGTGGTGTACGGCACTCTCTGTGCGCTGAGGCGGATGCGCCCGCGCCAAGCCGGCGTGATCGTGCAGGTCGGCTCGGCGCTCGCATACCGGGGCATCCCGCTGCAGAGCGCCTACTGTGCCTCCAAGCACGCGATCCAGGGGTTCACCGAGTCTTTGCGTTGTGAGCTGATGCACGAAGGCAGCCCTGTCCGGGTGACGATGGTCCAGCTGCCGGCGCTGAATACTCCACAGTTCGACGTCGTGCGCACGCGGCTGCCGCGTCACCCGCAGCCGGTCCCGCCGGTCTATCAGCCAGAGGTCGCCGCGCGCGCTGTGGTGGCGGCCGCCGAGCGGCCGGCGCGACGCGAGTGGTGGGTCGGTGCGTCCACCGCCTTTACGATGATCGGCAACGCGATTGCCCCGGGATTCGCCGACCGCTATCTAGCACGCACCGGCTACGACGCTCAGCAGACGAAGGAGGCGGTGCCCGCCAGCCGTCCGGACAATCTCTTCGAGCCGCTTTCGGGTGATCGCGGCGCTCATGGCGACTTTGATTCCCAAGCGCACGGCCACAGTGCCCAGTGGCTCGCGACTCGCCACCGCGTTGCGCTTGGCGGTCTCGGGCTCGCCGCGCTCGGCGCTCTGAGGTGGCGAAGGTGAGCGAAGAAGGCGGTGCGCCGCCGCTGGCCGCGTACACCCTGATCGGGGACTGTCACGGTTCGGCGCTCGTCTCTGAGACTGCGTCGATCGACTGGTGTTGCCTGCCGCGTTTTGACAGCGGTAGCTGCTTTGGGCGCCTGCTCGACTGGGAGAAGGGAGGGCATTGTGAGGTGCGCTTCGCCGAGGGCCCGACCCGGACGGGTGGCAGCTCGTACTTGAAGGACACAATGGTGCTCGAGACGGTCTTGGAGGGAGAGACGGGGTCGCTGCGGGTGCTCGACTGCTTCGCGATGCGCGAGCGTGGCGCTCGGCAGCCGCGACGGGAGATCGTCAGGATCATCGAGTGCCAGCAGGGGACTGCGAGCGTGGAGATAGGGATCGCGCCGCGCTTTGACTATGGCTCTGTGCGGCCGTGGCTACGCCGCTCAGGCAGCGGCTTGTTCAGTGCGATCGGCGGCGATGACGGCTTGTTGATCTGGAGCGACCGGGAGCTGGACAGCAACGGCGAGAGTCTCTGTGCACGCGCGTCGCTGCATACGGGTGAGCGGCTGCGGCTGTTGATGCGGTTCGTCAGACCCCACTTGCTGGAGGGCGAGGAGACCTCCGATCTCGATGGCGAGTCCGTTGACGCGCGCTTGGCGGAGACGATCGCGTGGTGGCAGCGGTGGCGCGAGCGTCTACATCGCGACGGGGTCGACCAGGAGGCGGTGGTTCGTTCGGCGCTGACGCTGAAGGCGCTCACGTATGCGCCGACCGGCGCGATCGTCGCAGCGCCCACCGCTTCGCTGCCCGAGACGCTCGCCGGGGAGCGCAACTGGGACTACCGCTTCAGCTGGATCCGGGACTCGACGTTGACGGCGAACGCGCTGGCGGAGATGGGCTGCGGCCGGGAGGCTGAGCGGTTCAGGCATTTCATCGTGCGCAGCTCCGCCGGGCATGCGGAGGACCTGCAGATCCTGTTCGGAATCGGCGGAGAGCGACGCATCCTCGAGCAGGAGCTCGACCTTGCGGGTTACCGCGACTCCCGCCCTGTGCGCGTCGGCAACGAGGCGGCTCGCCAGTTGCAGCTCGATGCGCTCGGGGAGATCCTGAACCTCGCTTGGCGCTGGCACCGCCGGGGGCAGTCTCCCAATGATGACGAGTGGCGGTTCTTCTCTGAGCTTGTCGATACGGCAGTCGAGCGATGGCAGGAGCCTGACCGCGGGATCTGGGAGTGGCGTGGCGAGCCGCGCCATTTCGTCCATTCCAAGGCTTGTTGCTGGGCGGCCGTGGACCGTGGCCTGCGGCTCGCTGAGGAGGGCGTGCGCAAGGCGCCCGTGCGGCGCTGGGAGAAGGCGCGCAAGGAGATCCGCGAGGCGATCGACGAGCATGGATGCGACGCCGAGCGCGGCGTGTTCGTGCAGTGCTTCGATGAGCTGGAGCTCGACGCGGCGCTGCTGTTGCTCCCAAGGGTGGGGTTCGTGGCCTTTGAGGATGAGCGAATGGTCAGCACTGCGCGGGCGATCCATGAGGAGCTCGGCGCCGAGGGCTTCGTGCGCCGCTACCGGCGTGATGACGGGCTGGTGGGCAAAGAGGGCGCTTTCTTGGCGTGCTCGTTCTGGCTGGCGGAGTGCTACGCCCACCAGGATGCGCTGCAGGATGCGCGCGAGGTGTTCGATCGCGCGATGAGCGCCGCGAGTCCGCGTGGCCTGTTCTCCGAGCAGGTCGATCCCGACAGTGGCGAGCTGCTCGGTAACTACCCGCAGACGCTCACCCATCTTTCCCATATCGAGGCGGCGCTCGCGCTGAGCCAGGGCGCCGCCACGGTCTCCGGCCAATCCTTGAAGGCGAGCTAGTCGTGGAGAAGGGCTCTGAGCCTGAGGGCTGGATGCGGCGAACTCAGGGAGGTTTGCATGGCCCCCGTTTGGGTATTGAGAGAGCATGGAAGTCGGAGCTTTTTTCCTTCTGGTGATCGTGCTGATCGTGGCGGGAGTGCTGGGCGGGGGCGTGTATCTGGTCGCGGCTCGGTTGCGGCATAAGCAGCTTGACCCGGAGGGCGACAAGGTCGAGGGGTCAACGGACTCGCAGCAGACGCGCCCCACCCACGTCGAGGTGGATAGCGAGCAGAAGGCTCGTTTCGTCGGCACGCAATAGAGGCAGGAAAATGGCTGCAGGGGGCCCCGGAGGCGACATCGAGGCACTCACGCGACCGATGCGTCTCTCTCCTGCGCCCGCTGTCCCAGTGGAGGGCGTGCGCGCACGCGCGTTCGCTGTGCCCACCGACGCCCCCGAGGCGGACGGCACCCTCAAATGGAGCTCGACGACACTCGCCGTCGTGGAGGTAAGCGCGGCCGGGCAGACGGGGCTTGGGTTCAGCTACGCTGCGGGCGCCGCCGCAGCTCTCGTGCAGGAGTTGCTGCGCGAGGCGGTCGTTGGCATGGATGCGCTTTCTCCGCCGGCGGCGTGGCAGCGGATGCGCAGCGCGGTGCGCAATATCGGCTACCCGGGGGTCGCTTCGAGTGCGATCTCGGCCGTCGACATCGCTTTGTGGGACTTGAAGGCACGCCTGCTGGACATGCCGTTGTCCAGCCTGCTGGGCCGCGTTCGCGAGACCGTGCCCGTGTATGGCAGCGGTGGTTTTACCTCTTACACGCCTGCGCAGATGGAGCGCCAGCTCGCTGGCTGGATCGAGCAGGGCATCAAGGCGGTGAAGATGAAGGTCGGCTCCGAACCGGACAGAGATCCGCAACGGGTTCGTCATGCCCGCGAGGTGATCGGCGAGGACGCCGGCCTATTTGTCGATGCCAACGGGGCTTACAGCCGCAAGCAGGCGCTGCGGCTGGCCGAGACGTTCGTCAGCGAGTCGGGCGTGGCGTGGTTTGAGGAGCCGGTGTCCTCCGATGACCTGGAGGGGCTGCGGCTGTTGCGCGACCGGGCCCCGGCGGAAATGGACGTCACGGCCGGCGAGTATGGCTATGACCTCTTCTACTTTCGCCGGATGCTGGACGCCGGCGCGGTCGACGTGCTGCAGGCGGATGTGACGCGCTGCGGCGGGATCACCCAGATGTTGCAGGTCGCCGCACTGTGCGCGGCCCAGGGAATGCGCCTGTCGGCGCACACCAGCCCAGCCATCCACGCGCACGTATGCGCGGCGATCGAGCCGCTGGAGCACGTGGAGTATTTCCACGATCACGCTCGTATCGAGGAGCTTTTGTTCGAGGGGGCGCTGCCAGTGCGTGACGGGTTCCTGTGCCCTGATCCTACGGTTGCAGGTATGGGGCTGACGTTGCGCGAGGACGAGGCGGAGCGCTACGAGCGCTGATGGGAAACACGCTTCACGCCTACGAGCATGTGCAGGGCATCTATCTGCCGATCGCGGTTGGTGTGTTCGTGCTGGTCGTCGGGACGCTGCTGGTGCTGCTGGTGCGCGGCGCGCGGCGCACCACGCCGGGGGGAGGCTCGCAGGCGCTTTTGCTGGAGGTCGTGTATGCATGTGTGCTGGCGTGCGTGGCCGGGTTTCTGGTGTGGGTGACCTTTACTGCGGAGACCCCGATCGACCGTGTGGTCGCCGATCCGGGGCTACGCCTGAAGGTCATCGCCGCGCAGTGGAGCTGGCGCTTCATCTATTCGAATGGCGTGAGCGTCATCGATATCGACACCTGGCATCCCGCGCCGGCGTATGTGCCGATCGGGACCGAGATCGAAATCAGCGGCACCTCCGAAGATGTGATCCACGGCTTCTGGGTACCCGAACTGCACTACCAGCGTCAGTTCGTGCCGGGCTACACGACACGCTTCGATCTACTTTTTCAGCGGCCCGGCTACTACGGCGGGGAGTGCTCGGTGCTGTGTGGTGTGAACCACAGTGAGATGCACTTCGCGGTGCGGGCGGTGAGCCCCCAGCGCTTCCGCGCATGGTTGACACGGGAACACGCACGCGGGGTCAGCATCTCGTGAGCACCGTCGCGCTGCCAACCCGTGTCGCCTCGAGCACGCTCGCCTCCACGGACCACAAGCGGATCGCCGGTACGGCGTGCGCGACCGCGTTCCTGTTCTTTCTCGCCGGTGGGCTGCTGGCGCTGTTGATGCGAAGCCAGCTTGCCGCTGACGGCGGCGTGGTCTCACAGCAGACCTACAACGAGCTGTTCACGATGCACGGCTCGACGATGGTCTACCTCGTGATCGTCCCAGTGGCGCTCGCGGTGGGCATCTACTTCGTGCCGCTGCAGGTCGGAGCGGCGGAGATCGCGGGGCCACGGGTCGTGCTCGCCGGCTTGTGGATGTATGTCTGCGGGGGCGTCCTGATGTGGTCCGGATTCCTCACCAGCGGTGGTGCGGCGAGCGCGTCTTGGGGAGGGTTCGACCCGCTCTCGGAATCCATCCACTCCCCCGGCAGCGGCATGGAACTGTGGATCTTCGGGGTGATGCTGGCGACCCTCGGACAGATCTTGTGGGCAGGGTGCATCCTGTTGACGGCGCTGCGCGCCCGCGCGCCTGGCATGACGCTGATGCGGATGCCGGTGTTCACCTGGACGATGGTCGTGACCTGTCTGATGGTGGTGTTCGGGTTCCCTGCGCTGCTGCTCGCGCTGGGGTTGCTGTGGGCGCAGCGACACTTCGGCGGCGTGCTGGTCGGCGGCGCTGGCGCCGTGGACTACCAGGCGCTGTTCTGGTTCTACGGGCACCCGGTCGTGTACGTGATGTTCTTTCCGTTCGTAGGAATGGTCGGCGAAGTGCTCGCCACGTTCTCCTCCAGACGGTTCTTTGGCTACTCGGCGTTCGTAGTGGCGCTGCTCGCGTTCGCAGGGCTCTCGATGACGGTATGGGCGCACCACATGTTTACCTTCGGGGTGCTCTCGAACAAGTATTTCGCGCTGACGTCCACCGCTCTGATCGTCCCGGCAGGCGTAGAGTATTTCGACTTCCTCGCAACGATTTGGCGCGGCAGTCTGCGTTTCACCACCGCCTTCCTGTTTGCGCTCGGATTCCTCGTGCAATTCCTCATCGGCGGGTTGACAGGGGTGATCCTGGCCTCCCCCCCGTTGGACTATGGGCTGAACATGTCCTATTTCGTGGTCGCGCATTTTCACTACACGATCTTCGCGGGCAGCGCTTTCGGGCTGTTCGCCGGCATCTACTACTGGTTTCCGAAGATCACGGGCGTGATGCTGCGCGAGCGCCTGGGGAAGCTGCACTTCGTGCTGATGGTGATCGGGACAAACCTCACGTTCTTCCCGATGTTCATTCTCGGCGCGGAGGGCATGACGCGCCGGATCGCGCGCTACCCCGCCTCGACGGGCTGGCAGGGTCTGAACATCCTCGAGACCGGGGGGTCGGTGGTGATCGCGTTGTCGGTGATCGTGTTCATGCTTAACATGCTCATCTCATTGCGCAGGCGACGCCCAGCTGGCGATGACCCGTGGGGGGCGCACACGCTGGAGTGGGCCACCAGCTCCCCGCCGCCGCGCCACAACTTCCATGCGCTGCCGCCGATCCGCTCCTACGCACCGCTGCTGGACCTGCGCGAAACGGGCCAGGTGAGCAGATGAGACGAGCCGCGATCGTGCTCATCGGGTGGGGCCTGTGGCTGGGCGCGCTGACCGCCCTGCAGGCAGTGTTTGCGCCAAAACTGATCCAGTTCTCGATCCCCGCTCTCGCCAGCGCGGTGTGCATGACCGCGGGCCTGATGCTGTGGGCGCTGGATGCGCGGCGGGGGCAGATCGAGCGGCCGCGGCCGCTCACCGATAGCTCGCTGGCCACGGTCACGCTGGTGGTCGGGTTGTCGCTGGCGCTACTCGGCGCGGGCTTCGGCCTGTGGCTGATCCTGATCGGCGCCGCCATCACCGCACTCGGCCTCGGAGGCGTCGTGCGCGAGCAGCGCGCGCGCACGCGCTCGCTGCGCAGAGAGGCATCGCGGTGAGCACCCAGCCACCGACCCTCGCGCGGCTGCTCGGCACATGGACACTGGACCCGGTGCTACTCGGCTTCTGCTGTGCGGCGGCGGCGCTGTACGTGTGGGGCATGGTCCGCTCACGCAGACGCTGGCCCGTCTGGAGGCTGGTGTCGTTCACCAGCGGCCTGCTGGTGTTGCTGCTCGCATTGACGACGGGCATCGACCAGTACGCCGACGAGCTGCTCTCGATCCATGTCGTCGAGCATCTACTGCTGATCCTCGCCGCGCCTGCCCTGATCCTGTGGGGCGCGCCGGTGAGGCTGGCGTTGAGCGCGTGCCCACCCGCCGGCCGGCACGCGATCGCTCGCCTGCTCCGCGAGCGGTGGGTGCGACTTCTGACACGGCCAGCGTGCGGGTTCGCACTGTTCATGCTCGTTGTGCTCGGCACCCACATGACGGACCTGTATGAAGCGGCGCTGCGAAACCAGACGATCCACGCCTGCGAGCACGCCGCCTACTTCTGGTCGGGCACGCTGTTTCTGCTGCCGCTGCTGGCGGCTGACCCCATCCCGCATCCGCCGGGCGCGATCGCACGGTTCTTCTGGCTGATGGCCGCGATGGTCGTCATGTCCGTGCCGGCGGGGGTGTTCCTGTTCGACACCCACGTTCGCTACCCGCTCTATCTGGCGCCCGCGCGGGCGCTTCACACCTCGGCGCTCTCAGACCAGCGCGCCGCGGGGATGATCATGCTCGTCGCGGGCGGCCTCGCGATGGGCGCCCTGGCGATCGTTATTGCGATGCAGGCGATGATCGCTGAGGAGCGTCGCCAGCAACGCCGCGACGCCTACCTATCCGCTCCTGACGGAGAAGGGCCGAGGGAACTGGCGCGCATATGAGGCGCCGGCTGATGACCGCGGTAGCGGTGGTGTGCGGAGCACTCGCGCTCGTCGACTTCGCGGCCCACTGGGACGCGAGCGCCACCACGCTCGGGAAGCCCGCGATGCCTTCCTCGCTGGTGGCGCAGGGGCAGTCGTTGTTTGAGTCCTCGTGCGCGGCCTGCCACGGCATCGCCGCGCAGGGCATTCGTGGCCGCGCCCCCAGCCTGCGTGGCGTCGGAGCGCTGGCAGCTGATTTCTATCTGGAGACCGGGCGGATGCCGCTGCCCTCCAGCCGCGTCCAGCCGCTGCGCACCTCTCCGGCGTTCCCGCAGAGCAAGATCAAGGCGCTGATCGCCTACGTCGCGTCCTTCGGCGGCCCGGAAATCTCCGTCGTGCACCCCAGGCAGGGGTCGCTGGCGGAAGGCCAGCGGCTTTTCGGCCTTGACTGCGCCGGCTGCCACACGATCCAGGGACAGGGCGGGATCGTGACCGGTGCGATCGTGCCGTCGCTGAACCAGGCGACACCGACACAGATCGGCGAGGCGATCAGGATCGGCCCCTATGTGATGCCGCGCTTCAGCGAAGGCGAGCTCTCTACAGCCGAGGTGGACTCGCTCGCCCGCTACATCCAGAGCATCCAGCACCCCGACAATCTCGGTGGCTGGGGAATCGGTCGAATCGGCCCGATCCCCGAGGGGATGGTCGCTTGGCTGTTGGCTGCCGCGGCGCTGCTGCTGATCGCGCGGCTACTCGGAGAGCGTACCCGTGAGGACGCCGGGAGCCCTCGACAGATGGGCGGCGACAGATGAGCCGCATCTGGAAGGCGATCGTGATGTTCGTCATGTGGCGCACCGGCGGCTTGCGGCGCCACCCCACGGCTACCGCCAGAGATCCCTCCGAGCGTCATACCGGCGCGCCCGCGTGGGCTGAGCGTTTGGTGGCGCTGCTGCTTTTGCTCATTCCGATTGCGGCTGTGGTGTTCGTCGCGCTGTTTACGCTTCACCCGAACACGCAGCTGCTCGGCCTCGCGCTTGGGGTCACGCTCGCGCTGCTGGCGGCGGCGCTGGTGCTCGCGGGACGCTGGCTTGTGCCGCAGGAGACGAAGGTCGAGCAACGCCCCCAGCTCGCCGACCCCGAGATGACGCAGCAGGTGCGCGAGCAGGCAGCGGCGGGCATGGAGGGCGTCACGCGCCGGCGGCTGCTCACCGGCGCCGCGGGAGCCGCAGGAGCGGGCTTGACAGCCGCGGTCGTGATCCCAGTCGTCGCGCTCGGTCCCGGCCTGGAGGAGCAGCTACGCCGCACCCCTTGGCGCACAGGGCGCGCCCTGGTGGACGAGCAGGGCAACCCGATCCTCGCCACGGACGTCATCGAACGCAGCTTCCTGACGGCGTTCCCACAGCACGCCGACGAGGAGGACCTGGGCTCCCCGGTCGTGGTCGTGCGCGTTGACCCCATGACCTTGAAGCTCCCCCCAGAGCGGGCCGGCTGGGCGCCGGAGGGCATCCTCGCCTACTCGAAGATATGCACGCACGCCGCCTGCGCGATCTCGCTGTTCCGCGACCCGTTGAGTCCGTCCACCGAGTCGAAGGGGCCGGCGCTGGTGTGCCCGTGCCATTACTCGACGTTCGACGTGCTCGACGGTGGCAGCGTCGAGTTTGGTCCCGCGGGCCGCCCGCTGCCGCAGCTGCCTTTGAAGATCGATGCCGCCGGTGTGCTGCGCGCGGCCGGGCCGATGTCCGGGCCGGTCGGCCCCTCTTGGTGGGGAGACCCGTCGTGAGCGGTGCCCACCAGCATGCCAAGGACCCGGTTACGTTCGTCGATGAGCGCCTCGGCGCCGCGCGGGGCCTGCGCTTCCTGATGGACTACGTGTTCCCCGACGACTGGAGCTTCCTACTCGGCGAGATCGCGCTGTACTCGTTCATCGTGCTGATTCTCACCGGCACGTTCCTCGCGCTGTTCTTCGACCCCGACACCACGCCGGTCCTCTACCACGGCAGCTACCAGGCGCTGCAGGGCCAGAGCGTCTCCGGCGCCTACGCCTCCACGCTGCACATCTCCTTCAACGTGTCCGGTGGGCTGCTCGCACGCCAGATCCACCATTGGGCAGCGCTCGTGTTCGTCGCTGCGATCACCCTTCATCTGCTACGGATCGTGTTCACCGGCGCGTTTCGCAAGCCCCGCGACATCAACTACTTCATCGGCGTCACGCTGCTGGCGCTTGCGATCCTCGAGGGGTTCGCCGGCTATTCGCTGCCCGACGATCTGCTTTCCGGCATGGGCCTGGCGATCGCGTGGGGGGTAGCGATGTCGCTGCCGTTGATCGGTGGGCCGTTCGCCACCGCGCTGTGGGGCGGGCGCTTCCCTGGGTCGACCGCGTTCGAGTCGCGGCTGTTCATCGCACACGTGTTTCTGCTGCCGGCGATCATCGGCGGGTTGATCGCTGTGCACCTGGCGATCATCATGCGCCAGCGCCACTCGCAGTTCCCCGGCCCCGGCCGCCGCGAGGACAACGTGGTGGGTACACCGATGTGGCCAGGCTATGCGCTGCGCTCGCTCGGCTTGTTCGCGGCGGTGGCCGCGGTGCTGGTGCTGATGGGCGGTCTGATCCAGATCAACCCGGTGTGGCTGTGGGGTCCCTACCACCCCTACATCGGCACCAACGGCGCGCAGCCGGACTGGTATCTGGGTTGGCTGATCGGGGCGCTGCGGCTGATGCCGAACCTTGAGATCCACGCCTTCGGCCACACGCTCGTGCCCAACCCGTTCTTCGGCGGGGTGCTGTTCCCCGGCCTCCTGTTCGGTCTTTTGTATGCGCTGCCGTGGCTTGACCGACGTTTCATCAGCAGGGACTACCGTCGCCACGATCTGCTCGAGCGTCCGCGCGATAACCCGCGGCGCAGCGCACTTGCGGCGGCGGTCCTCAGCGCCGTGACGGTCGTGTTCGCCGCTGGCTCAGCGGATCGCCTGTTCTTTCAGTTCGGGTTCGGCTACGAAGGCGCCGTGTGGTTCTTTCGCGGCGCCTTCCTGCTCGTCCCGGTTCTCGTATTCGTGCTCACCAAACGGGTTTGCGAGCAGCTCGGACGGGAGCGCTCGTACCCGCTGCGCGGCTGGAGCGGCACGGTCGTGCAGCGCAACTCCCGCGGCGGGTTCGAGGCCACGCCCGACGGGGATCTCCTCAGCCCTCCGGAGGCAAGCCCGGAGAGCTCAGCGTCGCGTCTCTAGCGCAGGAATGTCTCGTCCAGGTCCTTGCGCAGCTCGGCAACCGACTGATAGACCGCGCTCGCACCGGCATCCTCGAGCTCTTCCTCCGAGAACCCGCCGGTCATCACCGCAATCGTGCTCACGCCGGCTCGTGTGGCCGCCTCGGCGTCCCACGGCGAATCGCCGATCATCATGGCCTCATCCGCTACAGCGCTGGCGCGATCCAACGCGACTTGCACGATGTCGGGGGCGGGCTTGGTCGCTTGCACATCTGCGGAGCTCGTCCACCCATCCACCAGCTCGCGAGCATGGAGCAGCTCCAGATAATGATCGAGCTCCTGCTGCTTTGCGGAACTCGCAAGCAGCACCCTGTGCCCGCGCGCGTGAAGATCCTCGATCAGACGCCTGGCGTCCCTCATCGGGCGTACTTCGCCGATCAGCTGGCCGTAGCAGCGACTCTCCGCATCACGAATGTCATCGCCGCGTTCGCGCTCCACCTGCACACTCGTGAGGGCTGGCACGAGCTGATCGCCACCCATACCGATGTGGCGGTGAATCCTCCACACCGGCAGCACGATGTCGTGCTCGCAGAACGCCCGATACCAGGCGAGGGTGTGCTGGTAGTTGGTGTCTACCAGCGTCCCATCGATATCGAGGATTGCGACGCTCATACGCGGGCTGGAGTAGACGCGCTCAGCGGGCGGCGATCTGCCGGTGACCTGGCGAGGGGGTCCCGGCGCCCCCGCGGCGCTGGGCGGCGAAGCGCAGCTCGCGGATCACCCGTTCGCGTTTGACGCTGGTCTCCACGCTCTGGGTGCGGGCGGTCGCTATCAGTTGGCGGGTGCGCTCATAGAGCTGCGGGACGCTGGGACCGGCTGTCCGGGTGCTCATGCTCGTGCGCCCTCGCCGAGGGCTACGTCCTGCTGTGGATCGCTGTCGCTGAAGCGGGGCAGGATCTCGTTTGCGTAGAGCTCGAAGAAGCGCTCCTGCTCATCGCCGATCTGTTGGACGTAGAGCTCGTCGAAGCCGGCATCCGCATACTCCTGGATCGCTTCGAGCTGGCGCTCGGGATCCGGCCCGCAGGGCACGTCTTCGCTTGCCTGCTCGGCAGAGACCAGCTCAGAGGCTTGTTCGAAGTGCGCGGGCGTCGGCAGGATCTGCGCCAGCTCGCCGGGCAGCGCCTCGTTGGACCACAGCCGGTGCACCGTCTCACGCGCCTCTTGCTCGGTCTCGGCTACACATGCCTTCATGCCACCCGCGACAAGCTTCCCCGCGCCTGCCTGGCCGCGGAACGACTCGACGGCTTCGGCGTCGGGGCCGACAGTGCAGTAGCCGTCGCCGATGCGTGCCGCGAGACTCGTGGACTTCGAGCCGAACCCGGAGATCAGGATCGGCGGCAGCTGCTCGGGTAGATCGTAAATGCGGGCGTTCTCCACCTGGTAGTGGCGCCCACGGTGGCTCTGCATGCCCCCCTGCCACAGGGCACGGATCACCTCGACGGCCTCCTCGAGCATCGCAAGGCGGGCGTCGACCGCTGGCCAGCGATCACCGAAGATGTGCTCGTTGAGCGCCTCTCCGCTGCCGAGGCCCAGCGCGAAGCGACCCTCCAGCAACACCGCTGAGGTGGCGGCTGCCTGGGCAATGATCGCGGGATGGATGCGCACGGTCGGACAGGTCACCGCGGTCGTGAGCTTCATCCGCGAGGTGGCTTGGGCGATCGCGCCGATCGTCGACCACACGAAACCACTATGGCCCTGCTCATCGTTCCAAGGGTGGAAGTGGTCGGAGATCCACAGCCCGTCGAAGCCAGCCTGTTCCGCCAAGCGAGCCTGCCTGACCAGCTCGCGGGGGCCAAACTCCTCGCTGGACAGGAAGTAGCCGATTCTCACCTCAAGGCCTCCTTCTCCTTCGATCGATCCCGTACTCGCAGCAGATCTACCCCGTAGATGCAAGACTCAATCCACGTTCGCAGCACTATGCGCTTCGGTCGGGAGGTGGTGGCCGAGGTGTCTATGACGAAGCCCAGCCAGTAGGTGGATTAGCCTCTGGCGCGCGTACGCGCCGCGCGCTTCGCAGCCTTGCTGCGTCGACGCGCCTTTCGCTTCCGGGTCTTCGCGGCCTTCTTGGCAGCGACGCTACGCTTTTGGGGCCCCTGCTGAAGGCGATCCTGGATCTCGGCGACTACTGACGCTAGATCCGCCATTGCGCGCCGGGCGATCTTCGGACTGCCACCTCCATCCGTCGCGCGGGCTACTTTCTGCGCGAGTCCCTTACGCACCCCACGGGCGCGCAGACTCTTACTCAGCTGCTTCTCGCGTTTGCTCATGAACGTCCTCCTCGCGACCGTTTTCGACCCGGCATGATTCTCTCATTAGAGGTAGCTACCCTCCTATGCAAGCGGACAATCCCGGCGAGGAGGCACGCTGACTCCAGGCGCGTCGTGATCGACTGACGGCACAACCGGATCGCCGCTCGGTCAGGGCGTCGCATAAGCTTGGTGACGGCTATGGGCTCGGGGAGACGCTTGGGATGAGTAGTGGTGCCGTTTCAGCGATGAGGACCGGCTCCCGCTACGGGGTGGGGGAGGGTCTGGAGCAGGACGCTACATCTCCCGCTGAGCTGTCGATCCCTGTGGGCCGGTGGCGGCCATCGCGGGCGGCCGCTCTCGCGTTGCTGGTGGGATTGGCGGTGACCGCGGCACTGGCGTTGACGTCTTTGGGGCTGTATGACCGCAACGAGAACCGGCTCTTGGGGCTGCGTGCTCGCGAGCTAGGGTTGGTCTTGACGGCGGCGGTCCCGTCGATCCAGACGCCGCTGGCGTCGGCCGCCGAGCTGGCTGACGCGACCGGCGGGGACCCTCAGAGATTCCGTGCGTTCATGTCTTCGTATGTCGGTCCACGACGCCAATTCACCTCGGCATCGCTGTGGCCCCTGGGCACTTCTACCCTGGCGCCGTCCCTGGTGGTGGGCCGCCCTCCGGCATTGGCTTCGTCGCAGCAGCGGGCTCGCGCGCTGTTTACGCGGGCCGTGCACACCAAGCTGCTGGACGTAACCGGGGTCCTGGGTACCGCCAACGCGAGCCTTGGCTACGAGTACAGCACGCCGGGCCTCAAGCGTGGCTTCGCCGTGTATGCGGAAAGCCCGCTTCCCAAGGACAGACGATCAAGGCTCTCGAGTGACTCCGCGTTCTCGGACCTCAACTACGCGCTCTATCTGGGGCATTCGCATCGTTATGACGAGCTGCTGGTCACGAATATGCGACGTTTCCCGGTCAGGGGTCGCCAAGCGTCAGATGTCGTGCCATTCGGCGACAACGCATTTACGGTGGTAGTCACCCCAAACGGGTCGCTCGGCGGCGCGTTCTTTCAGAGCCTTCCCTGGATCATCGGTATCGCTGGCGTTCTGATCACGCTGACCGCGGCGCTGATGACCGATCGCTTGACGCGGCGCCGCCTCTATGCCGAGCAGCTCGTCGGCGTCCTCGACCGGGTAGCTGAAGAGAACCGCGAGATGTATACCGAGCAGCGCAGCATCGCCCAAACCCTCCAGCACGCGTTGCTGCCTGAAGCGCTCCCTGAGTTCGCTGGACTGCAGGTCGGCGCACGCTACGTCCCGGCCGCTTCGGGTATCGACGTGGGTGGCGACTGGTATGACATCGTCGCGGCCGGGGAGGGCCAGGTGCTGGCCATGATCGGGGATGTCTCAGGGCATGGGCTCAGGGCTGCGACCACGATGGCCTCGCTGCGCCACGCGGCGCTCGCGTACGCGGCACAGGATCACAGTCCGTCCTCGGTGCTCGCCAAGCTCGCGGACTTCGTCAACAGCGCACCTCACGATTATTTTGCGACGATGCTCTGCATGTTGGTCGACGTGGGGGCTCATCGGCTGACTGTGGCCAGCGCCGGCCACATCGCTCCGCTGCTGATCGACGGCGCGGATTCTGAGGGACGGTTTGTCCAGCTCGACGTGAACGTGCCGATCGGCGTGATACGGGAGTCGCCCTATCACGAGGCGACCGTGTCCGTCGGACCCAATTCGACGTTGATAGCGTTCACTGATGGTTTGGTAGAGCGGCGCGGGGAGATACTAGACACCGGTTTGGACCGGCTGCGAGATGCGGCCACTAGCCAAGGGCTTTCCCTTGAGGATTTGATGGCAAAGCTCGCACACGACCTCACATCCGAGGAGCACCGCGACGATACGGCGATAGTGGGTATCCGATGGCAGAGCTAGACGACGAGCTCGCAACGATCGTTGAGATCGACACGCACCTCGACCCGACGGGTGTGCAGATCGTGATCCTCGCTGGGGAGCTCGACAGTTCAAACGCAGCGTCGCTGCAGGAGAGAATGGTGGCGATCACAGCGCAGCACCCTCAGCGGCTGATCTTCGATCTCACCGGCCTGCGATTCATGGACAGCGCCGGGATCGCGGTGCTGATCAACACTGCAACGCAAGTGGACAGTGTGTCTGTACGCAGCCCCTCCCCAATCATCCGGCGCGTCCTTGAGACCACAGGTCTCTCCAGTGTGCTCGTGATCGAACCGTGACCCGCTCGCGTCGATTTCGCTGTGAGGCCAAGTCCGTCAGCGCCGCCCGTCGATTCGTCAGGGATGTCTTGCGCGAGCATGCGCGCGAGACGGTGGAAGCCGCCGAGCTCATGACCTCCGAGCTCGCGACCAACTCCGTGAGGCACGCACACAGTGACTTCGAGCTCGCGATCCACTGCTCGCCATGCGATATCCGGATCGAGGTGAGCGACAGCGGGCAAGGTCAGCCCACGCTGCGGTCACCCGCGCCACACGAGCGATCCGGGCGAGGACTGCGCATCGTTCAAGAGCTCTCAGACACCTGGGGAACGGTCCCATCGCCGAACGGCAAGATGGTGTGGTTCACGCTGCCAACACAGACATTTGCGATGGAGCGCGAGCCCCGGTCGACTGCCTGTGGCGACGAGGTGCCCGGCTCTTGCTCCCGCGACGCCGGATTGCTAGGATCGGCTGGCCTCCGGAAGCCCAAAGAGCTTGGGGGGCGGTGCTTCAACGGTAGGACTCACGGCAACACGGGTGCCGGTTTGGACTGCCTCACATGCCCACGACGTGAGGGGATGCGACATGGCCATCTCGAGAGAACATGCCGACGGAAACTCGGCGCCGCAGCGGGTTCTGCCCCAGTTCGAAGTCCAAGACAGTGTGTGCGACGGTCACCACATGCTGGCTCTAAGCGGCGAGCTGGACCTCGCGGAGGCCCCGGGTCTCGAAACCATGATCACGCGGCTATGCGGCGACGGTGTCAAAGGTATCTCACTCGATCTGAGCCGACTGACATTCATGGACTCAAGCGGCTTGCAGGTAGTACTCCATGCCCAGCAGCTATGCCGCGAGCACGGGCATGACTTTTTCGTGGTGCCGGGCAATGCGCAGGTGCTGCGCCTCTTCGAGATCGCGGGCGTTATCGATGCCCTTCCGATTGTCGACCCGTGATCGGCGGCACGGCTAAGATCCGATCAGCCTCAGCTGTGCCCGTTCCGCAAAGCCTGTGTTTCCCGTCATCCCTGCCCCCAAGAAACGGTCCAACGCAAACTTCATTGAGCCGGCGGGCTGCCTGCTCCGCACCGCCCCTCAAACGCGTGAATCCTCGAGCGAGGAGTCGATGGGAGAGCGCCGGAAGGGTCATCCTGTTGTGCCCCGAATAACATTGGATGGCAGAAGTTCCCGAGGGCGTCGTACTGGAGCGCAGCCGTGATCTGGCTGGCCGCCGGCACCATCCCTATTACCGCAGACTGTTGTTGTGCGCGATCGCGGTGTTGCCGGTCTTGGCATTGCTTGGCGTGTTCGGCCAGAAGCCGAGCACGAGCTCGGCCGATGGAGGCGCCGCGAGCCTGAGCGTGACGGCGCCGACCCGGCTGCGCAGCGGACTGATCTTCCAGGTGAAGGTCAGGGTGGTGGCCCACCGCGAGATCAAGAAGCCCGAAATCGTCTTCGATGAAGGCTGGTGGGAATCGATGAGCGTCAACTCGATCGAGCCCGAACCGAGCGAAGCGCGCTCGAAGGACGGACGAGTGGTGCTGTCATACGGCAAGCTCGAACCGGGCGAATCGTTGACCAGCTGGATCTATTTCCAAGTCAACCCGACGAACGTCGGCAAGCGTCGCGAGAATGTCGAGATCGATGACGGCGAAACCCCGCTCGTGAGCATCCGTCGCTCGCTGACGATCTTCCCTTAGCTCATGGACCTCGTAATCCGCGCCACCGTCGTTTTCTTCTTCATCTTCCTGGTGACCCGCATCGTCGGCCGTCGCCAGCTATCAGATCTCGAGCCGTTCGATTTCATCCTGCTCGTGGTTTTGGGCGATCTTGTCCAGCAGGGCATCACGCAGAGCGACCAGTCGGTGACGGGCACCCTGACTGTGATCTCGACGATCGCGCTGCTCTCGGTAGCGGTCAGCTGGATCTCCTTTCGCTCTCCCCGCGCACGTTTGATTACCGAGGGGGAGCCAATCGTGCTTGTACAGGACGGCCGACCGATCGAGCGCAATATGCGCCGCGAGCGCATCACGCTCGCGGACATCCAAGAGGAGGCCCGCCAAGCACAGATCGCCGCGATCGGCGATATCCAGTGGGCGATCCTCGAGAACGATGGAAAGATCAGCTGCATTCCCACCGCAAGTGATAGTGCGTAGGGACTGACCACCGAAGCCCGATGAGTCAGACCGCACTGACTTAGAGGCCGCGGCGGAGACCGCGGGCGTGGCTCACCTCGCACAAGTGCCGCTGTGCGGCCTGTCCTGCGCTACTGCCGGATCTGCTGGAAGCGAATCGCGGCGCGGGTGGCGAAGATGAAGTCGTCCGCGACGCGGTGGATCAGCCCGGCTCGCTGCAGTCGGCCGATTGCGTCGATGGCGGCGACCGTGTCGCCGCGCTCGCGGATGAGCTCGTCGACGGAGAGCGGGCGCTGTTCGTTGGGGTCGAGGAGCGGTTCGAGGATCGCCCAATCGTCGTAGACCTCTTCCTCGGCCGGAGTGCGGTTGGGCTGTGCGTCGGGCATGGATGACAACCTCCTGGGTCGTGCGCCCGGGATGGGCGCTTGGCTCATGGGCGGCTCAGGGTAGGTCTGCGTCGCTTGATGGGTCAAGCTGTGGGCTGGGTACTCAGGTGAGTTGTCTGGTGCGTGCTGGGGCGAGGGACCGAGCTGCCGCCCGCTCGGCAGCTCCGCCCTTGGACCGGCGCCAGGGTTGACCTGGAAAGGCAGCGGTAGAGTAGACCGTAGATCTCAAAGAGTCGCACCTGCGCCGGCCTTGGATCAGCAGGAACTCGCACCCGTGCTGCCCGCGCAGACCGAGCGTCATATGCAGCCCGCTCGAGTCCATGAAGGCGATCTCCCGCGGCATCAGGCCAGAGCGACAGGTTCCAATCCTATAGGCTGCACCCTCCCATTGTTACGTCTTCGCTGGAGGTTGACTGTCATGCGCCGGATGCTTGCTGCAGCTATCACCCTAGTGCCGCTGATCGTTGTGTCGCCAGCCCAGGGTGAAGGAACATCTATTGCGACCGCGCAGGCAGTTGCGTTTGGCCAGCAAGAGTTCGGTAACACGACGAATGGACGGCTTTGGGAAAACGGAAACTGTGAGGAAGGGAAACGCAAGGAAAATGAATCGTATTGGGCGTTAAGTCTAGTCGTTGGCGACGAACTGGATATAGACTGGGAAGCGCAACAGCCTCAAACTAAACTCGAACTTTTCCCAATTGGAACGACAGACTTCAATTTGGGAAAAACTGCACCTTTGGTTCAGCAGGGCCTAAATAGCAATAACAAGAATGAACTGAGATATACCGACAGCACGGTAGGTGGGTCAATGCCGCTCATCATCCACAACGCCAGCTGCGAGGGCACTAACGGCCCAGGGCCGTATAGCTTTGCCGTATACGTCCTCCACGCGGTCCATGCCTTCTTGCCGCGGGTGTCTGTTGTTCGTCTAAGCGGAGCAATGACCGTCAGCGTCCGTAATCTTGAAGGCGGGAACCCACCCGGGGGCGTGCTAACCGTCGAACTACAGCTCGCGGGGCCTGGCGGATGGCGGACGATCGGTACAGGCACGACGAGTGGCGCAAGTTCGACTGTCCATTTCAAGGTGCCACGGCTTCTGCGTCACCGTCGGACAGCGCTTCGCGCCCTGGTTCACGGCCACGAATACAGGTCGGCGACAAGCACACAGGTGAAGGTCCGCACGCTATAGACGTTATGCTATGTCCTGCTCGGGTTTTGCTGCCCCGCGCGGCAACACTTCAACGGGTCCGGCTGGCCGTGCCACGCAGCATAGTCGTGGGTGCAGCCGAGCGGTCATCTAGCGCCAATTGGGCGGCGACGTAGCGCTACGCCTCGAAGCCGTCTATTTTCTCAGTAGTTTGAGGACTCGCTTGCGGATGCCGGCATCGGCCTGCTCGACTGTCGCTTTGCGTTGTCGATCAAGAAGTAGCGATCAGGGGTACGAAGGTCGCGGTCTTTAGCCTACGAAACCGCGCCGGATGCTCAATCATGTGATCCTGCACACTCGACGTCGCCGCTCTAGGTATGAGGACTCCGCTTCTGGCGACCCCTGCGCAACGCTTTTATCTCCCCACGCTCCTGGCTGCTCAGAACGTCTTTGCGTCGACCCCCATCAGCTTCGGTCTGCCGCACGTGTTTGCGCAGCGTCTCGCTCTCGATGCCGAGGTCCTCGCGACATGCGCGACTGGACGATCCGACTCGAACACCCGACGGGCACCGCGATCTCAGCAACTCCTAGAATACTTCCTCGCGTGTGTCATAAGTCGAGACTTCTCCCTCCGCCAGGCAAGCCCTGGCCTCGAAGTCTCTGCCAAACACAGGATGGCTCAAGGCCGTCCCCGGAGTCGCCCTTCGTCGCTGGGCACCTACCAAGCGTCAGTTCACGCGTTATCGAGGGCCTTGAGGATGCCGCCACTCACGGTCCGTGCAGGTTGATGGCCAACAGGCTTGGGGAGTGGCAGGTGCTGGATGGTCGAACCCTCAGAAATGGCGGGTAGGGCGGAGTCTTCGTTGTGGTCAGACCGGGCGCTGAGGGGGCTACACGTGCTCTGGATTTGGGTTGCCCCAGCCCAAACCTCCGGGAATCCCCAGGAACCAACGGTATGTCTGGGGGCGTCTCGTCTAGCAAAGGCCCTGCAAATCAGCAGTTTTCGCCATCATCAGATCAAGCTAAAAATCGAGGTGTCGGGGGTTCGAGTCCGCCTCTCGCCATTGCCTAGCGACGGCCGTTGGTCAATTCGATATGGTCGTCCGACACCGTCTCGCGTAGGGCTCGGATCTGGGGGTCTGCGTCAATAGCCGCTCGCAATTGCTCGCGCTGGGCATCTATCCACGCGCGGGCCGCGATCAAGGGCCGCATCAACTGGATGAAGGCCGAGATCGGGAACGCCGATTCGGACTTCGATCGCGAGAGGCTCAAGAGCGGCTGGTCGAGCTCTCCGGCGTCGTTGTCGTCGTGAAGGTCGGTGCGCCACCGAGACGGAGATGAAGGAAAGAAGCATCGCGTCGAGGACGCGGTGCAGCCGCGTCGAGGCCGGATCCGTCTTGTGCATCGAGGAGCCGTGGTCAGACACCGTCGTACAGCTCGACACCGCGCATCGTCGTCCGGTCTCGAACGATTCCGTGCCTCGCAGCCTGCGCTACCCGTGGGGCGTCGAGCTCGCAAACGGAGAAAAGTGCATCGCAGACCAAGGGGCACACGACATGTTCCGCGGGCGCGTCGTCGACTACTCCTGCGGCCACGCCTTCCAGCTGGTGCTCCTGCGAGGCATGCACCAATCGCATGAGCCTTGGAGCTTCGACAGTGCCGTTTGACAGGCCACAGCTACGTCGCCGGTCCGCGCGAGACCGTGAAGGTCGCGTGGTACGGCGGACCCGCGCCAGTCGGTTAGAGCTGCTACAGCAGGTCTGAGTAGCGCTCGACGCGTCCCAGCACGCGCGCAAAGCTCGGCCAGCTGCCGCTCGTACTCGCCGGCAGGAGCGTCGCGGCGTCGCCGTAGCGCTCCGCCAGCCAGGCGTATAACGGGGCGTTGCGCGGCGCCGCGAAGGCCGGGCTGCGTGCGTAGCCCTCGCTCGGCCGCTCGCTCCAGCCTCCGTACTGCGTCGTGGAGATCGCGCCCATCTCCTTCACGATGAGGCTGAACCGCTCGCGGTTGTCGAGCGCCCGGCGCGTCGCAGCGTCGTCCAGCAGCCTGTACACGTCGTAGTAGTGGCGCCCGCAGCGCTCATCGCCCGCCCCGTCCGCCTGAAACGACATCGCCGCGTGGTGCAGCAGTGAGAGCTTCTCCAGCAGCGTCCGCATCGGTTTGAGCGCCCGCATGCTAAACGGCGCCGTGTCCTCGTACTCCCGCGGATCGAGATCCAGCGGAGCGCAGAGCATCGGCGTCAAGCTCACCATCTCCGCCGGCCACTCCCCATCGACGAAGCCCGTCTCCAGAAGCACTCCGCGGTCCTCCACCGGAACCGTCACGGCCGCCCTCACCACGCGCGGGTACAGCAGCAGGTCCGCACGGTGCGCGCCGCGGCCACGGCCCGATGCGCGCGCCGGCTCCCACGGCACCTCGAGCGCACGCGCCACGGCTTCGGTCATCTCACCTAGCAGTTGCTCGCGGCTTTTCGCGGAGTCACCTCGGGTGGGCTGCACGAGCACGTCCACGTCCTCCGAGAAGCGCTCGATCAGGCCATAGCCCTTCGACAGGCTCGTCCCGCCCTTCAACACGAACGCGCCCGGATAGCGCTCGGCAACGCGCGCAGCACCTGCGTCACCCAGTAGTCCTTCTCCACGAACAGCGCCGCCAAGCCCAGGATACGAGCCGCTGACTGCACCGCGCCCTCGAAGTCTTCCGCGCTGTCGCGCAGGCGGCTCACGCCACGCCGCTCAGCACCCGCAGCGCCCGCTCGCGCGTACGCGCGTCACGCGCTGGACGCACGCGTTGTGTCTCGCGTTTGCGGCCTGCCCGCTCGAGCACCGCCCGCAAGCGCTCGCGGACCGCGGGGGGCTCCGTCGCGCTCGCCCGCAGCACACGATCTACGCGCATGCCCTCTGTGGCGAGCAGCTCCACGAAGCGCGCCAGTGCCGTCTCGCCGTCGGCCTCCACGTAGCGCTCCCAGCCCTCCAGCGCCTCCAGGAACGTCACCTCGAAATCGTTCAGACGCGCCTCGCGCCGGCCCGAGCGCCCCGCCCGGCTCACCACTCTCACATCGCGCAAACCCTCCGGCGGCCGGCCCGTCACCGCCAACGTCTCCACCGGCGACACCTGCGTCGAGAGACCCAGAAGTTTCGTCGCATACCAGCCCGTCGCGCCCACCGCCTCGTGCGAGCCCAACAGCTCCCGCACCGCCTGCCCCGAGGACACGCCCGTCATCCCGAAGCGACTCCTGCGCCCCCGCCAATACACGCCGCGGCGCACCCGCACCAGCTCACCGCCCGCCACCAGCCGCCGCAGCTCGCTGTTTGTCGCCGCCGGCGAGCCCGCGAAATCCTCCACCCGCCACAAACGGCCGTGCGAGCGCAGCACGCGCCCGCGCACCTCGCGCGCCGTACTCGAGTGGGGAAGGGCAGAGGGCATAGGATGATTGTAATGCGATACGAGAAATCGTCAAGGCTGGGCGCCCCGGGGTCGTAGGTCATAACCGTAGAGAACTTCGCGACGCAGTAGGCCACGCCTTTAGCCGTGATCCTCCCCTGGCGGGAATCGGCACCGAATGAGACCGGCGCCGACGCCGGAGCGCACCCCGTTGCTCCGGCGTCTCGCCGCCGCTCGATCTCCAGTTAGATCCGCCGACGATCAGCTGCGCGCAGGTCGACCGCGAGTCGATGCGGGCGGCCGGCGCTTGCGAGGCTTTGCGTGGTAGCGGTGGTCGCGCACGATGAGCTGCTCGAGCTCGCGTAAGGCCTGTCGGCCGGTGCTTGCCGGCAGTGGCCTGATCAGCCGAGCGAGCAGTTCGCTTGTCGAGCTTGCGAGGTGGACGGTGGGAGCGTCGATGTGACCCCACGTGGAGCGGGGATGGGTGAGCAGGACCACGCGTTGGACGGCGACGTCGCGGCCGCGGGAGCGCAGGAAGTTCTGCAGGGCGTCAGCGGGCTCGTTGACCTGTCGGCTCGGTGAGCGCCCGCGGCCGTCGGTGAGCCAGTCCCTCTCTCGATGAATACCGGCGCGATCGTACCTGTCGTACCACCATTCGTCGCCGCGGCAGCTCACAGTCTTGCTGTGGTGCTTGCCCTCGATCGCGATCAGGCCCTGCGGCCCGAGCAGTAAGTGGTCGATCTCGCCGCGGCGGTTCTTGTAGCCGCGGAACAACACCCACTCGTCGCCCAGTTCCGTGGTCAGCTGGTCGACGACGAGCTGCTCGCCTTCGATTCCGGCGGCGATCCTGCTCTCATCGTTGGAGACGACATGCTGGACGCGCGGCCGCCGCGGTCGTTCCTGCGCGGCGAGCCAGATCACGACGTTGCGGCTCAGCACTCGCAGCCAGCGATGCCGGCTGCGAGCCTCCTCGCGTTCGACACGCATGGTGTCGAGTCGCGTGGCGTGCGCGGCGAGCAATGCGTCGTATTCACTCTGCGCCTGCGCGGCGGCAGCGGCGCGCTTGTCCTGCGCAGACTGGCGCAGCTTGGCGGGGTGGTTTGAAAGCTCTATGACTCGCACTGATCATCCTTCGTTTTGCAGTTGTGAAAAAAATCGGCACAGGCCTCGGCAAAGGTGAGAGCCGGTCTCGCTAATCGCCCGAGCGTCCGTCGGGGTCCACGGCGCAGTGCCGTGGACCCCGAGGGCGTGGGCTGCCAGGAGCGGCTACCTGGCGCTGCGTCGAGTCGCTCGATAGAGACCGAGCCAGCCGAGCAGGCGGCGCATCCGAGGCCACGACGCCTGCGCGGAGACGGGACGCGGCGTGCCGGTCCCGTGGCGCGGCGTGCCGGTCTCGTCGCTGACGGGTGCGGGTCGCGCGTGCTCTGCCTCTCGGCGCCGCGGGGCCGAGAGGGACTCAGTGGAGCGGAGCACGGTTGCCTGTGAGGTGGGGGCTTGCGGTGTATGCGGACGGCGCTGCGGCGTCCCTGGGGAGTAAGCGGCTATGCCAGCGGGTTGTGTGCTCGCCCGGCGGGTGTGGGCCGGGCGTGGTCGCGGCACCGGGCGCCGGTCGCGCAGTGTTCGCTGGGGAACGTGGCGTCGGCTGAGGTAGCCGCTGCGGATCTTCTCGAGGTCGCGTTCGTTGACGGCGAGCGTCGTGATGCCGTCCTTGCATAGATGGCAGCCCGCGAGGGGGCTGACGACGAGGTGCAGCACGTCCTCGACGTAGGGCGGGGCGGGCAGGCGCAGGCGTGCGGCGATCGCGCGGCGGGGGACGATCAGGTTGGCGACCTCCTGGCGTTCGATGTTGATGATGAGCGGCCAGGAGCCATTGCGGCGCATGACCTTGAAGAGGTGCCTGTCGAGCACCAGCCCGTGGTTCTCCGCGGGTCGTGGCCCCGGTTGGGGGCGCGGCGGGGAGAAGTAGCGGGGCCGCGGCGGGAACAGCCAGACACCGGCGACTCCGGCGCGCTCGAGCGCGCCGTGCTGGGCTTCCCAGGTCTCGGCGCCGAGCGTGTCGGGCGTGTAGCAGAGCGCGACCTGCCGGCCGGAGGGCGAGCTCACGAGCACGCTGACCGGGACGCCGTCGATGCGCTGGTCGGCGAGGACCTTCAGCCGCGGGTCGAGATTGACGGCCCAGTGGCGCAGGATCTTCTGGGTGACGGCCGCAGGGAAGTCGGCGTGTGCGTGCTCGGGCGCGATGGTGTGGGCGAAGTGGTCGCGGCGGTCGTGGAAGTGGCGGGTGGTCAGCTCGGGGTGGGGGCATCCGGGGACGGGGCAGATGAGGTGCCCGGCGCGCGCCGCGGCGCGCAGGCTGTGAGCCTCGTTCTCCGGCATGTAGACGAGCGGGGCGTCTTCTGGCTGGCGTCGGTCGCGCGCATAGACCTGGCGGGTGTCGCCGAGCGCGAGGCGCGCCCACTCGGTGAAGAACGTGCTGTGCGGCACCGCGTGCCAGCTGTCCGATTGTGAGTCCATATTTTCTCCTCCTCCGTTCTGCAAGGTCTGGCTGTCACTGCTTGGTGTGGCTCCGCGCATGGCGGGCTCCTTTCCATTGGCATTTCTCGCCCGGAGGTGAGGGAGCGCACGGGGATGGCCGTCGAGCCAGCGACACCATTCGCGGAGGCGATGGCGCGCGAGCCGAGACACGGTCGCTGCGAGTGCTTGCGGGGCGGCCCACGCGTGCTGTCGCGTGATGGCCGCCGTGTCTGGAGCTACGTGCTACCTGCTGCCCCCGGCGCTCCATCTCGGCTTTACGAGAGAGCTGCGGGCCGGGCAGCAGGAGAAGTTGGTTCGACACCTACTCCGCTAGCGTTCCCTATCCTGGCGAGCCAATCTGCTGAGTGCACCTCCTCTCAAAGTCGTCAGCCAAGGGAAAATACAAGATCAATTATTGATATTGTGTTAAGGTGTGAGCTGAGGCTGTGATCCTCATTCTTGGGCGGTGGACCAGCGCACCAGCACGCGAGACCGAGTGCAACGGATGTTGTGCTCGGTGCCGGCCAGCCCGTACGGCTCGAATCGGCATATGAGACGTCCCGCCGGTGTGCTCACGGTGTAGGGCGGGCTGTACTTGAAGTACGGCGTGCGCGCGACGTCGGCAGGCAGGGGTGTGTGCTCGACTGCGTCGACTACGCGGTGTGCCTGGGCGCACGTGATCCCGCGGGCGTGGACCGTAGCGATATAACGGCCGAGCCACTGTGCGCGACAGGCGTGAGTCTTGGCGCGCATAGGCGCGGGGTGGACCACGACTGGCAGCGACGCCGAGGCGATCATGGGCCCACCGGTCGTGTTTTCGTATTCGCCGCGGCCGGTCACCCAACCGCACACCAGGAACGCTCCTGCCGCGTTCGGCGTGAAGTTCACCGAGCCCGTGAAGGCACCAGTTTGTGCAGGCGTCAGCGGTTCGGGCTCAAGCAGCGCCACGCCGGCATCTTGTTCGGGTGTCGATCCGCACGGAGCGCCGCTGTCGGCGACTGCGAGCGTGACGAATCCTTCGGCCTGGCTCGTGGCGCTGTAGAGGATCTGCGTCGTCTGCCCCTGCAGGGCTTGATGGGACAACGAGAGCGACATCGTGTCAGCCGGCGCGGTGGGCGCCAGCACGCTCACCGCGATCAGCGCCGCCAAGGCGCTCAAACCTCCCACATGCCTGTTCATACCCACTCCTTTCTCTAGCTCAGCCAGCCATCCCATCGCTGAGCAAACCAGATGAACGCGGCGCTCGGCTTCAGCCACGCCGCGTGTAAGCCTTTTCGTTGTAGCGGCAGTACCAGTTGACGCGGGCGCAAGTCTCGGCGGAGCACGGGCTGCATGCGTCTCGCACGACCTCCGACGTGTTTGACGATGCGAGCACGTCGTTGTGAATCTGCGGGCCGTCGGACTTCTCGTCCCACTCCGCGCGGCGGTCTAGTCGCTTGTACTTCGAGCCCTGCAGTGAAACGTCGACGAGGTAGACCGTGAGCACGTCGAGTAGTCGCACGCGCACGACCGAGCCGACGGGCGCCGAGGGATTGAGTCCGTTCATCAGGGCTTTGACGGCGGCAGCGGCCTGTTCGGACATGACAGCGGGAACGCCGAAGGTCACGACTCCGAGGACGACCGCGAGTGTGTGGTTTGCCGCGGCGAGTGAGAGGTATCCGGGGATCGCGGCGATCCCGCCGATGAACAGCAATGTCGCGATCGCGCGGTGGTAGAGCCAGACTTGGGTGACGCTATTCCAGGTGTCCGCGTGCGTGTCCTGGCAGGGCGGCACGCCGCCGATGCCCGCGAGGCGCGGCAGGATCCAGTACCAGTCGATCAGCGACGAGAGCCACACTGAGAAGAACGCGACGAGCACCGCGCCGTCGAGGAACTCGATATCGGTGCGGGCCTGTGCGCCGAGATGCAACTGTGCGCCCGTCGCGATCGCGACTGCTACGCACGCCAGACACGCCGCCCACTGTCGGCGCACGACGCCGTCCAAGCGTGCGCGGTGCGGTGGTGGTCCGTCTTGCCGGCGCCTGAGCCAGTATGCAAACTCCAGGCCGGCCGCCCAGGCCGCCAAGAGCGCGACCAACAGCGCTACGGTCTGACGATAGCCACTGATCGCGAGTAGCGTGAGCGCTGCGGTGTTGATCGCCGCATACATAGTCATCGAGACGGCAGGCTCCACGGCGCGGCGCAGCCTATCGATCGGGTCTCACGTGTGGCGACCGGCGCTCGTGCAGTCGCGGTGTCACCTGCGCTACCGTCGAGAGCAGCGCGATTTGCCACACGCATGCGGTCATGACGAGCAGCCGTTGGCGCAGCCCTCCCAGGTCACCGGCGGTCAGCGCGAGCGTCGTGGCGGCCAGTCCCACGCCGACCAGCAGGCTGACGGCGAAGGGTCGGAACCAGCGGGGATGGCTGATGCCCGCGGCGCTTAGCGCCGCTGCCACCACGAGGGTCAAGGTCGTGGCTCCCGAGCCGATGTCGTGCAGGCGCCCGGTGGTCGAGAGGTGCACGCCGCGCGGTAGAGCGCCGGCGCTCGTCTGCGTCGGGTAGATCGCCGTCACGAGCATGCCGGCGCCGGCGATCGCGAGGGCCGCCGCGACCGATTGTTGTGTGATGCCGCGCAACAGGCCCCCACTCGGGCTCGCGATGATCGTCGCGCTCGCAAACAACGAGCAGGCCCAGGCGAGGAACCCTGCTGTCATCAACCAGCCGGCCGGGCCGTTCGCGTACTCAGAGATCATGTGTCGCCATGGGTTGAGGCCCGGGTCGAGCGCGTGTTGGGCGAGCACGACTGCCGCGAACGCCAGCAGCAAGGCGCACGCCGCGCCGGCAAATGGCTTGCGCGTAGACGCCCCTCCGGCCATCCCTCGAGGCTACCCACTCCCACGGACTGTTACCTAAGGGTGGGCTTGGGGTCCTCTATCCGGCGAACCCTTGGTCGAATTCCCACCTGTGCTGCCTCCATCTTCCTGTTGACCGATCGTCCGCACCAACCAGTGCGGCCGGCTTTGAGCTCTTGGTCACTGGTGCATCGTGATCTTGCCCGCTCGCAGCCACCGCTCGATGTCCTCTGGGTCAAAGCGCACGTAGTGGCCCAGGCGGTGGTGCGGGATGCGCCGCGCGCGGGCCTGCGCGAAGACCCACGACGTCGGGACTTTCAGGCGGCGCGCCACCTGCTTCGCGTCGATCAGCTCGTCGAAGGGTCTCGTCGGGGCACGCGGGGCCGGGGAGGGGCGCGGGGTCGGCGCTGGGCTCATGCGTGCGCTCGCACGTGCTCGATGCGCTCGAGGCGGTGCTCCGTCGGCGGGTGGCTGCCGCCGCTCAGCCACGCGAAGGGGACCGCGAGGTCGTATGCCAGGGCCTCCTCGTCGAGGAACAGCGCTAAGGGTTGGGATTGGCCCAGGCGCGCCGCGTACGCGTCCGCCGCGTACTCACGCGTGCGCCAGTACGCCGCCCACGGCACCCGCGTCGCCCAAGTCGCCGCCGCGCCCGTCGCGAAGAGGGCGATCGTGCGGAAGGGCTTGTGTACCTTCCCGCGCGGTGGCGTCGTCATGCGCACCAGCGCCGCCGTCAGGCGCGCGTCGCTCGTGTTCAGGTGGCCCAGCTCGTGCGCCAGGACCGGTGTCAGGTAGGAGCTTTCCAGGAGGCCCCGCGTGAGCATCAGCGTGTCCGCGTACACCGCCGCGTTCGGTTCCGCGGAGTCCTGAACACACCAGCGCGGCGGTCGGCGCAAGGTCGGGTCGCAGGCCCGTAGCTCAGCAAACGCTTGCGCGAAGATCGCCTGCTCGCGCTGCGAGGGCGCCCGCGCGCCGATCCGCTGCTGCCACAGCCAGCCGCCCGCCGGGAGGATCAGCGTCGCGAGCGAGACGATCAGCGGGCCGTACGCGATCGCCAGGACCACGAGGTGCAGCGGCGACTTCGGCCAGTGCAGCAGCGTGAACGCCAGCCACAGCGCCGGGTAGGACACGAACGCGCGGAAGCCCGCGCATACCGTTTGCAGCGCGAACGTCGCCGCGTACGGGAGCAGCCAGCTCGGGGAGAGCTCGGTTCGCGTGATCAGGGGGAGGGGGACTCGGGCTTCCATGCTGCGCTCCTTCGGTCGCGGATCGGGTCTCGCTCTTCACTCCGACCGCGCGCGCCGCGGTGGGACGCCGCGGCTCCGAGCGCCGCCGTCGTGTATTTCGAGGGGGGGGTCCGCCGCGCGCGCGAGACGACTTAAGGGCATGGCTCGCTACGACGACCGCTGGGGGCCCTCCCACCAGTACCGCCCGCCGCCCACCCGCCGGTCCGGCTGGTTTAAGGTCCTCGCGCTCGCGCTGCTCGCCGTCGTGCTGCTCGGCCCACTGCTGCGAGCCACCGCGCTCGGCGTGCTCGCCGTCGGCGCGCCACTGCTCGCCGCGCCGTCGCTCGCCGAGCGCTCGCGGCGGCGCAAGCACGCAGGAAACCGGGACGCCGCCGCGCAGGCCGGTGGGGGCACGGACGCCGCGCGCGGTGGAAGCGCCGCCGGTCGTGAGGGTCACGGTGCGCTCGCCGCCGCCGTGCGCCAGCGCGCGCTGCTGCTCGGCGGCGGCGCCTTTCTCGGCGTCTGCCGCGGGCGCTGGGCGCTCGCCGACCCCGAGCACGCCGTCCTCGTCCTCGGGCCGCCACGGTCCGGGAAGACCAGCGCCGTTGTGATTCCCACGATGCTCTGCGCCTCCGGGCCCGCCGTCTGCACGTCGACGAAGGGCGACGTCATGGACGCCACCCGCCGCGCGCGCGGCGAGCTCGGGCAGGTCTGGCTGTTCGACCCCGCCGGCGCGCACGACGAGTGGCCCGAAGGGGTGCGCCGGCTGTGCTGGACGCCCGTCGCCGCCGCCCGCAGCTGGGACGGCGCGCTGCTCACCGCCCGGGCGATGGCCGCCGTCCGCGGGGGAGGGCGCGGCGTCACGAACGAGTCGCACTGGCGCGAGCGCTCCGTCGCGTTGCTCGCGCCGCTGCTGCACGCCGCCGCGCTCGGCGAGTCGCCGATCGCCGACGTCCTGCGCTGGATCCTCCAACAAGACCTCGACCCCGCCGGCAAAGCCCTCGAAGCGCACCGCGCCGACGTCGCCAACGACGTCCTGCTCGGGATCGCCCGCACCGAGGCCCGCGAGCGCTCCTCGATCTTCTCCGCCACCGCCGGTGTCCTCGCCGCCTACAACGCCGACGCCGCGCGGCGCGGCGCCGCCGAGAGCAACTTCGACGCCGACCGCTTCGTGCGCTCCACCGACACCGTCTACATCACCGCGCCCGCGCACAAGCAGGCGCTCGTCGCGCCGCTGATCGTCGCGCTGCTCGAGCAGATCCGGTACGCCGCCTATCACTCGCACGAGGACCCCGCCGCGCGGGCGCGGGCGCGCGCGCGTGACGCGGGTACGCGCGGGGGAGGGGCACGCGGGGGAGGCACGCGTGCCGCGCCCGTGCTCTGGTGCCTCGACGAGGTCGCCAACATCGCTCCCATCCACGACCTGCCCGCGCTCGTCTCCGAAGCCGGCGGGCAAGGGCTGCACGTCCTCGTCTGCCTGCAAGACCTCTCACAGGCCCGCGCGCGGTGGGGGGAGGCCGCAGAGGGGTTCCTCTCCTTGTTTCAGACCAAGCTCGTGCTTGGCGGCGTCGCCGACTCGCGCACGCTTGAGGCTATCTCGCTCGTCTTGGGCGAGTACGACCGGCATCTCATCTCACACACCGCTGGGCGCTCGCAGTCGCACGCGCTGCTCGCGCCGCACACCGACAGCGAGGGGGTCAGCTATGGGACGCAGCGCCAGCGCGTGCTCTCGGCGGGGGAGGTGCATCGGCTGCCGCACGGGCACGGGCTCGTGCTGCACGGGACGCGCTGGGGGCTGGTGCGGCTGCAGGGGGCGCATCGCTGTGAGCCTTGGGTGGGGGTCGCGCAGCGGGCTTGACCCTGTTCACCCCTGCTCCTCCAGGTCCGCCATCGACGGGGTGCGCGCCGCGATGAACACGAACTCCCCGTTTAGCAGCGGGACCTCCCGCGGGCGCCGCGCGGCCCACCAGTAACTGCGCCGCCGTCAGCTCGCCTTGGGACATCGCCGCGCGACGTTCAGCCGCCGACATCGTCCACAGCGCGTCGAGCTCGCCGGCGCGGTCCATCCGCTCGGCGGTCAGCCGCTCGATCAACACGTTCGCCATGTCCGTCGAAGTGCTCATTGCGTTCCTTCTCAGGTCGGGGTTGAGCACGCCTCGCCCGCGACATGGGCGTGCTCAACCCCGACCTGAGAAGGGGGGCAGGACAGTCGCCGTGGCACCGAACGCAGATGGTGGTGGGGTGCGGTCTCGGGAGAGCTGCAGCTGCTATCCGAGAGCAGGTCTGCGTCTGTATGCCTTAGCTGGACAGTTCGGCCTGTCGGTGCATCTCATTGCCGTCGATGGCGTCGTCGGGTAATCTCTCTGTCCGTGATAGCGCGACGGTGGCTATGGGGTGTAATTCTGATCGCGGTGGCGATGTCGGCAGATGCCGCGTCGGCATCGCCGATCATCTTGCCTTTTGCTCGTCACGCCTCTCGCGGAGGAAGCGAGAGCGTGGTAATTGTTCCTCCGGACGGCGCCCGCGTATGTATGGCTCAGTTCGGAGGCGGCGGTCAGACAAGTCATCCATATCCCATACGGCTTGGTGGTCCGTCGCGCCGGATCAGCTGGCAGATAGGGCCGGGAACGCGAGGCCAGTGGGCCGTCTACGTCAGCTGCGGCACTAGCAAGTCGGGTGCGACATCGCTTGGTACAACGCGGCGTATATTCGTCGGTGGGCGGAGTCGACGAGCGCGCATCGCGATTCGCCCCGGCTCATTCCGTTCGACCAGTGGCTGGATTCCCGCTCACGCTCCCAAGGCACGACCGCGAGCGCATGCACACACGTCCGACTTCACGGAGATTGACACACAATACGCGCAGTCGTGCAGCGGACTTAGCCGGATCTATATGAGCAAGGCGTATGCCGTCGGCTACGGATATGGAGCAAGGGTAGGGTTCGCGCCGACCTGGCTCGCGTACGACACCGAAGACGTCGCTGGTGTGTGGCTGGCGCTGCAGAGCTGCGTGCACTGGCCATCTCTAACCTCATCGGAGACCGATTCCATCTTTAAGCAGATGGTATGCCACATCGCATTCGCCATTTCTGGACAAGCCGGATCGAGCTGGGATTTCGAGGCGTGGCGGTCTGATCCGTCGTGGTTCACTGCTCTCAATCCAAGCAACAAGTGCCAGCTCTGGGGCAATGTTCCCGGGGCAGGCGATGAGTTCATCGGGGATATCGTTCAAGGATCCTTGGATACATCCAGCCAGAAGATGGCGTGGCTGGTCGATAATCTGAATGGGCTGACCGTGCGAATGCACATCCTCACCAGTAAGGCGTTCGGTTGTCTGAAGGCGCAGGGAGACAAGGGTCCCGACGTCCTAGCCTCTGATTTCCTCACCGACGAGCTTCCGGTTGGTCCGAATATCGGTGATGAGGCTTGCAGTGGTCAAACACCTGCACCCGCACCTACTCCAACACCGACTCCCACGCTGATGCCGCTTCCGTCTGGCGAGTATTACGTGCAAAACGCCGATGGTGGAATCTATTGGCGCTCCGGACCGGATTGGAACACCGCGGAGGCGACGCCCGGAAACGGCTTCTATCCAGGTACCGTCGTCAAACCATCGTGCTACCAGGCCGGAGCCGCTGACGTTCCGGGTTCGGCAGACAATATGTGGGAGAAGGCGACCTGGGTCAGCGGGGCAGGTAGTGGTAGTGGCTGGATCAGCGAGCACTTCATCAATGACGGCCAGCCGATAAACCAGCCGTCGCCTGGTGTGCCGGCATGCGCATCTCCACTGCCTCCGTCGTCTCCGCCCCCTCAGACCTGGTCAGAGCAAGAGACACCGAATCATCCAGTCAACACGTTTACGAACTATCACAACGCTTCGGGCATGGGGCAGCCGGTTGCTGCCGGCCAATGGGTGGAAGTTTCCTGCAAGGTCTACGATCCGACGATCGCGAGTGTAAACCCAGATGGTTACTGGTACCGGATCGCGAGTGCGCCGTGGAGCAACGCATACTACTCGCCGGCCAACACCTTCATGAACGGCGACCCCTACGGTGGTCCCTACACGCACAACACTGACTTCAGCGTTCCCAACTGCTGAATCGATGTGGTTCGTCTCGGAGATCGCCGTCGGCAGGGTTACCGCGGCGTCTAGGCCAAAGTCGCCCCTGCGGATTTAGGCAACGGCCGAATGGTGGTGAGAAGCTATCGGGCTCCGCTAACGGCGAGACAATCTCTGAGGCGGTTGATCTCGCCGTTGATGAGGGCCGAAGGAATCAAGGTTAGGACTTGAGAGCGTCGTGGACGCGCCGCGCGACTAGCTGCGCGTGGCGGTGCAGCCAGCGCGGTGGCTTGGGGTCATCCCGGGCGGGCGTGTCTGTGCGGTCCTCGAAGGGAACGGCCACCATCTCAAAGCGCATCCCCAGTGCCCAGCCTACGTCAGCCAGCGTGCGCAAGGTCAGGTTCTCTCGTCCCGACATGGTGCGGCTCACGCGTGCGTCGCTGACTCCCAGACGGGTCGCGAGCTCATGCTGTGTCACGTCCTGCGCGCCCGTGATCGCCCGCAGGTGCTCGATGACTTCCGCGTACAGCAGCTCGCGCTCGTACTCTCGTCGTACCGTCTGTGCATGATCGGATTGGCGCTCACTCGCCAGCGCGCCACGCTTTGACCGTGCCGTCGGCGAGCTTGATGTCTGTGCGGTGAAGGCGCTCACGCTTCACCAGCCCCCGTACGCACCAAATGGTGCTGCGCTTGCGAACATAGAGAAGACGCGTGTGCGGGCCGCGACGGCCGGGTGGAGTGATACGTAACTCGAAGAGGCCACAGCGCGTGCCTGCGACGCGCTCGGCGCGGCCAGAGGGCGGGCGGCCCGATCCGAGCGAAGTCGCAAGCACGCGCGCCGCGACATGAAAATCGCGCATGCCGGTGTCGTCGAGATCGTTGATGAAGGCCTTAGCCGGGAAATGATCAGGTGTTGTTTCAATTGCTCTAAACGTCAGCTGCTCGCAGATGTAGATCAGGTTGTCCTTCGACACGATGCTCCTCAAACTCGCTAGTTGAGCCGAGAGCGAGGAGCGGTGTCAGATAGTCACCGACAGACGCTCACCCTCGGCAGGGACCGGTGGCGTGTCGAAGGCTGCGGTGGCCCATGGCGCATAATGACGCTCGCCAGCTCAGATGTGTGAGCGGTGCAAGGAGAGAGCAGAAACGATGCAAGGAGGCGCGGCTTGGCGGCATGCTTGCGACGCCAGAGTTTACGTCGCAACAGACCCACGATGCGATCGTGCCCAATGCTGCGCAGCGCGGGGTACGAGATGATCGTTGAAGCTGTCTCAAGAACGGTGCGCAGCAGCTGCA
Source organism: Solirubrobacteraceae bacterium (assembly GCA_036502205.1). Classification (GTDB taxonomy): domain Bacteria; phylum Actinomycetota; class Thermoleophilia; order Solirubrobacterales; family Solirubrobacteraceae; genus Palsa-744. The sequence continues at coordinate 110,047 of DASXZA010000013.1, read as the reverse complement.
CGAGTTCTGTACGTCTAGGCCCATCGAGGTCAGTCGGGTCTCCTGTTGTCTCGCGGCCGGTCAGCCAACGGATCAGCGTGAAGATCTTCCCGGACGATAACGCGTCAGTCTCGGCATCTATGCGCCGTGTCGCCGCCTCGGTCTCATACGGCGTGGCTCTGCGCACAACGTGATGCCAGCTACGGGTCTCTGCGGGGGTTTGGTAGAGGGGGCTTGTTTGCGCTAGCGGCCGCACAACGGGCCCTATCGCTTGGGGCCACCAGCGATCTGTGGGTCCAGAGGCGCGATTTATGATCTGGAGCCCGCCAGGGACGAGCGCTCGTGTGCCATACAGCTCCGCCATTGGGCGGTACCACTCCGTGTACGCACCTTCGCTCGGCTGAGCCAGCACGGGCTCCCAAGTGAGGACTTCGGGGGCAGTCGGGTGGAGCGGGCGACGCGTCGGGACGTCGAGGCCGTTCACCAGCGAGCTGGTGGAGAAAATGATGGTGCTTGGATCAGTCAGCATGCAAGCACGATCATAACATATATGTTGAGATGGTCGGTGGCGGGTCGATACTCCGAATCGTCGTTCGTCCGCGAGCCACACAAGCTGGATCAGCCGGAACGCGGTCCAGGCCGCACTCTCGTGTCCGCGTTCTACCGCCGCCATCCGCGAGCTCGGCGCGATGCATCACTTCAGCCACAGATTTCGCCTGCCGATGATTTGATTCGGGTCGATTCCGATGAGCAGGAGAGCTTGACATGTCGCGAAAGGGCGATGACGGCGAGAGGCCGGCCGGAGGGCGAGCCGACGTGCTCGACTTCTGGCGCGCCGTCGAGCTGTTCGCCGGACAGGACGCGCCCCGCGTCAGCGACAAGCGGCGTGTCTACCGGGCTGGGGAGGACGGGCTGCCGTGGGATGAGCGCCATCCGCTGCGCGGCGAGTGGATCGGCGACAAACAGGCCTGGCAGCACGTCGTCTACTGCGGCATCTACCCGTTGCAGGACGCCTTCGACGAGATCCGCTCGCGGTTTCCCAGCGAGCGCGACGTCTACGACGAGGGGCCGCCCGCCGGGCACGGCGCGCTCGCCGTCTTCGTCCTCGACGACCACGGGCGCGCCATCCTCGGCTCGCAGGTCCTCGCCAGCTGCGCCTGGGCCATCGCCCGCACGCTGCTGCACGGGCCCGCCGCCGTCGGCACCGGTGGCTTCGAGGCGATCGCCGCCCGCTTCAGCGCCCGCTTCGAGGAGCTCTTCGACGCCGCCGACGACGACGAAGACGCGCAGGAGCTCAAAGGCGAGGGGCAGCCCGTCGGCGCCGCGCTCGACCTCGATGCGCTGCAGGAGTGCCTCGAGCTGCTGGTCGATCTGCTCGACATCGACAAGATCGAGCACAGCGCCGCGCTGCGCCAGATCAGCGAGATCCGCATCCACAGTCGCAAGGTCAGCCTCCGCGAGGCCCGCCAGCCCGGCGAGCGCGAGCTGCTCAACAGCTTCTTCGCCGCCGACCTCGCCAAGGTCGCCGACGCCGCGCGCGCCGCGCGATGTGGTCACGCGCTACGCCACTACCTCACCTCCGCCGAGGACATCGACACCGCGCGCCGCATCGACATCGAGCGCGACCTCGCCCACGTCCGCCGCGTCCTCTCCGCCGCGCGCATCCCCGGCGGGCGCTGGCCCAGCCTCGCCGCCCAGCAGCTCGCCCTCGGGCAGCAGTACGCCGTCAACACCATCGCCGGCCGCGGGCGCGCAGAGGCCGAGGACGCGACGTCTCGCGGTCCGGAGGCGCAGCACGTCTTCGCCGTCAACGGGCCGCCCGGCACCGGTAAGACCGTCATGCTCCGCGAACTGCTCGCCGCCACCGTCGTGCAGCGCGCCACGCTGCTCGCCGAGCTCGAGCGGCCCGCCGACGCCTTCGGCAGCCCGCTCGGCTGGAGCGCCAGCAGCTACCGCCGCACCGTCCATCCCCTCAAGCCCCATCTCACCGGCTTTGAGATCGTGCTCGCCTGCGCCACCAATGCCGCCGCCGAGAACGTCACCGCCGAGATCCCCGCGCTGCAGGCCATTCACCCCTCCTGGCACGGGAAGATCGATCACTTCGCCGACCTCGCCACCGCCATGCTCGGCGGCAACCCCGACGCGGGCGATGCGCGTGAGGCCTGGGCGCTGATCGCTGCCGCTCTCGGCAGCCGCTCCCGCAACAAAGCCTTCGTCAGCCGCCTCTGGTTCGGCGGACTCAAGGACGCCCTCCGCGCGCTCGACGCTCCCGCGCAGGACTGGGAGGACGCCGTCGCCGACTACCGCGCCGCGCTCGCGCGCGTCGGGGACATCCGCGCCGAGCGCGCCGCCTACAGCGACCTCTTCGACCGGCGCGACGCCGCCTTGGGCGAGATTGAGTCCCAGGGGCAGCTCGCCGCGCGGGCGTGCGCGAGGCTTGTCGAGATCGAGTCGCTGCTTGCCGCGCAGGGGGAGGTCGTGGTCGAGGCCCGCCGCGCGCGCGAGGGATGCGCGCGGGAGCGCGAGCGCCACCGCGCGAGCTCGCCCCGGATGTGGGAGCGGCTGCGCAGCGCCGGCCGCGCCGGTCGCGAGTGGCGCGCCGCCGACGCCCGGCTCGCCGACGCGCTTGCTCGCGCCGAGCGCGCCGCCCACGACGCCGAGAGCAGCCACGACGACGCCGCCCGCGAAGTCGAGCAGCTCGCCCGCGAAGCCGCCCACCACGAGCAACTCCAGCGCGCCGCTCACGCGCAGAGCGACGAGCTCGCCCAGCTGCTCGTCGAGGCCCGCGCGCAGTGGCGCCGCGATCACCCCGACGTGCCCTTTCCCGATGAGGATTGGGAGCAGTCCTCCGAGCGCCAACACCGCGAGCAGCACCCGCCCTGGGTCGACGAGAGCTGGAACGAGGCGCGCACCGAGCTGTTCCTCGCCGCGCTGCGCCTGCACAAGGCCTTCATCGAAGGCGCCTCACGCCAGATGCACGACACGCTCGCCGCCGTCGTCGACCTGCTCTCCGGCAAAGCCCCCGCCGACCTCGCGCCCGCCACCGCCCTCGCCGCCTGGCAGAACCTGTTCCTGCTCGTCCCCCTCGTCAGCACCACCTTCGCCTCGTTTCCCTATCTCTTCCGTCACCTTGGGCGAGACGCGCTCGGCTGGCTGCTGATCGACGAGGCCGGCCAGGCCACGCCGCAGGCCGCTGCCGGGCCGATCTGGCGCGCCCAGCGCGTCGTCGTCGTCGGCGATCCGCTTCAGCTCGAGCCGATCGAACCACTGCCGCTCAGCATCCAAACCATCCTGCGGGAGCACCACCACATCGGTGAGCACCGCCTGCCGCTCAGTCCCTCCGTCCAGCGGCTCGCCGACCAGCTCGCCCCCGCCGGCACCATGCGCGGCGCCCCCGGCGATGCCATCTGGGTCGGCACCCCGCTCAACGTCCACCGCCGCTGCGACGAACCCATGTTCGCGATCGTCAACCACCTCGCCTACCAAGGCCAGATGATCAACTGCACCCCTCCACGCGCCGCGCTCGCGCTGCCCGACAGCCACTGGATCGACGTGCCCCGCGCGCCCGCCAGCGGCAACTGGGTGCCCGCCGAGGGCCAAGCGCTCGACGAGCTGCTGCGCGGCCTGCAACTGCAGGGCGCCGACCCCTCCGAGATCTTCCTGATCTCGCCCTTCCGCGACGTCGCCGCGCAGATCCGCCGCCGCCGGCGCGAGTACCCCGGGCTCACCGCCGGGACGATCCACACCGCGCAGGGGCGCGAGGCCGACGTCGTGATTCTCGTGCTCGGCGGGAATCCCGGACGGCCCGGGGCGCGCGCGTGGGCCGCCGAGAAGCCGAACTTGCTGAACGTCGCCGTTAGTCGCGCGCGGCGGCGGCTGTATGTGATTGGGGATCACGACGCGTGGGGGAGGCTCGCGCATTTTGAGGTGCTTGCGCGCGAGCTCGCGGTGCGGAGCGTGCTGGGGACTTGAGGGGCGAGAGAGCGGGATCGTCCCGACGGGGGCTGCGACTAGAGTCTCCGTCGTGGCCTTTCCCGTTCCCATCGCCAGCGTCCTTACCGGCGCGACCGTCGCCCAGCTCGCCTATTGGCGCAAGGACACCGCCTCCGCCGAGCCGCTGCTCGTGCCCGAGGGCAAGCGCAGCGGGCGCTACCTCTACTCGTGGGCCGACGTCGTCGCGCTGCGCTCGATCGTCTACCTGCGTCAGGAGAAGTCGCTGCCGCGCATCCGCCGCGCCGTCGCCACGCTGCGCAAGCTCGAGGCCGAGGAGTGGACGCACCTCTCGGCCTACCGCCTCATCAGTACCAAGCGCTCGATCGTCGTCAAGACCCCCGGGGGGCAGCTGCTCGACCTCCAAGAGCAGCCCGGCACCGTACTCGAAGAAGTCCTCATGCGCGACGTCCTCGCGCCGTTTCAGACCCAGCGCGGGCGCGCCGTGCCCGCGCTTCAGCGGCCGCGCCCCCGGATCGCGGTCGATCCCGCTGTGCTCGGCGGCTATCCCGTGATCGCTGGCACCCGCGTACCCTTCGATGTCGTCGCCGCGCTCGCCGCCGAGGAGCTCCAGCCCGCCGAGATCGCCGACGTCTACCCCTCCGTCGACCAGGAGGCCGTCGGCGACGCCGTCAGTTTCGCCGAGCAGGTCGCCGCCGTCACCTGATGCGCGTCCTCGTCGACGAGGGAATGCCAGTGCAGGTGCTCGCGCCGCTGCGACTCAACAAGCGCCACGAGTTCGATCACATCGACGAGCTGCGCTGGAAGGGCAAGCCCGATGTCCAGCTCTTCGCCGACGCAGCCAAACGTGGCTATGACGCCGTCCTCACACTCGACCTCGACCAGCTCGACTCCGCCGAGGAGGCCCGCGCGCTCAAACGATCCGGGCTGCACCACATCGGGATACATCAAGGGCGCTCCGCCCAGGGCATCCGAGGAATGGCGCGCGTCATCTCCTCTGTCGTCGTCGCCATGCCCTATGTGCTCGCCGACCTCGACGCCGCCGACGGGCAACGCATCGTCGAGCTCAGCCTGCTCAGCGCCGCGCGGCGGCACGCCGTGCTTGATCCGCGGCGCGATGCCGCGCGGTTTCCTTACTGGCGGTGAGGGTGTCGGAGACAGAGGGTTTGTTTGTGGGCGAGCTGCGCCAAGCTTCTATTCGAATGGTGTCTACCTTTGAGGACTGCGCGGGGAGCCGCCTGCTGCGGTGACTGTCGCTGCTCGTCCAAGCGCGGTTGTCGATGTGCCGAACCGATCGACCTGCTCGTCTTTCAGACGGCGTCTGGAGTTTGCTCATCCCCACGCTCGCTGCGGCGCAAAGCGAGCACGGACGGATGAGCCGTTCGATGGACGCGATGAGGTCGGCGGCGGCACTGAAATCTGGGATACGGGTAGTCTTGATCGCCGGGTGAGCGCAAGAGCGTCGCGGACACACGAACGATCTGCGCCGCTAGACAATGTGTCGAACGAAGGTCGGTACAAACAAAATGTGGCGACACAAGGCCGGATTCACGAGCACATGACCGTTCCACCTGCCATTCTCAGTGCCGTCTCCGACGAAGCAGGCGGGTGTGTCGTTCTGGTTGTGGGAGCTGGCGCATCGTTCGAGCCGCCTACAAGCCTTCCGTTGTCGCGAGCATGTGCAGCCGAGGCGTTCAGGCGGCTTGTAGCTAACGGAGTCCTTACCGATGAGAGCTGCACAAATCCTGACGATCTCACCTGTGTCGCTGATGCCGTCGTGCAAGCAACGGGGGATCAGCGTGCGCTCGTCGAGTGCTTGCCAATAGCGAGCTTTCGCTCGGCGGAGCCCAACGAGGGGTACTTAATGGCCGCTTGTCTCCTGCGCGAGCGCGCTATCGGATCCGTCATGTCGTTGAACTTTGACCTCGGCATGTCAGCAGCATTGATGCAACTCGGCGCCAGCGAGGATGTCGGCGTTGTCTCTGGCCCAGACGAGCATCACCGGCTCGGCCTTGTGAACCTGATCTACTTGCATCGCAACGTCAACGCACCCCCTGATGCTTGGATCTTGCGCAGCAGCGCGCTGGACGACGAGTGGCGTGGCAGATGGGAGGAAGTCATTGCGACCCGTGTCATGGCCGCCCCGGTGACGGTGTTCGCCGGCTTGGGAAGCGCGGCCGCAGTCCTGTCTGACACGATAAGCCGCATACGGAAAGCCATCCCCGACGGAACGCAGGTTTTTCAGGTCGACCCCGGGAGACGTGAGGACTCTGAATTTTTCGCAGACCTCGAGTTACCCGACGAGGCTTATCTTCAGATGGGGTGGTGCTTCTTCGCGAGACAACTCGGCGCCCGTCTCCTTGAGGAGCACCGCCACGAGCTCGACACGGCATGTCGCAGGCTTATCAGCGAATCCGGCTGGCAGGACGCCGATCCGGGTGGGCTATGCCAGAGGCTCTCCAAGCTCGGTCTTATCGGCCTCGGTCAATTGCGTGCACGATGGATGCTGGATCCCTCGCCATACTCTCCCCGCCACATGGTCGATGCCGCACTCGTTGCGGATCTGCTTCTGGCCGTTGGATTGGTAGAGAGTGCCGCAGGCGTCCAGGCGATCTTTGACACCGATGGAATAGTCGAGTTGTGGCGAGGAAACGAAATTGTCGCATCCGTCGTCGTAGCCTCCGGTAAAGGCACAAAGCGATGGGCTGCCATGGAAGCCGAGTTCGGCCGACACCTACACCGCCGCCGGCGGCGGTGTGAGCCAGTGAGAGTCGGATTGGTGAGTGGGGTCGAGGGTCCCAAGCCAGTTAGCGTCGCACCTCCAACCAGCATCGTTTTCGACAAACAGCCCACGAGCACGGCGCAAGCCAAAGAGGCTGCCAGCGTCGCACCGCCGACCAGCATCGTCGATGGAGATACACCGCTGCGCTTGGTTAGCGTCGAGGAACTTCGGGCCGCTCCCAGCATCGCCCAGGAAATGGCCGCGTAGTGTCAGCGGCTGGGCTCACATCGACCGATCTCATCGCCGCGGCGTCGGAGATTCTTGAGCGCAGTGGCTATGTGCGCATCGATGCAACGACGCCAGGATCGGCGATCTCCGATGCGCGTGTGTATGAGGATCCTTACAGCGTTGTGACGTTGATTGTGTGCGAGACCTGGCCCGAGCTGGAGTCGAGATGGACCAACGCACAAGGGGGCCTCGTCGAGTTGATGTCCGCTTACATGAGCAGTGACGATCCCAAGGCGTGGGAGGGTTATCTGGTGTTGTTGACTCCGGGCTCGACAGCTGGAAGAGACGACACGCAAACCGTTTCGTCGATCCGCTACGACATCTCACGAGTTCGCAAGCTCGTGGCCACCGGCGACGAGCTGAAGCAAATCAGCGATGTCGAGCGGACGCTGCTGCCGTTGCTGCCACTGCAGCCGCTGCAGACTACCGGTGATGAGGGGTCCGTTCTGGATCTTCTACCCGAGATGCTGGCGGGACGTCAGCAAATCGAGGAGCCTGCCGTCAGGGCAGTCATCGACGCATTCATTGCGCAGAAGCCACTCGTTGAGGCTCTAGACATGTACCGGTCGCAGGCATGAGGCTCACGCGCCTGTCGTTGAGCGGGTTTCGAGGTTTTCCCATACCACAGTCGTTCGATCTCGACGCCGACGCGGTAGTGGTTGTAGGTGTCAACGGTCAGGGAAAGACATCGCTATTCGATGGAGTGTTGTGGGGAGTGACAGGCAATATCCCGCGTTTGGGTGAAGACGATCGGCTCGTGTCCATGTACTCGCCGTTGGGTGAAGCAAGGGTTGAAGTAGAACTGCGGACGGCCTCGGGAGAGCCTCTAACGATTACCCGCAGCTTTGACGGCGAGAAGCCACGGCTGCGGCTTGAGCATTCCCACCAGGTAAGCGTCGATGACGCGGCGCGCGTGAAGATCATGGAGGTCCTTTGGCCAGAGGCCGCGTTTGCGCCCGACAGTTTGGCGGCGCTGACCTCAGCCTTAACTCGAAGCGTGTACCTCCAACAGGATCTTGTTCGCGAGTTCATCGAAGCGGATAATGACCAACAGAGATTTGAAGCAGTCTCTGAGATCGTTGGTGCAGGTCGGGTCACGGAGCTGAGCCTCGCCCTGGAGCGAGCAAAGACAGCCTGGAGCCGAGCAACCAATACTCGTGCGAAAGATTTGGAAGGCGCCGAACGCCAGCTCAATGTACTCCAGGGCCAACTCTCGTCACTCACACGGCAGACTAAGGTTGACGCTGACCTCGAGTCTACCTGGAACGCATGGTGGCAACGCACGACCGAGCTGACCCAGTCGCCGTTGACATCACCAGCAGCACAGTCCTCAGAGGCGCCCCGCGCTCTGGACAACGCGGTCAAGTTAATCGATACACAGCGCCGGAGCTTGGAGCGCCGCGCGGAACTCGTGGGCGAATTGCTCGGTGAGCTCCAGGATGAGGCTGGACAACGCAAGCCGGTGGTGGATACCGCCGGGCTGAAGCGGGCTGTCGCCCATGCGGCGGCGGAACTAGAGTCGGCGCGTCAGGCGCTTGAGCAAGTCCAGGGTGAGGCTGCGGCGCAGCGTCGTCTGCAGCTCGAACTCGGAGAAGCGCAGGCCGAACTCCGAACACTTGCTGAGCTCGCGCTGCGTCACCTTGGAGCGACGTGTCCTGTTTGCGCTCAGGAGTACGACGAGATAGGTACTCGGCGGCGACTCGAGGCGCTTGCGGCAGAGGGCGGTGACATTACCGCACGCCCTGGCGACGAGCCTCAGGCCGCTCGTGTCTCCGCCCTCGCTGTAACACTTGAGAATTACGAGCTGGCTCACTCCCGAGCCATGGCGGCGCTGCGTGACGCAGAAGTGGGCGAACGTGAGCGAGCGCAGCGAACACACGAACGTGACCGCCGGATCAGCGAGCTAGATTTGGGGCCAACCGATAAGCCCGAGCTGGCGTCGCGGCTCCAAAAAGCCTTGGGAGACACACGCAAGCGGCTTGGGGAACTCGACCGGCATCGAGCCGACGGAGAGCAGCTGGCTCTAGTCATTACACGGGTAAGTGAAGCAGCGCGACGGCGAGAACTTGAACAACAGGTCGAGCATCTCAGCGCCGACACGGCAAAGCTCAAGGAGTTGGTTAGCTCGCGCGAATTGACCGGTGCGTTGGCCGGCACCATGCTTGATGGACTACGAAGCGCCGCCTCTGACGTGGTTGCCGCGCAGCTTGAGAAACTCGACCCACTACTGCAACGAATATATGCGACTGCTGATCCGCATCCATCATTTCGCGTCGTACGGCTGCTGACCAAAATCGCACGCGGTCGTGGACGCCTGAACGCTGCAGTCTTTGATCCGCAGGCAGAGCTCAGCTCTCAGTCTCCAGAGACAGTGCTGTCGAGCTCTCAGATGAATGCTCTTGCCGTATCCCTATTCCTCGCACTCAACTTTGCCGTACCAACGCTTCCAATGCAAGCAGTGATGCTGGACGATCCACTCCAAAGCCTCGATGACGTCAACCTGCTCGGACTCATCGATTTGCTCCGGCGCTCGAAGGATCAACGACAGCTCCTAGTCTCGACGCACGATCTACGTTTTGGCCGCCTGCTCGCACGCAAGCTGCGACCAGTCAGTAACAGCCAGCGCACGCGTGTGATTGAGCTCAGCACATGGGGTCCGGACGGTCCGGTTGTCAACCAATACGATGGCCCGCGGGATTCAAAGCTTCTGCGCCTCGCGGCATAAGCTCAGATTCTCTGATTTCCACTAGCCGACAAGGTGTGGGCTTGCTCGGTCTATTGGGGGCGTTGTCTCGATGAGCCAATCAGCATGCGCATCGCTTTCGCGACGAGTTCCGACACGCGCTGAGGCAGGCCGGCACTACAGCTCTGCTGGCACAAGCGAGCACTTCGTAGGTACTGACCAGATGCCCGCTCAGTATGCAGAGCAGCATGCTCGCCGCGACCGGACAAGACGCTCGCGTTGGGCGATCTGCGACAGCCGCTGTGTCATATGACGCTAAGCAGCCTCTTCCAGGGATCAAAACACTGGGTCATGGGCGTACCGGTGGCCATCGTAGTCTCAGAGGTCGATGCCATGGTCGCGTTCGTGTTGTTGGGTTTGGCTTTCGCGCATCACGCGCGCTGCTTCGCTATCGCTTTCGCGTGGGTCGCTGTCGGGAGTGCGTTCGGCCGGTGTGTGGTCGGAGGTCGGGCTGTCGTCGCGATCTGGGGTAAAGGCCGGTTGGTTTGTGTTCGCTTCGGCGCGCGTGATACTGGCTTGTTGGGCGTGGCTCTCGGTCATCGTCTGCGCGAGGCGTTCGATCGCGCCTGTGTCCATGCCTTGCTCGCCGAGGTCTTGGCGGGTTGCGTAGATGTCGGTTTGCTCGCGTGCTCGGGTTACCGCCACGTAGGCTCGCTCGCGGTCCGTTTGCCAGCCGCCCGTCAGGACGTGCGCGTGGTCGACCGTCAGGCCCTGCGCCTTGTACACGTGCTGCGCGTACGCCAGCTTCAAGTCCGTGAACTCCTTCGTGTCCACGTTCAGCTCGCGTGGGGTTTGCTCGCGCGTCTGGACCGTCAGCGTGCCGTCCTTGGCGGTGTCGGTGATCGTCGCGAGGGTGCCGTTCTCTACGCGCCGCTCGCCCGGGCGGTGGTGGGGGGCTGTGAAGATGATCTGGTCTCCGCTCGCCAAGCCGTACGGGCGGTCTGAGACCTGGACTCGCTCCGCGCCGAGCTCACCTTTCTGTGCGCGGTGTTGCTGCGCCAGCACGTTGATCCGGTCGAGCTCCGCGTTTGACGCGTCGCTCAGCATCACTACGTTGTTCGTCCCGTGCTGCGCGCGCGACTCGTCCCACGCCTGCACCATCTGTCGCGCCGCCTGCTCGCGCGTGTCCGCGATGTGCAGACGGTCGCGGGCCTCGTAGGCCGCCAGCGCGCGTGTCGCTTCGCCGTTGCGGATCTCGCCCCACGCCTTGCGCTCCCATGCGTGGCGCGCCCGGTGCACCTCCGTCAGCTCCGCCGAGGGCGCCTTCTCCTGTAGCTCTTTGAAGAGGCCTCCCGCGCCGATCGCGGAGAGCTGCGCGCTGTCGCCCACCAGCACCAGCTTGCTCTCGCTGCGCGCCGTCAGCTCCGCCACGCGCGCCAGCCGGTTCGTGTCCGCCATCCCCGCCTCGTCCATCACCACCACCGTCTTTGAGTCCAGCGGCATGCTGCCGCTCTCCGCTTTGCCGATCAGCGAGTCCGTCGTCATCGACCGCGTCAGGTTCGCGTCCGCCTGCAGACGCTGCGCCGTCGCGCCCGCCACCGCCGTTCCCACCACCTCGTAGCCCTCTCGCTGCCACGCTCGCGCCGCCGTCCCCAGCACCACGCCCTTGCCCGTCCCCGCCTGGCCCACCAGCACCGTCATCCCGCCCTCGCCCGTCAGCGTCGCCAACGCCTCGCGCTGCTCCGAGCTCAGCGGCGCCGCCAAAGCCCGTTCCGTCTCGCGTTCTGAGTCACGCAGCGCCGCTTGCCTCACCGGGGCCGCCCGCTCCTGGGCTCGAGCGCTCGCCAACGCCACCGTCCGCTGCTCGCGCTCGCGCAGCTCCCGCGTCGTCCACACCCCGCCCTGCAGGGGGATCAGCTCACCCTCGCGCGCCAGGCTCGCCAGGGCCGCGTCCGCTTCGCGCGGGTGCGCGACGCCAGCCGCCAGCTCGTACGCGCGCGCCTGCACGTCCCGCCGCGCGAGCATCGACCGCGTTCGTGTCACGTTCGCCAGCACGTCTCGCTCGAGCGCCTCGCGGTCCGGGGACGCAGTCCGTTGTCTTGTCTCGAACAGGCTCTCCGCCTGCGCCCGCGTCAGGCCGTGCTCCGCGCCCACCGCCCGCCACGCCGCCGCCACGTCCGTCTGCGGCGCGCTCGTCTTCGAGCCCCGCGTCGCCACCGTCAGCGCGCCCAGCTCACCCGCCCGCGGCTCCCGGCCATAGCGACTGCGGAAGTCCCGCGCCGCCTGCGCGATGTCCGCCGCGCGCGCCGACCACCGCTCACTCAACGCGCCCGGCACGCCCTTCAGCTCGAAATACCGGCCATCGCGGCCCGTCCCGCCCTGCACCTCCAGGCCCAGCTTCGAGAGATGGTGCGTTAGCTCCGCCCGGTACCACGCCCCGTTCGCCCGCGCCGCGCGGAACAGCTCCCGCGATTCCACCGCCCCGAAACGCCCATCCAGCCGCTCGCCCGCCAGCACCACCACATGCGAATGCAGTTGCGGGTCCGGCACCCCGCCCCGCTCCTGCTCGGACGTCAGCCGGCTCGAGGTATGCACGAACTCCGCCGCCACCACCGACTTCGCCCGCTCGTAGCGCAGCCCCCCGTCCTTGCGCGTCCGCATCAGCTCCACATCGCGCTCCACCCGGCCCATTGCGCCCGCCACCGCCTTGCCGTGCGCCGCCTCGATCTGCGCCTGCCGGTAAGACGAAGACACCGCCCACAGCGCCGACACGCTCTTCGGCGCGCTGAACGTCAGATCCACCCCCGCCACCCGCGTCCCGTTGCCGCCCGCCGCCCGGATCGGCTCGCCCGTCGCCGGCGACTCGCCGTGCATCAGCGCCAGCAGCTCCCCGCGGCTCACCGCGCGGTCGTGCGAGAGGCCCAGCTCCGCCAGCGCCTCGCGCGAGCCATGCCACTTGCCCTCGCGGCCGCCGCTCGGGGTCTCGCCCTCTGGGGAGGCAGTGCCGGGGGTCGGTTCCCTTGTCGCCGTCGCCGTGGCTGCTGTTGCTTTGGCGGCGGCCCCGCCGCGCGCGGGTGCGCCCGCGTGCGCGCCCGCGAGCGAGGGCTCGCTGGTGGCCGCGAGGTAGTAGTCGCCGCGCGTCGTCGCCGTCAGATACGACGCGAAGCCCGCCGCCGCGTCGCCGCCGATCTTGTGAGTCGTCTGCACCCTCGCGAACGTAGGACGCGCCTCGGGTGGGCGCAAGAGCCGCGTCGCGAATCTGTAACTCAGCGTTGGCCAGCGCAGCTAGGGTGAGACCTCTTAACGGTTTCAGCACCCAGGGGTGCGTGTAGTCTGCACGGCTTTTTCGCCTTTGGGAGGAGCACGGCGTTGAGATGACGCTTCGCGCCGGTTCGCACGTCGCTTTGGGCATCGGCTCAGCGCGCAGCGCGTCGGTGCGAGGTCGGCGTCGATCGCGGCGCTTGCCGGTCGAGCGAGGCGGGCTTGGGTCGCGTCTTGCTGGTCGTCATCTCACTCGCACGAGTAGCTCGGGCGTTGGTGTGCGCCCGAGCTACTCGCGGTTACGAAGGCCGGTCGCCGGCGTTGCGGCGCGAGCTGCGATACCTGAGCTTGTGCCCGGGTCCGACGAAGGGCGCGAACGGACGGGTTGGACATCGCAACAGGCATTGGGCAGGCACACAGAGAGCAGCTCGAGCCCCTAAATAGCTCGAGCTGCGTCGTTTCGAGCCTGGCTTGGAGGGCGAACCGCTCGGTGCGCAAACCAAGCCATACGATTTGCGACGGCTATGTTCCTGCTCGTTACAGGCGCCAGCGGTGCCGGCAAGTCGACCGCGCGTCTCGCGGTTACTCCCGTGTTGTCGCCCGACGTTGAATGCGTGGAGCTCCACGACATCATCGATGTGCCGGCGCGTCCGACTCTCGCCTGGCGCCAGCAGGCGACTGAGGTCGCAGTTCAACGCGCGCTGGCACTGCAGGACGAACATCGGCATCTTTTGCTTTCGGGTGATCCGGTCGCCGCCGGTGAGGTTCTTGCCGCTCCGTCAGCGGTTTACCTCCACGGTGTCGCGGCGTGCCTGCTCGACGTGAGCCCCGGGGTGCAGTCCGCGCGGCTCAACCGGCGCGGCGATGCCCCCGCACTGATGGCAGATCACCACGCCCCCGACGCCAGGTCGGACAGCCTGGGCGATAATGTTGCTTGATCTTCGTCCCCGCCCCCCGAGGTTCTCGAGCATGAAGCGTGTCGCTGTTCTGGTTGTTCTCGCGCTCGCGTTGACGGCGCCCTCGGCGCTCGCTGCGGCGAGGATGAGCGCACCCGCCGCCGCCAAGATCGGCTCGCACATCACCGTGAGCGCCTCCGGCTTGAAGCCCGGCCACTACACGCTCGAGCTGGCCGTCGAGATTCTGCCGGGCGGCGCCTCGCCCACCAACTGCGTCGGCAGGGTCGGCACCGCGACGGCCGTCGGCGGACATCTGCGGATCACGGGCAAGCTGCCCGGCCACTTGGCCTGTTACCAGGGGGTCGGGGCCGCCGGAGGCCATAAGACGACCACACCCGGTAACTACCATCTGTCTCTCGGCGTCAGCTTCGCGCCCAACGGCTTCAGCGAGTCCGGCAGCTTCGTGATGCGGAAGATCCACCTCACCTCCTGACCTCATCCGCGAGCGTCGTACCAGCGCTCGAGGCTGACCGACGGCGCCCAGCGTGCCGTCCCAAGTGCGGCCTACGCTCGGCGCGAATCGCTGTCAAGCCGAGAACGGAGGTCGGTCGCATGTCAATCACGAGCGGTAGGCCGATGACTTTCGAGGCGCGCATCGCGCGTCGACCCGAGCTCCTTGAGCTGGCGCCCTGGGGCAGTGTCTGCGTGCTGGAGCTGTGCGTCGAGCACAGTCACGAGCCGCCCCGCCGCGCGCGAGCGCGCTGGCGCGGTCTGGGCACGCGTCGCGCCATCGTCCTCGGCGAGCACGCGCGACGTATCGCGCCCTACCTCTATCCCACCCGCCGCGTCGTCATCCACGGGCGCCCGCAGAGCGTGAGCTGGGAGTCTCCCCTGGGGGACGAGCGCCACGCGAACTGTCTGATCGCCGAGCGCGTCCAGCTGCTCGGGCCTCCGCCGCCGGACATGCGCCGCCGCGCCGCGCCCGCCTCACACCCGAGCGTACCTGCCGAGCACGCCCGGGTGTGCACACAACGGGAACTCAGCCCCACATGTCGTCGCTGAAGCCCACGTAGACCTCCCCCTCAGGGGCCCAAAGATCCACTGCCTCGTCGGCCACCGGGGCCGACGCGGTCAGCGGCGCGAGCGCCAACGCCGGCGTGCCGGCGCGTAGCTCCATCTGCCCCCGCGTCGAGGGAGGCGCCAACGGGAAGCTCAACGAGCGAGGTGCGGGGTTGTCGGTCTAATACATGTCCGTCTCCTTGGTTTGGGGTCTCACCAGAGAGCGCCAGCGGGCCCCAAAACAAGGAGACACGGCAACTTCGACCGACAACCCCGCACCGTCTGCCAACACCCGCCCAAGATCGGTTCACGGCCAGTGGTGAGCGAATTTGCGCCAGCTTTGACAGATCCGCTTGCCAGCCCGATCAGCCCTGTGTAAGATCGAACAGGGCCTCAGACAATTGTCGGTCCCGACGCGGCTGGAACCGCGCCGGGACCCGCACGGAAAGAAAGTGACTTCTTCCCATGCCCCACCAGCGTAAAGGCTCACCAGCCGCCGACGCACGCATCGCCGAACGTGCGATCGTCCACCAGCTCCTGCGCGAGGACCACTGCGAGCGCTGGACTCGCTACGAGCTAGAACGCCAGCTCGCTGACATCGACCGCACCACCGTCGACCACGCCCTGCACCGCCTACAACGCAAAGGGGTGCTGCAGCTCGCCGGCGGCGCCCGCCTACAGGCCTCCGACTGCGCCCGGCACCTCTACGCGCTGAACGTCATCGGCGTATAGATCGCCGCGAGTGCCGCAAAGGATTACCCCACCGAGTAGCCACGACAAAAAGGAGATCCAATTCATCATGCCCGCCCAGCAAGCAGAGCTCACACCCGCCGAGCGGCAGCGGCAGCTCGACAGCACGATCCTCACGATGCTCGTCCACGAGGAGGCGCTCTTGTGGTCGGTCGAGGAGATCGCCCGCGAGATTAAAACCGACCCCGTCGACAGCCTCGAGCGGCTGCAGGACGGTGGCTTCATTCACCGTCTCGAGAACTACGTCTGGGCCACCCGTACCGCCTTCATCGCCGATGAGCTCAGGGAGTTCTCCTAACCTCACTAGCTCGGCTTGATGGCGGCGAGTTCTCAGCGGTGTAGCGCGATGCAAGAATCATGAATGCGGTCGTGAGCGCCTTTCGGCGCGGGCAGTTCCTGTCCCATTTGCAACGCGCACGGCGGAGTAGGGGACATGGCACGCTCGGCGCCGACGTCGAATGTCCCCCCAATGCCCCGCGGCGCGATGCTCGCCGCGCTCGAGACCTTCGCCCAGATCACTCGCGAGCGACATCCCGGGGTCGCGCTCGTGCCATTGGGGCCGGTACGAGCGGATCGGGCCGCTGTCGCGGCCGGGGCGGGGGAGGTCCTGTGGCCCTTCGCCGCGCCACCGGATGCGCACGCGTTCGGTGATCGACGCGGGCGCGGCGCTGGACTCGACGATGACCGAGTCGATCGCGCCGCCTAGCGCCGGTCCGATGGTTCCGCGTGTGAGAACACTCAGTTTGCGGGGGCGTTGCGCAAACGAGCGCCGAGGCGCCGCATGAGCAGGTCGGCGGCGGCCTGGGGCTCATAGCCGCGGAGATCGCGCGCGAGGTCGCGGGTGTCCTCGAGGAATTCGGCGTTGGCGAGCTTGGTGGCAAGGTTCGCGTCCAGTTGGCGGTAGCTGTAGATGTCCGAGCCCATGTAGTGCGCGAGGCCGTCGACGACGAGCCGATCGTCGAGCGCGAGCTCGTTCAGCGCGAGCCAGAGGTCGAAGAGATCGCGTCCCTTGCGACGCGCGTAGAGCGCGCGGAGCTTGGTCGCGAGGAGCTCCTCGACCACGAAGGTCCGCACGTCCGCCCCTCCACTCCACCAACGCGAGTCGACGCGGTGCGCGAGGAAGACATGCGGTCGGTAGGACGCGCTCTCCCGCGCGTTGATCTCGACCTTGATCGTGATCGGCGCCTCGCCCGCCTCGGGGTCTGTCTGAAACCAGATGCACGCCATGTCCGAGTCGTGGCTGGGAAACCTGCGCCGACGCTCCCGCAGGCCGATGCCCGCGGCGATGCGCCGCAGCGCCGTCAGGCAGTCGCCGAGCTTGGGCTCCTCGGAGGTGCGCGTGTAGTCGAGGTCCTCCGAGTAACGCGCCGGCCGCGCGAGGTGCAGCTTGTGCAGGCACGTACCGCCGCGAAAGGCCAGCTCGTTCGCGAGCAGCTCGTCGCTTGCGATCTCGACGATCAGGCGCGAGAGGATCAGATCCTGCTCGATCTGGCGCTCCGCAGGCCAGGGTGCCTGGGTTGACCATTCGGTGACGTACGGCCGGGGGATCACCGCTCGACCTGCACGTCGGTGTTCAGTCGCACGCCCCACGTGCGATCGAGTCGCCCCGCGCTGCCGCCGCTGGCGCTCAGCAGCGTCGGATCGCCCTCCTGTGCCCGCGCCACGATCGCCAGCCACGCGAGGTCCACGTCGGGGCGGTGACGTTCCAGGAGCCAGCCGAGCCGCCGCGCGGTCGCCTTGCCGCGCGGGGCCGCGATTCGTCCGAGCGTCGCGCCGTCGAGCTCACCGAGCTCGCAGAGGACCGTCGCGACGTTGCCGAGGCCGCCGCTCTGGCGTGGGTGCTGAGCGAGGTCCACCGCTGTGCTCTCGCGAGTCGCGAGCCGCAGATAGCCCGACGGGCCGGTGCGCCGTTCGGTCGGGGTCTCCGCCAGGTGGCGGCTCGTGTAGAAGCGCAGGCGATTACGCCCCAGGTCGCGGTCCTGGACATGCTTGTCGGTGACGACTTGAAAGCTCTGCGGCGCCTGGTGCGCCGCGCCGTGCAGCGCCGCCGCCGTGAGCAGCGCGAGGTAGTAGCCGCGATCGAGGTGCGCCATCATCGCGTCGATGAACCACTCCGCCGGCGGCGCGCCCCAGGCGCGGTACTGCGGCGCTACCACCGCATACAGCCCGCGCGCGGGGGACACGATCGAATGCTCCGCCCGCAGGCGATGCAGCCCGCTGTGCAGCGCGCCGCGGTCGAGCCCCGTCAGCTCGAGCAGCTCCTCCGTGCTCGCCGTGTGGCGGCCTCGAGCCAGCATTGCATCGGGCAGATCCTGAACCTTCATGAGGTGATTTTAGGGCAAACTTGAGTTTTCCGCAACTTTGCCTAAGTTAGATACAAGAATATTTGCCTTGAGAGGCCCAAATTGTCGTTTTTCGTAAATATAGGCCTGCTAGGATCGATAGGAGCGGACCGGGCCGTTGTCGCGGCCGGGGCGCGGGAGGTCCCCTGGCCCTTCGCCGCGCCACAGGATGCGCACGCGCTCGGTCACCGGCGTGCGCGCGTCGCCCGGCTCGACCATGACCGCGTCGATCGAGCTGCCCAGAACGCGCCGGCGCTCCTCCATCGGCAGCTCGTCGTAGCCCTCGATCAGCTCCGCGTTCGGCGCCAGCGAGGACGCCGCCCGCAGCTTCGCCTGCGCCGCATCGACCGCGCTCGCGCGCGTCTGCAGCGCCGCGTGGTAGCGCTCGCCGAGTACTCGCCGCGCCGTCACATCCGCCGCAAACGCCGCCAGCTCCTCCTCCGCCTGCGCGAGCTCCTGCGTCGCCGTCTGCAGTGACTGCGAGTCCCGCGTCACCGCCAGCGCCTGCGCCGCCATCTGCTCGCGCCAGATGCCCTCCACGTAGTCCTCGAGTGCCGGACGCGAGATGTGCGTCGGCTGCGGGCACGCGCCCGCGCCGTGCAAGCCGCGACAGCGGTAGACGAGCATCGGCTTCGCGCGGCCCGCGCCGAAGACCTGCGGCGCCAGCACGTAGCGGCAGCCCGCGCAGCGCGCGATCCCGCCCAGCAGGTTCGGTTTGCGGCTGCGCGGGGAGGAGCGCACCGGCGCGAGATTCGCCCGCTGCCACTCCGCCGCGCTGACCAGCGGCGGATGCGCCTCGCGGTTGACCGCCTCGCCGCGGCGCGCCTCGCCGAGGTAGACGCGGCTTTCGATGACCCGCTGCACTTTTTCGGCCGTCCAGCGGCCACCTTTCGGGCGCGGCGCCGTCTCGTCCAGGTGGCGCGCGATCTCCGTCCGCGTGCGATGCGCGCCGCGCAGCACGAACGCCTCGCGGATCGCCGGCGCCTGCGCGCCCGGCACCAGGCGCCGGTCCGTGCCCCGCTCGTAGCCCACCGGCGTGAACTTCGAGATGTGCACACCGCGCGCGATCGCGTTCTCGCTCGCCGTGCCCCAGTTCTCGCTGATGCGGTCGCGCTCGAGCTCCGCGAACACCAGCAGGATGCGCAGGAACGCCTTGCCCATCGGCGTCGAGAGGTCCAGGTTCTCCGCCACGCTCACCAGCACCGCCCCGTGGCGCTCGAACTCCTCCAGCGTCCCCAGCGCGCCCACCAGCGTCCGCGCGAAGCGGTCCAGCTTCGCCACGATCACCCCGTCGCTCGCGCCCGTCCGGATGCGCGCCATGATCGCGTCGAACACCGGGCGGCTCATGCTGCCGCCCGACACGTCCAGCTCGGGCTCGTGCCAGTGCAGCGCGTGACCGTGCGCCCGCGCCCAGCGCTCGATCTGCTCGCGCTGCACCTTCGGCGAGATGAAGCTCGCGCCGCCACGGCCGCCGACCTGGGAGACGCGCACGTACGCGTCGAGGCAAAGGGACTCCGTCATCTGTGTACTCATTATCGCATTGTTATTCGACGAGGGATGGCGGCTGCTGAAGGACCCAATCGGGCGCGCGCTGCTGCTCTCGTTGCAGCGGATGGGGCGCTCGGAGCTGGCGGTGCCGATCATCAGCACGCAGCTCGTCACAGACACGCTACTCGGAGAGCGCGAGTCGCTCGAGAATTTACTCGGCGCGACGTTCGTCTTCGGGATGCGCTCCGATGCCGAAGCGGGCCGCGCGCTTGAGCTGCTTGGCCTCGACCCTGACGACCGCGCGATGCGTCAGACACTGCTGGAGCTCGACGCCGGCCGCTGCCTGTTTCGCGATCACCGCGGACGGATCGAGGCGATCCAGGTCGACTTGACCCCCGCGCTGCTGCGCGCTTTCTCGACCACGCCTCCCGCGGCACGTTGAGCGCGCGCAAACCATGGCGGATTCGGGTCGCGGCGCTCACGGTCCTACTCGCGCTTGGGTGCGGAGCGCCAGCGGCGGCTCGTAAGGCGCCTGCGCACGCGCGAAACACGACCGCTCCGCGGGCGCCGAGTGGGCCGCCGCTGGTCACTTCGGCGCCTGGCGCACAGGCCTTTACCGGCGAAGGCGCGTCCCCAACGGCTGACGCATCGAGCTCGGCACCCGCGAGCGGCGGCGACCCGCTCGTCGAGAACGGCCTCGGCAGCCCCCTCTGCGGCGACGGCGCCGACGCGCTCTCGGCCGCGAGTCGCGCGAACTGCGCGACGTCGGGCTTCGAGGCGGCGGGCGCACCGACCGGCGACTACGGCCTCGACGTCCACATCGACACCGGCGCGCTCGGCTTCACGGCGGCGACGCTCGAGCAGGACTACCTGATCGGGCCCGTCTGGATGGGGCTGGTGTGGATCGTGCACACGCTGGTCGTCGCACTCGAGTGGTGCTTCACGCTCGACCTGCTCGGCGGCTCGACGATGGACGGTCTCGAGCGGTCGCTGCGCGACGCGCAGACGGGATTCACCAGGCCGTGGCTCGTGCTCGCACTGGCGCTGGCCTCGATCGCCGCGGCGTACAACGGGCTCGTCCGCCGCCGCGTCGCCGAGACGCTGGGGCAGGTCGCGTTGATGGTGGCGATGATCATCGGAGGCCTCTGGGTGATCGCGGACCCCGTCGACACCGTCGGCGCGCTCGGGCGTTGGGTGGACGCCGCGAGCGTCGGCACGTTCGCGACGGTCGTCGAGGGCTCCCCGGCACGGGCGCCGCGGACCCTCGCAGACAGCATGGGGGGACTGTTCGCCGGCGTCATCGATGCCCCGTGGTGCTACCTGGAGTTCGGCGACGTCAGCTGGTGCAGCGAACCGGCGCTACTCGATCCGCCTTTGCACGCAGCCGCACTGCGGATCGCGGCCGCCGCGCAGCCGCCATCGAACTGCGGCGCGGACTCGATCTCGCCGACGGTCTGCCAGGCCCTCGAAGGCGAGCAGCCGGCGGCTCGCGCGCAGAGCGCACGGCTGCTGCGCTCCGCGCGCACGAACGGCGAACTGTTTCTCGCGCTGCCCGCCGACCAGGCCGCGCGCAACTCGATCAACGACCGCGCCTCGCTCTTGAGCGTGCTCTGCGGAGGCAGCTCCGACGCGACCGACTGTCGCGGACCAACCGCACAGGAGGCCGAATTCCGTACCCAGGGCGGCACCGCCTCCCGCGTGGGAGGCCTCTTGCTGATCTCGCTCGGGGCGCTCGGAATGCTGCTGCTGCTCGGCTTCATCGCGTTGCACCTACTCGGCTCCGAGCTGATCGGTCTGATCTACCTATTGCTGGCACCGGTCGCGGTGATCGCCCCCGCGCTCGGAGACGGCGGCCGCGCGGCGTTTCGCGCATGGGCGGCGCGGCTGGTCGGCGCGGTCACTTCCAAGCTGCTGTTCTCGTTCCTGCTCGGGGTTGTGCTGCTGTTGACCCGCACGCTGATGGCGCTCCCCACGCTCGGCTGGTGGACCCGCTGGTTGCTCGTCTCGTCGATGTGGTGGGGCGCCTACTGCCAGCGCCGGTTGGTGCTCGGCTTCTTCCAGGGCGAGCTCCGCGCCGCCGGCGATCGACCTGGAGGAGCGGGGCAGCGGATGGCGGCCGTGCGCGCCGAGCACCGCGACTCGGTTGCCCGTCGGGTCCAGCGGCAGCTGGAGTCCCCAATCGCGACGGCGCGTGCCGCGCGATGGGTGCGAGGCAAGCTCGCCAGGCCCGCGCCCGGCGTGGCGCCTGGCGGTGTTCGCGAGGACGGTGCTGGTGTTGGTGCCGGTGCGAGTGGCGGTGCGGGTGCTGGTGGCAGTGCGCGTGCACGGGCCGCGGAGATGGGACAGGCGACGCTGATGCTTGAGCGCGAGTATCAGGCAGCACGCGAGGAGCTGGCCGATGCGCCTCGCGTCCAGGCTCAGATCCGAGCCAAGTCGGCGCAGCTGGTGCGGATTCAGGCCGCGCAAGATGCGGCTGAGAGCGCCGGCGACAAGCGCCGCGTCGCTGCGCTGAGCTTTCGCGCGGAGCGCGTCGAGGGCGAGATCGCGCGGGACGGGGAGCGGTTGAGCAACGCTCGCCAAACCGTGAGCGGTGGCGAGCGCAGCCGGCGAGGGAATCGCGATCGCGCCGCGCGCGCGGCAGTCAAGCAGCGCGCGCGCTTCCTCGACGCTCAGGCGGCACTGCCCGCGGGCGGTCGCCGCGTTGCGCAGGCACACGTCCACGGCGGCGCCGGGGCCGGCACGCAGAGCTCGATCGGCGATCGCGCGCCCAGCATCTCGCGCCGTGACTACGCCGCGCTTGCGAGCCTTGTGGGCTACGGGCGCGAGCAGTATGAGCAACTCGATCCGCGCCACCGCCGCGAAGCGCGCCTGCGGATCGACCGCGAGCTCGCGCAGCGCCGCGAGCGACTCGTCGGCAGCACTTCGGGCGCTGCTGTTCGGCGAGAGGATCAAACGCGGGTCGCGGCTCGCGTCACGTCGGCGTCCCCGCAGCGAGTGTCTAGCGCGGCGGACGCCAGTCCTTCCCGGTCGGTCGCGGAATCGCCGGTGATGCGCGACGCGCACGAAGTCGCGCGTGGGCGCAAACGACAACTGGGATACGACCGATGAGCGCCTTCGCCGCGCAGGCGCGCGGTGGCGAAGACAGCGCTGGTCGGCGCTCGCGCGGTTCCGCGCAGATCGTCCTCGCGGGCATACTCGCGCTCGTCGCCCTGCTCACGCTGAGCCTCGCGGGTATCGCGGCGTCGATCGGCGGCTCGTCGGTGACCGGCGTATGGCTCGACGCCACCGAAGTCAGCGGCGATCGCAACGGCGTCTCGGCGCGCGCGCGTGCCGAAATCCCGCCGGCCTACCTGCGGCTCTATCTGCTCGCCGCGCATCGCTACGGCCTCGACTGGGCGGTGCTCGCCGCGATCGGCAAGGTCGAGTGCGACCACGGTCGCGATCCGGACCCGTCGTGCACGCGCGAGGGCGCCGTCAACTCGGCGGGCGCGGGTGGCCCGGCGCAGTTCCTGGCCTCGACTTGGAACGAGTACGGCGTCAGCGCCGATGGTGGCGTCCCCGACCGCTGGAACCCGGCGGATGCGATCCTCGCGATGGCCAACTATCTAAGAGCCTCCGGCGCGCCAGGGAGCTATCGACAGGCGATTTATGCCTACAACCATGCCTGGTGGTACGTCGCGGAGGTCGAGCACTGGGCGGCGATCTATCGCGGGCCCGCGCCGGCCGGCGGCGAAGCGGGGACCTCCGGATCCGCGGCGGAGGGCGGCCTCAGCATGAGCGGCGGCGGTAGCGCTCCGGCGCAGGAAATTCCGGGTGAACGCGCTGAGCTCTCACCGACCGACGGTCATCTGGCACTCGTTCCCGAGGACGTGCCGCCGGCGGTCCAGGCGATGGTGATCGCCGGCAACGAGCTGCAGGATCTGCCCTACGGGCCGGCGGGGCACCCCGATCCGCTTGGCGCGAGCAGTGAGGACTGCTCGAGCACGGTGAACTACGTGCTCTATCTCGCCGGCATCCGCCCACTCGCAGAAATCTTGCGCGAGAACCCGTTGGCGCAGGACTACGTGTCCTGGGGTCCACCGGGTCCCGGGCGGTG
The DNA here is from genome assembly GCA_036502205.1 of Solirubrobacteraceae bacterium. Taxonomy (GTDB): domain Bacteria; phylum Actinomycetota; class Thermoleophilia; order Solirubrobacterales; family Solirubrobacteraceae; genus Palsa-744. The sequence continues at coordinate 86,532 of DASXZA010000013.1, read as the reverse complement.
GGTGACGATCTACGCGACGACGGTTCCCACTCCTCACGTCTTCGTTGTCATCGCGGGGCTGCGCCTTGATACCAGCCACGACGGCACCGACGTCGGCCCCAACCGCGACCAGAATGGCCCGCGCTGGCGCGTCCTCGGGCACATACCGACCTGGGCGCACTGGTCGGTGCGCCATCCACCGGGGCTCTGAGAGGAGACGGTCATCGATCGTTTCCGTGCGAGGTGAGTCGGCGCGCCAAGCGGCCGTCTTCGCGTTAGATTGCGTACATGGCGACGCGCCAGGTCGACTACCTGCTGATCGGCGGAGGGCTCGCGAGCGCGAACTGCGCGCGCTGGTTGCGCGAGGAAGGCGCTGAGGGATCGGTGCTGCTGGTCGGTCGCGAGCCCGATCCGCCGTACAACCGTCCGAACTGTTCCAAGGGCTACCTGCGCGGCGCTGAGGAGCGCAGCGAGACGTTCTTCCGCCCGCAGGAGTGGTGGGGCGAGCAACAGATCGAGCTGCTGACGCGCACCAGCGTTACCAAGCTCGACGCCGCGGCGCGCGTCGCGAAGCTCTCCAATAAGGACGAGATCGAGTTCGGGCAGGCGCTGCTCGCGACCGGCGCGAACGTGCGACGTCTAAACGTCGATGGCTGTCATCTCGAGGAGATTCACTATCTGCGCACGCTCGGCAACGCGGACGCGATCCGCGAGAGCGTGCGCGAGGCCGAGCGCGTCGTGCTGATCGGCGGCTCCTACATCGGCTGTGAGGTCGCCGCATCGCTCACAATGCTCGGCAAGCACTGCACGATCGTGATGCAGGAGGAGGTCACGCTCGAACGCGGCTTCGGCGCCGCCACCGGGCGCGTCTTCCAGGAGCTCCTGGAATCGCACGGCGTCACGATCCACGGCTCCGACGAGCTCGACCGTTTCGAGGGCGAGCAGCGTGTCGCGAAAGTGATCACGAAGGGCGGCCTCGAACTGCCCGCGGATGCCGTCGTGATTGGCGCCGGCGTCACGCCCGACGTGCAGCTCGCGCGCGGCGCGGGCCTGCAGCTCGGCGAGAGTGGGGGAGTACGCTGCGACTCGCGCCTGCGGAGCTCCGCGCCCGGCGTGTTCGCGGCGGGTGACATCTGCGAGTACGACTCGCTGCTGCACCGAGCGTCGCTGCGGATCGAGCACTGGGATGTCGCGTTCAACCACGGCAAGACCGCGGCGCTCAACATGCTTGGCCGCGACGTGCCGCACGAGACCGTGCCGTATTTCTTCTCCGTGCTCGGCGACTGGGCCGAACTCGAGTACGTCGGTCCCGCGCGCGAGTGGGATGAGGAGATCGTGCGCGGCGCGCTCGCCGAGCGCGAGTTCACGACCTGGTACCTGCGCGACGGCCGGCTCGTCGCGGCGCTCACCGTCGGGCGCTCCGATGACCTCGACCACGCGCGGCGCCTGCTCGCCGCGCACACCGAGCTCGACGCCAGCCAGCGCACCGCGCTCGGCGACCTCGACAGCGACCTCGGCGCGATCGCGCCCTGAGCCGCGTCGTCGCCATCGGGTTGAGCCGTCGGATCGAGCCCCCGGACGGTCCTGGCTGCCTCCGTCGCAGCCGCGATCGCGCACGGCTATGCGGCCGGCGCCTGGCTGTACTATGTGGCGGTCCATATGGTCGGTGGTCAAGGGAAGCCGGTGCGATACCGGCGCGGACCCGCCACTGTGACCGGGGATGCCCCTCGCTGCGCGCCGCTGCGGCGCAGCCACTGAGCGACCACTAGTCGTTTGGGAAGGCGCGAGAGGTAGGCCCGGAAGCCAGGAGACCTACCTCCGACCACAAGCCCACAAGACCCTCGTGGAAAGGGGTTGGCTCCATTGATTGCATCCAATCGCACCGTGCCGGTGGCGCTCTTCGTGCTTCTCTGGCTACTGCTCACGACGTCCTCCGCCCTCGCCGGCACGCCCGCGACGGCCACCGTCAGGGTCCTCGGCCCGGCGCCCGCTTATGAAGCGTTGACTGCACCCGTGGTCGTGACGACGACGACGGCGCCGGTCACTAAGGACGGCGGCTCCTGTTCGGGCACCAGTGCGGGCGGCGCCCTCGAACTCGCCACGCACGGCGACTGGGAAGGGGTATGGAGCGCCAAATACAGCGACTACGAAGTCATCTCGATCGACGGTCGCAGCTTTCCCTTCGAAGAAGGCTCGCCGGCGAACTACTACTGGAGCTTCTGGAGGAACAACCACTACGAAGAAGTCGGTGTCTGTGAAGCCGAGCTGCAGGCCGGCGATCAGGTCTTGTTCGTCCCGTCGTGCTACGGGTCGAGCTGTCCTCCCGAACCGACCGGTGTGCTCGGCATCGTCGCGCCGACGACCGCTGAAGTCGGCAGGCCCGTGACTGTGACGGTCGACCGCTACAACGCCAAAGACGAACCCTCGCCGCTGGCGGGAGTGGATGTCGGCGGTGGCGGGGTGAGCGCCGAAACTAACTCCGAAGGTCGCGCGACGCTCACGTTCACCGGCGACGGCAATTACACGCTGCGCGCGACCGGCCCGGTCACTGAAGAACCGCGGGCGATTCCCGGAGAAACCCTGATCTGTGCCCATAACGGCAATGACGGCACGTGCGGGACGACCGCGGCGGGGAGCACCCCCACGCCCGTGCTGCCCGCTCCCACGATCGTGCAGCACGCCGCCTACACGGGTCCCTACGCGCTCGTCGCCGACACCACCGGTGTCCGCGAAGGTCAGGTCTTTACCCGCGCGAACGCTCCGCGCGTGCTGACCGGGAAGGTGACCAGTCAGGGTTCGGTGACCTCGATCGCGTTGCGGCTGCGGCGCAGCTATCGCGGACGCTGCTGGGCCTATAGCGGCGCTCGCGCTCGTCTGCAACCGGCTGCATGCGGTCACGGCGGCTATTTCAAAATCGCCGCCGGCGGGGATTCGTTCTCCTACCTGCTGCCCGCGCGTCTGCCGGCGGGTCGCTATGTCCTCGACATCCAAGCCACCGACTCCGCCGGCAATCGCACCGCGCTCGCGCGCGGGAGCTCGCGGATCGTCTTCTATGTCAAGTAAGCGCCGTCGTCGCCTGCTGCTCGGGTTCGCGCTCGCCGCGGCCGCCGCCTTCACCGGCTGCGGTCTCGGCGCCGGCGCGACGCCGGGCGGGGTGCAGCTGTTGATCACGCGCGAATTCGGTGCGCGAACGCTGCATTCGCTGCGCACCCCCGCGGTGCACGGCCAGGAAACGGTGATGAGCCTGCTGCTGCGCAACGCCAACGTCGGCACGCGCTACGGCGGTGGCTTCGTGCAGAGCATCGACGGTCGCCACGGTGGTCACGAAGGCGGCGAGCCGGTCGACTGGTTCTACTACGTCAACGGCGTCGAAGCCTCCAAGGGCGCCGCCGACGTCGACCTCCACAGGGGCGATCGCGTCTGGTGGGATCTGCACGACTGGAACCAGACCGACTACATCCCCGCCGTCGTCGGCTCCTACCCCGAGCCGTTCCGCGACGGCCTCGACGGCCGGCGGCTGCCGGTGCGCGTCGAATGCGCCGAACCTGAAGGCGACGCCTGCCGCACCGTCGCCGGCCGGCTACGCGAAGCGGGGGTGCCGTCAGCGCGCGCCGAGCTCGGGCCGGCGGGCGTCGGGCCCGAAAGCCTGCGCCTGGTCGTCGGCACGTGGAGTCAGGTGCGCCGCGAACTCGGCGTCCAGAGCCTCCAGGGAGGGCCCGCGGCAAGCGGCGTCTACGCGCGGGTCGCGGCGCACGGCTCGCTCATCGAACTGCTCGACGGCCAGGGTCGCAGCGTGCGCACCCTCGGCGGCAGCGCTGGGCTGCTCGCCGCGACGCGCTACAGCGGCGAGGAGCCCGAGTGGGTCGTCACCGGCACCGACAGCGCCGGCGTCGATCTCGCCGCGCATGCGCTCGACGAAGCCGATCTGCACGGCCGCTTCGCCGTGGCCGTGACCGCCGGGTCCTCCGCGAACGCAGCCGCCGGGTCCTTCGCGACGGCAGCCGCCGAGTCCTCGGCGGCGACAACCGGCCCGTCCTCGGCGGGCACCGGCACCGTGCTGGCACTACCGCGGCCCGATCCGTGAGCGTGCTGCGCCGCCACTCCCGCGCGGAGTCCGGCGCCCGCATGGGCGGCGCCGGCGGCTACTTCGCGCCGATGCTCTACCGGCCGCTCGCCAGTCCGCTGCACGCGACGCGCGCCGGTGTCGCCGCGCTGTGGGCGCTGTCGCTGATCGCGGTCGCGCTGCTCCTCTACCACCCGCTCGCGCTCGGCGCGCTGATCCTCGCGATCCTGCTCGCCGGTTACGGCGCCGGCGTCGGGCGCGAGCTGACGCGGGCGCTGCGCACCGCGCTGATCGTGGGTCTGCCGATCGTGCTCGTCAATGTCGTCGTCTCGCGCGAAGGGCTCACTGTCTTCGCGCGGCTCGGCAACCTCGGCCCCTTCGGGCAGGGCAACCTCACCGTCGAGGCGCTCGCCTACGGTGGCGTGATCGCGCTGAAGGTGACCGCGATCATCCTGATCACGGCGCTCGCGAGCCTCGCGATCGACCCGGACGCGCTGTTGCGGATCTGCCGGCGGCTCTCGTTCCGCTCGGCGCTCACGGCCTCGCTGGCGGTGCGCATGCTGCCGCTGCTCGCCACCGATTCCCAACGCCATGCGGAGGCGCAACGCACGCGGCCCGACGGCGGTCCCCGCGGCGCGCGTGCCCGCGCGGCACTGCTCGGCGCGGTCGTCGCCGGCTCGCTCGATCGCGCGATGGACGTCGCCGCGACGCTCGAGGTCCGCGGCTTCGCGACCGCGGGGCGTGCGCCGCGCCAGCACCGGCCGTGGTCGCGGCACGATCTCGCGTTCCTTGCGGCCGCCGCGGCGATCCTCGCGCTGGCGCTGCTCGGGCGGCTCAGCGGCCTCGCGGCGTACACCGCGTATCCGTTGCTGCACGTGCCGTTCAGCGCCGGGCTGCTCGTGCTCTGCGCGGCGCTTGCCGGCACGGTGCTGCTGCCCTTCGCCGACCGCCGCGGGATCGAGCTGTGAGCGCCGGCGAGATCCTGCGCTTCGAGCGCGTCACCTACCACTACCCGGGGGTGCAGCGCGCGGCGCTGCAGGACGTCAGCTTCGCACTCGAGCCCGGCGAGTTCTGCCTGCTCGCGGGGCTCTCGGGCCACGGCAAGTCGACGCTGCTGCGCGCCGCCTGCGGCCTCGCGCCGCACTTTCACGGCGGGCGCTTCGCCGGGCGCGTGACGCTCGCCGGCCTCGACACGCGCGAGCACGGGCCTGCGCGTCTCGGCACGCTGGCGGGCGCGCTCTTTCAGGATCCCGAGACGCAGCTCGTGATGAGCTCGGTGCGCTCGGAGCTCGCGCTCGCGCAGGAGAGCCGCGGGCAGTCCGCCGCGGCAGTCGCGCGCGGCGTCGAGGAGGTCGCGCTCGCGCTCGGCATCGACCAGTTGCTCGACCGCTCGACCCACGAGCTCTCGGGTGGCGAGCAGCAGCGCGTCGCGCTCGGGGCCGCGCTCGCCGGCCGGCCGCGGCTGCTGCTGCTCGACGAGCCGACCTCGCAGCTGGACCCCGTCGCGGGCGACGAGCTGATCGCGCTGCTACGCCGCCTCAACCAGGAGTCCGACACCGCGATCCTGCTCGCCGAGCACCGCCTCGAGCGCTGTCTGTCGAGTGCCGACCGCGTGATCGCGCTACGCGACGGGCGCATCGCCCACGACGGTGCGCCACGGGAGTTCCTGCAATGGGCCGCCGGCGCCGAGCCGGCGCTGCAGACGCCCGGCGCCAAGCTGTTTGCGCTCGCCGGCCTGAGTCCGCCGCCGGTCGGCGTCAAGCAGGCTCGCGCGACGCTGCGCCGTCGCGGGCTGCTGGACGAGAGTGCCCTGAATGAGAGTGTTCTGGACGAGAGTGCCACGGGAGTGGTTGGAGATGGCGCCTGCGGCGCCGCTGCGGGCAAGCCTGGTGCTGCCGGTGAGGATGCCCGTGGTGCTACGCAGGTCAGTCGCATTGGGGGCCTCGCCGCGCGAGCACGCGCGCATACACGCGCGCGCGGCGGGGAGGCCGCGCTGGAGTTGCGTCGCGTCTGGCACGAGATCCCGCGCGGGCCGGCGATCCTGCGCGGCGTCGACCTGCGCGTCAAGCCTGGGGAGAGCGTCGCGCTGATGGGCCGCAACGGCGCCGGCAAGTCGACCCTGCTACGCCACGCCGCCGGTCTGCTGGCGCCGACACGGGGAAGGGTGCAGTCCAGCGGGCGCGTCGCGCTGCTGTTGCAGAACCCCGGCGACTACTTCCTGCACGACCGCCTCGACCGCGAGGCCTCTCCACAGGCGCTGGCACGCGCCGGGCTGCATGGCCTGGAGGACCGCAACCCGCGCGATCTCTCCGGCGGCGAGCGCCAGCGGCTCGCGCTTGCGATCGTCACCGACGGCGAGCACGACCCCGCGGTGCTCGCGCTCGACGAGCCGACGCGCGGCATGGATCGGCTCGCGAAGGCCGAGCTCGCCGCGCACCTGCAGACACGCACCGAGCAGGGGCAGGCCGTGATCGTCGCGACGCACGACCCCGAGTTCGCCTGCGCGTGCGCGACCCGCGCGATCCTGCTCGCCGAGGGCCGCGTGATCGCCGACGGCCCGACCGCCGAGCTGCTAGCGGGCGGCTGGTACTTCGCGACCGAGACCGCGCGCATTCTCGGCGGCGCGGCCGGCGCGCTCGCGCCGGAGGCCGGCGCCGAGCTGCTCGCCGCGCGCGCCGCCGCGACCCCGGCGCCGCTGGAGGCGATCGGGTGAGCTGGCCGCTGGCCTCGTTCGCGCTCGTCGGGCTCGTGCTGCTCACGGGCTGGCTGGCCTACGAGCGCTCGCGGCCCTCCGCGCGGATGGTCGCCGTCGTCGCGACGCTCGCTGCCGTCGCGGCGCTCGGACGCGACGCCTTCATCGCGCTGCCCGAGGTCAAGCCGATCACCGCGATCACGCTTGTCGTCGGCTACGCGCTCGGGCCGCTGCCGGGCTTCTCGGTCGGCGCGTTGGGGATGCTCGCGTCGAACATCCTGCTCGGCCAGGGCTCCTACACGCCCTGGCAGATGGCCGCCTGGGGTCTCGTCGGGCTCGCCGGCGCCGCGCTCGGCCGGCTGAGCGGCGGACGCCTCGGGCGCGTCCCACTCGCGCTCGCCTGCTGCATAACAGCCCTACTAGCGAAGGAGATCATGAACGTGTACACGTGGACCATCGGCGCCTCGCACACACCCGCCGCGCTGCTCGCCGCCGCCGGCGCCGGACTGCCCTTCGACCTCGTCGACGCCGTCGCCAGCCTGCTCTTCGGCCTTGCCTTCGCGCCCGAGCTCGCGCGGGTGCTCACCCGCGTGCGCGCGCGCATGGACGTCCGCTGGGAGACCGCCGGGGTTGGCGCGCCGCTGGCCAGCGTCCTGATCCTCGGCTGCGCCGGGGCGCTGCTGCTACCCGCCGGGCGCGGCGGCAGCGCGCAGGCGCAGCAGCCCGTTTCCGGCTCCGCCGCGCGCGTGCGCGCGAGCTCACTCCAGCCGGCTCAAGGCGCTCGTGCCACCACCCACTCGGCGCGCGCCGCCCGCGCGAGCCTCAGCCGCGAGCTCGGCTATCTGGCCTCGTCACAGGACGCCAACGGCGGCTTCGGCGCGGCACCGGGGCAGGCGAGCAGCGAGCTTTACACGGCGTGGGCCGCGATCGGGCTTGCCGCCACCGGACGCGATCCCGCGGCGACGCGCCGCGACGGTCACTCGGTGCTCAGCGCGCTCGGCGCGCAGGCGAGCACGCTGGAAGGCCCCGGCGACCTCGAGCGCACGATCCTCGCGCTGCGCGCCTGCGGCGCGTCCACGGGCTCGCTCGCCGGGAAAAATCTGCTCGGCGGCCTGCTGCACTACCGCGCGAGCGACGGCTCGTTCGGCCACCTGCTCAACATCACCGCCTTCGCGATCTTCGCGCTGCGCGCTGCGGGACGCTCCGCCGGCGACCCCGTCGTTAGCGCCGCCGCGCATTGGATCGCCCACCACCAGGACGCCGATGGCGGCTACAACTTCGCTGGCGCCGGCGGCGCGAGTGACGTCGACGACACCGCTGCTGCACTGCAGGGCCTCGTCGACGGCGGGCTACGCAGCGGCTCCAGCATGACCCGCGCGGTCGCCTTCATCGAGCACGCCCAGAACCCCGACGGCGGCTTCCCCGCCCAGCCGCACCAGGAATCGAACGCCCAGTCGACCGCCTGGGCGATCCAGGGCCTGGTGGCCGCGGGACGCGACGTCGAAGCCGTCCGCGACCGCGGCAGCCGCTCACCGCTTGGCTACCTGGAAAGCCTCGTCGCTCCCAACGGCAGCGTGCGCTACTCGCGAACCAGCGCGCAGACCCCGGTCTGGGTCACAGCGCAGGCGCTTGCGGCACTGGCACTGAAGCCGTTTCCCGTGGGACCCGCCGCCGGCTGAGAGCGCGGTCGCCAGGCGCGCGAAACGCGGGTATGACCTTCTACCCTTGTCCTATGGCAAGGATCGCGCGTACGGCATCGTCTTCCGGGTCCGCTACCGGCGTGCACCCGCACGGACGACATTCCGCAGACCCCCGCTCCGTGGGTCCCCAGCGCCGCCTCAGCGCGGCATTCGCGCTGCGCGGCGCGGCCCTGTGTGTGCTGGGGCTCGCGCTGACCTGGGTGCTGGCCGCGTTGGTGCCTGTTGTCCATTGGCGTGACGCCGTGGCACTCAACGATTTCACCGAGCTCGGTCGGCCGCGCATCGACCGACTCGCGAACGGCCTGCTCGGTCTGCTCGATCCGCTGCGCTACACGCTGTGGGCGCTGCTGCTCGTCGCCGTCGCCCTGGTACGTCGACGTCCGCGCGTCGCGCTCGCCGTGGCAATCGTGCTACCCGCCGCTCCGCTGAGCGCGGAGGTGCTCAAGCCGCTGCTGGCTCACCCTCACGCCTACGCCGGCTACGCGTGGGTCGGCGCCGCGTCGTGGCCGAGTGGGCATGCGACCGCGGCGATGACGCTCGTGCTGTGCGCACTGCTGGTCGCCCCGCACCGGCTGCGGCCCACGATCGCGGTGCTCGGCGGCGCCTTCGCGATCGCCGTCGGCTTTTCACTGCTGATCCTCGCGTGGCACATGCCGAGCGACGTGCTCGGCGGCTACCTGCTCGCCGCGCTGTTCGGCTCGCTGGCGCTAGCGGCGCTGCGGGCTGCAGAGCAGCGCCGTCCCGTCGCCGCCCGCCGTGGCGCGGAGAGCGCAAGTGGTCCGTTGCGCCGGCCCGAGCTCCGCTGGCGCAGTGAGGATCTGCTCGCGCCGGCCGGGATCCTCCTGGCCGCGGTGCTCGCCACCGCCGGCGCGGCGCTACTGCGCGCGGGTCAGGTCGCAAGCTTCGCCGGCGATCATCGGCTGATGCTCCTCAGCGCCGCGAGTATCGCGGCGCTGGCGGCGCTGATCTGCTCGTCGCTGACACTCGCGCTGCGGCGCTGAGCGCCTTCACGTCAGGCGCCCGTTGGGGGCGCTGGATTGGCAGTCGGCAAGTGTGCCGCGAGAGAGAAAGAAACTGGGCCGCAGGGGCGCAGCCGGCGAGGGCTCGGGTCTCAGGTGCCGGAGCGCGCCCCGGCCTCGTGGGCGCCGGGATCCCAGATGAACTCAGTGCCCTCGTTGACCGCGCGCGCGAGGATGAAGAGCAGGTCCGATAGTCGGTTCAGATAGCGCACGACCTCGGGGTTCGCGTCCGCGACCGCCAGCGCGCGGCGCTCGGCGCGACGGCAGACGGTGCGAGCGACGTGCAACTGCGCCGCCGCCGCGCTGCCACCGGGGATCACGAACGAGCGCAGTGGCTCGAGCTTCGCGTTGACCTCGTCGCAGGTCTGCTCGAGCCATTCGGTGTACTCCGCGCCGATCCGCAGCCGCGCGCGGCCGGTGCTCTCCGCGGGCGTCTGGGTGTCCCCATCTGGCTGGGAGGGCCCCGCTGGGTCGGGCACGCAGAGATCGGCGCCGAGGTCGAGCAGATCATTCTGCACGCGCGCCAGCCATTCGCCGACGCGTGTCGGCAGCTCCGGCTGCGCGAGTGCGACGCCGAGCACCGAGTTGAGCTCGTCGACGGTGCCGTAGGCCTCGACGCGCGGGTGCTGCTTGGAAACACGGCTCATGTCCCCGAGATGCGTCTCACCGGCGTCGCCGAGCTTTGTGTAGATGCGCGTCAGGTTCACGGTCATGACACCAGCGAGTTTCGCAGATCGCGCACCCGCGAGCGCGCGTCCACCCGCGAATCGCACACCCACGCGAACGCCTGCGCCGACCGTCCGGGGGGACCGCATCGCAGACGTCCGCGGCGCGGTCGGAGGCGACCGCGTGGCGCGCGTCCGCCGGATCGGATACGTTCCCGGCCCTCATATGCGGGTTGGCGTACCGAAGGAGACCGCCGTGGGCGAGCAGCGTGTAGCGCTCGTCCCCGAGGTGGTCGGCAAGCTGAAGGCCAAGGGCCTTGAGATCCTCGTCGAGCGCGGGGCTGGCGCGTCGGCGCTCTTGCCCGATGAGGCGTTTGCGGATGCCGGCGCACAGCTCACCGACGACGCCGCCGAGGTTTGGCGCTCGGATGTCGTCGTCACGATTGCTCCGCCGACGCCCGCGGAGGTGGCGCTGCTGGGCTCCGGCTCGCTGCTGATCGGCTTCCTCGCGCCGCTCACGAACCCGACCGGCACGCGCGCGCTCGCCGATGCGAAGGCGACGGCGCTCGCGATGGAGGCGATCCCGCGCATCTCCCGCGCGCAGGCGATGGACGCGCTCTCCTCGCAGAGCAATGTCGCCGGCTACAAGGCCGCGCTGCTAGGCGCCGAGCACATGGGGCGCTTCTACCCGATGCTGATGACCGCCGCCGGCACGATCCCGCCGGCGAAGGTGCTCGTGCTAGGCGCCGGCGTCGCCGGCCTGCAGGCGCTGGCGACCGCCAAACGGCTCGGCGCGCGGACGACCGGCTACGACGTGCGGCCCGAGGTCGCCGAGCAGGTCCAGTCGCTCGGCGCGCAGTGGCTCGACCTCGGCCTGGAGGCCAGCGGCGAGGGCGGCTACGCGCGTGAGTTGACCGAGGAGGAGCGCGCGCAGCAGCAGCAGGCGCTGACCGACGCGATCAAGGGCTTCGACGTCGTCATCACGACCGCGCTGGTCCCGGGGCGCCCGGCGCCGAAGCTCGTCACTGAGGAGGCCGTGCGCGGGATGAAGCCGGGCTCGGTCGTGATCGACCTCGCCGGCGAGGCCGGCGGCAACTGCGAGCTGACCGAGCCGGGGGAGACGGTGGTGCGCCACGACGTCACGATCGTCTCGCCGCTGAACCTGCCGGCGACCCTGGCCGAGCACTCCTCACAGCTGTTCGCGCGCAACGTGCAGGCGCTGCTCGATCTGCTCGTCGATGACGAGGGCAAGCTGGCACTCGACTTCGACGATGAGATCGTCAAGGGCGCGTGCATCGTGCGCGAGGGTGAGATCGTCCATCCCGGCGCGCAGGCCGCGGTCGCCGGTGCAAAGGAGGCGGGAGCGTGATCCTCGCGAGTGTCCTGACCACGAATCTCGCGATCCTCGTGCTCGCGGGCTTCATCGGCTTCGTCGTGATCTCCAAGGTGCCCAACACGCTGCACACGCCGCTGATGTCCGGCACCAACGCGATCCACGGCATCGTGCTGCTCGGCGGCCTGCTGCTGCTCGGTCTTGCGGAACTGGGCGCGTTCAGCAAGTTCCTGCTCGTGATCGCGGTCGCGTTCGGCACGATCAACGTCGTCGGCGGCTTTCTCGTGACCGATCGGATGCTCGAGATGTTCAAGTCCAAGCCGAAGCCGAAGGCCGCCCAGGACGACGCCGGCAAAGCTGGGGAGGGCGACTCGTGAGCAGCGTGCCAATCGCGACGAGCTTCCTGCAGAGCGAAAGCTTCATCTACGTCCTCTACATCGTCGCCTTCTCGCTCTTCATCCAGGGTCTGCGCGGGCTCTCCGGCCCGACGGGGGCCGTGCGCGGCAACCGCATCGCGGCGGTCGGCATGGCGATCGCGGTGCTCGCGACGCTGCTGAACCCCGGTGAGGGCAACTGGGGTCTGATCGTGCTCGGCGTCGCGCTCGGCGCCGCCGTCGGAGTGCCGGCGGCGCGCAACGTGAAGATGACCGCGATGCCGCAGATGGTCGCGCTCTTCAACGGTGTCGGTGGCGGCGCGGTCGCGATCATCTCGTGGGTTGAGTTCCGCCACTACGGCTCGACCTACGGCTCGCACACGATCCACGTCGGCGGTGTCTATGGCGAGATCATCGCGCGCGTTGGCGGCGTGCCGACCTATGTCGCGATCTTCTCGGTGTTTGCCGCGATCGTCGGCTCGGTCTCCTTCTGGGGCTCGAACATCGCCTTCGGCAAGCTGCAGGAAATCATCCCGGGGCGTCCGATCTCGCTGGGCTCGAGCCAGCAGGTCGTCAACCTCGTGCTCGCGATCCTCGCGCTCGCGGCCGGTATCGACCTGATCGCCGGCGCGCACTCCGAAGTGCTGTTCATCGGCATGCTGATTGTCGCCGCGCTGCTCGGTAACGCCGTCGTGCTGCCGATCGGCGGCGCGGACATGCCGGTCGTGATCTCCTTGCTGAACGCCTTCACGGGCTTGTCCGCGGCGGCGACGGGCATGGCACTGAACAACCCCGCGCTGATCGTCGCCGGCATGATCGTTGGCGCCTCGGGCACGATCCTGACGAACCTGATGGCGACCGCGATGAACCGCTCGATTCCCGCGATCATCGCGGGCGGGTTCGGTGGTGGCGGTGCGGTCGCCGGTGCCGAGGGCGCGGGTGAGCACGCCGGCACGGTGCGCTCGACGAATGCCGCCGACGCCGCGATCCAGCTCGCCTACGCGAGCCACGTCGTCGTCGTGCCGGGCTACGGGATGGCTGTCGCGCAGGCCCAGCACGCGGTGCGCGAGCTCGCGACCGAGCTCGAGAAGCGCGGTGTGGACGTCAAGTACGCGATCCACCCCGTCGCGGGTCGCATGCCCGGCCATATGAACGTGCTGCTCGCCGAGGCCGACGTGCCCTACGACCAGCTCAAGGAGATGGACGAGATCAATCCCGACTTCCAGCGCACCGACGTCTCGCTGGTGATCGGGGCCAACGACGTCACCAATCCCGCGGCTAAGAACACGCCGTCCTCACCGATCTACGGGATGCCGATCCTCGAGGTCTCCGACAGCCACTCCGTGATCGTCATCAAGCGCTCGATGAATCCCGGCTTCGCGGGCATCGAGAACGAGCTCTACTTCGATCCGAAGACCGCGATGCTCTTCGGCGACGCGAAGTCCGCGGTCGCTGAGATCACCGCCGAGCTCGGTCAGCTCTAGGCCGCCGAGCGCGCCGCCGAGCGCGGCAATCTCTAGACCGCGCGGCGGCGGCCCCACCTCAGTTGGCGACTTGTTTCGCTGGCGTTTGTCTGCGCTGACAGATTGTCAATGGTCTGCCCTTGTATTATCAATGACTGTTCCCTAATCTCAACTGAGAGGGATGAACAGTCGCGTTATCACACTGCAACGAGGTCTGGTTGCGGGGGTGCTGACCGGCATGCTGTTGGGGTTGGGTGTCGTTCCGTCGCTTGCGCAGAGCGCCACCCCGCGGCCTGCCGGGGGCGGCGCCACCGCGGCACGGTCGCATCGCCCCGAACGGCGCAAGCGCTCGCCGCTCGCGCGATCGGGCCCGCCGGCTCGCACGAGCATCGTTGAGGGCACGCTCGCGTCGATCACGGAATTCCCCTTCCAGGTTGCGCTGTACGACCCCAAGCTGGGCTCGCCGGCAAAGGGCTTCTTTTGTGGCGGGGTGATCGTCGGTGCGACGCGCGTCGTCACCGCCGCGCACTGTCTGATCGGCGAACGCGGGCAGCACAGCGCACCCAGCGAAGTCGAGGTGCTCGCGGGCTCCAGCGACCTCGAACCGCTCGATCCCGGCAGCATCCGTGACCCCGTCGCCGAAGCGAGGGTCGATCCGGCTTACAACTCGGTGAGCAGCGACTACGACGTCGGCGTCCTGCGACTCGAACGACCCCTGTGGAGCGGCGCAACGCCGGCCCTCGACGGGCACGACGCGATCGCGCCACTGATACCCGACAGCTCGCAGGCGAACCTGCGCTCCGCATCCGCCCTCGCCGGTCAGGCGGCCTTCTCGGTGCAGGCGACCGTTAGCGGCTGGGGGGACCTGAACGCCGAGCCGGGGCCGACGCCGAGCTATCCGCTGCGCCTGCACCAGGCGCGCGTGCCGCTGATCGCGACCGGCACCTGCGAAGAAGCGTACGCGACGATCGAACAGGCGATCACACCGCGGATGCTATGCGCGGGTTCACGCACCGACTCCTGCTACGGCGATAGCGGCGGGCCGCTGGTGCAGGCCGAACCCGGGGTCAGCGGTCCGAGCAGTGACGTATTGCTCGGCCTCGTCGATTTCGGCAACGGTTGTGGGCAGGCCGGCTACCCGGGGGTGTACCTACGGGTCGCCGATCCCGCCGTCGCCTCGTTCCTAGGATCGAGCGCGGCTCAAACCTCCTCGGTGACTGCACACCGCAGCCTCTGCCTGCGCCACGCCAAGCATCGGCGCCATGCGAGTCACACCGCCGGGCGCCACGCGAGCCACTCCGCCGGGCGCCACGCGAGCCACTCCGCCGGGCGCCAGGCGAGTCGCACGGGCGCACGGCGCGGCGGCAAGCGGCGCTGCAAGCGTTAGATGGTTGACGCCCCGGGCGCACGACGCGTCGGCACTGGCGCGCGTTGCAAGCGCTAGTCGGCTGAGGCCGCGAGCGCTCTGCGAGACTGCGGGGCGTGATCGGACGTGACGAGGCGCTCGCGGCGCTGGCGGGCAGTGAGTTTGACGTGCTGGTGATCGGCGGCGGCATCACCGGCGCCGGCGTCGCGCTGGACGCCGCGAGCCGCGGCTACAGCGTCGGCCTGTTGGAGCGCACCGACTTCGCCGCCGGGACGTCGAGCCGCTCGAGCAAGCTCGTGCATGGCGGCCTGCGCTACCTGCAGCACTTCGATCTTGGCCTCGTGCGCGAGGCACTGCTTGAGCGTCAGCTGCTAGTCGCGCTTGCCCCACACCTCGTGCGCCCGCTACCGCTGGTCGTGCCGGCATTCGAAGGGGCGCGCCCCGACCGGCTGATGGGCGTTGGCTTGAACCTCTACGACGTGATGTCCGTCGACCGCTCGCGCATGCGCGGCCGCCGCGGCCGGCGCGCGCGCTCCGAGCGCACCGCCGCCCAGGGTGCCGCGCTCGCGGACGGCGAGGGGCAGGCCGTTCACGGCGAGCAGGCGTGGAGTCCCGAGCGTCACCGCATGATCGGCAAGGAGGAGGTGCTTGAGCTGGTCCCCGCGCTCGCCGCGCGCGAGCCGACTAGTGGCTACCTCTTCTACGACTGCCAGACCGACGACGCGCGGCTCGTGCTGACGGTGCTCGGCGAGGCCGAGCGCTTCGGCGCCGTCTGCGCGAATCGCGTCGGTGCCGTCGGTCTGATTGAGCGCGACGGTCGCGCGTGCGGCGTGCGCGCGCTAGATGTTGAGGGGGGCGACACGTTCGAGATCCACGCCGGCAGCATCGTCAACGCGACCGGCGTCTGGGCCGACGAGTTGCGCCCGCAGGAGCTGCACGATGAGGCCGAGCTGCCGCGCATCAGACCGAGCCGCGGGACGCACGTGACGCTCAGCCACGATGACATCCCGCTCGTCGGCGGCGCGATCGTGCCAGCCGGCGAAGGTCGCTCGATCTTCGCGCTGCCGTGGCTCGGGCGCACGCTGGTCGGGACCACCGACAACGACTACGAAGGTCCGCTGGAGCATGTGCGCCCCGCTACAGAGGACGTCGACTACCTGCTCGAGGCGATCAACATGTTCTTCGCGACCGATCTCGGTGTCGAGAATCTGACGGGCGCCTATGCCGGTGTGCGGCCGCTGATTTCAACCGGTGACCCCAAAAAGTCGGTCGACATCTCGCGCAAGGCCGAGTTGTACGAGACCTCGAGTGGCATGATCACGATCACCGGCGGCAAGCTGACGACGTGGCGGCGCATGGCTAAGCTCGCCGTCGACCGACTCGTCGAGCGCGAAGCGCGCGAGGCACCCTGCCGCACGCACGAGATCCCGCTCGGCCAGGCGATCTCGGTCGCCGACCTGCCGCGTGTGGAGGGCGTGCCGGAGGAGTCCTACGCGGCGCTCGCCGCGCGCTACGGCTACGCCGCCCACGAGGTACTCGCGCTCGCGGCCGAGCGCGGCGAGCTCGCGCAGCCGATCGTCGCGGGCCGGCCCGACCTGCTCGCCGAGGTCACACTCGCCGCACGGCGCGAGCAGGCGCGTAGCATCGGCGACGTGCTGCTGCGCCGTACGCGCCTCGGGCTGCTCGCGGCGCGCGAGCTGAGTGGCCCAGCGGCGCTCGCAGAGGGGGCCGCGCCCGCGGACGGTGGCCCTCCGGCGCGCGTTGCGGCGGTGCTCGCACGCGAGCTCGGCTGGGGGTCACAGCGCGTGGAGGAGGAGCTCGAGCGCTTCGCACTGGAGCTGCACGCGGAGGGGCTCGACCTGCACGCCGAGGGACTCGACCTCGCGTGAGCTCCGCCGTTCCCGTGCGCTCGCTGCGTGCCTGTGAGGTTGAGCTAGAGCTGGGCAAGCGCCCGTTGCTGATGGGGATCGTCAACGCGTCGCCCGATTCGTTCAGCGACGGCGGTCGCTACCGCACGCTCGAGGATCGTGTCGCGCTTGCGCACGAGCTGCGCGTTGCCGGCGCGGACATCCTCGACATCGGTGGCGAGTCGGCGACGACGGGCCGTGCGCCGGTTGCGGTTCAGGAGGAGATTGAGCGTGTCGTGCCGCTCATTGAGCGCGTCGTCGCGCTCGAGAACGAAAACGAGAGCGAGAGCAAGAGCAAGAGCGAGGCCGCCGATGCCTCCATGGCGCCACACGCGCTACTCGTGTCGGTCGATACTTACAAGCCCGCCGTCGCGCGCGCCGCGATCGCCGCCGGCGCGCGGATCGTCAACGACGTCAGCGGCCTGCGCGACCCCGAGCTCGCGGAGGTCTGCGCGCAGAGCGGCGCCGCGCTGGTCGTGATGCATACCGCGGCCGCGCCGCGCCAGCGCCTACAGGACCCGGACCTCTACCGCGACGTGCTCGCTGAGACGCTGCGCTTCCTACGAGAACGCATCGAGCTCGCGCTCGCGGCGGGGATGGCGCGCGAGCAGCTGATCGTCGACCCGGGGCCCGACTTCGCGAAGACTCCGGCGCAGACGATCGAGCTGCTCGCCGGCGTCGAGCGGCTGCACGAGCTCGGTCTGCCGCTGCTGCTGGCGATCTCGCGCAAGGACTTCATCGGTGCGCTGACCGGTAGAGCCCCGCGCGAGCGGCTCGCCGGCACGCTCGCCTCACTCGCGCACGGCCTCGACGCGGGCGCGCAGATCTTTCGCGTGCACGATGTCGCGGCGGCTGCCGACTTCATCAAGGTGCGCGCCGCGCTGGCCGGCGTGCTGCGGCCGGAGAGGACTCTGGCGCTCGCCGAGGAACATCGGCACGATCGAGTCGCGGCAGGCTCGAGTTCGCCAGTCGTCTAGGCTGCACAGTGCAAGGGGTGCCGACCGCTGTCCAACGCGGCCGGGCGCCGACCGCCCAACGAATACGCATAAGAAAGAGGAGACCCATCATGGCTGTACTCGAACGCTCCGAGCTGGAGGCCAGCCCGCTGGCCGATCTGCACGCAATCGCCGACCAGATCGGCCTCGACGGCTTTCGCCGGCTGCGCAAGGCCGACCTGATCGACACGATTCTCGATCGTTCCGGCGGTGCGGACGCCGAGACCGGCAAGCAAGACGGCGAGGAGGAGGACGCCGCGAGCGACCGTCCGGCGTCTCGGCGGCGACGCGCTTCACGCACGCGGCGCGCACGCAGCACAAGCGACGACGACGAGCCGGAGGCGCCGGCCAGCGCCGACGCCGAGGAGGAGGACAAGCCCGAGACTCCCCGCCGCCGCGCGCCGCGCCCGCGCCGTACGCGGCTCACAGGCGACGGCGAGCAGGAGCGCGAGTCGCGCGGAGCGGGGGAGAGCGCCGAGCGAGCACCTCGGCGCGGCGCCGCGCGCGGCGGTCGCGAGGAGCGCCCGTCCACTCGCGAGGAGCGCTCGTCCACCCGCGAGCCTCGCGAGCGCTCCGAGGAGCGCGAGGTCGAGGGTGTCGTCGAGCTGCTCGGCAACGGCTCGGCGTTCCTGCGAGTCTCTCCGCCGGAGGCCTCCGACGAGGACGTCTACGTCTCCGCCGCGCAGGTCCGCCGCTGCGAACTCGTCTCCGGCGATCGCGTCAGTGGCCCGGTGCGCCCGCGCCGGCCGTCCGAGCGCTATCCGTCGCTTGCGCGCGTCGACACGATCAACGGCGCGTCCGCCGACTCGGTCGCGGAGGGTACGCGCTACGAGGATCTGCCTGTGACCTATCCGACGGAGCGCATGGAGCTCGACGCCGAGGATCCGACACTCAGCGCACTTGAATGGCTCACGCCGATCGGTCGCGGCTCGCGCGTGCTGATCGTCGGCGCTGCGCGCGCCGGCAAGACCGAGGTGCTGCGGCGCGTGCGCGACGCGCTCTCCGGAAGAGACGGGCTGGAGCTGATGATCGTGCTGAGCGGCGTGCGCCCCGAGGAGATCGCGGCGTGGCGCGAGGGTGCAGACGCGGTTGCGCCGGCCGCGGCGCTGAACCTTGCGGCCTCCGCTGAGCTGCAGGGGCAGACCGTCGAGCACGTTGTCGAGACCGCCAAGCGCGTCGCGGCCCGCGGCGGCGACGTCGTCGTCCTTGTCGACAGCCTTGACGGGTTGCCGCCGCACGTCGCGCGCCGTGTGCTTGCCAGTGCACGCAACCTCGCCGAGGGCGGCTCGCTGACGGTGATCGCGACCGCGACGCGCCCGTTCGGCGGCGAGAGTACCGTGATCGCGCTCGACGTCGCCCTGACGAGTACCGGGCGCCTGCCTGCACTCGACCTCGCGAACAGCGGCACCGTGAAGCCCGAGCTGCTGGTCGGCGAGGACGGCGCCGAGGCGATCACCAAGGCGCGCGCCGCAGCAATGACGCGCTAGTGAATCGGCGCGTGTCTCAGCGCCGGTAGGCGACGCGGCCCCAGGAGGGCTCGGGGGCGAGCTCGATCGGCTCGCCGCCCTGCCTCGACCCGGTGCTGGCGGGCTGAACGTAGGCGAAGCTGCAGGTCTCCTCGACGAAGGCGACGCTCAGCTCGCCCTCGTTGACGCGCTGGTCGAGCCAGGCGCCGCGGAAGACGAGGCGGCGCAGCCAGTGCACGAGCGAGCGCTCCGCGGGGCCGACGAGTTCGGGCCAGCAGTCGTTGACGTGCTCGCCGAGCGCGGAGGCGGGATCGTGGATCTCGCCGTTGACGGCGAGGTTAACGAGGTCTTCGAGCTCGTCCTCGCCGAGGCGCCCACCGACGAAGCCGAGCTTCAGCGCGGCCTGCTCGCAGCGCTCGGCGAAGTCGTTCTCGTTGAAGGTGAAGCGCAGCTCACCGTATTCGAGAACGAAGTCCTCACCCGAGTCGTAGTTTCCGCGGCGTGTCTTATCCATGACGTAAATGCCGCGGGAGATAGTTTCGGGCCCCGGGCCGTCGGAATCATAAGCTGCGTTCCTGCCTCGGTGGGTGTGGTGAATGGGAACTTGCACCGCGCGCGGTCCGGCAGTGACGGGCAGCCGCGTCACGCGCGGGCCGGTGGACACGCGCGGTTGCATCACGCGCGGGCCGGTGGGCGCAGATACCCTGCCAGCTGATGGCGCGTCTCTCCGAGCACGGTTTGCGGCGATCGGTCGGGGTTCCCGGCCTGTTCGCGACTGCCTACGGCAACGTGGGCTCCTCGATCTACTACGCGCTGGGACTCGTCGCGGGCTACGCGCTGGGGCTGACTCCCGTGGTGTTCATGTTCGCCGGCGGCCTGTTCGTGTTGACCGCGAAGACGTACGCCGAGGGCGCCGCGATGTTTCCCGAAGCCGGCGGCTCGTCGTCGTTCGCGCGGCACGCGTTCAACGAGCTCGTCTCCTTCTTCGCCGGTTGGGCGCTGAGCCTCGACTACATCATCACGATCGCGATCTCGGCGTTCTTCGTGCCGCACTACCTCGGCGCGTTCTTCCCGAGCCTGACGCACAACCCCGGCGACATCTTCGGCGGCCTGATCACGATCGCGCTGCTCGCGTGGCTGAACATCCGCGGTCTCGGGGAGTCGGCCAAGCTCAACCTGTTCCTCGCCGTTGCCGACCTCTGCACGCAGGTCTTGCTCGTCGGGGTCGGCATCGTGCTTGTGCTCAATCCCTCGCTGCTCGTCCACCAGGTGCACCTGGGGAAGGCGCCGACGTGGCATAACCTGATCTTCGCGCTATCGGTCGCGATGGTCGCCTACACCGGTATCGAGACCGTCTCGAACATGGCCGAGGAGGCGAAGGATCCCGGCCACGACGTACCGAAGGCCGTCAACCTCGTGCTGTTCGCCGTGCTCGGCGTCTACGCGGGCATCTCCGTCGTCGCGCTCTCGGCGCTCCCCGTCGTCCATGGGGTCCATGGCTACGCGACCCAGCTCGGCACGACCTACGAAAACGATCCCGTGCTCGGCATCATCACGCGGCTTGGTCTGCACGGAGCGACGCTGACGATCGCCAAAGACTACGTCGGAGTGCTCGCCGCGACGATCCTGTTCATCGCGACGAATGCCGGCTTGATCGGGATATCGCGGCTGTCGTGGTCGCTGGCCGAGCACCGCCAGCTGCCGAGCCTGTTCTCGCGTCTGCATCCCAAATACCGCACCCCGTGGTTCACGATCGTGTTCTTTTCGATCCTCGCCGGCCTGCTGATCATTCCCGGGGAGACCAAACTGCTCGGCAACCTCTACTCGTTCGGGGCGATGCTGTCGTTCACGACGGCGCATGTCTCGGTGGTGGTGCTGCGAGTCAAGGACCCCGACCGCGAGCGTCCGTATCGAATGCCGTGGAACGTCCTCATCAAAGGCGCACAGATCCCGATGACGGCGGTGATCGGTGCGGTCGGCACATTCGCTGCGTGGATCGCCGTTGTCGCGCTGCACCCCGAGGCGCGCACGGTGGGGCTTCCGTGGATGGTGCTCGGCGTGGTCGGCTATGTGATCTACCGCCGTCGTCAAGGCCTGGACCTGTACAGCACCCACCGCATCGAGCGCGCGGAACGCCCGCCGGACTTCGCGCAGCTGGAATACAGCACCGCGCTCGTGCCGATCTTCGGTGAGGACGTCAGCGCTACGGCGCTCTCCAGCGCCGCCAAGCTGATCGGGGAGGACGGCGTCGTGTACGCGATCTTCGTGCTGCCCGTGCCCAGTCAGCTCTCGCTGGAGGCGGGCCTCGAGGAGGAGGAGGCGCGCGGGCGCTCGGTGCTCGAGGGCGCGCGTATCAAGGCGCGCCGCGCTGGGATCAAGATCCACACTGGGCTGATCCGCACGCGCAATCCCGGCGCCGCGTTGGTTGAGGAAGCCGAGCGCGTGCATGCCGACGTCATCTACTGGTCGACGCTGCACGCGCCGTCGGGCGAGCGGCGCATCGGGCCGACCGCCGTCTACCTGCTCAGCAAGCGCCCCTGTCGCGTGATTATCGAGACCGAGAACCGGCCGGCGCTCAGCCGCTCGATGCCAGCCCGAGCACCAGTCGCGCCCGTTTGACGCCGGCGCTCGGGGTTCCACCGGTGCCGGCGGCCAGACTGTCGAGCGATCCCAGCGCAGAGGCAATGCCCGAGAAGCCCGGCGCCTGGTTGAGGCCAAGCGATTCGATCAGGCCCGTCAGCGTGTGGAATTCGACCGCGGCGCTCGGCTGGATCCCCTGCCCGAGCGCGCTCGCGGCGCTGTTGTAGAGGGTGCTGCCTTCGAGCGTGCTCTGCGGGCTCAGGGCTTCCTGGATGGAGGCTTGGCCGAGTCCCATCACGAACTTGCCCTGGCCGGCGGCCATCGTCAGCGCCAGTGGGAACGCCGGCAGCTTGACGGTGACGGCGGTTTCGGTGCCGGGGATCGAGGTCGAGGCCGTGTCGGCACCCGCTTCGCGGTAGGCGGCGGCGAGCTTGCCGACCGCCGCGCGCGAGAGCGCGGGGTTCTTCGAAGTGATGACGATCGCAGCCTGAAGGTTCAGGAGGCTGCTGCCGCCGACGTAGATGCCGGCCGGTCCCATCCAGCTCAGCAGGTCGCGCTGGACGTCGATCGAGGGCGAGTTCAGCGGCGCGAAGGCCTTGCCAATGCCGAAGGAGCCGATTTTGATGGTCGCGGCAAGTTTGGCGAGCGTGCTCAGCGCAGAGGTGCCGCCGCTGAGCGTCTTGCCGAGATCCCCGAGGCCGATGGCGAGCCACGCGTTGCCGGGCAGGCCACGCAGCACCTGGGCGCCGCCTGGTGTCGATTCGCCCCCGGCGGAGCCCGTGGCGGGGGGCAGCGTGTCGAGATCGATCGCAAGCGAGCTGCCGGCGGGAATCATCGAGGCGTACGCTTGGCCGGCTTCGCCGAGTACTCCGTGCAGCAGCGCCAGCAGCGATCCGCTGCTGCCGTGCGCCTTGACCGCGGAGTCGAGCGTTTCGAGGTCGAGGTAGGCGTTGGCGAGCCGGCCGGACTCGGCGGTCGAGGCGAGCTTGGCATAGGCGGAGGCGTGGGCGAGCGATTCGCCGCCGGCGCCGGTGTCGATCACGCCCTTCAGCCCGGCTTCGCTGCCGATCACCGCGAAGCGATGCACGATGCCCTCGGCGATGCCATCGGGAGAGACCTCGAAGGAGACACCGCGGTAGCTGACGGTATGAGCACCGGCGCCGTGCGCCTGGCCTTCCAGGAACAAGCGCGCCTTGTCGACGTCGGTGGTGTCAAGCACGAGGGCTCCCTGCAGCGAGCTCTGAGTGAGCAGGCTCGGCAGCCCTTCGGCGCCGAGCAGCGCGCTTTCGGCGCCGCCGAGGCCTTCGGAGAGCGCTTTGCTCAGCGCTTGCTGGAGCAGTTCCTGGGCGGCTGAGGACGCGCTCTTGGCGCCGGCCGCGCCGATCGAGCTGAGGAACACGCCGCCTTCGGGGCCGAGCCACGGCTTGACTTCGTGTTCGTAGTTGGGCGTCTTGCCGCTCGGCCCTTGCAGCAGCTTCAGCAGGCCGGTGAAGGGCTGGTTGCGCCCTGTCAGCCGGCGCCCGACGGTGAGCGTGTCGGTCTTGAGGCTGCCGGTTGGCTGAAGCACCGCGTCGATGTACAGCGGCGCCGCGCCGGGGACGACCGTGGCGGGACTCGCGCTGGTGCCGCCGGGGCTGCTCGAGCCGCAACTGGTCAAGGCGAGCAGCGCAGCGGCGGCGAGCAGCAGCGCAAGGAGCAGCCGTGCGCGGCGCGACGTGAGAGAGCGGGCTGTGGACAACGCGGGACGTCCTTTCTCGGTGGCCGCCGCAGCTTGGCGGCGCGGATGAGAGATACGACGATCGTATGCGCAGGGCCGGTGACTGTGCAAGGGGCATCGCAGATTACGTCGCTGCAGCGTTCCTTGCGGCGATTGCGCCTTTCGAGGCTGCACGGAGGACCGCCTCGAAAAGGCTTCTGAGCAGCGGTTTTTACCTCGGAGGAGGTTTGAGGACGGAAAGGTGGGGAAAAATGTGCAATTGGGGTTGCGTTGTGGGGGAAAGTGGGCTAACTTGCCGGACAACGCGCAGGAACCGGGGTGGAGAGGCTCCTCCCACCTCTCCACCCCGGCTCTCGTGCACGACACCTTTCCAGGAGCCGACGCAGTGGCCTTCCGTGGCACCTTCGACCACACCCTCGACGCCAAGAATCGCCTCACGGTCCCCGCGCGATACCGCGCGACGCTGGCGGAGGGAGTCGTGATGGCGATGCCCGTCGACCTCGAGCCGTGCATCGGCGTCTGGCGCCCGGAGCAGTACGAGCGCTACACCGAGCGCGCGCTCGCCGAGCTGCCGCCGCTCTCATCGCGCCTAGCCGAGCTCGAGCGCTTCTTCTACGGCAGCTCGCAGGACGCCGAGCTCGACGCCGCGGGGCGGATCATGCTGCCGAGCTTCCTCGCCGAGCACGCCGGCTTGAGTAAGGACGTCGTCGTCGTCGGCGCCGGCGACCGCCTCGAGCTGTGGGACAAGACTCGTTGGAATGACCACCGACCGACGCTGCTAGGCGGCGTCGCGGAGATAACTGCGCGTGTCGACCACACTGCTTGACATGGGCACGATTCACATCCCGGTGCTCGCCGGGGAGTTGATCGGGGTGCTGGAGCGATCGGGCGAGCAGACGGGA
Organism: Solirubrobacteraceae bacterium; assembly: GCA_036502205.1. GTDB lineage: Bacteria > Actinomycetota > Thermoleophilia > Solirubrobacterales > Solirubrobacteraceae > Palsa-744. The sequence goes on along the minus strand of DASXZA010000013.1, from coordinate 62,311 downwards.
CAGGTCGCGATCGACTGCACGTTTGGCGGCGGCGGCCACGCGCGCTTGGTGGCGCAGCGGCTGGGCGCGACGGGGACGCTCATCGCGATCGACCGCGATCCGGAGGCCGAAGAGCGCTTCGCGGAGCTCGCGCAGGAGGTGCCGTGCGCGGTGCGCTTCATCCGCGGCGGCTACGCGGAGGCACTGGAGCTGCTCGCCGAGGAGGGTCTACAGGCGGACATCGCGTACTTCGACCTCGGCATGTCCTCAATGCAGGTCGACACGCGCGAGCGCGGCTTCTCGTACTCGTTCCAGGCGCCGCTGGACATGCGCATGGATCCCTCGCAGGAGCTCGATGCGCGTGAGATCCTCGCGAGCTGGGAGGAGCGCCGCCTGGCGGCGAGCCTGCGCGAGTACGGCGAGGAGCGCCATGCGGGCGCGATCGCCCGTGCGATCGTGCGTCGCCGCGCGGAAGCTCCGATTGAGACAACGAGCGAGCTCGTCGAGATCATCAACTCTGCGATCCCGGTGCCGGCACGCTTTGCAGGCGGGCATCCGGCCAAGCGCGTCTTCCAGGCTCTGCGGATCGCGGTTAACGACGAGCTCGGACAGCTGGAGCGCGCGCTGCCGCTCGCGTGGGACCTGCTGCGCGAGGGCGGCATCCTCGCAGCGATCTCCTTCCATTCGCTGGAGGACCGGCGCGTCAAGCACTTCCTGGTCGATCGCGCGCGAGGCTGCATCTGCCCGCCGGACCTGCCGATCTGCGCGTGCGGGCACCAGCCCGAGGCGCAACTGCTGACGCGGCGCGCGATCATGTCCTCGGCCGGCGAGGTCGCGCACAACCCGCGCTCGGCCTCAGCGCGCCTGCGCGCGGCACGGAAGCTCGGAGGAGCGGCGTGACGCCGCCACCGGCAGCTGCGGCGACGCCCGCGGTCCGTCCGCGCAGCGCGCCACGACGCGCCGTGCGCGCGCCGGCACCGCGCCGGGTATCCGGTCCGGCAAAGCGCAAGACTGCGACGGGAACCCGCACGACGCGAGCGCGCGCGTACACACCTACGCGCGGCGGGGCGCTCGCATTGCCGGCTCCGGGCGGTCTCGCGACAAGCCTGCTGGAGGCGCTCACGGGTGTCTCACGGGGGCGCTTACTTGACCGCCTGATCCGCGGCCGCGCCTGGATCGGGCTGTTGGCGTTTGCGCTGATCGGGATCGTCGCGATGCAGCTGTGGGTCGTCAAGCTCGGCGTCGGCATCGGCCGTGCGCTCGAGCACGAAGGGCTGTTGCAGCGCGAGAACGCGACGCTCAGCATCGAAGATGCACAGCTCTCCTCGGGCGAACGCGTCGAACAGATGGCGGCGGCGCGCGGCATGATCGTGGCTGCGCCCGGCGCGCTGCGCTTCGAGACGCTTCGTGGCGGCCACGACGCGCGTCAGGCCGCCGCCGCACTGGCTCGCGGTGGACAGGTCGCAAGTACGAGCACCGACACCGGCACGACGACCGCGAGCGGAACAACCAGTGAAGCGTCGACGAGCCAGAGCGAAGCGGCGACGGCGACGGGAGCGAGCACCGAAACGCCGGCGGCGAGCACGACGGAATCGACCGAAGGCACCTCCGCAACGGGCGAAAGCTCGACTGGCTCTAGCGAAGGGTCGGCTGCGTCCAGCGAAAGCACGACGCCGGCAAGCGGAATTTCCTCGACGGCTGGCACGGCTCCGACGGGCGGCGAAAGCACAGCTCCCTCGTCGACCGCGACGAGCGCCGGCGGCGCGACGTCGGCGTCCGAAACGACTTCTGGGGGCAGCACGGGCGCGGTTAGTGCTGAAGGCGGCACCGAACAGCCAGCGGTAGGCGGCTAGCGCACTCGTGGCGAGTCTCGAGCACCGCGTGGGGATGCTGTTCGCGGCGTTCTTCGCGCTGCTGGTGCTGGCGGCAGGCAGGACGCTGTACCTCGGCGTGTTGCACAGCTCGGCGCTGCGCAAGGCGGCGCACACGCAGCAGGTGACAGAGGAATCGGTGCCGGCTCAGCGCGGCACGATCACCGACCGCGACGGCGTGATCCTCGCGACCTCCGAACCGGCGGATGAAATCTCGGCGACCCCGTACCTCGTCAAAGACCCACTGGGCGCAGCGACGCGCCTGGCGCCGCTGCTGGGGCTCTCTCTCGCGCACGTCCTGACCGACCTCAGCGAGCACAGCGGCTTCGTCTATCTTGCGCGGACGCTGCCGGCGACGGAGGCGCAGGCGGTACTCGCGCTGCACATCGCGGGCATCGCGGCGACCCCGACGATGCGTCGCGTGTACCCGCGCGGGGCGCTCGCCGGCCAGGTGCTGGGCCTGGTGAACACCGAAGGCAACGCGCGCGCCGGTCTCGAGTTCTCCGATAACGCGATCCTGCGCGGCGTCACCGGCCAGCGGCGGGTCGTCAGCGACGCGATCGGCCAGCCGATCTCGATCAACGACGTGCACCAGGAGCAGCCAGGCGCGCGGATCGCACTGACACTCGACGCGAACATCCAGCAGCGCGCCGAAGCAGTGCTCGGCGCGGTCGGGCGCGTCTTTCACCCGGCGGACGCGACGGCGATCGTGATGGACCCGCGCACCGGCGCGATCCTCGCGATGGCGAACTGGCCGCAGCTGAACCCCAACGACCACCTTGTGCCCTCGCTCTCGGCGCTCGAGAACCGCGCGGTGAGCTTCGACTACGAACCGGGCTCGACGTTCAAGGTCGTCGCGGTGTCAGGCGCGCTGGAAAGCGGACTGATCACGCCCGACACGCCATTCGCGATCCCCGACCAGATCCAGGTCGCCAATCGCGTGATCCACGACGCCGAGGAACACGGCGAAGAGACGCTCACGACCTCCGAAATCCTGGCGCAGTCGAGCAACGTCGGCGCGATCAAGATCGGCGCGCTCGAGGGCTCCGAACGCTTCAACGACTGGGTGCACAAATACGGGTTCGGAACACCGACCGGTGTGGGGCTGCCGGGCGAGGAAATGGGAGAGGTGCTGCCGCTCGACAAGTACTCGGGATCGTCAATGGGCAACCTCCCGATCGGACAAGGCGAGCTCGTCACACCGATTCAGATGGCGACCGCCTACTCCGCGATTGCCAACGGCGGGATCCTGCGCACGCCACACATCGTGCAGTCGATCAACGGGCACGCGGCGCGCGAGCCGCACGGGCATCGCGTGATCACGACCAAGACCGCGGCCGAGCTGCGGGAGATGCTGCGCGGAGTGCTCGCGCCGGGAGGGACGGCTTCGGAGGTCTCGATCCCGGGGTACCAGTTGGCGGGGAAGACCGGGACGGCGAGCAAGGTGGATCCGCAGACGGGGCAGTACTCCGAAAGCGCTTATGTCGCTTCGTTCATTGGGTTTGCGCCGGCTTCCAATCCCAAGTTGCTTTGTGCGGTGATCGTTGATGAACCGCAGACCGGGTCGATTTATGGTGGGACTGTCGCGGCGCCGGCGTTTGGGCAGATCATGGGGTTTGCGCTGCCTTATTTGGGGATTCAGCCGGGGTCGTGAGGAACCAAACATCGCTTTCAGCCGATCGCTGCACGACAAGGGCAATCACCCATGCCGAAACCAAGTTTGGCCCCGTACAGAGAGGCCACGGCCTCACTGTCTTCACGGACAAGCGCTATCGCCGGCGTCTCAACCTTGACGGCGAACCGACACATTCAAAGTCATAGTGGATGTACTGGCTCTCGTAGCGCATAGCGCAATACTCGCCAGGGCCAAGACACTTCTGCTTGCCGCCGATCACCGCAGTTACGTCGTGACTACATGTCTTCGCGGTTGTTGCCGAAGTGGTTGATGCGGCCAGGGGCCGCGCGACGGCGATTGCGCGCCTGCTTCGCCCACTTTGCCTCGTGCCGAGCCAAAGCGCGACGCGCGCATTGTGGGCGAGGCGCTTACCTGCGGGGGAGCCCTGAGCAGTGATGTACAGCGCGCCGTCGTGGCGACCGGCGCGGTGAACCGCGCCGAGGCGGCAGTGTGCTTTGACGAGCGCATGCCGAGCGGTGGCGAGCATCTCGCCCTTCAACGCGGGGACGCGGCAAGCTGGGTGTTCGGCTTCCCGTTCCTTGCGTTCACGGACGATGGCTTCCTGCGCCTGCAATTCCTCGGCTTGCTTGAGTTCGACCTCTTCGTCGGCGAGCCTAGCTGCTTCTCGGGCCTTGGCTTCTTCGTGTTCTTTGGCGAGCTGCCGCTGTTTAGCTTCGTATTCCAGAACCGTTTGGTTTGACTCGGCATTGGCAAGTTCGGTTGACCGCTGCGGGATTTCGCTTGTGTTCTCTTCGGTGCTCGAGCATCCGGTGGGGCAGGCGCCTGGTGGGCTGACTGGGGCGGTGAATTCGCCGGGCCAGTCCATGTCGCCGGCGTCGCTGACGGCGTGGATGTCGAAGTGGTACGTGATGCCGGGCTTTAGCCCCGCCAGCTTGAGGCGGATCGGATGCTCATCGTTATCGGCGAGCAGCGTGCCTTCGGTGTGCTGGCATTGTGCGGGAACTTCGCAGTCTGCGGAGATTTTGTAAGTCGTTTCGTAGCCCTCTGGATCGATCTGCGTTTCAATGACTCCTTCTCCATAGAAGCCTGCGTTTGCGGAGACGGGTCCGATCAAGGGGGCTCGCGCCGACGCGTCGGCAGGGACTGCTGCTGAGGTAAGCGCAGTGAGGATCGCGGCGGCGAAGCCGAGGACGAGTCGTTGGCTGCCCGCGTGGTGTTGGGTGCGCTTGTTCTTGCTACGCATCATCCTGAGCTTTGGAATCATAGCCAGCATAGGTCGCACGGTCGTAGGGGCAATATGACGCCCCGCCCGCTGCATAGTCCGTCGCTCGGCTCCGCTGTGCGGCGACGGCCTTCGACAGCAGCGACCCGCCGCATGGCGCGCCGGGTCTCAGTGTCCCGACGACGGTTGCGTCCCTGTGACGGCGAGCTCGTCGCCCTTGAAACCCAGTCCCCATTCGACTACCACTCCTATGGCGACCGCGCGAGCCGTCGCATCCTGCCTTCGACCGAAGGGATCATCTCGTGACCGCAGACCTCATCGTTCAAGACGTCCATCCCACGCTGCGCCACGAGGAGCGCCAGGCGCTGGGGTCCGACCTGCAGGGCATGCTCGTCGACCTCGCCGATCTCGCGCTGATCGGCAAGCAACTGCACTGGAACATCCAGGGTCCGCACTTCCGCTCGCTGCACCTGCAGCTCGACGAGCTCATCGACGTCTGGCGCGAGTCCAGCGATCGCGTCGCCGAGCGCGCCGTGATGCTCGGTGTCGCTCCGGACGGGCGCTCGCAGACGATCGCGCAGGACAGCGAGCTCTCGCCGCCGCCCGCCGGGCCACTGCCCACTCGGGAGGCTGTCGCCTACCTCACACAGGCGCTCGTCGAGGTCATCACGCGCGCCCGCAAGCGCATGGAGCAGACCGCCGAGTACGACGACGTCACCAACGACCTGCTGATCGAGGTCGTCGGCCAGCTCGAGCAGCAGCACTGGATGATCAGCGTGCAGCTGCGCGGCTAGGCTCGCGTGGGCTTCAATTGTGCGGCTGGCTTGCACGTCGGTCGCTATCCAGCAAATCGAAGAGGAGACCGCAGATGGCGAAAGTGATCTACACCGCCGAGGCGCACGTCACCGGCGGGCGCGCCGAGGGCCACGGCGCCAGCTCCGACGGCGCGCTCGAGGTCGACCTGCGCTCGCCCGTCGAGCTCGGCGGCGAGGGCGGCGGCACCAACCCCGAGCAGCTGTTCGCCGTCGGCTACGCCTCCTGCTTCGAGAGCGCCCTTGGCGTTGTCGCACGCCGTCAGAAGCTCGAGGCCGGCGACGTCGCGATCGACTCCAAGGTCATGCTGCTCGCCGGCGAGGACCGCAAGTTCGAGCTCGCCGTCGCGCTCGACGTCACGCTGCCCTTAGTCAGCGACGCCGACGCCGCCGTCGAGCTCGTACGAGCCGCGCACGAGGTCTGTCCGTACTCGAACGCCGTGCGCGGCAATATCGAGGTCACGCTTCGTGCCAACGGCCGCGAGGTCGGGTAGGGACCGCGAGGTCGGGCGTGGCCGCCGCGAAGTCCTAGAGGCCTGCGAGGCACGGCAGGCCTGCCAGGCGCGAGGTCGGGCGGGGCCGTAGGAAGAGCGAGTGCGCCGATCCGCGCGTGCCTACTGCAACGTGCGCGCCGCGCCGCGGCGGGCCGCTCCCGGCTGCGAGGTGCTCAGCGGCCGGCGCGCCAGCGCCTGGTAGACCCGCGTGTAGCCGACGTCGAACCCGTGCCGCGCCGCGCGTAGGTATAGACGCCAGATCCGCAGACGCTCCGCGCCCGCCAATCGCTGCGCCTCCTCCAGGTGCTCGTCCAGGCGTTCGTGCCAGTGGCGCAGCGTGTCTGCGTAATCCTGCTGGAAGCCCTCGACGTGCTCGGTGTGCAGCCCCGCGCGCTCCAGCGCCAGTTGCACCCGTGAGTACGGCAGCGGCTCGCCGTCTGGGAACACGTAGCGCATCGTCACGTCGTCGTCGAGTGGGTCATCCTCGGGGTTCGTCACCGCGATCCCGTGGTTGAGCAGGAGGCCGCCCGGGCGCAGCAGGCCCGCGAGCGTCGCCGCGTAGCGGTCGATCTGGCTCGCGCCGACGTGCTCGACCATGCCGATGCTCGCGATCGCGTCGAACGGTTCCTCCCGGATCTCGCGGTAGTCCGCCACGCGGATCTCCACCAGCTCACTCACGCCCGCCGCCGCCACACGCTCGCGCGCCAGGCGCGCCTGCGGCTCCGAGAGCGTGATGCCGGTCACGCTCACCCCGTACTCGCGCGCCGCATGGATCGCGAAAGCGCCCCAGCCGCAGCCCACGTCGAGTACGCGCTGCCCGCGCTCCAGCGCCAGCTTGCTCGCCACGAGGTCGAGCTTCGCGACCTGTGCCTCCTCGAGCGTTTGTGCGCCGCGCGAGAACACCGCGCAGCTGTACGTCATCGACTCGTCCAGGAACAGCGCGAAGAACTCGTTGCCGACGTCGTAGTGGTAGCGCACCGCCGCCGCGTCGCGCTCGACACTGTGGCGCTCGCCGCCCAGCAGCAGCTCGAGCGCCGGGCGCCGCGGCACGCCGGCGGGGGCCGCCGCGAGTGCCACGCCGAGCAGCAGTCGCGCACGGTCCGCCCGCGAGATCGGCGGCGGCTCCCAGTCGTCGACCACCACGAACGCCGCGTCGAGATCGTCGACCTCCAGCGAGCCTTCGACGTACGCGCGGAACAGGCCCAACGCACCTGGCGCTCGCAGGCAGTGCGCCAGGGCCGCCGGTCGGCGCACGAAGAACGTTGGCGCGCCGCTCACCGTCGCGCTCACACTGCCGCCATCCCAGAAGCGCACCTCGAACGGGCGTTCCGGCAGCGCGCGCTGCAGGGCGCGACGGAACGGAAGGGAGAACGGAAGCGACCTCAGAAGAGTCAGTCTGTCACGCCACCCGCGATCGCGCCCTGAGCGCCGTGCGGGCGTCCAACGGTGTCGGGTGGCGAAACTAGACTCACCGCGATGCCCTCCTTGGGATCCCGCCGATGAAGCTCGCCGCGCTCATCCCCAGCGAGCTCGCCGCGAGCACGCCTGTCGATGCCGCCGCCGTCGAGGTCACTGCGCTTGCCTACGACAGTCGCGCCGTCGCGCCCGGGGCCCTGTTCTTCTGCGTCCCCGGCCTGCGCAGCGACGGGCACGACTTCGCGCCCGCCGCCGTGCGCGCCGGCGCCGCCGCGCTCGTCGTCGAGCGCCCACTCGGACTCGGTGTCCCCGAGGTCCTCGTCGCCGATGCTCGTGCCGCCATGGGACCCGTAGCGGCGCGCTTCTTCGGTGATCCCACCGCCGAGCTCGCAGTCGTCGGCGTCACCGGCACCAACGGCAAGACCACCACCGCCTTCCTCGTGCGCGCGCTCCTACAAGCCTCGGGATTACCTTGCGGACTACTAGGCACTGTGACCTCTGTAGTCGGCGGTGTCGAGCGTGCCGCCGCTCGCACCACGCCCGAGGCGATCGACCTGCAGGCCGACTTCCGCGCGATGCTCGCCGGTGGCGAGTGCGCCTGCGCGATGGAGGTCTCCTCGCACGCGCTCGCACTCGGGCGCACCGACGGCACGCGCTTCGCCGCCGCCATCTTCACGAACCTCACGCAGGACCACCTCGACTTTCACTCGACCATGGAGGACTACTTCCAGGCCAAGCGCCGCCTGTTCCTGCCGGACGCGCGCGCCGAGCGCGAGCCCGCCGCGGCCGGATTCGTCAATCGCACCGCAACCTCTGCGCCCGGCGTCAGCGTCATCAACCTCGACGATCCCTACGGGCGCCGGCTCGCCGCCGAACTGCCCGACGCGCTCACCTTCGCGATCGACCGCGGCGCCGACTATCGCGCGCTCGACGTCCGCCTCGGTCCCGACGGCGCGCACCTGCACCTGCAGACCCCCGTCGGCGAGCGCTCGTTGTCGCTGCCGCTGCGCGGGCGCTTCAATGTCGCCAACGCTCTCGGCGCGCTCGCTGCCGCGCACGCCCTCGGCGGCGAGCTTGACACGCTGCTCGCCGCGCTCGCACAGGGTGTGCGCGTGCCCGGTCGCTTCGAGCCCGTCGACGAGGGTCAGGACTTCGCGGTACTCGTCGACTACGCCCACACCCCCGATTCGCTCGAGAACGTCCTGCACGCCGCTCGCCAGCTGATCGACGCCGACGCCCGTCTGCTCTGCGTGTTCGGCGCCGGCGGCGACCGCGACCGCGGCAAGCGGCCGCTGATGGGCGCGATCGCCGCGCGACTTGCCGACGTCGCGATCGTCACCTCCGACAACCCGCGCTCCGAGGACCCCGACGCGATCATTGCCGAGATCCTCGACGGCACCGCCGGCGCCCGCGCGCTCGGCATGCCACCCGTCAGCTCGATCGCCGACCGCCGCACCGCGATCGAGCACGCGATCGCGGTCGCACGCACCGGCGACCTCGTGCTGATCGCCGGCAAGGGCCACGAGCAGGGGCAGGAGCTCACCGACGGTCACAAGATCCCCTTCGACGATCTCACCGTCGCCCGCGAAGCCCTGCACGCGCGCGCCGCCGCCACCGGAGCCAGCGCGTGATCGACTGGGACGCCGCGCGCATCGCCGCGGCCGCCGGCGCTCGGCTGGTCGGCGCGCCGCGGGATGACACTGCGCCCCGCGTTGACGCCGCGCCCCGCGACGATGCCGCGCTCGTGGGGGGCTCTGAGAGTGCCCTCGCCGGACCCGGCCCGCAGCGCGTGACGATCGACTCCCGCGACGTGCAGGCCGGGGATCTGTTCGTCGGCCTCCCCGGCGAGCGCGTCGACGGCGGCGTCTACGCCCAGCAGGCACTCGACGCTGGAGCCTGGGGGGTACTGGTCGCACCCGCGCACGCCGCGCAGCTCGCCGGCGCCGGTGCGATCCTCGAGCACCCCGACCCGCTGGCCGGCCTACAGGCGCTCGCGCGTGCTTGGCGACGCGCGCTGGGGGCGCGCGTCGTCGCGATTACCGGCTCGACCGGCAAGACCTCCACCAAGGACATCCTCGCGGCCGTGCTCGCCCCGCACCTGCGCACCGCCGCGAGCCCGCAGAATCTCAACACCGAGATCGGCCTGCCGCTCGCCGTGCTCGCCGCGCCCGCCGGCACCGAGGCGCTCGTGCTTGAGCTTGCGATGCGCGCTCCCGGGCAGATCGCCGAGCTCGCCGCGATCGCTGAGCCCGACGTCGGCGTGATCGTCAACATCGGACCCGTGCATCTTGGGCTGCTCGGCTCGCTCGAGGCGATCGCCGCCGCGAAGGCCGAGCTGATCGCCGGCATGGCGCCCGGTGCGACCGCCGTGACACCCGCCGGCGAGGCCCTGCTGGCGCCGCACCTGCGCTCGGATCTGCACAGCGTCACGTTCGGCGAGGGTGGTGACTACGAGCTCGCGCCCGCGCGCGGCGATGGCGAGGTCGCGATCGCCGCGCGTTTGCAGGAGCAGCCGATCGTCGTGCGGCCCTCCTTCTCACAATCGCATAACCTCCGCAACCTGCTGGCCGCGGTCGCCGCCGCGCGCGCTCTCGGCGTAACCCCCTCGGGAAGGCTCGACGTCGCCTTCTCCGCGCTGCGCGGCGAACGCGTCGCGCTGGCGGACGGAATCGTGCTGATCAACGACTGCTACAACGCCAACCCCATGTCGATGCGCGCCGCACTCGACGAGCTCGCCGCGAGCGCGCCCGCGCGGCGCGTCGCCGTGCTCGGCGACATGCTCGAGCTCGGCGCCGAGCGCGGACCGGCCCTGCACCGCGAGGTCGCCGCCCACGCGCGCGAGCGTGGCGTCGAGCTGCTGGTCGCCGTCGGCCCGCAGGCCGCCGAGATGGGGGAGACCTTCGCCGGTGAGGTTCGACTCGTGCCCGACGCTGCTGCCGCCGCTGCGCTGCTGCCCGAGTTGCTTGAGCCCCGCGACACCGTGCTCGTCAAGGGCTCGCGCGGCGTCGGCCTCGAGATCGTCGCCGAGCGGCTCGCCGGGGCGCGGCCCGCCGCCGCGACCGAGACCGAGTCCGCCGACGCCGCCACGGCAACCGACCGGTCGGTCGGAGCTCACTGATGGGTCGCATCCTGCTCGGTGGCACCGCGGCGCTGCTCATCTGCATCTTCCTGAGCCCCAAGTTCATCGAGTTCCTGCGCAAGCGCGAGTTCGGCCAGCAGATCCGCGAGGAGGGCCCCGAGGGGCATCGCGTGAAGGCCGGCACACCGACGATGGGCGGCATCATCATCTTCCTCGCCGTCTCGATCGCGTTCCTGATCCTCACCGATTGGGAATGGCGCTCGCTCGGCGTCTTCGGCGTCGCGATCGCCTGCGCGCTGCTCGGGTTCGCCGACGACTACACCAAGCTCGTGCGGCGCCGCTCGCTCGGCCTGCGCGCGCGCACCAAGCTGCTGATCACGATCGCGATCTCGCTCGGCCTCTGGTACATCGCCCGCCACGAGGCCGGTCTCGCGCCGACGCTGCGCCTGCGCAGCATCGACTACACGATCGAACTCGGCCCCTTCTATCCCGTCCTGATCTATCTCGTCGTCGCCGGCACCACCAGCGCCGTCAACCTCACCGACGGCCTCGACGGCCTCGCGGCGGGCTGCGCCGCGATCGTGCTGCTCGCCTACGTCGGCATCGCCTTCATCACCGAAGACCTCGATCTCGCGATGCTCGCCGGCTGCCTCGTCGGGGGTTGCATCGGCTTTCTCTGGTTCAACGCCTTCCCTGCCACGATCTTCATGGGTGACACCGGCTCGCTTGGGCTCGGGGGGGCGATCGCCGGGCTCGCCGTGATGACCAAGACCGAGGAGCTGCTAATCCTGCTCGGCGGCATTTTCGTGATCGAGGCGCTTTCCGTCGCGATCCAGGTCATCTACTTCCAAACGCGCCACAAGCGCGTCTTCCTGATGGCGCCGATCCACCACCACTTCGAGCTGCGCGCGTGGTCGGAGACCAAGATCATCCTGCGCTTCTGGATCATCGCCGCGATCTGCTGCGCGATCGGCTTCACGATCTACCGCGCGAGCATCTCCTAAAGGCCGCGCCGCGCGATCCGCCGACGATGAAGCCGCGGCCACCGCTTCCCCCGGGCCCCTATCTGATCGTCGGGCTCGCACGCTCCGGGATCGCCGCCGCGCAGATGCTGCGCGCGCGCGGCGAGCGCGTCATCGGCGTCGACAGCGGCGCGCCCCCCGCCGCCCGCGCGCTCGCGCACGAAGGCGTCGAGCTGCATCTACAAAGTGACGGCCTCAAGCTACTCGCCGACGGCTGCCCGGGGCAATCGGAGCATGATGCCGCCAGACAATCGGGGCATGGAGACGGGCAGCGGCCGGACGGCATCCGGACCCTCGTCAAGAGCCCCGGTGTCCCCGCGCAGGCACCCGTCGTCGCCGCCGCGCGCGCGGCCGGACTGACTGTGTTGGGCGAGCTTGAGCTCGCCTGGCGGCTGCTGGCAAAGCAGTTCATCGCCGTCACCGGTACCAACGGCAAGACCACCACCGTTCACTGGATCGGCCACGTGCATCGCGAGGCCGGGCTGCCGGTCACACTCGCCGGTAACGTCGGCGAGGCTCTCAGCGGGCTCGTCGGACATCTCGATCCGGCCGCCACCGTCGTCTGCGAGACCTCCTCCTTCCAACTCGAGGACACGCTCGCCTTCGCGCCTGAGGCCGCCGTGCTGCTGAACCTCAGCGCCGACCACCTCGACCGCCACGGCACGATGGCCGCGTACCGCGAGGCGAAGCTCCAGATCTTCGCCCACCAAGCCAGCGGCGATCTCGCCGTCCTCGGAGCAGGACTGCACGATGTCCCGACCGCCGCCGGCGTGCGGCGCGTGCGCTGCGGCGCGCTGAGCGCAATGGCCGGCGCCGCGGACGGCGCGAACGCGAGCACCGCAGCCGAGTGCGTCGTCTACGACGGGCGCCTGTGGTGGGAGGGGCAGCCGCTGCTGGCGATCGACGAGCTGCGTCTGCGCGGTGCGCACAACCTGCAGAACGCGATGGCCACCGCCGCCGTCTGCCTCGCGCGCGGACTGCACCCCGACGCCGTGCGCGCCGGTCTGCGCAGCTTCGCCGGCGTCGCGCACCGTCTGGAGGAGGTCGCGCGCCACGACGGCGTGCTCTACGTCAACGACTCCAAGGCGACCAACGTCGCCAGCACGCTCGTCGCGCTGGAGTCCTTTGCGCACGCCGATCTCGCAGGCGCATCCGAGGCGAGTCGAACAGCACGAGTTCACCTGATCCTCGGCGGGCAGGGCAAGGGACAGGACTTCGGCCCGCTGCGCGACCCCATCGCCGCGCGTTGTCGCGCCGTCTATCTGATCGGCGAAGACGCCCCGCTGATCGCCGCTGCGCTCGCGGAGGTCACTGTGCCGGTGAACGAGTGCGGCGAGCTTGAGGCCGCCGTACTCGCCGCGCGCGAGGTCGCGACGCCCGGCGACGTCGTGCTGCTCTCCCCGGCCTGCGCGAGCTTCGACCAGTTCGCCGACTACGAAGCCCGCGGCGAGCGCTTCAAGCAGATCCTCTCGCGCTAGAGGCTTCCGCCCGTTGATGTCGAAGTGAGCTGCGATGCCAGCAGCCGCACGGGGCGCCAAAGGAAAGGCGCAAGGCAAAGCCAAAGCCCACGGGCGAGGCAAAGCCAAAGCCCAGGGAAAGGGCACACGCGCCGTCGCGCAAGCCGCCCGCGGCGCGCAGCCGCTGGAGCAGCGCATCCTCGTCACCGCGACGCTCTGCCTGCTCGCGTTTGGCGCCGTGATGGTCTACAGCGCGTCCTCTACGAGCACGCTGCTGCAGGGCCAGGGCAACGGCAGCTCCTACCTCGTCAAGTTCGTCATCTTCGGCGCGCTCGGGCTGGTCTTGATGCGCGTCCTCGCGCGCGACGGCGTCGCCAAAGTGCAGGGCATCGTCGCGCCGCTGCTCGCGGTCTCCTTCGCGCTCGTCCTCGCCGTCCACATCCCGCACGTCGGGATCGCGATCAACGGCGCGCGGCGCTGGATCGGGCCGAGCATCTTCCAGTTCGAGCCCTCCGAGCTGCTCAAGATCTCCCTCGTGCTCTACGCCGCGACGCTGCTCGCGCGCAAGCCGCACCGCGTGCACGACCTGCGCGAGCTCTCGCGGCCGCTGCTGTTCGTTGTCGGCGCCGCGTGCCTGCTCGTCGTCACCGAGCCCGATCTCGGCACCGCGATGGTGATCGCGTTCACGATCAGCGCGCTGCTGCTCGCCGCCGGCATCCCGACGCGCAACTTCGCGATCCTTGCCGGCACGACGTTCGCGCTGGTCGCGCTCTACGCGATTGCCCGCCCGTACGCACGCGCGCGACTGACATCGTTCGTGGACCCCTGGGCGCACGCCTCCGGCAGCGGCTTTCAGGCCGTGCAGGGACAGATCGCGATCGGCTCCGGCGGCCTGCTCGGGGTCGGCCCGGGGCAGTCCGTGCAGAAGATCTTCTACCTGCCCGAGGCCCAGACCGACTTCATCCTCGCTGTCATCGCCGAAGAGCTCGGCGTGCTCGGCGTCAGCGCGCTGCTGTTCCTCTACGGGCTGATCGCCTACGCCGGTCTGCGCACCGCCAAGCGCGCGCGCAGTCTCTACAGCGCGCTGATCGCCGTCGGAATGACGACGCTGATCGTCTCGCAGGCGCTCTTGAATGCGTTTGCCGTGCTGGGTCTCGCGCCGCTGACCGGTGTTCCGCTGCCGTTCGTCTCCTACGGCTCGACCAGCCTGATCGTGATGCTCGGCGCGATGGGCCTGCTAATGAACGTCGCGTCCGGCACCAGCGCGCACGTACGCGCCGTCGGCGACACCGCGGCGCGCAAATCGGCAGGATTGGCCAATGCACGCCGCAGCGCAGGGAAACCAGAGCGAGAGTCCGACCGCGCGAGTGACGATCGCGGCCGGCGGGACCGCCGGGCACGTCGTGCCGGCGCTCGCGGTCGCTGACGCACTGCGCGCGCAGGGCGCCGAGGTCAGCTTCATCGGCGGCGAGCGCGCCGAGGCGCAGCTCGTGCCCGCGGCCGGCTACCCGCTACACCGGATCTCCGTCAGCGGGCTCAGCCGCAGCAACCCGCTTGCTGCACTGCGCGCCCTCGCGCGCGCCGCGCGCGCCTTCGTGCGCGCTCGCAAGCTGCTCACGCAGTTACGGCCCGACGCCGTGATGGGCGGCGGTGGTTACGTTTCCGGTCCCGTCGGCCTCGCCGCCCTCACGCGGCGTATTCCGCTCGTGCTGACCGAGGCCGACAGCCACATCGGTCTCGCCAACCGCGCGCTCGCGCCGTTCGCGCGGCGCGTGTGCCTCGCATTCGAGCCGGAGAGCGCTGCGAGTGAGCGCTACCGCGTCACCGGGCGGCCGATCCCGCCGCCGCAGGAGGATCGCGCCGCGGCGCGCGCGCGGTTCGGGGTCGCACAGGACGAGACCTGCGTGCTCGTCTTCGGCGGGTCGCTCGGTGCGCGCAGCATCAACCTCGCCGCGGTCGAGGCATACGCGGGGGCGGCCTTCCACGTGCTGCACGTCTCCGGGCGGCGCGACTACTCGGAGCTTGTCGGACGCGCGCCGGCGGCGGGCTACGACCTGATCGAGTACCTCGACCTCGCCGCATTCGCCGACGCGCTCGCCGCTGCCGACCTCGTCGTCGCGCGCGCCGGCGGATCGTTGTTTGAGGTCGCCGCGCACGGCGCTCCGGCGATCCTTGTGCCCTACCCGCACGCTGCCGCCGACCACCAGAGCACCAACGCGCGCTGGATGGTCAAGGCCGGCGCCGCGATCGCGATCCCCGACGACGAGCTCAGCGCGGCGCGGCTCGCGCGCGAGACCGCCGCGCTGCTCGCCGACCCCGCGCGCCTGCGCGCGATGGCCGCGGCGTCCGCGCGCCTCGGGCGGCCCGACGCCGCACAGCAGGTCGCCCGCGAGCTGCTCGAGGCCGCGCGCGCATGAGCGGCCCGTGGAGCGCGCGGCGGCTGCACTTCATCGGCGTCGGCGGCGCCGGGATGAGCGCCTACGCGCGCGCCGCGCACGCGCTCGGCGCGCAGCTCAGCGGCTCCGACGGGGCCGACTCGCCGTTCCTGGCACGCCTGCGCGAGGACGGCGTGCTGGTCGCGAGCGTCGGCCACGACGCCGCCAACATCCCCGCCGGCGCCGACGTCGAGGTGATCTACTCGAGCGCCGTTCCCGCCGCGAACCCCGAGCGCGTCGCCGCGCGCGCGCGCGGCCTCTCCGAGCGCCCGCGCGCCGCGCTGCTCGCCGAGCTCACCGCGCTCAAGCGCACGATCGCGATCGCCGGCACGCACGGCAAGACGACGACCTCCTCGATGCTCGTGCACGCGCTGCGCGCGCAACGCGAGCTAGATCCCTCATGGCTGATCGGGGCCGCGATCGGCGGCGGCCTGCCCAACGCGCACTGGGGCGCCGGCGAGCTGCTAGTCGTCGAGGCCGACGAGTCCGACCGCTCGATGCTGAGCCTCGACGTCGAGATCGCCGTGCTCACCAACGTCGAGCTTGACCACCACGCGACGTTCGGCTCGCTGCGCGAGCTGCGCGACGCCTTCAGCGAGTTCCTCGCGCGCGCGCGCGGCGGGGTCGTCGTGTGGGATCGTCCTGAGTTGCTCGCGCTCGCCGCGGCGGCCGCCGAGTCGGCCGCGGACGAGCCGGCGGGTGATGCGTCGGGCGACTCGGTCGCCGTCGAGCTCGTCCCCTACGACGTGCCGGCGCCGCTGCTCGACGCCGGCGGATCGAGCTTTCGCTGGCGCGGGCGCGACGTGCGCCTGCGCGTGCCCGGCGCGCACAACGCGCTCAACGCCGCCGCCGCCCTGGAGGCCGCACGGCTCGCGGGGGCCGATCTCGACTGCGCGATCGAGGGTCTAGCGAGCTTCACGGGCGCGGGCCGGCGGTTTCAAGCGGTCGGCGCCGGCGCCGGCGGGGCGCAGATCTACGAGGACTACGCGCACCATCCCACCGAGCTCGCCGCGACGCTGCGCGCCGCGCGCACGCTCGAGCACCGGCGGCTCATCGCCGTCTTCCAGCCGCACCTGTTCTCGCGTACCGCACTGCTCGCCGAGGAGTTCGGTCGCGCGCTCGCCCTCGGCGACGTCGTCGTCGTGCTCGACGTGTATCCCGCACGCGAGCGCGCCGCCGACCATCCCGGTGTCAGCGGGCTGCTGATCGCGCAGGCCGCCGCCGACGCCGCGCGCGGCCGCGCCGTCTACTGGCTGCCGACGTTTGCCGACGCTGAGACCGCGCTGCGCGCGCTGCTGGGGGAGGGGGACCTGTGCGTCGTGATGGGCGCCGGTGACGTCGACGAGCTCGCGCGGCGTCTCGCGACCGGGAGCGACGGTGAATAAGCCGCCACTCCCGGCGGGCGTGCAGCGCAACTATCCGCTGGCGCGTCTGGCGACGGTGCGCACCGGCGGCTCCGCGCAGTTGTTCGCGCGCGCCGGCAGCGAGGCGCAGCTGCTCGAGCTGCTCGCCTGGGCGCAAGCGGCGGACGTCGCGATCGAGGTCGTCGGCTCCGGCTCGAACCTGCTGATCGCCGACGAGGGCGTCGCGGGGCTCGTCGTCAAGCTCGACCGCGAGCTCGCCCAGATCGAACGCGTCGGGGAGCGCGGCCTTGAATGTGGGGGTGGTGCGCGTCTACCGGCGGTCGCGACGCGCGCCGCGCAGGCCGGCCTGCAGGGCATCGAATTCGGGGTCAACATCCCCGGCACTGTTGGCGGCGCGGTGCGGATGAACGCCAACGCCTACGGCGGCGAGCTCGCGCGGACGCTGCAATGGGCGCTCGTCGCGACGGCCACCGGGCTCGAGCGCCGCGCGCCCGAGCAGCTCGGGTTCGGCTATCGGCACTCGAATCTCGCCGCCGGCGAGGTCGTCGCGCGGGCGGCGTTCGCGCTGAGCCCCGCCGATCCGCAGCTCCTCAAGGAGCGCCTCGCCGACCTGCGTGCGCGCCGCCACGAGGCGCAGCCGCAGGGCATCAAGACGTTCGGGTCGACCTTCAAGAATCCCACCGGCGATCCGCGCGCCGGCGCGCGCACCGCGGGGCTGCTGCTCTCCGAGGCCGGCTGTAACGGCCTGCAGCTCGACGGCGCGCGCTTCGCGCCCAAGCACGCGAACTTCATTGAGAACACCGGCAACGCCAGCACCGCCGCGGTCGTCGCGCTGATGGCCGAGGGACGCCGGCGCGTGCTCGAGCGCTTCGGGGTCGCGCTGGAGCCCGAGGTGCAGACGCTCGGGCCGGTGCGCTTCCCCTGGTTGTAGGGGTTCGCGCACCGAGGTCGAAGAGGTCCGGAATGGATCGCGCCCTCAGCGCCCGCCTCGGCCGCAGGCCGCTCCCCTCGCTTGGGGCGCCGCGCGTGCGCGCCGCGGCGACGTTCGTCTGGCAGCGGCGGCGCCTGCGGATCGTGCTGCTCGCCGCGCTGGGCGCGCTTGTGCTCGCAGCGGGCGTGCTGCTGTTCCTGCGCCACTCCTCGCTGGCTGCCGTCGAGCACGTGCGGATCGCCGGCGTGCACGGCGCCGACGCCGCGCAGATCGACGCCGCGCTAACGCATGCCGCGCGCGGCATGAGCACGCTCGATGTCAAGCGCGGCGCGCTGCTCGCCGCGGTCGCGCGGTTCCACGTCGTGCGCGACCTGCGCGTCAGCCCGAGCTTTCCGCACGGCTTGCGGATCCACGTGATTGAGCAGCCCCCCGTCGCGGTGCTACTCGCCGCCGGCGGCCGCACCGCGGTCGCCGCCGACGGCGTCGTCCTCGGGTCGACATTGGTCACGGGGACGCTGCCGAGCGTGCACATCGGCGGCGTCGACCGGCTGCCCGGTCAGCGGGTCGGGGGCGCGAGTACACGGGCTGAGCTGAGCGTGCTCGGCGCCGCGCCGTCGACCCTGCTCGGCTGGGTACAGCGCGTCTACATGGGCCCCGAAGGGCTCACGGTCACGATGCGCGACGGCCTCGCGATCTACTTCGGCAACGCGACGCGCCCGCATGCGAAGTGGTTCGCCGCCGCACGCGTGCTCGCCGATCCGAGTTCCGCTGGTGCAAGCTATCTCGACGTGCGGCTGCCCGAACGACCGGCGGCCGGTAGCGCCACGGCGGACGGTTTCGCCGATAGCGGCTCCTCGACGACGCAGGTCGGCGCGACCGATCCCAGCGCGGCGGCGCTTGCCGCGACACTCGACGAAGCGGTCTCTGGAGGCGCCAACCCGACCGGCGCGGCGACCGAACCGAGCGCCGCGACCCCCAGCGAACCGAGTGCGACCACGCCCAGCGCGCCCGCGGCGACATCCAGCGAAGCGGCCGCCGCGAGCGGCTCCGGTGAAGCCTCCACATCGAGCGAAGCCACGACCACACCCAGCGAAACTCCAGTAATCACCGAAGGCGGCTAGACCAACTCTAAGGCTCGACCTTAGGCTTAGTGTCGATGAAAGCGCTTCCTCGGGCGGTGGTCGAGAGTCCGCGGTTCTGCAAGCGATCCTGCAAAAGTCGCCGCCGGCGTTGACAGGGCGAAGTTCCCTGCATAACGTGCCCAACTCAAGAGGTCGCGGGAATTAGCTTCCCAAACCCTTAACTCTTACTGAAGGCTTCGGACGGGATAAACATCATGGAGAGCGGCGTAGGTAGCTATCTGGCGGTCATCAAGGTCGTCGGCGTCGGCGGCGGCGGCACCAATGCGATCAGTCGCATGGTCGACGCCGGGCTGCGCGGCGTCGAGTTCATCGCGGCCAACACCGACGCGCAGGCGCTCGCGATGTGCGACGCCGACATCAAGCTGAACATCGGCCACGAGTCCACCAAGGGCCTCGGCGCCGGCGCGAACCCCGAGGTCGGCTTCACCGCGGCGGCGGAGTCGCGCGACGACATCAAGGAGGCGCTGAAGGGCGCCGACATGGTCTTCGTCACGGCCGGCGAGGGCGGCGGCACCGGCACCGGCGCCGCGCCCGTCATCGCCGAGATCGCGAAGGCCGAGATCGGCGCGCTGACTGTCGGCGTCGTCACGCGCCCGTTCGAATTCGAGGGCACGCAGCGCTCGCGCTCGGCGACCGAGGGCATCGAGCGCTTGCGCGAGGTCGTCGACACGCTGATCGTGATCCCCAATGAGAAGCTGCTCGCCGTCGTCGAGCGCCGCACCTCGATGCTCGACGCCTTCAAGGAGGCCGACGACGTCCTGCGCCAGGGCATCCAGGGCATCACCGACCTGATCACGATCCCCGGCCTGATCAACCTCGATTTCGCCGACGTCCGCACGATCATGCACGACGCCGGCTCCGCATTGATGGGCATCGGCACCGCCAACGGCGAGAACCGCACCGCCGAGGCCGCGAAGATCGCGATCTCCTCGCCGCTGCTCGAGGAGTCCGTCGATGGCGCGACCGGCATCCTGCTGAACATCACCGGCGGCAAAGAGCTCGGCCTGTTCGAGGTCAACGAGGCCGCCGAGATCATCCAGAACGCCGCCGACCCCAACGCCAACATCATCTTCGGCGCCGTCATCGACGAGGAGATGGGCGACGAGGTCCGCGTCACCGTGATCGGTACCGGCTTCGACCATCGCCCCGGGCGCTCCGTGCGCGCTGAGCGCGGCGGCCGCGCCGCGCGCGAGCGCCCCGCCGACCGCGGTCCGCGGATCGGCGATCGCGAGCGCTCTTCGCTGGAGATCAGCGACGACGACATCGACGTGCCGCCGTTCTTGCGTTGACTAAGAGGGTGGCGTAGCCGGCTGGAGGCCGGCAAGCTGGGCCCCTCGCTCTTCAATGTGTTCGGGAGCGCGCATGCGCGCTCCCGCGACAGGCGCATGCGCCTGTCGGCGACGCCGCACATGTGCGGCGTCGAACAGCCATCGACGCCCGATCGCTAGCCTGCCGCGGATGCCGCGTCGCACGCCCCTCTACGACCGCCACGTCGCCGCCGGCGCCAAGCTCGTCGAGTTCGCCGGCTGGGAGATGCCGGTCCAGTACAACGGCGTCCGTGAGGAGCACATCGCGGTGCGCGAAGCCTGCGGGATCTTCGACGTCTCGCACATGGGCGAGATTGAGACCTCCGGCGCCGGTGCGCTCGCGTTGCTGCAGCGGCTGCTCTCCAACGACGTCGCCGCGATCCCCATCGGCGGGGCTCAGTACAGCGTGCTCTGCCGCGAGGACGGCGGGGTCCTCGACGACCTCTTCACCTATCGCCTCGATGACGAGCGCTACCTCACTGTCACCAACGCCGCCAACCACAAGCGCGACCTGGCTTGGTTTCGCGATCGCGCGAGCGAGATGCAGGCCGGCGGGGGATCCCCAGTGGACGTCGAGATCGAGGACCGCATCGACGACTACGCGATGCTCGCCGTTCAGGGTCCCGCGGCGCGCGGGATCGTGCAAGGACTTGCCGAAAGGCCGCTGCCGGCGCGGATGAGCGCTGCCACGCAGCAGGTCGCCGGCGCCGAGATGCTGGTCTGCGGGACCGGCTACACCGGTGAGGACGGCCTCGAGCTGCTGCTGGATCCGGCGGACGCACCCGTTGTTTGGGATGCGCTGCTGGCCGCCGGCGCGCAACCCGCCGGACTGGCCGCGCGCGACACGCTGCGCCTGGAGGCCTGCTTTCACCTCTACGGCAACGATCTCATGCTCGAGCGCGGGCCGATCGAAGCCGGCCTCGGCTGGTGTTGCAAGGAGGACACCGATTTCATCGGCGCCGACGCCGTGCGCGCCGTACGCGCCGCCGGGCCCGCCGAGCGGCTCGTCGCGTTCGCGCTGGACGGCCCCGGGATCGCGCGGCAGGGAAACACGGTGCTTGGGGGTGGAATCGTCACCAGTGGCACGCTCTCTCCATGCCTGGAGATCGGGATTGGGCTTGCCTATGTGCCTGCCGAGCACGCCGCCGTCGATACGCGCCTGGAGATCGACGTGCGTGGACGCGTACGCCAGGCCAGTGTGCGACCCAAGCCCTTTGTCGCCAAGCACGGCTGAGCGCTCGCTCGCGCCTGCCCGCTGAGTATCGTTCGCGCTTCGTCGCGAAGCACCGAGCGTAGGAGTGAAGCCGATGGCTGAGGCCAGTTACCCCGATGACCTGCTGTACCACGCCGAGCACGACTGGGCTCGTATCGAAGACGGTGAGGCCACGCTCGGCATCACCTGGTACGCCCAGGACGCCCTTGGCGAGGTCGTCTTCTTCGAGCCGCCCCCCGTCGGTACCACGCTGACGCAGGACGAGCCCTACGCCGAGGTCGAGTCCGTCAAGGCCGTCTCCGACGTCGTCGCCCCGCTCTCCGGGGAGATCATCGCGGTCAACGACGCCCTCACCGAGGACCCCGGGCCGATCAACGAGGATCCCTACGGCGCCGGCTGGCTCGTCAAGGTGCGCCTGCGCAACCCCGCCGAGACCGAGAGCCTGCTGGACGCCGAGGCTTACGCCGCGACGCTGTAGGAGTAGGGGCGCCGCGAGTAGGGGAAGCCCTCTGAAGGCAGGCGCCCACCGGCTACGAAGTAGCGGTGGGCGATCGGCGAGTAGCGGGGCGAGGCCTCGGCTGGTCAGGAAGGCACGCCGCGAGTGCGGGTGAGGTCCTCACGAGTCAGAAGGGGCGTGCGGCAAGTATTCGCTTGGCGACCCCGCCGCGCGCGCGTACGTGGGCGCGCGGCGGGGTCCATTTGCTCGATTGGATCTGCGCACGCCGGCCGCGGCACGCGAGCGCTTGGCAGATCGTGTCCAGTCGCTCGCTCGGCGCCCCCGTCGCGTGCGCGCGAGCGAGGGATCGGGAGCGACGGCTAGTCTGGGGAGGGTTGACCACGTACACCTCGACAACCGATGCCGATCGCGCCGCGATGCTCGCCGCGATCGGGGTGCGCTCCGTGCAGGAGCTCTTCGATCGCCAGATCCCCGAGCCCGTGCGCTTGCGTCGCGCACTGGATCTGCCTGACGGGCTGCCCGAGCAGGAGGTCTACGCGCACCTGCGCGCGCTCGCCGCGCGCAACGTCAGCGCCGAAGAGGAGCTCTGCTTCCTCGGCGCCGGCATGTACGACCACTATGTGCCCGCGCTGATCGACATGCTGATGGAGCGCTCCGAGTTTCTGACTCCCTACACGCCCTACCAGCCCGAGATCTCTCAGGGCGGTCTGCAGGTGATGTTCGAGTATCAGACCGCGATCAGCGAGCTCACCGCGCTGCCCGTCGCCAACGCCTCCGTCTACGACGGCCCGAGTGCTGTCGCCGCCGCGGCGTATCTCGCCAAGCTGCACAACGGCCGCTCGCGGCTCGTCGCCAGCGCGGGTTTGCACCCGCATACGCTGCAGACGCTGCGCACCTATGCGCACGGCTACGGCGCCGAGGTCATCGAGGTCCCGCTGCGGGACGGCCGCACCGACGTCGAGGCGTGGACGGCGGCGATCGACGCCGAGACCTCCGCCGCGATCTTCGCCCAGCCGAACTTCTACGGTGCCGTCGAGGACGCGCGCGCGCTCAGCGCCGCCGCTCGTCGCGGGTCCGGGGGCGAACGTGGATCCGAGGACGGCGCGGATGGAGATGTCGCGGTTGGGAGCCCCGCCGCGCGTGTGAGCGCTGACGCGCGCGCACGCGGCGGAGTCGACCCGGTCGTCATCGCCCAGGTCGACCCGATCGTGCTCGGCGTAGTCGCCGCGCCCGGCGAATGCGGCGTCGATGTCGCCGTCGGCGAGGGCCAGCCACTGGGCAACCGCCTCGACTACGGCGGGCCCTCCTTCGGCTTCTTCGCCGCCCGCGAGGAGTATCTGCGGCGCATGCCCGGGCGCATCGCCGGCGAGACGCGCGACGTCGACGGGCGTCGTGGGTTCGTGCTCACGCTGCAGACCCGCGAGCAGCACATCCGCCGCGAGAAAGCGACCTCGAACATCTGCACCTCGCAGGCGCTCAACGCGCTCGGCGGCGTCGTCTATCTCGCGTGGCTCGGCCGCCGCGGGATTGTTGAGCTCGGCGAGCTGTTGCTAGCACGCACGCACTACGCGCGCGAGACGCTCACAGGCCTCGAGGGCGTCGAGCGTTTGCACAGCCAGCCCGTGATCCGCGAGTTCGCGCTGCGCCTGCGCGGCTCCGACGGCGAGACGCCGCTGGATGTCGCCGCCATCAAGCGCCGCTGCGCCGAGCGCGGGGTTAATCCGGGGGCCGATCTGTACGCGCTGACCGGTCGCGAGGCCGACCGCGGCGGGCTGCTGGTCGCGCTCACCGAGCGCCGCGACCGCGCCGACATCGACCGACTCGCCGAGGTCCTCGGGGCCGCCGTGCTCGCCGAGCGCGAGGCGCCGAGTGCAGATGGCGCCTCCGCCGGCCGATCCGCGCAGGCGGTGCCGGCATGACCGCCGCGGCTAGCGCTCCGGCGAGCGCCGAGCAGCCGCGCGAGGAGCCCGTGCTGACGATCTTCGAGCGCGGCGCACCCGGACGGCGCGCGTTTCAGTGCCCCACGCTCGACGTCCCCGCTGTCGACCCCGCGGAGCTATTGGGCGAGCTGCGACGCGCCGAGCCGCCACGGCTGCCGGAGCTCTCCGAGCCGGAGATCGTGCGCCACTACGTGCGCCTCTCCAAGCGCAACTTCGACCTCGACTCCGGCTTCTATCCACTGGGCTCGTGCACGATGAAGCACAACCCGCGCCTGCACGAGCGCGCCGCCGCGCTGCCCGGACACGCCCGCCTGCACCCGCTGCAGGACCCCGAGCGCTCACAGGGGGCGCTTGAGCTGATGTGGAACCTCCAGGGCGCCCTCGGCGAGATCGCGGGCCTGCCGCACGTCTGCCTGCAGCCCTCCGCGGGCTCGCACGGCGAGCTCGCCGGCGTGCTGCTAACCCGCGCCTACCACGAGGATCGCGGCGAGACACGCCTGAAGGTGCTCGCGCCCGACACCTCCCACGGCACCAACCCCGCGACCGTCACGATGGCGGGTCTGCAGGTCGTCAAGCTCGCGACGAACCCCGACGGCGGCATCGACCTCGACGACCTGCGCGCGAAGGCCGACGTCGACGTCGCGTGCCTAATGCTCACCAACCCCAACACGCTCGGCATCTTCGACCCCAACATCGAGGAGATCGCGCGCATCGTGCACGGCGTCGGCGCGACGCTCTACTACGACGGCGCCAACCTCAACGCCGTCATGGGCCTCTCGCGGCCCGGTGACATGGGCTTCGACATCGTGCACTTCAACCTCCACAAGTCCTTCACCCAGCCTCACGGCGGCGGCGGCCCGGGCTCGGGGCCGATCGCGGTCTCCGAGCGCATCGCGCCCTACCTGCCCGTGCCGACGATCGCGCGCGCGGGGGACGGCGCCTTCGAGCTCGACTACGACCACGCGAAGTCGATCGGGCGCCTGCGCGGCTTCCAGGGCAACTACGGCTGCTTCGTGCGCGCCTACGCCTACATCTGCTCGCTCGGAGCCGAGGGGCTGCGCGACGCCTCCGAGACCGCTGTGCTGAATGCCAACTACCTGCTCGCCCGCTTGCGCGAGCAGGACGTCGGCGGCGGGCGAACCGCCGGTGAGCTCCTGCCGCTGGCCTACGGCGAGCTCTGCATGCACGAGTTTGTGCTCTCCGGCGGCCCGATGAAGCGTGAGCTGCAGATCAAGACACTCGACCTCGCCAAGCGCCTGCTGGATTTCGGCTACCACCCGCCGACCGTCTATTTCCCGCTACTCGTCGACGAGGCGCTGATGGTCGAGCCGACCGAGACCGAGACCAAGGAGACGCTCGACGGCTTCGCCGAGGCGATCGCCGCGATCCTGCGCGAGGCTGCCGCCGACCCCGAGCTCGCGCGCGGCGCGCCCTACTCGACGCCGGTGCGCCGACTCGACGAGGTCGCCGCCGCCAAGCAGCCCGTGATTCGCCAGGCGCTCGGAGACTGACGCGCGACTCCGTTAGCCTTGCCCGCGCCCATGCGCATCTTCTCCGGCATCCAGCCCACCGGCACCAAGCATCTCGGCAACTACATCGGTGCCATCAGCCATTACATCGCCGCGCAGGAGCGCGGCGAGGCGCTGTTCTGCATCGTCGACATGCACGCGACGACCGTGCACTACGAGCCCGCCGAGCTACGCAAGAGCCTCTACGACCTGACCGCTCTGCTACTCGCCGCCGGCGTCGACCCCGAGCGCTGCATCCTCTTCCGCCAGGGCGATGTGCAAGAGCACACCGAACTCTGCTGGCTGCTGTGCAGCGTCACCGAACTCGGACGCCTGCAGCGCATGCACCAGTTCCGCGACAAGTCACAAGCCCAGCGCGAGCTCGTCCCCGCCAGCTTGCTGCTCTACCCGGTGCTGCAAGCCGCCGACGTGCTCGCTTATCGCGCGCACGAGGTACCCGTCGGCGAGGACCAGCGCGAGCACCTCGAGCTGATGCGCGACGTCGCGCGGCGCTTCAACGCGCGCTTCGCCGATGGCGAGGAGGTGCTCGTCGTGCCCGAGCAGCGGATCCCCGAGGTCGGCGCGCGGATCATGGACCTGCAGGACCCGACACGCAAGATGTCGACCACCAGCGGCAGCACGCAGGGCACCGTGTACGTGCTCGACGAGCCGCGCGCGATCGAAAAGAAGCTCAAGAGCGCCGTCACCGATTCAGGCAGTGAGATCCGCCGCGGGCCTGACAAGCCGGGCGTCTCGAACCTCATCGAAATCCTCGCCGCCGTGCGCGCGAGCACTCCTGCACTGGTCGAATCCGAGCTTGCGCAGGCGCGCTACGGAGAATTGAAGGGTGCCGTCGCAAGCGCCGTGATCGAGTTCCTGGCCCCCGTGCGCGAGCGCTACGAGCAGCTACGCGCCGACGAGGACGCGCTCGAGGACGTGCTCGCTGCCGGCGGCGACCGCGCGCGGGCGATCGCTGCACAGACGCTCGCCGATGTGCGCGAGTGCATGGGCGTCGGTGCGCCGCGTCGTCGCGGCACCACCACCGGCCGTCAGGCCGGTGGCACCCAGCCGTCAGGCCCGGCCGTCGCGTGACCGCGCGCAGGCGCACACGCCTGACCGCTCGCCGTCGGGTCCAGTCGCTACCGTGACCGCGTGAGCATCGCCAACCTCGAGCTCGACCTCGACCTGTTCAGCGGGCCCTTCGACCTGCTGCTGACGCTGATCCTGCGCGAGGAGATCGACCTGCTCGAGCTCGAGCTAGCCGACGTCGTGCTCGCCTACCTCGACCACCTCGAAGCGCGCGGCGAGCTCGACCTCGAGACCGCGACCGAATTCATCGTGCTCGTCGCCGCCCTGCTGGAGCTCAAGTCGCGACTGATGATCGCCGGCGAGGACGACGAGCAGTTGCTCGACATCGAACCCGGCGAGGCCGCCGAGGAGCTGCTCGCGCGGATGCTCGACGCCAGCCGCTACCGCTCGGCCGCTACCTATCTGCAGGAGCTGCTCGAGCACGAGCACGGCGTGCGCTTCCGCCAGGCGCCCGCGCCGGCCGCGCTGTTGCGAGCGCAGCCCGAGTCCATCGAGGGCGCTCACGACTCCGCCATGCTCGGCGCCGCGATCGGCCGCCTGTTGCGCGTGCCAGCGCCGATCAGTCTGCGGCACATCACGATCCACCGCGTCACGCTCGCCGAGCGCCTCGCGCACCTGCGCACGCTGCTCGGACGCGGGCGCTTCAACTTCGACGACGCCGTCGCCGGCGCCGATCGCGTCACAGTCGCGATCACGTTGTTCGCGCTGCTCGAGCTCTACAAACGCGGCGAAGCCGCATGGGAGCAGCCGGAGAGCTTCGGCGAGATCCAGGTCCAGGCGCTCACGAGCGACCCCGTCGGCGTCGCCGCCGTCGGCGCCGGAGCAGCTGGGTGAGCGAGACCGCAGACGCCGCCGACGCATCCGCGCAGGACCCGCCGGAGCGAGAGGCCGCGGACGCCGACGCATCCACGCTGGAAGTGTCGGAGCGCGAGACCGTAGACGCCGAGGCTTCTGCGCAGGGCGCATCGGAGCCCGAGACCGCGGACGCTACCGACGTATCTGCGCAGGAGCCGTCGGAGCTCGCACGAACGATCGAGGCGCTGTTGTTCCTCAGCAGCGATCCCCTCAGCCTCCGCGAGCTCGCTGACGCCACGCGGGTCGAGGAGCCGGCGCTCGCCGCCGCCCTGGAGCTGCTCGCCGAGCAGTACGCGCCCGGGCTCCGCGGCATCCAGCTGCGCGAGCTCGCCGGCGGCTACACGCTCGCCAGCGACCCGCTCGCCGAGGACGCTGCGCGACGGCTCTTCAACCGCCCGCGCGCCGCGACGCTCACCCCGGCGCAAGCCGAGACGCTCGCGATCGTCGCTTACTTGCAACCGGTCTCGCGTCCCGAGATCACGCGCATCCGCGGTGTCAGCGCCGATTCCGCCGCCGCCACGCTGCTCGAGCGCGGGCTGATCGAGGAAGCCGGGCGCTCGCAGTTCGGGGCCGTGCTCTACCGCACCGGCGCGCAGTTCCTGAAGCTCTTCGGTCTGAGCTCACTCGACGAGCTGCCCGACGTCGCCCAGTGGGACCCGACGCCCGAGGAGCAGAGCGAGCTGCGCGAGCGCCTGCTGCGCGCCGGTGAGGCCCGCGCCGAGCGCGGGCCGGCGCCGGAGTAGCAGCCGCTCAAGCGCTGCTCGCCGCGAGCTGTCCGCAGGCCGCGGCGATCTCGCGCCCACGCGTCAGGCGCACCGTCGCCTCGACGCCGCGCTGCTCGAGCGCCGCGCGGAACGCCGCGATCGCCTCGCGGCTCGAGCCGCCGTAGCGCGAGTCCGTCGGGTTGTACGGGATCAGGTTTACCTTGAACATCCGCGGTTCGCGCGTCCCGACGCTCGCCGCGCTGCGGTGGAGAGCGCCACCGCCGCCGCGTCTGTCGGGTGCGCCGTCGCCGCGCGGGCGCGCGGGCGCGCTGAGGCGCGGCGCCGGCGCGAGCAGCTCCGCGAGCGCCACCGCCTGCTCGTAGCGGTCGTTGACGCCCGCCAGCATCACGTACTCCACGAAGATCCGCCGGCGCTTGCGCGCGTAGAACGCGCGGCACGCCTCGAGCACGTCGCGCAGCGGATAGCGCTCGTTGACCGGCATCAGCTCCGAGCGCAGCGCTTCGTCGGCCGCGTGCAGCGAGAGCGCCAAGCGCAACGGCAGCTCGCACTCCGCGAGCCGTTCGATCCCGGGGATCCAGCCGACCGTCGAGATTGCGGTTCGGCGGTGCGCGATACCGAGATCCGGCAGCCGCTCGCACGCGGCGAGCACCGCATCGAGGTTCAGCAGCGGCTCGCCCATGCCCATGAACACGCAGTGGTCGATCGCCTCCAGTCGGCGAAAGTGCAGCGCTTGGTCGAGGATCTCCGAGCTCGTCAGGTTGCGCGCAAAGCGCATTTGCCCGGTCGCGCAGAACGTGCACGTCAAAGGGCATCCCGACTGCGAGGAGAGGCAGATCGAGCGCCGCCCGTCGCGATAACGCATCAGCACCGCCTCCAGCGGCCGCCCGTCCGCGGTCGCGAACAGCGCCTTCGCCGTGCCGTCGCGCGAGTGCGCCTCGTGGCGCAGTTGCAAGCTAGAGAACGGTGCCTCGCTCGCCAGCGCCTCGCGCAGTGCGCGCGGCAGGTTCGTCATCGTCTCGTACCCCGCCGCGCCGCGCGCGGTCCACTCCCATATCTGGCGCGCGCGAAAGCTCGGCTCGCCGTGCGCCGCGAGCGTGTCGTCCAAAAGGCGTAGGTCCACGTCCGCGATGATATGGAGCGCGGCCCAGCTCGCCGGCTCTTATCGTTGCAGCCGATGCGCCTCGCCAAGTATCTCGCCCACGCCGGAGTCGCCTCGCGCCGCGCTGCCGAGACGCTGATCGTCGCGGGTCGCGTGCGCGTTGATGGCGAGCTCGTGCGCGATCCAGCGCGCGACGTCGACGAGCGCAACCGCGTCGCCGTTGACGGCCGCGAGCTCAGCGGCGCCGAGGCGCCGGTCGTCTACGCCCTGCACAAGCCCGTCGGGACGCTCAGTACCGCCCGCGACCCCGGCGGCCGTCCGACCGTCGTCGAGCTGATCCCCGAGCGTCGGCGCCTGTACCCCGTCGGGCGGCTCGACGCCGACAGCAGCGGCCTGATCCTGCTCACCAATGACGGCGCGCTCGCCAATCGGCTGACGCACCCGCGCTACGAAGTGCCCAAGACCTATCGCGTGCGCGTCGCCCGCGCGCCCGTCTCTGAGCGCGCCCTCAGTGCGCTGTGCGCCGGCGTCCAGCTTGAGGACGGCCCGACCGCTCCCGCCAGCGCTCGGCGCCTGCGCGGCAGCGGCGATCAGCTCGAGCTGACGATCCACGAAGGCCGCAATCGTCAGGTGCGGCGTATGTGCGACGCCGTCGGGCATCCCGTGCTCGCTTTGCAGCGCATCGCCTTCGGTCCGCTGCGCCTCGGCGCACTCGCTCCCGGCGAGCATCGGCTTCTCACGGACGCCGAGCTCACCGTGCTCCGCGGGGCGCTCTGACAGAATCGCGCCCATGCGCCTCTATGCCCTGCGCGGAGCCATCAGTGTCGAGCGCAACGACTCCGAGGACATCCTCAGCGCGACGACCGAGTTGATGCAGACGATCATGGAGCGCAACGCGCTCGCACCCGCCGACGTCGTCAGCTGCATCTTCACCGCCACCAACGACCTCAACGCCGAGTTCCCCGCCGTCGCCGCGCGCGCGCTCGGCTTCGAGCGCGTCCCGCTCTTATGTGCCCGCGAGATCCCCGTCCCGCGCGCGCTACCGCGCGTGATTCGCGTCCTGATCCACTACCACGCAGCCGACGACCATCAGACCCGCCACGTCTACCTCGGCGAGGCCAAGATCCTGCGCGCCGACCTCGAGGCCGCGCAGTAGAGCCCGCGACCCGGAGCGGCGGCCCGGCAACCGGTCCGCCACAATAGCTCCGTGGCGATCGAGTTCTCAGAGCGCATCAGACGACTGCCGAGCTATCCCGCAGCCGGCGGCTATGCCGACGCCGCACCACCGGTGCGCCTCGCGAGCAACGAGTCGCCGTGGCCGCCGCTGCCGGCCGTGCGCGAGGCGATCGACCGCGCGCTGGGCTCGCTCAACCGCTATCCCGATCCCACCAATGCCGCCCTGCGCACCCGTCTCTCCGAGCGCTACGGCGTGCCGTTCGGGCGCATCGCGATCGGCAACGGCTCCTGCGACATCCTGCTCGCCGCCGGCGAGGCGCTACTCGAGCCCGGCGCCGAGCTCGTCTATGCGTGGCCGTCGTTCTCGGTCTATCCGCATCTAGCCGCCGCCTCCGGCGCGCGCGAGGTGCGCGTGGCGCTCGACGAGCACGAGCGCCACGACCTGCCCGCGATGCTGCACGAGATCACCGTCGCGACGCGTCTCGTAATCGTTTGCAACCCCAACAACCCCACCAGCACCGCCGTCGCACTCGCCGAGATCGCTGCCTTCCTCGAGCAGGTGCCGCCGCACGTCTGCGTGATCCTCGACGAGGCCTACTGCGAGTTCAACCTGCTCGAGGACCCCGATGCCTCGCTGGAACTGCTCGCCGCGCATCCCAACCTCGTGCTGCTGCGCACCTTCTCGAAGGTCTACGGGCTCTGCGGGCTGCGCGTCGGCTTCGCCCTGTGTGGCTCGGAGGCCTTTCGCGAAGCCGTCGACCAGGTGCGTCAGCCGTTCTTTTGCAACGCCGTCGCGCAGGCCGCTGCGTACGAGGCGCTCGCCCATCAGGACGCCGTCACCGAACGCGTCGCGCGCACCGTCGCCGAGCGCATCTCGGTCGCCGAGCGGCTCGCCGCGCTCGGTCTACAGGTCGCCGAGTCGCAGGCCAACTTCTGCTGGTTTCACCTCGGGGAAGACAGAGACGAGCAGGAGGTCATGCGCGGCTTGCTCGAGCGCGGCATCCTCGTGCGCGGTGGCGGCCCACTCGGACACGCCGGTGCCCTGCGCGTCACCTATGGCACCGCCGAGGAGAACCTGCGGTTCCTCGACGCGCTCGCCGAGATTCTGTGAAGCGCACGTGACAGTGCTCGACGGCGAGCCGCGCGTCTGCTACAAAGCATTGAGACGGTCATGACCACGCCAGCAAGCACAACTCCCTCTAGCACCGCCGGACACATTGCGTCCGCGTCGACGCTCCGTGCGTGGTCCTGCTCCTACGTCTACGCCTGGCGATTTAGCTAGGCGCTCCGGCCGGCGTCCGTTCGTGAGCGGGCGCGCGCAGCAGGCCGCGGAGGGGCTCCAAGTCGGAGCCGAGCGCCATTCCAGCGGGCGTCGGACGCCTCTCACGAGCTCGCAGACGCAGGCGGGCGAGATGGAGCGAAGCATCTGCTCTCCGACCAAATAAGCTCTTTCCGGGGATTTTGAAAGGAAGAATCGATGATGATTGTTATGAAGGAGACCGCGACCGATGATGAGATCGCAGCGGTCGTCGAGAAAATCGAACGCGCCGGTGCCTTAGCGCACCGCAGCCAGGGCGCACGCGTCACCGTGATCGGCGCAATCGGCGACGTCGAGCAGGACGCCTCGGTCGAGAGCCTCGGCCTCGAGGGCCAGCCGGGCGTCGACCGCGTCGTGCCGATCCTCAAGCCCTACAAGCTCGCCTCCGCGCAAATCCGCCACGGCGAGCGCACCGTCCTCGACATCGAGGGTGCCAAGGTCGGGGGCGGCAACTTCGCGCTGATCGCCGGTCCCTGCACCGTCGAGACGCGCGAGCAGACACTGGAGACCGCGCGTGTCGTGCGAGACGCCGGTGCGACGCTGCTGCGCGGTGGCGCCTACAAGCCGCGCACCTCCCCCTACGCCTTCCAGGGACTCGGGCAAGAGGGGCTGCGATTGCTCGCCGAGGCCAAGGCCGAGACCGGTCTGCCGGTAGTCACCGAGCTGATGGATATGCGCGACCTCGACGCCGTGCTCGAGGTCGCCGACGTCATCCAGATCGGCGCGCGCAACATGCAGAACTACCCGCTGCTCGCCGAGATCGGCCGCACAGGGCGCCCCGCGCTGCTCAAGCGCGGGCTCTCCTCGACACTCGACGAGCTACTGATGGCCGCCGAGTACATCCTCAAGGAAGGCAACCCCAACGTGATGCTCTGCGAGCGCGGCATCCGCACGTTCGAGACCGCCTACCGCTTCACCCTCGACCTGATGGCGGTGCCGGTGCTCAAGGAGCTCACGCACCTGCCGATCATCGTCGACCCCTCGCACGCCGCGGGTCGGCGCGACCTCGTGCTGCCACTCTCGCTGGCCGCCGCCGCCGCCGGGGCGGACGGCATCATCGTGGAGGTGCACCCCAATCCCGACGAGGCCATCTGCGACGGACCGCAGGCGCTGGCGACCGAGACGTTCGCCGAGTACGCGCGTGCCGTCGAGCAGGCCGCCGCGCTCGCCGGAAGGGCGCTCAGCGCCGTCTGATGCCCCGCCATCGGATGCTCTGCGGCCGTACGCGGGCCAGCCGGCGGCGGGAGACACTCCGTTGAAGGTCGCCGTGCTCGGCATCGGCCTGATCGGTGGCTCGATTGGACTCGCCGCCAGGCTGCGCGCTGGCGCGCAGGTCTGTGGCTATGACCCCGACGCCGCCGTCGGCGCACGTGCGCTGGAGCTCGGTGCGATCGATACGCAGGCCGCCGATCTCCACGCGGCGGTCGACGGTGCCGACGTCGTGTTCGCCGCCACGCCCGTCGGCGCGTTGCCCGCAACAGTGCGCGACGCCCTCGCCGGCGCCGGTCCGGCTTGTGTCGTCAGCGACGTCGGCTCGACCAAGCGCGTGCTGAGCGACGCCGCTCGCGACGAGCGCTTCGTCGGCGGGCATCCCTTAGCCGGCGCCGAGACCGCCGGCGTCGAGCACGCCCGCGCCGACCTGTTCGACGGCGCCGTCTGGTACTTGACCCCGACACCGGCCACCACCGGCGTCCTCTACGAGCGGCTGCACCGGCTGATCGCGAGCTTCGGCGCGCAGCCCAGCGCGATCGACGCCGACTTGCACGATCGGCTGATGGCGTGCTTTTCGCATCTGCCGCACGTGCTCGCCAACCTGCTCGTCGAGCAAGGCAGCGCGCGGATCGCCGGTGCGCTGGAGAGCGGCGAGCGGTTGCCCGCCGCCGGTCCGAGCTTCCGCGACGCGACCCGCGTCGCCGGCGCCAATACGGCGATCTGGGCCGACATCTACCTAGCCAACCGCGACGCGCTGGTCAGCGAGATCGATGAGGCCGTCCGCCGTCTCGGCGAGGTGCGCGCGCTGCTCGCCGCCGGGGACGCCGCGGCGATCACCGACTGGAACGATCGCGCCCGCGGCGCCGGCCAAGCGCTGCGTGGTGCGGGCGGAGCGGACGGCGAGCCGGTCCACGAGCTGCGCGTCGCGGTGCCCAACCGGCCGGGCGTCCTCGCGGAGATCGCGCTCACGCTCGGACGCGAGGGCGTCAACATCGTCGATATGGCGCTCTCGCCGTCCGCCGATAACAGCCAGGGCGTGATCGCGCTGTGGCTACGCGGCGCCGAGCACGCCGGGCGCGCTGAGCGGCTGGTCGCCGAACTGGGCTTCCCGGTGGCCGCGCCATGACCGACATGCGCTTCGAGCCCGCCAGCGGCCTGGAAGGCGAGCTGACCGCACCCGCCGACAAGTCGATCTCGCACCGCGCCGCGCTGATCGGAGCGATGGCGCCCTACCCGGTGCGCATCGAGAACTACCTGCACGCCGCCGACACGGACTCGACGCTCGACGCAGTGCGCGCGCTCGGAGCGCTGGTCGAG
Source organism: Solirubrobacteraceae bacterium (assembly GCA_036502205.1). GTDB lineage: Bacteria > Actinomycetota > Thermoleophilia > Solirubrobacterales > Solirubrobacteraceae > Palsa-744. The sequence continues at coordinate 28,235 of DASXZA010000013.1, read as the reverse complement.
ACGCGCGCCGGCGAGGTCATCGTGCGCGGCACCGGCCTGCGCGAGGCGCGCGAGCCGCCCGGCACGATCGACGTCGGCAACGCCGGCACGCTCCTGCGCCTGCTACCCGGCTGGCTCGCTGCGCAGGAGGGCCGCAGATTCACACTCGACGGCGACGAGTCGATCCGCCGCCGCCCCGTCGATCGTATCGCCGAGCCGCTGACGCTGATGGGTGCCGAGCTCGAGGCTCGCGACGGGCGCTTCACGCCGCTGGTCGTCAACGGCTCGCGGCTGCACTCGATCTCCTACGAGCTGCCCGTCGCCAGCGCGCAGGTGAAGTCGTGCGTGCTGCTCGCCGCGCTCGCCGCCGACGGCGCCACGACCGTCGGCGAGCCCGAGCGCTCGCGCGACCACACCGAGCGGATGCTGCTGCGCGCCGGGGCCGGCATCCACCGCAACGGCCGCCACGTCACCGTCACGAACATCGACGAGCTCGAGCTCGAGCACGTGCGAGTGCCCAGCGACCCCAGCTCCGCCGCCTTCCTGATTGTTGCCGGCGTGCTGGTCCCCGGCTCGCGTCTGCTGCTGCGCGACGTCGGTGTCAACTGGACGCGCACCGGCTTCCTGCGCATCCTGCGCCGCATGCAGGGCATCGTGCTCGGCGATCTCGAGGACGAGTCCGGGGAACTCGTCGCGCACGAGCCGAGCAGCGACATCGACGTCGCCGCCGGCGCGCTCGAGGGAACCGAGGTCGGCCCCGACGAGGTGCCGCTAGCGATCGACGAGCTGCCGCTCGTCGCGCTGCTCGGCTGCTTCGCCGAGGGGCAGACGATCGTGCGCGGCGCGCAGGAGCTGCGGCTGAAGGAGTCCGACCGCATCGCCACCGTCGTCGACGGTCTGCGCGGCCTCGGCGCCGAGATCGAGGCCACCGACGATGGCTTCGCCGTCACCGGCACCGGCGGCCTGCGCGGCGGCGCTTTCGAGGCCCACGGCGATCATCGTCTCGCGATGCTCGGCGCCGTCGCCGGTCTGGCGTCCAACGAAGGTGTCGAGGTACGCGGGATCGAGGCCGCCGCGGTCTCCTATCCCGGCTTCGTCGAGGACCTCGCGGCGCTGGTCGGCTGATGGTCATCGCGATCGACGGTCCCGCCGGCGCCGGCAAGTCGACCGTCGCGCGCGCGCTCGCCCGCGAGCTCGACTACACGTACCTCGACAGCGGCGCGATGTACCGCTGCGTCGCGCTGCTCGCGCTGCGCCGCGGCTGGGGGCCGGATGCCGAGGCCTTTGGAGCAGAAGCCGAGCAGGGGGTCGGCGCTGGTGCAGGCGCGCTCGCCGCGCTGGCGCATGGCGCGCGCATCGATCTCGGCGGCCGCGTCGCGCTCGACGGAGAGGACGTCACCACAGAGATCCGCTCGCCCGAGGTCTCCGAGCTCGCCTCACGCGTCGCCGTCGACCCCGCGGTACGCGCGGCGCTCGTCGCCAAGCAGCGCGAGTTGCTCGCGCACGGCGACTGGGTCGCCGAGGGGCGCGACATCGGCACCGTCGTCGCGCCCGACGCCGAGCTGAAGATCTTCCTGACGGCCGACCCTCGCGAGCGTGCGCGGCGCCGCGCACGCGAGCTCGGTGCCGACGAGCAGGCCGTGCTGGCCGAGCAGACGCTGCGCGACGAGCGTGACGCCACGCGCGAGCACAGCCCGCTGATGGCCGCTCGCGGCGCGATCGAGCTGAACACGACCGGTCTCGACGTCGAGCAAATCGTCGCTCGCATCGCCATGCTCGCGCGCGAGCGCGATCGCGCCGATTGAAGGGTGCAAACAGGCTGCCGGGCGCGCGCGGGCAAGCCGTCGGTGCGGCAGCGGGCGACCCATCGGTGCGGCAGCGGGCGACCCGCCGGTCATACTGAGCGGATGCTGAAGGTCGCGATCGTCGGATATCCCAACGTCGGTAAGTCCTCGCTCGTCAACCGCCTGAGCGGCCGGCGCGAGGCGGTCGTCCACGAGCGCGCCGGGATCACGCGCGACCGCAACGAGATCGAGTGCGAGTGGAACGGGCGCACGTTCGCACTGATCGACACCGGTGGCGTCGACTTCCAGGACGAGGATCCGCTGTCCGGCTCGATCCGCGACCAGGCGCGCGCCGGGATCGCCGACGCGCAGGTCGCGGTGCTCGTCGTCGACGCTCGCGCCGGGGTGCGGCCCGGTGACGAGGAGCTCGCCGACCTGCTGCGCCGCGCGCCGCTGCCCTGCATCGTCGCGGCCAACAAGTGCGACGGGGTCGCCGAGCTGCCGCTCGCTGCCGACTTCCACCGTCTCGGCCTCGGCGAGCCGCTGGCGGTATCCGCCGCCCAGGGGCTCGGCACCGGCGATCTGCTCGACCGGATCGTCGCGTTGCTGCCCGCCGCCGAGGACGAGCGCGAGCGCGAGGAGCTGCGCCTCGCGCTGATCGGACGGCCGAACGTCGGCAAGTCCTCGCTCGTGAACCGCTTTCTCGGCGAGCAGCGCGTGATCGTCTCCGAGCTCGCCGGCACCACGCGCGACGCGATCGACACGCCGCTGAGCGTCGACGGACGCGACGTCGTGCTCGTCGATACCGCCGGGATGCGCCGCCAAGCGAAGGTCGCGGACTCCGTCGAGTACTACACCGCGCTGCGCTCCCAGCGCGCCGCCGAGCGCGCCGACGTCGCGCTGGTCGTCTGCGACGCCTGCGATGGCATCACCGCCCAGGATCTGCGCATCGCTGAGCTCGCGATGAAGGCCGGCTGCGCGACCGCCGTCGTGCTGAACAAGTGGGACATCCGCGAAGGCACCGAGGAGCAGCTTGACCACGAACGCGCTCGCGTCGCCGAAAAGCTGCGTCTGCGCCCGCGCGTGCTGACCGCTAGCGCGCTCACAGGTCGCCATGTGTCACGACTGCTGGTCGAGGCGCTCGCGCTCGGGGAACGCATGAGCGGACGCATTCCCACGCCCGAGCTCAACCGCTTCCTGGCGGAGGCCGTGCAGGCCCGTCAGCCCCCTATTGGCACGCGTCGTGGCTCCAGCCAGCATCGGCTGAAGCCGATCTACATGGCCCAGACAGGCACTCGGCCGCCGCGCTTCGCGATCCAGGTCAACTCCCGCGCACGCGTCACGCGCGACTACGCCTACTTTCTCGAGAACCGTCTGCGTGCGCGCTACGCGATGGACGGTGTGCCGCTCATCATCGACTTCGTCGAGCGCGGGCAGCGCGGTCACAGCGACGATCGCACTCGCACCGCACGCACCGCGACCGGGGCTCGCTGAGCCCGCCACAAACCACCCTAATTCATCTAAGCTTTCCGGACTTTTGAGAGTCCCGTCTGCCTGCCAAGTACCGCGGCGGCCGCCGGGCGCGACCAGTTTGGAGTGGACCCGAACCCATGAGCAACCTGTCCGATAACGAGTTCCTGTTCACCTCGGAGTCGGTGACCGAGGGTCATCCCGACAAGATTGCCGACCAGATCTCCGACGGCGTGCTCGACGCAGTTCTGCGCGACGACCCCTACGGCCGCGTCGCCTGCGAGACGCTCGTCAACACCGGCCTGATCGTCGTCTCCGGCGAGATCTCGACCGACACCTACGTCGACATTCAGGAAGTCGCGCGCGAGACCGTGCGGCGCATCGGCTACGACAACGCCGCTTACGGCTTCGACTGCGACACCTGCGCCGTCATCAACGCGATCGACAAGCAATCCCCCGACATCGCCCAGGGCGTCGATGCCGCCTACGAGACGCGTCACGACAGCGATGGCGAGGACAAGCTCGACGTCGCCGGAGCCGGCGACCAGGGCATGATGTTCGGCTACGCCTCCAACGAGACCGAGGAGCTGATGCCGCTGCCGATCTCGCTCGCGCACAAGCTCTCCAAGCGCCTCGCGGAGGTGCGCAAGGGCGAGGTGCTGCCCTACCTGCGCCCCGACGGCAAGACGCAGGTCACCGTCCGCTATCAGGACGGCCGCCCGGTCGAGGTCGAGAAGATCCTGATCTCTACCCAGCACGCCGACGGCATCGACTCGGAGACACTGATCAAGCCCGATCTCCTCGAGCACGTCCTGCGTCCGGTGCTGCCGGCCGAGCTCTACGACGAGAAGAAGCTAGCTAAGAACTTCCTCGTCAACCCGACCGGGCGCTTCGTGATCGGCGGACCGATGGGCGACTGCGGCCTGACCGGGCGCAAGATCATCGTCGACACCTACGGCGGCATGGCTCGTCACGGCGGCGGCGCGTTCTCCGGCAAGGATCCCTCCAAGGTCGACCGTTCCGCCGCCTACGCCGCGCGCTGGGTCGCCAAGAACATCGTCGCCGCCGGTCTCGCCGATCGCGCCGAGGTCCAGGTCGCCTACGCGATTGGCGTCGCCCATCCCGTATCGGTGATGGTCGAGACGTTCGGCACCGAGAAGATCGGTCGCGCGAAGATCGCGGCGCTCGTCGAGGAGCACTTCGACCTGCGTCCCGGCGCGTTTCGCGAGGAGCTTAAACTGCATCGTCCGATCTACCAGAAGACCGCCGCCTACGGGCATTTTGGCCGCGACGATCACGATTTCACGTGGGAGCGCACCGACCGCGCGCAGGCTCTGCGCGCCGCGGCTGGCCTCTGAGCAGCGCGGCTGGCCTCTGAGCAGCGAGCACCGCGTCGGCACGGACCGGGGGCCCGCGCCGGCGGGAGGGCCGCGCCGACGATGGGGCCGCGCCGGCGATCGGGCCGCGCCGGCGGGAGGGCCGCGCCGACGATGGGGCCGCGCCGGCGATCGGGGCCGCGCCGGCGATCGGGGCCGCGCCGGCGGAGCTCGGGGGGGTCCGCGCCGGTGGGTCTGGGGTCCGGCGCTGCGTCTAGGGTGACGGGGTGTCTAGCGCAATTGCCCAGGTCGAGCCACTGACGACGGCGCGCGCGCTGCGCGGACCCTTCGACTACTTGCTCCCCGAGGAGCTGCGCGCGGGGATCGCCGTCGGGTCGATGTTGGTTGTGCCTTTCGGCCGGCGCGAGGTGCTCGGCGTCGTCGTCGGCCTCACCGAGCACAGCGAGGTCTCCGAGGAGAAGCTCCTCGCGCCGCTGCGCGCCTTCGAGCTCGGCGTCCCGATCGACCTCGTCGCGCTCGCCGAGTGGATCGCCGCCGAGTACTGCTCGACGATCGCGCGCGCGCTGCGTCTCGTGCTGCCGCCCGGCGCCAACGCCAGGGTCGCCGGGCGGCTCGGCATGCCGCGGCAGCGTCGCAGCACCGTGCGGCGCCCACAGCATCTGCCCGTCGGCGCGCTACATGCCGAGCCGCCCGCACTGACCGACGATCAGCTCGCCGTGCTGGTCGAGCTGCGCGGGCTGCTGAGCGAGGATGCGACTGCGGCCCAACTGCCGGCGCAGCGGTTGCTGCACGGGATCACCGGATCCGGCAAGACCGAGGTCTACCTGCAGGCCGCCGCATACGCGCTCGAGCGCGGGCGCGGCGCGATCGTGCTTGTGCCGGAGATCGCGCTGACACCTCAGATCGTCGGGCGCTTCGTCGCCCGCTTCGGGGAGACCGTCGCGGTGCTGCACTCCCGCCTGACGCCGGCGCAGCGGCGCGAAGAGTGGCGCCGACTGCGCTCAGGCGAGGCTCGCGTCTGCGTCGGCCCGCGCTCGGCCGTGTTTGCGCCGATCGAGCGTCTCGGTTTGATCGTCGTCGACGAGGAGCACGACTCCTCCTACAAGCACGAAGGCGATCCGCGCTACGACGCCCGCGACGTCGCCGCGTGGCGGGCGCGCGAGCAACGCGCGCTGCTGCTCGTCGGCAGCGCGACGCCGCGGCCCGAGAGTCGCCACGCGCTGAAGCGTCTACGCCTGCCGCGGCGTGTCGACGGCGGCCCGCTGCCGCACGTGCAGGTGCTCGACATGCGCGAGCAGGTCGACGCCTTGCACCCCGAGACCACGCAGGCGCTCGCCGAGGTGCGGCGCGCGCGGGGCAAGGCGATCGTGCTGCTCAACCGTCGCGGCTGGTCAAACTTCCTCTCCTGTCGATCCTGCGGGACCGTTTGGGGCTGCCCGCAGTGTGACGTCGCACTCGTGCTGCATCGCGCGGCTGGATTGCTCGCCTGCCACCACTGCGGCCACCGCGAGCGCGTGCCTGTGCGCTGCCACTGCGGCTCGACCGCTGTCGCCCGCCACGGCGCCGGCACCGAGCGTCTCCAGCACGACCTCGCCGCCGCGCTCGGCGACGGCGAGCGCTTCCCGATTTTCCGCCTCGATGCCGACACACTCGGCGGCGACGGCGGTCGCGAGCAGCCCGATGCCGGTGGCGTCGGCGCGCTGCTGCGCCGCTTCCAGGAGGCCCCCGCCGGGGTGCTGATCGGCACCCAGATGGTCGCTAAGGGCCACGACTTCCCCGAGGTCAAGCTCGGCGTCGTGCTCGACGCCGACGCCACGCTGCGCTTCCCCGACTTCCGCGCCGAGGAGCGCACGTTCGCGTTGATCGCCCAGCTCGCCGGCCGCGTCGGCCGCGGCGGTGAGGGTCGCGTGCTCGTGCAGACGATCGCCCCCGAGGCACGCGCGATCTTGTACGCCGCGCAACACGACAGCGACGGCTTTCTCGACGGCGAGCTCGAGCGCCGCGCCGCGCTGCGCTACCCGCCGTTCGCACATCTCGTCAGGATCGTCTGCCATGCCACCGAGGCCCCGCGCGCGCAAGCCGCCGCGACCGCGATTCGCGACCGCCTCAAAGCGCAGCTCGGGACCGACGCCGCCGTCCTCGGTCCCGCCGCGCTGTTTCGCCTGCGTGGTCGCGAGCGGCGAATGCTGCTAATCAAGACCGCCGACCGCCGCGCCAGCGTGAGCGCGATCGGCGCCGCCGTGCAACGCGCGGCGCGCGTTCGCGCGCACGCCGGGGTCAGCTTCAGCGTCGACGTCGACCCTCAATAGAATCAGTCGCCATGAGCGCCGATACCGAGAGCCAGGTCGAGCGAGAGGACCCCGAGGAGGAGGAGGTCGACGAGCTCGACGCCGAGACGCGCGCCCGGCGCGACGCCGCGCTGCGCGCTGTGCGCAAGCTCGGTGATCCCGTGCTGCGCGCCACCGCGCTACCGGTCGAGCGCTTCGACGAGGAGCTACGCATCGAGGCGCAGCGTATGGATGAGCTGATGCAGGCCGCGCTCGGTGTCGGTCTGGCCGCCACACAGGTCGGGATCCTGCACCGAGTGCTCGTCTATCGCGCCTACCCCGAAGATCCGACCACCGCGCTCGTGAATCCCGTGCTCGAGTGGGTCAGCGACGAGCTCGAGGCCGCCGAGGAGGGCTGCCTCAGCCTTCCTGGCATCCACGTCGAGGTCGAGCGCCCAGCGCGCGTGCGCGTCCGCGCGCGCGACACCAGCGGCGCCGAGCTGCTCGTCGAGGCCGAGGGACTCGAGGCCCGCGTCATCCAGCACGAGATCGATCACCTCGACGGGGTGCTGATCCTCGATCGCATCTCCCGCGATGCGCGCCGCGACGCGATGCGCGCGCTGCGCGAGGGCCGCACCACCGGCGAGCCCGGCTCGCGGTCTTCGCGGCGCGAGGACACTCACGGAGCCGGCGAGGACGCCGACGCCGGCCGCGAGGATCCCACGCGCGACGCGACCCCCGCCTAGCGTCGGCGCCTCCGAGCTTGCGCACCGTATACCTCGGCACCTCCGAGTTCGCCGCCACCGTCCTTGAGCGCCTCGCCGGCGGCCCGCACCGGCCGGCGCTCGTGATCACCCGGCCCGATCGTCCCAGCGGACGCGGGCGCAAGCTCACCGCACCTCCCGTCGCGCTCGCCGCACAGCGCCTCGATCTGCCGCTCGCACAGCCCGAGCGAATCGGCGACCCCGAGGTGCAAGGGACGATTGACCGCGCCGCCCGCGCGCCGGGGGGTAGCGGGCAGACGCAGCGAGCGGAGCCGGTGCTCGTCGTCTGCGCCTTCGGAGCGCTGATCAAGGAGCCGCTGCTCTCCGCCTATCCGTTGCTGAATGTCCATCCGTCGCTGCTGCCGCGCTGGCGTGGCGCCGCTCCGATCGAGCGCGCGATCATGGCCGCAGATGCCGAGACCGGTGTCTCGATCATGCGCCTCACCGCCGGTCTGGACAGCGGGCCCGTGTGCCTCGCCGCCACCGAGGCGATCGGCGCGCGCGAGACCTACGGCTCACTCGCCCCCCGTCTCGCGCAGCTCGGCGGTGAGCTGCTGGTGCGCGTGTTGGACGACTGTGCCCGCGGCGAGCCGCCGGCATTCGTCGAGCAGGACGACGCGCTCGCCACCTACGCCGAGAAGATCGCAGCCGACGATCGCACGCTCGACCCCGAGCAGCCGACGCGCGCGCTCGAGCGCCAGGTGCGTGCGCTGCACCCGCACATCGGTGCCCGCCTCGCGCTGCGCGACGGCACGATGCTCGGCGTGCTCCGCGCCGAGGTGCAGAGCGTCGATCCCGGTATCGCGTCCGGGGCGCTCCCCGATTCCGTTCTTGCGTCTGGGACGCTCGTCGATCCCGCTCTCGCGCCCGGGACGCTCGCCGACATCGACGGAGAGCTGCTCTACGGCACGCGCGACGGAGCGCTGCGACTGCTGGAGGTCCAGGCTCCCGGCGGGCGCCCGATGGACGCCGGCGCCTATCTGCGCGGCCACGATCTGCGGCGGCCATGAGCGCGCCTGCGCCGGCACGCGCCTGCGCCTATCTCGTACTGCGCCGCGTGTTCGAGCGCGGCGCCTACGCCGACATCGCGCTGCGCACGAACGCCACCGCGCTCGACTCGCGCGATCGCGCGCTCGCGATGCGGCTCATCTACGGGACAGTGCAGCGGCGTGGCACGCTCGACTACGTCATCGAGCGTCTCGCCGGCCGCGCGCCCGAGCGCCTGGATGCGCCGCTGCTCGCTGCGCTGCGGCTCGGCTGCTACGAGCTGCTCTATCTCCGCGGCGCTCCCGACCACGCCGTCGTCGCCGACGCCGTCGAGCTCGCCAAGGGCGCCAGTCGTGGGCATGGGCTCGTCAACGCCGTGCTGCGCCGTGCCGCGCGCGAGGGCCCCGCGCTGCTCGCCGAGCTGCGCGACGACACGCCCGAGCGCGCCGCCGTCGCGCATTCCCACCCGCTGTGGATCGCGCGCCTGTGGTGGCGCGAGCTCGGCGCGGACGACGCCCGCGCGCTGCTCGCCTTCGACAACGAGCCCGCCGAGCTGGCGCTGCGCGCAAACACGCTGCTCAGTGACCCCGCGACGCTGACGCGCGAGCTTGCCAGCGGCGACCCGCCGGTGAGCACACGGATCGATCCGCGCATCCCCGAGGCGCTCGTCGTCGAAGGTCCCGTCGACCTGCCGCGCCTGCCGCAGTGGCGCTCCGGTGCCCTGCTCGCGCAGTCACGCGGCGCGATGCTGCCCCCGCGCGCGCTGGCGCCGCGGCCCGGCGAGCGCGTGCTCGATCTCTGCGCCGCGCCCGGCGGCAAGAGCACCCATCTCGCTGCGCTGATGGAGAACCAAGGCGAGGTCCTCGCCGTCGAGCGCAACCCGCGGCGCGCAGCCGACCTTCAGCAGACCGTTCGACGTCTGCACGCAAGCTGCGTGCGAGTCGTGCTCGCCGACGCCACGCAGCCGCTGGCGGGGGAGGGGCAGTTCGATCGCGTGCTCGTCGACCCGCCCTGCTCGGGGTTGGGAACGCTGCAGGCGCGCGCCGATCTCCGCTGGCGGATAACCGAGCAGCAGGTCCCCGAGCTCGCGCGCACCCAGGCCGCGATCCTCGCCGCCGGCGCCGCAGCGGTCCGTCCGGGTGGCGTGCTGGTCTACTCTACGTGCACCATCTCTCCACAGGAGAACGAGCGTCAGATCTTCAACTTCATGGAATCAAATGCCGACTTCAGCCTCGATGACCTGTGGGGAGACAACGATAGATCCGACGCGCCCGCGCTCGGCACGCCGGTCATGGACGGGCGCGCCGTGCTGACGCTGCCCCACCGCGACCGCACCGCCGGCTTCTTCCTCGCGCGGCTGCGCCGGCGCTGAGCAGTCAGCGATGGACGACCAGCCGCCCGCATCGACCTCGAGCGTGGACCTCGGGCCCGTCTGTCCCCACTGCTCCGAGCCCTGGCTGCGCCCCACCAACCTGCCCGGCCGCTATCGCTGCGTCTACTGCTTGCACCGCTTCGAGCTCGCCTCCGTCTGCCCCAACTGCGGCGAGCACTCCACGATCGTTCGCATGTCCTCGACCGCGATCATGAAGTGCAACAACTGCGGCGACAGCATGTTGATGGCGATCTGAGCATGCATCGCTCGCGCTGGATCTGCACCAACGGGCATGGCTGAGATGGGAGCCGCCGCCGAGTTGCTGCGCGCCGTGCGCGTCGCACCCTCGATTCTCGCCGCCGACTTCGGCCGCCTGCGCGGGCAGGTACGCGAGGTGCTCGACGCCGGCGCGCGTGTCATCCACGTCGACGTGATGGACGGGCACTTCGTGCCGCCGATCACGCTGGGGCCGGTCGTCGTCTCCGCGCTGCGCGAGGCCGTCGAGGAGCGCGGCGCGATGCTCGACGTGCATCTTATGATCGAGCGGCCCGAGCGCCAGGTCGAGGAGTTCGTGCGCGCCGGCGCGCACTCGCTGACCTTTCACGTCGAGGCCACGCCGCACGCCGCCTACACCGCGAATTTGATTCGCGAGTGCGGTGCCTGCGTCGGCGTCGCGATCAATCCGGCGACTCCCGTCGCCGCGCTGGAGGAGCTTGGCGGTTCGATCGATCTCGCGCTGTGCATGACCGTCAGTCCCGGATGGGGCGGCCAGCCGTTCATCGCGCGCTCCCCCGAGAAGATCGCGCGGCTGCGCGCGCTGCTCGACCGCGCCATCGAGGCGCCCGCGGCACTCGAGGTCGACGGCGGTGTCGATACGACGACAGCTCCGCGCTGCCGCGAGGCCGGTGCGAGCCTGTTCGTCGCCGGCTCAGCGATCTTCGGCGCTGAGGACCCCGGCGGCGCCTACCGCGCGATTGCGGGTTCGGTCAGTGCAGACTGAGGCTCCGCCCAGGTCCATCTGCGTTTCTGAGTCCGTCTCAGGCGATGTGCAGGCGATCCGCGATGGCGTGCACGGCCGCTGTCCTAGTCGTCACTCCGAGGCGCTTGTAGATGTGCTCGAGGTGGTGCGCGACCGTCCGCGCGCTCACGCCCAACTGCACGCCGATCTCGGTGTTGCTCGCGCCGGTGCGCGCCACCAGCAGGACCTCGGACTGGCGCCCCGTCAAGCCGAGCGCGACGAGTTGCTCGCGCGTCGGCGCGCGAGTAACCCGCTCGAGGAGTAGCGCCGACGGCTGGCCTTCGGCACCGGCGACGTAGCGCGCGAGCAGCTGGCCCGACTGCTCCTCGACGAGCAGCTCGCTGCGTACGCTCGCGGCACGCAGATCACGCGACCCACCGGCGATGCTGCTGCGCAAGAAGCCTTCGAGCTCGGCGATCAGCTGGGGATGAGTCGCGTGGCGTATCGCCAGCCAGCGCTCCGAGCGCTCGTCGGCCCCTTCGACCGCTCCGAGTCGATCGGTGAGCAGGATCGCCTCGGGTGCGCTGGAGGCAGTCGCAAGCGCCGCGAGCGTCGCCGCGATGCGAGCGCGTTCTGAGAGGTTCTGAAGCGTCGCCGCCAGGAACGGGCGCAGCGCGTTGAACAGCTGCAGGTCGCGCTCGTCGAAATCCGCGCCGCCGCGACTCGCCGTGATCCCGAGGATGCGTCCCGGCACGGGCACCGAGAGCGCGATCTGGCTGTCGACTTCGAGCTTGCTGTAGACAAGGTCGTAGAGCTCGAGGCGCCTCAGCGCGCGCTGGCCGACGAAGTCTGACAGACGCGCTGCCGGTAGGTGCGGGCTATGCGCGGCGAGCGCCACGAGCGGGTTCTGATGGGCGGTCGCCGCGAACGCCTCGATGAGCTCGCCGGTCTCGATCACACCGCCCGGGTCCGCGACGACGATCGCCGCACGCGGATCGAGCACGATTTCGTTGTAAGAGGCAAGCTCGCAGTCGATCAGTCGACGCACCGCAACGAGTGCACGCTCGGGAAAGGCGGCGATGTTCGCGACTTCGCCAAGTTCGGAGATGACGTCGGCGAGCCGACCGAAGTCGCGTGCGCTGAGGCCCTCCACGAAAGATCGAGTATAGGTAGGATTTCCCATAGAAGCACGCACTTGCGCGCGATAGATTCATGTGTAATTCGACGACGAACGGCCGCTCCACGTCTGCGCGTGCCGAGCTCTGCCCTGACCGGAGGTTGGCGCGATGACAAGGACCCTGAATTGGCCACGGACGGCGCTCGCGCTCACCCTCATCTCGGCCATGCTCGCGGTCGTCATGCTGCTCGGCTCGAGCTCCGCCGCGCGCGCGGCCACAGACAGCGGCTACGCCAATCTCAGTGGCTACTGCGAAGCCAACTATCCGCCCGGTTACAACATCGCCGTCTACTGGGGCAATCCCCCGGCGCTGTACTGCACCGACAACATCAGCGAACCCACACACTCCTACGGGCCGTTCACCGCCGCCGATGCGTGCGCATTCAGCGGCCTCGGCGCGCCCAATCCGGCGGACTACGACGCGAACTGGCGCATTCCGAACTTCTCACCGGGGTTCCACTGCGGGCCGTTTGACGAAACGCCGCCGACGATCGCGATCTCAACGCCGGGCGAAGGCGCGACATACGAACAGGGACAGTCGCTCACAGCTCAATACACCTGCACCGACTCCGAATCGCCCGTCACCGGGTGCTCCGGCACGGTGCCGTCGGGCTCGGCGCTTTACACGGCCTCGCCCGGCACCTACGCGTTCACCGTGAACGCCGGCGACAGCGAAGGCAACGACGCGACGAAGACCGTCCACTACACCGTCGTCGGCGATCACGTCAGCGTTGTGCTCGAACCCACGGGCGTGCCCGGCTCCGGCTGGAGCGTCGTCACTGCCACGATCACCGACACCGGACCGAGCGGTGCGCCGGCGGTAGGCAAGGAAGTGCAGATCGAACCGCCGCCCGAGTACCAGGTGCCGACGCTCGTCTGTGACTCCTCCAACCGGCTCGTCTACCCGAGTCGCCTGAACAGCGGTGAGTTGCTCGGCGCCTCGTTCAAGCGGATCACCGACGGCCAGGGCCAGATTAAGCTGACGCTGCACGTCGGCACCGTCACCGGCGACTGGACGCTGTGGGCCGGAGAGCCCGCCGAGCAGCGTGAACACTGGGGCTCCGCGAGCCTCGACGTAGCGCAGTCCGGCACAGCGACGCAGCTCGTGAGCGAGCTGCCCGCGCTGCTCATCGCGGCGAGCGACAAAGCGCTCGTCGACTTCAGCCATCCGGCGACCGACGACGTGCTCAACTGGCTCGGCACGCTCGCGCACGGCGGCGGCGTGCTGTCCGGTGTCGCGTTCATGCCGATCCACGCAACCAGCCCCTCGGGCGGCGCCGCCGCCGGCGTGCTGCTGTACGCCGACGGCGCCACAGCGCGCAGCAACGTGCTCAGCTATCTCGAAGGCAAGAGCACCGTCGCGCCCCCGGAAACCGAGGCTATCGTGATCGACATCGCGAGCATGCGCGAGTTCCAGTTCGGCACCACGCTCGCCGGGCACCCCAACGACTCGGTCGGCAACAGGCTGCCGTCGCTCGCCGAGTGGGAGTACGGTGGGCGCGTCGACATCGGCGAGAACTCGCAAGGCAAACCGCGTTACCTGCCGCTGTCCGCGCACGGCCGTGCGAGCGCTGGCTTCATCGCGCCGACTGGCGCCGAAGACCTGCTGTTCGGCTACGGACCCTATCCGCCGTTCGGTGGTAGCGCGCAGGAAACCGCTGCGTTTGCGACGTGCACCGGCTACACCGCGACCCCCAGCGCCTCGTCATCGTCGTCGTCTTCACCGGCCGACGGCGCGGGTGCCGGCGAAGAAGGAACGACGCTGACAGTGCACTCGCCGATCGACCTGATCGTGCGCGCCGCCAACGGCACCGAAGCCGGCGTGAGCGCGACGGGGCAACTGCGCGACACGATCCCCGGCGCGCGCATCTCGCGCAGCGGCTCGCACGTGCACAGCGTCTATGTGCCCAACGGCAGCTACACGGTGCAGGTGCTCGGCACCGGCAGCGGCGCCGCGCATCTCGTCGCCACGACGCGCTCCGCCACCGTGACGAACACGCGCGTGTTCGCGTTCAAAGCGCGGCGCGGCCGCAGCGGCTCGCTGTCGCTCTCGCCGAGCGGCGCCCCCGCGAGCATGTCGTTCGCCGGGCGCCCCGTGCGTGGCGTGAACGGGCTGACGCTCCGCGTGCGCGGGCTCCCGCGATCGTTGCGGCGCGGCTCCGCCGTGCGGCTGTCGCTGCGAGTGCTCGATCAGTTCGCCTCGCCCGCCGGCGGCGTCGGGGTGCGTGTGAGCGTGCCCGGCGGTGGTACCGCGAGCGCCGTCACCGATCGGCGCGGCCGCGTCGCACTCACGCTCTCGCCGCGACGCGCCGGCAACGCGACGTTCGTGCTGAGCGGTGCCGGCTACAGCACCCTGCGACGCTCACTCACCGTGCGCTGAGAGCTCTTTCGGCGCTCGCTCGCCGATCCGTGACAGCTTTCAGTTTGAGCGCCGGCGGGGCGCTACCCGACGCCGCACTAGCCGCGCCCCGGCGCACTGGCGGCTGCTGGGTGCGGCGCGCTATTCTGCTAGTGAAGATTAGTCCGATTTTCGGTCTCAAGTAAACGTGCCCGGTGGGGCAAGAAGGGGGAGCCGCATGTCCGATCCTCGGTTCGTACGAGTGCACGATCGTCATCTGTCGCTCTGGCAGTCAGCCGTCGCCGAGCACGTGCGCGCTCAGCTTGGCGGTGCACCCGCCGCGTTGGAGGTCCTCGCGCATCCGCTGACCGTCGCCGCCAACGAACACGTCGAGGCCGTCATGGCCGACGGCAGAGCCGCCGCGCTCGCGCCCGTCGCGGGGGACTCCGACAGGACCGCCGCCTACCTCTCGCAGCTCGCTCTGGAAATTGCAATGGCGCAGGTCGACGGCGACGCCGAGCGTGCCGCTGCGCTGGAGATCGAACTTCGCAAATACAGTGACGACGATCCCGGCTTTCTCTCGTGTGTCACTACTTATCGCAAGTACTTCGCTGAATACTCGGGGGTCTTCAAGTACAACGATTGGACTACCGCCGGTGGTAACAATCCCGAATACGGCGTCATCGAATGGGAGCTGCCCAACGACGCCGTCGTCGGCATCATTGGTGACTGGGGCACCGGGCTCGACGACGCCAAGGCCCTGCTCATGGACCTGATGGTGAAGCGCAAGCCGAACGCGCTGATCCATCTGGGTGACATCTACTACTCCGCCACCCCCAAAGAGTGCGAAGCTCACTATGCCGCGATCATCACCGAAGTCTTCGACGCCACGCTCGGCGAGGGCAACCGCATCCCGGTGTTCACCATGGCCGGTAACCACGACTACTACTCGCTCGGGTACGGCTTCTATGGAATGTTCACCGCGATCAACCACGGGATCCCGGGGGCGGCGCAGCCGGCGAGCTACTTCTGCCTGCGCAGCGAGGACCGCGGCTGGCAGTTCCTGGCGATGGACACCGGTTATTACGATGCCGATCCCTTCGACCAGGTCAACCCGCTCTACGCGGGGCCGTGGCTGCACCCCACCGAGGTGCAGTGGCTGCAGCACAAGCTCAACACCTTCGCCGGAGCGACCGTGCTGCTCTCCCACCACCAGCTGTTCTCGGCCCACGCGAAGATCAACGGGATGGCCTCGCCCTACCGCGACCTGCCCTACCTAAATCCCTATCTGCGCGAGGCCTTCGCGCCCTACCTCAGCAGCGACATCGCCGCGTGGCTCTGGGGACACGAGCACAATCTCGCGCTCTACCGCAACGGCATCTTCGGCCTCGCCAAGGGCCGGCTGATCGGCTGCAGCGCCTACGAGGAACTGCTCACCTCAGAACCGTACAAGGTCAATTACCCGGACGTTCCCTATCTCGACCCCAGCAAGTACCAGCTCGGCGCGGCCGAAGGCTATTACAACCACGGGTACGCGATCGTCGAGCTCGCAAACCGCGCGCGGCCCACCGACCCCGTGTCCATCACCTATTACCAGTACCCCTCGTGGGGTGCTCATGTGCCGGCGAAACGCGAATCCGAACCGATCTTCACCGAGCTTCTGGAACACCCCGCACCGCCCGTTCCCCAGATCGTGAGCTACGGCGCGCCGATCCATCTGCTCGCACAGGAGGGCCTCTACATCGGGCCGCTGTACGCCAGCATCGAGTACTACCCGACGGCGTCCGTCGATTCGCCCGCGACCCTCACGATCGAGGGCGGCTCCGGGGCGATCCGTCATGGCGACCAGGTGCAGATCAAGACGACCGAGGCCGCCGCCGGCGCCCGCGACGTGCTCGGCGCGTGGTCCACACCCACGCTCTACTACTCCACGCCCGGCGCCGCCGGGCAGCTGTGGACGATCCGCAAGCGCGACCCCAGCAACCCCGAAGTTCACTATGGCGATGAGGTCTGCTTCGTCAACAACGCTCACGCCGGCCAGTTCCTGCAGCCCTACTGGAGCGTGCTCTGGGGCGCCGTCTATCTGACTACGCGCAGCGGTCAGCCCTACTACTGGAGTGCGTAGCGCTCGGCGCGTCGCGTGGTGTTCAGCGCGGCGCGTAGCATTCAGCGCGCCGCGCCGCGGCGGTAGAGCAGTGCCAGCAGCAGCGCCAGCACGCTCGCCGCGCCGAAGTAGCCGAGCTCCGCGCGCAGCACCTGGTTGCCGATCACCGGGAGCAGCATCCACGCGATGAACACCACCGCCGCCACCAGCCAGCACGTCGCCGCCTGTCGCGCGCGGTTGCGCGCCAGCGCCGCCTGGTTCAGCGCGCCCGAGGTCAGATGCATGCCCATGCCCAGGCCGATCAGCGCCAGTCCGAAACGTCCGTAGGTGTAGTGCTGGCCGAACAGCACATGACCCATCACGAACGGGCCGATCGCCAGCAGCCCGAGCGCCACCGCCGCCGCGAACGCCGCGATCGCCAGCACCGTCAGGCGGATCGCACGCGCGAAGGCCGCGTGACCCTCCTTCGCCTCCAGACCCGTCAGGTGCGGCAGCAGCGACGTCTGGATCGCCTGGAACAGCTGCAGCGGCGCGCGCGCGATCAGCATCACGTTGAAGACGATTCCCGCCAGCGCCTGATCGGAGGTCGCGTAGACCGTCAGCACTGCCGCGTTCAGCAACGTCTGCTCCGAGAGCATGATCCCCGACACCCATAGCGCGAAGCGTCCGCCGTGGCGCAGCGAGAGCTCGCCATGCGTCGCCGCCTCCTGCACACCCTCCGTTCCCGGTCCCGCTAGCGCCGCGTCCGCATCGTCGGCTGTGAACGGTGCCGAGTCCGCCGCGAGCGCGTCGTCGCGTTCGTGGCCGCGGCGCGCGAAGGCCGCCGGCACCACCACCAGCGAGAGCAGCGGCGCCGCCGCGATCCCCAGCGCGATCGCCGTCTGGCCGCTCGCGATCCCCAACGCCACCGCGAGCGCGAAGCAGATCCGCGACGTCGCCTCCATCAGCACCAGGCCGCCGTACAGCGCGAAGTACTCGTGGCCCGCCAGCCAGCCGCGCGCGAAGTAGCTGCCCGCGTACGCCAGCGTGCCCACCACGAGCACGTCGTACAGCGCCACGTAATGGTCGAAGACTTCGCTCAGCAACTCGTCGCGAAACGCCAGCGCGAAGATCACGAAGAGCAGCGCGAAGGTCGCCTGGATCGCGATCGGGACGCGCAGCGAGTGCTCCACGTGGCCCCGCGCGCGGCGTTCCGCGATCGTGCGCGAGAGCAGCTGTTCTACCGGCCGGTAGATCACCGAGATCACCACGAACATCACCGACCACAGCACGTCCACGCGTTCCGCCGCTTCCGCGCCCAGCACGTGGCTCGCGATCGAGAAGAACGCGAACGTCAGCAGGCCCGTCGCCGCGATCCCGACCGACAGGATCCGCGCGCCGCTGCCGTAGCTGCGGCCCGCCGGCCGCTCGCCCGGCGCGGGTGGGGCAGTCGCCGGAGGTGGATCTGTCACCCGCGGTGAAGCTGTGGTCGGCGGCGCAGCTGCCGCTGGGGGTGAGGTCGTGGAGGGGAGGTCTGCCGCCGAGTGCGCTTGGGAGGCGGTCGAGCCCGCCGCGCGAGTGCCCTCAGACTCGGACAAGCAGCATCGTCCAGGGGAACGGCGCGCGCAGCTCGATGACCTGCCCGTAACGCGAGAGCAGCGCCACGAAAGCTCGTCTGGACCAGTGGTTCAGATGCCCCGGCGTGTTGCCCAGGTCGCCCCAATACGCGCCCCGCGCCATGTTCATTCCGCGCCACAGCGGCTCGCGCGGGACCGAGACCAGCAGGTGGCGCTCCGCGCAGCGCGCCATCTCGCTCAGCGTGTGCTCCGCGTCCGGCACGTGCTCGAGCACCTCGATCGCGCAAGCCACGTCGAACTCGTTATCCGCGAACGGCAGGTTCTCCGCGCGCATCACGATGTACTCCAGGTTCGGCGCGCCGTGCTCCGCCCAGCCCGCCTGGATCGACTCCTCCTCGAGGTCGATCCCCACGACCCGCTTGTCCGGCAGCTGGCGCGCCCAGCGCTGCGCAAGCACGCCCTCGCCGCAGCCCACGTCGAGCAGCGAGCGCGGGTCCGCGAGCGCGAACAGCTCTGCCAGCGAGCGCTCGAAGCCCGCCATCATGCGGCGCACCACCGGATTCGACGAGCCGTACTTGTCGTACGTGTTGCCCGTCACGATCCCCTCGTGCGAGAGTGTCACCGCGCCACCGCTCACAGCGCGCGCACCGCCTCGCGCTCGGCTGTCGAACCGCCGGTCGTCGAATCGTCGGTCGGCAGGTCGGCCGCTGCGCCCGAGTGCCGCGCGGGCGATGCCGAGCCGGGCGCGCCCGGGGCCGGAGAGCCCGGTGCTGCGGAGCCCGGTGCGGGGGAGCCGGGTGGAGGAGAGCCCGACGTGAGCGAGGGGGTCCCGCCCGGCTCGTAGTGCGAGGGCGCCACGCCCAGCTGCAGCTCGATCCGGCGCACCCGCTCGAAGGTCCGCTGCGTCATCACTCGCTGCGCCGCCAGCAGATCGCCGATTACGCCCAGCGCCCATAGGACCACTGCCGCGATGAACAGCACCGCGCCCAGGATCAGCGACTGCACGTGGCCCTTGCCGCCACCTTCCGCGTAGGCCACCACGAAGCGGATCCATACCACCGCCGCCGCGAGGCCGATCACCGCCGCCAGGCTCCAGAAGATCCGCAGCGGCTCATACTGCGCGTAGATCCGGAAGATCGAGACCGCGTTGCGCCGCACGTAGCTGCCCATCGACGGGAACAGACGCGACTCCCGCGTCACCGGATTCGTGCGGATCGGCACGTGCTCGACCGCGACCAGCAGCTTGCCGGCCTGGATGATCGTCTCGAGCGTATACGTGAATTTCGAGACCACCTGCATCTGCAGCGCCGCCTCGCGGTTGTACGCGCGAAAGCCCGACGTCGTGTCCGGGATCGAGGTCGACGACGCCTGGCGCACCACCCACGAGCCTAAGCGCTGCAGCGCCTTCTTCAGCGCCGAGAAGTGCTCGATGCCGCCCACCTCGCGGTCGCCGACCACCATGTCCGCGCGGCCCTCCAGGATCGGGCGCACCAGCCGCGCGATGTCCGGTCCGTAGTACTGGTTGTCCGCGTCCGTGTTCACGATCACGTCTGCGCCCAGCTTCAGACAGGTGTCCAGGCCCGCCTGGAACCCGCTCGCCAGGCCCTTGTGGTTGGTCAGCGCCACGATGTGGTCCACGCCGTGGCGGCGCGCCACCTCGATCGTCTCGTCGCTCGAGCCGTCGTCGACGATCAGCCACTCGACCGCGTCGAAGCCCTCCAGCGTGCGCGGCAGGTCCGCCAGCGTCAGCGGCAGCGTCTGCGCCTCGTCCCAGCAGGGGATCTGGATGATCAGCTTCATCGGTCAAAGCCTATCCCGTCGTGGGTACGGGACTCTCGTTTCAGGGCCCCGCCGCGTACGCGCGCGCGGCGGGGTGTCCGGGGGAGTTGTTTGGGGTACGGCTGCCGGCATGCCCACGGGAGGCGCACGGATAGGCTCTAGCGTCGATGGAAAGCGCCACGCTCTCCCCGCCGCCCGCGGGCTCCGCGCCGTCGGCGCACGCCGGCGCCGACCGCTTCTCGAGCTGGGCCCGGCCCACCCCCGCGAAGCTCGCGTTCGCCCTGCTTTGCCTGCTCGCGCTCGTCGGCTACTTCGCCTTCCCCACATACCCCACCTACGACTCCTTCTACGCGCTGCTCTGGGGTCGCGACCTGCTGCACCTGCACCTGCCCGACTTCAGCGTCTACCGCGGCCCCACCGAGCACCCGCTGGCGATCGCCTTCGGAATGCTCTGCTCGATCTTCGGCCAGGGCGGCGCGCGCCTGATGGTGCTCGGCTCGATCGGCTCCTTCGTCGCGCTCGTCGCCGGCATCTACCACCTCACCCGGCTCTGCTTCGGCCCACTCGTCGCCGCACTCGCCGCGCTGTTGATGCTCAGCCGCCTGTTCGACGCCAACCTTGCCGCCCAGGGCTACCTCGACCTCACCTACGTCGCCCTGATCGTCTGGGCCGCCGCGCTCGAGGTCGCACGCGCGCGCCGCGGCACGCCCGTCTTCGCGCTGCTCGCCGCCGCCGGGCTGCTGCGGCCCGACGCCTGGGTGCTGAGCGGCGTCTACTGGCTGTGGTGCGCCGCGCCCACGCTGCTCGCATTCGCGCGGGGATGGCGCAGTGCAGAGGGGCGGCGCGGGGGGGAGCAGCTTTCGATTCCCAGGCTGCTCGGCTATGCCGCGCTCACCGCACTTGCGCCACTCATTTGGGTTGCGCTCGACGCGATCGTCACCGGCGATCCGCTCTACTCGCTGCACTCCACCGCCGTCCTCGCCGCTGAACTCGAACGCACCCAGGGCTTCTCCGCCGTGCTCGACGCCACCTGGCGCTACGCCGTGCGCATCGACAAGCTGCCCGTCGTCGTCGGCGGGATCGGCGGCGCGCTGCTTGCGCTGTGGCTCACACCCCGCCGCGCCCGCGTGCCGCTCGCTGCGCTCGCGTTGCTGTTGCTCGTCTACATCGGCGAGGGCGCCGGCGGCGCTTCCGTGATCGACCGCTACATGCTTGGCGCCTCCGCACTGCTGCTCCCCTTCTGCGCGCTCGCCATCGGCGGCTGGTCACTGCTGCGCGCCGGCTCCTGGCTGCGGCGCGGCTGGATGGCCGCTGGTGCCGCACTCGTCCTCTACGGCGCGCTCGCCGCGGTCTCAGTTACGAGTCTCACGAATGCCCGCACCACACTCTCCTACCACGACGACTTCCACGAAGGGCTCGCCGCCGCGCTGCACGCCCCCGCCGTCCGCGCTCAGTTCGTCCGTTGCCCGCTGCTCTCGCTGCCCGATAACAAGCTGATCCCCGACGCTCGCTGGATCCTCGACACCACCAACCAGCACGACATCGTCGCCCGCAGCGAGGCCCGCGCCGACGCCCAGCAGGGCGACCGCGCGCTGGCGCAGCGCATCGCCCGCGGCAGCGTCGCCGTCTACCCACTCGGCGCCGCCGTCTTCCAGGAGGCCATCGTTGACGTCGGCGACGACCCGCTCGACCAGGTTCCGCTGCCCGGCTTCCGCCGCATCTACACCAGCCGCTACTACGCGGTCTATGGCAACTGCTGAGGGCTCCACCCAAGCCGCGCCGGCGCCCACCGACGTGGCCGCCGAGACCGACGACGACGCCCGGCGCCGCGCGCGCCGCGCGCGGCTGCTCGTCTGGGGCGCGCTCGCGCTGATCCTCGCGCTCGCTCTCGGCCTGCGCCTCTGGGGGATCCGCCAAGGCCTGCCCTACGCCTACAACTCCGACGAGGACGCCCACTTCGTGCCGCGCGCCATCGGCATCTTCGCCGCCGGCTGGAACCCCCACTACTTCGCCAACCCGCCCGCCTTCACCTATCTGCTGCACTTCCTCTTCGCGCTCTCCTTCGGCGGTGCCCACGGCACCTCGCACACGTTCGCCACCGACCCCACCGCCGTCTTCACGCTCGCCCGCGCCGCCGCCGCGATCCTCGGCACGCTCGCCGTCTGGCTGCTCTATCTCGCCGGCGCCCGCCTCTTCGATCGCGGCGTCGCGCTGCTCGCCGCCGCCTTGGAGGCCGTCGCCTTCCTGCCCGTCTTCTACGCCCACCTCGCGCTCAACGACGTTCCCACGCTCGCGCCGCTCACGCTCTCGCTGCTCGGCACCGCCGGCGTCCTGCGCAGCGGACGCCGCCGCTGGTACCTGCTCGCCGGCGTCGGCCTCGGGCTCGGCTGCGCCACCAAGTACACCGCCGGCATCGTCCTGCTGCCACTGCTCGCCGCCGCCGCCGCGCGCTACCTCGACGAACCACGGCGCGGTGCGCGCGTGCTCGTCGGGCTCCTGCTGACAGGGGTCGCCGCGCTCGCCGCGTTCCTGCTCGCCAACCCCTACGCGATCCTCGACTTCCACAACTTCAAGGAGGGCATCGCGCATCAGTCCGCCGTCTCCGCCGAAGCCGAAGGCAAGCTCGGCGCCCCCCACGAGAGCGGCATCGTCTACTACCTCTGGTCCTTCACCTGGGGCCTCGGCTGGGTCCCGGCGCTCGCCGCGCTCGGCGGCGCGCTTACCGTCTGGTGGCGCGAGCGCCGCCTCGGCTGGGTGCTCGTGCCTGCGCCGCTCCTATATCTCTTTTTCATGGGCGGCCAGGGGCGTTACTTCGGCCGCTGGCTGCTGCCGATCTTCCCGATCGTCTGCCTGCTCGCCGCGCTGTTCGCGCTGCAACTCGCCCGCTTCGCCGCGCGCCTGCTCACGCGCGTCCTCGCCGGAGCACGCCGCACGCGTCGCGGGGCACGACGCCCCGCGCCCGCTGGCTCGGAGACCGCGCCACCTGCGCGGATGCGCCCCAAAGCAGCACCCCTCGCGCCGCCACGCGCGCTCACCGTCGCGCTCACCGCGCTGCTCGCGCTCGCACTGTGCGCACAGGGCATCGTCTACAGCGTCCACGCCGGGCTCATCCTCTCGCGCGCCGATACCCGCAACCTCACCCGCGCCTGGGTGGTCGCGCACGTCCCCGCCGGCACGCGCGTCGTCGTCGAGCCGCTCGTGCCCGACGAGTGGGCCCAGGACATCGGCCATCCCACGCTCAGCGTCGCCGACGGCGACCGCTGGATCAAGTGGCGCTCGCTCGTCTCCGTCATCAACGACGCCGGCGAACTGCGGCCAGATGAACCGCACGTCGTCGGCATCGAGAGCTACGAGCGTACGCTCAGTCCCGCCCTGATCGGCTGGTACGAGCGCAACGGCTACTGCTGGATCGTCAGCGGTTACGCCGAGTCCGGCCGCGCCTTCGCCGACCCCAAGCAGGTCCCGCAGGCCGTCGCCTACTATCGCGCCCTCGCCCAGCAGGCCGAAGTCGTCTATCGCGCCTCGCCCTACCGGCACGGCGCCCGTCCCGTCGCGTTCAACTTCGACTGGACCTTTGACTACTACCCGCTCGCCTACGCCCGGCCCGGGCCAGAAATGATCGTCTACCGCTTGCGCCGCGGCGGGTGCGCACGGGCTGCCGGGATATCCTCAACTACCGGATGACCATCACCACCGAGACCGACCGGCTGCACCTCGCGCGCGCGATCGAGCTGGCCCGGCGCGGTGTCGGCGCCGTCAAGCCCAACCCCGCCGTCGGCGCCGTCGTCGCCCGCGACGGTGAGGTCATCGGCGAGGGCTGGCACGAGCGCTTCGGCGCCGCTCACGCCGAGGTCAACGCGATCGAGGCCTGCGGCATGGCCGACCTCAGCGGCGCCACGCTCTACGTCTCGCTCGAGCCCTGCTGCCACGAGGGCAAGACCCCGCCCTGCACCGACGCCATCGTCCAGGCCGGCATCCGCCGCGTCGTCGTCGGTTCCGACGATCCCACCGAGAAGGCCGCCGGGCGCGGGCTTGGGATCCTGCGCGATGAGGGCATCGACGTCGTCCTCGCCGACGGCGAGCTCGCCACGCAAGCCCGCCTGCTCAACCAGGCCTTCCGCAAGCACGCCCGCGTCGGGCGCCCCTGGGTGCTGTTCAAGTCCGCCATGACCCTCGACGGCAAGGTCGCCACCCGCGCCGGCGACTCCCAGTGGATCAGCGGCGAGGCTTCGCGCGCCCGCGCCCATCAGTGGCGCGCCTCCGTCGACGCCGTCGTCGTCGGCATCGGTACCGCGCTCGCCGACGATCCCCAGCTCACCGCGCGGCCCGACGGCACCCCCGCCGAGCCCAGCGAGCAGCCCCGGCGCGTCATTTTCGACTCGCTCGCGCGGCTGCCGCCCACCTCGCAGCTGCTCGCCGCCGTCCCCGAGGTCCCGCTGATCGTCGTCGTCTCCCGCGCCGCCGCTCGTTCCGACACCGACACGCTCGAGGCCGCTGGTGCCCAGGTCATCGTCGCCACCGGCGAGAACGAGCCCGCCCGCGTCCGCTCCGCGCTCGACCAGCTCGGTCAGCTCGGCGTCGCCTCCGTCCTGCTCGAGGGCGGCCCACACCTCGCCGGCGCCTTCCTCGACGCCGGCGAGATCGACGAGATCCGCCTGTTCCTCGCACCACTGCTGCTCGGCGGGCGCACCGCCCGCGACCCGCTCGAGGGCGAAGGCGTCGAGCGCATCTCCGAGGCCTTACGCGCGCTTACCTTCGACTGCGAGCGCGTCGGCGAGGATCTGCTCGTCTCCGCCCGGCTGCGCGAGTGGTGAGTTGTTCACCGGGCTGATCGCCGATCTCGGGCGCGTCGAGGCCGTCGAGCGCGATGCTGACGGCGCCACGCTGCGGATCTCCAGTGCGCTCGCTCCCGAACTGGGGGAGGGGGACTCGATTTCCGTCAACGGGGTCTGTCTGACCGCGGTTGATGTCCTCGTCGGCGACCCCGCCGCGCGCGTGGGGGCGCGCGCGCTCGCGCGCGGCGGTGTGCCCGGAGGCGCGCCTGAGGGTGAGCTCGAGGCCGCCGGCGCCGAGACCGCGGAGACGGCGGCGGACGACGTCGCGCTCGGAGGGTTCGCCGCGCAGGCCATGCACGAGACGCTCCAGCGCTCCGCGCTCGCCGCGCTGCAGGTCGGCGATCCCGTGAACCTCGAGCTCGCACTGCGCGCCGACGGACGCCTCGGCGGGCACATCGTGCAAGGGCACGTAGACGGCGTCGCCACGCTCACCGACGTCCGCGAGGACGGGTTCTCGCACGTGCTCACCCTCTCGCTCGACCCCGCGCTGCTTCCCTACATCGTCGAGAAGGGCTCGATCGCGCTGAACGGCGTCAGCCTCACCGTCAGCGCGCTACGCCACGACGGGCTCGAGGTCTCGCTGATCCCCGAGACGCTGCAGCGCACCACGCTCGGCCGCGCCGCCGCCGGCGAGCGCGTCAATGTCGAGGTCGACATCCTCGCCAAGCACGTCCAGCGGCTGCTCGCCGCGCAGCAACTCGACGCGCACCCCGCCACTTAGCACCCCGCCGCTCAGCACTCGGCCGGTTACCCTGTAGAGCACAGATGTCGTCGGCCGACCCAACCCACGTGTCCGCCCAGGAGACCTCGAGAATGAGCCCCTTCGCCACGATCGACGAGGCCATCGAGGAGATCCGCGCCGGGCGCATGGTCGTCGTCTGCGACGACGAGAATCGCGAGAACGAGGGCGACCTCACGATGGCCGCCCAGTTCGCCACACCCGAGGCCATCAACTTCATGGCCCGCGAGGGACGCGGGCTGATCTGCCTGTCGCTGACCCCCGAGCGCTGCGAGGAACTCGGTCTCGAGCTGATGGCCGCCAAGAACGAATCCTCCTTCGAGACACCCTTCACCGTCTCGATTGAGGCCCGCGAGGGCGTCACCACCGGGATCTCCGCCCATGACCGCGCCCGCACCATCCAGGTCGCCGTCGACCCCGGCGCTCACCCGCGCGACCTCGTCCAGCCCGGGCATATCTTTCCGCTGAAGGCCCGCGCCGGCGGCGTGCTCGAGCGCACCGGGCAGACCGAGGCCGCCGTCGACCTCGCGCGATTGGCCGGCTTGAACCCCGCCGGAGTGATCTGTGAGGTCATGAACGACGACGGCACCATGGCACGTGTCGACGACCTCGCCGGCTATTGCGCCCGGCACAACCTGAAGATGATCACGATTGCCGACCTCATCGCCTACCGGCGCCGCCACGACAAGCTCGTCGAGCGCGTCGCCGTCGCGCGGCTGCCCACCGCGTTCGGAGAGTTCGACGCCGTTGGCTACCGCTCGCTCGTCGATGAGAAGCACCACGTCGCGCTCGTCAAGGGCGAGGTCCAGGGGCGCGAGGACGTGCTCGTTCGCGTCCACTCCGAGTGCCTTACCGGCGACGTCTTCCACTCGCTGCGCTGCGACTGCGGTGAGCAGCTCGAGTCCGCGCTCGCGATGATTGAGGACGAGGGTGAGGGCGTCCTGCTCTATCTCGCCCAGGAGGGTCGTGGCATCGGTCTGTTGAACAAGCTCAAGGCCTACCGCCTGCAGGAGGAGGGTCTCGACACTGTCGAGGCAAACCTCCAACTTGGGCTCCCAGCCGACCTGCGCGACTACGGGATCGGCGCCCAGATCCTCGTCGACCTCGGGCTCTCCTCAATCCGCATCTTGACCAACAACCCCAAGAAGATTCGCGGACTCGAGGGCTACGGCCTCTCCGTCACTGCCCAGATCCCGATTGAGCACGCCCCCAACCCGCACAACGAGGAGTACATGCGCACCAAGGCCCAGCGCATGGGGCACACGCTGCACCACCAGGGGCTCAACCTCGACGCCGAGATGCTGCGCTCCGAGCGCCACGGCGAGGGCGAGCCCAGGCAGGGGACCAGTTGAGCGAGTTGAGCGCGCTCCGAGGGGCGGTCGCGCATGGCACGACGTCCGCGACGTCGTGCCGTCGCGGTTGCTGTCGTCGCGGGCCAGTGCACAAGTTGTTGTGCGAGCGACCCCGCCGCGCGCGGGCGCGCGCGGCGGGGTCCAAAAAGTGAGCACTCCCCGCTACGCGATCGCGATCGGACGTTTCTACGAGGAGCTCGCCCAGCGGCTGCTCGCCGGCGCGCACGCCGCGTTCGCAGATGCCGGTGTCCCCGAAGCCGAGATCTTTGACGTACCCGGCGCCTTCGAGCTGCCACTCGCCGCCAGCTACCTCGCGCGCAGCGCGCGCTATGCCGGCGTCGCCTGCCTCGGCGCCGTGATCCGCGGCGAGACCGATCACTACGACTTCGTCTGCTCCGAGGCCGCCAACGGCATCCAGCGCGTCCAGCTAGATACCGGCGTGCCCTGCGCGTTCGGGGTATTGACGTGCGAGACCATGGAGCAAGCGCTCGCCCGCACCGGCGGCGGCAAGCGCGACCAAGGTCGCCACGCCGCCGAAGCCGTCCTGCGGATGGCCGCGTTGCGCGCCGAGTTGCTGCCCGCCACGGTCGCAGGCTGAGCGACCCATTTGCGACTCCGCATGGGTTCGCTCTCAAAAACCACTAAACTTCGCGCTCGCTATGGCAAAGGTATGTCACAGCTGCGGAAAGGGTCCCGCATTTGGCCAGAGCCGTAGCCACTCGATGGTCGCCACCAAGCGCCGCTTCGAGCCGAACCTGCAGCGCGTTCGGATCCTCGTCGGCAAGGCGCCGCGACGCGTCTACGTCTGCACGCGCTGCCTGAAAGCCGGCAAGGTCGTCAAGGCGCTCTAAGCGCCGACGCGATGCGCGCTCTCGCCGACGCGCGCTAGAACATCCGCCGTCCGGAGATTCGAACAACCGGGCACCGTCCGCGCGATCGCGTAACCTTCGCATGCTCGGTGCGTAAGCCCTGAGGCTCCCGGCTTCGCCGCCGACGCCCCGCCGAGCCGAACGAGGATGATGCAGACCGCCGTGACCGACACCAACCTGGTTCGCTTTCGCGCCGCCGTCGCCGGAGCGCTCGCCCATCTCGAGTCGCGCCGCCAGGAGGTCAACGATCTCAACGTCTTCCCCGTCGCCGACGGCGACACCGGCGACAACATGGTGCTCACGCTGCGCGCCGTGCTCGCCGAGCTCGACCGCCTGCAGGGTGCAGACGGCCAGCGCACGATCGACGAGATCGGGCGCGAGGAGATCGTGCAGTCCGTCGCGCGCGCCGCGCTGCTCGGTGCGCGCGGGAATTCCGGCGTGATTCTCTCCCAGCTGATCCGCGGCGCCGCCGAGGAGCTCGTGAGCCGCCCCGGCGAGCTCGTCGACCCGGTCCTCATCGCGGCTGCGCTCGCCCGCGCGGCCGACCAGGCGTACGGGTCGGTGCGCG
>DASXZA010000012.1:0-106223 GCA_036502205.1 Solirubrobacteraceae bacterium | reverse complement strand
TGGTCCGACCCCTTAGTTTCGGTCCGGTGCTTGTGAGAGTCCTTCAGCCTGTGCAAAATGGGCGAGAGGAGGATCGATCACGTGAAGGGTAGACGTCATACGTCGGAGCAGATCGTCAGGAAGCTGAGGGAGGCCGACAGGTTGCTCTCGGAGGGCGTGGAGGTGCCAGAGGTCGCCAAGGCGTTGGAGGTCTCCGAGCAGACCTATCACCGGTGGCGGGCGCAGTTCGGGGCGATGCAGCCAGACGATGTGAAGCGGTTGAAGTTCTCGCGCTTGAGCCTACGGCCCTCGTCGAGTAGGTGAGCTGTTTCAGCCCCGAGTGCACGCACGGCTTCCTCAGTAGGTGCGGTAGGCAGCTTGCCCTTTCGAAGCAGCGGAACTACCTCGCCGTTGAAACGGTCCAGCAAACCCTCATCCTTGATCTTGCCGAGTCGAGCCTTTACGACCTGCTCAAAAGACTCCATCATGCTCCGTCGCAGGTGATCACCGAAGAACGCAACCTGCTCGCGCTGCTCGTCCGAGTCCATCACGTGGGCGTACTCGACTAGCGTGCCGATATGCGAGAGTGCCTCCGTGAGGTTGTTCGCACCAGCCTTGTTGGCAATGCCGGTGTGCTCCTCGAAGTAGCGGTTCGCCTCAAACACTGGCGCGAGGCGATCGTTGATGAGGCCGAACAATAGTTCGACGTGCTCTATGTAGACGCCGCGGACGGCATGGGCAGGATCGGCTGAGGGGCGATGCTCACCCTCGGTCTCACCAACCTCGTCTGCGGTACCCATAGGCTAAGACAGGGCTAGTGCAGGATCTAGCTGTTCGCGGGAGATGACGACGTGCCGCGTATTTCTCGGAGTAGTTGCTCGCCCTTATAAACCAAGGCGTCGAACTCCGTGTCGGAATACGAGTCCAAATGGGAAGCGAGCCGTCCGCCCATTGGGCTCTCAGGTCCGTCGGCTAGATCGCGCTGTCTAGGTAGTCCTTGGATGACCTTCTTGGTTGTGAGCTCCGCCTCATCGACTTCCAGTCGCTTTGCAGTCCACGGGTCGAAGGACGAGCGTGGTCGTCTAGGCATGGAGTGGATGAGAGAAAAGATTGCCATGATCAGCGACTTCAGGTCGCGACACCGTCGTACGAGAAGGTTCGGGGCCAATGGCCACCGGGTGAGGGCAGATACAAGCAGGTAGGCCGAAGACTCACGAGCCCACAAACCGACCACGCTCCACACGGATTGTATCTAGTGCCGTCAAGTCCGCACGTAAGAGCGGTTTATCAGCGCTGCCTCCATCATCTCGGAGTCCGCACTTCATGCTCGTACACCATGACTATGGCATCGGATGGATGCGAGACCTATCGCTCCGCTGCCGGGCACACGATGCGGAAGTCACAGAGCGCACACACCGCCGGCGAGGGGGTCGGCTCGAAGTCCTGCGCCAAGATCCCCTCGCCGACGCGCAGCACCGCCTCACGCACCCACTCCTCGCCGTCCTCCGCGCGTGGCACCGGCACCTTGCGATCGTCGAGCAGGTAGTAGTAGGCCTGCCGCGAGCTCTCCAGCTGCCACGCCTCGCGCGCCGCGATTGCGTACAGCGAGAGCTGGATGTCATCGCGCAGCTCCGCCGCCGTGCGCGCGTGGCCCGTCTTGTAGTCGATCAGCTCGTAGCTGCCGTCCGGCAGCGCGTCCACGCGATCCACGCGCCCGCGCACATGGTGCGCGCCGAGGTCGAACGCGAACGACCGCTCGAACCACAGCGGCTGCGCCGGCTCCTCGCGCAGACGCTCGTGGTAGCGCACCAGTGCTGCGCGCGCCATCACCCGCAGCCGGCGCTCCTGCTCGCCCTCACCGATCCCCGAGCGCCGCCACGCCACCTCCAGCAGCTCCATCAGCAGGCCCAGCGTCTGCTCCTCGGCCGAGTGGTAGCGCTCGAGCACCTGGTGCACGACGATCCCGAAGCGCTGGTTGAGGGTCTGCTCGGATGGGATCCGCAGCACCCGCGCGAACTTGTAGCGCAGCGGGCAGCCGCGGTAGGTCACGACATCCGAGGCCGACAGCGCCAGGCCCTCGCCGCGGCGCGGCAGGAACGCCTCCAGCGACGGCTCGCCGCGCGGTCCCAGGCCAAGGCCCTGCGCTCCGCGCGCCCGCTGGCCGGCCTGCGATCCCTCGCCCTCGCCCTCGGCGGCGATGCTCAGCAGCAGCTCATCCAGCGGCGAGCTCTCGTAGATCTCGCGCTGCAGCGGCGTCGTCGCCGCCAGCAGACGCGCGTTGACGTCCGCCAGCGCGCTCGCCGCGTCCTCGCCACGGGGCCGCTCGGCCAGCGCCGCCAGCTTGATCAGCTCCAGGTAGCGCACGATCCCGTGCGAGACGTCGAGGTCGGTGTCCAACCGCAGCTCCCCCAGACGGCCCGCGATGCGAGTCACGTCGCCGAGCACCTCCTCGCGCAGGACCCCCAGCATCTCCCGCAGCGGCTCCTCGTCGGGGTGCGGCCGCCCATCCGCGGCCTCGCCGAGGAGATCCAGATCCGGCGCGTCCGCGACGAAGAGCTGGCGCCGGCGCATGCCCAGACGCTCGATCAGCCGCACCACGAACACCTCCAGCGGCTCGGAGCTCAGCTCTTGCAAGGCCCACTGGTGCAGCTCCTGGAAACGCTCGATCCGCTCGCGTGCCTGCGGCGCGAGCTGCGCCGACTCGCTCGCGGCGCCCAGCGCCGTGACGACGTCGAGCTTCTGGCGCCGCGCGACCTGCACCACCTGCGCGAGGTCCACCTGGCGCAGCTCCACCGGCGGGCGGCCCAGCGCGCGCACCGCCGCCGCCGCATCCTGCGGTTCGGTCAGCAGCGTCAGCCACGCCAGCACGTCGCGCACCTCTGCGCGCTCGAACGCCGCGCGCGCGGGTGCCGCGGCCGTAGCGCGAGTCTCGCCGCGGGCGCCGGTGGAGAGGCCATCCAGTTGCGCGCGCACGATCCAAGGCTACCCTCTGTGAATGGACCTCATCGGCAGGGCTCGCTAAATGGACGCGATCGACTGGAGCACCGCGCAGCGCGTCGGCGAGCTGCTTGCCGGCTCACCTCCCGAGGGCGGCCTCGACGGCGAGTCGGTGCAGCCGCTCGCCGAGCGCTTCGCCGAGCGCGTCAGCGAGTACTCCGGCCTGGACCTGCCCGCCGCGCTGCCGCCGCTGGAGGCCGTCGATCGTCCCACCTGGATCGCCGCCAACCTCAAGGGCATGCGCCCGATCCTCGAGCCGCTCGCCCAGCAGAGCACCGGCGCCGGCGCAACGCGGCGCAAGCTGCGCCCGCGCAAGGCCGGCGCGCAGGACCTCACGCCGCTCTACGACGCGCTTGGCGCAGCCGGCGGCCTGCTGCTTGGCGCGCAGGTCGGCGCGATGGCCGGCATGCTCTCCCAGCGCGTCCTCGGCCAATACGACCTCGCGCTGCTCGACCCCACCGTCAAACCGCGCCTGCTGCTCGTCGCCCCCAACCTCGACCAGGCCTCGCGCAACATGCGCGTCGATCGCGAGCAGCTCGTCTCGTGGGTCGCGATCCACGAGCTCACCCACGCGATCCAGTTCTCCGGCGCCCCCTGGCTGCGCGAGCACCTCGCCGGCCTGCTGCAGGAGCTGATCGCCGGGATGCAGGTCTCCGTCTCGCTCAGCGCGCTCCTGCGGATGCCCGACCCGCGCGACCTGCGCGCACTCGCCGAGCGCCTGCGCAAGGGCGAGATCATGCGGCTCACGCTCGGCGAGCGGCGCTGGCAGCTGATCGCCCGCATGCAGGCCACGATGTCGCTCGTCGAGGGTCACGCCGAGCACGTCATGGACGCCGTCGGCGCCGAGGTCCTGCCCGCGCTGCCGCGCCTGCGCGCCGCCATGAGCCGCCGCCGCGAGGGTCGCGGGCTGCCGTGGAAGGTCCTCGAGCGTCTTCTCGGGCTCGAGCTCAAGCTGCGCCAGTACGAGGAGGGACGGCGCTTCTGCGACGCGATCGTCGCCGCCGGCGAGCGCGAGGAGACCGGCGGCGGCCGCCTGCTGCTCGCCCGCGTCTGGCGCTCCGCCGAGGATCTGCCGACCCCCGCAGAGCTCGCCGCGCCCGAGCTGTGGCTCGCCCGCGTCGGCCGCTAGCCGGCCGAACGCACGTTCCGCTTGTCACAAGCTCGTTAGCCGGAACTCCAGTGCTTGCGGTATCTGATGAACCTGTTAGCCTCCAGGTGTAACAAGCAGGGTGCGCTCGTGTACAAACATGTGTTCGGAGCTACAGCCACCGACCCGAACGAATAGAACAAACGTACCCACGCCCGCTGACAAGGGCGAGATCAAGCAGAGGAGACCCACCCCAGATGGCCGAGAATCCCGCAAGCACACGCAAAGCGACCGCCGCGAAACCGCGCGCCGCCGCTAAAGCGACTAAAGCCCGCGCGAAAGCCGCCGCCTCGAAGGCGAGCACCGCCGGCAAAGGCACCAAACGCACCACCGCGACCAGCAGCTCGAGCTCCCGCAGCACCACCGCGCTCGCCGGCGACTACGCCGAACGCGCCGTGCTGATCCCCGTTGGCGTCGCCCTCACCGCTCGCGACCGCGTCGTCGCGAGCGTCAATGAGGTGATCGCCAGCTACTCCTCGCCCGCCAAGGCTCAGACACAGCTGCGCAAATTCGAGCGCCGCGGGAACACCGCCCGCAGCCGCCTCGAGCGCGAGGTCCGCAAGACCCGCACCCGCGTCGAGCGCGAACTGCGCGAGCGCCGCCGCGAGCTCGATCGCCGCCGCGAGGACGTCGCCAAGAGCCTCACCAGCCAGGTCGAGCAGACCCAGGCGCAGCTCGAGAAGACCCAGAACCAGATCGAGAGTGCTGTGCGCGCCCGGCTCGAAGACGGCGCTGACCTCGCCAACCGCGTCCAGGAGCGCGTGCTGAGCCTGGTCTAGCGAAGAGCACGAACACTTACCCCGCCACGGGTCCGGAGAGGACAAGACCCCGGCGGGAGGGTCTGCCGGCCCATATCTCGCCGGTGGAAGAAGGACCCTCTCCTCCCTCAGTCAACGGGGCGACATTTATGTCGCCCCGTTGACCTATTAAATGGGGCCGTAGTCGGAGACAAGCCGCGTCATTGATTTCCCCGACCTGCGTATGTGCCGGTGTGCTCGGCAGGCGGTTGCCGACGGCGTGGGAGCATGCGCCGCGATGCCTAGAGCGAGGCTCACAAGGATCGACGCGCTCCTGGCCGTAATCGCAGTCCTCATCGTGTCGGGCCCCATGCTGCTGACGCGGTCGGGCTTCGGGGAGGACTTCACCAACTCGCTGTGGCTGGTGTGGGTCGCCGGCAGGGCGTTGACTGCGGCCGGGCATCCCGGCTTGTTTCTCAACACGACGACGCTCGGCGTCTTCTATCCCCTGTTCGCCTTCTACGGCGGGCCGCTCTATGCGTACACCGGTGCAATGTCGGAGCTGTTTGGCGGCCACGCCGAAATTGCCTTCATCGGCGCCACGATGCTCGCGATGCTCGGAGTCTATGGGGGAATCCTGTGGCTGGGGCGTGAGTTCGGCCTGCGCGGGCTCACCGCTCACGCGCCTGCGCTGACGGTCCTCACCAGTGCCTACTACGTGACCAATCTGTACGGTCGGGGCGATTGGACCGAGTTCATGGTTACCTCCTCACTGGCGCCGCTAGCGGCTAGCGGCGTGCATCTCGTCCGTACCCGTACCGAGGCTTGGCGGCCTCTGCCGATGGCGATCTTCGTGGCATCCGTGATGCTGCTGACTGCGGGACACAACATCACGCTGCTGTGGGGCACGACGATCGGCGTCGGAGCGCTGCTCATCACCTGGATCGCACTAGGCGCCCCGCGGCTGCCCTATCGGCGCTTGGTGATGCTCGGCGGCCTCGGCCTCGCCGGCGCGACGATCAACGCCTGGTTTCTGCTGCCCGATATCGCCTACGCCTCGTAGACCGCCGTCGCGCACAGTCAGCAGACGTCCACGGCGATCTGGACAACGACGAGAGGGTTCAACCTACCCGGCGTCGTGCTCGATCCATTTCGGCGGGTGCCTAGTGAATCGAGCACTCCGGCGCTCTACGTACAGGCACCCGATTGGTTCATCGCGTGGGGTCTGCTCACCGCGACGCTGCTCCTGTGGCGATCCGCGGTGAGCAGCGCGCTGCGGCGCGTCTGGGTGAGCACCATGATCGTGCTCGCCCTGCTGCTCGGAATGATCATGCTCAAGCCGGTCTGGCGGTTCGTGGAGTACCCGTTCAACGAGATCCAGATGCCCTATCGACTGGGGAGCTACCTCTTCTACACGGCCGCCGCGCTCGTCTTGATTGCGGCGCTTGCACTCCAGCGCTTTGCCGCTCGCGGCGGCTCTCCGGGCACGGTCAGAGCTCTGAGGATCGCGTTGGCCGGGTCGGTAGCGATCAGCCTTGCTCTATGCCTGTGGCAGCTATGGGTTCCCAGCACGCGCTTCGGAGGGTCCTATGCGAACCGCGCTGAAGCGCTGAGGAGCGCGACCGCAGCGCCAAATAGCTGGTATGCGATCGGCGACTACGGCGATTGGCACGTCACGCTCGCGACCGCTCCGCGGAACCGGCTGCTGATCATCCCGCCAAGGGCCGTGCAAGGTGATCGCTTCGACGCCTGGATGGATGTCCCGCCGGGGCCACTGCCGATCCAGACAAACATCGTTGGTGGCTCCTATCTGGTCCACATCGGGGGACTGCGGATCGTGGGCAGAAACCCCGAAGATCTCGCTGTCGTGAAACGCGAAGGCGGTGGTAGCGGCCCCGTGCACGTCGTCGTCGAAACCACGCACAGCGCCGTCGTCGAGCTGGGCCGGGCCGCCAGCCTCATTGCACTCCTCGTCGTCCTCGCCATCCTGATCTACGCCGGAGTGCACGCCCGCCGAGTCCGCCGGACGTCCACGGGTCCAGACCACAGGACGTCAGAGATAGCGCGCGACATGCCGGCGCTCTAGCGGCGAGGTCGGCACGCCGCTAGGAGCTTTGCGGTGGCTCCTCATCGCCCTGCTGGCGCAGAAAGCGCTGAAACTCGCTGGCCAGCAGATCGCCCGAAGGCAGATCCTCGAGCAGCAGCGGCAGGTCGCTGTTTCCGTCCTGATCGTCGTCCTCGTCCTCGGCCTCGTCCTGCTCGAGGCGGTCGACGAACGCTTGCACCTCCGGGTTGCTTGAGACGGCCAGGCCCACCTGGCGTTCATAGCCGACCGTCGCCTCCTCCAGCTCGCTCGTGTCGAGCGAGATCCCCAGCACACCCTCCACGCGGCGCACCAGCGCCAGTGCCGCCTTCGGGCTCGGTGCTGCCGCGACGTAGTGCGGAATGCTCGCCCACAGGCTCATCGAGGGCAGGCCCGCATCGGTGCACACGCTGTGCAGTACGCCGACGATGCCCGTCGGCCCCTCGTAGTCGCTCGGACGGTGTGCGCCCATGCGCTCCATCAATGCCGGATCGGAGGCAAAGCCCGTCATCGTGACCGGGCGCGTATGCGGCACGTCGGCCAGCAACGCGCCGAGCGTGATCACCATCTGGACACCCAGCGCTTCGGCCAGCTCGACGATCAACGCACTGAACGAGCGCCACCGCAATGAGGGCTCCACGCCCTGTACCAGCACCAGATCGCGCTGGCCGCCCGGCACCTGCGCCTCGTACATCTCCACTGAGGGCCATTCGATCTCGCGGCGTCCGTCCTGCTCGGAGAGCCGGATCCGTGGCCGGTTGGCCTGGAAGTCGTAGAACTCCTCGGTGTCGATGTGCGCGAAACGCTGCGCCTTCAGCGCCGTGCTCATGAACTCCACCGCCGTCGACGCCGCATCCCCCGCGTCGTTCCAGCCCTCAAACGCGCACACCATCGCCGGGGCCCGCAGGCCCGCCGGGCGGCGGTCCCAGATGAGCGGCTGCATCCGCTCCACCGTACATCATGGGAGCGTGGCCGCCCAGACAATTGGCTCCAGTGACGACCAGCCCGACGTCGGTGAGAACCCGCAGAGCGCCGCCCGCGGGGTTGCGACCGTCGCCACGTTGCGCGAGGGGCAGGAGATCGACGCGGTCTTTGCCTGCGCCCGCAAGGAGCGTCAGATCTCGCGCGCCGGGACCCCCTACTTGACCGTCGAGTTGCGCGATAGCACCGGCTCGATCCTCGCGCGCGCCTTCCGCGACGCCGACCTGCTCGCCGGGCGCTTCGAGCGCGGCGAGCTCGTGCGCGCCCAGGGCCGCGTCGCGCGCTTTCGCGACCAGCTGCAGGTCGAGCTGCGCACGATTGCCCGCGCCGAGGGCGCTGAGGCCGACCCCGCCGGCTTCCTGCCCACCTCGCGCCGCGACGTCGAGGAGCTCGACGGTTTCCTCGAGCACCTCGCCCGCGAGCTCTACGAACCCGGTCTGCGCGCGCTGCTCGAGCGGGTGCTCGGCGACCACGAGCTACGCGCTGAGATTCGCCGCGCGCCCTGCTCGATTCCCGCCAGCGGCCCCGTGCGCGCGAGTGCCGCCGGGCACCACGCCTACCTCGGCGGCCTGCTCGAGCACACCGTCGCCGTCGCGAGCCTCGCGCTGGAGCTCTGTACCCTGCACCCCCGCCTCGACCGCGACTTGCTGCTCGCCGCCGCCCTGCTGCACGATCTCGGTCGCACCCGCGAGTTCACCTACGGCGCCGAGATCACCCGCAGTGAAGAGGGCCGCCTGCTCGGGCACGTCGAGCTCACGCTGCGCTTGCTCGCTTCCCGCTACCCCGCCTCGCTGCCGCGCGAGCGGCGCCTGGCCCTCGAGCACTGCATCCTCACCCACCACGGTCCCGAGGGTGGCTCCGGGCAGCGTCTCGCCTCCGCCGAGGCGATCGCCCTCTACCGCTGTAACGCCGTCGACGCGCACCTCAAGAGCGCCTTCGAGCACGGCCTTCCCAGCTGATTCTCAGCTGCTGCAAAGGTCAAGCGCCAGTCGCTCCGTGCCGATAAACACCCGATGAGTTGGTTTCGACGCCGCCGCGCGGCGGCCGGCGATGAGTCGATCTCGCAGCCGGACGCCGCCACTGCTTCCCCCGAATCGGTCGCCTCGAGTGCGCCAGAGGAGGGCTCCGCGTCGGCAGGCGCGGCTGTAGATGCCGCGCCGCCCGCAGCCGAGAACGTTGCGCCCCCCGTGGCCCAGAGCATCGCGCCGCCCGCCACCGAGAATGTGGCGCCGGCGAGTGCACCACCGGCGTCTGCGCCCGAGGACCCCGAGCCGGAGGTCAAGGCCGAGGCCCCCGCGGGCGAGCCCATCGCTCTGGGGCCGGAGGGCGAGGTGCCCAAGGCCGAGGCTGGGTCACCTGGAGGATCGGAGCTCGCGGCGCTCGAGTCGGCGGTGTCCGAGTCGGCTGTGCCCCCGACGACCACCACCGCCCAGCCCACGGATACACCCGACTCCTCGCCTAAAGGCACAGCAATCGTCGCCCTCGAGCCGGCGGGTGCCGCTGCGCCGACTGGGGTCACCGGTCCGGTGGCTCCGCAGGGCTCGACCGCGGCTCCCGCGCCCACCGGCAATGGCGGCGGCAGCGGCGGCGGTATCGCGGTGCTCGACCGGCCTTCGACTAGCGGCCTGAGCGCCGCAACGCGCAGCGGACGCTCCGGGCGACGGATCGGCGAGGTCGTCGTCGACCTCGGCTTCGCCGACCGCCAGGCCGTCGAGCAGGCCGTCTCTGCGGCGCGCTCGCAACGCAAGCCGACGGGACAGGTGCTCGTCGAGCAGGGCGTCCTGCGCCAGGACCAGCTCGCGCGCGTCGTCGCTGAACGTTTCGGCCTTGACTACATCGACCTGTCCGTCTACGAGCCCGACATGGGCGCCGTCAACCTGCTGAGTGCCGAGGCGATCAAGCGCTATCAGGCCGTGCCCGTCAGCTTCACCGAGGACGGCGCGCTGCTGCTGGCAATGGCCGATCCCACCAACATTCTGAGCATCGACGACATCGCGATGATCACCAACCGTCGCGTACGCGTCGCCGCGGCCTCCGCCGAGGACGTCAACCTGCTCGCCGCGCGCCTCGGGCGTCTGGAGGGCGCGATCGAAGACATCGTCGAGGACGACGAGCGCGAGTCGCTAGAGACCGCTCTGAGCGAGCAGGCCGACCAGGACGCCCCGGTCATCAAGCTCGTGCACTCGATCATCGCGCAGGCCGTCCAGCAGGGCGCCTCCGACATCCACGTCAATCCCGAGGAAGGCGACACCCAGGTGCTCTTCCGCGTCGACGGCGTGCTCTATCCCGCCGCCACCGTGCGCCGGCGGATGGCCGCCGGCATGGTCTCGCGCATCAAGATCATGGCCGACCTCGACATCTCCGAGCGCCGCGCCCCGCAGGACGGCCGCCTCGCGCTGAACGTCGAAGGTCGGCGCATTGACATCCGCGTCGTCACGCTCCCGCTCGTCCACGGCGAGGGTGCTGTGCTGCGCGTCCTCGACAAGGGCGTCGTCGTGCAGAACCTCGAGTCGCTCGGCATGCATCGCGCGGAGCAGGAGCGCTTCGACGGCGCGATCCATCGACCCCACGGCGCGGTGCTCGTCACCGGACCGACGGGCTCCGGCAAGTCCACGACGCTCTACGCCGCCGTCAACGTCCTCAACGACGGCGCGCGCTCGATCCTCACGATCGAGGATCCCGTTGAGTCGCGGATCGCAGGTGTTAAGCAGATGCAGGTCGCGACCAAGGCCGGCGTCACCTTCGAGACCGGCCTGCGCTCGATGCTGCGCGCCGACCCCGACGTGATCATGGTCGGCGAGATCCGCGACCGCGAGACCGCGCATATCGCCGTCGAGGCCGCGCTCACCGGCCACCTCGTGCTCTCCACGCTGCACACCCGCGACGCACCCAGCGCGCTCGGGCGCCTCACCGACATGGGGATCGAGCCGTTCCTCGTCTCCTCCGCGATCGACTGCATCGTCGCCCAACGGCTCGTGCGCATGCTCTGCCCGCACTGCAAGCGCCCCGCCAACCTCCCCGGATCCGTCCTCGAGGAGTACGGCCTCACCGGGATCCAGCCCTATGAGCCCGTCGGCTGCTCGCGCTGCTCGGCCTCTGGGTACCGCGGGCGCGTCGGCATCTACGAGGTGCTCTCGATCACCGAAGAGATTCGCGGCCAGATCCTCCAGCACGCCTCTGTCGATGAGATCGCCGCGACCGCCACGCGCAACGGTATGCGTCGCCTGCACGACGATGGCATCGAGAAGGTTCGCGCCGGTCTCACCTCGATCGAAGAGGTCGAGCGGATGACGACGAGCCTCGTCTGAGCGAAACCACGACCGCGGCTAAGAAACGACGACCGCGGCTAGTGACCCGGTGCGCCGGAGGATCGACGTCCGAGCGGCCGCTCAGCTGGTCGGAAATAGCAGCGAGATCCGCAGCGCCCCCGACGGGAATGCCTCGGCGTCGAACGAGTAGGCCTCGTAGATCGTGCCGAGGTAGGTCACCTGGCCAGTGTCCGGGACGCTCGTCGGTCCCGGTTCTAAGGTGCCCATCACCTGCTTTGCACCCTCGCGCATCAGCGTCTGCGCACCCGTAAACGCGTGGGTGAGGATCGTGAAGCCAAGGTCGTCCTGGATCGCCATCTCAAAGCGCCCTGCCACGCGGCCACGTGCATCGCGGATCACGCCGTGGATCGGTGCCAGCACGTGCGGGCCGCCCACGTCCACCAGTAGGTGTCCCGCGCGCATCACTCGCACCCGCACGACGTGCAAGTGGGCGCGGAAGAAGCCGATGATCGCCGCGCGCGTCGCCTTCGCGTTGCCCGCCAGCACCGCGTCGCGAAATGCGCGTGAGCGTTCCACGACACCGAGGATCAGCTGCGCTTTGCTGCCTTCGCGCTCCGCGCGGTACACCCGTTCGGCCACCAGACCCCATGTGTTCGCGCGCGCTCGGTCTGTATTGGCGCGTGCCGCCGCGCTTGCACAGACCGTCGCGATCGCCGAGGACGGCACGAGCAGCGAGATGCTCAGCGGCCGGTTCGGGAACACGCGGCCCGCGAAGGTATCCACCCGGTAGTCGATTCCCGCGAAGCTCACCTCGCGGGGATCCTTGCGCAGCGCGCGCAGCGCGCTCGGCGTCAGCCGCAGCGTGCTCCTCAGTGTGTGGTCTTCGTTGCGCATCAGGATCTGCGCCGCCGTCAGCCCCGAGGTCGTCTGCGTGTAGCCGTTCGCGCCCTGCGTCGAGACCACGAACGTCCCCACGAGCACCCCGTCGAGCAGCAGCCGGCCTGATGCCGGCGCGATCCCGATCCCGTGTTCGATCCGCGCCAGCGTGCGCCCGGCTCGTTCCACCTGCACGCTCACGATCTGGTTGAGCAGCAGGCTGCGCAGCACGCGCTTGACAGCGCTCGCTTCGCCACGCGCCGTCGCTTCCGCCAGTGCCTGCGAGCTTTCCAGGCGGTAGACCGCCTCCGCCACGACGCGCCCGCTCGCCGACTCTTCGTAGACGTTGTGACCCACGTACTCCAGCGCTTCCAGCGTCGCGCTCGGGCAGTCCGTTGCGGCCGGGGTGCTCGGGAGCGGTGTCACGGCGGCTCGCGCCTTTGCGAGCGGCGTTTTCGCGGCGGTATCTGTGATCGTGATCCCCGCGTCCGCGCGTCCGCCCGAGCCGCAGCCCGCGCATGTTCCGGCGATGACGATGAGCAGGAGCGCACCGAGCATCGCTATCGCCCGCCTCTTCATTTAGGCCGCTCAGCCTAGCTCTCCCGCGACGCGCGAGAGCCGGTTGCGGCGACGACCGCGAGCCACTCGTCCCGCAGCAGCGCTGGCGCGCGCTGCCGCGGGACGAGTCGCGGATCTTCTAGCTCGCGCGCTTCTTGCTCGAGTTCTGCTTAGAGCTCTTGCTCTTGGACTTGCTCGTTCCCTTGGCGCCCTTGCCCTTCTTGCCCTTAGCGTCCTTCTTGCCCTGCTTGTCCTTCTTCTTCGGTTCCGGGCCCTGGTAGGCAGTTAGGCGGGTTTTGCCCGACTGCGCTGTCGCCGGGCAGCCCAGTGGACGGCC
Source organism: Solirubrobacteraceae bacterium (assembly GCA_036502205.1). Classification (GTDB taxonomy): domain Bacteria; phylum Actinomycetota; class Thermoleophilia; order Solirubrobacterales; family Solirubrobacteraceae; genus Palsa-744. Next base: position 93,259 of record DASXZA010000012.1, on the reverse strand, counting down.
GAGCTCGAACGGCCCCGAGATCGCCTGCGTGATCACGCCTTTTTCGAGATACGCGTAGGTCACTGTCAGCAACGCGTCTACGCGCGGTTCGGTGCACAGCTTCCAGCCGATTTCGAACTGGCCCGTGATCTTCTCTTGAGGTTCGGTCGTGCTCGCGCCGACGCAGTTGAGCGCGTACCCCGGGAATGCGCCACTGCACGCGAACGTGTCTTTCAACGGCGTGTCCGCGTAGTTGGTCACCAGCGGCGCGCCTTCGATGCCCGAGATCGGGACCTGCGTCTGCACCTGATAGCCGGTGATCTGGCCGTTGCACAGGAACGTGTACTTGACCGGCGTTTCTTCACCGCCCGCTTCCGCCTTGCCGGCGCTGAGGTTGCCCGAGCATTCATAGTTGTTCGGGTTGCTCGGCTCGATCGCTTCGGCTTGTGCGAAGGCCGGCCCCGCGAGCGCGCAGACGAGCGCTCCGAGCGCCGCAAGCAGCGCCCGCCTCGGGGTCGGCGACGCGCGTCGCGCGGCTCGGCCCGACCCGGTCGGGCGGTGGGAGCGGTCGGTACGTTCGATTGAGTGCACATGGCCTCCGTTCATTGATGGGCGGTTTTCGATGGGTCTCTCAGCAGTTCTTCGATGCTCTTGCGCGGCGTCAGCTGGTTGAAAGTGCTCGTCAGCCGCGCGCCCGCTCGTGCCAGAAACGGCGAGAGCAGCAGCGCGCCCGGGGTCCCGGTCGCCGTCGCCGTGCTCACCTGCGTCCCAGCTGGATAGGTGATCGCTGGAGCGGTGCTACCGGCCGGCGACGGGGCGCTTGCGCTGCTCGTGCCGTCGCCCGACGCCGCGAACGTGATCGCGATCAGACCGCCTTCGCGGTAGCCCGCGCTCGCCTCGATCTGTGGCACGACTTCGTGCAGGAAGGCGTCTAGGGCCTGTGCGCCCGCCGGTTCGCTCACCGCGCACGGTGACGTCGCGCTCGCGGGAGCGCTCGGGCTCGACGTGCCCGTCGGCGTCGTCGTACCGGGCGTCGCTGGAGCAGTTGGACAGGGCGCCACGATCGTGCTCACGGCCGCCGCCACCTGTCCCGAGAGCAGTGTCGCGTCACCCGCCAGCTCACTTGTCTGCAGCGCGGAGTAGCTGCTCAGCAGCGTTCCCTGCTTGACGAGTTCGCCGGTCGTGTAGGGCGCCGCCGCCGACTGGCCGAGGATGCTCGTGAAGCTCTCGCCGTAGGGCAGCTCGATCAGCCATACGTGCGCGACCGGTGCCAGGCGCGCCGGTCTGGATTCTTCGCTGCCCGCCGGTGCGGACGCGCCGGTCTTCTTGGTCGGCGAGCGCGAGTTCGAAGACGGCGAGCTGTGCGTCGAGGAAGTCGGACTCGTTTCCGAGTGCCCGCCGCCCGAGCTTGTCTGATGGTTCGCGCTCATCTGCGAGGTGCCGTTGCGCCCCGCGCTCGAGGATTCGCTGCTGTGCGCGGTGTGCGTCGTGCCGCCTGCGAGCAGCGTCTGGCTGCTGGTGCTCGCGCCGTCCTCGAGTGCCAGCAGTCCCAGCACGCGCGCGACGGCGGCGGCGTGAGTCTCGTTAGCCAGCGAGCTCGCCGGCCCAGGGCCGATCAGGGCCCCCAGCGCGATCCCCACGGCGAGCATGCCCGCCGCGAGGACCGCGCTCACCCTGGGTGAGGGGAGCTTCGCTGGGGGTTGGGGGGGGAGGGGAGAGGTCATCTTGTTTAGCACAAATAACACAAACTAACTAAAGCCGATCTTATTTATGCAGAATATGGTAGGGTTCTCGTCAAGAAATTGTCAACTCGTGGAAAACGGAGGCCCACCAACATGCATCGAATCCGCCGCTTTGAGGGTGGCGCAGCCGGCCGCAGGCCGGCCAGCCGAGCCCCTCTTCGCCGATTGATTGCCTCGCTCGCGGCTGTGACCCTAATAGGGAGCGCGGTGCCCGCGATCGCCTCGGCTACGAGCGTGATCACGATCAGCGGAGCCACCGCGTCCTACCCCCTTGTACAGCTGCTCGCGCACAAGTACGTCAAGCTCCTGCACAACAAAGTCAGCTTCCGCATCTCTCAGGGCGGCGCCCAGATCGGCATCAACGACGTCGCCGCCGGGCGCGTCACGATCGGCGACGTCTCACGCGACCCGCTCGCCAGCGACCCCGCCGGGCTCGTCTTCTACCCGATCGCCAAGTACGCGATCTGCGTCGTCACCAACAAGTCCAACCCGCTCGCCAGCCTCAGCGAAGCACAGGTCCAGGCGATCTTCACCGGCAAGGACCGCGAATGGGGGCAGATCCCCGGTGCCAGCGCCACCGGCACGATCGACCTGATCAGCCGCACCTCGACCGCCGGCGTTCTGACCAACTTCAAGACCCTGTTCCTCGCCAACAAAGGCGTCTCCCCCCTGGCCGCTGAAGAGCCCTCCGAGGGACTGCTCGAGCAGCAGGTCGAAAACGATCCCAAAGCCGTCGGCTTCCTCTCCAACTACCGCGCCGACAACGGCTCGGTCAACGCCGTCGGCTACAACGGCGTCGCCTGCAGCCTCGCCAACGCGACCTCCGGGCAGTACGCCGGCGTCGCGCGCTTCTACGAGGTGACCAAAGGCAAAGCCACCGGCGCCGCCGCGAAGTTCATCTCCTGGATCGACAGCAGCAAGGCCGCCAAGAAGATCATCTCCAGCCAGTGGATTTCGCTCTCGGAAGCCCCGCGCTAGAGACGATGCGGCGCTCGCGCGACTCCCAGACCGTCGAGCGCCGCTGAGGAAAGCCGCTAGCTCATGCAGCGACTAAAAAAACCATGGACCGATCACCGCGCCGAGCTTTTGCTCGGCGCGGTGTCGCTCTCCACCGGTCTCATCGTGCTGTTCATGATCGCGTTCGTCACCGCGCGCGCCTGGCCGACCTTCGCGCACAACGGCCTCAGCTGGCTCGCGCCCGGCGGCAGCCTCAAAGTGCAGGTCGAAGGCATGCTGGCCACCTCCACCAAGCCGCCCGCCTCCGCCTACCACGTGCGCGCCTGGCCGATCATCTACGGCACGCTGCTGATCACCGGCCTCGCCGTACTGCTGGCGCTGCCGCTCGCCGTACTCTCCGCCGTCTTCATCGTCGAGCTCGCCCCGCTCGCCCTGCGCCGCACGATGATCCGCGTCGTGCGTCTGCTCGCCTCCGTGCCATCGGTCATCTGGGGCCTGCTCGGGATCCTCGTACTGGTGCCGTTCCTCGGCAATCACGTCATCACTGCCGCCGAGCGCACCTCGCTGCAGAACACCGTCCAACTCACCGGCGCCGGCCTGATCATCGCCGTCGTCCTACTCACGCTGATGATCACCCCGATCATGGTCGCCCTCACCTGCGACGCCCTCGCCGCCGTTCCCGGAGCCTGGCGCGAGGGTGCCGCCGCGCTCGGCGTCAACCGCCTGCGCGCGATCCGCGCCGTCACGCTGCGCGCCGTGCGGCCCGCGATCGTCGCCGCCACCGTGCTCGCCACCGCCCGCGCGCTCGGCGAGGCAATCATGATCTCGATGGTCTCCGGCTCGGTCTTTTTCAGCCCGCGGCCGAGCGACGGCGTCGCCTTCCTATTCGAGCCCGTCCGCACGCTCGCCTCGACGATCGTCGACTTCCGCGAAGGGCTCGGCGGCGCGCCCGCGCTGAACTCCACGCTCTACGCCTTCGCCCTGCTGCTGCTGTTCTCCGTCTTCGTGCTCTCGCTCGCCGGCTACCTCGTGAAGCTCCCCTTGCGTAAGTACCAGGTGCGGGGATGAGCGCGCAGGGCGGCCTTTCGGTTGCCGCCGCGCCGCGGCGCGGGCGCGGATCCTCGATGCGCACCTGGCGCTGGAGCGATCGTCTGGTGTGGCTTGCCGCTTGGGGGGCCGGGCTGCTCCTGTGTGCCGTCGCTGCCGCGATCGTCATCTACATGGGGTATCGCGGTGTGCAGTACCTGCGGCCCAGCCTGCTCTTCAGCCACCCTCAGCCCAGCGGCAACCAGGCGGGCTCCGGCGGCTTTCTCGATCCGCTGATCGGGACCGCGCTGCTGACCGTAATCGGCATTGTGCTCGCCGCGCCGCTGGCGATCTGCTCGGCGCTGTGGATCGTCGAGTACGGACATGGCGGGCGCGTGCGCCAGTACCTCACGCGGATCGTCGAATCGAGCATCGAGATCGTCGCCGGCACCCCCGACATCCTGATCGCCGTCTTCGGCGTCGCGATCTTCCAACTGCACTTTCTGCGCTTCGCCTCCGAAGGTAGCGAGGGCGGTGGCGTCACCGGCCGCTCCTTCCTCGCCGCTGGCGCGATGATGTCGCTGATCGCGCTGCCGCCGATGTTCATCGCCACGCGCGACGGCCTGCAGGCCGTGCCCACACATATGCGCGAGGCCGCTTTCGCGCTCGGCAAGACACGTATCGCCACGATCCGCCGCGTGCTGCTGCCCAGTGTGCGTCCCAACATCGCCACCGGCGTCACCCTCGGCATCAGTCGCATCATCGCCGACACCGCGATCGTGCTCGTGCTGCTTGGAGACGAACTGCGCCTCTCACCGCATCATGGCGGGCTCCCCGTCTTCAACCTCCTGCGTGGCGCCGGCTCCAGCCTCACCAGCTACGTCTATGACAACTCTCCCGCCGGCGAAGGCGCCGCGCCGCAGAAGGCCTACGCCGCCGCCGTCGTGCTGCTGCTGTTCGTGCTGCTGCTCAACCTCGCCGTCGAATCGATCGCCCGCAGGCAATCCCGTTCCGGCGGCTCGCTCGCGATCGGGGGGTTCGTATGAGCGGCCACTCGCAACAGCACAAGATCAACTGTGTCAATCTATATCGTGAGGAATCCGACCCGAGGACCGCTATGAGGACATCGGAGATCGCGCCATGAACAAGCTCGAGTACGCGCCGTCGGCGCCGACGCAGGGTACGAAGCCCCGCACCAACGGCCCACGCATCCACACCGCCCACGCGGATGATTCCCCCGAGAGTCCGCCCGTGCTGCGCGCCGCGCCCGATCCGCAGGCGGTGCCGCCGGTGCGCACGATCGTGCTCGACCGTCCGCCCGAGCCAGTCCGCCCGCCCGCCCAACGCGAGGCCGTGCGCCGCGCTCTGGACGCCGACGGCCCCGAGCGCCTGCGCCTGGAGGACGTCTCCGTCGCCTACAGCTCGAAGACCGCTGTGCGCTCCGTCTCGCTCTCGATTCATCAGGGTGAGGTCCTCGCCCTGATCGGACCGTCCGGCTGCGGCAAGACGACGCTGTTGCGCACGCTCAATCGCCTCACCGAGCTCACGCCCAGCGCGACGCGCAGCGGGCGCATCGTGCTCGACGGGCACGACATTCACGACCTCGAAGACACCGCCCTGCGCGCGCGCGTCGCGATGGTCTTCCAGCAGCCCAACCCCTTCCCGATGTCGATCTTCGACAACGTCGCCTTCGCCCTGCGCGAGCAGTCCCGCCGCCGTCCCCGCCGCCCCGAGCTCGAGCCGCTCGTCGTCGACGCCCTGCGCCGCGCCGGGCTCTACGACGAGGTCAAGGACGACCTGCACCGGCCCGCGCTGCGCCTCTCCGGCGGTCAGCAGCAGCGTCTGTGCATCGCCCGCGCGATCGCTCCCCGCCCCGAGGTCCTGCTGATGGACGAGCCCTGCTCCGCGCTCGACCCCATCTCCACCGGCGTCATCGAGGAGCTGATCCACGAGCTGCGCCGCGAGCTTGCCGTCGTGATCGTCACCCACAACCTCGCTCAGGCCCAGCGCGTCGCCGACAAGGTCGCCTTCATGTATCTCGGCGACCTCGTCGAGTACGGGCCCGCCCAGCAGGTCTTCGAGGAGCCCCGCGCGCCGCGCACCCGCGATTACGTCCGCGGGGCCTTCGGATGAGTCGCTCCGAGCGCTCAGCCAGCTCCCCCGAGGGGGCCGTCAGCGACATCGCGCCGCTGGACCCCGCCGCGCGCGCGGGTGCGGGCGCGCACGCGACGCAGGCGAGCAACGGTGCTACGCGCGCATTGGCCGCCGATGCCGCCGCTGCCGGGTCCCTCACCGCAAGCGACGCCTCCGCCGCCGCGACCTGCACCAACTGCGGGGCGCAGCTTGCGCCCGACCAGCGTTACTGCTTGGCCTGCGGCCAGCCCGCCTCGCCTGTGCGCCTCGCGTTCCTCGACGTCCTCCAGGGCGAGTACCAGCCCGCTGCGCGCGGAGTTGGGGTCCCCGGCGGCCCGCCGCCCGCCGCCGCCTATTACGCCCAGCCGCCCGAGCCCGACGGCCTGCTCGGGTCCCTGCGCCGCTACTCCGGGCTGCTCGCCCTTACCGGCGTCCTGCTCGCCGCGCTGCTGATCGGGCTGCTCGTCGGGCACTGGGTCACCGGCGGCAGCGGTACCGACACGGCCGCTAAGCAGGTCATCGAAGTTAAGGGGCTCAGTGGGCTCGCCGCCGCCGCGCCCACCTCCACCTCCACCGCGACCGGCGGCTCCGGCTCCACCGCTGCTGAAGGCTCCACCGGCAGCGCATCCAAGAGCCACCATTCCGCCAAAGCGGAAGCCAAGGAAGAAGCCAAAGACGCCAAAGAAGTCGCCGCCGCCAAAGCGCCGCCGCCGGTCAAGAAAAAGACGAGTGTCTCATCGCTGGCGAAACTCGACAAGACGACCGGCAAGCAGCACGTCAAAGAAGTCAACGAACAGTTCAAAGGCAACGAACCGATCGAAACTGGGCACTGACGTGAGCGCCGCCGCCGATCCCACCGCCGCCGTCCAGCCCGCCGTCGCCAGCCGTTCGCTCGCCGAGCTGCGCCAGCTGCGCGTCGAGCTCGCCGAGCGCGTCGCCTCGCTGACCTGGGACCTCGGTGGGCTCACCTACGAGATGGCCATCCGCGACCACTACCGCCTCGACGTGCTCGCGCGTCGCGCCGCTGAGCTCCAGCAGGCCGACGCGCAGCTCTCCGAGGTCGAGCGACTGCTCGCCGGCGCGCACACCGGGGTGCACGGGGCCTGTCGCGCCTGCGGTGCCGTACACAGCCGCGGCGCCTCCTACTGCTGGAGCTGCGGCGCGCCGCTGCTCATCGAGGGGCGCCCGGCGCTGCAGGCGGTTGGGGAGCAGAGCCGAGGGTCCTAGAGTGCGGGCATGGCTCGCCGGCTTTCGCTGCTCGTCATCGCCTGCCTTGTGGCGGGCGCCGGCCTGGGGCTAGTCGCGAGACTCGGCTCGCCCGCCGCGCGAGCATCGCTGGGGCCCGTGCGAGGCGCCCCCCTCATTAGTGAACATGCATCCCGCGTATCGCCTCGTTCTTGCCCGCTGTTTCCCGCCAGCAACGCCATCAACCGGGAAATCGCCCATGCTCCGCTCGATCCCAACTCAGCTCGCTACATAGCCAGCATCGGCGCTGGGTTGCACCTGCACGCCGACTTCGGTGCCAACCCCACCTATGGCATTCCCTACGCAGTCGTCGGCCCCGATCAGCCACGCGTCCCGATCACATTTACGGCCTACGGCTCGGAATCGAACCCAGGCCCTTATCCGATTCCCCGCAACGCACCCGTCGAGGGTGCCGGGGAAGCCGGCGATCGTCATGTGCTCGTCCTGCAAGAGGGGACCTGCAGGCTGTATGAGCTCTACGATGCGCGGCGCTCCGGCCGGGGCTGGGACGCGGATGCCGGGGCAGTCTTCAACCTGCGCAGCAACGCGCTACGACCCGAAGGCTGGACCTCCGCCGATGCCGCCGGACTGCCAATACTTCCCCTGCTTGCACGCTATGACGACGTTCGCGCCGGGCACATCGATCATGCTTTACGCGTCACCGTGCCGCGCACCCAGGCCGGCTACATCCACCCCGCCACTCACTTCGCGTCCAGTAGCAGCGATCCCGAGCTCCCGCCGATGGGGCTGCGCCTGCGTCTCAGTGCTCGCTTCAACCTCGCTCCCTTCCACGGCCAGGCGCTGGTGATCCTGCGAGCGCTCAAGCGCTACGGGCTGATCGTCGCCGACAACGGCTCCAGCTGGTACATCACCGGCGCTCCCAGCCCGCACTGGAGCGAAGCCGACCTCGATCAGCTCAAGCGCGTGCCGGGGTCCGCGTTCGAAGCGGTGGACAGCGGGCCGATTCTGCACCGCTAGCTGCTCGCCGCCGGCGAGCAGCGGGCATTGGAGACAATCCGCGTCGATGCTTGCGTTCAGCCGCCGATCAGGACTACGGTGCCGCTGTGCCACGAAGACCGCTCATCTCCACTTTGATCCGCTCCGGGATCCTCATGGATCCGGACTATCCGCTCAACCACCTCGTCAATCGCATTCCGCTCGCGGGTCCACGAATGCGTCTCTACTCCCTCATGGGGGTGAGCTTCGATGAGACCGCCGAGACCAACATCTCACTCGGAGTCGAGGTGTGGGCCGGTCGCCGACTGTCAATGGGCGCTCGCAGCACGATCGGACAGCGCTGCTACATCGATGCTCGCGCCGGGATTCGTGTCGAGCACGACGTGAGCATCTCTCGCGAAGTCGCGATCCTGACAGCTACGCACATGCCCGACGACCCCGACTTCGAGTCGACGCTCGCACCGGTGCACCTCGAGCACCACTGCTGGATCGGCTTGCGCACACTGATAATGCCCGGTGTGCGAGTCGGCGCCGGAGCGATCGTCGGCGCCGGCTCGATCGTAACCACCGATGTCGCTCCCTACGCGATCGTCGCCGGAGTCCCGGCCGTCGCTCTGCGTCAGCGAAAGGAGCCGATGGCCTATCGGCTCGACTGGCGTCCCAGCTGGTACTGAAGACGCTGCATCTCAGAACACGCCCGTGCGCAGTCGCCTAGGGACGCGCTCCTCCAGCTGTCGCAGCACGCGTCGCAAGGGCTTGTGATCGAGCCGCACGAAGGCGCGTGCACGCAGTCCCTGTTGGACACGCGGACGCGCCTTCGTGCGCTCGACGGCTTCTTGAAAGTCCGCGACCAGCGTGCTCGCCACGCGGTCCCACGTGCGCTCCTCCGCGTAGGGGTTCGCGAACAGCTCTCCCAGCGCGCCCCCCAGCTCCTCGGGTGTGTGCAGCTTGCGCAGGTTCGCTGCGCGCGCCGGCAGGTCGCTGAACGCCTCGACGTCGTTGACGAACACCGGCCGGCGCGTCCCGATCGCAAATGGCGCCGCCGCACTGCCGCCTGACCCGAGCTTGCGCTTGTACCAAAGCACGATCGCGTCGCAGTCTCGCAGCCAGGTGAAAAGCTCGTCGTGCTCGAGCCAGCGGTCCTTGCCGAAGCTGTGCTGGAAATCCCAACCGTTGCGCTCGCAGACGGCACCGATGACATCGAGGCGGGACTTCCCCAGTCCGAATGTCTTCACCACGGGGGTGCGCAGGTCGATGCCCTGCGGGATCAGCCGTCGGGGGCCGATGCCGACATCATCGCGGTGCGCATAGAGGAGATCGACGAGCTCACAGGGAAATGCGAGCACCCCCTCCTTGTCGTGATACGTCAGGGCCGTTATGCCCGGGAAGCGGCGCAGCAGCTCCACCATGCGGCCGTGGTCGTAGAAGAGCGTGCTGAACTGAATCAGCAGCACGTCGAGCTCGTGCGCCAGGATCGCGTCGACATCGAGGTCGAAACTGTGCCGGGGATGCCAGATCTGGACGTCGAAGACCGGCACCGCCCAATCCTCATAGGGGCTGACGGCGCGCTCCCCGAAATTGCGTGAGCCGAACACCGTAAGCTCTACCCCTTCGCGCCGCTTGAGCGCGCTCACGAGATGGCGTGAGTACTCGGCGATGCCGCAGCGCGTGTTCCAGCTGCTAAGGACCCCGATGCGCAGCGACATGCACGTCACCCGAGGACGGCACCGGCGTCAAGCCATCGGGGACTATTCTCACCGTCGGCATCGGCACGATGAACTTGCCGCCGCGATCCAGGAACTCACGCTCGCGATCGAGGAACTCATCCAGGAAATGCCACGGCAACGCCAGGTAGTAGTCGGGCTGCAGTTCGCGTGAGCGCTCCTCGCTGATGATCGGGATGCCCGTTCCGATCGTCTCCGAGCCGTGCTTATCGGGATTACGGTCGGCCGCGAAGGGCACTAACGTGCGGTCGATGCCCGCGTACTGGAGGATCGTGTTGCCCTTGGTCGAGGCGCCGTAGACATGGATCGTCTTGCCCGCGTCGACCAGCTCGCGACAGACCGTCGCCAGTTCCGATCCCACCCGCTCCGTACCGTTTGCAAACCGCTCGTAAGGCTCGGGCGCGTCGAGTGCCATCTCGAACTCGCGGATGCGCAGCTGCTGGAGCGCCTCGGCGTCGCGACCCCGGGCCCCAAAGCGCACGGTGCGGCGGATGAACAGTCGCAGCGAGCCGCCGTTGATTCCGTTCAACTCTGCCCGCACTACGCCAAGTCCCGCCTCGCCTAGCAGACGCTCGATCACCGCAAGTGAGTAGTACTCCAGGTGCTCGTGCACGATCGCGTCGAACTGGTTCATCTCCAGCATCGTCGGCAGATAGTGCAACTCCATCACCCAAACGCCGTCGTCGGCCAGTGCCTGAGCGACATCCGCCACGAACGCCCGCGGATACTCGAGGTCGTAGAACATCGCAATGCTCGTGATCACACGCGCCTGCTGATCCACATAGCGCTGGCGCAAGCGCTCATAGCCATAGAAGTCGCGCACCACGTCGTAGCCCTTGGCGACCGCGTAGCGGCTCACATCGGAAGGGTCGAAACCCAGGTACTTGAGGTCCGATGTCCGGTAGCCATCGAGCAGCGTGCCGTCGTTGCAGCCGATGTCGATCACCAAGTCACCCGGGTGAAGATCCACCAGCTCCTCCGCCTGTGCCGCGATCTCGTGCAGGTTGCTTGTCATCGTCTGGTTGACGCCGCTGCGATACCAGTAAGACTGGTAGAGAATCGCGCCCGGCACCGTGTGGCGCAACTGGATCAGACCGCAGCCCTCCTGATTGCGCGTCATGTCACAGCGCACCAACTCCAAGGGGATGCGTCGCGCGACCGGCTGTCCGCCGCCCGGATCCGCGAATGCGCCGGCGATGTACTGGTTGCCCAGCGACAGCACCGGTGTGAGCTGCGGCGAGTCACAGATTCGACAGGTCGTGCGGGTTGTCAGACTTGTGCGTGGGAACACGGGGGGCAATGTACCCAGCGTCTCGAGCGAGCTCAAGGTGAGCGCTCTCGACGCATGGTAAGAGACAATTCAAGGCGTCAAAAGCCCGGTGAACACTACGGTTTTGCGCCGTCCTAGTAGGAGACAGAATCGCGCACAGGCGTGCTCAAGCGCCGCTCGTAAGCGCTCGCCAGACCGCTCGTCGAGCGTCCGGGGAGTTAGCCCTGAGGCTCGGCCGGCGCCTGCGGGGCGACTGGGGCCGAGGGGGCGGGGGCCGGCTGCGCCACAGATGGCTGCGGCTGTGCGACGGGCGGCTGGTGGGCCGTCTGGGTCAAGGCCGGTTTGCTCTCGCCGCTGATCGAGTCCTTGAACTCCCGCATCCCGCCGCCCAGCGAGCGGCCGATTTCTGGGAGCCGCCGGGCACCGAACACCAACAGCAAGATCACCACGAGGAACGCTATGTGCAGGGGGTTATCGAGTCCCATCGCTACTAGTCTAGACCTCTTTGGCGCTGTCTCCAGCCCGCGCTCCCGGCGCGCGGGTGCTCTTGCGCACCAGCTGCACCGCGACGACCAGCGTGAAGAGCGCGAAGCCGACCTGCAGGACCTTGCCCGAGAGCGCGTTCGCGAGCGCCACGCCGCCCGCGGCGCCCGCCACCGAGAACAGGCCCAGCAGCAGCCCATCGCGCCTGCGCACGTTGCCGTAGTGGTCCTGGCGCAGTGCTCCCACCAGCGCCACCGGGACGATCGCAAGCAGCGACGTCGCCTCCGCCTGATGCTGGGTGAGGCTCAGGAAGATCACGAGGCCCGGAACGAACAGCACCCCGCCGCCGACTCCCAGCAGACCCGCCACGACGCCCGCCGCGAGGCCGATCACGATCGCGCCGATCATCGCAGGAGCAGCTCCACCGCGCTCGCCACGAGCACCGCCGCGAACAACAGCGCGATCGTGCGCGTCTGCAGGCGCTGCTGCAGCCACGCCCCCACCAGGACCCCAGCGACCGCCGGAATGCCGACGAGTAGGCCGTCGCGGACACGCACGTTGCCGTATCCCGCCTGCACCGCCGCCGCGAAGCTCGCGATGCAGACGATCGCCGCCAGCGAGGTGCCCGTCGCCTCGCGCTCGCCATAGCCCAGCCACAGCACGAGCAGCGGCACGATCACCGAGCCGCCGCCCACGCCAAAGATCCCGCTGAAGAGGCCCGCCGCGGTGCCGATCGCCATCAGCCTCAGCGGCCTGCTCGCCAGCATGCGCTGCTCTGTCGACACTGAGGTCATACTAAGGATCGTGTCCCCCGCCGCCACCCTCGTGGAGGCGCTGGAGCCGCTGCGCTCCGACCCCTCCCATTCCGCGGTCCTGCTCGACATCGACGGCACGCTTGCGCCGATCGTGCGGCACGCTACCGACGCGCACGTCCCCGAGGCCACGCGCACGCTGCTGATCGAGATCGCCAAGCGCTATCGCCTGGTCGGTTGCATCAGCGGCCGCCGCGCCGCCAGCGCGCGACAGGTCGTCGCGATCGGCTCCATCGCCTACGTCGGCAACCACGGCGGTGAGCTGCTGCGCGCCGGTGCCACGCGAGCAGAGGTCGATCCCGAGCTCGAGGAGTGGGCCGCACGGGTGCGCGCCTTCGCCGCGCGGGCCGACACGGCCGAGCTCCAACGGCTGCGGGTGCGCGGCGAGGACAAGTACGCGATCGCCGCCTTCCACTGGCGCGGCGCCCCCGACGAGGACGCCGCCGCGAGCGCTGTGCGGGAGATCGCCGCGCGCGCGCAGGAGGCCGGTCTGGCGGTCCACTGGGGCCGCAAGGTGCTCGAGGTCCGACCGCCCGTCGTGCTCGACAAGAGCCTCGGCGTCCGCGCCCTGCTCGATGGTGAGGGGTCCGCATTCGCCGCCGCGCTCTATGCCGGCGACGACACCACCGACCTCGATGCCTTTCGCGGACTGCGCGCGCTCGAGGACGCCGGCAACGTCGGCCGCGCCGTCTGCATCGCGGTCCGCTCCGAGGAGGCCCCGCAGGAGCTGATCGACCGCGCCGACCTCGCGATCGACGGCCCCGACGGTGTGCGCGAGTTGCTCGAGGCACTGCTCTAACAGTCATCGCGTGCGCTTCGCAGACTTCCTCAAGACCACCGTTCTGCTCAGCGCCGGCGCCGCGACCGCGCTCGCTGCGATCACCGTGCTCGCCGCCGCCGCCGCCGACGACTCCGAAACGCGACTCGCGCTGCTCGCCGCCGGCTGGTGGGTACTCGCGGCGCTGCTCGGTTCGCTGCTCGGCCGCCGCGCCGAGACCAACCCGCCGATTGCGCGCCTGCTCGCCGCCGCGCGTGCGAGCTCCGCGCTGCCCGAGCAGCGTCCCGGCGCGATCCTGCTCAACCGCCTGTGGCCGCTGCTGCTGTTCACCGTCCTCGCTGGTGCGCTCGCCTTCCTCGCGCCGCAGATCCCCGGCATCGGCGCCGGCTTCGCGATCGTCTGGGCCCTCGCCTGGCGCCGCCAGCACGCCGCCGTCACCGCGATCGAGGAGCGCGACGGCGTGCGCTTCTACGTGCTGCGCACCTCGCCGCTGCGTCCCATCGCCCTGCAGCGCACCCCCGGCTTCAAAGCGCTGCGCCCCGAGCACTTCGGCGGCGCCGCGACCTGAGCCGAGCATGAACGAACGCGCGCCGGAGCCCACAGTCGACGTGTTGCTGGTCGGAGTCAGATCGACGCCCGGTCTGCGCCTGGCCGACGAGCAGCTCGCGCGCTCGCTGGAGCGTGCCGGCGCGCGCGTCGCCGTCACCGAGGCCGTCCCGCCGCGCGAGGTGCGTACGCTGGCGCTTACCGATCTGCTGTGGGCGCGTGCCGCGCGGCGTGCCGCGCGCGAGGCGCTGCGGCGCTTTGATCAGCCGCGTCCGCCCGCGGTGATCTACTCGACCACAACCGCCGCGCTGCTCTGGCCGCTGCCCGGCGCGATCCGCTTCGATGCGCCCGCTGCCGCGAACCGTCCAGGTCGCCATGGGCTCTGGCAGCGTCCGCTCGAGCGCCGGCGCCTGCGCCACGCTCCGCTGCTGCTGCCGTGGAGCGAGGGCGGTCTCGCCGAGGCCCGCGCCGCTGTGCCCGGCTGTGAGGCGCGCGCGCTGGTGCTGTCCGCTCCGGTTGTGCTCGACGCGCCCCCCGCGGATGGCGAGCCGATCTTGCCCATGCTCGCCGGGGCCACGAGCGAGCGCTCCGCTGAGGCTCCCGGGCGCGACATCGCCGCGCTCACCTACGCGGGCAATCCCCACAAGAAGGGATTTGACCGCGTGCTCGCCGCCTGGCGGCGCGCGCACCAGCCCGGCGAGCGGCTGGTCGTGGTAGGCATCGCGCGTGAGCGTCTTCACGACGCGGGGTTCGAGCTGCCCGACGCGGACATCCACGTGACCGGCCCGATCTCCGCCGCTCAGTTGCGCGGGTTGCTCGGCCGCACGCGCGTTTTTCTCTGCGCTCCGCGTCGTGAGGACTACGGGCTTATTCAGCTAGAGGCGCTCGCGGAGGGCTGCCGACTCGTAACGACCCCCGCCCCCGGGCCCTACGTCGCCCTCACGATCGCGCGCGAGCTCGACAGGCGGCTTGTCAGCGAAGACCTCGCCGTCGCGCTGCGCGCCGCGCTGGACACGCCCACCGCCGGTTATGCCACGCACGCCGCCCGGCTCGTCGAGCCGTTCGGGCGGGCCGCGATCGATCGGCTCGTCGCCGAGGAGCTGCTGCCACGGCTGCTGTGTCGGTGAGAGCGCCAACCGAAAGGGAGACAAATTCGAGAGAGGATCAGACGGCCGGATAGGGAAAGATTCCAGCCGCAAGAGAGCGCTCGTATATCTACCTATGCTCCCCGAGCATGAGGAGGGGCAAAACGACAGGGCCCATAACGTGTTCGAATTACGCGAGTCCGCGCGGTAGGGATATTAACCTCCGCTCGGGCCCCCAGATGCGAGAGTACGAACAGATCGCCGATCACGTCGCCGCGGCGCGTGTCGGTCCAGTTCTGGACTGGGGTTGCGGCTGGGGGCAGGTCACTGACCTCCTACGCAAACGAGGTGTCGAGGTCGTGTCCTACGACTACTGGGAGGGGCAGCCGCTGCATACCGTCCAACTGGAGAATTTTCCAGAGATCGCGGTGTACGTGAGCGGAGAGCCGGTCAAGCTTCCCTTCCCCGACGACCAGTTCGAGGCCGTCCTCTCCTGCGGGGTCCTGGAGCACGTCCAGGACCCCGAGGCGTCGTTGCGGGAACTGCATCGCATCCTGCGGCCCGGAGGCCGG
Source organism: Solirubrobacteraceae bacterium (assembly GCA_036502205.1). Taxonomy (GTDB): domain Bacteria; phylum Actinomycetota; class Thermoleophilia; order Solirubrobacterales; family Solirubrobacteraceae; genus Palsa-744. The sequence continues at coordinate 77,950 of DASXZA010000012.1, read as the reverse complement.
CTATTCGTCTACAAGCTGCCGAATCGCTTCTCGTATCTCGAGGTCATCGCCAGGGCGATGGGTCTCTACTACCACGGCAAGCTTCAGCATGACCGGGTCTATGACCGCCGGCGTGTATATGACCTGGTCCCGAGATACGGCTTTCGCATCGATGAGTTCCGACGCTCGAACATGCTGCCCCTGACCCTCAGTAACGGCTTTGCCTGGCGCCATGCAGAGCGAATCTCTCGGCTCAACCGGTCGCTGGAGCGAATCCCACTGGTGAATCTGGTCGCGACCAACGTCGAGGTAAACGCCACCGCCGTCGGCCGGCTCGGGTAAGCCGACGGTTGTCGGCCGGCCGGGTGAGTCACGGGGGTGGGCCGGCCCGGTGAGTCACGGGGGTCGGTCGACCGGGGTGAGCCACGGCGGTAGGCCGACTCGGCAATGGTCAGGGAAGGCGCCCGCCGCGGCGCAGCGCGAGCAGGCTCGCCGCGACCAGCAGGGCGGCGCCCAGGAGAGCCAACTGGACCGTGAGGTCGCGCGAACGCCGCACGCTGCCGAGCTGCTCGCCCAGGCGCTGGTAGATCGAGGTCAGGCGCCCCGAGTCCTCCGCGGTGAACGCCTGCGCATGCGAGGCCCGCGCGATACGTTCCAGCAATTCGGGGTCCGGCGGTACCGCGACCGGTGGGCCAAAGCCGCTGGGACTGGGGATCGTCGCGTCTGCGTTGCCGAGCGCGATCGTGTAGATCGGAACTCCGCGGGCGCCCGCCTCGGTGGCCACTTCGACAGGGTCGCGCCCCGTGTTCGCGGCTCCGTCAGAGAGCAACACGATCGCGCCCACCGCACGCCGCACGCGCGGCGGATCGGCGTCCGGCTCGGTTCCCTCTTGGCCGGCGACCGTGCCGCCGGCGCCCGTGTCGCGGCTCCCGAGCAGCTCGAGCGCGAGTTCCAACGCGCTGCCGGTCGCAGTTCCACCCAGCGCGGTCTGGGCGTTCACGACGCGCAGCACCGCGGTGCGGTCGGTGGTTGGCGCCTTGACGGCATTCGGCACGGTTGAGAACGCGACGAGGCCGGCTCGGACGTTGCTGGGCAGCTCACCGAGGAACACCTGCGCGGCGTGCTGGGCAGCCGCGAGTCGCGTCGGCTGCACGTCGGTCGCTTGCATCGAGCCCGAGTGGTCGAGGACCAGCATCACCGAGGCATGGCCGACGGGCACCCGTACCGTGTCGTGCGGACGCGCCAGCGCGAGCACGAGCGCCGCGCACGCCGCGAGCAGCAGCGCCGCCGGCAGGTACCGGCGCCAACGTGACTCCGCCAGCGCCGCCAGTGCGAGCGTCGAGGTTGCCGGGAAGCGCGCCGCGTAGCGCGTCGCGTGTGCGCGCGCCGCGAGATACGCCCAGATCAGCACCGGGACGACCAGCAGGCCGGCCAGCCACGCCGGGGCGGCGAAGCTCACCGCAGCCCCCGGCTGAGCGCCAGCAGCCAGTCCGCGTCGGTCGAGAGCTCGACGTGCGCAATCCGCAGCCGCCGCAGCTCGCGCGCGAGGCGCTCGCGCCGCTCGCTCTCGAGCTCGGCAAAGCGTCGGCGCACGCGCGCGCTGGAGGTGTCGACCTCGACGCGCGCGCCGCTCTCGGGATCGACGACCGCAAGTCGCCCAACGCGCGGCAGCTCGCGCTCGCGTGGATCGCCGACTTCGAGCGCGAGTACCGCGTGACGCGCGCGCAGGCGACCGAGCGCCGCCGTCCACGCGTGTTGGTCGCGGAAGTCCGAGATCACGACGACCAGCCCCGGCTGGCGCGCCACCTGCTCGATGCGCGCCAGCGCATGCCCCAGCGCCAGCGCGTCCGCGCAGCCGTCGCGCGCGACTCCTTCGGCCAGGACGCGGCGCAGCCTCGCCAGCGCCGGTCGCGAGGAGCGCGGCGGCAGCAGGCGCGGGGGGCCGCCCGTGCCGAACGTCAGCACCCCGAGTCCGCCGCCGCGCCGGATCGCCAAGCGGCCGATCGCCAGCGCGGCGCCCTCCGCGACGTCCGCCTTCAGTCGCAGCGCCGTCCCGAAGGCCATCGAGGGAGAGAGGTCAAGCGCGAGCCATGTCGTCAGCGCGCGCTCAGGGACGTGCAGGCGCACGTGCGCGATGCCGCCCGTACGCGCCGTCGCCGCGGGGTCGATGTGGCGCACGTCGTCGCCCGCGCGGTAGGGGCGCAGCTGCGCCAGCTCGGTCCCCCCGCCGACGCCCGCCGCGCGACCGTCGCCCGGCAGCTGGCGCGCCGTGCGGCGCACCAGCGCGAGCTCGAGCGCGTCGAGCAGGCCGCGCGGCATCGGCCCCGGTCCTTGGCGCGCCGCCGGCGGCGCCAGCGGCGACTCGAGCGCCCGGTGCTCCTCGCCCGGTCGGTGCGCTGGGACGCGCAGGTGCCGGTGTGTGCTCACACCGCGCTCCTCATGCCGCGCTCCTCACGCCGCGCGCTCCTCACGCCGCGCGCTCCTCAGGGCCGATGTGGTCGGAGGCCGGTGTCGGAACTGCGTGCAGGATCCGCGCGAGCAGCTCGTCGGCGTCGACGTTCTCGCCGAGCGCGTCATAGGAGAGCACGATGCGATGGCGCAGTACGTCCGGCGCGAGGTCGCGCACGTCCTCCGCGACGACGTGCCGGCGCCCACGGAACAGCGCCAGCACGCGCGCCGCCGCGACGAGCCCGATCGGTCCGCGCGGGCTCGCGCCGAACTCGATCAGCGGTGCCAACTCGGCGAGCCCGCAGGTGGCGGGATCGCGCGTCGCGGTGGCCAGCGCGACCGCGTAGCGGATGATCTCGCGATCGACGAGCACCTCCTCGACGGTCTCCGCGTAGCGGTCGAGATCGGCGAGCGTTAGCCGCTCGCGGACGATGGGCGGCGCGAGCAGGCTGCGCCCGACGACTGCCGCCTCCTCCCCGGGTGAGGGATAGTCGACGATGATCTTCATCAGGAAGCGATCCAGCTGCGCCTCCGGCAGCGCGTAGGTGCCCTCCGACTCAATCGGGTTCTGCGTTGCCATCACCAGGAACGGTCGCGGCACCGGGTGCGAGATGCCCGCGATTGTGACCTGCTGCTCCTGCATCACCTCCAGCAGCGCCGACTGCACCTTCGCCGGTGCGCGGTTGATCTCGTCGGCGAGCAGAAAGTTCGTCATCACCGGACCCAGCTCGGTGTCGAAGCGACCGCTGTCGGGGCGGTAGACCCGTGTGCCCACCAGGTCCGCCGGCACGAGATCGGGTGTGAACTGGATCCGACTGAATGAGCCCCCGAGGACCTGCGCGAGCGTCTTCAGCGTCAGCGTCTTGGCCAGGCCCGGAACGCCCTCGAGCAGGACGTGGCCACCCGCGAGCAGGCTCACGAGCAGGCGCTCGAGCATCGCATCCTGGCCGACGATCACGCGCCTGATCTCCGAGAGTGCCTCACGCAGGCCGGCGCCGGGCTCCTCGCCGGGGGCAAGCGGTCCGCTGTCGAGCTCCGTCATGTCAGTGCTCTCCTTCGCTGTCGAGTGTCAAATGAGCCTTCCGAACCACGTAAGCGAGAGGGCGCTGCCGAGCAGCAGCGCGCCGAGGCCCGCGCCGAGGAAGTAGGGGGTCAGGTCGCGCCGTTCGCTGTGGTGGCTGAGCCGCGCGCCGAGCTGCCGGTAGATCGCGCTGAGGTGGTCGGCGTCCGCCGCGGTGTAGGTCTGTCCGCCCGACAGCCGCGCGACCTGCGCCAGCTCGCGCGATTCGATCGGGACCGGCACCGTCGCGCTGCCGTCGCCGTTGCGATGTCTCACCGCGATCGTGCCGCCGGGCGTTCCGATTGCGACCGTAAAGATCGGGATGTGCGCGCGCCGCGCTGCACGCGCCGCCGCGAGCGGGTCGGCGCCGCTGGTCGACTTGCCGTCGGAGAGCAGCACGATCGCGGCGGAGGCGCGATCGCCGGGTGCGGCCGTCGTGTCGGCGGCGGCCTGCGTCGCGGGCCGCAGCAGCGCGAGGGCGGTGTCGACGGCGCTGCCGATCGCAGTCCCGCCGCCGACGCGCAGCCGCCCGAGCGCCGCGATCGCCGCGCGATGATCGCGGGTCGGCGTCGCGAGCACCAGCGGGGCTTGATTGAACTGCATCACGCCGACGGCGACCGGCGCGGGGACCTGGCCCACGAAGACGTCTGCTGCGCGCTGTGCCGCCGCCGCGCGGCTCGGCGCGACATCGCGCGCCTGCATCGAGCCGCTCATGTCCAGCGCGAGCATCGTCTGGAGATGCGCGATCGTTTTCGTGACTGTCACGCGCGGGCGCGCCGCGGCGGTTGCCAGCAGCGCGAGCGCGAGTACGAAAGCGGCGAACGGCACGTGGCGGCGCGCTCCCGGGAGGCGCGGCGTGACGGACGCCTGCAGGGGCGCAGCCGCGAACGTCGCGGCCGCGAGTCGACGCGTGCGCTGGTGGCCGGCGTACCAGACGCCCAGCGCCGGTGGCACGAGTAGGCCCAGTAGTAGGAACGGTGCTCCAAAACTCATCAGCGGCGACGTTAGGAGCGCACGCTTAGTGTTTTGTAAAGGGGGCGCAGGCGGTCGGAGACAATGCCTCTCAACTAATGGGCGAGAGCTGGTATTTGGACTGCCTTTGGGCTAGGTTCGGCTGATGTCGGTCAGCGATGGCGCTCGAGCTGCATCGCCGGGGCTCTCTGCGGGCGCCCCCGCGGCGCGCCGTGTCCACAGCGCGCCGGGCTCGCCCTCGGCCGTGAGATCGCTGCTCGACGTGTCGCAGTGGACGGGCTATGCCTGGGGGGCGATTGCCGCGACGGCGGCCTTCGTCGCCATGACCTGCTGGTGGCTGAGCCAGGATCACAGCATTCCGATCTACGACGCCGGCGATCATCTGGAAACCGTCCTGCAGTTTCACAGCATGATCGCCGCCGGCAGCCTGCTCGGGCCGTTCAACCACGTCTCGGTCTACCCTCCGCTCGGCCTGCTCGTGGGCGCCGTGGGCGTCTTCATCGGAGGTGTGGGCGTATCCGCCCCGATCATCGCCGAGAACCTCGTCTTCGTCTCGTTGCTCGCACTCGGCTGCTATCGAACCGGGCGGCTGCTGTTTGGGTCGGCCGCGGGCATGCTCGCGGTGATCTTCGTGCTCGGGTCGCCGCTGCTGATCGAGCAGCTTCACGTCTACATGCTCGATGCCCCGATGACGGCACTCGTCGCGGTCACGATCTGGCTGCTGCTCGCGAGTGAAGACTTCGGCCGCACCGACATAGCCGCCTTCGCGGGCCTGGCCGCCGGGGCTGGGATGCTGATCAAGGTTCAGTTCGCGCTCTACGTGGCGGGTCTCGTGCTCGTGATGCTGCTGCGCGGCGGCTGGCGCAATCGCCGCGGCCTCGGGGCGTTTCTGCTCCCCGCGATCGTGATCGCGGTGCCTTGGTACATCGATCACATCTCCGAGATCGGTGTGATGCTCGAAGTCGCCAGCCCCAACGGCGGCGGTCCGGGAGTCGTCACGCCCGTGCCCGGCAACGTTCCCCCCACGCTCTCGATCCGGAACTTCCTCTGGTACTTCTGGAGCGTCCTCAACTCGCAGCTGCTCGCGTTGCTGTTCGCGCTGGCGGTCGGCGGCGCGCTGTGGATGATCGTCGCGTTCGTGCGGGGTCGCGAGACCTCGCGGGGTAGGCTCGAGCTGCTGCTCGGCTGCTTTCTGACCTGGCTGATCATCACGCTCACGCCGCACCACGACGTTCGTTACGGGATGCCGCTACTCGCGTACGTCGCGGTGATCGCAACCGGCTGGATCGTCTGCCTGCCACGAACGCCACGGCTAGCGGCCATCGTGCTGCTGGCATTGGGCGTTGGGGCGAACACGCTGGGCATCACCTTCGGCGTGGGCCGGGAAGCGACCGTTGCGCTGGCCGGCCGGCTCCCCGCCACCCAACAGCTGCCCGACCGGGTCATCTTCTACGCGACCAAGGGCTTCCTCACCGCAGGACCGATGCGTGACGGAGATGTGCCCGACCTGCTCAAGGCACTCCATCGCGAAGGTATTCGGACACTCGTCGTGAGCCTCGAACAGGGCGCACTGCCCGACTTCTCCTTTGAAGGGATCCTGCCCCTGGCACAGATTGCCGGTCTCACGCCGGCGATCACAAACAGGCCCGAATTCAGCCTTTCGCCAAAAGTCGCCACGCTCGTCCATGAACCGGTGACGAGGGGCGCGCGACCGACGTGCACCCGTGTCAGCGATGGCACCGGAGTGTGGGTCGTCCGGTATGACCCCGCCGCGCGCAAGCTGGCCCTTTATTGTCCGTATCGAAGTCCCAAGTTCTACGATGCCGGGCGCATTAGCTGAGCGAATTGGTTACAGGTAGCGGGCGTTCTCAGAAACAAACGCGCCTGCAGTCGCTCATATGAGGATTCGACTCACGCCAGCTATTGCTAGGGGTTTGCCGGTTGGCTTCAATCGTCTGACTTCATTCACTTCTATTGAAACTAGCGGGGTACAATCCAGCCCGTCATGGCCAGATCCTTTATCGCAGGAGGTGCCGGGTTCATTGGCAGCCACCTCACGCATCGGCTCTTGCGGCGTGGTGGGGAGGAGGTGGTCGTATTCGACAGCCTCGTCTCCGGCAGCATGTCTCATCTTGACGGCCTGCTCGACGATCCCCGCCTGCGGATCATCAACGCCGACCTGCGGGACCTCGAGCGAGTCGTCGCGGCGATGCGCGGCGCCGACCACGTCTATCTCTTCGCGGCAAACCCGGATATCGCGGCTGCGCTCGGGAACCCGGGGATCGACTTCTGGCAGGGCACCTTCCTGACGCACAACGTGATCGAGGCGATGCGCCGGAACGGGGTACCGCGAATCACCTACGTCTCGGGGTCGGGCGTCTACGGGGATCAGGCATCGCGGGAGGTCGATGAGGAGTTCGGGCCGCTGATCCCAGTCTCCACCTACGGCGCCAGCAAGCTCGCGTGCGAGGCGATGCTTGCCGCCTACTCTCACATGTTCGGCATGCACGCCGCGGTGTTTCGCCTTGCCAACGTCGTCGGGGCGCGGCAGACCCACGGGGTCACATACGACTTCGTGCGACGGCTGCTCGCGGATCCCCGAGAGCTCACGATCCACGGCGATGGCAGGCAGAGCAAGTCCTACATCCATGTCAGCGACGTGATCTCGGCGCTCCTCACCCTCACCGACCGCGAGTGGGAGGGCTTCGAGATCTACAACGCCGGCACCGGCGACTACGTCACAGTCGCCGAGATCGCCGAGCTCGTCTCCGAGCGGATGGGGCTGGTCGGAGTGCGCTACCGCTACAGCGGCGGAGCGCGCGGCTGGAAGGGCGATGTGCCGGTCGTGCGCTTTCGCAGCGACCGGCTCGCCGCGCTTGGCTGGCGCTGCGCCTACAGCTCGACCGAGGCACTGCTCGATTCGATCGACGCGAACATCGCCGAGGCCACGCAGGCCGCCGAGAGCGCTCGCGCTGTGCTCGCGGCGAACGCGCAGCTCGTGCCGGCTGCTCGGACGATGCCCCAGTAAAGGGCCCGATGATTGAGTCGCTCACCGACAACGTTGCGCAGTCGCGCTCGCCGATCGCGGTCGATGTCTCGATCGTGGTTCCGTGCCTGAACGAGGAGCTGACGGTCGGCGAGTTCGTCGACTGGTGCCACGAGGGTCTCGCCGCGGCCGGCGTCAGCGGCGAGGTGCTCATCGTCGACTCCTCCAGCGACCTCTCGCCGGCGATCGCGGCCGCGCACGGCGCGCGCGTCCTCACCGTGCCAAAGCGCGGGCTCGGGCGCGCGTACATCGATGCGATTCCGCACGTGCGCGGCCACATCGCGATCATGGGCGACTGCGATCTCACTTATGACTTTCGCGAGCTCGGGGAGTTCATTGCCGCGATTCGCGGCGATCACGACTTTGTGATGGGAACCCGCACCAAGGGACAGATCGAGCCCGGGGCGATGCCCGCGCTGCACCGGTACTTCGGCTCGCCGGCGACGACGGCCGTGTTCAACCTGATCTACGGCACTCGCTTCACCGATATCCACTGCGGGATGCGCGCCATCACGCGTGAGGCGCTGGAGCGTCTGGAGCTCGAGTCAGAGGGATGGGAGTACGCCTCCGAGATGATCCTCAAGGCGCGCAAGCTGCGGATGCGCACGACCGAGGTGCCGGTGCGCTTCTGGAAGGACCGCGATGGGCGCGAGAGCCACCTCAAGCGCGAGGGCTGGCGAGCCCCGTGGATCGCCGGCTGGCACAGCCTGCGGGTGATGTTCCTCTACGCTCCGGACTTCTTCCTGCTGCGGCCCGGCGCGGCGCTGCTCGTGCCGGGTCTGCTGCTCGTGGGTGCTCTGGCGGGGGGACCGTTCGTCGCTTTCGGTGTCGGCTTCAACCTGCACTGGATGTTGCTCGGAATGGTGCTCGCGACGGTCGGCTACACGGCGGTGCAGCTCGCGCTGCTGGCACGCGTCTTCTACGATTTCGATCGCCGGTCGAGCGATCGCCTGTTGCGGGCCGTCAGCTACAACCGCGGTGTGCTGGCGAGCGTGTTGCTGATCCTGATCGGCGTCCTGCCCAACGCGGTTCTCCTCGCGCGCTGGCTCAGCAGCGATTTTCACCTACCGGCGATCCAGTACTCATCGGTCTGCGGGCTGCTATTGGTGATTCTCGGCTTTCAAACATTCGGCTTCACGCTGCTGTTGCACATGATCGGTCGCCGCAACCAGTTGCGGCATCCCAGATGACACTCACGCTCGCCTCGCGCGACGGGAGTCTGCGCTACGCCGATACGCCCGACCATCTCGAGAACGGTGTGCTGCGGCTCATGGGTCTCCGGCGCGATGAGTTCGAGCGCTGGATCGAGCTCGCCGGGCGCAGCGAGGAGCAAGGCGTGCTCGAGCGCCTGCGCGAGGGTTGGGCGCAGCTGCGTCCAGCGCCGCCACAGCCTCACGGCCGGGAGGTCGAGTGGGGCCCGCAGGGAATGACGGGCACGATCTGGCACGCCGCGATCGCCGAGGCGCCCTCGCACGGCGTCGCCGTGTGCGAGGCCACCCGACACGCCTGGCTGGTGCGCCACGACGGCGAGCGCTTTGTGCGCGAGACGGCGCCACCGGCTTATGAGGAGGCGTACTTCGAGGGCGACAGGCGGCAGGCCGGCGGCTATGGCGATTATCTCGCCCAGGCCGGCTGGCGGCTTGAGAAGGCCGCACGGCAGGTCCGCGAGCTGCGCGCGCGCACCGCGCTCGATGCCGGGCGTGTGCTGGACATCGGCTCGGGGTACGGCTTCTTCCGGATGGCGCTCGAGCAGGCCGGCTACGAGCACGACGGCTTGGAGGTATCGGAGTTCGCGCGCGCGGTCGCCTCCTCCTCCTACGGGCAGGAGACCTACGCGGGGACGCTCGAGGAGCACTGGCAGCGGTGGGAGGAGCGCTATGACGCGGTGACGCTGTTCGACCTAATCGAGCACATCGCCGATCCCGAGCGCATGCTCGAGCAGATCGCGTTCATTCTCAAGCCGCGCGGAGTCCTGGTCATCAAGACCCCGAACATCGACTGTCCCGAGGCAGCGGTTTTCGGTCCGCACTACCACTCGCTCAAGCGCGAGCATCTCAACTACTTCTCGGCCGCGTCGCTGACTGCCGCCGCGCGGATGAGTGGCTTCGAGGCGATCGAGGTCGCAAGCGCCTCGCACCTGCTGGTCGGGTTCGTTGGTGAGGAGCAGACGCGCGCCTGGGAGCGCGAGCTGCGGGGTGCCGACCTGCTCGCCTCCTACCGCCTCGCGTTCAACGACGTCACGGCAGCGTCGTGAAGAATTGCTCGTCGATCCGGCGGACGGTTGCCAGGTCGGGTTGCTCGCGCAACCGCTGCTGAAAGGCGCCGCTTTCCCATGGATCCCAAGGCGCGCTGATCAGCTTCCCGCTGATGCCGTGCGCGCCGGCGCCGAGCAGGAAGGCGGTCAGCTCGGCCGCGCGACGCGCCGGCACGCCGCCCGCGTCCAGCTGCCGGCGAGTGCCCGCGAAGTAACTCTCGCCGGCCAGCCCGGGCCCGGCCTGCAGCGTCGCCGCATGGATATCCGTCGCGACAAAGCCGGGCGAGACCGCGTTGACCCGCACTCCGCGCTCGGCCAGCTCGAGCGCGAGGTTCTCGGTGAGGCGCACGACGGCGGCCTTCGATGTCGCGTAGGCGTCATAGCGCGGCTGCGGCGCCGTAGCGCCACCCCCGGCGAAGGTCACGACGGCGCCGCGGGTCGCTTCCAGCGGCCGCAGGCAAGACTGAATCGCCAGCAACGTGCCCAGGACGTTGACGCGCATCGTCTGCCAGAAATCCTCGGCGCGGTAGGACTCGATCGGGCCCACCGGGGGCAGCACGGCGGCAGCCGTCACCAGTCCGCTGAGTCCCGCGAGCGCCCCCGACTCAGCCGCCGCCTGCCAATCGTCCGCACTGGCGACGTCGAGCGTCAAACTGCTGTGGCGCTCACCGGGCAGATCGGCGACGCAGCGACGCACCGCCTCATGATCACGGGCTGCCACGACCACGCTCGCCCCCCGCTCGGCGAGCGTGCATGCGACCTCCCGGCCGATACCGCGACTACCACCGCTCACGAGCACGCGCCTGCCGGTCAGCTCCTGCATGCGATCCTCGCGTAGAGCCGCTCGCATAACTCGGTGATGTGTCGAGCCTCCGTCATCGTCGCCGGTGTCGGCCCGAGCTCGGCGGTCTGCCCCCGCGCACCGCGCCAACGAGCCACGACGTCGGCCAGCTCGTCGTGCAGGCTGTCGTCATGCGTGCCGAAGTCCTTGGCATCCTCGGAGTCGCGCTGGCTCGCCGCGTGCGGACGGGTCCAGCCCCAGCGGCGACCGAGTCGCAGGGTGATGGCCCCGTAGTTACCGCCACGGCCCTCGGCGATCGCGTATCCCTGCTCGCCAAAGGCTTCGACGCGGAAGGTGTTGACCCAGTGAATGTGCGAGACGCGCACGGTGGCGATCAGACGCTCCGCGCGGAAGGTCGCGAGGGCGTCCTCCTCGATCCCCGTCGGCCAGAAGCCGCGAGTCGCCTCCACGGCCGTGCAGCGCGCCGCCGGGGCCAGCCGCGAGAGCAGGTCGAGCATGTGAACGCCGGGGTCCAGCAGTACGCCGCCGCCGGCGCGCATCGGATCCAGCTTCCAGCTCGCGGCCGACGTCGGATGTCCGCCGTGTCCCACCAGCATGTCGAGGTTGCGCAGCTCGCCGAGCTCGCCGGCGCTGACGACGCGTAGTAGCTCGTTGATAGCCGGCAGGTAGCGATAGTTGTAACCGACGAAGCTCGGCGCCGGGACGCGCTCCGCAAGCGCCTCGAGGGCGCGCGCCTCGCTGCCGCGTAGGCCGAGCGGCTTCTCGATGAGCACCGGCCGCCCGCTTTCCAGGATCCCGGCCGCTAGGCCGCACGCTTGATCGTGCGGAACCGCCACCACCGCCGCGTCGTAGCTGTCAGCGGCAAGCTCTGCGAGCGCCGCGTAGTGCGGCGCTGGCAGATCCGACTGCGCGCTCGCCGGGTCGACGGTGGCTGCGAGCCGCGCGCCGTCGATACGTTGCAGCGCCTCTGCGCGTCGGCGCCCGATCAGCCCGAGCCCGATCACGGCGATGCGTAGCTCGCCGCTCATCAGCCGGCGGCGAGGGTTAGATTTTTGAAGACCAGCAACTGCCGGGCGCCGGGCGGCACGCGCGCGCCGCGCTGGGAGGTGTTGCTTAGCGGTCTAAGGGTCAAATGATTGAGCCCGGGCTTGAGTTGCACAGGTATGACAAATGCGCCGCCGCCGCCCGGCACCGAGTAGGTCGAGCTTGGATGCCCCGGGTCTTTGATCAGCAGCGCGGAGGCGCCGGCGCCCAATACGATCCTGACGCCACCCGACGGTAGGTAGCCGGGAGTCACCGTTCCCTGTAGGGTCGCGGTGCGCGTATCAGGTGAAACGATCGTGAGATGCGCATTTTCATTCTGGAATATCCAGCCGAGTTTGACGGTGGCGCCGAGGCTGCCATAGCCCGGCATGGCGGTTTGGTGGAAGGTGAGTCCTTCGGCTTCAGCCAGGATCGGATGTCCGGCGGCGCTCGCAAGCGCCGTCGAGAACGGCGAGAAGGCCTGCTGCAAGGTTTTCCACGTGCCCGGGTTTGCGATCGCAAGGCGATTTGAATAGCCGACAAAGCTGACGGCCACGCCGACGATGCATCCCCAGGTGAGGAGGATCGCGCCGGCAATGCTCAGCAGGCGCCGACGGGTGCCGTGAGTCCTCGCGTACAGGGCCAGCCACACGGCGAGCGCGCCGAACATGAAGAGCGTCGAGAAATCGGCCGCGTAGCGCTCCGTCGCCGATGGAATCTGGTAGGAGACGAACAGCATGATCGCTAGGCCGATGCAGGGGAGCAGCAGGAGCGGCAGCGCCAGCGAGCCGAGCGGCGCGCGGCGGCGCCGCCAGACCCAGGGTGCCGCGAATAGCAAGAGGACGATCGGCTCCATCGGCAACAGCCCGCCCGTGATCTCCGGTTTCACATAATCCGCCGGCAATTGCAGCGGATACAGGAGCGGTGGTGGGCCGAGTGTGATGAAGGGAAAGAGGATGTTCGGGTGCGGTGGGTTCACGCCGTAGAACCACAGGCCGGGTAGGAGGTAGCGCAGGCTCGCGAACTGGGTGGTTTGGGGGTTGTAGCCGGCGAGCTGGTATTTCACGCCGACTTCCAGCAGTCCACCGAAGCGCGCCTCGTTATAGGCGAGCAGTAGTACGAAGCAGATGCCGATCGGCGCCAGCAAGGCAAGCAGCAGCCCGCGGCGCGCGCGTGTCCCGCGAATTGCCAGATAGACCGGCACCAGCAGCACCGCCAGGAGCCCCAGCGTCGGTCGCGAGCCGGCCGCCAAGCCAAAGCAGAGGCTCATGAGCGCCAGGCGTCTCAACGACGCCCGCCGCGCGGAGACCGCCGACAGCGCCAGCCAGATGCCGATCATCGCAAAGCAGTACCCGCCCGCGATCGCCTCCTCGTAGACGGCCGGACGTCGCAGCAGAAATGGGACGATCGACGAGATCGCGAGCGCCAGTGCCGAAAGGGTACACATCCAGAGCGGGGGATCGCCGACCTTGCGCAACAGCACGCGCAGCGCGGCCAGCGCGAAGCCGAGGCCGACGACCGAGAAGATCAGCACGGTGAAGCTGGGCGACGGCGCAAGGCCGAGCAGGTGCATCGGCACGAGCAGGACGATCGCCGGCGCGGGACCCCAAGTCAGATACAGGCGCCCTTTGTAGAGGACGAAGTCGTGAATCGCATACTCAGCTGTCACTTTTGCATTTTGCGCTGGTTCGTAGGGGTTTGCCAGATGCTGTAGTTCCGATGGCGCTTGAGCTATCCAGAGGTGAAAATGTAGAAAGGCACGGGTGAGCAGGTTGTATGGGTCGGCCTGTCCGTTATGCAACCCGAGCGGCAGCGATGTCGCGGCGATCCAGATATAGAAGAGGACCATCAGCAGGAACGTGCCGTGGGTCGCCACGTCGACGCGGTCGAGGCCTTTGATGCGCGCGTACAGCGGTGCCGCGCCGATCCTGCCGGTCTGCGCTCCGCTCATCCGCTGTGGCTCGCGATCTCGGCGGCGGCGACGGCGGTAGCGATGCGGTGTGCATTCGCCATCACCGAAAGCGTGATCGTCGTAGCGGGCACGGACGGGAAGATCGAAGCGTCCACTATGTGCACCCGCCGCCAAGCGTGTGGGCGCCCCAGCGTGTCGGTCTCGCCCGATCGCGGATCTGCGCGCATCGGGAAGGAGCCGCCGAGATGATTGCTCTTGCCGGGAAGCCCAATCTGTACGAGCTGGGGCAGCGGCAGCATGCCGAGGTCGCGGCCGGCCGCGGCGAGCCGGCGCACGAGTCGCCGGATGCGGATGGCTGCGAGGGCGCCGTCGTCGCCGACGAGGCGAATGCCGCTCGCCGCGAGCTCGATCGAGAGTCCCGGCGAGTCCTCGGAGTGCAGGTATCCCTGAATCGTGAACAGCCGTCCGAGCAGCGGTCTCAGCAGCCGCTCGATGCGCATCGAGTCCAGCGGGATCGCTCCCGTCGCGGCCTGCAGCAGCAGATCGTTGTATCCGTAGAGCTGTAGGTGCACCGAGCGCGCGGCGATCCGCGGGTCTTCGAGCTCGACGAACACCCCGGCCAGGGTGTTCCCCTGCGTCGCGACGCTCACCGGCGTGCTGCGTCGCGCGAGCATCGGGATCACGAAGTACTGGCTGTCGCGCAGACGGGTGCTCGTGCGGCGCAGTCCCAACGAGTCGAGGACGAGGCGCGTCGATGAGATCGCGCCGCATGCGACGAGTACGCGCGAGGCGGTCATGCTGCCGGTCCGCGCCGGCGAGCGGCGGTCGTGAAAGTCGATCCTCACCGATCCGTCGGCCTCGCTCAAGCGATCGACGTAGAGGTTGCCGCGGTAGTCGATCCTGGCTTCCCTCACGAGCGAGTCGAGTGTGTGAGTGGCGTTGTAGATCGAGCCGTACGGACAGCCGTGCAAGCACATGCCGCTGTAGCGGCAGTGGCGCGGATCGTCCGGCGCGGCGCTCACCGCCAGTCGCGCGGCGCCGAAGGTGAAGCCGGCGGCGCGCAGCGTGGTCGAATGCCGACGCAGGTGACCCAGCAGCACCTCGGCCTGCAGGGCGCGTCGCAGCGGGCTGGGAGAGTCGGTGTACAGCGGCAGCGTTTCGGCGAGCTCATCGTGCCGCGCCGCGAGCGGCACGAAGCGCAGCACGGCTTCGTAATGCGGCCTGAGCTCCGCGAGCGATACCGGCCAGTCCGCGATATCGCGCTGGCGGAACGGCAGGACCGAGGCGCCCCAGGAGTTGCTCAAGCCGCCGTAGGCGAGCGAGGGCAGCGCCTCGACGCGCTCACGCGCCACCGGCAGGTCCGGGTCATCGAGCGCGTAGGGGAAAAGCGAGCCGTATGCGGGCTTGAGCGGCACGTGTCCGATGCCGACCGTGAAGCCCTCACGCGCGCTGCGTGCAAGCTCGGGCGGCCAGCGCTCGGGCTCGGATTGCGCGAGCGCGGCGAAGGCATCCATGCGCCCCGCCTCGATCCGGTCCCCGGCATCCAGGAGGGTGACCGGCAGACCGCTATCGGCGAGTGCCTGCGCCGCGGCCACGCCCGCCGGCCCCGAGCCGAGGATCGCGATCGTCATGCCGCCGACCCCGAGTCGAGGATCGCGATCGTCATGCCGCCGGGTAGGGACGGAAGCGCACGCCGTAGCGATCGGGCCAGTCGGTCGCACGAGCGAACGGGTCGCCGTCGGCGGTCGCGAGGCTCAACAGGCTGTCGCTGCGGAACGGTGCCGCGCCGACAAGCTCGAGCGCGCGCAGTCCGAGCCATGCCAGCCGCCACGGGAACCGCACGAGCCGGGGTCGTCTGCCGGCGCGCAAGGCAAGCCGACGCAGGAGCTCGCCGAAGGTGAGCGTCGCTCCCGACGCCGCGACGAGCAGCTTGCCCGAGCCCTCCGGCCAACTCGCGAGCAGGCGCTCGACGAGCGCCGCGAGGTCGTCCTCGTGCACCGCGCTGAGCTCCAGCTCGGGCGGGACCAGCAGCGGTACCAGTGGCAGGTGCTCGACCGCACGTTGCAGGGCGCCGAGGATCGAAGCGCCGCGCGGTCCCCACACCAGCCCCGGACGCACGATCGCCGCGCCGGCCTCGACCGCCGCGCGCTCGATCTCTAGCTTCGCGCGTCCGTACTTCGAGCGCGCGCCGGGGTACGCCGCGACCGTGCTGAGGAGCACGATGCGACCGACCGCCGCGCGGCGAGCGGCGGCGAAGAGGCGCCGCGACCCCTCGACGTTCACCTGCCTGATGTCGCTCCAGCGGGTCGGGCTGAAGTCGTAGGCCGCGTGCACCAACGCGTCGACACCTTCGAGCAGCTGCGGCGAGGGTTCGCGCGCCAGCTCGAAGCGCATCTCAGTGAGCTGAGATTGTCTCGCACTCGGCGCGCTGTGGGACAGCGCTCTGATCTCCCAGCCCGCGCTCGCGAGCTCTCTCGCGATGCACGAGCCCACATATCCACCTGCACCAGTGATCGCGCACGTGCGCCGCACAGAGCCCCATCCTCATAGCCGTTCGCCGATAGAGCCGAAGCATGCCACGGACAGGAATCAAGCTATTGGAGTCACTCGCAGGTCGGTCTTGCCTATCGGGCGCGTTTGCGCAGCCGCTCGAGCTCCTGCCAGCCACGGGTGTTCGCGACATCGGCGCCACCAAGCCAGCCGCGCCGCGCCGTCAGAACCCCCCAGCGCATGTTCGACAACGTCTGCACGCGGTGCGCATCGGAGTCGATGACGAGCTTCACGCCCGCCGCGACGGCGGCGCGTGCGTGTGTCTCGGACAGGTCGCGGCGATCCGGGTTCGCGTTGATCTCGAGCAGCGTCCCGGTTCGCGCCGCCGCCGCGAAGACCGCCTCCAGATCGAGCGCATAGGGCTCGCGGCGCTCGATCAGGCGGCCCGTGGGGTGGCCAATCGCGTCGACCAGCGGGTGCTCGATCGCCGCGATCATCCGCTCCGTCATCCGTTGCTCGCTCATGCCGAAGGCCGTGTGGACGCTCGCCACGACCCAGTCCAGCTGCGCCAGCAGCTCGTCCTCGTAGTCCAGCGACCCATCCGGCAGGATGTTCACCTCGCTACCCGCCAGCAGCCGCATACCGGGCAGGCTCGTGTCGACCTCCTCGATGCGCTCGATCTGCCGGCGCAGCTGTGCGGGTGAGACGTCGTTGCCGAAGCCGTGCGAGGCCGAGTGATCGGTGATCGCCAGGTACTCGTAGCCCAGCGCGCGCGCCGCCTGTGCCATCTCCGCGATCGTCGCCTTCCCGTCGGAGGCGATCGTGTGGCAGTGGAGGTCTCCCCGGATGTCGCTCAGCTCGATCAGGTTCGGCTGCTCACCCTCCAGCTCGCCACGGCCTTCGCGCAACTCCGGCTCGATGTAGGCGAGCCCCAGCGCGTCGTAGACCTCAGCCTCGGTCGTACAGACGCGCGTCGCGGCGGTGGCGTCATCGAGGATCCCGTACTCCGAGACGTGCTGGCCGCGGCGTACCGCAAGCGCCCGCAGCGCCGCGTTGTGCGCGCCGGAACCCGTGAAGTGCTGCAGCAGGTTGCCGAGCTGCTCGGGAGCGGCGATCCGCAGATCGACCGCGACGCCCGAGTGGGTGCGCCCGCGTGCGCCGCTCTCGCTGCTGGAGGACACCGCCTCAATCTGCTCCAAGCTCGCCAGCGAGCCCGCCAGCAGCTCGGGCCGAGCGGTGACTGCGACGAGGTCGAGATCCTTCACGCTCTCAGCTCCGCGGCGCGCCGACCCGGCGAGCTGAACGTACGCATCCTCGGGGCCGCGCTCGCGCAGGGAGCCCGCGAGCGCCTCGCCCAGCTCGATCGCGGCCGGCAGCAGCAGTCGCCGCGAGCGCGGAGGCACGCCCTGCAGGCCGGCTGCCGCGCCGTCCTCGCCGGGCAGCGCGTCGAGCGCCGCCAGCATGCTCTCCTCGAACTTCGCGCCGAGGCGCTTGACGGTCCGCAGGCGCTGTCCCAGCGCGGCTTCGCGCAGCGCCTGCAGCGAGTCGATGCCGAGCTCGTCGTACAGCAGGCGCGCGCGCTTGGGTCCCAGGCCGGGCAGGTGCGTCAACGCGATCAGCCCCGGCGGGAACTTCGCTCGCAGTCGCTCCGCCGCCGGGATCGCGCCACTGTCGAGCAGTGCCAGGATCTTCTCCTGAAGTGTCTTGCCGATACCGGCGAGCTCCGTCGCGCGACCCGCCCGCGCGAGCGCAGCCACCGAGACCGCGGCCTCGCGCACCGTCCTGGCGGCCGTCCTGTAGGCCAGCACCCGGTGCACGATCGCCCCGTCGAGCTCGTACAGGTCCCCGAGCTCCTCGAGGGCGTCGGCGATCGCGGAATTGGGCAGCTCGGCGGTCACGGTCCTAAACAGGGTGCCCGAGCGGCCGCGAGGATGCCGCGCGGGCCGCATCGCCGGGGCGCCGGTCAGGTGGTGCAGCGCGTCCGCGGGCGCACGCTCTAGGGTTCAAGGTGCTGATGGACGGCATCGCCTGGCTGATACTGCCCACCTACAACGAGGCCGAGAACATCGAGGCCATCGTGCTCGCCGCCGCCGACGCGCTCGCCCGCGCTCCGTGCGAGGGCTTTCGCGTGCTCGTCGTCGATGACGGCTCGCCCGACGGCACCGGCGAGATCGCCGATCGACTGGCCGTCGAGCACTCTTGGTTGCAGGTGCTGCACCGCACCGTCAAGGAAGGCATCGGGCCGGCCTACCTCGCGGGCTTCCGCCACGCCCTGCGGCACGGCGCCGCCTTCGTGCTCGAGATGGACTCCGACTTCTCCCACGATCCCGCCGACCTCGCTCGCCTGCTGCAGGCGATCGAGCGTGGAGCCGATCTCGCGCTCGGCTCTCGCTACGTCGCCGGTGGCGGCGTCAGCGATTGGGGCCTGCTGCGCCGCCTGATTAGCGAGGGCGGCTCGACCTATGCGCGGATCGTCCTCGGTCTCGCCGTCCGCGATCTCACGGGAGGCTTCAAGTGCTTCCGCCGCGAGGTGCTGCAGGCCATCCACTTCGACAGTGTCCGCTCACAGGGGTACGCCTTCCAGGTCGAGCTCACCTACCGCGCGGTGCGCGCCGGCTACCACGTCGCTGAGGTCCCGATCGTCTTTCGCGACCGCCAACGCGGCCAGAGCAAGATGTCCTGGCGCATCGCGGTCGAGGCGATGTGGCTCGTGCCGCAATTGCGCCTCGGACGTCAGCCTCCACCCGTCACGCTGCGGCCTGCGAGCGCGGGCGAGGACACGCCCAGTCCCCCATCCGAGAACGCTTCCTTTACTTTGTATAGTGAGGGGTAAGCCGGGTTTCGGACTGAGCGGTCCGTACCGGCGTGGCGAGGCCCCGCACAACGGGCACAAGGCGACGAAGGGAGACACAATGGCAGGCAATCTGAGCGAAGTCACCGACGCGAACTTCCAGGCAGAGGTCCTCGAGTCGGAGACCCCGGTGCTCGTCGACTTCTGGGCTCCTTGGTGCGGGCCCTGCCGCGTCGTCGCGCCGGTGCTCGAGGAGATCGCGCAGGAGCGCTCCGATCTGCGAATCGTCAAGCTCAACGTCGACGAGAACCAGCAGACCGCGGCCAGCTTCCAGGTGCTCTCGATCCCCACCATGATTCTGTTCAAGGCCGGCGAGCCGGTCAAGACCGTGGTCGGCGCCTATCCGAAGAAGAAGCTCGAGGCCGAGCTCGAGCCCGCGCTCGTCTGAGCCGGCTTCCCGCGCTCGTCTGAGTCGGCTCTTACTTCGAAGTGCCCGGCCGGAGCGGCTTGAAGAGCCGCCGCCGGCGCGGGCGGTCGGAGACATTCGGTCCTCGATGATGAGGCCCAATCGCCTGCATGGGAGCCTACATTCCGGTGCTCGCCTGCGGGCGAGCGGGTAGATTCAGTCGCTCCTGACGGCAGGGCTATGGTTCGCGCCGTGCAGCGTGAACCATCGCTTTCGCGGCTCGCGATCGGCCCCGTCCGGCGAGTCTCAATTGGCCACGCGTCGCGCGCGGCGCTGCTCGTGGGGGCGCCGGCGCTGCTGATCGGCGTGCTCGCGTGGCCGTTGCTGTTCACCGATGCCACTCTGAATGGAGATTGGACTCACCACCTCTGGCTGATCTGGCACCAGAGCCAGTCGATCCGCTTCGATCACCACCCGAGCCTCTTTCTCGACTACTCCCATGCGGTGCTCTACCCGCAGTATGCGTTCTACGGAGGCACGATCTACGCGATCGCCGGAACCCTTTCGTTGCTGCTCGGCGAAGCGCCGATCGCGGCCTACGTATCCACCTATTTGATGGGTTTCGCGGCGGCGTATGGAGGCTGGTACTGGCTGGGACGGATGGCGGGCCTCGGACGCTGGCGGGCGCAGGCCCCGGGCCTCGTCTTCATCACATCCTCCTACTACATCACCCTGATCTACGCGCGCGGCGACTGGCCCGAGTTCATCGCCGTCTCTGTGATCCCGCTCCTGATCGCCTCGGGACTGAGCGTCCTGCGCGCCGAGCAGCTGCGTCCCTGGCCGTCGCTTGCGCTGGCCGCAAGCGCCGTCGTGTTCGGCGGCGCGCACAGCTTGACGATCGTCTGGGGGTCCACGGTGATGGTGCTGACGGGCCTGATGGTCCTCGCGTGCATTCCGCAGACGCGAGGCTGGCTGAAGCCGCGCGCGGTGCTACGCGTGGCGGCCCTCGTCGTTCCCGCGCTGCTGGTCAGCGCCTGGTTTCTGCTGCCGACGATCGCCTACGAGACACACACGGCCATCAGTCACAGATACCCCTTTTGGCGATTGCTGCTGAGGGACGACATGTTCATGGTCGCCGCTCCCAAGCTGTTCACCCTCTCGCGCGCGTCATTCATCCTTCCGGGCGGCGACTTCGCGTTGTCGCTGCCGGTGCTCGTCATCGGCTGGGTGCTCGTGAGCCTCCCGATGTCACTGCGTAAGGGTCTACGCGGACCGTGGGCGAGAATGCTCGTGATCTGCGCCGGCGTGACGGTGTTGATGACGATCGTGATGACGCACGCCGGCATCATCCTCGCGCTTCCGCGTCCCTACGCGATTCTGCAGTTCGTCTATCGCTTGGAGAGCTACGTGCTGCTGGGGCTCAGCGCCACGGTCCTCGCGGTGCTCGTACTGGCGCAGAGCGATAACGGCCGCACGCGGATCTGGACGTACATGCTGGCGCCCATCCTGCTCGTCGGAGTGGTCGGTGCGATCCAGCAGACCGACGCCTATCCGCACCAGAGCGGCAGCCGCCAGACATACACCAGGCCGAGCGCTACGCCCACGCCGAGAGAAGAAGGTTGGACCGACTACCAGGACTCCAACCTTGGCTTTCTCCCCTATCGCGGCGCGCGCCCACAGGAAATCGACTTTCCCGTCGCATCGGTGCATGACGGTCGCGCATCCAAAGTCATACATGTGCAGCCGGGCCACGTCGTTTACTCAAACATTGGCGGTGGCCCCGAACTGGTGCACGTCACGGGCGCAAGGATCATCGGCATCAGCCTGGAAGGCAACGATGTCCTGGAAATCGAGCCGAGCAGCGGCGGCTCGGCGAAGACCGCCGCGAACGGACGCGGATCGCCGCCCACCGAGGTGCTCTCGATCAGCCCGGCGAACGGACTGCCGGTGGTGCTGGGGCGGCTTCTCAGCATCGGCGCGGTGATTTTCCTGATCTGTGAGTTGATTGTGCTGGCGATCCGCGGAGCTCCGCTTCGGCGCGCCCGTCATGCAGAGTGAATCGTCGCTACACCGCGTCTTCGTTACCGGCCCAGTACGTCGAGTGGTGGGGGCCGGGCGCCGCATGTCGGTTGGCCGCACGGCACGGACGGCCGCGCTGATCGGCGCCCCGCTGCTGCTGATCGGCGTGCTCGCGTGGCCGATGCTGTTCACCAACGGCGATTTCAACGAAGACTGGGCGCATCACCTGTGGTTCATGTGGAACCAGAGCCTTGCGCTGCGCGACAACTACCACCCGACGCTGTTCCTCAACGCCACCTACTCCGTGTTCTACCCGGAGTACGCCTTCTATGGCGGCACGCTTTACGTTCTCGGCGGCGCGCTGTCACTGCTGCTGGGCAATGCCCCGATTGAAACGTATGTGCTCATTTACCTGCTGGGCTTCGCCGCCGCGTATGGCGGCTGGTACTGGATGGCTCGGGCGGCCGGCCTGGGCGCCTGGTGGGCGCATGTACCGGGCGTTGTCTTCATCACCTCGGCCTACTATCTGACCCTGATCTACGCGCGTGGCGACCTGCCTGAGTTCATCGGGGTCTCGATGATGCCGCTCCTGATCGCCTCCGGGTTGAGCGTCCTGCGAGCGGATCGACTGCGCGCCTGGCCGGCGCTCGCGCTGGCGGCCAGCAGCATTGTGTTCTGCGGAAGTCACAGCCTCACTCTGATCTGGGGCTCGACATTGATAGCGCTGGTCGGATTGGCCGCCGCCTGCTGCGTTCCCGACGCGCGGCGCTGGTTGACCCGACGCGGGCTGCTGCGCGTCGCGAGCGTAGTCATCCCCGCCTTCCTGGTGAGCGCCTGGTTCCTGCTGCCGACCCTCGTGTACCAGTCACACACGCAGGTCGGTGTCGAGTACTCCTATTGGAGGTTCACGTTGCGGGCGACCATGAACCTCGTATCGGCCAACAATCTCTTCGCGCTCTCGCGCGTAACCGCGACGCCCGGTAACGAGTTCGTGCTCTCGCTGCCGCTCCTGGCGATGGCGTGGTCATTGATCGGCATCCTGATCTGCTGGTTTGGCGGCCTGCGCGGAGCGTGGGTGAGGCTGCTGCTGATCTGCGCTGCCGCGGCGACTCTGATGATCGTGGTCATGACTCACGCCGGGCTGATACTGGCGCTGCCGAAGCCCTACGCGATCCTGCAGTTCGCCTACCGTCTGGAGAGCTATGTGATCCTGGCCGTGAGCGGCGCCGTGCTGGTCTGCCTGGTCGCGATCAGGAGCGGCACGCCGCGCATCCGGAGCTGGAGGTGGATGCTGGCGCCGATTCTGATCGTGGCGCTCGCCGGCGCGGTGCAGCAGACCGGAGCCTATCCGCACGGGCAGAGTCGCCAGGCTGTGATTCGATCGCCGTTCAAATCGGAATTCACCGAACGGATCCTGACCGACTACACCGACGGCAGCCTGCCGCACTTCGTCGACAGGGGCAAGCCGGTTGAAGTGATCTTCCCAGCGGCGGCGATCCACGATAATCACATCTCCAAGGTCGTGCACCTGCGCCCGGGGGAGCTGGTCTACACCAACATCGGTGGTGGCCCCGAACTGGTGCACGTCGGCGGCGCGAAGATCGTCGGCGTCGATCCCGCGGACAACGATGTGCTTGAAATCGGGCCGAGCGCTCGTGCGTCGGCGGCGAGCGCCAACCACAGGCCGACCGAGGTGATAACGCTCAGCACGGCCAGCGGCCCACCATTGGTGCTGGGGCGCGTCCTCTCGCTGGTGGGAGTGATCTCGCTGATCGCGCTGTTCGTGGCGCTGCTGATCCGCCGCCGCGCCGCGCATCCGCGCGAGGGCGCGGCGGGCAACCCTGGCTAGCGTTGCTCGGCGGGTAGCCCCGGTTAGCCCTGCTCGGTGGGTCAGCCCTGCTCGGTGGGTTAGCCCTGCCCGGCAGGCAGCCCCGGCTAGTCCTGCGCGGGGCGCATCAGGGCGATAGTGAGCGACAGGCCGTCGATACTGACGTGCTCGCGGTGGCTCGCCGTGGCATCGTCGCCGTCCTCGAGTGACAGGCTGGTCGCAAGGGTCTCCGCCGCAAGGCTCGCGGCGTGCTCGCTCGCGGCGTCGATCAGCGCCGCGTCGCCGGACAACCACAGCTCGATGCGGTCCTCGATCGCCAGGCCCGCGTTCTTGCGGGCGTTCTGCACGGCGCGCACGATCTCGCGCGCGCGCCCGTCGCGACGCAGCTCGTCGTCGATCGTCAGATCGAGCGCGACCGCATGGGCGCCTTCGCGCTCGACGCTGTAGCCCTCGGGGGCCCGCATCGTGAGAATCACGTCCTGCGCGGTGAGCGTGTGCTCGTGGCCCGCGACCGAGATGCCGAGGTGGGTCTCGGCGTCGTCCTCGGCCTGCAGCGCGAGGGCGACCTGCGCTGGATCCAGCGCCGCGATCGCCTGTGCGACCAGTGGCATCTGCTTGCCGAAGAGCGGTCCGAGGCGCCGGTAGTTGGCCTTCACCTCGTAGCCGCCCAGCTCCTGCGCGCCCGATACGAACCGGATCTGGCGCACGTTGAGCTCCTCGCGCACGGTGTCCGCGAGGCGCTCGATCGCGGCGCGCTCGCGACCGGCGGCGACGACGACCGCCTCACGCAACGGCTGGCGCACCTTGATCTTCGCCTGGCCGCGGGCGGCCAACCCAAGGCGCACAGTCTGGCGCGCGATGGCCATCGCCTCCTCGAGCTCCAGATCGCGAGGGGCGAGGTCCGCGGCGGTCGGGAAATCACAGAGGTGGACGCTTGCAAGGGTCCCATCAAGGTTGTCGTAGAGCTCGTCGGCGATGAACGGGCAGAACGGCGCGAGCAGCCTCGAGATCGTCAACAGGCAGTGGCGCAACGTCTGAAATGCCTGCGGGTCGCCGTCCCAGAAGCGCCGGCGCGAGCGGCGCACGTACCAGTTCGACAGCTCGTCGACGAGTTCGGCGATCGCGCGCCCGGCGCCGGTCGCGTCGTAGGCGTCCAGCCTGTCCGTCACGAGTTGCGCGGTCGCGGTCGTGACCGAGAGCGCCCAGCGGTCGAGATCTGCGTCCGCTGCGACCGTGGACTCGGTCGCAGCGAAGTCCGGCTCCTCCGTGACGGCGCTCAGCCGCTCGGTGTTCGCGTGCGCATATAGGACGTAGAAGAAGTAAGTGCTCCAGAGCTGCTTGAGGAACAGCCGCACTCCGTCCGCGATCGTCTCCTGCGAGAAGCGGTAGCCGTCCCAAGGCTGCTTGGACGTGAAGAAGTACCAGCGAAACGCATCCGCGCCATAGGTCTCGATCACCTGCCACGGCTCGACCGCGTTGCCCTTGGACTTCGACATCTTCTGGCCCTCGGCATCGAGAATCAGCCCGAGGCACACGACGTTGCGGTAGGGCGACGCGTCGAACAGCAGCGTCGAGACCGCAAGCAGCGAGTAGAACCAGCCACGCGTCTGATCTAGGGCCTCGCACACGAAGTCCGCCGGGAAGCGCTCGCGGAAACGCTGCTCGTGCTCGAGCGGCGCGTGGTGCTGAGCGAACGGCATCGCCCCGGAGTCAAACCAGACGTCGATCACCTCGGGCACGCGGCGCATCGCCTGCGCACACTGCGGGCAGGGAAGCTCGATCTCGTCCACGTACGGGCGGTGGTGGTCGGCGAGGGTGCGGCCCGAGCGCTCACGCAGCTCGGCGAACGAGCCGACCGTGAGCACGTGGCCCGTCGGGCAGCGCCAGATCGGCAACGGCGTGCCCCAGTAGCGCTCGCGCGAGAGCGCCCAGTCGACGTTGTTCTGCAGCCAGTCCCCGAAGCGCCCGTGCTTGATGTGGGGCGGGTGCCAGGCGACGGTCTCGTTTACCTCCAGCATCCGCTCGCGCACCGCGGTCGTGCGGATGTACCAGCTGGCCTTCGCGTAGTAGATCAGCGGCGTGCCGCACCGCCAGCAGTGCGGATAGCTGTGCTCGTAGTCGCCCACCCGAAACAGCAGCCCGTGCCGGTTGAGCTCGGCGACCAGCTCCTCGGTCAGCGCGGGGTCCTTGACGTAGCGCCCCTCGAAGGAGCGCCCGTCATGGCCGCGCACGCGTCCGTCATAGGTACCGTCGCGCCGGACCGGGTTGAAGAGCGTCTGAGGATCGGCGGGGTCGAACAAGCCATTGGCCAGCGCCGCGTCGAAGTCGTCTTCGCCGAAAGCCGGCGCGAGGTGCACGATGCCGGTGCCGTCCTCGACGTTCACGAAGTCACCGGCGACGATCGGAAAGGGGCCGCTCGAGCCCGTCGCGAAGATCGGCCCCTCATAGGTAAGCCCGAGCAGTGCGCTGCCGGGGAACCGATCGAGGATCTCGGCCTCCTCGCCGAGCACCCGCTCGACGAGCGCCGCCGCGAGAATCAGCGTCTCGCCCCGGTAGCGAGCGCGCACGTACTCGATGTCTGCGCCCACCGCCACCGCGACGTTGCCCGGCAACGTCCACGGCGTCGTCGTCCAGATCAACAGCGCGTCGCCCGCGCCGACGCTGCGCTCGCGCGTATCCGCGGGCGGGCGCAGCGGCAGACGCACGTAGACCGCGCGATCGACCACGTCGCGGTAGCCGAGTGCGACCTCGTGCGAGGAGAGCGCCGTGCCGCAGCGCGTGCAGAACGGCACGACCTTGTGCCCCTCGTAGAGCAGGCCCCGCCGATCGATCTCGGCGAGTGCCCACCAGACCGACTCGATATAGGACTCGTCCAGTGTCCGGTAGGCGTCGTCCAGGTCGATCCAGAAGCCGATCCGCTCCGTGAGGCGATTCCACTCCTCGAGGTAGGTGAACACCGACTCGCGGCACTTCGCGTTGAACCGCTCGATCCCGTACTCCTCGATCTCGGCCTTCGAGGAGATGCCGAGCTGTTGCTCGACCGCGATCTCCACGGGCAGGCCGTGGCAGTCCCAGCCGCCCTTGCGCTCGACGCGGTGGCCACGCATCGTCTTGTAGCGGGGGTATATGTCCTTGAAGACACGCGAGAGCACGTGGTGGGAGCCCGGGCGTCCGTTGGCCGTCGGCGGCCCCTCATAGAAGACCCACGGCTCGGCGCCCTCCCGCATCCGCAGCGATTGTGCGAAGACATCGCGCTCGCGCCAGCGGTGCAGCACCTCCTCCTCCAGGGCCGGCAGCGCCTGCTGAGGGTCGACCTTGCGCGGCGGGATCAGTGGATGTCGCTCCAAGGCCGTCACGGGCGGCCCATTGTAGGCGGGACCGATGGCGGCGAGCGGATCGCCGGCGGGTCGCGGGCGACGATCCGCTCGCTCGCGCGGAGACCGGGCCGACCAGTCGAAAACGATTCTCCCAATCTTCGGGATCGCCCCGAGCAGCCGACTACCATCGAGCCGATGAGTCAGGGCGAGCACGATCACAGCGCCAGCTATCTCGCCGCCGCCGCGGAGATCGCGCAGGCGATCGACCCGGCGCTGCTGGACACGATGGCGCAGGGTCTCGCGCGGGTGCGCGAGCGTGGCGGACGACTGTTCATCCTGGGGGTCGGCGGCGGCGCCGGCCATGCCTCGCACGCCGTCAACGACTTTCGCAAGCTCTGCCTGATCGAGAGCTACGCCCCGACCGACAACGTCTCGGAGCTCACCGCACGGGTCAACGACGACGGCTGGGAGTCCTCGCTCAGCGCGTGGCTGGAGGTCTCGCGGCTGTCCGCACGCGATGCCCTGCTCGTCTTCTCGGTCGGCGGCGGCTCGCGTGAGCGAGGTGTGTCGATCAACCTCGTGAGCGCGATGGAGGCCGCACGCACGGCCGGCGCGGCGATCTTCGGAATCACCGGTGCCCCGGGTGGCACGCTGGCCGAGCTCGCCGATGTCGCAGTTCTGATCGACCCGCCGCCGGCGTTGCGCACGCCGCTGGTCGAGTCCTTCCAGGCAGTGGTGTGGCACGCGCTGGTCTCGCACCCCGACCTCGCCGCCCGACAGGCTCACTGGGAGTCGCTCGCCGCTCACGCGGCGCCGTGAGCGGCGCCTGCGCTGTCTTCCTCGACAGGGACGGCGTCCTCAACGAGCTCGTCTACGACGCCGCCGCGCGCGCCTGTGAGTCGCCATTGAAGGTCGAGGACGTGCGACTCGTCGCGGGGGTCGGCGCGGCGCTAGGCCGGCTTCAGCGAGCGGGCGCGGTGCTCGTCTGTGTCTCAAATCAGCCGGCCGCCGCCAAGGGCTCGGTGTCAACGCGGCAGCTGGCGGCGGTTCATGCGCGAGTCCTCGAGTTGCTGGCGCGCGAGGGGATACACCTCGCCGCCTCACGTCTATGCCTGCACCATCCCGATGGGATCGTGCCGGAGCTCGCGGGACGGTGCGCGTGCCGTAAGCCGGCGCCCGGAATGCTGCTCGAGCTCGCCGCGGCGCTGCAGATCGATCTCGGCGCGTCCTGGATGGTGGGGGACACAGATGCCGACGTCGGCGCGGGGCGGGCCGCCGGTACTCGCACACTGCTGATCGACTATCCCGGCAGCGCTCACAAGCGTCACAGCCAGATCCGACCCGACCTCAATGCAACAGCTCTACCTGAGGGTGTCGCAAAAATAATCGATGCGTGCACAGTCGGAGACAGTAACGCTGAGAGAATATCGCGCGAAGTGCTCAAAATGCAGCAATAACGCGCCGGGGTGATATAGAAACATTTAGATGAAAATAGGGCGTTGGTATGGTTGCTCGCGGGTTGGAGTGACCAGTGATAGATCAGATCTCTACACGAATTTTCGCCGACGGAGCTGACCTCGAGAGCATCTTGGCGCTCGCGGACGATCCACGTATCAAGGGGTTCACCACTAACCCCACATTGATGCGCAAGGCGGGCCTGACTCGCTACGCCGAGTTTGCTCACGATTTGCTCGAGCGGGTTACGAGTCACCCTGTCTCCTTTGAGGTTTTCGCAGACGACCCCGATGAGATCCGGCGCCAGGCGCTGCTGATTGCCGGATGGGGGGAGAACGTCTACGTCAAGGTTCCGATCACCACGACTAAAGGTGAATCGCTCGCGTCACTGATACGCGAGCTCTCCGAGCAAGGCGTGAAGGTGAATGTCACAGCGCTGTTCACCACTGCTCAGGTTGAGTTGATCACGGCCGCGGTGATGGACGGCGCCCCCTCGAATATCTCGGTCTTCGCCGGGCGGATAGCCGACGCCGGCGTCGATCCGATTCCGATCATGGTGCGCTCGCTGGAGATCATGGAGCAGGCGCCCCGCGCCGAGCTGATCTGGGCATCGCCGCGAGAGATACTCAACCTGGTCCAGGCCGATCGAATCGGGTGCCACATCATCACGATCACCCACGATCTGCTGAAGAAGCTCGACTGTCTGGGCAAGAGCCTCGAGCAGTATTCGCTGGAGACCGTACGCATGTTCCACGACGATGCGGTCGCGGCGGGCTTCACGCTGTAGGCGATGATGGATCGCGTAGGCAAGCTCGAGCGCCCGAGCGCGCATCGGCGCGAGGCTCCTCGATGACGGCCCTGCGCGCGCGCCGCGTGTGCATCACCGGCGGCGGCGGCTTCATCGGCAGCAATCTCGCCGACCGCCTGCTCGCGGCCGGCGTCGAGGTCACGATCCTCGACGACTTCCGTACCGGTCGCCGCGAGTTCGTGGCCGGAGCTCTGCGCAGCTCCGGAGCGCGCCTCGTCGAGGGCGACGTGCTCGACGCCGCGGCGCTCGAGGAGGCGCTCGCCGGCTGCGATGTCGTCTTCCACCTGCAGGCCAACGCCGACGTGCGTCGCGGGCTCGAGCATCCGCGACGCGATCTCGAGCAGAACACGATCGCGACCGCCGGCGTGCTGGAGGCGATGCGTCTGCACGACGTCACGCGCATCGTGTTCGCGTCCAGTGGCTCGGTGTACGGGGAGCCCAGTGTGTTCCCCACGCCAGAGGACGCGCCCTTCCCGATCCAGACGTCGCTCTACGGGGCCTCCAAGCTCGCCGGCGAGGCGCTGGTGCAGGCCTACGCCGCCGGCTACGGCTTCAGCGGCGTGATCTGTCGATTCGTGTCGATCCTCGGCGAGCGCTACACGCACGGGCACCTGTTCGACTTCTATCGCGCGCTCAAGCGCGACCCGACTCACCTACGGGTGCTGGGCGACGGGCGCCAGGAGAAGTCCTACCTGTACGTCGAGGACTGCGTCGACGGCCTGCTCGCAGCCGTCGAGCACCACTACGACGAGCCCGGCGCGCACATCTATAACCTCGGCACCGACGAGACGATCGTGCTGGATGACTCGATTCGAATCCTGCTCGGTCATCTCTCCCTGTCGCCACAGATCGAGTACGCCGGAGGGCCGCGCGGGTGGGTGGGGGATAGCCCGCTGATCCGTCTGCAGACCGCCCGTATCCGCAGCCTCGGCTGGCGGCCGCGGATGACCATCGAGCTGGCGATCGCACGCACCCTCGAGTGGTTCGACGCAAACGAGTACGCATGGCGCGAGCCGGCCGCGGCCGGCTCGCAGGCAATCGTCGAGAAGTCGCTCACGTGAGTGCGGTGGCCGCGACATGAGCGTGATCTTCAGCCGTGCGCCCTTGCGGATCTCGCTCGGCGGCGGCGGCACCGATCTGCCTTCCTACTACCGCGAGCACGGTGGATTCCTCGTCTCCGGGGCGATCGACAAGTACGTCTACATGCTTACCCACACGGTCTTCCAGCGCCGCTACCGGATGAAGTACTCCGAGCTCGAGGAGGTCGACGAGATCGGCGAGATCCGCCATCCGATCTTGCGCGAGAGCCTGTTGCGCCACTGGCACGGCGCTCCCCTGGAGATCGCCTCCGTGGCCGACGTGCCAGCGGGAACCGGAATGGGCTCCTCGGGCGCTTACACGGTCTGCTTGCTCAAGGGGCTGGTACGTGCTCGCCACAGTTCCTTCACTCCCGGGGATCTCGCCGAGGCCGCGTGCGAAATCGAGATGGACGTGCTCGGGGAGCCGGTCGGCAAGCAAGATCCTTATGTGGCCGCCCACGGCGGGATCTGCGCGTACACCTTTCGTCCCGACGGAGGCGTGGAGGTCGAGCCACTCGAGCTCGACCCGGCCGTCCTCCGACGGCTGCGCGACCAGCTGCTGCTGTTCTACACCGGCGAGGCTCGCTCGGCATCGAAGATGCTGGCCGACCAGGACCGGCGCTCCAAGCAGGGCGAGCAGGAGATGATCGAGAACCTGCACCGCACCAAGGACCTGGGGCGCCAGATTCACCGCCTGCTCAGCGAAGGTGAGCTCGACGGTTACGCCGAGCTGATGCACGAGCACTGGGAACACAAGCGCCGGCGCTCGCCGGGAATGAGCAACGAGCGCGTCGATCGTCTCTACGAGCTCGCGCGCAGCAACGGCGCCATCGGCGGCAAGCTCGTCGGGGCCGGCGGTGGCGGCTTCCTGCTCGTCTACAGCCGCCAGCCGGAGGAGACCAGGCGGGCGATGGCCGCCGTGCAGGCCGCCGAACTGCCGTTCGACTTCGAGTTCTGCGGCGCCTACGCAAGTGAGTACGCATGACCCAGATGCTGAGCATCGTGATTCCCGCCTACAACGAGCAGGAGAACGTCGAGGCGATGTACCAGCGGCTGTGCAAGGTAATGCAGGACGTCGATCTCGAGTGGGAGGTCATCTTTAGTGTCGATCCCGGTACCGATCGCACCGAGGAGCTGATTCTCGGTCTGCGCGAGCGGGATCAGAGGGTCAAGATGCTGCGCTTCTCGCGCCGCTTCGGCCAGCCGATGGCGACGCTTGCCGGCCTCGCCGCAGCCGCGGGGGATGCCGCGGTCGTGATCGACTGCGACATGCAGGACCCCCCTGAGGTGATCCCCAAGCTGGTCGATCGCTGGCGCGAGGGTTACGACGTCGTCTACGCGCAGCGGCGCACCCGCGCCGGGGAGGGGATTCCCAAACGGGTGACGGCCGCGATCGCCTACCGGGTGATCACGCGCGTGGCTGACGTCGAGATCCCAATCAACACCGGTGACTTCCGACTCATGAGTCGGCGCGTCGTCGACAACGTGGTCGCGCTCAAGGAGAGTCACGGCTACCTGCGCGGCTTGGTCAGTCTCGTCGGCTTTCCCCAAGCGCGCGTCTTGTACGATCGCGCGCCGCGGGCGGCCGGCGCGAGCAAATTCGACCACTTCTGGGGCTCGTGGGTGATCGGCCTCAACGGCATCGTCGGCTTCTCGCGCTATCCGCTGCAGATGATCTCGCTGGTGGGCAGCCTGCTGGCCAGCTTGGCGTTTTTGATCACGCTCGTCTATCTGGGGTTGAAGATCGGCGGCATCGCGTTCCCGGTCGGTAACCCGACGATCGTCATCGCGCTGTCGTTCTTCAGCGGCATCCAGATGCTTTCGTTGGGAGTGATCGGCGAGTATGTCGGCAGGATCTACGACGAGTCGCGCAGCCGACCGAAGTACATAATCGAGTCGAGCTACGGTTGGGAGGAGTCGGCACCCGCCGAGTCCGCGGCGTCACCCGGCGTGTTGTGGGCGCCGCACGAGCCGCCCACCGGGCGGCGCTATCCGCTGTCCGAGCGTCCGCGCGGCAAGCCGGAACGAGCTCGCGACGGGCGCCCCGAGATCGGGCGGGGAATCACCGGACGATGAGCGCGGCGCGCGGGCGGACGATGAGCGCCGCGGCGGGCAGACAATGAGCACCGCGCATGCGAGCGAGGACTCCATGCCGCCGGTTTGCATCCTGGCCGGTGGCCTGGGAACCCGTCTGGGCGAGTACACGCGCGAGTGCCCCAAGCCGCTGCTGGACGTCGCTGGAGAGCCGTTCCTGCTGCATCAGCTGCGGCTGCTGGCGGCATATGACGTGCGCGAGGTCGTGCTGTGTGTCGGTCACCGCGGTGAGCTGATCCAAGCGCGGATCGGCCCGCAGCGATTCGGTATCGACGTTCGCTACAGCCACGACGCGCCCGGGCTGGATGGCACGCTGGGAGCGATCAGGCGTGCCGCCCCCGACCTCGGCGAGCGCTTTCTCGTCCTCTACGGCGACAGCTATCTGCGGGTCGACTATCGCGCGTGCGTGAGGAGCTGGATTGCCAGCGAGCTGCCCGCGATGATGGTCGTGCTACGCAACGACGGACGCTGGGACGTCTCCAACGCCTGTTTCGACGGGACGCTCGTGACGGCTTATGACAAGCAGCGGCCGAGTCAGCAGATGTGCTGGATCGACTTTGGGCTCAGCGGTCTCACGGCCGCCGCGCTCACGGCGGTCGGGCCGCAGGTGCGCGACCTCGCCGACCTCCAGCACACGCTTGCCGCTCGCCAGCAGCTGTTCGGCTTCGCGGCCACCGAGCGCTTCTATGAGATCGGCACGCCCGCCGCGCTGCGCGAAGCCGATAGCTTCCTGCGGGCGACCCGCGTGGGCGCGCGATGAGACGCCTGGCCACCAGCATGCTCACGCCGGACTCCGGCTTGCTCGGACAGGGCGTGCGCTTCGCGATTGCGGGAACCGTCGTGGCGCTGGTCTATCTGATCACGACCACGTGCCTGGCGCTCGTCGTTCCCTTCCAGATTGCGCTCGCCGGCGGGTTCTGTCTCGCGATCTGCGTGCACTTCTCGCTGCAGCGGCTGTTCGTGTGGGGCCATCGCGACAGCTTCGCGCTGCCGCTGCACCACCAGGCCGGTCGCTACCTGATCGTCGCCGGGACGCAGTATGCGATTACGGCTGCCAGTACCTCCCTGCTGCCCCCCGTGCTCGGGCTGCCGACCGAGGTCGTCTATCTGCTTACCGTCCTGATCGTCGCCTCGAGCAACTTCATCGTGTTCCGCAACGGGATCTTCCATTCCAGGTAGGGCGGCGCGGGATCTTCCATTCCAGGTAAGGCAGCGCGGGCGCCTACGATGCCTGGGTGAGGCTGCGCCTCTACCATCACCCCGACGGTGCACGAGTCGCCTTCCGTGAGCTCGGCACCGGGCCCCCGCTCGCGCTGCTGCACTCGACAATGCTCTCGCACATGGAGTGGGAGCCGCTCGTCGAGCATCTCAGCGAGCGCTACCGCATCGTGCTGCCGGACCTGCCGCTGCACGGCGATTCCGAGGATCGCCCTCGCCACCCCTACACGCTCGATTGGTTCGCCGAGGTCCTCGCGGGCTTCGCCGCCGACGTCCTCGGGCCGCACCCGCTGATCGGCGGCCACGATCTCGGCGCCGAGCTGCTCCTGCACGCCGTCGCGAGCGGCCGCCTCGCGCCCTCGCGCCTGGTGTTGATGCCCAACCGCCTGCACTGCCCCGAGCAGCAGGCGCACCTGCGTACGGCTTGGCGCATCGCCGCGCGCGGCGGCGCGATACCGGGGGTGGACCGGATGCTCGCGCACGCCGCGCCGCTCGTCTTCAACCCATCCCTTGGCCTGCGCCTCTCGGCACGCGGCGAGCCCGCCGCTCGCGACCTCGTGCGCCACGCCTTCGCCGACGTCCCCGGCAACCCGAGCCTCGCGCGCTCCTGGGCGAAGTTTGCGCGCCACTGGCCGCGCGGCGCGCAGACGCAGCTCCTCGACGTGTATCCGCGGCTGCAGATGCCCGTCCTGCTGCTGTGGGCCGATCGCGACCGTCTGCACCCGCTCGCCGGAGCCGAAGAGGCGCTGGAGATGCTGCCGAACGCCCAGCTGCGAGTGCTCTCGGGGACGGGCTTCCTGATGGCCTATGACGACCCGGTCGGCGTCGCCCGCGAGCTGAGCGCTTTCTGTGGGTAGGGTTCCTGGAAATCGAACGACCGACGGCAAGGAGAGCGCATGAGCGAGCAGCTGTGGGGCGGAGAGACCGCCAAGGCAGTGGAGAACTTCCCGATCTCGGGGGAGATCGTTCCGATCGCGGTCGTCCACTGGCTCGCGCGGATCAAGGGCGCCGCCGCCGCCGTCAATGGTGAGCTCGGGCTGCTCGAGAAGCGACGCGCCGCGCGCATCGAGAAGGCTGCCGCCGCAATCGCCGCGGGCAAGCACGACGCGCAGTTCCCGATCGATGTCTTCCAGACCGGCTCCGGCACGTCGACCAACATGAACGCCAACGAGGTCATCGCGGCGCTCGCCGGCAACGGCGTGCATCCAAACGATCACGTCAACATGGGCCAGTCCTCCAACGACGTCTTCCCCTCCGCGGTGCACCTCGCTGCGCTCGATATCGCTGAGCACCAGCTGCTGCCGGCGCTCAAGCAGCTCGAGCGCTCCTTCGCACGCAAGGCCAAAAGCTTCGAGAACGTCGTCAAGGCCGGCCGTACCCACCTGATGGATGCCGTGCCCGTCACGCTGGGCCAGGAGTTCGCTGGCTACGCCGCGCAGATGACGCTCGCTCAAGAGCGCGTCCGCTCCGCGCTTGTGCACGTCGGCCAGATCCCGCTCGGCGGCACCGCGACCGGCACCGGTCTGAACACCCATCCGCGCTTCGCGGAGAAGGTCCGCGCACGGCTGCGCAAGGACTCCGGCCTCAAGCAGATCGCCCCACCGCTCGACCCCTTCGAGGCGCAGGCCAATCGCGATGGGCTGGTCGAGCTCTCCGGGGCGTTGAAGGTGATCGCGGTCTCGCTCACCAAGATCGCCGGCGATCTCGCGCTGATGGGCTCCGGTCCGCGAGCCGGTATCGGCGAGCTGTTCCTGCCCGAGCTGCAGAAGGGCTCTTCGATTATGCCCGGCAAGGTCAATCCGGTGATTCCCGAGGTCGTCCTGCAGGTCTGCGCGCAGGTCATCGGCAACGACACCGCGATCACCGTCGGCGGCATGCAGGGTCAGTTCGAGTTGAACGTACGAATTCCCCTTATTGCTCGCAACCTGCTGCAATCGCTGGGTCTGCTGAGAAGCGCATCGACCGTCCTCGCGGAGAAGTGCGTCGACGGGATCAAGGCCAACAAGAGCGGTACCGACGCGTCCGCCGGGGCGACCCTCGCGGTCGCGACGGCGCTCAACGGAACGATCGGCTACGACAAGGCGACCGCGATCGTCAAGCAGGCAACCGACTCTGGGCGGCCGCTGCGCGATGTCGCGCTCGAGCTGGGCGTCGAGGCCGAGGTCTACGACGCCACCATCGATTTGCGCGCAATCGCCCGCGGGAATCGCTAGCGCGGAGAGCCGGCGCCGACGCGCATGGTGTGCGCCGTCGCCGTCATGGCGTGCGCTTTGCCGGTGTGCTGGTCAGAGACATTCCTGTGAGCATCGCCGCGACCCGACGCGGCTGACTCGCCG
The DNA here is from genome assembly GCA_036502205.1 of Solirubrobacteraceae bacterium. GTDB lineage: Bacteria > Actinomycetota > Thermoleophilia > Solirubrobacterales > Solirubrobacteraceae > Palsa-744. The sequence continues at coordinate 42,613 of DASXZA010000012.1, read as the reverse complement.
GCGCGCGAGCGAGCTCGCCTTCGTATGTATTCACCCTGCAAGCCCCCGCGAGCTGCTCGTTTCATGAGGGGCTTGAAGGGGTGAAGCGCCAAGCTCGTTCGTCACTAGAGACATTTTTGAAAAAGTGAATCTAATATGGTGATTTCGCATGTCCTCCGAGCATGTCGAGCCGACCTCCCCATCTCTCATCGATCGGGTAAATACGCGTGCGACTCCGAGTTGGTCGTTCTTGGAAGACGGCCTGCGCGCGCCGCCGGGCGTGGCGCGCGTTCCGCCATTCGAGCGAGGGTGGCGGACCGAAGGCGGCGAGCGTCACGCCTTCTTGAGCTACCTGGGCGGCGTCGAAGAACCCGCCGTGAACTGGTCGGAGAGCCTCGAGGAGCTTCACGATCGCGCACGCGCGCACTTCATGGACGCCTGGACCCGGCGTGCGATGATCGCGCGTCTCGGTCCGCTCCCGCGAGATCCGACATTGATCGACATCGGCTGCTCGACCGGCTACCTGCTCGAAGACCTCGCGCGGCATGCGCCCCGCGCGACGCTCGTCGGGGTCGACCCGATCGCAAGTGGACTTAGCAAGGCTCACCGCGCGCTGCCGCAGGCGCTGTTGCTGCGCGCCGACGTCTGCGCGCTGCCCCTCAATGACGCGAGTGTCGACGCGGTTGTGAGCGCGAATGTGCTCGAGCACGTTCGCGACGACGAGCAGGCGCTCGCTGAGGTATTTCGCATCATGCGCCCCGGCGCGCGCGCCGTGATTGTCGTGCCGGTCGATCCCAGCAGCTACAACTACTTCGATCGCGTGCTCGGGCACGAGCGGCGCTACGCGCGAGACGAGCTGGCCCGCAAGGCGCGCAGCGCCGGGTTGGAGGTGCTCGAGGACATCCACCTGGGCGCGCCGCTGTATCCGGCCTTCTGGCTGGGAAAGCGCTACTACCAGCGCCGCTACGGCCAGCTAGACGACGCCGCGCTGGAGCGTAGGGTCGAGGTCGAGGTCGAAGGGGTCAGCCGCTCGATCGTCGGTCGCGTTGCCTGTCGCCTCGAGGAGGCTCTGCTGAACCGCGGTGTGCGATTGCCATTTGGGATTCGCGGTCTGACCGTGCTCGCCCGTCCCGCGTCAGCGGCGACACGGACGGGTCCGGGTCGCGAGCCGATCCGCTCTCCCGCTCCATAGTCTCCAGCAGCAGTCGCGCCCCGAGCTTGGAGAGTGGCTCATTGAGGTTCCCGCACTTCGGCGACTGCACGCACGAGGGACAGCCTTCGCGACACGGGCACTCGGCGATCAGACGGTAGGCGTCGCGGCAGAGCTCCTCGAAGCAAGCGAACGCCGCACGCGTTATCCCGATGCCACCGGGGTGACCGTCGTAGATGAAGATCGTCGGCCCCCCGGTCTGCGGGTGCAGGTTCGTCGAGAGCCCGCCGATGTCCCACCGGTCGCACATCGCGATCAGCGGCAGCACCGCGATCTGGGCGTGCTCGGTGGCGTGCAGCGCGCCGAGCAGCTCCTCCGCCGGCACGATCTCCGCGAGCGCGCGCGCATCGAGCTCATACCAGAGCGCTTGCGTGGAGAAGCTCGTCTGCGGCAGGTCGAGCGCGACGAGGTCGAGCTGCGCGTGGTCTGACCAGCGCCGGCGCTGGTAGGCGAGGACGGTGTCCGTGACGCTGATCTCGCCGAATGAGAGCGTCACGCCGTGCACCTCGCGGCGATCGAGCAGGCGCTCGATCGCGGTGTCGGTCTCGCGCTTGGGCTGCGTGTACCAGTCACCGTCAAAGGGCGCGACCAGGGCGCGGCGGTGATGCAGGTCGAGCGCGCGCACCTCGTAGGAGCGGCCAAGGTGCATGTAGATCGCGCCCTCGTGCACCGTCGTGTGGGCGCGCGCGGCCTCCGTCGTGCCCAGCAGCTCGCCGGAGGCGATGTCGACGATGCTGAAGCTCTCGAGTGAGGCCGACCGCAGTGAGACCGCCGCCGCCGGATACTCGTCGGGATGACGCGCGACGAATGCGCCGTTCTCGCGCCGGCGCAGCGCGCCGCGACCCGCGAGCTGCTCGGCGCCGGCTTGCCAGCGCGGACCCAGCAGCTCGGCGTCCTCGCTGCAGAGCGGGCCCTCGAAAGCCGCGCAGAGAAGGTGCGCGAGGTAGATCTGTGGACTCTCGTGGTCCAGGATCGCCGCCTCCACCGGTCGCTCCAGGAACTCGTCGGGATGGCGGCAGAAGAACTGGTCGAGCGCGTCCTCGCCGGCGACGTACACCGCGAGCCCGCGGCCGCGTCGCCCGGCGCGACCCCACATCTGGCGCAGCGACGCGACCGTGCCCGGGAACGTCACGACCACCGCCGCATCGAGCTCGCCGATGTCGATTCCGAGCTCCAGCGCGTCCGTCGTGATCACCGCGCGCAGCTCCCCGCGTACAAGGCGGCCCTCGAGCTCGCGACGCTGCTGCGGCGTGTAGCCGCCGCGATAGGGGACCACGAGCTCGGCCAGATCGACATCGTCGGATGCCTCGCCCGCGTGGCGCGCGTCGCCCGCGTTGTTCCTCTCGCCTGCGTTGCTCGTGTCGCCGCGCGTCGCCGCGCCATCGAGCAGGTCCTCCTGGACGATGCGCGTGAGCAGCTCGACGCCCTTGCGCGATTTGATGAAGCAGATTGTGCGCGCGCCTTCGCGCACGAGCCGCGCGACCAGCTCCGCGGCCTCCGCGAGCGCCGAGCGTCGCGCGCCCAGCGCCTCGTCGGTCAGCGGCGGGTTCCACATCGCGATCTGGCGCCGCGGCGCCGGCGAGCCGTCGCGATCGACCAGCTCGACGTCCTCCAGGCCCGTCAGGCGCTCGGCGAGCTCGCGCGGGTTGGCGATCGTGGCGGACGCCAGCAGGAAGCGCGGCTGCGTGCCGTGCGCCTGCGCGATCCGCCGCAGGCGACGCAGGACGTTCGCGACATGTGAGCCGAAGACCCCGCGGTAGACGTGGGCCTCGTCGATCACGACGACGGCGAGGTTCGCGAACAGCGTGCTCCAGGCGTCGTGGTTGGGGAGGATCCCGAGGTGCAGCATGTCGGGGTTCGTCAGCACCACGTTCGCGCGCCGGCGGATCTGCGCGCGCGCCTCGCGCGGCGTGTCGCCGTCGTAGATCGCCGGGCGCACGCGATCGCCGAGGCCGAACGCCGCGAGCGCGCGCGCCTGATCCTGCGCAAGCGCCTTCGTCGGGTAGAGATACAGGGCGCGCGCACGCGAGTCGCGGCAGAGGACCTCGAGTGTCGGCAGGTTGAAGCACAGCGACTTGCCCGAAGCGGTCCCGGTCGTCACGATCGTCGGGCCCGCCCAGGCCGCCCGCAGGGCCTGCTCCTGGTGGGAGTAGAGTCGCTCGACGCCGATCGTCCGCAGCGCGCCGAGGACATCCGGGTGAAGCTCGCCGGGCAGCTCCACAAGCGTTGCGTTCCCCGGGCCCTCGCGCGCCTCGCGCACCAGCCGTCCGTCCGCGCGGCCGTCGTCCAGCAAGGTGCTCCAGGGATCCCTCACACGTTCTTTGGCCACGAGCCTCTGGGATAGTAGATCCGATGAGCCGCGGTGCCGCCGAGCGCTGGGCGCAAGCCCGCACCTTTCACCACTCCCTGTACTCGCCGGAGCGAATCGCGGCGCAGCGCACGGGCCCGATCTCGGTGTGCCTGCCGGCGCGCGAATGCGCTGGCACCGTCGGTGCGATCGTCGCGCAGCTGCAGTTGCTGCGCGCGGCGGGTGCGATCGATGAGATCGTCGTCGTCGACGCCGCCTCCGCGGATGGCACCGCTGAGGTCGCTTCGCGTGCCGGCGCCACCGTGCATCAAGAGGCCGAGCTGCTCCCGCAGTTCGGCCCGGTGCTCGGTAAGGGCGATGCGATGTGGCGCGCGCTCTCGGTGCTGCGCGGCGAGTCGGTGTGCTTCCTGGACGCCGACAGCGAGGACTTCGCCGCCCACTTCTGCAGCGGATTGCTCGGGCCGCTGGTGTGCGAGTGCGGCGTGGGGTTCGTCAAGGGCTTCTACCGGCGCCCCTTCGAGCAGGACGGGATCTCGCTGCCCGAGGGCGGCGGGCGCGTGAACCATCTCACCGCGCGTCCCGCGCTGGCGCTCTTCTATCCGGAGCTCGCCGGTGTGCGTCAGCCGCTTGCCGGCGAGGTCGCCGCGCGGCGCGAGCTGCTCGAGCGGCTGCCGTTCGCAACCGGCTACGGCGTCGAGATCGCGATGTTGATCGACGCGTGGAAGGAGCTCGGGGCGCAGGGGGTCGCGCAGGTCGACCTCGAGATCCACCACAACCGCCACCAGTCGCTGCAGGCGCTCACGCCGATGGCGTACATCGTGCTTGCAACGATCGCGCGGCGCCTAGAGTGCGATGGGCGGCTGCGCGGCGGTGAGCAAGACTCCCCGCAGGTGGTGGAACGGCCCCCGTTGGCGAGCCTGCGGGCGCCGCGATGAGCGTTCGCTGCCTCTACGTCGATCTAGACGGCACGCTGCTGGGGCACGGCGCCTCGCTGCTGCACGACGGTGATGGCGGCGTCTCGATCGAAGGGGTGCGTGCGGTGCAGGCGTGCCTGCGAGCCGATGTCGAGGTCGTGCTGATGTCGGGACGCCGGCGCGTGCAGGTCGCGGAGGATGCTCGCCTGCTCGGTCAGAGCTCCTATATCTACGAGGCCGGCGCCTGTGTCGTGATCGGGGAGGAAGAGCACTGGCTCACGGGCGAGATGCGACCCGGGGAGCTGACGATCGCCCAGCAGATCGAGCGCTCCGGAGCGCCGTCGCTGCTGCTCGAGCACTTCGCCGGGAGCCTCGAGTACCACGAGCCGTGGCACGTCGAACGCGAGGTCTCGCATCTCTTCCGCGGTCTGGTCGATGCCGACGAGGTCGAGCGATTGCTCGTCGAGCGCGGCCACGAGGATCTGCGTCTCCTCGACAACGGGGCTGTCAGCCGGCGCTCAGCGGCACTGGCGGGACTTGCGCAGGTGCGCGGCTATCACCTCGTGCCGGCCGGTGCATCGAAGGCCGCGGCGGTCGCCTTTCACCGGCAGGTCCGCGGCTATGCGCGCGCGGAGACCTTCGCGGTGGGCGACTCGCGCGAGGATCTCGCCACCGCCGGGCAAGTTCGCACCTTCTGGCTGGTCGCCAACGCGCTCGAGCACGACCCCTCGATGCGCGGCGCGCTCGCCGCGTATCGGAACGTACGCGTCTGCGAGGGTGCCCACGGCGCCGGCGTCTGCGAGGCCGTGACGAGCACGCTCATGGGTGTGTGACGGGTAGTCACACCTGTTTGTAAATCGGAAACATTTCCGGCTGTTTCGTTGACTTAGCTGAGCACGGTCAGTACGTTTGCGCTCAATGTGAACAGGGACGAGCGGGCTCTTAGAAAGCTCGCCGAGGGGAGTGTCAGAATGGTGACTCGATATCTATCGATGGCGGGCGCAGTGCTGCTCGTAAGCGTGCTCGTCGGCTGTGGCACCTCTAGCGCTCCCGTAGCGACCAGGCCGCGAATCGCATTTGTGAGCCCTGCGATCGTTCACACCCGGGGTCTCATCCCCACGCGCTACAAATGCGATGAAAACAAAATCTGGCTGCCGCTCAGATGGGGCGCTCTGCCAAGTAACACCAAGGAACTTGTCATATATATCGCTCGCTTCGGCCCGCCCAAGATCGCCCCGGGCAGTGCGCCGACCGCGGCGCTCCTCGCGCAACAGTTGATCGTCGGTCTGAAGCCGACACTCCACAAGCTCTCGGTTGGCCGGCTCCCGCACGGCGCGCTGATCGGCTCCTACGAAGAAGGCATAAAGAGAGAATCCATCTGCCCGAAACGAGGCTCGGGTCAGGGTGTTCTCTTCGGTTTGTACGCACTGCCAAGCTCGCAGAATCTCAGTAAGGGCTCGCAGAATGCCAATCTGCTGGCCAAACTGCGAGCCGAAGCGGTCGCCGTGGGGACTTTCACTGCTAATTTCGGTCGAGCTTAAGAATTCTCTCGGGGATCATCCGGCGGACGCTCCGGGGATCGCCCCGGGGACGCCGTTGGTGAATCAGGCCGGGGATCGCCCGGAGGACGCCATTGGTAAATCAAGTCTCGCGGCGGCCCGCGAGCCATCGCCGCAGGCGGCGCCAGGCGAGCCTACCGCCGCCGCCGCGGCGACGCCAGCGAGCCGGAGGGGGCACGCTCGCACGCACGAGCGCGACCCACTCCTGCAGCGGCAGCTCACCCGAAATAAGCCGGCTGAGGGCAGTCGTCACCGGCGCCGGATCCCGCGCATCGTCGCTCGCCTGCGTGCCCGCGCGCGCCAGCGCCAGCGCCAGCAGCGGTACGGACTCCAGCGCCTCGACCGCCTGGCCGATGCGAGCCGGGATCTCATGCGCCGACACGCCCGCCGCCAGCAACTCGCCGGCGCGCCGGTTGCGGCTCTCCCGCGCCAGCGCCGTCGCCACGAGGTCGCCGGCGCCGGCGAGCCCGATCATCGACTCCGGCCGCGCCCCGAGACCATCCGCGTAGCGCCAGACCTCCGCGAAGATGTGCCCCGCCGCGGCGCCGGCGGCGTTCAAACCCTGCGCCTCGGTCGCCCCCGCGGCGAGCGCCGCCGCGTTCTTCGCGGCGCCCGCGAGCTCGACGCCGAGCGGGTCGTTGGAGCGCTCGCACACGACTCCCGCGCGCATGAATACCTGCGCGAGCTGCCTCGCGAGCTCCTCATCGTGGGAGGCCGCGACGAGCCCGGCGCCGGCGTGCACCATCTCCTGCGCGTGCGCCGGGCCGCCCAGGCAGGCGACGCGGTGCGCGCCGAACGCCGCGCTCAGGACGCTCGTCGGCGGCGTGCCGTCGGGGGGGACGAGGCCCTTAGCCACCGAGACGATCGCGGTACGGGCGCCGAGGCCCGCGGCGCGCAATCCGGCGATCACGTCGTCGAGACCCTGCGAGGGCACGGCCAGAAACACGTAGTCCGCGCGTGCGACCCCCGCGGCCGCCGCCTCGATGCGCAGCTGCGCCGGAAGCTCGACGCCGGGAAGGTACCGGCGGTTCTCGCGGTCGGACTCGAGCAGCGCCGCCTGCTCGGCCGTACGCGCGTGCAGCGTCGTGCGCAGGCCACCACGCGCGAGCACGACCGCGAGCGCGGTTCCGAACGAGCCCGCGCCGATCACCGTCGCACGCTTACTCCCCGGTGTCGGCAGCGAGCGCGCGCGTGAGGGGCGCGGCGATTGGTCGGGGCGAGGCATGACCGGTGAGTCGGGCGTGGAATCCGACACCGGCGGCTGCGGTGCCGTAGAGGTAGGCTCGGTCATGCAGTGAGCGAGCCTAGCGATCGACATTCGAGGACGGGCGCAGAGGAGTGGCGCAACTGGACCGGCGATCAGCGCTGCCGGCCCATCGCGATCGAGCGGCCCGCGTCGATCGCCGAGATCGCCGCGGCGCTGGAGCGCGCCGCGGCAGGTGAGGAGACGGTACGTGTCGCCGGTTCCGGTCACTCATTCAGCGACATCGCGCTCACCGGTGGACGCCTGCTGGAGCTGGAGCGCATGTCGCGCGTGCTCGACGTCGACCGCGCGTCGGGGCTGGTGCGCGTCCAGGCAGGGATCACAATCAGAGAGCTGAACGCCCGCCTCGCCGAGCAGGGGCTCGCGTTGGAGAACCTCGGCGACATCGACGTCCAGAGCATCGCCGGCGCGATCTCGACCGCCACCCACGGCACCGGTGCGCGGCTGGGAAACATCCCATCGCAGGTCACGGCGCTCACGCTGGTGCTCGCCGACGGCTCCGTCCTTGAATGCTCCGCCGAGCGCGACCCCGAGACCTTCCGCGCGGCGCGCGTCGGGCTGGGCGCACTCGGCGTGCTCGCCGAGGTCACCCTGCGCTGCGTGCCCGCCTTTCGCCTACGCGGCGTCGACCGGCCGGCCCCGCTGCAAGAGACGCTCGAGCGCTTCGAGGAGCTCTCGCTCGCCAACGATCATTTCGAGCTCTACGTCTTTCCCCACGCCGACACGGCGCTGACGCGCACCAACAACCGCAACGAGGAGCCCGCGCGCCCGCGCAGCCGCGCCGCCACGTACGCCAACGACATCCTGCTCACCAACCACACGTTCGAGCTCTGCTGCCGCCTCGGGCGCCGGCTGCCTGCTCAGATCCCGCGCATCAACCGCGTCGTCACGCGTCTCGCGGGCTCCAGCCGGCGCCTGGACCGCTCCGACCGCATCTTCGTCAGTCCCCGCCTCGTGCGCTTCACCGAGATGGAGTACGCGCTCCCGCGCGCGCACACCGTCGAGGCCGTCCGCCGCGTGCTCGAGCTCGTCGCCGTCCGCGCGCGCGGCGGCGGGTATCGCGAGGGGTTTGCCGTGCCGTTCCCGATCGAGGTCCGCACGGTCGCCGCCGACGACGCGCTGATCAGCACCGCCGCCGGTCGCGACAGCGGCTTCGTCGCCGTGCACATGTACCGCGGGATGGTCTGGGAGCCGTACTTCCGCGCGGTCGAGGCCATCATGGACGAGCTCGGCGGGCGTCCGCACTGGGGCAAGCGCCACTTCCAGACCGCCGCGACCCTACGGTCCAAGTATCCAGAGTGGGACCGTTTCCAGGCGGTCCGTCGGCGTCTTGACCCTGATGGGCGCTTCACAAACGCCCATATCAAGCGGGTGTTGGGATCGGTGCAGCCCTTGCAGGGCGAGCACGAGCCAAACGGCCGTCGCGCGGGCGAGCGATGAGCTCCGCGGCGGTGCTCGAGCGTCTGGAACGCGCCACCGCCGGGCTCGAGCCGCCGTTCGCGGTCGTCGACCTCGAGGCCTTCACGGCCAACGCCGCTGACATGGAACGCCGAGCCGTGCCCAAGCCGATCCGGCTTGCCAGCAAGTCGGTGCGCTGTCGCGCGCTGCAGGAGCGCGTCCTGGCGCGGGCGGGCTTCGCGGGAACGCTTGCCTACACCTTGCCCGAGGCGCTGTGGCTCGCCGAGGGCGGTGTGCGGGACATCCTCGTCGCTTACCCCACGACCGATCGCCGTGCCCTCGACGCGCTTGTCGCGCGGAGCGCCGCGCAGCCCGAGAGCCGCGTCGCGGTGATGGTCGACTGCCGCGCTCACCTGGAGCTGATCGAGGCCGCCGTAGCCCGCGCGCGACTCGCTGCCGGCGCCGTCGCGGTGCGGGTCTGTCTCGAGCTCGACGCCGGTCTGTGGCTGCTTGATGGGCGCGTGCGCATCGGCGCCAAACGCTCGCCCGTTCACACCGCCGAGCAGGCCGCGGCGCTGGCGCGCGAGATCCTTGCTCGGCCCCACCTGCGGCTTGTCGGAATGATGGCCTACGAGGCCCAGATCGCCGGGCTCGGCGACTCCCCGCCCGGCAATCGCGCACGGGCGTATGCGATCCGCGCGCTGCAGGCCGTCTCGGCTCGAGAGCTCGCAACGCGGCGAGCGGCGGCCGTTGCGGCCGTCGGCGCGCTCGCTCCGCTGGAGCTTGTCAACGGCGGCGGGACCGGCAGCCTGCACCTCACCGCGCGGGAGTCGGCCGTCACCGAGATCGCAGCCGGCTCCGGGCTCTACGGGCCCGCTCTGTTCGACACCTACCGCGCCTTCCGGCCGCGTCCCGCCGCGCTGTTCGCGCTGCCAGTCGTGCGCCGTCCCGGCCCCCGCGTCGCGACCGCGCTCGGTGGCGGCTACCTCGCCTCCGGCCCGGGCGACCGCGCCCGCCTGCCGCGGCCCTACCTGCCGGCCGGCCTGCACTTGGACCGCCAGGAGGGGGCCGGCGAGGTACAGACGCCGCTGCTCGGTGCCCGCGCCGAGACCCTCGCCGTCGGCGAGCGCGTCTGGATGCGCCACACCAAGGCCGGGGAGCTCTGCGAGCGCTTCAACCGCTTGTACCTGATTGAGGGCGAACGCATCGTCGAGGAGGTTCCGACCTACCGCGGCGAGGGGCAGTGCTTCCTTTGAGTTGCTCGCATCCCCGCAGTAACGCCTGAGGACGCACGCGCCCTCGAGGCGCCTACACCAGCTCGGCCAGCCGCTCGCCTGCGCGTCGCAGCGCCCGCGTGTCGCGGGCCTGCAGCACGACCTGCAGGTCGAGGATCCGTGCGTCGAATAGCTCCAGTGCGTTCGCACCCGCGACCGCATAGGCCGGCACACCCGCCTGGCGTGCCCGTGTCGCGATCTCAAACGTCACGCTGCCCAGTAGCGTCTCCTCGTCGAGACGGCCCGCGCCGACCACGACCGCTCGCGCCGCACGCATGCGCCTGTCGAAATCAAGCGCCGCCAGCGCATCGCGTACGGCGCTCGGGTCCCGGAGCTCATCGAGCGGGCACAGGTCGGTCTCCAGTGCGGCCTTTCGCGCGCGCAGGCCTCGCGCGACTGCCGCCGCGACGCGCCGCGAGTCCAAGCGGTCGTTGAACGGCTCCGGGGCGATGAGCACCGTGCTCGAGATCACGGTACGGCATCCTTACAGGCATGGCCGCGGAGAAGGAGTACGCCACAGTCGTCCTCGACGGGCAGGAGCTCCGGATCTCAAGTCCCAGCAAGCCCTTCTTCCCTGAGCGCCGCCTCACCAAGCTCGACCTGGTCAACTACTACGTCGAGTGCCACGCGGCCGTGCTGGTCGGATTGCGCGAGCGCCCCACCGTGATGAAGCGCTGGGTCGATGGCGTTGAGGGCAAGCCGTTCTTTCAGAAGCGCGTACCCGACTCGGCTCCCGCCTGGCTACAGACCGCAACCGTCACTTTTCCTAGCGGGCGCAGTGCACGCGAGCTGGTCGTCAACGACGCCGCCCACCTTGTCTGGGGCGTGAACCTCGGCGTGATTGACTGGAATCCCTGGCCCGTGCGACGCGCGGACCTCGATCATCCCGACGAGCTGCGCGTGGACCTCGACCCCGAGCCCGGGGTCCCCTTCGAGGAGGTACGCCAGGTCGCGCTCGGCGTTCGCGAGGTCCTCGAGGAGCACGGGCTGCGCGGCTTCCCCAAGACCTCCGGCTCGCGCGGGATCCATGTCTTCGTTCGCATCCACGCCGAACACGACTTCCACGAGGTCCGTCGCGCGGCGCTCGCGCTCGCCCGCGAGGTCGAGCGGCGCATGCCCGGCCGAGCCACGACCCGCTGGTGGAAGGAGCAGCGCGAGGGCGTCTTCATCGACTACAACCAGAACGCCCGCGACCGCACCGTCGCATCGGCGTACTCGGTACGCGCGGTCCCCGACGCTCGCGTCTCCTGTGCACTCGATTGGGAGGAGGTGCCGGACGTTGATCCCGCTGAGTTGCGCCTCGATACCGTCCCTGCGCGGCTGCGCGAGCGGGGCGATCCCGGCGCTGCGATCGATCGCCATCCCGGCGCGCTGGACGGGCTCCTCGAGCTTGCCGCCCGGGACGAAAACGACGGGCTTGGCGACGCGCCCTGGCCACCGCACTTCCGCAAGCAGCGCGGCGAGCCGCGGCGCGTGCAGCCCAGTCGCGCGAAGCGCGCGAAGAGCGACGCGCAGGCCATCGCCGGCGGCAGCGACCCAGCGGCAAGCGGGGCGGAGTAAGAGACGTGGGTCTCCCGCTGAACCCGCCGCTCAAGCCGCAGCTCGCGCTCTCCCGCAAGGAGCTGCCCGTCGGCGAGGAGTACCTCTACGAGATCAAGCTCGACGGCTTCCGCTGTCTGGCCTTCGTCGACGGGCACGAGGTCTTTCTGCAGTCGCGCAACGGTAGGCCGCTCGGCCGCTATTTTCCTGAGCTGCGCTTTCCCGCCGGGCGCTACGTGCTCGACGGCGAGATCATCGTCCGCGGGGCCGACGGACGCGAGGACTTCGACGCCCTTGGGCAGCGCGTCCATCCCGCGGTCTCTCGTATTCAGCGACTCGCAGTCGAGACACCCGCCGTGTATGTCGCCTTCGACCTCCTCGCCCATGAGAGCGAGACGCTGTTGGAGCAGCCCCTCGCCGAGCGTCGCGGCGCGCTTGAGGCGCTGCTCACGGAGAAGTCCTTCGCCGATGCTCCGATCGAGCTGATGCCGATTGCGGACACCATCCAAGACGCCGAGCGCTGGCTGCGCGAGGCCGAGGGCGCGATGGCCAAGGAGCGCGCCGCTCCCTACCTCCCGGGCGAGCGGCGCGGGATGGTCAAGGTCAAGCGCACCCGCACGATCGACGCGGTGCTCGTCGGCTGGCGACCCGGCAAGGAGCCCGAGACCGTCGGCGCGCTGATCCTCGGGCTCTACGACGGTTCCGAGCTGCGCGTGGTCGGACACTGCTCCGGGCTCACCGCCAAGGAGAAGCGGCGTCTCGTCGGCTTTCTCGCGCCCTACGAGACGGGGCAGCGCGGCGCCGGCGAGCCCAGCCGCTGGAGTGCCGGACGCGACTTGGAGTGGGTGGGCCTGCGCCCCGAGCTCGTCGTCGAGATCGACTTCGACCACGTCACCGCCGGGCGAATCCGCCACGGCGCGAAGCTGAGGCGCTGGCGAGATGACAAGGATCCGCGGCAGTGCGCTTTCGAGCAGCTCCACGCGTGAGGTCTCGTCGTCTAGCCTCGCGCGGCTCCACGCATGAGGCCTGGTCGTCTAGCCTTCTGGACACGAGATGACCACCGATAACGTCACCACCGTCGGCGAGGAGGAGTACCTCCAGATCCTCTTCTGGCTCCAGGAGGCCGGTCTTGCCATGACCGGCGCCAACGTCGCTCGCGCTATGCAGCTCTCGGCGCCCACCGTGCACGAGATGATCGGTCGTCTGGAACGCGACGGCTACATCACTCGTGGCCAGAGCCGCGCGATCGCCTTCACTGACGACGGCGCCCAAGAGGCCGAGACGATCGTGCGCCGCCACCGGCTGATCGAGCGCTTCCTCACCGACGTCTTGAACGTCCCCTGGGACGAGGTCCACGAGGAGGCCGAGCGTCTCGAGCACGCGATGTCGCCATCGCTCGAACAGCGCATGTTGGCCGCGATCGGCGACGCCAAGACCTGTCCTCATGGCCATCCGATCCTCGCCGGCGCTCGCGAGGCCGGTGTCCCGCTCGCCGATGTCGAGCCGGGCGCCTCCGTGCGCGTGCTGCGCTTCGAGAACGAGGCCGAGGACCTCTTGCACTACCTCAAGGGCACCGGTCTCGAGCCCGGCCTCGAAGGCGTCCTGCGTAGCCGCGACCACAACGAGGTCACCGTCGAGACCGCCGACGGGCGGCGCTGCTCGGTGACGCCGAGCGTCGCCGAGACCGTCTCGGTTGTCGCCGATCCAACGCCGCCTCCGCGCACCGCGCTACCCGAGCAGCTGGTCCTGGGACAGCAGCGATACGGCCGATGAGCTATTCGACGCGCGCGCCGTCGAGCGAGCGCAGCGCTGCCGCCAAGCGCGTCACGCCCTCCTCGACCTGCTCGGGCGTGACGCCCGAGTAGGCCAGCCGCAGCGTGTTCTCGCCGCCCTCCATGAGGAAGTCGGTGCCCTTCACGAAGACCACGCCACGCTCCTTCGCAGCCCGCTCGAGCGCGCGCACGTCGGTGCCCTCGGGCAGCGTCACCCACATGAAGTAGCCGCCCTCCGGCGCGACGAACTCGGCCTCCGGAAGCTCACGGCGCAGCGCCTCCTCGAGCGTGCGCGCGCGCTTGGCGAGCGCTGTTCTGACCGTCTCGATCGAGCGCTCGAGGGCGCCGGACGCGCAGAACTCGTAGACGATCGACTGCGCGACCATGTTCGGCGAGATGTACGTGTTCGTCGCGCGGCGCACGATTGCTGCGATCAGATCCGCAGGGCCCACGAGGTAGCCGACCCGGATTCCCGGGCAGACCGTCTTGGAGAACGACGACGCGTAGACCACCCGCTGAGGATCCAGCGAGAGCATCGTCGGCAGCATCGCGCCGCTGAAGCGCAGCGCGACATACGGGTCGTCCTCGAATATCAGGAAGTCGTGCTTGGCGGCAAGGGCCAGTAGCGCCTCGCGCTTGGCCGGGGAGAGGGTGTATCCCGCCGGGTTCTGGAAGTTGGGGATGATGTGCGCCAGCTTGGGCCGCAGGCCGCTCGACGCACCGTCCGGACCCGTCAGCTGCCGCTCGAGCTCGTCGGTGTCGATCCCATCCGGCAGCAGCGCGATCTGGTGCACCCGCGCGCCGCGCTCGCGCAGCGAGAGCAGCGTGCGATCGTAGGTCGGGCGCTCCACGATGACGTCGTCGCCTGCGCTCACCAGCTCCTCAAACAGGAACGCATCGGCCTGCATCGAGCCGTTGGTAACCAGCACCTGCTCCACCGGCACGCCGTGGTGCTCGGCGATCCACGCTCGTAGGCGTGGGTATCCGACGGCAGTTCCGTACCCCGTCGCTCCGGCTGGATCGTTGGTCAAGGCGCGCCCCGCCGCCTCGCGCAAGCCCTCGACATCGACGATGTCGAGTGACGGCGCGCCGCGCGCGAAGGAGATCGTCGAGTCCGTCATCGCCCGTAGCTTATGCGAAGCGACGCTCAGGATTCGTCGAACGTCAAGAGGATGCGTCCGCTTGCGACCTCGCGGACGCTGAAGTCGCTCTCGACCACACGGCGCAGCTCGCGCACGAGCGCCACCGGAGCGGCCAGGCGCACATCGACGACCGCGTGGCTCGCCTCGAAGCGGCGCACCGTAGCCTCGCTCACACCCGCCAATGCCGCGAGCTGTCGCTCGAAGGCCCCCAGGGAGGCGATGTCGTAGAAGGGACCCACGCCCAGCTCCACGCGGCCCTCGAACAAGGCGTTTTCGCGGGACTCCTCCGCCGTCGCGGCCGGCGGCGGCACCGTCACGAGCTGCGCGGGGGACGGTGTCGGGGTTGCGCTCGGCGGCGATGCCGGCGTCGCGCTCGGCGACGGTGTCGCTGGAGCAGCAGGCGCCGGTGCCGGGTCGGCCGGTGCCGGGTCGGCCGGCGCCGAGGTCAGGCCGGTCATGACGCGGCCGAGCAGCTCGTCGTACTCGGTTGCGAGCTCTTTGGCGAATCGCTCGAGGCGGTCGCGGAAGCGGCGCAGCTCCGCGAGGCTCGCGAGCTGCGCTTCGCTCGGTCGCGTGCGCTCACCGGTCGACGCGTCCTGCGGCTCGATCGCCTCGTCCACCAGTCGGCCGCTCAGCCGCGGCGCCGCGGTCGCGGCGGGCGGTTGCGCGGGGCTGCTCGCACCTGCGCCGCTTGCACCTGCGCCGGTGGGCCGCGGAGCAGCAGGCGCCGGCGGCGAGAGCGGTGGGGTGGCCTGCTGCGGTGGGGTGGCCGGCTGCGGCGAGGGCGCCGCCGCCTGCGTACCGGGCGCCGCATCGTCGAGCGCTCGACGCCTGCCGATCGAGCTCAGCTCGCGCTCGAGCTCGCGCAACTTGCGCTCCAGGTCGGCGAGTGTGCCCGTTACGTCGCCGCCCTGCTGGGCCATCTCGGAAGAGATCCCGCCGGGATTACTGGATTCGCTGGCGAACGTGTCGGTCATCGAGATTGCGAGAGGAGGCCTAGCTTCATCCTACTCGGCTCGATCGGCCGTCAGCGTGAGCGCTGGGCCGGCTCTTGCGCGACGATCAGCCGCGCAAGATCTGCACGGCGAGCTCGGCGACCTCGGTCGGGGTCCGCCCGACGCGCACGCCCTTGGCCTCCAGCGCCTGCGCCTTCGCAGCCGCGGTGCCGGAGCTGCCCGAGACGATCGCGCCGGCGTGGCCCATCTGCTTGCCGGCTGGCGCCGTGAAGCCGGCGATGTAGGCGAGCACCGGCTTGCTCACGTGCTCGGCGATGTAATCCGCGGCTTCCTCCTCGGCCGAACCGCCGATCTCGCCCGACAGCACGATCAGCTCGGTCTGCGGGTCGGCCTCGAACAGCGCGATGATGTCGACGAACGACGATCCCGGCACCGGATCTCCACCGATGCCGACGATCGAGCTGTTGCCGAAGCCGGCCTGCGCGATCTCGTTGCCGATCTGGTAGGTCAGCGTGCCCGAGCGCGAGACGACGCCGACGTTGCCCTCCTTGAAGAAGGACGCGGGGATGATGCCGACGTTGGCCTTGCCGGGGGAGAGGATGCCAGGGCAGTTCGGGCCGATCAGGCGCGTATTCGGAAAGTCGCGCTTCAGGGTGTTGTAGACGCGCAGCTCGTCGTGCGCGGGGATGCCCTCGGTGATTGCGATCACCAGCGCGACCCCCGCCGCCGCGGCCTCAAGGATCGCGTCCGCCGCGAAGCGCGGGGGCACGAAGATCATCGCCGTGTTCGGCTGCGTCTCGCGCGCCGCGTCGGCCCAGCTGTCGAACACCGGAATGCCCTCGACGTCCTGGCCGCCCTTGCCCGGCGTCACGCCGCCGACGACATTTGTGCCATAGCGCCGGTTATTGAGCGTGTGGAAGGAGCCCTCGCGGCCGGTGATACCGGCGACCGCCAGGCGTGTGTCGTTGTCGATCAGCACCGACATCAGGTCCCAGATCCTTTCGCGAGCGCGACGACCTTCTCGGCGGCCTCGTTCATGGTCTTCGCGGCGTACACGTTTGGTAGCGCGGCCTGCTCGAGCAGCTCGCGGCCCGCGACATCATTGGTCCCGTCGAGGCGCACCACAAACGGGACGGAGGGCTTCAAGTCCTCGAAGGCGGCGATCAGGCCTTTAGCGACCTCGTCGCAGCGCGTGATCCCGCCGAAGATGTTGAACAGAACCGCCTTCACCGACGGGTTGGAGAGGATCAGCTCGACGGCCTGCTTGACCTTCGCCGCGTCCGAGCCGCCGCCGGCGTCGAGGAAGTTCGCGGGGCGTCCGCCGGCCTGTGCGACGACGTCGAGGGTCGACATCACGAGACCCGCGCCGTTGCCGAGGATGCCGATGTCGCCGTCGAGAGCCACGTACTGCACACCCTGCTCCTTGGCGCGTCGCTCGATCGGGTCTTCGTTCTCCGCGTCGGAGAGGCCCTGGTTCTCGGGGTGGCGGTAGAGCGCGTTGCCATCGAGGGAGACCTTCGCGTCGAGCGCCTTGACCGTGCGGTCCGGAGTCACGATCAGCGGGTTGATCTCTGCCAGCGTCGCGTCCTCTTGGATCCACACCTCGTACAGCGCCACCAGCGCGTCGGCCACGCCGTCGATCACATCGGTGTCGGCCTTGCCCTCGGTGGCGATCTGGACCGCCTCCTCGCGTGAGAGGCCCTGCAGCGAGTCGACGTGGTGGCGCACGAGCTTCTCCGGCGTCTGCTCGGCGACCTCTTCGATGTCGACGCCGCCCTCGGTGCTGAACATCACGAGCGGCTGCTTGGCCGCGCGGTCGAGTAGTACCGAGGCGTAGTACTCCGTGGCGATATCGCTAGCGTGCTCGATCCACAGCTTGCGCACGGTGTGGCCGTGGATGTCCATGCCGAGGATGTTGCCAGCGTGCTCGCGCGTCTGTGCCTCGTCGTCGGCGAGCTTGACGCCGCCGGCCTTGCCGCGCCCGCCGATCAGGACCTGGGCCTTGACGACCACCGGATAGCCGATCGCCGTCGCCGCGGCGACGGCGTCCTCGACGGTGGTGACGACCTGGCCGTCGGAGACCTTCAAGCCGTGGCGGGCGAAGAGCTGCTTGCCCTGATACTCCAAGAGGTCCATAGCGGCGCGGGATGCTAGCGGACGATGGGTCCGGCGCGCGGCGATCCCGACCGAAGCGGGGGGAGAGCGCGCGTCGGCAGCCCGGCAGGGCATAATGCCCAGCCGATGCCCATCCCCAAGAACGTAACCTTCGTCACATTCGATGTATACGGCACGCTGATCGACTGGGAGACCGGCATCTACGAGGCCTTCGCCAAGGAGGCCGAGCGCGACGGCATCGCACTCGACCGCGCCGAGCTGATCGCCCTCTTCCACGAAGTCTCCCGCGAGATCGAGGCCGGCTCCTATGAGCTCTACGCGGAGGTCCTACGACGCACCGCGCTGGAGATCGCCAAACGGATGGAGTGGCCGCTGGAAACCTCCCGCTCGGGCTTCCTGCCGGACTCGGTGCAGCGCTGGAAGCCTTTCAAGGAGAGCAACATCCAGCTGCAGAAGCTCGCTAAGAAGTACAAACTCGGGCTGCTCTCCAACATCGATGACAAGCTGCTCGGCCAGACCCGTCGCCACATCCCGACCGACTTCGACCTCGTCGTGACCGCGCAGCAAGTGCGCTCCTACAAGCCCGAACCCGCCCACTTCACCGAGTGCGCGCGGCGCGTCGGGGGCAAGAAAGGCTGGGTGCACGTCGCCTCCAGCCACTACCACGACATCGAGCCCTGTCTCAAGCAGCGCGTGCCGGTGATCTGGGTGAATCGCACCAAGGCGACGCTCGATCCCTCGCAGAAGAAGCCGACCGCCGAGGTCCCAAACCTGCGCGAGGCCGCCAAGCTGTTGGGATTGTCTTGAGTCCCGCGCCGCGCGCCGCCGCGCTCACTCGATAGGCAGCCGCTGCCGGGGCCCCTGTGCGCGCGGTCGCCTTGCACCCCGATGTGGTTCTTGCGACCAGCGCGATCTGGCAGACGAACTGCATCATCGTGCGCAGTGGCGAGGAGGCTTTCGTGATCGATTCCCCGATCCTTCCCGATGAGCTCGACGCGCTGCCGGCACTATGCGAGCAGGCCGGGTTTCCGGGACCGAGTGGGCTGCTGGCGACGCACGGCGACTGGGATCATCTGCTCGGCCGCCTCTCATTTCCAGGCCTGGCGCTCGGCTGTGCCGAGACCACCGCGGAGCGAATCCGTCTGGCGCCGGGTGAGGCTCAGCGCGAGCTGCGCGGATTCGACGATGGGCTCGCGATCGAGCGCCCTCGGCCGCTTAGCCTGGGCGCGGTGCAGGCGCTGCCCGTGCCGGGACGTTGCGGGATCGGCGAGCTCGAGCTTGAGTTGCATCCAGTCGCCGGGCACACCGCAGACGGGATGGCGGTCTGGATGCCGTGGGCGCGGGTGCTCGCAGTCGGCGACTACCTCTCGGCCGTCGAGATCCCCTCGCTTGAAGGACGCGGTGCTGCCCGCGGTCGCGGTGCACCCGATGCCGCTCAGCGCGAGTCGTCCTCGCCGGACGACGCGCCATTGAGCGCCTATCTCGCGACTCTCGAGCGCCTACGGCCGCTTGCGCAGGGCGCTGCCCATGTAGTGCCAGGTCACGGACCGGTGTTGGATTCCCAGCGGGCGCTGGCAATGATCGAGGAGGATCTCGCGTATCTGCGAGGGTTGCGCGAGCTCGGGATCGACGCGGAGCTGCCGGCGCGACGGCGCGGCCGAGTCCAGCGCGCGCAGCACGCGGAGAATGTCGCGTCGCTTCAGCCGTAGTAGCGCGAGATAACCAGCAACTGACTGAAGAGGTCGTGGGCCAGCACGAGCAGCACGATGCACGTGCCGGCGAGGGGACCCCAGCGTCGTCCCGCGCCGCGCGCCGCGAGGGCGAGCACTGCGCCCATCAGCGCGATCATCGGCAGCACATAGCGGAGCTGGAGATATTCATGGGGGACGCTGCTCGAGTCGTCCTGGTGCCCGATCACCACAAGGACGCCCAGGCTCATCACGGCATACGCGGTGAGCTCCCAGCGGCGCGTGAGCATCGCTGAGCGGCTCCTCGCCAGGGCCCACACGAAGAGCGCCGCGATCAGAGCCGCCGGTACGAGCGCGACTTTCACGACCCAGGCCGGGAAGGTCGTGTCGAGCCAGCCGTATTTACCCACCACCTGTTCGAACCAGACGGCCGGACCAGAGATACCGTGAAACGCCGGTCTCATGCCGGGCAGCCGGGGAAGGTACATCTGCCAGATGTAGCTAATCGTTTGCAGGATCGACCTGTGCGGACCGTTGAAGGTCGCGCCTGAGAGGGTGTGCAGGGTAACTCCCCCCGACGCCGCGTCATCGATCAGATACAGGCAGGCCGGGATGCTCGCGATTGCGACGGCGAGCATCAGCATTCGGTAGGAGGAACGCCCGTGCGCGCGTGCCTCGCGGATTGTCAGGATCAGCAGCGCGAGGACTGCGCCGGGCACCAGCCCGATGAAGATCAGCTTTGTGAGGCAGCCAAGCGCGATCAGCACTCCGACCGCGCTTGCGCTCCGGAGCGTCAAGCCTCGCCGGAACGCTCGCGCGAGGCTGTAGAAGAGCGCCGTCGACACCGTGAACAGCAGCGCGTCCGGATTGACCGCGCCCGACATCATTGCGAGCGTCGGCGTCAGGGCCACGCCGAGACCGCCGACGGTCCAAGCCCACGGCGCCCCGGGGAGCGTCTCGCGCAGGAACAGAAAGGCGAACAGCGCGGTGAGGCCCCCAAGTAGCGCAGAGAACAGTCGCATCAGTGCGAGGCTGTCCAGCAACGTGCCACCCGAGCCCAGCAGATAGGGGACCGTCTCGAGCGCGTAGTACAGCGGCGGCTCAGCGGCCGCCACGCCGGCGTCTCCGGGCTCGCTGCGTGAGAGTGGTACTGCGAGCGCACGTTCGAGGCTGAGCTGTTCAGCTTGTGAGGCGATTGTGTGACTTTCGTCGGAGAACCTGACTTGGCCGTAAAGCAGGTAGGAAAGTGCCTCTCGCTCGGCCGGCGAATATTTTTCCTCAGCCGAGGACGGTAGGTGCCCGGTCTCGGCGAGATGCTCGACATATGCAAAATGACTGGGCTCGTCGGGCAGTTGAAAAGGCGGCGAGATTACCGACCAGGTAGCCGCATTGACGATCGCGACCAGGGCGCATACCCAAGCCGCCAACGGCAGGCGTCGAAACGGGTCTCGCCAGGACCCCGAGGGATGCGGCCGTCGTCCTACCGCGCGCCCACGGTCTTTCTGGCGAAAAGTCTTTTTAGTGAACGATCTCGTTCCGACCGCGAGCGCAATCGCAGGTCCCATCAGGACAGCGTGGGAGGCCTGTCGCGTCGTCGCCGTCCGCGAGGTCTCGATCCTGCTCATCGAAGCTCTCTCACAACCAGCCACGAGGAAAGCGCGATCAGTGTCACCGCCAACCCCATTACCAGAAAGGCGTTCCAGGTGCCGCTGGCCGGACGCCCGAGGCCCAGCCGCCGTGCCGTAGCACCAGCCATCGACCACCAGGACCCCCGAGCCGGACGCAGGTATTCGATGTGCATCCTGCCGGGGAGCGGCTTCCCGCTGCCGCCCGTCGCCGGAGCGCGATGAGTATGCCATCCCAGCATCGTTACCGCTCCGTTCAGCATGCTCATGCGCAGGCAGATCTTGACCGGTATCGATGTTCTTGAAGGCACGGCTCTCACCGGAACCGTCACCGATGCGCCCTCCCATCCAGGCGGGCGCAGTCCCTGTGTGATCAGGTGCGAATCGGAGAAGGCCAACACCTTCACCTGGGGGCCCAAGGCCGTTGTCAGGCCAAAGCGCAGCGCGGTCGTACCGCTCGGCAGCGTTTCAGCCGCCTGACACGTTTCGGCCGGCCCAGTAGTTGTCACCAGCGGCGTGTGGGTCACGGCGGAGTTGTCCCTGGCGACCACAAGCGGTGCATGTAGGAGCGTAATCGCCATGGCGAGCGCGATCAGCAGCAGCCCTACCGCGAGCGCCAGCCCGATGCGCACTATCGTCGCCGCAGGCCAAGAATGCTGAGCAGGAATGAGCTGAAGATGATCTGGACGCCGAGCACTAGGAGTGTCGCGGCCAGGATCGCGAGCCGTTCGTCGGCGAGGCTCCCGAAGCCGCGCTCGACCCACTCGAGGACGATCGCTGCGACCATCGCAGCACCCAACAGCGCGATCGCGCCTCCGAGCAGCAGGCCGTGCTCCAGGCGGTAGCGTCTGGACAGGCGGTCGAACCAGGGGTCGTGCTCTCCCATGAGATACGTCGCATAAGCGAGCGCGCAGAGCCCCAGGCTCACGACCTGCGCGCCAATGATGAGCAGCAGTGAGCCGCCGATCAGGGTGTGAACTTCCCAGCGACGGCCAAACACATCGACGTGCGCCAAGACCATCAGGCAGATCGCGGTGCCGAGTGCCAGCATCGCTCCGCCGGGGATGATGAAGAGATGTCGTGGCGAGTGCAGGATCAGAAAGCGCAGGTGCCGCCAGCCGTCGCGGAAGCTCGAGAGCTTCGACTCGCCGCCGCGCGGACGGTACTCGATTGGAAACTGGCGGATGTCGAGCTTTGCCTTAGCCGCACGCACGACCATCTCCGAGGCGAACTCCATGCCCGTCGCGCGCAGATCAAGCTCCTCCAGTCGGTCGCGGCGAAGCGCGCGCATACCGCAGTGCGCATCGCTTACCCCTGTGTGAAACAGTAGGTTCAAGAAGCGCGAGAGCAGTGGGTTGCCGATATAGCGGTGATGCCAGGGCATCGCGCCCGGCTGGATGTTCTGCATACGGTCGCCGATCACAAGATCCGCTCCAGCCTGCAGCTCGGCGAGGAATCGCGGAATCTCTTCGAAGTCATAGGTGAGGTCGGCGTCGGCCATCACTATGAACTCGCCGCGTGCGGCGGCGAAGCCCGCCAGATAGGCGCTGCCGTAGCCGCGCACTGGCTGGTGAATAACGTGAGCCCCGGCCGCCTGTGCCAGTTCGGCGCTGCCGTCCAAGGATCCGTTATCGGCGACGATTACCTCTCCAGCGACTTCCGCCAGCGCAATCGCACGCAGTGCGCTGCTGACGCACTGCTCGATGTTCTCAGCCTCGTTGAGACAGGGAATGACGACGGAGATCACACACGATGACTCGACTCGGCTGTTGACGACAGCTGTGCTTTCGACGGTCGTACTCATCTGGCATCGTCAATCCACTTTCGCGTTGGTGAGCTTCCACGGTCATCTCCAGAAGTGATGATCGACACTCTCTCCGATGGATCGAGCATCGTCAAGCCGATGCGCCGAACCAGTTAAGCGATGAGCGGGTCGGTTGTGCCGCGTAGCCTGATATCGCCTGCATAATCCGATGTTCCACCAGCGGAATATCGGGTGAGATCAGGTCGAAGGTATAGAAACATTTCTCCGGCGAATGCCCGGGCTCAGCCATAGAAGCGTGAGATCTCCAGCAGTTGGCTGAAGACATCGTGGGCGATGAACAGCATCACGATCGAGGCCCCCACGACAGGTCCCCAGCGCCGTCCGGCGCCACGCGCCGCCAATGCGAGCACGGCTCCGTAGAGCGCCGCCGTCGGGAGTAGGTAACGCGGCTGGGCATAGCTGCCGGTGGCGCCGGGAAATTCGAGATAGTCGCTCGCGCCCACGAGGCCCGCGAGTCCGACAAGCATCACCGAATAGATACTCAGCTCGCTCAGGCGCCTCCGCAGAGACACTCGATTCCTGAGCACGCCGCTCACGAACAAGACTGCGAGCAGCACGATTGGGACGAGCGCTGCCTTGTAGACCCAGGCCGGAAAGACCGTGTCGACCCAGCCGTAGAGGCCGACGAAGCCGTTGGCCCAGAACTGGCGTGTCGTCAGCAGACCGGGGAAGTAATCGTGCATGCCGGGCAGTCGTGGCAGATAGAACTGCCAGATGTAGCTGATCTCTTTGAAGATCGAGCCTTTCGCTGTCGTCGACGCGACCGGGGGCGAGATCGTGCCGTAAGTGTGCCGCCCGGTGAGGAGATTGATAGCCACATACAGACCTGGCGGAATTGCCGCGATCGTGCAAGCCAACGCAAGGGAACGGTAGGCCGCGCGTCGCGATACGCGGCGTGCACGCCAAGTAAGCACGAGCAGTCCAAGAAATGCTCCCGGCAGCAAGCCGAAGAAGTTCAGCTTCGTCAGCAGACCGGCCGCGATCACCGCGCCGGTGAGCACCGCAAGCTTTGGTGTAAGGCCACGCCGAAAGCCACGCGCCAGGCAAAAGAAGAGCGCGGCCGAGACCGCGTACAGCAGCGCATCGGAGTTGATCGCGCCCGCCATCATGCCGAGGAGCGGCGCGAATGCCACGCCGAGGCCGCCGACCGTCCACGCCCACGGCCTGCGCGGGAGGGCTTCGCGCAGGAACAGGAAGACGAAGAGCGTCGTGAGACCCGCCGTCAGTGCTGAGAACAGCCTCATAAGCGCCAAACGGTCGAGCAGCGTGCCACTCGACGCCGCGTAATAGGGGATCGTCTCGAGCGCGTAGTAGAGCGGAGGCTCGGAGGCCGCGACTCCCGCGTTTGTGCTTGCGCCGGAGAGTGGCAGACTCAGATCGCGCTGGAGTTGGGCCTGCTCGGTCGCCGTGGAGATCGTGTGATTCTGGGGGCTGTAGCGCACTTCGCCCTGCTGCAGGTCGCGCAGAACGATCTGCTCTTGCGGGGAGAAGCTTTCCACGCCGCCGGACGGCAGCCTGCCTGTTTCGACCAAGTCCTGCACGTAGGCGAAGTGACTGGGTTCGTCCGGGGCCTGAAACGGAGGCGTGATCAACGACCAGCAGGCCGCGTTCAGGCACGCGACCAGGGCACAGGCCCAGGCCGCGGTCGGCACCCTGCGCAGGTGCGCCGCGATCCTCGCCGGCAACCTCCTGCGTGTCGGGGCCGGAGCTGGATGCGAGGAACCATGCGCTTGATCGGGCGTCACGGAGGCGAGCACGCGGTCGCTCATCGGAGCTCCCGAATCAAGACCCAGGATCCGAGGGCGATGGCGGCGGCCGCGAGCGCCGCAATTGGAAAAACGATCCACGTTCCGCTCGCCGCGCGTCCCAGGGCCATGTTCTGGATGACGGCGCCCGTCAGCGACCACCACGACCTGCCCGACGAGCGCAGGTATGAGACTCTGATCCGCCCAGGCAGGGCCTTACCATCGCTGGTGGCTGCGCTGGCACGGTTGCTCGGGCCGCCCGACAGCGCGACGTACCCGGTGAGAAGGCGCATCTGGAAGCAGAGCTTCGCGTGTTCGAGCGTGCGACGCAGTGGCGGTACTGGCACCGTCACGGCCGATCCGAACCAGCCAGTTCCCTCCGTGCCGCGTGTGACTATGCGCGAGCCTTCGAGAACCTCGACGTCCACCAGTGGGCCGGTCGTCGCCTCAAGCGAGAGGCGGATCGCGGTGGTCCCCGCCGGCAGCGTTTCGCCCGTCTGGCAGGCACCCACGTTTTCTTTGGCTGCGGTGAGCACGGACGTCGTCGGCATGCCGTTCGTGGCGATGACCATCGCCGGCGAGTGCAGCAGCACCCCGAACACGGCGATCGCCGTGAGGGCAAGTCCGCCTGCGACCACGATCTTGATGCGCAACGATCTTCGCCTCGGTCTCGGCATCGTCAGTCTGCGTCCGCCCCCCTTGAGGTGGAACGCCCGGAAGATGAAGCGAGCGACACTCTCCTAGATGCTCTGACAATCGTCAAACAGAGCGCCCGCGAGAGTCGCGGCGATTCACCAGTCCTGACTCCGATGAGCAGCGAATTCAGCTGCAAATCCAGCGATTTGGCGAGCTGCGCGGCATCGCTACGGGCGAACCGAATCTCGGAAACATTTCGGCAGAGACGGCTTGGCCATCTCTGCACCGCCGGCTCGGCGCTACTCGCTCTTAATCGTCGCGATCGGCGCACCCGCCGCGATCGGCGCACCCTCGACGATCGGCAGCTCGGCGATCACGCCGGCCTTGTGTGCGGTGATCTCGTTCTCCATCTTCATCGCCTCGATGATGCACAGCAACTGGCCCTCGGCGACGGTGTCGCCCTGCTTGACCAGCACCTTCCACATGTTGCCCTGCAAGGGCGAGGTGAGGGTGTCGGGGCCGCCGGCGGCAGCCGACTTGCGCTCGCCGCGTCGGGGTTTGGGCGCCGCGCCCGCGGCGCCGTTGGTGCTCACCACGCCGCCGCCGGCGAACGGCGGGCCCGCGACCTTGACGTCGAAGCGCCGACCTGAGACCTCGACGGTATAGGTCTGCTCGACGCGCTCCTGCTCCTCGCCCGCGGTGTCGGCCGGTGGGGCGGGGTCGAACGCGAGCGTCTTCAGCCACTTGCGGTCCTCCAGCAGATCCCTGCAGGTCTCCCCGCGCGCCCACTGCTCGGTCGCGAGCAGCGCCTTGTGGAACGGGATCAACGTCTTCAGGCCCTCGATCTCGTATTCGTCGAGCGCGCGCAGCATGCGCCGTGTCGCTTGTGCGCGATCGGCGTCCCAGACGATCAGCTTCGCGACCATCGGGTCATACATCGGCGAGACCTCGCCGCCGGCGCCGACACCGGAGTCCACGCGCACTCCCGGTCCGCTCGGCTCTTTGTAGGCGCCGATCTTGCCGGGTGCCGGCGCGAAGTTCTTGGAGGCGTCCTCGGCGTTGATGCGACACTCGATTGCGTGTCCGCGCAGGACGATGTCCTCCTGCTTGTAGGAGAGCTCCTCGCCGGCCGCCGCGCGGATGCCCTCCTTGACGATGTCGATGCCCGTCGTCATCTCCGTCACGCAGTGCTCAACCTGCACGCGTGTGTTCATCTCCAGGAAGAAGTACTCCGGCTCGGCGCCCTCGCGCGCGGAGAAAAGACCCTCGATCGTGCCCGCGCCGACGTAGTCGACGGCTCGGGCGGCCTCGACGCCGATCTGCCCGATGCGCTTGCGCATCTCTGGGTCGACGACCCACTCCGGCGCGGGTGACTCCTCGATCACCTTCTGGTGGCGGCGCTGGATCGAGCAGTCGCGCTCGCCGAGGTGGATCACGTTGCCGTGCGTGTCCGCCAGCACCTGCACCTCGACGTGGCGCGGGTCGTGCAGATAGCGCTCCAGGTACACCGTCGGATCGGAGAAGAACTTCTCGCCTTCGCGGCTCGAGCCCTCGAAAGCGCCCTCGAGCTCGTCCTCGGTGAGCGCCACGCGAAAGCCCTTGCCGCCGCCGCCGCCGGCCGCCTTGACCGCGACGGGGAAGCCGATCTGCTCCTTGGCGACCTGCAGCGCCTCCGCGGGCGTCGCAACTGGTTTCGTCGTGCCCGGCACGATCGGTACGCCGGCGGCCTGCATCAGCTCGCGCGCGCGCGTCTTCGAGCCCATTGCCTCGATCGCGCTCGCCGGCGGACCGATGAAGACGACGCCCGCGTCCGCACACGCCTGCGCGAAGGGAGCGTTCTCCGCCAAGAAGCCATAGCCCGGATGGATCGCCTCGGCGCCTGCGCGCGCCGCGGCGTCGAGGATCTTCTCGACGTTCAGGTAGTTGTCCGCCGCCGGACCCTCACCGAGGTTGTAGGCCTCGTCGGCGCGCGAGACGTGCAGCGCGTCGCGATCGTGCTCGGAGTAGACCGCCACTGAGGCGATTCCCAGCTCCTCCAGGGCTCGCACGATGCGGACGGCGATCTCGCCGCGGTTTGCCACCAGGACCTTCGTGAACATCGCGCGCCGCAGATTAGTGGTCGCGGCCCGCTCGTGCTGCGTGGGGCGCGGTCGAGTCCGGAGAGCAGGATTTCTGGAGCTTGGCGCTGCTCGAGGGCGCAGTGGAGACCGGGGGAGTCATTTGACTCGCCCCGGCCTCCTGCGCTATGGCAGGCAGCCCGCGTCCGGGGTAAGCGCTCCACAAACCCCGGACGCGGGCGTAGCGGCATCGCCCTGGCGCGCTTTCGCGCTCGATGCCGGCCTGCCCGGGTGGACGGCCACGAGGGCTGCCACACCAGTTGAGCTCAATGGCTTGATCAGCCTAAAAACATTTTTCGGAAACATCTGTAGAATGCTTATCGATCTCCTTTCGTACCCGGCATCCGCTGGGTGTGTTAGGTGCCGGAGCGCCTGTCTCTGAAGTTGGAGCGGGCGCTTCGGCATTTTCCCCCCGCGGGTGTCGTTCCAGGAGTCGGTTTGGTTCGGCATTTGGAACATCGAGGACTATCGCACGGGCTGCTATCCGCGTCAATGTGCGAGAGGGCGGGTTTTCGCCGCCGACGTTGTGCGATTGCACAATTGGGGCTCGTTTACCGCTCAACCGCCGTAAATCCGCGTGCGGAAAATTGGCGTGGAAAGATCGAAAAGTCGGAGACGCCGAGCTTCAGCCGGCGGCGGGCTCGACCATGCCTGCGCCGACCGTCTCGTTCGTCGCCTCATCGATCAAGATGAAGCTGCCCGTGCGGCGGTTTGCGACGTAGGGGTCGAAGACGAGCGGCGCGCTCGTGCGTAGGCGCACCCGACCGATGTCGTTGAGCTCGAGTGCCTCGGGCGCCGAGGCCCGCTCGAGGGTGTGCACGTCCACGCGATCCTCCAGCCGCTCGACGATTGCCGTCGCGCTGCGCGTCGTGTGCTTGATCACATACCGGCCGCCCGCTTGCAGCGCGCGTTCGTTCAGCCAGCACACATCGGCGTGCAGCTCGCGCGCCACGGCCGGCGATTGCTCGGGACGGCAGATCAGCTCGCCGCGCGAGACGTCCAGCTCGTCCTCGAGGCGCAGTGTGACCGACATCGGCGCGAGCGCCTCCTCAAGCTCGCCCTCGTAGGTGTCGATCGCCGCGATCCGCGTCCGCCGGCCGCTCGGCAGTGCCACGACCTCCTCGCCAACGCGCAGCGAGCCGCTCGCCAGCTGCCCGGCATAGCCGCGGTAGTCACCGCTACCGGCGGTGCTCTGCGCCGGGCGGATCACCCACTGCACTGGGAAGCGCGCGGGCCGGTCGTGCGGGTGGTCGTAGGCCACCTCGACCTCCTCGAGTAGATCCAGCAGCGTCGGTCCCTCGTACCAGTCCATGCTCTCCGAGCGCGCCACGACGTTATCGCCGTCGAGTGCCGAGATCGGAATGTAGGTCACGGTCGGGCTCGGCCGTCGCTCTCCCGTGACGCCGTCCTGCGCGGCACGCACCGAACCCGGCATCGTGCTCAGCTTCTCCGCGAACTCCTCGAACTCGCGCGTCAGCTCCTGGAAGCGCTCGCGCGAATGCTCCACGAGATCCATCTTGTTGACCGCGACGACGAGCTGCGGGATGCCCAGCAGCACGCTGATGAACGCGTGGCGCTTGGACTGCTCCAGTACGCCCTTGCGCGCATCCAGGAGGATCACCGCCAGATCGGCCGTCGAGGCGCCGGTCACCATGTTGCGTGTGTACTGCTGATGGCCGGGGCAGTCGGCGATGATGAAGCGCCGGCGCGCGGTCGCGAAGTAGCGATAGGCCACGTCGATCGTGATCCCCTGCTCACGCTCGGCGCGCAATCCGTCGGTCAGCAGCGCGAGGTCCAATACGCCCTCACCGCCACGCCGGCGGCTGGCCTCCGCGACGTGCTCGAGCTGGTCCTCGAAGACCTGCTTGGAGTCATAGAGTAGTCGCCCGATCAGCGTGCTCTTGCCGTCATCGACCGAGCCGGCCGTTGTGAAGCGCAGCAGGTCGAGGGTCACAGGGACGCGGCTCCGGTCGATGTGCTCGGAGGGCGCATCAGAAGTACCCCGCCTTCTTACGATCCTCCATCGCGGCCTCCGAGACGCGGTCGTCGGCGCGCGTCTCGCCGCGCTCGGTGATGCGCGTCGCCGCGATCTCGCTCACGACTTCCTCGATCGTCGCCGCCTGCGAGCGCACGCCGCCGGTGCAGCTCATGTCGCCGACCGTGCGGTAGCGCACCGTCGCGTTGACGATCTGCTCGCCGTCGATCAGCTCGGTGCCCTCTCGCCACGCGTACAGCATCCCGTCGCGGCTGAAGACCTCGCGCTCGTGCGCGAAGTAGATCGAGGGCACCTCGAGCTGCTCCTGGGCGATGTACTCCCAGACGTCGAGCTCCGTCCAGTTCGAAAGTGGGAAGACGCGCACGTTCTCGCCCTTGCGGATCCGTCCGTTGTAGAGATTCCACAGCTCCGGGCGCTGATTCTTGGGGTCCCACTGGCCGAAGTCGTCGCGGAAGGAGAAGACGCGCTCCTTCGCCCGCGCGCGCTCCTCGTCGCGCCGCGCGCCGCCGAAGGCCGCGTCGAAGTCGTGCTCGGCGATCGCATCGAGCAGCGTCACCGTCTGCAGGCGGTTGCGCGAGGCGCGCGGGCCGGTCTCCTCGACGGCGCGGCCGCTGTCGATCGACTCCTGCACGCTCGCCACGATCAGACGCTCGCCGAGTTCCGCCACGCGCCGGTCGCGGAACTCGATCACCTCGGGGAAATTGTGCCCGGTGTCGACGTGCATCAGCGGAAACGGGAACGGCGCCGGGCGAAACGCCTTCTCCGCGAGGCGCAGCAGCACGATCGAGTCCTTGCCGCCGCTGAACAGCAGCACCGGTTTCTCCAGTTCCGCGGCCACCTCGCGCATCACGTGGATCGCCTCGCTCTCCAACGCCCGCAGGTGGCTCAGCTGTGGGCGTGCCGCCACGCTCACGATCGCTCCGCCGTGCTCGAACATCCGACCTCGCTCACTTAGATGACGCTCTCTACGTGCAACCCGCACTCAGTCTTCTCGGTTCCCGCCCAGCGTCCCTCGCGGCCGCTGCCCGGCTGCGTGCACGGGGCGCAGCCGATCGAAGCGTAGCCACGATCGTGTAGCGGGTTGTACGGCAGCTCGCGCTCGTGGATCCGCCGCCAGAGGTCCTTCTCGGTCCACGACACCAGCGGGTTGTACTTCAAGATGTTGCGCGCCTCGTCGCGTTCGATTGGCTGCGCATCTGCGCGCGTCGGGCCTTGCTCGCGGCGGATGCCTGTGATCCAGGCGTCGGCGCCTGCCAGTGCGCGTCTCAGTGCCGCGACCTTCGCTTGCGAGCAGCAGTGCTCCGGCCCACTCCAGCCGCTGCCCCCGGTGTCACTCGCGTCCTGTACCTCGATCGCGATGCCGAAACGCTCCTCGAACGCGCGCCACGTCTGCAGCGTCTCCTCGAACAGCACGCCGGTGTCAATCGTGACGACTTTGACGCGCGCCCCGTTCTCGATCCGCAGCAGCTCGTCGATCAGCACCGACTCCTCCTTCTGGAAGGAGCACAGCAGCACCAACTCGCCGCCGTGGCGCTCGACCGCTGCTTGCAGGGTCGCAGTGAGCTCCTCCTGGTGGGCGCCTGACGCGCGGCTCTCGTCGGCGGCGCCATCCACGGCGATCGCTTGTGGCGCGAGCGCGGTTGCGATGTCGTCTAGACCGCGCACTCGCCCTCTCCGCGGATCACCTGGAAGGGCACGTCGCGGTTCCAGTCGATGAACTGCCCCATCGTCTCCAGGCCGAAGTCGACCGGCAGCGAGAGATCCTTCACGAGGCCTTCAAGCTCGGGCGTGCCGACGCGCTCCACGAACGCCTTCCACTGCTCGTCCTGCTGGCGCGTGGACTCGTAGTGGCGCAGCCAACGCTCGATCGCGTCCGGGACGCGCTTGGCCGGCAGGCGCAGCTTCAGGCGCCGGCCGAACTCGATCTCTCCGCCTTCGAAGACGCCGCCGACATGGGGAATGTAGGCCGGGATCGTGTGCTCGCCAACTTTGATCGACGCTCCGTAGAAGCCGATCGCCCCGAGGTGATGCTGGCCGCAGCCGTTCGGGCAACCGCTCATCTTGATGTAGATCGAGCGCGTCAGCGGATCGGTGATCTGCATCGCTTCGATGCGCTCTTCCACCGCCTGGTTGAGGCCCATCGAGCTAGTGATCCCGAGCTTGCACGAATCGGTGCCCGGGCACGAGACCACGTCGTTGATCTCGCGCGAGCCCGCGTCGCCGAGGCCCAGCTTCGAGAGCGCGCGCCAGACGTCGTAGACGCTCTCCTCGCGCACCCAACGCAGCACGAAGTTCTGCTGCACCGTCGTGCGCGCGTAACCGCCGGCGTACGCGCGCATGATCTCCGCCAGGCCGCGGAACTGCTCCGGCGTCAGGTCGCCGCGGACGACCTTCGTCTCGACCGTCACGAAGCCCTCCTGCTTCTGCGAGCGCACGTTGGCGGCGCGGAAGCGCTCGAACTCCGAGAGGTCTCCGTTGGGGCTGCCGTAGGACGTGGGGGGAGCCGGTGCTCCTTCGCGCTCGTCGTCGAGGAACAGTCGCCCCTCGATCGAGAAGTCGCGTTCGGCGACCCAGTCGCCTTGCAACTCCTCCTCGACCTGTCGACGCAGCTCATCGATGCCGAACTTGTCCACGAACACCTTGATGCGCGCGCGGGCGCGGTTGACGCGCAGCCAGTCCTGGCGGTCGAAGATGCGGAACACGGCCTCCGCGATCTTCAGGTAGTCGCCGTTGTCGAGCTCCACGAAGTCGTAGAGCGCCGGCGCGACCCGCGGCATGATCGAGGTTCCTCCGCCGACGAGCATCTCCACGCCGCGCACCGTTCCGCGGCCCTCGATCTCCTTCGTGCGCGCCCGGAAGGCGATGTCGTGGATCCCGCTGATCGCGCGATCGCGTGGCGAGCCGTCGAAGGAGGTCTTGATCTTGCGCGGCATCCCCTGCGTCGTCGGGTGACGCACGAAGTAGCGCACGTACGCCCCCGCATACGGGGTCAGGTCGAACAGCTCGTCCGCCGCGACGCCGGCCCACGGGTCGCCGGTGACGTTGCGCACGGTGTTACCGCAGCCCTCGCGGCTGGAGAGGCCGGCCTCGCCCAGCTCGCGGATCGCGAGCTCGGCTTCCGGCAG
The DNA here is from genome assembly GCA_036502205.1 of Solirubrobacteraceae bacterium. Taxonomy (GTDB): domain Bacteria; phylum Actinomycetota; class Thermoleophilia; order Solirubrobacterales; family Solirubrobacteraceae; genus Palsa-744. The sequence continues at coordinate 10,426 of DASXZA010000012.1, read as the reverse complement.
CGGAACGTGGTGCATCTGGACGTTCTGGCGCGTCGTGATGTGGCCCTTGTTCAGTGGGATGTACTTCTCGATGACCTCCGCGAACTTCTCCATCTGCTCCGGCGTGACGCCGCCGAAGGGCAGCTTCACGCGGATCATCTGCACGTCCGGCTGGCGCTGGCCGTAGACGCCCTGCTTGAGGCGGAACTTGATGAACTCGTCCTCCGGCGTATCGCCGGCAAGGAATTTGGTGGCCTCGGTCTTGAAGTCGTCGAACTCGCGCTGCAGGATCGGGATCACATGCCCGGGCACGTTCTGTAGAACCTCGGGATCCTCCAGCGTGCCGCGCGGGGCCTTGGGTGGCGAAGCTGACTCCATCGTTGACTAGACCTCCTGATCCGGGCGCGCCCGGGATCTTTCGATACGCACTTGAAAATGCCGACCGAGGTGGGAAGACAGAAAGATTGCCCTAAAGGCTAGCGGCTTTCGGGTATTTATCCAGGGCTCGGAAACAGGTTGGCTGAGATCAGCGCCAGCGGAGCGGATCGCCCCATGCCGACGGCGCGTCATCCTCGTGCCCAACCGCCTCGAGGATAGCCGCCCGCGCCCACGGGTCAGGGCCTGCTGGTGCCGTGGTTAAGGCTGGTGCGGTATCGCGCATGAATCGCTCGAGTGCCCCTACGATCGCCGCCGCCTCGACCGGTGATGCCGCGACGTCGGTCGATCGACGACCGCGCTGGCCGGCGATCGTCAACTGCGGCTCGGGGTGCCGGTCGGGCATGCATACAGTTTGACGGAGACGGCCCCGCCGCGCGTGCGCGTACGCGCGCCCACGCGCGGCGGGGTCTCGAGCGAACATGTATCAATACGCCCCGTCAGCCTTTGGCTGAGTGGCCAGTGCGCTGGTACGCTCCGCGCGTGTCCCGGGCGCTCGACGGCTTCCTTGCCGCGGCTCCCCGACCTCAGAGGGCGGGGCTGCGGGCTCTGCTCGCGCTCGCTCGTCGTCCACGCGGTGCATTGCTGATCGGGCGAATTCCCTCGCTCGAGCTGCTCACATGCGGCCTGCTCGCCGCCGAGCGCTGCGAAACGGACGAGACTGCGCGCGTACTCGGCTGGGATGCCGCCGCCGTTGTCGCCAGGGGTCGCGCGCTGCGGCGCGCCGAGGGGCGTCCGTGAAGCCAGCCGCGGTGCGTGCCCGAGGCGCGGAGCGTCGATGAACGACCTACTCGACGCCGACGTCTGCGTGATTGGTGCCGGCGCGGGTGGCGCTGTCGCTGCGGCTGAGCTCGCCGAGGGTGGAGCGAGTGTCGTGCTGCTCGAGCAGGGCCCCGAGCACAACCCCGACGACTTCAACGCGCGTCCGCTAGAGATGCTGGGAAGCCTCTACCGCGACGGTGCTCAGAGCGTGACGCTCGGCACCCCGCCGATCCTGCTGCCACTCGGCCGCGGGCTGGGGGGCACGACGCTCGTCAACTCTGGAACCTGTTTTCGCGTCCCCGAGTCGCTACTGGAGCGCTGGCGACACGAGCATGGCTTCGAGCTCGACGAGTCCGCGCTGGATCGTTGCTACGAGCGTGTCGAACGCGCGCTGTCTGTCGCCGAGGTCACCCCGGAGCTAGCCGGCGCAAACGCTGCGGTCGCTCGTCGCGGCGCCGAGCGGCTGGGGTGGTCTCACGGCTACCTGCGCCGCAACGCTCGCGGCTGCGTCGGCTCGGGTGTCTGTGTCTTCGGTTGCCCGACCTCCGCCAAGCAGCACACCGGCATCACTTACCTGCCGCGCGCCCGCGCCGCCGGTGCGCGGGTTATCACGGAGGCCGACGTGCGACGCATCCTCGTCGAGGGCGGGCAAGTGCGCGGCGCGCAGGCACGTCTCGCGGGCCGCCGCGCGCTTGAGGTCCGCGCACCGCGCGTCGTGCTCGCCGCGGGCACGGTCCACACGCCGCTGCTGCTCGCCCGCAGCGGACTCGGGCGAGGCTCGGGACAGCTCGGGTGCAACCTCGTCCTGCACCCCGCGACCGCCGCGTTCGCGCTGATGGACGAGGTCGTCGACATGGCTCGCGGTGTGCCGCAGAGCTTCTACGTCGACGAGTTCGCAGCGCAGGGCATCCTCTTCGAGAGCGTCGCCGGGCCGCCTGCCTACGTCGCGATGGCGCTGCCGCTCACCGGGGCGCGTCACGCGGCCGCGATGTCTCGCTACCGGCACCTGGCCCAGTTCGGGCTGATGGTCAGCGACGGCTCGCGCGGCCGCGTACACGTCGGCACAGGACGCTCCTCGCGGCCGCTGATCCGCTACGACCTCGCCGAGTCCGACGTCGCCAAGTTCCGCGTCGGCCTGCGCCGCCTGCAAGAGCTCTTCGAGGCTGCCGGCGCGCGTGAGGTCTACCTGCCGCTCGCTCCCGGCGTAGCGCCCGAGCGCCTGCGAGCGCGCGACCTGAAACTGCTCGCCTTCCACCCACTCGGCACCGCCCGCGCCGACGCCGACCCCGCGCGTGGCGTGCTCGACTCCGACCTGCGCGTGCACGGCGTTAATGGTCTGCACGTCGCCGACGGCAGCGTCATGCCGAGCTCACTCGGCGTCAATCCCCAGCTGACGATCATGGCGCTCGCGACCCGCCTCGCCTTCTACCTGCTCGGGAGGACCGTGCCGGAGGACCCGCGCGGCGCATACGACGACGGCGCCAGCGAAGTCTCGCCATCGCCTGCAAGCATGTCCCCGTGACGACCACCGAGGAGGACCACCGATGTCATTTCTGATCGATCCACCCTGGCTGTACGCGACCGGCCGCGCCTACGGTCGCCTGATGCCCGCGCGCACGCCCGCCGCGCGCACGGCGAGCCGCCTAACCGCCGGCGCGTTCCTTGCGACGAGCATCTCGCTCTACTTCGACCGCCCCTGGACGCGTCGCATCTGGGAGGCCTGCCGCGCCGAGACCGGACGTGACTGGATGCTCAACTCCGGTGTCTTCCGCTTCGACTTCAGGCGTGCCGGGCGACGAACCCATCTGATCTCGGCGCTGTTGTTTGCTACCTATCCCTGGTGGCTGCTGCTCGGCGAACGCCGCGGACGCAGGGAGCGCAACTGAGCGGTCTGGGCGAGCACGAGGCCCACCTCGTCGGCCTGAGGCCCACCTCGTCGGTCTAAGCCGACTTCGTCGCCGGCTTAGAGCGGAATGTTGCCGTGCTTGCGCTTCGGGCCCGGCTCGCGCTTGGTCTGCAGTGTGCGCAGCGCTTCGATCAGCTTCGGGCGCGTCTCGTGCGGGACGATGACGTCATCGATGTAGCCGCGCTCGGCCGCCGTGTAGGGGTTGGCGAAACGCGCCTTGTAGTCGTCCATCAGCGTCTGGCGGCGCTCCTGCGGGGTCGGGCTGCCGGCGATGTCGCGGCGGTAGATGATGTTGACGGCGCCCTCGGGGCCCATCACCGCGACCTCGGAGGTCGGCCACGCGAAGTTGAAGTCCGCGCCGAGGTGCTTGGAGGACATCACGTCGTAGGCGCCGCCGTAGGCCTTGCGCGTGATAATCGTCACCTTCGGTACCGTCGCCTCCGCGAACGCGTACAAGAGCTTTGCGCCGTGGCGGATGATCCCGCCCCACTCCTGTGCCGTGCCCGGCAGGAAGCCGGGGACGTCGCAGAAGGTCAGGATCGGGATGTTGAACGCGTCGCACGTGCGCACGAAGCGCGCGGCCTTCGCAGAGGCATCGATGTTCAACACCCCCGCCAGCTGATTGGGCTGGTTGCCGACGACGCCAACCGTGTAGCCGTCCATGCGCACGAAGCCACAGATGATGTTCTTGGCGTGATGCTCGTGGACCTCGAAGAACTCGCCGTCGTCGACGATCAGGCGCACGACGTCGCGCATGTCGTAGGGCTTGTTGGGGTTGTCGGGCACTACGTGGTCGAGCGCCTCGTCCATTCGCCCAGGATCGTCGGTCGGCTGTACCCGCGGGGTGCTCTGGAGATTGTTGGACGGCAGGAAGCTCAGCAGGTAGCGGCAGTCCTCCAGGCATGCGTCCTCGTCGTCGGAGGCGAACTGCGCGACGCCGGACTTCGTGTTGTGCGACATCGCCCCGCCCAGCTCCTCGAAACCGACTTCCTCCCCGGTCACGGTCTTGATGACGTCGGGGCCGGTGATGAACATGTGCGAGGTCTCCTTGACCATGAAGATGAAGTCCGTGATCGCCGGCGAGTAGACCGCGCCGCCCGCGCAGGGGCCCATGATCAGGCTGATCTGCGGGATCACGCCCGAGCTGCGCACGTTGCGCAGGAAGACCTCGCCGTAGGAGCCCAACGAGACCACGCCCTCCTGGATGCGCGCGCCGCCGGAGTCGTTGATGCCGATCACCGGGCAGCCGATCTTGGCCGCGAGGTCCATGATCTTGCACATCTTTTCGCCCATCACCTCGCCCAGCGAGCCGCCGAAGACGGTGAAGTCCTGGCTGAACACGCACACGCGACGGCCGTCAATCGTGCCGTGGCCGGTCACGACCGCGTCACCCCACGGCCGGTTCTTCTGCATGTCGAACTCGTAGGTGCGATGGCGCACGAACGTGTCGAGCTCCTGGAAAGAGCCCGCGTCGAGCAGCTTCTCGACGCGCTCGCGCGCCGTGTACTTGCCGCGCGCGTGCTGCTTCTCCTCGGCCTCCGGGGCCGAGTGCAGCGCCGCCGTGCGCAGCTCCTGTAGCTGCGCCAGCTTCTCCTCGTAGGTCTCTGGTGCTTTAGCGCGCATCATCTGCGGCGCGGGATCTTATCCGCGCCTCGCATCCGCGGGCGCTTCCCCGGCGCTGCGCGGGCGAGAAACCTTCACGTGTGAGGTGCGCCGTCGCGCTCGCGCGGCGCTCAGCCTCGCGAGAACGGACGGTGATGCGCGGCTCCCAGGCGGTCCAAGACGGCGCTCAGCAGCGCCGTGTCCTGCTCGACCATCACCTGCTCGATCTGCGCGAGCTCTGCCGCTAGATCGGGCCGATCGATCGAGGTCGCGCGCGGCTCGGGTGCGTCCGCGGTCGTCTGCGGCTCAGGTACGTCCGCGGAGCCGTTTGTCGGCTCTGCCACGACTGTGGGCTCTGCCACGGCTGTGGGCTCTGCCGCGGCTTCGGGCTCTGCCACGGCTTCGAGATCGCCGGCGATCGGCGGCTCGAGGGCGGCGTGTGGGGTCGGCTCCTCGTCGACGGTCGGTTCCTCGACTGTGAGCGACGTGTGCGTACTCTCGCCGAGAACGTCTGCTTCGACGGTTGGCTGTGCTTTGCGCCGGCGCCGGAAGAGTCGGGCGAACAGGCCAGGGCGACGTTCTGGCTCGGGTGCGGCTGCGGTGGCCGGCTTCGACTCAGGTGTGGACGCGGCGGTGGGCTCCGGCTCCGGCTCCGGTGTGGACGCGGCGGCGGGCTCCGGCTCCGGCTCGGTCAAGGGCTCGGGGTGCTCGAGCTCGATGTCGGCTTCCGCGATGTCAGCTTGCTCGGCACCGACGCGCGCCGCCGGCGGTTGTTCGGGCGTTTCGGGCGTCGCGAGCTCGTCGGGCGAGAGCTCCGCTGCTGGCGTCTCCTGGGGGATGTCGTCGCGCACCGCCGTCAGCGTCACCTTCGTGCCCCAACCCGAGGCTTTCAGCTGGACGACGCCGCGCACGTCCTCGGCCTCCCACTCAACGGCCGTCTCGGGCTCGATGTGCGCGATGCGGATCTCGCCGAACTCGCCGAGATGCTTCGCCAGCGAAGTCGGGTCGCTTAGCTCGGCCCACAGCTCCGGGGGGGACTTGACGAGGGTGCGTTGGACTTCGCAGGAGGGCATCGTTCACTTGTTCGCGCGTCGCCGCGCGACTCCTTCAGTGTTGCGATACGCACAAGCGCGACGGGCGCTAGGCGGTCGTCGGCTCGCGCGCCGGCGCGATCAGGCCGCGCTCGTGCAGTGCTTCGGCGAGCTGCACCGCGTTGGTCGCGGCGCCCTTGCGCAGGTTGTCGGCCACGATCCACAGGTCTAGTGCCCGCTCATGTCCGGGGTCGCGGCGGATGCGTCCGACGAGCACGTCGTCGCGTTCGGCGGCGTCGATCGCGAGCGGGTAGAGCGCGGAGCTCGGATCGTCCAACACGGTCACACCCGGCGCCGCGATCAGGAGCTCACGCGCACGCTCCGGCGTGAGCGGCTCGCGCGTCTGTACGTTGACCGCCTCGGAGTGGCCCGTCACGACCGGGACGCGCACGCATGTCGCGCTGACCCGAATCGCGTCGTCGCCGAGGATCTTGCGCGTCTCGTTCATCAGCTTGCGCTCCTCGTCGGTGTGATCCTCCCCGGCGGCGAACGAGCCCGCGTGGGGCAGCACGTTGAACGCGATCTGATGCGCGTAGGCCCGCGGCGGCGCGATCTCGCGCTCGTGCAGCAGCGCGTGGGACTGCTCGAGCAGCTCCTCGACGGCCTGCCTGCCGGTGCCCGAGACGGCCTGGTAGGTCGAGATCACGAGCCGCTCGATCCCCGCGGCCTCGTGGATCGGCTTCAGCGCGACAACCATCTGCATCGTCGAGCAGTTCGGGTTCGCGACGATCCCGCGATGCTCGGCGAGCGCCTCGGGGTTGACCTCGCTGACGACGAGCGGTACGTCCTCCTGCATGCGCCAGCGCGAGGAGTTGTCGACGACCACCGCGCCGGCCGCCGCGAAGCGCGGCGCCCACTCGCCCGAGGTCGAGCCGCCCGCCGAGAACAGCGCGAGGTCGAAACCCGCGATCGTCTCCTCGCTCAACGGCTGCACCGCGCCGACGCCCTCCAGCTCACGGCCGACCGAGCGCGCCGAGGCGAACGGCACGATCTCGCGCGCCGGAAATTCGCGCTCGCGCAGGAGCCTCAGCATCAGCGTTCCGACCTGGCCGGTCGCGCCGACGACCGCTACGCGGAAGCCCGCGCTCATCGTGATCGCCGCGTGCGTCGAGACATGCTCCTCAGAGTACCCCGACCAACTGGTCGGGGGCGCGTTGGTCGGGTATCGGCGCGCTCGCGGTCCACGCAAAGAGCCGCCCGCCCGGCGCAGCCGTTGGGGTGCGCTGCGCCGGGTAGGGGGACTCGCTGCGGGTGGCTACGGTGTGAACACCGTTTTCCCGAACTGCGCCGCCGCGTTGGTGGTGCTCGAGAGCGTCTCTTTTTCGCCGCCTCCGAGTGCCGCCGCATTGCCGCCACTGGCGCTCGCGACCGTGTTTTCGCGGCCGCCGAGGATCGCGGAGTCCATGTTCGCGGAGTGGTTGCCGATGCCGCCGACGACCGCCTCGAAGGATTCGCCGTACGCGGTGCAGCCGGAATTGACCGAGACGCTGCCCGGTCCAGCCAGGTTCGAGCAGCCGCCGAGCACGGTCGCCTCGTCGCTGGTCGCCGTGTTGAGGTAACCGCCCGCGATCGACGCGACCTCGCCAGTGGCCTTGTTATCGCCACCGCCGTCGATCGAGGACTCGTTGTTCGACGAGAGGTTGCCGTAGCCGCCGCTGACCGTCGCGCCGGTGCCGCTGGCGTGGTTTCCAAGGCCACCCGAGACCGACGAGATGGGCCCGGAGGCGATGTTGGACTGCCCGCCGCTGACCGACGAGTTCACGCCGGATGCCTCGTTGGAGACCCCACCGCTGACCGTCTCGTCGCGTTCGTTCTGGCAGAGTCCGGTCGGCACGGTGCCTTCGCCGGCGAGGTTGTCACAGCCGCCGAGAATGCTCGCGTAGGGGGCGCTGACGAGGTTGTATTCGCCGCCCAGCGCCGAATCAAAGGGGCCTTCGACCGTGTTGTTCGCGCCCGCCAACAGCGCGCCGTAGCTGGTGAAGGACTGCCCTTCGCCGACGACGAGGCTGTTCGAGCCGCTCTGTTCACCGCCGTGCTCGTCGTAGCCAACGAACAGGTTGCCGAGGCCGTTTACCGCTCCCGCCGTCGCGCCCGAGCCGCTGTCGACCTGGACGTTCATGCCGGAGAACTCCAGCGTGCTGCCTTTGCGCGTCACGCCCGCGAGTGTCGTTTCGAGCGAGCCGACCTTGCTCGCGAGTGCCGCGTTCTGGCTCTGCAGCGCGGTGATTTCGGCTTTCAAGGCCGCAACGGTGCTTTCGCTGGCGGCCGCGCCCGCAGGGCCGGTCGGGCCCGCCGATCCACCCGGGCCTGCCGGGCCCGCGCCGCCCTGTGCGCCGAAGACGATCGCTTGCTCGCCGTGCGGGCAGTGCGCGGCGAACGCGACGACGTGCAGTACGCCGTGCTTGTCGACGCAGCCTTTCAGCGCGCCGCCCGCGCCGGTCAGCTTTGCCTGGGCGATCCCCGTCGTGGCTGTCACGAGCGTGACGCTCGCCGTTGCCAGGACCGCAAGCGATCGCGGCGCGGCTGTGCGATCCGCCCACCGTAGGTGCGGCTTTCTCATAGTTCCCCCCGTATGTCGTGGTTGGTGTGTGCCCGCGCTGCTTCGGCTTACTGATGGACGACCATGAAATAGATCGTCAGAACGACCAACACGTCCATCAGCACACCCGCGATGCTCACGCGCCGCACAAGCGCGTTCTGCTCGGCGCTCGGCACCGGGACACCGTCCCCGGCGGCCGCGAGATCACGCTCGGAGACCTCGCAGAGACGCTTCTCGTTGGGGCTCAGGAACATCCCCTCGACCGCGCCGATCACGATCGCGACGCCGAGCCCCCACTGCACGAAGAACGAGTTCCACACGTGCAGCTTCGACGCGAGGTAGATCCCGCAGATCACGACCACCACGAGGCCCGGCATGATCACCATGCGGCTCACCGCGTGAAACGCCCTGTAGAGCGCCGGCACCGCACGCGGGTCCGCCTTGCCAATCGCGCTCACGAACACCGGGTACGCGAACGTCGCGCCGAACGCGAACACGACCGCCAGGATGTGCAGCGCGAGGACGACTTCGAAGAAGACCACGGCCCTCAGCGCGGGCATCTAAGTCCCCGTCTGCGCGACCATGAAGTAGATCGTCAGCAGGATCAGGACGTTCCCCGCCAGGTTCACCAGGAAGACCCGTTTGCGCAGCGTCCTGTACTCGGCGCTGAACGAGACCTCGCCCTCGCCCGCGGCCTGCACGTCGCGTTCGGCCAGCGCCCCCAGCTTGCGCTCGTTGGGCGCGAAGAAGACGCCGCCGAGCGCACCCAGGACAAGGATCACGCCCAAGCCCCACTGCACGTAGAAGTAGCTCCAGCTGTGCAGTTTGCTGGCCAGGTAGATGCCGGCCAGCAGTGCCAGCCCGAGGAACGGTGAGATCACGAACTTGCCGACCGCGTCCTGGATGCGGTGCATGCCGGGCATCGAGCGCGCCTCCTTGGAGATGCCCACCGCGTACATCACCGGGTAGGCGAACGTCACTCCGAAGGCGATCACGATCGCCGCGATGTGGACCGCCAGTGCGAACGTGAAGAAGGTCACCGCGAGTGTCATCGCGGGGAGCCTAATGCTGGGAGCGGCGGAGGGGGAACGGCCACATGTGGCCGTTCCAGACAAGGTCGCATGCGACCTTGTCGACAGGCCCGCATGCGGGCCTGTCCAGCCGTCCGCATGCGGACGGCTGCTCAGAACGTCGGCGCGTACTTGCCGAAGACGTCCTGCATCGCCCCGCAGACCTCACCCATCGAGCAGCGGTCCTTCAGCGCCTGGCGGATCGCCGGCAGCAGGTTCTCGCTACCGCGCGCCACCTCGCGCACCTCCTCCAGGCGGCGCTCCACAAGCGCCTGGTCGCGGTTGGCCTTGAACGCCGCCAGGCGCGCGAGCTGTTCGCGCTCGGACTCCGGGTCCACGCGCAGCAGGTCCGGGACCTCGAGGTCCTCCTCCTCGTACTTGTTGACGCCGACGACGATGTCCTGGCCGATGCGGTAGCGCTCCTGGTAGCCCCACGCCGACTCGTCGATCTCGCCGGTGATGAACTGGATCGCGTTGACCGAGCCGCCGAGCGCGTCGACCTTGCCGATCAGCTCGTTCGCGCGCACTTCGATCTCGTCGGTCAGCGACTCGACGAAGTAGGAGCCCGCGAACGGATCGACGGTGTCGGCGGCGCCGGACTCATAGCCGATGATCTGCTGTGTGCGCATCGCGATCTTGGCGGCGTGCTCGGTCGGCAGCGCGAGCGCCTCGTCGAAGCCGTTGGTGTGCAGCGACTGGGTACCGCCGCAGACCGCGGCGAAGCCCTGAAGGGCGACCCGGACGATGTTGTTCTGCGGCTGTTGAGCGGTCAGCGTCACGCCGCCGGTCTGGGTGTGGAAGCGCAGACGCCAGGAGCGCTCGTCCCGAGCCCCGAAGCGGTCGCGCATGATCCTCGCCCACATCCGGCGGGCCGCGCGGAACTTCGCGACCTCTTGAAAGACGTTGTTGTGCCCGTTGAAGAAGAACGCCAGACGTGGCGCGAACCGATCGATCTCGAGGCCGGCGTCGAGCGCCGCTTGCACGTAGGCGATCCCGTTGGCGAGCGTGAACCCAACCTCCTGAACGGCCGAGCACCCCTTCT
>DASXZA010000011.1:0-41235 GCA_036502205.1 Solirubrobacteraceae bacterium | reverse complement strand
CCCCCGGCGCGGCGCGGGCAGGGCCCCCCAGCGAGGCTGAGCCGCCCGTGCGCGCGCGCAGGCGGCTACCACCTCGCCTGCGCTGTGGGACTGGTAGATCGCGACCACCATGCGCGCGTCGGCGGGATCGCGACAGACGATCGTCGCGGCCATCACACATCCGCCGCGGTCGCGCTTGCCGCCCCCGCGCCCGTCGTCGCGTCGGCTCTGGCGGCCGGCGCAGGCGCCCCGTTCGCCGCGCGCGCGTCTTGCGCGAGATAGGCCGGCTTGGGCAGGTCCCAGAAGCCGGCGTTGATGCCCTCCGTCGCGCGCGGGTCGCGCGCGAGCATCGCCTCGACGACGACCGGCCCCTCGGTGCGCAGCGCGACTTCCAGCGCCGGGCGCAACTGCTCTAGCTCGGTGACCTTGAAGGCGCTTGCACCGAAGCCCGTTGCAATCGCGGCAAAGTCGGGGCTCACCAGCTCGCCACCGCGGCGGCTGCGGAATTCGGTGGCGAAGTCGCGCTCGGCGCCGAACATGCCGCGCTGGAAGTCACGGATCGACGTCCAGCCGACGTTGTTGAGCACGAGATACACGACCGACAGCCCCTCCTGCACGGCGAGCGCGAGCTCCTGGATGCTCATCAGGAAGTCCCCGTCGCCCGCCACACCGACGACCGGTACGTCCGGCCGCGCCAGCTTCGCGCCGATCGCCGCCGGCACTGTGAAACCCATCGTCGAGTACCCACCCGGGGTGATCCACGTGCGGGGCTCATAGGAGATGAACTCCTGGAACATCTGGATCTGAGGATGGCCGGCGGAGGCGATCACGATCGCCTCGCGCGGCAGCACCTTGCGCAAGACGTGGATCGCCTGGGACATCGAGAGCACACCTGGGTCCCAGCGATCGCGGATCATCGCGCGCCAGCGCCCCTTCCAGGAGGCCGACTCGAGGATGTACTCGCGTCGGTCGGGGATCCGTTCGCGGTGCTCTTCCAGAGCCCGCGCGAGATCCTCCAGCGCGGTGCGCGCGTCGGCGACGACGCCGACCTCGACCGGGTAGTTCTTGCCGATCTCGCGCGGATCGACGTCGATCTGCATGATCCGCGTCGGCGGCACCGAGAAGGACTCGCCGTGCTTGTAGGAGCTCGACGTCTGCTCGGCGAAGCGCGTCCCCACGGCGAGCAGCACGTCGGCCTCGCGCGAGAAGTGGTTGCCGCAGATCGTGCCGTTCGCACCGGTGTGCTCGGCCGCCAGCGGATGATCCTCGGGGAACACGCCCTTGCCCATCATCGTCGCGAGCACCGGCGCCTGCGCGAGTTCCGCGACGCGCCGCAGCTCCGCCTGCGCCTCCGCCTGGATGCAGCCGCCGCCGGCCAGGATCACCGGGCGCCGCGCGCCGGCGAGCGCCGCCGCGATCAGCTCGATGCCGCGCGGATCGGGGTGCGTCACGGGATGCGTAGCGCTGTGCACGCCGGCATCAAGGCGATGCCCTTCGCCGCTGAGCGCCTGCACGTCGATCGGCACGTCGATGTGTACCGGCCCCGGACGGCCACCGAGCGCGACGTTGAACGCGCGGTGCAGCGCGCGCGGCAGCTGGTCGACGCGATGCACCGAGAAGCCGCGCTTGACGACCGGGCGCAGCACACTCGGGAAGTCGGCGTCATGCTGGCGCTCGAGCTCCTGCAGCACGCCGGTGCCGTCCATGTAGCTCTGCACGCCGCCCGTGATTGCGATCACCGCCTGCGAGTCGACGTACGCGGTCGCCAGCGCCATTGTCATGTTCGCCGAGCCCGGCCCGATCGAGGTCAGCGTCGCCAGCGGCTGCCCGCAAGCGCGGAAGTAGGCGTCGGCGATGTGGCCCGCGGACTGCTCGTGGCGCGCCTGTAGCACCGTGATGCGATCCGCGCGGTCCTTGAAGGCGTCGAAGATGCCCATGTCGCCGTGGCCCGGGATGCCACAGACGTAGGGCACGCCCCGCTCGATCAGATAGTCGGCGATCAGCTCGCCACCGGTTCTCGCGCTCATGACGCTCTCCTCTGGGTCCCTTGGGTGTGATCGATCTGGATGCCCGCGTCGCCGTCGGCGCCGATCTGCGCGCGCAGCAGCTCCTCGGTGATCAGCAGGTGGCGCTCCATCGCCTGCGCCGCGCGCGCGGCGCGCCCGTCGCGAGCGGCCTCGTAGATCGCCTGGTGCTCGGTCACGATCGCGCGCAGGTCGCGCGTGCGGCCGACCGTCGAGAGCCCGCGCACGCGCGTCTGGTCGCGCAGCGAGTCGACCACCGCGATCAACCGCGCGTTGCCGAGCACCTCCAGCGGCACGCGGTGAAACGCGCGGTCGTGCTGCATGAACGTGCGCTCGTCCTCGAGGTTCGCGCGCATCGCCGCGAGCTCGCGCCCGAGCGCGCGCACGTCGCGCACCGTGAAGCGCAACACCGCCTCGCGCATCGCCGGGATCTCGACCATCCGCCGCAGCTGGAAGATCTCGAGGATGTCGTGGCCCTTGCTGTCGTTGACGCGCACCCCGCGGCTGCGCTCGAAGACGACGAGCCCCTCCTTCGCAAGATCGACGAGTGCCTCGCGCACCGGTGTGCGCGAGATCCCGAGCGCCTCCGAGAGTGCGCGCACCGACGTCAGCGAGCCCGCCGGCAGGCGACCCTCGACGATCGCGCTGCGCAGCTCCTCGCGCGCCTGTGCGCTGAGCCCGCGGTGGTGGCTGATCGGAGAGAGTCCACCCGCGAGCGGCGGCAGCTCGTCCAGGGCAATGTCGCTCATCGCGCGACGCTTTCCGTCGCGGTGAGCGCGTAGACACGCTCGATCAGCTCGACCACCGCGCGGCCCTCGCGGCCGTCGACCGGTGGCGGCGCGCCGAGCGCGAGCGCGCGCGCGAACCCCTGAACGCTCTCGTAAACCGACTCCTCCCAACCGCCGGGCGCGACGTGCTCGTCGTGCCACGCGCCGTCGTAGCGACGCAGCGCCGGCCCCGTGCGAAAGCCCTCGAAGTCGGCCTCGCAGCCGGAGAGGTAGAGCATCCCCGTCTCGCAGCACACCTCGATCGCATCGTCGAAGGCGCCGGGCGGGCAGTGGTAGTTGGCCTCGATCACACCCAGCGCGCCGGAGGCGAAGCGCAGCAGCACGACCGCGAGGTCCTCGCCGCGATCGCGCGGCGCGTCGGCCATCGCCGCGATCTCGCTGACCTCGCCGCACAGTGCGCGCGCCATGTAGAAGCGGTGCACGCCCGCGTCGAACAGCAGACCGCCGCCGGTCGCGGCGGGATCCGCGCGCCAGCCCGCGAACTTGCCGCCGATGCCGAGGCGCATGCGCAGCAGCAGCGGCCGCCCGAGCGCACCGCTGCGCACCAGCTGGCAGGCACGCACGTGCGGCGGGTAGCAGAGCTGGTTGTGTGAAACGCCGACGCGCACGCCCGCGCGCGCGGCGGCGTCGAGAATCTCATCGCACTCGGCGACACTCACCGCCATCGGCTTCTCCAGCAACACGTGCTTGCCGGCCGCGATCGCCGCGAGCGCGACCTCGCGGTGCAGGCTGTGCGGAACGCAGACGCTGATCGCATCCACGCGCTCGTCCGCGAGCAGCTCGGCGAGCGTCGCGTGCTCCACGGCGCCCGTCGCCGCGGCGCATGCCGCCCGCAGCGATGGATCGAGGTCGGTGACCGCGCGCACGCGCGCCAGCTCCGGAGCGTGTTGGAAGCCGCGCGCGTGCACCTGGCCGATCTCACCGAGGCCGACAACGCCGATGCCGACCGGCGCGCCCACGGGGGCGACGTCGACCGGCGAGCGCACGGCCGCAACCTGCGGGGTTGCGGCCACGGCCTGCGGGCTCACCGCGCCAACCTCAGGGGTCTCAGGCATCCGCGCTCCGCAGCTCCTGGACCTCCTCGGCGAGCGTGCCTGAAACCGAGGCGAGCTCCGGCGGGCGCATCTCAGGGACGGCAGCGCGTTTGGTGTGCAGCGCCCACCACGCGTAGACGGTGAACAGCGCCCCAATCCCCAGCGCGACGGCGAAGTAGCCGGCGACGTAGTGGTTGACCGTCGGCAACAGGTAGGCGAGGATCACCGCCAGGCACCACGCGACCGCGAGCACCGAGACCGGAATCAGCCAGCGTCCAAGACCAAAGTGGTCGGGGGGCGCCTCGGGGATCTGTTTCTTGAAGTGTCCCCAGATCACCCCGACGATCGTGCTGCCGTAGGTGAAGTAATAAGCCACCGCCGCCATCGAGACGATCCGGAAGATTTTTCCGGCGCCGGCAAGGTTGATGACCAGGCACACGACCCACAGCACGACGATCGCGACGACCGGCGTGCGAAAGCGCGCGTTGACCCGCGCGAGCTGACCGGAGAACGGCAGCATGCGGTCACGCGAGACCGAGAAGATCAACCGCGTCGCGACCGCAATATTGGCGATGATGCAGCCCATCATCGAGCCGAACGCGATGATCTTGAAGAGGAAGCCGACGAACGACCCGAGGTGCACGTCGACGACCCAGAAGATCGTGTTCGTGCGTTCCAGCGCCGAGGGGATCGAGCCCTTGATCGCGGCGACGAAGATCCACATGACCACGAAGCCCGCGATCCCCGAGACGATCACCGCGCGCAGCATCGCGCGCGGCGCGACCTTGCGCGGGTTCTTGGTCTCCTCTGCGAGATCCGCCGAGGCCTCCCAGCCGAGCAGCGAGAGGATCGGCAGTAGCGAGGCCAGGATGTAGTTCACTCCGGGCGTGTGCGCGCCGTCGACGGCACCGGCACCATTGTTGTTGACGATCACGCCGAGCCCCTGCGTGTCTTTGAAGAACAGCACGACGCCGATGACGAGCAGGATCGTGATCACGCCCGTCCCGACAATCTCGGCCATCGCGAAGCCATTGTTCATGCGGCTCGCGAGGCGGATGCCGACGATGTTCACGATGAACCCCAGCGAGAGCGCCCCGGCGGACAGGTAGGCGGCGTTCTGCGCGGTTGCTTCCAGGCCGAGTTCCGGTGCGTACACCGACCCCAGGAGCACCCCGATCGAGACCGCGCCAGTCGTGAAGGTGATGATCCCGAAGACCGCGACGACCCAGCCGTAGTAGGGAGTGGTGATGCGACTCGCCCATTGGTAGGCGTAACCGGTCACTGGAATTCGGGCAGCCATGTGCATGAAGACCGCCAGCACCGGCAGCACGCCGACGAGCGCCAGCAGCCAGAACCACGTCGAGACCGCGCCGACCTGCAGCAGCACCGGTTGGAAGAGCCCGACGATCGAGCCGGTGATCGTGATCATCGAGAACGCCAGGCAGAACGAGGTGAACGAGGACATCGTGCGCCGCAGCCGCTGCGGATAGCCGAACCGCACCAGGTCGTCCTCGTCTCCCAGGCCGCGCGGTGTGGCGGGCGTCGCGGCCGACGCCGGTGTGACAGACATCAGTGAATCTCCTCTCCCCGGAGGGTGATGACGGAGCCGGTGTCGACCAGCTCCTGGAAGTCCTCGCCGATCGCGACCATCGGACCGGTACTCGTGACCCGCTTCCAGGTCTCCCAGTCGGCGACGTCGACGTGCTCGACAATCGTGTAGGGGCTCGCGCCGTCGGGGTCCTCGACCGTGAAGACGCGATAGTCGGCGATGCCCTCGCAGCCCTTTAGCGTGGGCTGGTCGCGCGTGCGCGACCACTCGCGGTAGCGCTCCGGCGTGACGCCCTCGCGCAGTCGGTAGAGCAGAAACAACTTCATCGAGAGACCTCCTTGATCGCTGGAGTGCAGCCAAGTACGCGGTCGAGCTGTGCGCGCATCAGACGGTGGCCGGCGAGCGGATCGACCGCGGGACGACCAAGCACGAACGTCGCCTGCTCGTCGCAGAGCGTCGTGTTAGACGGCAGCTTCAGGCGTGTGTCCTCACCGCAAGCCGCCAGGAAGTCCGCGGTGGTGCCGTCGCTCACGAGCGCCGGATCGCAGTCGAAGGCGCGCGCGAGCAGGCGCAGGTAGTCGCGCCGGCTGAGCGCGTCCGGGCCAGCGGTGTTGTAGACGCCCTCGCACTGTTGCGCGATCAGCTCGCAGACGCGCTGGGCGTAGTCCCAGGCGTAGGTCGGGCACTGGTAGATGTCGGCCGGCGCCGGCAACAACTGGCCGACGCGCAGATGGGCGACCCAGCGCAGCGCAAGACTCGAGCGCTCCCAGACGTGACGCGAGTGCATCGCCGGGCCGCTCCACTGCGAATGCGAGCTATCTGCGAGCGCCCTGTCATCCCTGCGTACGGCAGAGGGCACCGAGAGGTTGACCCCGTAGACGTTGGCCGGACGCGTAATCAGCCAGCTGCCGCTGTAGTCCTGCACTGTGAGCTCCGCGGCGAGCTTCGAACGCCCGTAAGCGTTGACGGGCTCGGTCGAGTCGTGCTCGCTCCAACATTGACCCACCGGCCGCTGCCCGCTGAAGACCCAGTCGGAGGAGACCAGCACATAGTGCCCGCGCACCGCACGTGCCGCACCGAGTGTGTGCTCGGTACCGATCTGGTTGAGCTGCGCCAGGCGCGGCTCGCGCTCCAAGCGGCTCAGCTCGACACTCGCGGCGGCGTGCACGACGACGTCCGGTTCGAACTCCTCAGCGAGCGCGACGCAGGCATGGCGATCGCTGACGTCCAGGCGCGCGGTACGCGCGCCCGGTATCCGCACAGGGGTCTCACACCAAGTGCCGAGCACCTTCCAGCTCTGTTGCGCCGCGGCCGCCGCGAGGTTCGAGCCGACCAGACCGCTGGCGCCGGTGACGAGCAGTCTCATCGGCGCGCCTCGCGCTGTCCCGGTCGCCTCGTCCCGAGCGGTCTCATTGCGAGACGAAATGCCTTTCGCAGTCGGTGAGGGTCTCGTCGAGGATCACGCAGATCTCATGCACGTCGCTCGGGCCGATCGTGACGGCGGGCTTGAGCTTCAAGACGTTGCCGCGCGGCGGCGGGAACGTCGGCCCGGTGCGGCCCAGGATCAGGCCGCGCTCGAGCGCGCGGTGCAAGATCCAGTCGGCCTCCTCGTAAGCCTGCTCCTTGCTCGTGCGGTCGCGGACGAGCTCGACGCCGATCATCAGCCCAAGGACCCGCACGTCACCGATCAGCGGGTGACGCTCGTAGAGCTCGCCGAGGCGCTCACCGAAGAGCTCGCCCATCGCCCGCGCGTTCGCCGGCAGCTCGTCGCGCTGCATCACTTCAATCATCCGCAGGCTCGCCGCGGCAGCGACAGGGTGCCCGATCTCGGTGAACCCGTACTCCCACGGCGCGAGCTCACAGAAGCGCTCGTTGACGACCACACCCGCCAGCGGGAAGCCGCCGCCGAAGGCCTTGCCGAGCACGATCATGTCGGGCTCCACGCCATAGTGCTCGACCGCGAACAGCTCGCCGCAGCGCGCCCACGCGGTCTGCACCTCATCGACGATCAGCGCACAGCCCTGGCGGTCGCAGATCTCGCGCAGCACCTGCAGGTAGCCGTCGGGTGCCGGCACCATGCCACCGTTGGCCTGGTAGGGCTCGACGATCACCCCCGCAACGGCGCCTTCGGAGCCCTCGACGATCATCTGCTCGACGAAGCGCGCGCAGAAGAGATCGCAGGAGGGGTACTCCAGCCCGAAGGGGCAGCGGTAGCAGTTGAAGTTGGGCACCCGCACCTGCCGCGGGAGGTAGCGCTCCAGGCCGCGCTTGGCTCCCTCGTACATGCCGGGGTGCGTGTAGGAGAGCGCGATCGTCGCGAACGTGCGCCCGTGGTAGGCCTGGAACAGCGAGACGAACTCATCGCGCCCGGTCGAGCGCATCGCCATATGCATCGCGCCCTCCACCGCATCTGATCCGGAGAGGCCGAAGAGCACCTTGCGCAGGCCGCCGGGAGCGATTTCGGCGACCTTCTGCGCGAGCAGCGCGCGCGGCAGCGAGTTGTACAGCGGCGCCGTCCACTCCGCGCGCGAGAGCTGCTCGATCGCGGCGTCCGCGATCTCCGGGTTGCGGAAGCCGAGATTGACCACCCACTCCCCGGAGATCGCGTCCAGGTACTCCCTACCATCGGCGTCCCAGACCCTGAGTCCCTCGGCGTGATCGACCGCCAGAGGCTCGTCCCCCATCGGCTTGATCTGGAAACGCGCCGTCAGGTCATTGACCTGACGCTGGGAATATCCCAGCCGATCCATGGCTGTGCACCTACCCTCTGATCCCCTGCCTGTGTGTACTTCTACCCCGGATGCGTCGCATGTGGCATGCCACACATCACACTTGACAACATACGCCTATCCGCGTATTTGTCAAGGACAAGAAGGAATATTCTTTATGCGAATCGTCTGATTAATGTGAAACGCCCGCGGCGGCGGCGAGCGGCAGGAACGCGTCGGTGCCGTAGCGCGCGAATGGCAGCGGTTTGGCGATCAGCCCGTTGTCGACCATCCAGCGCGAGAGCGCCGCGATGTGCGCCGGCTGCAGCGTGCCGAAGGGCACCGCGCCGCCGTCGGCGAACAGCGGCAGGTAAGCCTTCAGCGAGGCCGCCGTCAGCGCACGCGGCAGCGAGGGGTTCAGGCGTAACAGCTCGCCGAGGCTGCGCGCGGGGTCGCGCAGCGTGTCTTCGTAGCCGCGCACCGTCGCCGCGAGGAAGTCGCGGATCAGCTCCGGGTCCGCCGCGAGCGTCCCGCGATTGGCGAATGCGACGAGACCGGGATAGGCCGGGCCACCCTCACGATCGAGCCAGAAGGGCGTGATCGGGTGGCCGGCGACCTGTAGTTGCACGCCGTCGTCGGGAACGAAGCCCGTGAACGCCGCGATGCGCCCAGCCAGCAGCGCTTGCGCGCCATTGAAGCCGACCGTCACGACGTGCACCTTGGCGGGATCCCCGCCTGCGTGACGCACCTCGGTGTCGAGCACCGCGCGATCGGACGGCACGCCGGTGATCCCGACGGCACGACCCTGCAGCTGCGCCGGCGAGCGCAGTCCCTCGGATGCAAGCGCGATCAGACCGCCCAGCGGCTGCTGCACGATCGCCGCGATCGCCTCATCGTGACCGCCGCTCGCAATCTCGCTCGCGACGTCGCTGCCGTCGGCTAGGCCAAACTGCGCGCGACCCGCACTGACGAGGCTCAGCGGTTCCACCGTCGCCCCCGGCTGGACGATCTGCAGGTCGATGTTCTCGCGCCTGTAGTAGCCCGCGGCGAGCGCACGATAGATACCGGCGTGCACTGCGTTGGGCGTGAAGTCGAGAATCAGCGTCGTCTTTGTCATCCGCGCCAGCGCGCGCGGCAGGGAGACCGGCGCCGTGGATCCGGAGGTGCGCGCAGTCGTACCCGGCTGCCCGACCGAGTTCGCCGGCGCCGCCGAGCCGCCACCGGTCGCAGTCGAGCCCGCGCCGCCGCAGCCCGCGAGCGCCAATACGAGCAGCGCGAGCAGAAGTCTCGGTGGTGAGCTGTATCTTGCAGGCATGGCTGAGGGGGTGACATCCGCGGCGCAGACCGGCACGCCCGCGCCGCGCACGCTATCGGGCGAACCCGTCGAGGCGCTCTACACCGAGCACGACCTGCCCGCCGGGATCGGCGGGGTGGGCGGTATCGAAGACCCACTCGGGCGCCCAGGGGAGTATCCGTTTACGCGCGGGGTCTACGAGTCGATGTATCGCGGGCGGCTGTGGACGATGCGCCAATTCGCGGGCTTCGGCACCAGCGAGGAGACCAACGAGCGCTTTCACTACCTACTCGAGCACGGACAGACGGGTCTCTCGACAGCGTTTGACATGCCGTCGCTGATGGGTCACGACTCCGATCACACGCGCAGCCTCGGTGAGGTCGGCCGCGAGGGCGTCGCGATCGACACGCTGCAGGACATGCGCACGCTGTTCGGCGGCATCGACCTCGGGGCCGTGTCCGTGTCGATGACGATCAACGCGCCGGCCGCGATCATGCTCGCTTTCTATGTCGCCGCCGCCGAGTCCGACCCCGCAAATCCGACGCCGCCGGAGCAGCTGGCGGGCACGATCCAGGCGGACATCCTCAAGGAGTACATCGCGCAGAAGGAGTGGTGCTTTCCGATCGATCCCGCGATGCGCCTCTGCGGAGACATGATCGAGTGGTGCACGCTGCGAATGCCGCGCTGGCACCCAATCTCGATCTCTGGCTACCACATCCGCGAGGCCGGTGCGACCGCCGACCAGGAGCTCGCGTTTACACTGATGGACGGCCTCACGTATGTGCGCCAAGCCGTCGAGCGCGGCCTCGACGTCGACGACTTCGCGCCGCGGCTGTCGTTTTTCTTCAACGCACAGATCGACCTGTTCGAGGAGATCGCCAAGTATCGCGCCGCGCGGCGCATCTGGGCGCGCGAGCTGCGCGAGACGTTCGGCGCGAAGAACGAGCGCTCGTGGCTGATGCGCTTCCACGCGCAGACCGCCGGTGTGAGCCTCACGGCGCAGCAGCCGCTGAACAACATCGTGCGCACGACGATCGAGGCGCTCGCGGCGGTGCTCGGCGGAACGCAATCGCTGCACACCAACAGCTACGACGAGGCGCTCGCACTCCCCACCGAGGCGGCCGTGCGCGTCGCGCTGCGCACCCAGCAGGTAATCGCCCACGAGACCGGCGTCGCTAACACCGCCGATCCGCTGGGCGGCAGTTACTTCGTCGAGGCCCTCACCGACCGGATGGAGCGGCGCTGCTACGAGTATTTCGAGAAGATCGACCAGCTCGGCGGCATGGTCGAGGCTGTCAAGGGCAACTATCCCCAGCGCGAGATCGCCGATGCGGCCTTCGAGTTGCAGCAGGAGATCGACTCCGGCGAGCGCGTCGTCGTCGGCGTCAACCGCTTCCAGCTCGAGGACGAAGAGTCAATTCCGACACTGCGCGTCGACCCGGCGCTCGAACGTAAGCAGCTCGACCGCCTGCAGTCGGTGCGCGCGCGGCGCGACGGCGCCGCCGTGGAGCGCGCGCTGGCGGAGCTGCGCGAGGCCGCGGCGCACGAGCGGCGCAACCTGATGGACCCGCTGCTCGAGTGTGCGCGCGCGAACGCCTCCGAGGGCGAGATCGTCGAGTCCCTGCAGCAGGTCTTCGGCGACTACACCGAGACGCCGGTCTTCTAGAAGGCGGCCTTCGTTCCGCGCATCGGCGGCGACCGCGGAGGCGGCCCGCCGGGCCGCGCCTCAGCGGCGGCCGCGCAACGACGGCGCGGTGCCGTCGCCGCCGTGCCGCTCGTCGGCGCGACGGTAACCCAGGCGCGCCGAGATGCGGTCCGCGGTCGAGACCAGGTGCGGGCCGAGCGCATCGATCAGGTCCGCAAGGTCGATCGTCCTGCTATGCGCGGTCATGCCGATCGCCGCGACCGTGTCACCGGTGTCAGTGCGCAGCGGCGCCGCAATCGCATAGAGATCCGCAACGAACTCCTGATCGTCGACAGCCACGCCGTCCTCGCGGATCTGCGCTAGCTCGGTACGCAGCGCGGTCTTGGATCTCACCGTGTTCGGCCCGTGTTTCTCGAGCTTCAGCTCGCCGATCAACTCGCGCTGGGTCGGTTCCGGAAGCTGCGCGAGCAACAGCTTGCCCGCAGCGGTGCAGTGGGCCGGCAGCCGCGAGCCCGCAGTAATCTCGAGTTCGGTGCGCTGCAGCATCCGCCGCGCCCCACGCAGGCGCTCGAGCAGCAGGATCTCCGGCCCATCCAGGACGGCCAGGCTGACCGTGAAGCCCGTGCGCTGGCAGAGCTCCTCGAGATCGCTGCGCGCGTGCTCACGCAGCCCCATTTCGCTCATCGCCGAGAGTCCTAGGCCCGTGACCCGCAGGCCCAGTCGATACTTGCGTCCCGGACCCTGCTCGAGATAACCAAGCGCGGCGAGCGTGATCACATAGCGGTGAGTCGTGCTGCGACTCATCCCGAGCTCCTGTGCGATGTCCACGATCCCCAGAACCGGATGTTCGGGATCAAAGCAGCAGAGAATCGCCAACCCGCGCTCGAGCGACTGCGAGAAGCGCGGCTCCTTCAGCGTCGAGGTCGACAGCGCCCACTCACCGTCGGCCATCGCCAGATCGGACTTCGCGCGCGCCATCCTCAGTCCTCGCCGTCAGTCCTCGCCGCTGACCGACTCAAACTCGACCAGCCCCGATGGGTGGATCCAGTAGTGCAGCTGCGGACCGTCGAGCGCGTCGCGCTCGAGGCTGCAGCACCACGCAAGCGCGCCATCGGCGCGAACCAACTGCTGCTCGCCGCGCGGGCGTGCCTCGATGCTGCGCAGCCGCGAAGCCCGGCCGCAGGCGACCATCGCGCACACCCACGCGAGGTGCTCGACCGCCGAGCCCGTGCATTGCACCGAGGCACCCGCGTAGCGCTCCGCCGCGCTCAGCACCCCCGCGCCGAGCGTGTAGCGAGCGAGCGGCCAGTCCCCCCAGTCATAAGGGCCGCGCAGCGTCTTGGTCCACTGCTGCACGATCAGGATGTCGAACGCCTCGTGGTCGAGCACCGCTTGGCGCACGGCGCCGCTGCGACGTGGATGCGACGCCCCGTCCTCGGTGCCGACGACCGGCTCAGAACCGGTAGCGCACCGCGGGCGCCGGCCGCGCGCGACGCGTGCACCGATACCCGCAGCGATGTGCTTGGCGCCATGCTCGCTCCTGCCCCCACCCGCCGCCTCACCTGGACGGTTTGCATTCCCTTGCCCCATAACTTGAGCAATCTTGACGCCTCTGACGCCCAGGTCACCGAAAAACGGGGCAAAACGGAACAGAAACGTTCCGATCGGAACAGAAACGTTCCGATCGGAACGGCGACCTACAGTCGACCACTACCCGAACTCGAGCTTTGATACCGCGCACTGCGCAGGCGCGACACCCAGACGACTACCGCATGACAGCGCCGAGACGAGTGTCACGCGCGATCGCTCGCTAGTTGGAGCGTTGAGTGTAGAGAGTCCGCCACAGTCGTAAGACCGGGAGCAGGAACCCCGTGAGTGTGCCCCCAGCCGCCACCATTCGCTCCGCACCCGCCCGCAGAGTCGGGCTGCGCGTGCTGTCCTTCGACAGGTACATCGCCACCATGCAAGCCACGATCAGGATGTGGCGCTCGGGGTCGCGCAGCGAACCCGCATCGGCAACGCTGCGATTGACCAAGCGCGCGATACGCCGCACGGCAACCTCATGCGAGGGATAGTGCGCCACATAGCTGTGGTCGTCGTTGACGGCGTCTTCGAGTTGGTCGACATAGCTGTCAAGCATTGTCGTCGCGGCCGAGATCCACGGCAGGTAAGCCGCATGCACGCGAGCAATCTCAGCCTCGGAGTACCTCAATTCGACACTCAGTGCCAGCAGCGCGTGAATCGTCAGCGGTGCGCTGGCGGCGCCGCTGCTCTCATACCAGGCCACTTCGGATTCCGCCGGGAACTCACGAGCTGCCCAGGCCTGCAAATCAGCGTCACGCTGCTCGGGGTCGAGATCGTGGTTGACGGCCAACACCTGCGCCCGCCACGCCTCCTGCAGCACCAACCGACGCACGCGCTCATAGCCGACCAGCGAGCAGCAGCATTCACGACACACCTTCACCATCGCATCCAGATAGCCGCCGTCCTCGCGCCACGGATGGTGCTCGAAGTAGTCCGTCGTCGGCCGGTTCGGCGCAAGCGCGTCGACGAGCGCCATGTGGAGCTGCTTGCCGTTCGCCTGCCCCTGCCCCGCGCCGCGCTCGCTGACACTGTCGAGGAAGTCACACATGATCTCGAAGGCGCAGAGCATCCGCAGTAACGGCAAGCTGCGCACATTCGGGATGATCCAGAAGAGCGCCGCGCCGTCGGTATGAGCGCGCTTGCGTAGCAGTGCACTCATCGCGTTCTCGCGGATCGGCGCATCGGGGATCGCCCGTGCCTTGGCGCGCCAGACGTGCACCTCGCGCGCGACCGCCGGCAGGCCCCAGCGCAGCTCCCGGATCACAGCGCTCGCCAGCACCCAAAGCTGTCGGGCCGAAAGCGGCGCTGGATCGGGGGCCTTGTGAGAGATGCCCGCCAGGGCGCTTCAGTACGCGGGGCTGACTGTCCTTGGCGGTACGCGCACGACCAGATAACCAGCGCAAGCAACGATCGTGACCGCGACCACGCTGACCAGCATGAAGCTCGTCAGCGCGATCAGAGCTCCGACGTGAAAGACCATCGGGAAGCCGGTGACACTGGCCAGCGCATGGCTTAGCAGCAGCTCGCCATAGAGGCCGAAGACAGCTCCGATGGAGCAGCCCGCGACGAGCAGGATGATGCTCTCACAAAGCAGCCAGCGCCACAGCACGCCCTGGCGATAGCCCTCGCACTTGATGAACGCCACGAGGTCGCGACGCTGCCAGATCAGCGCCCCCACGGCACCGCCGATCGCAAGCATCGCGGCGATCAGCACCATCAGTCGTATCTGGGTGAGACGCGAGAGACCCTGACGCGCGAGCGCGTAGTGGCGGCGCTCGCGTTCGCGATACGTTTCCACGGTCAACCCCGAGTGCGCCCCCAGAGCACGCTGCGCGCTGCGACGCACCGCCGCGGGCGACGCGCCGGGCAGTGTCTGAATCGCATACGCGCTCGGGTCGCCGTTCCCCCAGGCACGCGCATAATCCTGCGAGTCGATCACCAGCGATCCCGGTGGCCAACCGAGGTTCGTGCTGAGCGCGGCAACCCTGAAGGGCGTCGGGTGCGGCGCGAGCAGCGTGAACGTCTGACCCACACGCAGACCGTGTTCGGCGGCAAGCGCCTTCGACAGCACGGCCCAGCCACCCGCACGCAGCCTCGCCGCCACCAATGCCCTGCTGCCCGTTAGCAGCTGGCTGGCCCCGATCGGCTGCTCGCTGCTGATCGGCGGCGCAAGCACCCACAGACGCCGCGTGCCCCAATCGAGGAAGCTCCCGCGATAGAGACCCACCTCCGCGACGCCCGGTACGTGTGCCAACGAGCGCCCGGCCTGAGATTTGAAAGGGCTCGTCGCAAAGGCATCGAATTCGCCGCTCGGCGTCACCCAGACCTGGGCGCTTGAGTCGACAGCGCGAGCCGATTTTTCAAGACCGCGCTCGAGGTTGGTCTGCGCGCCCTGGATCGCGACGGTGCCAAAGACCGCAACGGCACCGGTCGCGGCAATCGCCAACGAGCGCACGCGCGTCGGGGGAGTCCGCAGCTCTGTGACCGCGATGATCGGCGAAGCGCCGTTGAACGGCCGCTGTGCCCAGTCGAAGAGCTGCACCAGACCGTCGAACATGAACGGCAGCAGGCAGACGAGCGCTACGAGCAGCGTCACGCTGCCGAGGCTCGCGTACTGGGGACGCGCGGCAAGCACGACGCTCGTAATCGCCACGCAGAGGAGCCCGACCCCCAAGCGCGTGGCGACCCAGCGGCCAGCCTTGCCCTGCCGCGCCTGCACATCCTCCAGCGGGCGCACAAGGATGTCACGCAACGGCCACAACACGCCCAGACAGGCGGCGAGCATGCCGGCGGCGACCGCCAGCGCGACGCTCGCCAGCGTCACGATCCGGCTGTTGCCGATCGGGAACGCGAGCGACAGGTAGCCCGGGGTGGAGTGAAAGACCGCGATCGACAGCAGATCGCCGAGCGCCAGGCCAATGATGCAGGCCAGAACACCCAGCACGAGCGCATCAAACAGCAAGATCTGGGCGGTCATCCAGCGCGTCGCGCCCTGCGGTCGCACATCTTCGATCAGCTTGCGCCGCGCCGGCACCGTGATCAGCATCGCGTTGAGCGCGAACATAAAGCCGACGAGTGCGCTGATCGCGGAGAACAGCGCCTCGCTTTTGCTCTGTGGCGCCGCCGCCACCGCGAACAGCGTCGAGTCGAAGTCCGCCGGCTCCACGTTGAGATCGGCACCCTTCGCGAGCCGCTTCAGACCCATTTCGACCTCGTGTTCGCGGCCCGGCGCCGGCTGGATGAAGATGCGCGAGATACGGCCCTGCATCCCGGTGATCCGCTGGGCATAGCCGACCGGCGCCAGCGCGACCGGACTGTTGATCAAACCGCCGATGTCGGCCGCACCCAGCGTCGCCCCCAGCAAGGTGACCGTCGCTTTGGCGCCCGCCTGGAAGCGAACGGTCTGCAACGGACCCGCGCCAATCGCCTGTGCGATCGGCGCCGGCAGCGCAATCGCCTGCTGCGCCGCGAGCTGGATCGCCGAGAAACGTCGCAGCAGCGGACCGGCGAAATGCGCGAAGCGCGGATCGGTTCCAATCAGGTCGACCGAACGCTCACCTCTGGGCCCGGTGACGTTGGCCTGCTGCTCGAGCACAGGCAGCGCGACCCGCACCCCGGGAACCGCCCGCACGTCGCCAAGCAACCGTTCGTCGAATCCGTCGGGGCCACGCGCATCCAGTTGAAAGCGGGTATTGCCGACGATCTGGCTCGAGAGCTCGGCGACCGAGCGATTGAGGCTCGTGCTCGCGACCTGCGAGGCGAACAGCAGGGCCACGCCAACCGCGATCCCGATGATCGCGAAGCACTCCTGCACGAGGACGGTCCTCGCGCGCAGCCGCGCGCGGTAGAGGAAGAGGATGTCCAGGAAGCGCATCCTCGCCACCTCATACCTCCGGCCGCGACGATCCTGACGGTACGAGCATGTGGTGGTCAGGCCGGTATTCACACAGGCGCCCGTCGCGCAATTCGTGCACCTGGTCGGCGAACGCCGCCGCCTGCGGGTCGTGCGTCGCCAGCACGACCCCCGCCTCGCGCTCACGACAAAGCTCACGCAGCAGGCCGAGCACCTCGCGCGTACGTTGCGTGTCGAGCGTCCCAGTCGGCTCGTCTGCGAGTACGAGCTTGGGATCGGTCGCGAGCGCCATCGCGATCAGCACCCGCTGGCGCTCTCCCATCGAGAGCTGCTCGGTGCGATGCTGCAGGCGCGCCCCGAGCCCGAGCCGCTCGAGCAGCGGTTCGATCGTGCGCCGCGCCTCGCGCTTGTTCGAGAGCCAGAGCTTCAGCGACGCGTTCTCAACCGCGCGTGCTCCCGGAATCAGGTTGTGCGGCTGACCGATGATGCCCAGCTGGCGCAGACGGTACTCGTCGATCTCGTGGCGCGAAAGCGCTGAGATATCGCGCCCATCGAGCAGCACCGCGCCGCCATCAGGGCTCTGCAGCCCCGCGATCAGCTCCAGTAGCGTCGTCTTGCCCGAACCGCTCGGTCCGTAGAGCACGACGAACTCTCCCGCCGCGACCGTCATCGAAACTCCGTCGACGGCGCGAATCGGCTCGCCGTCCCCGACCCGATAGTGCTTGATCAGCCCGCGAAGCTCGAGCACCTACGAGCTCGCTCCGCGCGAAGCTCGGCTCTGGCGTGCACCGCCAGGGAAGTTGATGACGTCGGCCTGCATTCGAGTTTGGTCGGACATGAGCGTTAGCTTGCCCCGCTCAAACGACCACACTCGATCGGCCACCAATGCCACCTCCAAATCGGAGGCACTCATCAATACCCCGCACCCCAGCTCCCCTACCAATGCGCGCAGGAGCTCGCCTGCCTCCCGTGTCCTGCGCATCCCCAGCCCCTCAATCACGTCGTCGACGACCATCAACCGTGGCGCGCCGACGGCACCGCGCGCGAACCCGACGAGCACGCGCTCCCAGTTCGAGAGCTCCTCCCAGCGCTGATGCGCACACTCCGCCGCCCCGACGCGCTCGAGCGCCTGCATCGCGAGCGTCTCGGCGCGCCGGCGTCCGCCGCGCCCGCGTCCCATCGCCAGTGGCAGGCCCACGTAATCGAGCACCTCGAACTTGACGCCGGTCCCCTCGCGATGTACCCAGGCGATCTCTGTGCCGAGCAGGCGCGAGCGCTCATCGTCCGAGCAATGCGCCAGATCGCGCTCCCCGAGACGCACCTCGCCGTCGTCCGGCAGCTCCAGGCCGGCGGCGACCTTTAGCAACGTCGTCTTCCCCTCGCCGCGCGCCCCGACGACCGCGACCAGCTCGCCCGCAGCCACATCGAGTGAGACGTCGACCAACACTCGCAGCCAGCGTCCGCCCCGCCGATACCCCTTGCCGACCCCCCGCAGCGCCAGCAGCTCAGCCACCGCGACCACCGGCGATCTCGAATTCATCGTCCTCAGGCTCTTCGAGCTCTTGACGCAGGCACTGCAGGCGCTTGGCGCGCTGGCCCCACATCATCGCCTCGTCGGTCATCACCGCACTCTGCACGCGGCCCGCCCATTCGGAGCCGTTCGCCGGACCGAGCTGCCCGAGCCGCCGCGCCGCGTTCAAGCGCATCTGCGCAGCCTCGAACTCCGCGACGCAGATCCGCTCCTCCTCGCGGATCGCCTGCAGCAACCCCGGCAGATCCTGCTCCTCGGAGAACGCAAGCTTCGCCGAGAGCGCATCGCGCAGCATCGGCGGCGCCATCGAGGACGCATGCAGCCACCCGCGGAACTGCTCGACGCCATCCGGTGTCGCCTCGTAGCGGTCGAGCGACGGTTTCGCGCCCCGCTCGACCAGACGCACCAGGCCCTGCCTGGCCAGGCTCGGCAAATCGTTGTGGGCAACCGATCGCGACCAGCGCGCGCGGGGGAAACGCTCGACCAGGCGCGCACCCACACCGGCCGCGGTATCCGCCTCTTGAATCACTAGGCCGAGGATCGCCATGCTGGCCGACAGATCCCCACTACGCGATGGTGGCATCACCAGGGATCGTATTTGAAAAGCAGACCCCTGTGTGCAGTGTTCCTGAATCATCCCGAAGAGTGACACAGACAGACGCGGTCGATAGGGATAACCAAGCTATAAACACCTTCCAGCCAAAGGCTTTTCCAGTTAGAAACATTTTTTGGGAACTCGATTTGGCACGCCTTGAATCGAGAGTTATGAACCCAGGCCCACGATCTTCCGCCATCCGCCGACACGCGTAAGCAAAGGTGTCTTAACGCGACGTTCGCGCGAAGTTCGCACGCTTTCGCATACCTTGCCGGAGGACCCGCCGGTTCTCCGCTAACCATGACCGAACGACGCATCGACAGGCGCACATTTCTCAAGGGCGGCCTGCTTGCCAGCGGCCTGCTCGCGGGCGGCGGCGCCGCCATCGCCGAGCTTGCCAAAAGCGGCGGCGAACCCACGCCCGTACCACGCCATCGCGGCTCGGCTCACCACGCGAGCGCAGCCAAGCAGCCGCTGCCGAGCGCGCCCGGACCCGCCACGCACGCACCCCGCCATGGCCACGGGCCGAACATCCTCGTGATCATGGTCGATCAGTTGCGCTCGCCGCAAGACTTCACAGCGGCACCGGGCGTCGCGCGACTACTGCCGAACATCTCACGCCTGCGGCGCGAGGGCGTCTCCTTCGAGCGCCACTACACCGCCGCCAACGACTGCACGCCGGCGCGCTCGGCACTACTGACCGGCCTCTACACCCACCAGACCGGCTGCATGATCACCGGCGGGAGCACACTCGACCCAGGGTTCCCCACGTGGGGCACGCTGCTGCGCGACCGCGGCTATGAGACCTGGTGGTTCGGCAAGTGGCACCTCACCCACGGCGACAACCACTGGAGCGCGATCCAGAACGCCGGAGCGCTGGAGCCTTATGGCTTCTCGGGCGGGACCTTCCCCTCGCCCGATGGAGGACCAGGCCAGGGCTGGCACGTCGACCCCCAGATCGGCGATCAGTTCGATGAATGGTTCGCCGAAGAGGGCGGCCGGAACCCGTGGTGCACGACGGTCTCCTTCGTCAACCCGCACGACATCGCGTGGTGGTGGCACTGGAGCGACAAAGTCCCCGCCGAGGCGCGCGCACCCTCGCGCGTACACAGCATGCCGGCGAACTTCGAGACGCCCGAGATGCTCGAAGCGCATCGCAAGCCGCTGCTGCAGCGCTCGCTGCAGCAGACCGCCGCGGCCTCGTTCGGCGCAGTGCCGTTCACCGGTCCGGAACTCGAACCGAGCTGGCTGCCGTTCATGGACCTCTACCTCAAGCTGCAGCACGCCGTCGATCACCAGGTCGGACGCATCCTGCGCACGCTCGAGCACCGCCCCGAGGTCGCCGCGAACACCGTCGTCGTGTTCACCTCCGACCACGGCGAGTACGGCGCCGCGCACGGCCTGCGCGGCAAGGGCGGCGGCGCCTACGAGGAGGCGATCCGCGTGCCGCTGATCGTCAAGGACCCGCGCGGCAAGCTGACCGCACACGTCAAGAAGCCGCGCATGCAAATGAGCTCGAGCGTCGACGTCGCGCCGCTGCTGCTGAGCATCGCCAATGGATCCAGCGACTGGCGCAGCGATTCGCACTACGAGCACCTCGCCACGCGCGCCGACCTCGCCGCGATCCTCGCGAACCCGACCGCCCCCGGGCGGCGCTATGCGCTGCACGCGACCGACGAGATCGTCACCGAGTTCGCGATCGAGGACTACGCCGCAAACGCGCCGCTGCACGTCGTCGCGCTGCGCACCGCCAACGCGAAGTTCGTGACCTACTCCAACTGGGCACACGGTGAGATCGCGCCCGAGTCCCACCTTCAGGAATACGAGCTCTACGACTACCGCTCGCGCGCCGGACGTATGGAGGTGCACAACAGCGCCGGCCACAGCCCGCTGGAGGCCGGGCTGCGCGCGACACTCGCGCGCGCGCTGCGCGAGGAGCTGCGCGGTCCACTTCCCCAACACCTGCGCACCGCCAGCACCGCGGGATTCGAAAACTACTTCCAGACCGCTACCAAAGCGGCGCTGAACGCGACCGCGTCACGGTTGCGGCGCGTCGAGGGCCAGGGCGGACCGCTGAGCCAATTCGGCCACCGCCATCCCAACGGTCCTCCTGGACCGCGGGTGCCCGCTCCAACGAGATTCGTGCCCGCGGGGCCCGCGGGCCACCGGCGGCGGTTTGGCTGATCGGCCCGCGGCACCCACGACGGCGACACGGCTTGACCGGCCCGCGTCCGCGCGCGGTGCTCGCGAGCGCTAGGGGATCGGCGTCGCCGCGGAGGTCCCGAGGACCTGTCCCGCAGCGCCCAGCGCGCGGACCGCGACCTCGGGCTCGCTCGTGCTCACGTGGATCGTCGTCTCAAAGCCCGCTCGCGGCGCCGTGACCAGCGGCGTGAGGCTCTGTGCCGAGGCGCCTGCCAAGACCTGCCAGGAGCTGACTTCGGTGGCGCCGTTCCAGCTCGCCGCAACCGTCGCGCCGCCACCGGCGGCCTGTACGGCGATCGCCGGCGCGCCCGGCGGCTGCGCGCTCCACGGCGATAGGTACGTGCGGAAGTCCTGCACGCCCTTGCCCAGTTCGCCATCGAGCAGCACGTGACCGGACGAGTCGAACTCCGTGAAGTTCGGCAGGCCCCCATAGCCGAGCAGCCAATCGCCACCAGGCAAACTTTGGGC
This sequence comes from Solirubrobacteraceae bacterium, assembly GCA_036502205.1. Classification (GTDB taxonomy): domain Bacteria; phylum Actinomycetota; class Thermoleophilia; order Solirubrobacterales; family Solirubrobacteraceae; genus Palsa-744. Next base: position 19,981 of record DASXZA010000011.1, on the reverse strand, counting down.
GTTGCCCTGACTGGAGGCCAGCAGCGTCTTGCTCGGGTTGGCGAAGCGCTTGACGAGCGTCACCGTGTGCGCCGCCGGGTCCGGACGCAGCAGCAGACCGCTCGATTCCTTCTGCTTGGGCGGGGTCGACCCGTTGTCGAACAGCGACACCAGCCCGCCTGGCTGGAATTCGGCGTCGTGCTGCCAGTAGAAGCGCACGCCGGGACCCAGCTTGAGGGTCGAGCGCTTGCCGTCACCGAAGAGCCAGTTGAAGCCGCCCGTGTGCATGTTCACGTCGTACAGCGTCCACGTGTTGCGCGAGGACAGCAGCACATCGCCGTCCGTGCCCGGTGAGATCGCGTTGATGTGCACGTAGTCCCACGGGTAGTTCCCTCCCGGAACCGCGTTGAGCGAGTCCCGCAGCGGGATGTGCCCGAGCGCGTGCCACTCCCACATCACCAGGCCCGTCTTGATGTCGACCTCCTCGACGATCGAGTCGCTAAGCACGCCTTCCGCGCCCGAGCCGTGCACCGAGGAGAGGTTCATGTGGATCGGGTCGAACGCATCGATCCACGCCGTGCCCTGCGGGGTCAGCAGGATCTCGTGCAGGTCCGCGTGGTAGCCGTTGCCGGCACGCACCGTCGCGACCGGTTGGTAGGAGGTGTTGTAGAGCACGTCCTCGCCCTGGCCGAAGCCGACCTTGATGATGCGGCCCTGCCACCACGTCAGCACCGGCTTGCCTTCGTATTGCTGCACCTGGAAGTTCGTCGCCTGCTCGCCGGCCGGCAGCGGATGGAACCAGACGAGCGCGCCGTCCGGTTCGACGATCATCGGTCCCGGCGAGCCCTTGCCCTGGTAGGGGGCCATGAACAGATCCCCGCTCGCCGCGCCCGGTTTCGCGGGCGTCGTGATCTTCACCGTCGATGGCGTCAGCGTCGGCGCCGAGCTGTAGTGCTGCACCGCGCGCGGGTCGCCCGAGTTGGTCGGGAACTCCTGCTCGTCGACGTTCGCCTGGTGCGCGACGGTGAAGGAGGTGCTGAGCGCCTGCCCGCCGCCGGCCGTCGCATGGACTGTGACGCGCTCGCCCGACACGAACGGCTTGGCCGGGAGGAAGCTCTCCCCGGTTCCCGTCGAGTACGCCTCCAGACGGCCGCTGTGGACGCCGCTGCGCGAGCCCACGACGCGCACGTCAGACACCTGCGTGCCGCTGTCACCAAGGAAGCTGATCTGCGTGCTCGGCGACGCGTCCGGTGTGCCGGGCAACGGCGAGACCGTCACCGCGTTCGTCGCCGCCGCCGCAATCGCCGACTGGTCGCCGAGCGCCACCGGTGTCGAGGGCGCGCCGGCGCCGCACGAGCTCAGCACGACCGCGACACAGGTCGCGAGCACAACGATGACGAGCACCTTCAGCACGCCCAGCGCGCGGGCCTTCGGGACAATCGAGCCGTTCCTCTTCATCTGCCTTCTCGGTAGCGGTCTGCCAGGGATCCGGCCCACTGCCAGCCGGCGCTTCTTATTTTCCTCTTGAAATCGGATCGTAACATTGCCTAACACAGGGGCAGCAGGGTACGCAGCGAGCGGGAATGCAGGGCATCCGCCCCCGAGTAGCGAAACTCGGGGGCGGATGAGTTGTCTTGAAGCTAGGATCTGCCAATCGATCGGCAGGCAGGACAGGAGAACGATGAGAGACCTGCCGAGCGCGGCAACCATATCGTGAGCGAGCAGCGCAGGACGCCGGTCGACCGCACCGGTCGCACGCGCCGCGGCACAGGCCGCACACACCCTGCCGCGAGGGCACGGCGCGGTGCGGCAAGCGCTGTCGCACACGGACGCTTGCGGCGCGTGCTAGTGCTCGGCGGGATCCTCGTGCTGCTCTCGAGCGCCGGAACGCTCGCGTTCGGCAGCCGCCGCATCGCCGCCGAGGAGGCCGCGTTCGTCGGGCCTGCCACCACCAACTGCGTTCCCTCCACACTGAACCGCAGCGACCTGTTGCCCGGCACGAGTCTCGCGGTCTCGCCGCTCCCGGACTCCCTCGACGCTTCGCCGCGCACGCAGATCAGCCTGCTCGGCGTCCCCTCCGCGGCGCTCTCGAAAGTTAGCGTCAGCGGCTCGCGCACCGGTGGGCACTCCGGACGCCTACTCGCCTACTCGCAGGGCGACGGGGCCAGCTTCGTTCCCGCCCACGCGTTCCAACCCGGCGAGACCGTCACCGTGCACGGCACGCTGAAGCTCGCCAAGGGCTCCGAGCCTTTCGCCTTCCACTTCACCGTGTCGCTGCCCGATCCGCTGCGCTACTACCCGCCCGGCAAAGAACCCGCGGGCAAGCCCGGCGAAGTGCAGCACTTCCATTCACAGTCCCAACTGGAACCGCCCGCGGTCCAGGTCACGACGCGAACCGCTTCGGAAGCCCCCGGCGACATCTTCCTCGCCCCCTACTCCGGTCCCGGCCAGGACGGTCCGATGATCATCGACAGCACCGGACAGCTCGTCTGGTTCCAGTCGCTGCCACGGGGCATCCAGGGAACCAACCTGCAGGTGCAGCAGTACGAAGGCAAGCCCGTCCTCACGTGGTGGCAGGGCTACATCCCGCCGCAGGGCTTCGGGCAGGGGGAAGAGGTCATCCTCAACAGCGCCTACCGCCAGGTCACGCGCGTCGGCGGCGGCAACGGCTACAAAGCCGACCTCCACGACTTCCACATCAACGCCGCCAACAACACCGCGCTGCTGACCGTGCTCAACCCGATCCACTGCGACCTCTCGCGCGTCGGCGGCCCGCAGGACGGAGCGATCACCGACAGCATCTTCCAGGAAATCGACCTGCGCACGCGCCTCGTGCGCCGCGAATGGACCGCGCTCGACCACGTCCCACTCACCGACTCCTACTCCTCGCCCGTCGGCAGCAGCACCGAATGGCCGTTCGACTACTTCCACATGAACTCCGTCGACCTCCAGCCCAGCGGCGAGCTGTTGCTCTCGGCGCGCAACACCTGGACGCTGTACGAGCTCAACGGGCAGACCGGAGAGGTCAAGGCCCGCGCCGGCGGCAAGCACAGCACGATCAAGATGGGCTCCGGCACGCTGACCGCCTATCAGCACGACGCAACCGCCCTGCCAGACGGACTGATCAGCGTCTTCGATAACGGCGGCGTGCCCACCGTGCATCCGCAGTCGCGCGGGATCCTCGTCTCGCTCAACCAGCAAACCGGAACCGAGACGCTCGCCGCCGAGTACGAGCACCCCGGCGCGCTGAAAGCCGGCAGCCAGGGCGACGTGCAGGCGCTCGCCAACGGCAATCTTTTCCTCGGCTGGGGCGCCGAACCGTGGTTCTCGGAATTCAGCTCCGCCGGGCAGATCGTGTTCGACGCGCGGATGCCCAACGCCGACGAGTCCTACCGCGCCTACCGCTTCGAATGGAACGGGACGCCCGGCGGCTCGCCCGCGATCGCCGCGGCCGCGGGCAGCGGCTCGGCGGTCACCGTCTACGCCAGCTGGAACGGCGCCACCGACGTCGCCTCCTGGCGTGTGCTCGCCGGCTCCTCCAGCCACCACCTCGCGGCCGTCGGCGGTGCGCCCCGCAGCGGCTTTGAGACCGCGATCGGGCTGCCCTCCGCCGGCGCCTACGTACAGGTCCAGGCGCTGAGCGCCTCCGGCGCAGTCCTAGGAACCTCGGCAGCCGTAAAGAGCTAGGACGCGCGTGCCGCAGCGCGCCCACCGCGCGGGGAGCCTCGCCGCCGACCGCGCGAGGGATCTCACGGCGCTCGCCCGCGAGATCGAAGTCTGCCGACGCTGCCCACGACTGGTGAGCTGGCGCGAGCAGGTCGCGCGCGAGCGGCGCGCCGCATTTGCCGACGAGCACTACGCCGCGCATCCGCTCGCCGGCTTCGGCGATCCCGCCGCACGCGTCCTCGTGCTCGGACTCGCGCCCGCCGCGCACGGCGGCAACCGCACCGGACGCATCTTCACCGGCGACCGCTCCGGCGACTTCCTGTTCGCCGCGATGTCGCGCACCGGCTTCGCCAACCAACCCACCTCCACCCATCGCGACGACGGGCTGCGCCTGCGCGGCGCGTGGGTCACCGCCGCGGTGCGCTGCGCGCCACCCGCCAACCGTCCGACGCCGACCGAGCGCGACACCTGCCTGCCGTGGAGCCAGCGCGAGCTGGACCTGCTCGCCGACATCCGCACGATCCTCTGCCTCGGCGCCTTCGCCTGGGACGCCGCACTGCGCCTGCATCCGCCGCTCCCGCGACCGCGGCCACGCTTCGGCCACGGCGCCGAACACCAGCTCGACGGGCACTCGCTGCTCGGCTGCTTTCACCCGAGTCAGCAGAACACCTTCACCGGCAAGCTCACCGCACCGATGATCGACGCCGTCCTGCTGCGCGCCCGCGAGCTCAGCGGGCTCGACGGCTGAGGCGCTACTGCGCGAGCCGCAGGTAAGCCAACACGGCGAGCACGCGCCGATGGTCGTCCTCGCACGCCGGCAGCTCGAGCTTGGCGAAGATGTTCGTGATGTGCTTCTCGACCGCTCCCGACGTCACCACCAAGCTCTCCGCGATCGCCGTGTTCGAGCGTCCCTCGGCCATCAGCTCGAGCACCTCGCGCTCGCGCGGCGTCAGCTGCGCCAGCGCATCGCCCGAGCCGTTGCGGTGCGCGAGCAGCTGCGTCACGACCTGCCGATCGAGCACCGTCCCACCCGCCGCCACGCTGCGCAGCGCATCCAGGAACGCCCGCACGTCGCCGATCCGCTCCTTGAGCAGATAGCCGATCCCCGCCGTGTTCTCGCCGATCAGCTCACTCGCGTACGCCGTCTCCACATACTGCGAGAGGACCAGCACCCCCAGTTGCGGCTGGCGGCGGCGCGCCTCGATCGCCGCCAGCAGGCCCTCGTCGCTGAATGTCGGCGGCAGGCGCACGTCGACGATCGCCAGGTCCGGTTCGTGGCCCGCGATCGCGCGCAGCAGACCCGGGCCGTCCTGCACCTGCGCCACAACCTCGATCTCACTCTCCCGCAGCAGCGCGACGATCCCCTCGCGCAGCAACGCCAAATCCTCCGCGATCACTACCCGCACGGGAGACTGACCTCCACCACGGTCCCCGCGCCAGCGGCGCTGAACACCTCAAGCGTCCCGTCGAGCGCCTCCACACGCGCACGCAGGCCCGCCAGCCCCGAGCCCTGCGGATCGGCGCCGCCACGGCCGTCGTCGCCGACCGCGATCACGAGCGCGCGGCGATCCTCGCCGAGCGTCACCCAGCTGCGCCGCGCCTGCGCGTGCTTGGCCGTGTTAGTCAGTGCCTCCGCGATCACGAAGTACGCCGCGCTCTCGATCGCCGGCGCGAGGCAGCGCTGTGTGTCCGAGCGGATCTCCGTTCCCAGTCCGTAGCGCGCCGCCAGCGACTGCACCGCCGCCAGCAGGCCACGGTCGGCCAGCAGCGGCGGCACGATGCCGCGCGCTAGGTCGCGCAGCTCGGCGATCGCGTAGCGCGCCTCGCGCTGCGCCTCGTGGACCAGCGCCCGCGCCTGCGGCTCGTGTTCCAGACGCAGCTCCGCGCGGCCGAGCTGCAACGTCAGTGCGACCAGCCGCGCCTGCGCGCCGTCGTGCAGGTCGCGCTCGATGCGGCGCAGCTCCGCCGCCTGCGCGTCGACCGCCTGGCGGCGCGTGCGCGTCAGCAGGTCGATCCGCGCCCGCAGCGCGCGTCGCCCGCGCGCGACCAGCACGCGGTCGTGCAGCGCGAACAGCGAGTACGCGCTGCCCGCCGTCGCGAGCCCCAGCAAGGCCCACGCCGGCCAGAACTCGTGCACCCCCGCCAGCAGCCACGTCAACAGCCACGTCAGCATCAGCAGCGTCGCCGCCACCCCGATCAGTGCCCACACACACGCCACGCGGCGCTCTGCGCCCGCCGGGTGCCGCCAGGCCCAGATCGCGCCCGCGTTCAGCAGTACCGGCGTTCCCAATCCCAGCCACGCCCACGCCGGCCAGAAGTAACCCTGGCCCGTCAACGCCCAGATCGCGACCAGCAGCACCGCCGTCAGTGCCGCCAGACGCCGCCCCAGCGAGCGGATGTACTCGCCCAGCGACAGGCCCGCCGCGAGCGCCGGCATCCAGCGCCGGGGTGGCGATCCCGGTGCACTCGGCAGATACGCCGCTCCTCGCGCGCGCTCGCTCATCCACGCAATGGTCCCACGCCGCCGCGCGGGCGTGAGCAGGCTAACCGGGAAGCGCCTTAGCGGCCAGCCTGCTCTGGCTGATCCGCTGCACGTCCCACGCGAGGCCCACGCGCTCCATCGCCGCGATCGTCAGGCCCGAGAGGTCGATCTCTCCGCGCGCCATCCCGTGAAACGCCGACGTCGGGAACGCGTGGTGGTTGTTGTGCCACGCCTCGCCGAACGAGAACGGCGCCAGCCAGAAGAGGTTGTGCGATTCATCGCCCGTCGCAAAGCGCCGTCGTCCGAAGAAGTGACAGAGCGAGTTGATGCTGTACGTCACGTGGTGCAGCACGAAAATCCGCACCGCGCCGCCCCACAGCATCGCCTCCAGTCCCGCGCCGAGCGTGCCGCCGATCAGCACACCGAGCCCAAACGGGATCGCCAGGCCCAGCAGCGACCAGAACACGAATGTCGCGTCGACGAAGCTCACGACCGGATCCGCGATCAGGTCCGGTGCGTAGCGCTCGCGCGCGCCGCGCTGCGCGTGGTCGAACAGCCAGCCCACGTGCGCGTGACCCAGGCCGCGCAGCGCGCCGCGCCAGCCGCCGCCGTGGTCGACGTGGGGGCTGTGCGGGTCGCCGAGGCGATCCGAGTACGCGTGATGCTTGCGGTGATCCGCGACCCACGAGATCACCGGCCCCTCGACCGACATCGTGCCGAGCACCGCCAGCACTCCCCGCATCCACGGGTACGTCTTGAAGCTGCGGTGCGTCAGCAGGCGGTGGAAGCCGACCGTCACGCCGAGACCCGTCGGGATGTACATCGCGATGAAGATCGCCACGTCGCGCCAGTGCAACTGGCGGTTCCACAGCTGCCACGCCGCCAGACCCACGAGCAGCGGCGGCACCACCGTGATGATCCCCGTCACCACCCGGTCCAGGTGCAGCATCGCCGGCGTCGGATCCGCGATCTCCTCTGGACCGGGACCCTCGAGCGCGCCCGGCGGGAAGCCCACAAGCGCTTCCCGCTCCTCCGCGGAGGCGGTCTCGAGCACTGCGGTGGGGTCCGGCGCGCTCATCCCCTCAAAGCTTGGCGGCGCCGGCGGTCGCCGTCACTGCGGGCGGCCACCGAAAGGCGGCGGCCAGCCCCCCAGCCGTAGCTGGGGGTAGCCCGAGCATCAACGCCGCGCCGCGCGCTGCGAGCGGCCGCGATTGCGGCTGCGCGGAGGCGCCGAGCGCCGGCGCTGCTCGCGCCCGCGCGTCGCGTCGCTCGGGAAGCCGCCGAGCTCGAGCGCCTGGTGCAGCCCGAGGTCGCGCGCCATGCCCACGAACTCGTGCGTCTGATCGTCCGCGACGAACGTCACGCCGGTGCCGCTCGCGCCGGCGCGAGCCGTGCGCCCGACACGATGCACGTAGTCCTCGCGGCTCGCCGGCATGTCGTAGTTGATCACGTGCGTGATGCCCGCCACGTCGATGCCGCGCGCCGCCACATCCGTCGCGACCAGCGTGTCCACCTGGCCCGACTCAAAGCGCGCCAGCGCGCGCTCGCGCTGCGCCTGGGACTTGTCGCCGTGCATCGCCACCGCCTGCACGCTGCTCGCCGCCAGCTTTTTCACGAGGCGGTCCGCGCCGCGCTTGGTGCGCACGAAGACCAGCGTCAGGCCGCGCTTGGGCTCATTCAGCTCAGCGACCAGATGCGCGACCTTGCGGTCGTGCGCGACCGGCACGAAGCGATGCTCCACACGCCCTTCGCGCGCCGGCGTCGGCGCATACTCGTGCCGGCGCGCGTCGCGCGTGTACTTGCTCGCCACGCGCCCCACCTCGCCGCCGAGCGTCGCCGAGAACAGCAGCGTCTGGCGGTCCGAGCGCGTCAGCTTCACGATGCGGTCGACGACCGGTCGGAAGCCCATGTCGAGCATCCTGTCCGCCTCGTCGAGGACCAGCAGCCGAACGTTCTGAAGCGAGACATCGCGACGGTCGATCAGGTCGAGTAGCCGACCCGGCGTCGCCACGAGGATGTGCGCCCGTGCCGCGATCTGTGCCTGCTTGACGATCCCCGCGCCCCCGTAGACCGCTGCGATCGACAGTGCCCGCGCATGCGCCAGCGCGCGCAGATCCGCGACAATCTGGATCGCCAGCTCGCGCGTCGGCGCGAGGACCAGCGCCGAGGGTCGCACGTTAGTGCCGTGCATGCGTTCGATCAGCGGAACGCCGAACGCCAGCGTCTTGCCCGAGCCGGTCGGCGACTGCACCAGGAGGTCGTGGCCCGCGAGGCCGTCCGGGATGACCATGTTCTGAACCGCGAACGGCTCGGTGATCTCGCGGCGCGCGAGCTCACCTGTCACGACCTCGGACACGCCGAGGTCGGCGAATGTTGCTTGCTTCATGTTGTTGATGCTCCTTCTGGCGGCCCTTTGGCCGCTGATGCGGATGGAGATTCGACTGGCCCCATCCGCGCTGCGAGCGCCAACAAAGACAAGAACCCCACGGGCAGCAGTACGCCACCCATCGGCTAGACCGTAGCAGTGTCCGCATCGCGCCTTCGGTGAGCCAAGGGCGTGCGGGAGCGATTCTCAACCGCTGCCGCCGGATTCATACTTCAGTAGGATGGCCTCGATGAGCTCTCTAATCCCTCTCGAGCGGGGTACCGCATGAGCGCCGGCGCGCGTCGCGTCGCCATCGTCGGCGGTAACCGTATCCCCTTCGCGCGCTCGGACTCCGCCTATGCGCACGCCTCCAACCACGACATGCTGACCGTCGCGCTCGATGGCCTGATCGAGCGCTTCCACCTCGAGGGCGAGCAACTCGGCGAGGTCGTCGCCGGCGCCGTGCTCAAGCACTCGCGCGATCGCGACCTCACACGCGAGGCCGTGCTCAGCACGCGCCTCGCGCCCGAGACTCCAGCCTACGACGTCCAGCAGGCCTGCGGCACCGGCCTCGAGGCCGTCGTGCTGCTCGCCAACAAGATCGCCCTCGGACAGGTCGACGCCGGGATCGCCGGCGGCGTCGACACGACCTCCGACGCGCCGCTCGCGATCAACGACGACCTGCGCCAGCTGCTGCTCGACCTCAACCGCACCAAGTCCACCGCCGCGCGACTGCAACTGCTCGCGCGCCTGCGCCCCGGGCAGATCGTGCCCGACATTCCGCGCAACGCCGAGCCCCGCACCGGTCTCTCAATGGGCGAGCACTGCGCGATCATGGCCGAGGAATGGGGGATCGAGCGCGCCGCGCAAGACGAGCTCGCCGCGCGCAGCCACCAGCACATGGCCGACGCCTACGAGCGCGGCTTCTTCGACGATCTGGTGAACCCCTACCTCGGCCTCGAGCGCGACCAGAACCTGCGCCCTGACTCCACCCCCGAGAAGCTCGCGAAGCTGAAGCCCGTGTTCGGTGGCGAGCACGGCACGATGACCGCCGGCAACTCCACACCGCTGAGCGACGGTGCCTCCACGGTGCTCCTCGCCAGCGAGGAGTGGGCACGCGAGCGCGGCCTGCCGGTGCTCGCGTGGCTCCTCGACGCACAGACCGCCGCCGTCGACCACGTGCATAAGCGCGAGGGCCTGCTGATGGCGCCCGCCTACGCGATGCCGCGCATGCTCGACCGCATCGGCTTGACCCTGCAGGACTTCGACTTCTACGAGATCCACGAGGCCTTCGCCGCGCAAGTCCTGTGTACGTTGCAGGCGTGGGAAGACCCCGTCTTCTGTAAAGAGCGCCTCGGGCGCACCCGACCGCTGGGAGCGATCGACCGCGAGCGCCTGAACGTCAACGGCGGCTCGCTCGCCGCCGGGCATCCCTTCGCCGCGACCGGCGGGCGGATCGTCGCGACGCTCGCCAAGGCGCTGCACGAGCGCGGCTCCGGACGCGGCCTGATCAGCATCTGCGCCGCCGCCGGCCAGGGAGTCGTGGCGGTGCTCGAAGCGTGAGCCCCACCGCAACCCACGCACGCCCGGAGCCGAGGCCGGCGATCCAGGGCCTGGCGGCACAGAGCCCGGCGGCGCACGAGCGATGAGCGACCGCTACGCACAGCTCGTCAACGCCCCGCTCGCGAGCCAGATCGCGCGCCGCCTCGGCCTGCCGCGACCGGTCCCCCTGGAGCGCCATCAGCCAGGTGATCCCGTCATTCGCGGCCGCGTGCTGCTTGGCGGCGCGCCCGACGGCCGGTTGACGGGGGCGCTCGCCGCGATCCTTGCCGCGGCGCACGCCGAGGTCGCGAGCAGCCTGCAGGAGCCCCTGCGCTCGACGATCGCCGACGCCGGTCTCGACGCGACGGTGTTCAATCCCGACGCCCCCGGCGAGCAGCGCTTCAAGGCGCTCGTGCTCGACGCGACCGGGATCGCCGACTCCACGCAATTGGTTGCCCTGCAGGGCTTCTTCCACCCAACCGTGCGGCGCGTCGAGCGCTGCGGGCGCGTGATCGTGCTCGGGACTCCACCCGCCGACTGCTCGACGGTGCGAGAGGCGACCGCACAGCGCGCCCTCGAGGGCTTCACGCGCTCGCTCGGCAAGGAGCTCGGCGGCCGCGGTATCACCGTGCAGCTTGTCCTCGTCGCGCCCGCGGCCGAGCGCGGGCTGGCCTCAACGCTGCGCTTCCTGCTCTCGCCGCGCTCAGCCTACGTCTCCGGCCAGGTCATCCATGTCACCGCCGCCGAGCCGCCGGCCACGGTCGACTGGGAGCGCCCCTTCGCCGGACGCACCGCGCTCGTCACCGGCGCCGCACGCGGGATCGGCGCCGCGATCGCCGCGACGCTCGCTCGCGACGGCGCGCGGATCGTCGGCCTCGACGTCCCCGCGCTCGCCGGTGAGCTGCAGGCGCTCGCCGCGCGGCTCGGCGGCGAAGCGCTCGAGCTCGACATCACAGCCGCCGACGCCCCCGCCACGATCGCCGCGCACTGCGCCGACGGGCTCGACATCGTCGTGCACAACGCCGGCGTCACACGCGACCGCACACTCGCCAAGATGCCCGCCGAGCGCTGGAGCGAGCTGTTGGAGATCAACCTCTCAAGCCAGGAGCGCATCGACGACGCCCTGCTCGACGGCGCGCTGAGGAGCGATGGGCGTATCGTCAGTGTCTCCTCCATGAGCGGCATCGCTGGCAACGCCGGGCAGACCAACTACGCGACCTCCAAGGCCGGCGTGATCGGCAGAGCGCAGGCGCTCGCGCCGCAGCTGCAGGGCGGTCGCACGATCAACGCCGTCGCGCCCGGCTTCATCGAGACGCAGATGACCGCGAAGATGCCGATCACGATCCGCGAAGCCGGTCGCAGGATGAGCAGCCTCGCCCAGGGCGGGCTGCCCGTCGACGTCGCCGAGACGATCGCCTGGCTCGCGCACCCCGCCTCCGGCGCCCTCAACGGCAACGTCGTGCGCGTCTGCGGACAGAACCTGCTGGGCGCCTGATGGCGACCGGTCAGCTCAGCGGTCCGCCGCGCATCCTGCCGCTGTACGCGCGGACCATCGCGCCGCTGCTGCCCGGCGCCTCGCTGCTGCCGTTCGTCGGCGGCCGCGGCGGGGAGCTGCCCGCGCTCGAGCTCGCGCTCCCGCAAGTCGCCGTCGACCGCGACCGACTCGCCGCCTACACACACGTCTGCGGCTTCTCGCTGCGCGACACGTTGCCCGCCACCTATCCGCACGTGCTCGCCTTCGGCCTGCACCTCGCGCTGCTCACCGACCGCCGCTTCCCGTTCCCCGCGATCGGTCTCGTCCACCTGTCCAATCGCATCGTCCAACACCGGCCGATTCAGCTCGGCGAGACGTTCGACCTGCGCGTCTACACAACCTCACTACAGGAGCATCCGCGCGGGCGGACGTTCGCGCTCGTCTCCGAGGCGCGCGTCGCCGGCGAGCTCGTCTGGGAGGATCGCAGCACGATGCTGCGACGCGGCGCGCGCGCAGCCACCGAGCGGCGCGAGACTTCGAGCGGGGATGGGGAGCCCGGCGAGGACGGAGGACGGCGCGAGAGCGAGGAGCCAGGTGGGAGCGAGCCTGGTGTGAGCGCGGCCGCCGAGCCGCCCGCGCTGCCGCCGCGCAGCGCGCTCTGGCGACTACCCGGCGACCTCGGCCGCCGCTACGCCGCCGTCTCCGGGGACCGCAACCCGATCCATATGCACGCGCTCAGCGCCAAAGCCTTCGGCTTCCCGCGCGCCATCGCCCACGGGATGTGGAGCAAGGCGCACTGCCTCGCCGCGCTCGAACAGCTCCTGCCCGACAGCTTCAGCGTGACCGTCGACTTCGGTCGGCCGATGCTGCTGCCCGGCACGGTCGCGTTCGGCAGCGAAGATCTCGAGGATCGCGCGATCGGCTTCGCCGTCTGGGACGAGCGCAGCTCCAAGCGCCATCTTGAGGGACGCATCGCGCTGGACGCCGGCGATGCCGGTGGGACATGAATAAAAATTTGGACCCCGCCGCGCGCGCGTACGCGAGCGCGCGCGGCGGGGCCGAAAAAAACAAAGGAGATGCCGGCGCATGAGCACCGAGAAACAGCGACCCGCTCCGGCAGAGCGCGGGCAGAGTCCCGCCGAGCGCGGCATGGGGCTCGGCCTACGCACGCTCAACCGCCTCGCCGGCTCCGAGCTGCTCGACCGCGCGCGGCTGCGCAAGCCGCTGGAGCGCGCGCTCTACCAGGGCACGCGCGGCGGCTTTCGCACCGTCGGCGCCGCCAGCCGCACGTTCAGCGCCGCCAGCAAGCTCGCCCGCCCCGCGCGTCAGGCACGCGCACGCACCAGCGAGCTGTTCGACGTCTCCCTCGACGACGAGCAGCAGATGCTGCGCGACGCCGTCGCCGCCTTCGCCGGTGAGCAGGTCCGACCGGTCGCGCTCGCCGCCGACAACGCCTGCGCGACCCCCGACGAGCTGCTCGCCCAGGCCAACGAGCTCGGCGTCAGCATGCTCGGCGTCCCCGAGGAGCTCGGCGGTGTAATGGCCGAGCAGTCCGCCGCCACCGGCGTCGTCATCGCCGAGGCGCTCGCGCACGGCGACAGCGGCATCGCGCTCGCCGCGCTCGCCTCCGGGGCCGTCGCCACCGCGCTCGGACTATGGGGCGACGCCGACCAGCAGGCCACCTACCTGCCCGCCTTCACCTCCGAGAACGTCCCCGCCGCCGCGCTCGCGCTGCTCGAGCCGCGTGCGCTGTTCAACCCGCTGGCGCTCACCACCAAGGCACGCCGCCAGGAAGGCGGCTGGGTGCTCACCGGCATCAAGTCACTCGTCCCACGCGCCGCCGCCGCCGAGCTGTTCGTGATTGCCGCCGACGCCGAGGGCCTCGGACCCGCGCTGTTCATCGTCGAGTCCTCCACCAAGGGCCTGTTCGTCGAGGCCGAGCCCGCGATGGGGCTGCGCGCCGCCGCGACCGGCCGCGTCGCGCTCGAGGACATCCGCCTGCCCGCCGCCGCGCTGCTCGGGGAGGGCCGCGGCGAGATCTACCGCGAGTGCGTCCAGCGCGCGCGGATCGCGTGGTGCGCGCTCGCCGTCGGCGCCGCGCAGGCCGTGCTCGACTACGCGATCCCCTACGTCAATGAGCGCACCGCCTTCGGCGAGCCGATCTCCAACCGCCAGGCCGTCGCCTTCGGCGTCGCCGACATCGGCATCGAGCTCGAGGGCATGCGCCTGCTGACCTATCGCGCCGCCAGCCGCGCCGACCGAGGCGCTCCATTCGCGCGCGAGGCCGCGTTGGCACGCCGCCTGTGCGCCGACCAGGGCACCCGGATCGGCTCCGAAGGGGTACAGCTGCTCGGCGGCCACGGCTACGTCAAGGAGCATCCGATGGAGCGCTGGTACAGAGACCTGCGCGCCGTCGGACTGATGGAGGGAGCTCTGCTCGTCTGATGATCAATCTCGAGACACCCAAGAAGTTCGGCCCGCTCGTCAGCCAGGCGCACCAGGTCGCCACCGAGGTCTTCCGGCCGATCTCGCGCAAGTACGACCTCGCCGAGCACGAGTACCCCAAGGAGCTCGACATGCTCGCCTCCGTGATCGACGGCATGAACGACGGCAGCGACGCCGGTGCCGGTGCCGCCGGCGTGCGCCGCGACGCGAAAGCCGGCGACGGCGCCAACCGCAACGGCACGAACATGTCGACGGTGCTTAGCATCATCGAGCTCTGCTGGGGCGACGTCGGCCTGCTGCTCTCGATGCCGCGCCAGGGGCTCGGCAACTCCGCGATCGCCTCCGTCGCCAGCGAGGAGCAGCTGCAGCGCTTTGAAGGCCGCTGGGCCGCGATGGCGATCACCGAGCCCGAGGCCGGCTCGGACTCCGCCGCGATCCGCACCACCGCCCTGCTCGACGGCGACGAGTACGTGCTCAACGGCGAGAAGATCTACGTCACCTCCGGCGAGCGCGCCGACCTCGTCGTCGTCTGGGCCACGCTCGACCGCTCCAAGGGCCGCGCCGCGATCAAGTCGTTCGTCGTCGAACGCTCCAACCCCGGGTTGAAGCTCGACCGGCTCGAGCACAAGCTCGGGATCCGCGCCTCCGACACCGCCGCGTTCCGCCTCGAGGACTGCCGCGTGCCCAAGGACGACATGCTCGGCAGCGCCGACGTCGACGCCAAACAGGGCTTCGGCGGCGCCATGCAGACCTTCGACAACACCCGCCCGCTCGTCGCCGGCATGGCCGTCGGCCTCACGCGCGCCTGCCTCGAGGAGACCCGCGAATGGCTCGCCCAGGCCGGCGTCGAGATCGACGACACCGCGCCCGCGCTCACCCAGCACGCCGCCGCCGCGCGCCTGCAGGGGATGGAAGCCGACTACGAGTCCGCCCGTCTGCTCACGCTGCAGGCCGCCTGGATGGCCGACAACGGCAAGCCCAACTCGCTGCAGGCCTCGATGGCCAAGGCCAAGGCCGGGCGCACCTGCGTTAACGTCGCGCTCGGCTGCGTCGAGCTCTGCGGCAGCCTCGGCTACGGCGAGGGCGGGCTGCTCGAGAAGTGGGCCCGCGACGCCAAGATCCTCGACATCTTCGAGGGCACCCAACAGATCCAGCTGTTGATCGTCGCACGCCTGCTGCTCGGCAAGACCTCCGCCGACCTGCGCTAGGACAGGTTGCCTCGGCGGGGTCGCCGCGCACCAGAGACCGGCGGTCGCGGCACCACCCGCGCACGATCGCGCGCATGCATCGCTTGCCCCCAGGGCGCGCAGCGCCGATCAATACCCTCATGCATATGCCCTCCGCGAGCGACCCCAACGGCGAGTGCGACCTCGCCGTCGTCGGCGCCGGCATCCTCGGGCTCGGCGTCGCGCGCGAGCTCGGCCGCCGTCACCCCGAGCTGTCGATCGTCGTACTCGAGAAGGAGTCGCGCGCCGGGTTTCACCAGACCGGCCACAACTCCGGCGTGATCCACGCCGGGATCTACTACAAGCCCGGTTCGCTGAAGGCGCAGCTGTGCGTCGACGGCGCCCGGCGTCTGTACGACTATTGCGATGAGAAGGCCATCGCCGTGCAGCGCTGCGGCAAGCTGATCGTCGCGCTGAACGAGTCCCAGCTGCCCGGCCTCGATGAGCTCGAGCGCCGCGGGCGCGCCAACGGCGTCGCCGGGCTCGCGCGCCTCGACGCCGCCGGCATTCGCGAGCTCGAGCCCCACGCGCACGGCGTCGCCGCGCTGCACTCGCCCGCCACCGGCATCGTCGACTACCCCGCCGTCGCCGACGCCTACGCCGCCGACCTCACCGCCGCCGGTGGCGTCCTCGCGAGCTCCTGCGAGGTCCGCGCCGTCACGCACGCCGGCCGGCGCATCGTGCTTGCGCACGCGCGCGGCGAGTTGCGCGCGCGACACGCGATCTTCTGCGCCGGCCTCTGGTCCGACCGGCTTGCCGTCGCCGCCGGCGCGCCCGCCGACCCGCGCATCGTGCCGTTCCGCGGCGCCTACCTGCGGCTGCGCGCCGCGCGGCGCGAGCTCGTGCGCTCCCTGATCTACCCCGTCCCCGACCCCGAGCTGCCGTTCCTCGGCGTGCACCTCACCAAGCACATCGGCGGCGACGTCCTCGTCGGTCCCACCGCGCTGCTCGCGCCCGCGCGCGCCGCCTACCGCCTACGCGAAGCCAACCTCGCCGATCTCGCCGCCACCGCCGCCTGGCCCGGCACCTGGCGCATGGCGCGCCGCTGGTGGCGCACCGGCCTCGACGAGCTCCGCTACGCGCTCTCCGTCCCCGCGCTCACGCGCGCCGCCGCCGCGTTCGTGCCCGAGCTGCGCACCGAGGACGTCGAGCCCGCCTTCGCCGGCATCCGCGCGCAGGCGCTCGACCGTCGCGGGCAGCTCGTCGACGACTTCGTCTTCTCCGAGACCGAGCGCGCGCTGCACGTCCGCAACGCGCCTTCGCCCGGAGCGACGTCGTCGCTTGCGATCGCCGCGATGATCGCCGACCGCGCCGAGCAATCTTTCTCGCTGACGTGAGCACCGCTCGCGCCGAGCGGTCGTTCTCGACTAACTAGATTGCCGGCCCCGCCGCGCGCGGGCGCGTGCGTGCGCGCGCGAGGGCTCGCCGCGCGGGCGCCTCGGGTAGGCTGCGCGCCCCGCGATGCGCGTCCTCGTCACAGGTCACCACGGCTACATCGGCTCCGTCCTCGTCCCGCTACTGCTCGACGCCGGCCACGAGACCGTCGGTCTCGACGCCTTCCTCTACGAGGGGTGCGACTTCGGCGAGGATCGCGGACCCGCCGTGCCCGCGATCCGCAAGGACGTCCGCGACGTCGACGCCGCCGACCTCGACGGCTTCGACGCCGTCATCCACCTCGCCGCGCTCTCCAACGATCCGATCGGCGACCTCAACCCCGACTGCACCTACGAGATCAACCACCGCGCCTCCGCCACGCTCGCGCAGACCGCCAAGCGGGCCGGGGTGCAGCGCTTTCTGTTTGCCTCCTCCTGCAGCCTCTACGGCGCCGCCGGCGAGGACTGGGTCGACGAGCACGCCGCCTTCAACCCCGTCACGCCCTACGGCGAGTCCAAGGTGCTCGCCGAGCGCGACATCCGCGCGCTCGCCGACGACTCCTTCAGCCCCACTTTCCTGCGCAACGCCACCGCCCACGGCCTCTCGCCGCGCCATCGCGGCGACCTCGTCGTCAACAACCTCACCGCCTTCGCCTACGCCACCGGCGAGATCCTGATGCAAAGCGACGGCACCCCCTGGCGACCGCTCGTCCACATCGAGGACATCTCGCGCGCGTTCCTCTGCATGCTGCACGCGCCGCGCGAGCGCGTGCATGGCGAGGCCTTCAACGTCGGCGCCGACGACGAGAATTACCAGATCCGCGACGTCGCCACGATCGTCGGCGAGGTCGTCGCCGGCTCGCGCGTCGCGTTCGTCGCCGGCGCCGGACCCGACAAGCGCAGCTATCGCGTCAGCTTCGCCAAGCTGCGTCGCGCGTTTCCCGAGCTGCAACTCAAGTGGACCGTGCGCGCGAGCGCCGAGGAGATGCTCGCCGCCTATCGCGAGTGCGACCTTCAGATCGCCGACTTCACCGGCTCGCGCTTCATGCGCATCGCGCGCCTCAAGGAGCAGATCGCCGACGGACGTCTCAGCGAGGAGCTGCGCTGGCGCTGATCCCGTCGAGCTCGCGCTCGTACCACTCGTAGGTCGCCCGCAGGCCGCGCTCCAGATCCCACGTCGCGCTCCAACCGAGCTCCTCGTCGATCGCGCTCGCGTCGAGCCACTGCCGCGTCAGCTCGCCGTGCGGCGTGCCCTCTCCCTGCACCTCCGGCTCGACCTCCAGGCCCGCGATCGCGATCAGCTGCTCGACGATCTCCAGCACCGAGATCGGCCGGCCGATGCTCGCGTTCCACGCGCGACCGCGCAGCTCCGGCCGATCGAGCGACTCGCCGATCGCCAGGTACGCGTCGGCCGCGTCGCGCGCGTAGAGGAAGTCGCGCTCCAGGCGCCCGCTCGAGCGGATCGTCGGCGTCTCGCCCGCCAACAACGTACGAATCGTCCCCGGGATCAGGCGCGAGAAGTTGAAGTCACCGCCGCCGAACACGTTGCCGAAGCGCGTCACCGCCACCGGCAGCTCGAACGTATGTGCGTACGAGCGCGCGATGATGTCCGCGCACGCCTTCGACGAGTCATACGGGTAGCGCGGCTGCAGCGCATGGTCCTCGCGGTACGGCAGCTCCTCGTGCACGCCGTACGCCTTGTCCGTCGACGCCACCACGATCCGCGCCGGCGTCCGCGCAGCCAGCCGGCACGCCTCCAGCAGGTTCCACGTGCCCCGCACGTTCACTTCGTAGGTATTCAGCGGCGCGCTCGCCGCCGAGCCCACGATCGCCGACGCCGCGAGGTGGAACACCGCCTGCACCTCGCGCTCGTCGAGCACGCGATGCAGCGAGTCCAGGTCCAAGAGGTCCGCCGCCACCGGCGTACAGCGCTCGGGCAGGCCGCGCACACGGAAATTCGAAAGCGCCGCCACCGGCCGATCGAGCACGAGCACCTCCGCGCCCTCCTCGAGCAGGCGCTCCACCACCCACGAGCCGATGAAGCCCTGCGCGCCCGTGAACAGCACGCGCGTCCCGCGCCACGCGCTCATGCCGCGCCGCCCACTTCGCCAGCCGCTCGGTCCACCGCGTCGCCTGCCGTCGCGCCGCGCAGCTCCGCGAGCAGCCGCTCCAAGCGCGGCTCGCTGGACGTGTCGACGTGGCTCATCGCCGCCGCCACCGCCGGGTGGACCTCGCTGATCAGACGGTGCATCTCCCGCGCGATCGCCCGGTAGGAAGGGTGGCCCTCCGCGCCCGCGCGCAGCTCGATGACATGCATCGCCTCTCGCGCGTCCAGCTCGATCACGTAGCGCACGCGGAAAGCCAAGCACAGCGCGTACGCCGCCGCCGCGCCCGCGCCCGCCTCGCGCAGCTGTGCCCATGTCCGGTGCGAGAGCTCGAGCGCCTCCGCGTACGCGTCCCCCTGGCCCGCCGCGCGCACCTCCTCCGGAACTTCCGCGCCGAGCTCCCCCGTCAGGCCCTGCCACTGGATCGTCAGCATGCGGTGGCGCTGCAGGTCGCGGAACGCCCCGTAGTCCGAGATGATCTCGAAGCGGTAGCGCAGCGCCTCAAAGCCCCGCCCCGGCCGGTGCCTGCGATTCGCGCGCGCACCTACCAGCTCCGCGACGAGCTCGCCTCGCTCCGCCGTCGACAACGCGCCCACGTGCGCGCGGGCCTGCTCTTCGCTGCTGTTGCTCGCCTCGAACAGCAGCGCCGCCAACAGCGCCACCTCGTCGCCGTGGAAGTCGATCAGGCGCACGCTCGCGCCGTCCGCCGGCTCGACCTCCCGCAGGCCGAGCCGCGCCGCGAGCGCCTCCGCCGCCGCACTGCGCGACCGCAGCTGCTCGATCCACACGCCGCCGCGCTCCGCGCGCGAGACGCGCGCCACGAAGCTCGGCACGATCGCGCTCACCGCCGCCAGCATCTGCGTTCCGCAACGCCGCGCCTCCGGCAGCGGATGCGCCGCGAGGTGCATGATCAGTTGCTCGTACGCCTGGCCCGACGCGTAGATCCCCATGTGCGAGAGCGAGCTCGCCGGCAGCAGCCCCCGCAGCAGGTCCAGCGTCTTTGCCCGCACCGCCCGCTCGTGCGCCGCGCCGCTCTGCGCGCCCGCTGCCGGGAAGCGCTCCGCCACCCACGCCGCCATCGGCGCGAGCGCCTGCGCGTAGATCGCGAAGATGCGATCCATCGCCGCGCCATAGCGCGCGCCGAGCTCCGCGTCGCGGTAGTAGCGGTAGCCGCCCGCCGGCAGCCGCCGGTCGAAGGCGATGTAGCGTGTCGACTGCTCCAGGTACGCGCCCACGCGCGGGCGCTGCAGGATCTTCGTCAGCACGTTCGAGCACCACTCGCACGCGATGTGCGCGCCGCCGAGCTGCGCCACCGAGTCGTCGC
>DASXZA010000010.1:0-131494 GCA_036502205.1 Solirubrobacteraceae bacterium | reverse complement strand
CCGGCGGCCGCGACGACCTCGCGCGAGTCGTCGCGGATGGGTGCCGCGATTGCGATCAGGTCGGGGGCCAGCTCATCCTCACTGCTGGCCAGGCCAGCCGCCAGGATCGACTCCAGCTCGTCGCGGAGCGCGCGTTTGCTCCTCGCCGGCCCGGAGGCCTGTCGCGCGAGCTTCACCTCCGCGAGCCGCTCGCGCTGCTCGCGCGCGGGCAGATGCGCAAGTAGGAGCTTGCCCATCGCCGTGCAATGCGCCGGCAGGTGTGATCCGATCGCCAGCCCAGGTTCGGTCAGACCTCGTCCGCGTCGCCGGCCGTGGATGCGATCGACGAGCAGCACCTCCAACCCGTCGAGTACCGCGAGGGCCACCGCGTAGGCCGAGCGTCGGCTCAGTTCCTCGACGTACGGGCGGGCGTGCTCGCGCAGGCTTGTCGCGCTCATTACCGACATCCCGAGGTCGGTGACGCGCAGCGCGAGGCGGTACTTGCGTTGCGCGCCCTGGCGCAGGTAGCCGAGCGCGACGAGCGTGGTCACATAACGATGCGTCGTGCTGCGGCTCATGCCGAGCATGTCCGCCAGCTCGGCGATGCCCAGCAACGGACGCTCCGGGCTGAAGCACGCCAGAATCGCCAGACCGCGCTCCAGCGACTGCGAGTAGCGTGCTTCGCCGACCATCGTCAGCGGATCGTCCCACCCCGGCTCGGGCGTAAATGCGCCCGCGAAGCCGTTCGACGGCGTCGTGTGGTCCGTGAACGGACGACTTCGCTTGCTGTCACTTGTACTCATCGCCGGCATTAAATAGCAGACGATCGTCTGCAAGGCGTCGCCGTAGAAATCTCTCCTCGCGGTGCGCAACAGTCGGCCGTCCTTTGTGTTTGGATCAGCGCGTGCTCTCACACTCTCCGTACGCCGCCCTGCGCACGATGCTCGGGCTGCTCATCTGCGTCGGCTGTCTGGCCGCCTCGGCAAGCGCCGCGGCGGCGGCACCTTCGCTCTCGTGGTCGGTGCCAATGGAAGCCGACGGCGCCCACAGGCCGACCGGGATCTCGTGTCCCTCGGCAACCCTTTGCGTGGTGGTCGACGAAGCGGGACGCGCGGTGATCGGTGCTCGCGCGAGCACTGGCAGCACATGGTCCTGGTCGCCGCTCGCGATCGACGGCGGCAGGGTGCTGCGCTCGATCTCGTGTCCCTCGACCGCACTGTGCGTCGCCGTCGACGGCGACGGACGGGCGTTGGTTGGCGTCAATCCCTCTGTCGGAGTGGGGTCGTGGTCGCCGGTCACAATCGACGGGACGACGCCGCTGAGCGCGATCTCCTGCCCATCGAACGCCTTCTGTGTCGCCGTCGATGAACAGGGGCAGGAGCTCTTCAGCACGACTCCGGCTGTGTCGCTGCCGAGCGCCTGGTCGACGCCCGTCGCGATCGCCTCCCCGCCGCTGGTCTCGGTCTCCTGCGCGTCGAGTGCGCTCTGTGTCGCGATCGACGACCAAGGCCACGCGGTGCTCAGCACCAACCCCACCGGTGGCGCGGGCGTCTGGTACCCGCGCCTGATCGATCCGACGCTCGAACTCACCGCGATCTCGTGCTTTGCCGGGAGTTCATGCGTCGCCGTCGACAAAGTCGGGAGCGTGTTCGCTACCGCGAATGGCGCCGCTACGCTCGGCGCTGCGCCGGGGTCGGGAGCGACGTGGACCTCGACCGCGCTCGACACGTTCGGGATCCCAAGCGCGGTGTCCTGCGCGGCGATCGGCCTGTGCTTGACGGCCGACGGAGCGGGCTATGCGCTCGCCAGTGACGATTCGACAGCGGCGCCGCCGGAATGGCTCGCACGCGACATCGATCCCACTGTGCCTCTGGCAGGGGTCTCGTGCACCTCCGAAGGATTTTGCGCGGCGGTCGATACGAGCGGACGCGTCCTCACCGCGACGACCCCTCCGCCGCAAGCGAGCACCGGCTCCGCAAATGAAGTCGCGCATACGAGCGCGCTGCTCACCGGTGTGGTTGACGCCAATGACGCTGCGCTGAGCGCGTGCCGCTTCGAATACGGCACGAGCACTACCTATGAAGCGAGCGTGCCGTGCGCGAGCTCACCGGCCGGCAGCAGTGCCGCAGCCGTGAGCGCAACCGTGACGGGTCTAGTGGCGAACACGACCTACCACTACCGGCTCCTCGCGAGCACCGCGATCGGCATCAGCGCAGGCGCCGACCAGACGTTCAAAACCGTGGCTCCGGGCGTCGTCGAACCGCACCCCGCAATTAGCGGCACGCCCGCCCCGGGCCAGCGCTTGACCTGCAAATCAGGGGTCACCACGACAACCGGCGTGACGTTCTCCTACGCGTGGCTGCGCGACACCGCTGCGATCGCGGGCGCTACTGGCGCGACCTATCTCGTTAGCACCGCCGACGTCTCGCACCATCTGCAGTGTCGAGTCAGCGCGACGACGACCGAAGGTACCCGGAGCGCAACGAGCGCCTTCGTGACCGTGCCCGCAGGCGGCCTCGGCACGATCTCCGAGACCACCGTCGGCTCACCGCACGCCGGCCGGGGCGCGGTGAGCATCCCGCTGAAGTGCTCCGCGCAGGCCGTCGGCCGCTGCACCCTGAAGCTGCGCCTGACCGTGGTCGAGACGCTGCAGGGCAGCCGCGTCGTGGCCGTCGCCGCGCGGACGCGTCGTACGACGGTGACGGTCGGGACGAGCACCGTGCGACTGAAACCGGGCCAGCAGGCGACGGCGACGGTTGCACTGAACACAACCGGCAGGCGACTACTCGCACGGATGCGACGCCTGCCGGTCAAGCTGTCGGTCAGCGGCACCGTGATCGGCGCGATCAGCGCATCGCTGAAGAGCACGACCGTGACGCTAGTGGCCGCCGGCAGAGCCTCCTCGCACGGTAAGAGCGCCACTCACGGCAAGCGGTGAGCGTAATGGCTTCCCAGCCGCGCGCTGTGCGATGGCGCCTGGCGGCCGTCCTGGCCGGGCTGCTCGTGCTGGTGCTCGCCGGCGTGCCCGCACAGGCGCGCGCACACGCGATGTCGCGCACGGCACGGGGGACTCAAAGCCACGCTGGTCGCAAAACTGACGCTCGCGCCCGTCGCGCCACGAGTGCCACCACGAGCGTAATCGCGCCGACGCCGTACATGGGCTGGGATACGTACTTCACGTTCGGAGCCCACTACGACGAGGCAACAGTTCTCGCCCAGGCCAGCCAGCTGCTCACACGCGGCCTCGCGCGCAAGGGCTACCACTATGTCTGGCTGGACGTCGGCTGGTGGCAGGGGACGCGCAACACGGCCGGAGAAATCACGGTGAGCCCGACGCAGTGGCCGCACGGGATGAAGTGGCTGACAAGCACCTTGCACGCCGCGGGACTGAAGGTCGGTCTCTATACGGACGCCGGCAGCGAAGGCTGCGGCGGGGTGCACCAGGGCAGCTACGGGCACTACCAGCAGGACGTCAACACGTTCGCGGCGTGGGGCTTTGACGCGGTCAAGGTCGACTTCTGCGGCGGCGTGCGCCAGGGTCTGCAACCCGCGAGCGCCTACGCCTCATTCCATGAAGCGATCGTGCACAACTCGAGTCACCACCCGATGCTGCTCTCGATCTGCGACTACTTGCAGCCGGGCCAGTTCGCAACCGAAGTGCCGACCCTGCAGAACTCGAGCTTCTCGTCCTACACCTTCGGACCCAGCAGCGGCAACAGCTGGCGCACAGACACCGACGTCGGCGTGCCCGGCGACGTGGAATTTGGTTCGGTGTTGCGCAATCTGGATGCTGATGCGGCACAGCCAGAAGCGGCCGGCCCAGGGCATTGGAACGACCCGGACTACCTTGGCCCCGATCAGGGGATGTCGGCGGCGCAGTTCCGCAGCCAGTTCAGCATGTGGGCGATGCTCGCGGCGCCGCTGATGGTCAGCGCGGATCTGATCTCGCTCTCCAGCGCGAGCCAGACGACAATCTCAAACCGTGAAGCGATCGCGATCGACCAGGACCCTGCCGGCCTGCAGGCCCGGTTGCTCGGTGCCAGTGGCAACGGACAGGTCTGGGTCAAGCCACTGGCCAGCGGCGCGCGCGCGGTGGCGCTGCTGAATCGCGGCTCGGGCACGATTCGGATTTCGACGACGACAACCGCGGTTGGCATGCCAACCGCGAGCAGCTACCTGCTTCGCAATGTCTGGACCGGCGCGGTCTCCAGGATCGGCTCGCCCGGGACGATCGCGGCGAGCGTGCCAGCGGACACCACCGTCTTGCTGAAGGTGTCGGCGGGCTGATCGAACACTCGCCGCTGGGACCGCAAGGCCGCCTCAATCGGGCATCGCCTGCGCTTCAGCGGCCGCCGGGGTCTGCAGCTGCCGCGTCGCATAGATCTTGAGGTTCTCGAACTCCTCGACGCCTTCATAGTTAGCGATCCCGCGACGCTGGGCGCCATGCAACGCGGAGGGCAGCGGCGCGCGCAGCTCGCCGGATAGCACCTCGGTTTCGAGCACCTCCCACAGCGCCTCTTCGAGCTCGAGCGCCACCCCGGCGCTGTTGAGGAGCTCGGCGCGACCGGCGGGCTGGCTGTAGTCGTAGAGCTCCAGTTCCTGGCCGGCAGGTTCCAGACGCGTCGTTTCGGGCGCCCAATTGGAGTAGACGGCAAGCTTGCCGCGGGCGCTGCGCAGCGCGACGACGTGGCGCGGCGCTTCGGCGGCGTAGGGTTCGGTCGCGAACTCCGTGACGTCCTCGTCGGTTGCGTGCACGATCCACGGACGTCCGGGTGCAGAGGGATGTGCGCAGATCGCCGCCAGATCCTGGCGCTTGGCGAGATGCGCGTAGCGGCTTTCGCGGCGCCACTCTTGCGAGCCCGTCGCGAGGCTAAGTAGCAGCCCGGCGACATCGACCGAGGAGCTCAGCTGTGTGCGCGGCACCGCGCTCGCGGCGGTCGCCGCGACGTGCGCGGGACGGAAGTCGCGGACCGAGAGCGGCACGCGGATCGCCTCCTCGTAGGCCGAGGCGCCCTTGCCGCGCATCCCGTGCGAGCCGCCGTACTCGCCGTGATCGGAGGTGAAGAGCACGACCGTGTTGGCGTGCACCTCCGGCTGGGAGGCAAGCGTCTGCAGCACGCTGCCGATCTGCGCGTCGACGTAGCTCTGCAGCAGCAGGTAGGTGTCCATCAGACCCGTCCACATCGGGAGCGCTTCGGGCCCGCTAAAGGGCACCCCACCGAACGAGCGCTCGGCGGTGTCCTGCAGTGAGCGTTGCAGGCGTGGCTTGCGCTGCGCTTCCAGCGCTTCGGGGGTCTCGAAGTTCGCGGGCAGCTGGCTGGCGAGCGCCGGCGGGGAGCTCTCCTGGGGAACCTTCGCGGTGAAGCGATACCACCAGGCGATGTCGTGCGGGTTCACGAACGAGACCGTCGTGCACCACGGGCCGTCCCCCCCGGCCGCGTGGAACCATTCGGCGAACTGCGCGGCGATTTCGGGGTCGACCATAGTGCCCTGCCCCGGCGCGCCGTTGGGCGAGGGGTAGGTGCCACCCGAGAACCCGTACTGCTCCAGCGACGCGTTGGGATCGGGGTTCAGGTGCCACTTACCCCACCAGCTCGTCTGGTAGCCGCGCTCGCGCAGCAGCGTGCCCCACGTCGGGAAGCCGGGGTCCAGCAGGCTGTTGCCGGTGATCAGGCAGCCGGTCTGATGCGAGTAGAGGCCCGTCACCAGCGTGCCGCGCGAGGGCGAGCAGTCGTTGGAGGCCGTGTAGTGGCGTTCGAAGTTGACCGCTCCACGGCGCAGCGCCGTCAGATTCGGCATCACCGTGGCCTGTGAGACGCCCGCGGGCATCCACACCGGCGTGCGCAGCTGGTCGACGAGGATCACCAGGATGTTCGGCTGCACGGGGCGACGGCGCTTGCCGTGGCGGTGCGCACCGTGCTCGGGCGCATGCTTGGAGCGCGCAGCATCAGCCGTGCCGACCTTGGCCCCGAGCGCGAGGCCGCCGGCGGCGAGTAGGCCCTGCTTGATGAATGTGCGGCGGTCGCTGTGCGGCGTCTGCGGCATGCCTGTAGATATCGACAACAACCGCGATCGCTGGATGGAGCGCCCTCGCGGCAAGAAAATCTGATCTTAAACAGCAGCTAGCCCGCGGCGAGCTGCAACGCGACGAAGCCGGCGTAGAGCAGCACGAGCGCCGCGCCCGCGCCTCGGCCGGCGCCGCGCCGGCGCGCGAGGCAGAAGAGGCAGACGCATGTCATCCCGAGCAGCCACGCGAGACTCGCGCGACCGAGACTCGTCGAGCGCTCGACTCCCACGAACAGCGCCGGCGCCAGCACCCCGCCGGCGAGGTTGATCGTGTTGCTGTTGAACGTCTCGCTGACCAGCGCCGTGCCGCGCCGCGTGAGGCCCAGGCGGATGCCGGTGAAGGCGTTGGGCAGGCTCGTCAACGGGCCGAGCACGAGCACTCCGATGAGCGCACCGGAGATGCTCCAGTGTCCGCCGAGGCTGACCGCGGCCTGCACCATGCCGAAGCTGCCGGCGACGATCAGCGCGAGATCGCAGAGGATCCACAGCGCGTGGCGCGGATGTACGTCCTCAGCCGCGCGCGTCGACTGCTGATCCCCGCTGGCGGGCTCATCCCCGCTGGTGGCGTGGGCGGCCGCGCGTTCGCTCAGCACCATCGCGAGCCCGGCGCGCAGACGGCGGGGCAGCGGCGCACGGGCGAGCAAGCGGGGCCCGTCGAGCAGCACGAGCAGATATGGGACCCCGCAGCACGCCAGCAGCAGCACGCCGAGAATCGGATCGAGCACGCCCAGCAGTACCAGGCCCGCGAGCAGCGTCGCAGCGAGACCCATCGCGCCCTCGAGTGCGAGTGTCGCGCGGCTCAGCACGACGGCGCCCGTCAGCAGCGCGCTCAGCCCGATCATCGTGGCGAGGTTCAGCGTGCTCGCACCGAGCACGACGCCGACGCTGACGCTGTGATCGCCCTTGATGAGCGCGATCAGCGCCGAGGAGATCTCGGGCCCGTCGGCGGCCAGCGCCGTGAGCAGGCCGAGCAGCGCCTCGGGGAACCCAAACGCGACGCCGAGCCGGTCCAGGCGCCGTGCGAACGTGCGCGCCGCGCCGAGCGTCACGGTCAGCGAGAGCGCGAGCAGCGCCAGAGCAAGTCCGGCCGACATCAACGGCCGGCGGCGCGAATCGCGGCATTCGGGTCGCCCTGCTCGTCGGCGACGATGGCAGCTGCCGGCTGAAAGCGCGGCAGCTCGAGGTCGATACGCGCGCCGCCGGTCGCGCTCGCCGACGCGCGCACCCTGCCGCCGTGCGCCTCGACGATCGCACGGACGATCGCGAGGCCGAGCCCCGCCCCTCCGGAGGCGCGGTCGCGCGCGGCGTCGGTGCGAAAGAAGCGGTCGAAGACTCGCTCGCGCTGGTCGGATGCGATGCCCGGCCCGTCGTCTTGGATCGTGAAGCGCAGCCAATCGTCGCTGCTGCGCTCGACGTCCAGCCGTATGAGACCGCGCGGGGAGCGCGTGTGCTCGACCGCGTTGCCGATCAGGTTGCGCAGCGCTTGCGCCAGGCGGTCGGGATCAGCGCTCAGCGTGCCTCGTGGCACCTCGCCGAGCTCGAAGTTGCGCTCGTGTCCGAGGAGCGTCATGCCGTCCCAGAGCTCCTCGACGAAGTGCTCGAGCTCGATCGGCTCGAGCCGCAGGAACTGGGTCTGCTCGCTCTTGGCGAGCAGCAGCAGATCGTCGACGAGTCGCGTGATGCGCGCGACCTCGGCCAGCACGAGCCGCTCGACACGCCGCACCTCGCCCGCCGGCGGGTGCGCCTGCGCGGCGAGCACTTCGAGCTGGCCGCGGATCACGGTCAGCGGGGTGCGCAGCTCGTGCGAGGCGTCGGCGACGAACGCGCGCTGGCCCGCGAAGGCGTCGGTGAGGCGGTCGAGCATGTGGTTGAAGGCGTCGGCGAGCACGCGTACCTCCTCCCCCTCGCGACCGACGTCGTGGATCCGCGGGTGCAGGTCGCCGGCGTCGACCTGCGCGGCGATCGTGGCCATCCGGCGTAGCGGACGGGAGATGCGCGTGCCGATCAGCAGTGCGCCGAGCAGTGCGCCGAGGAGCGTGAGGAAGCCGGCCAGGATGAACGCTCGCGCGACGCCGCGCTGCGCATGCGCGACGCTCGCCAGCGGCTCCCCCACGCCGACCGTCAAGCGCTCGCCCGCTCGCGATCCGCGGCGTGGGATCACGACGATCCGCTGCAGCAGCCGCAGGTCGCCGATGTCGGGCAGTTCGAGCGTCGAGTAGCCCGTCTGCGCAAGCAGCAGGCCGCGCGAGAGCCGGTTCTCCTGCGTCTGCTCGGCCACGCTCTCGCCGTTGTCGGGCTTGGGGTCGCCGAATAGCTCCGGCCGATTCGTGCTCGTGCCGGCGCCCGGGATCCGCGCGAATAGGAGGGTCGAGCTGGCACTGAAGGGCTGACCGTGTATGTAGCGCGTGGCGACCGCCTTCAGCCCGGTGGGCGTTCGCGCGCCGGAGATCCGCAGCGCCTGCGCGAACTCCCCGGAGTCGCCGCTGATCTCCTGGTCGATCTGTGTGCGCAGCTGGCTGCCGGTGCCGCGGTAGACGACCACGAACGTGACTGCCGAGGAGAGCAGCACCACGAGCGCGACCCACGCCGCCAGCCGCCAACGCAGGCCGGCCGGAACGCGCGGGATCCCTCGACGCGCGGCGTTCGCGTGCGACTCGGCGGCGTCGGGCTCCCGCAAGCGCTCAGCCGGCATGCCCGAGGCGATAGCCGACGGCGCGCACCGTGTGGATCGGCGCGGGACTCTCGGGTCGGCGCAGCTTGCGACGCAGATAACCGACGTAGACGTCGACGATGTTGGTCCCCGGATCGTGCTCGTAGCCCCAGACCGCGCTCAGGATCTGCTCGCGCGAAAGCACACGCCCGCGATGGCGCAGCAGATAGACGAGCAGCTCGAACTCGGTGCTGGAGAGCTGCACCGCGACCTCAGCGCGCTGCACCCTGCGGCTGAGCAGGTCGACCTCGATGTCCTCGGCGCACAGCGTCGTCGGCGTTCCCTGCTGCGTGGCGACCCGCAGCTGGGCGCGCACGCGCGCCAGCAGCTCGGCCAGCGAGAAAGGCTTGACGATGTAGTCGACCGCGCCTGCGTCCAGTCCGCTGACGCGATCCTCGATCTCTCCCTTCGCGGTCAGCACGATGACCGGCAGGCTCGGCTTGGCGTCGTGCAGCGAGGCCAGCACGTCGAGCCCGTCACGGCCCGGGAGCATCAGATCGAGCACGATCGCGTCGAAGCTCTCGTCAAGCGCGCGCCGCTCGCCGGCGACTCCGTCAAGCTCGGCCTCGACCTGAAAGCCCTCGGCCTCCATGCCACGGCGTACGAAGTCGACGATCCCGGGCTCGTCCTCGATCAGGAGAATCGCCGGCGGCATGAGCTCACGGACCGGCTCCGCGGGACGCTGCATCTCCTCAGCATAGGCCGATCGCCACACACGCGCCGCTGCCCGCAGCCCGCCGTGAGAGAACAAAAGAAGCTTCTCATCAAGCGATTATCGAGCTCTTAGTGATCGCGCCGAGACTCACTGCCAATGGAGAGTTCGCCAGTGACAGAACCCCGCGATCCCGCGCGCTCAGACGCAGCATCTCCTCACACCTCCCGCGCGAGCCACTCACGAGCGGCATCGCGCTCGCGGGACTCGCTGTGGACGCGCCTGCGCGCCGGTGGAACCGACGGCAACGAGCGTCTCACGGTCCTCACGGGCATCGTCCTGTTCGTTCTGCTGGCGGTGCTCGGCGTGACGATCCTGCGCATCGGACAGCTGCTCTCGATCCATCTGTTCCTCGGCCTGCTGCTGATCGGGCCGGTGGCGCTGAAGCTCGCCAGCACCGGCTATCGCTTCATGCGCTACTACACGCGCGAGCCCCGCTATCGTCGCAAGGGCCCGCCCGCGCCGGCTCTGCGCCTGCTGGCGCCCTTGGTCGTACTCAGCACGGCCGTCGTGTTTGCAAGCGGCGTGGCGCTCCTGCTGCTCGGCCCCAGCTCGCGCAGCTCACTACTGTTGATCCACAAGGCGAGCTTCTTCGTCTGGCTCGCGGTCACTGCGATTCACGTGCTCGGGCATCTGCCGGAGATCTTGAGTACGTTCACCAGCGCCGGAGAGGTGCGCGGAGCAATCTTTGCAAATGTTCCACGCGGACTCCCATCGGACCGCGCGCACGCCCCGGCAGGCGGCGGCGGACGCGCGCTCTCGCTCGCCGGCGCGCTGATCGCGGGCCTCGTTCTCGCACTCGTGCTGATTCCTCAGTACGGCCCGTGGCTCCACGGTTACCGCTTTCACTGATCGCCACCGAGCCAACGCCGCGCCACGCGTCGCCGGTGCTGGCAAGACACCGAGCAACTTCTATGGAACCTCTCACATCCCCTTTAGTCGGTGCTTCAGGTTCAGTCGCACACTGATTGCACGCTCGATCAGGTCCGTAGGCGATGAACCCCCAGACACCCCCAAGCCCAACCCCCCACACGACCCGCACCCGTGACGCCGCGCTGCGCCGTCTGGCACACGCCAATCGCTGGCTGATCGCCGGCAGCGCGGCGCTCACGGGTGCCTTCACCGCGGTCGCCGCAAACGCCTTCCCCGGCCGCACGGTCAAGCCGACGAGCACCGGCAGCGTGAGCCCCGCACGGCAGACGACGCGCAGTCACGCCAGCCACGCCGGCAGTGTGCTGAAGCCCCCCGCTCAAGCGCCACGCTCAAGCGAAACGCCGACCACGAGCACACCGTCTCCGGCGGGATCCGCGGAATCGACACCAACACGAGAATCGGCTCCCTCGCAGGAATCGAGCCCCGGCGAAGCAGCTTCCTCGACGCCAGAATCCGCGCCTGCACAGGAATCGGCCCCCGCGCAGGAATCGCCGCCGGTGACATCGGGTGGATCGTGAGCGTCGCGAACAAAGCCGCCGCCGCGCTGCCGATCCGACCCCCCGTGCACCAACGACCGACGCTGGCGACCGCGTGTTGGGAGGCATTCGGCACGAGCGTCGTGCTGCGCGTCAGCGATCCCGCCAGGCTCGCCACCGCGCGAGCGCTCGTCGTCGCTGAGCTCGACGCGATCGACCGGGCGTGCAGCCGCTTTCGCGAGGACTCCGACCTCTCGCGGGTCAACGCCGGCGCGGGCGGACGCACGCTGCGTGTCGCGCCGCTGCTGATCGAGGCGCTCGAGGTCGCGCTGCGTGCGGCCGCACTGACCGGCGGCGCCGTCGATCCGACGGTCGGGGCGGTGCTCGTGCTCGCCGGCTATGACCGCGACTGGAGCCTGTTGGAGCCGGCCGCGAGCGAACAGGCGGATCGCCCCGCAACGGCGCGCCTCGCCGCCGTGAGCGCGCGGCGCGCGAGCGGCTGGCAGACCGTCGAGCTCGACCCGGCCGGCGCGACCGTGCGCATCCCCCGCGGTATCGCCCTCGACCTCGGCGCGAGCGCCAAAGCGTGGGCCGCCGATCGCGCCGCCGCGGCGGCGCACACAGCGTGCGACTGCGGTGTGCTCATCGCGATCGGCGGCGATCTGGCCACCGCGGGCCCCGCACCGGCGGGCGGCTGGCGAATTCATGTCACTGACGATCACCGCGCCGGACCGCAGGCACCGGGCCAGACGATCTCGATCCACGCCGGGGGCCTTGCGACCTCGAGCACGGTCTCGCGCCGCTGGCGTGACGGCGCGGCCACGATGCATCACATCATCGACCCCGCGACGGGCGCACCGGCGCTTGGCTGCTGGCGCACCGTGAGCGTTGCCGCGGCCGACTGCACCGACGCCAACATCGCGAGCACCGCCGCCCTCGTGCGCGGTGACGGCGACGCCGCAGCGTGGCTCGAGCACTGTGGCCTGCCGGCGCGCCTGGTCGCGCAGCGCGGCACGGTGCGGCGCGTCGGCGGCTGGCCGGCGCCGGGAAGCTCTAGCTCGGAGGTCTTGGCGCTTCAGCCCGAGGACCGTTGGGACGCGGCGGCATGAGCGCGCTTCCGGCGACGCTCGCGACGGCGAGCGCGTCGAAGCTCGACTGGTACCTGACCCGCTCGACCGGAGCGGTCGCGCTGCTCTTGCTGAGCGCATCGGTCGCGCTCGGCGTCGTCGACGTCCAACGCCTCGGCACGCCCGGCTGGCCGCGCTTCGTGCTCGACTCGCTGCACCGCAACGTCTCGCTGCTGGCCGTCGTCTTCCTCGTGCTGCACATCCTCACCGCGGTGCTCGACAGCTTCGCGCCGATCTCCCCGACGGCGGCCTTCGTGCCGTTTCTCAGCAGCTACAGGCCGCTGTGGCTAGGGCTCGGCGCCGTCGCCTTCGACCTGATGCTCGCAGTGATCCTGACGAGCGTCCTGCGCCAGCGCATCGGCTACGCCGCCTGGCGCGCGACGCACTGGCTCGCCTATGCGTGCTGGCCGATCGCGTTGCTGCACACGCTGGGGACCGGCAGCGACGTCAAGAGCTCGTGGCTGCTCGCGGTGGCCGTCGCGTGTCTCGCGCTGGTCCTCGCTGCGGTGCTCGCACGCGTGCTCTCGGGGTCGCCGGTCGCGAGCGCCCGCGCGCGCGTCGGCGCACTCGGCACAGTCGCGGCGTTCTCGCTGGGTCTACTGCTGTGGCTGCCCAGTGGGCCGCTCGGCTCGGAATGGGCGCGTCGCGCGGGCACGCCGGCGGCGCTGCTGGGCCACAAGCGCGCGAGCGGGCGTACTTCGGGAGGCGGACAGTGAGCTTTGACGACGAGCCGTCGAGCCCGCGCGCGACGCCACCGACAGCCGCCCTGCCGCGGCTGCTGGCCGGGATCCCGGCGCACGGCGCCTTGAGCTTGCGCGAGCACCTCGCGCTGCACGGCGAGCTGCCGACGTTCGCGGCCCGCAGGCGCCACGGCGCCGCGGAGCTGATCGAGCGGATCGAGCTCGCCGGCCTGCGCGGGCGCGGCGGCGGGAGCTTCCCGACGGGCGCCAAGCTGCGCGCTGTGGCGGGCGCCCGCGGACGGCCGATCGTGCTCGTCAACGGCGCCGAGGGCGAGCCGGCGAGCTTCAAGGACCGCGCCCTGCTGCAGTCGCTCCCGCACCTCGTCCTCGATGGCGCGGAGCTCGCGGCGCGCGCGGTGGGCACCGAGGAGGTCGTGTTCGGTGTCTGCGAGACCGCCACCGGAGCGCTGCGGGCCTTGAGCGACGCGCTGGCCGAACGCGCGCATCGCCGGCGCGGCGCGGCGCGGCTGCGGTTGACGAAGGTGCCCAATCGCTACGTCGCCGGCCAGGAGTCGGCGCTCGTCAGCCACGTCAACGGCGGACCGGCGGTTCCGACGTTCACGCCGCCGCTGCCGTTCGAGCGCGGCGTGCGCAACCGGCCGACGCTCGTCCTCAACGTCGAGACGCTGGCGCACATCGCCTTGATCGCCCGCCACGGACCGCGGTGGTTTCGCGAGCTCGGGATCGCTTCGCAGCCGGGCTCTTCATTGGTCACGCTCTCGGGTGCCGGGCTCGCCGATCCCGGGGTCTACGAGATCGAGCTCGGCTCACCGCTGAGCGCGCTAATCGACGCCGCGGGCGGCTTGGCGGGCAGCCCGCGCGCGCTGCTGCTCGGCGGCTACGCCGGAGCCTGGGTCGACGGGTCGCTGCTCGGCGAGGTGTCGCTCTCCAACGAACAGCTCGCACCCTATGGCGCGTCACTCGGCGCCGGCGTGATCCTGCTGCTCTCCGCGCAGGCATGCCCCGTCGCCGAGCTGACGCGCCTCACGCGCTGGCTGGCGGCGCAAAGCGCACGCCAGTGCGGACCGTGCCTGTTCGGCCTCGACGCGATCGCGAACACGGTCGAGCGGCTCACGATGGGCACCGCCGGCGCCGACGCGCAGCGGCGGCTGACCGCGCTGAGCGCCCTGGTGCGCGGTCGCGGCGCCTGCAGCCACCCCGACGGGGCCGCGCGCCTGCTCGACAGCGCGCTGGCGGTGTTCGCCGAGGAGCTCGAGGATCACGGACGCCACGGTCCGTGCGCGGGCTGCGAGCGGTCCTCGGAGCTGCCTCGCCCGCACTCCTCCTCGGCCGGCCAATCCTCCGAGCGCAGGGCCCGCAAGCTGGTGAGCGTGAGGTGAGACAGCGCCTGCGCGTCAACCCGATCGCGTGCGAGGCGCACGGCATCTGCGCCGAACTCCTGCCGGAGCGAATCTCGCTCGACGAGTGGGGCTACCCGGTGATCGACGGGCAGCCGCTGACGGGCGAGCTGCTCGCGCACGCCCAGCGCGCCGCGCGAGCGTGCCCGACGTTCGCGCTGCTGGTCGAGCTGCGCCGCGACTGACCACGGCGCAGCTCCGACGGCCACAGTTGACTTCAGTGAACGACGACCTTGCCGCGCATCCCTTCGGCGGCGTGAATCGTGCAGCGGTAGTTGAACGTGCCGGTATGCGTGAAGCGCACGGTAAACGAGCCGTTGGTCTGTGTGCCCGAGCGAAAGCTACTGGCCGTCACGTTGTGCGCGACGCCTTCGTCGCGCCAGAGCCAGGTGACACTTTCCCCGCGCCGAATCGAGAGCGTGCTCGGGTGAAAGCGGCTGTTTTTCAACACGACCGTGTGACTCTTAGCCGTGTCCGCGATGCCGGTGCTGCCGGCATCTGCGCCCGCCAGCGCGACCGCCGGCAGCACAACCGCGGCGGCGGCACTGAGCGCGATTGCGGCGCGGGTTACCTGCTTGCGCATCTGGTTCTCCTCTCATCGGCCTCAATCACTAGTCGTCGACCTCCCTGTCTGCGATTTCGCGACATACGGGTGCTTCACCTTCTCAGACGCCGTCGCCGTGCGCAAACTTCCCGCACGCGAGGCAGCCAGCGGATGTCGCTACAGTCGAGCAAGGATGCCCCGGCTCGACCCACAGTCGCTGCCACAGCACATCGATCGCCTCTACCGGGCCGCCTGGGCGCTCTGCGGCTCTCCCGACGATGCCGAGGACCTGGTGCAGGAGACGTTCTCGCGCGTGCTCGCGCGGCCTCGCTTCATGCGCGGTCAGGACGAGCTCGCGTACTTGATGCAGGCACTACGCAACACCTTCCTGACGCAGCGGCGCACCGCCGCGCGACGGCCGCGAGCGGGCATTGCGACGCTCGAGGAACTCGAACCGATGGACCCCCGCACCGGCGAGCGTCCCGAGGAGGCACTGCAGGCGCGCGAGGTCTTCACCGCGATCTCCGAGCTCGCCGAGAACCAGCGGCTGGCACTGGTTGCGGTCGACGTCGCCGGTCTCTCCTACCGCGAGGCCGCCAAGATCCTCGACACGCGCGAGGCGACGATCGCAACCCGTGTGTTTCGCGCACGCGAGCAACTCGCGCATAACCTCGACCGCGACCACCCGGCGCCCCGCACATCGGCGTCGGGCACAGCCTCACAACCGGCGGCACACCCGCCGCAACCGCGACCGGCGGCGCCTGATCGCGTCTCGCGCTTTCCCGCCGCCGCGCCGTTGCGGAAGCTAACGGACCCCGGCGGCGTCCTAGCCAGTGAGGCGACCAATGACGCGTAGACACTCAAGCGGCGCAGTACCCGAGCGCGAGACCCCCGCGAGCATCCGCTCGCTGGATGCGGTGCGCGCCCCGGCGTCGCTGCACCACTCGATCGGGGAGCTCGTGAGCAGCGCCCCAACCAGACGGCGCCGCCGCGCGCCGGCACTGCGACTGGCCGGCGCCGGGGCGCTCGCGGCAGCCGCGGTGGCTGCGGTCGTGCTCGCGCTCGGCGGTGGAGCGACCCCTGCTCCGACGGTGCTTGAGGCCTCGCGTGTCGCGCTCGCGCCCGCGGACCGCGCGTCGCCCGCGGAGAACCCCACTCGGCAGGGCATGCTGCAGGCTTCGGTGGAAGGTGTGAGCTTTCCCTACTGGGGCGGGCGGGGCGGTTGGCCGGCGGCGGGCGCGCGCAGCGATCGCCTCGGGGGACGCGCAATCACGACGGTCTTCTACACGGCACATAGCGGCAAGCGTGTCGGCTATGCGATCGTCGCCGGCAGCCCGCTGCCGACGCCGCGGACGGGCACGGTCGTCGAACGTGGCGGTGTGCGCTTTAACGTGCTCGCCGGCGGCGGAGCCACGATCGTTAGCTGGCGCGAGGACGGGCATACCTGCATTCTCGCCGCGCGCGGGCTGCCGGCGCGGACCTTGCTGGACCTCGTCAGCTGAGCGCGATTCTCCGAGTAGGAGCCGCCGCTTGCACGCCCGCGGCGGTCCAGACCCGACATCCTGGCTGCACAGCCAGGGTCACCGCGCGGGGCCGCACCGATGCGCTACCTTGCGCCCCATGACTGGCGGCGGGGCCGGCGAGGGCTACTTTCCGCGCGGCAGCTCGATGCTGCGCGCGGTCCACGAAGAGAAGGCCGTCGGCCTACTGTACGGACAGCGCGCGCTGTGCATTGGCGCGGTCAAGCCGCTGAATTACGTCGGCACCAGCGAACACACGCGCAACAAGCTCACGCCGTTCAAGCGGATCACACACACCGCGGCAATGTTCGAGGCGATCTTCTTTGGTAGCCGCACAGAGGCCGACAAGGTGCTGGGCGCGGTGCACCGCATGCACGAGCGCGTCGTCGGCGAGTTGCCGCAGGACGCCGGCCCGCACTACCCGGCCGGCACTCCCTATGCGGCGCTCGATCCGCAGCTGATGCTGTGGACGGTCGGCGTGATCGCGGACTCGGCGATCTGGTTCTACGAGCATCTCGTGCGTCCGCTCGGCGACGCGCAGCGCGAAGCGCTATGGCAGGACTACATGCGCTTCGCCGAGCTGTTCCGCACCCCGCGGGAGGCGCTGCCGGCAACCTATGCGGCGTTCCGCGCTTGGTATGAGAGACAACTGGCCGGTCAGGATCTGTTTCTCACCGAGGAGGCGCGCTACATGGGCTATGTCTCGGCCTTCGAGATTCCAATGTCCGCGAGTCGCGCGGCGGCCAAGCGCGTGCACGACCTGGTGCTGCTCGGCTCGCTGCCACCGCGCGTGCGCGAGCTCTACGGTCTGCGCTACACACGCGCGCAGGCGGCCGCGTGCGCGGCAGTGCTCGCAGCGTCGCGATCGACGCGACCGCTGGTCCCGCGCTCACTCAGGCGCGGCTCCTGCGCCGCGGAGTTCGCGGGCGTCGCGGCGGTCGAGCGGCGTCGCATCGAACGTGGACAACCGACCCCGCAGATCGTCTAAAGCTCAGCATTGCCCTCAAGCGCGCGCGCTTGAGGGTCGATGCGGCCGATGATGCCCGAGGTGTCTGTCAAGCCTGTCAAACCCGCGCCGCGCTCCGCGGAGCGCGCGCCCGCACGCGGCACGGGCCTCGCCGGCGCGCGCGAGCGCGAACGGCGCGCGGAGGCGCTGCGCCGCCAGCGCGCGGACACGCGCGCGCAGACGATGGCGAGCGCCGGCGAGCTCGGCTACCTGCGCGCCCAGCTGCGCGTCGCGGCGAACCTCACCGCGCGACTCGCCGCGACGCACGAGATCGAGGAGATGGCGCGACTGGTCGTCGACGAGCTGCACTGCACGTTCGCGTTCTATCTCGCCGCGGTCCAGCGCCTCGACGGCGACGGGATGCTGCGCCTGATCGCAAGTGCGGGACCGCTGGCGGAGGTGATGACCGAGTTCCTGCTGGTCGAGCAGCCGCTGTGGGAGGGCGTCAACGGACGTGTGGCGCGCTCTGGGTGCACGGCGCTCGTGACCGATACGCGCGCCGATGCCGACTATGTCGCGCGCGATCCGCAGACCGATCCGCGTTCGGAGCTCAGCGCGCCGATCTTTGTCGACGGCGAGGTCTGGGGCGTGCTGAACATCGAGGCGGTCGAGCCGCGCGCGTTCGGCGAGGCCGACGCGGTGCTCGTCGAGACGATCGCGGCGAGCCTCGGCGCGGCGGTGCATCGCGCGGGGCTGATCGCGGACATGGAGCGCACGTTCACGACGACACTCGCGGTGCTCACAAGCACGGTCGAGGCCAAGGACGACTACACCGCCGCGCACGGCGAGGACGTCGCGGACCTCGCGGCGCGCGTCGCGCTGCGTCTGGGCCTCACGCCGGCGCAGGCCCGCGATGTGCGTTATGCGGCGATGCTCCACGACGTCGGCAAGATCGCGGTGCCGAGCGAGATCCTGCTGAAGCCCGGTCCGCTGACCGACGAGGAGTGGGTGCTGATGCGCAGCCACGCCGCCGTCGGCGGCGATCTAGTGGCGCGCATCGACGCCTTCGCGCATCTGGCACCAGCGGTGCGCGCGAGTCACGAGCGCTGGGACGGCGGCGGCTATCCCGACGGTCTCGCCGGCGAGCGCATCCCGCTCGCGGCGCGCATCATCGCGGCCTGCGACACCTACGACGCGATCGTCACCGATCGCCTCTACCGTCCGGCGCGCACAGCTGCCGAAGCCGCCGCGGAGCTGTGCCGCGTGGCGGGCACGCAGCTCGACGAGCGCGCGGTCCAAGCGCTGCTGGTTGAGCTCGCAGACGCCTGAGCGCGCACCCTGGCGCCCGCATTCGCACCCCGGCAAACAAGCGCGCACCTCGGCGACCGAGCGCGTACCGGCAGCCGATCTCACCCCAGCGAATGTCCAGCCGCGCGGGCGCGAGTTCCGACTACCGGCCATAGAGGCCGGCGGCCCGCTGGGCGATGCTTGATGAGGTCGCAAGCGTCGACCCGATCAACGAGCCATGCAGCCACCCACCCCCCAGATCGTCGCCCTCGGCGGAGGCGGCTTCTCGATGGAGCGCGAGAACCCGCTGCTCGACGACTACGTCCTCTCGCTGGCCGGCCGGGCGCGACCGCGCGTCTGCTTTCTACCGACGGCCTCCGGCGACGCGGACCACTATGTGGTGCGCTTCTACCGGCGCTTTTCGGCGAGCTGCGAGGCTAGCCACGTCTCGCTCTTCCGCCGCGATCAGGGCACGGGCGGCGTCGAGGAGAACCTCGCGGCGCACCTGCTGGCCCAGGACGTGATCTACGTCGGCGGCGGCAATGTCGTGAGCATGCTCGGCGCGTGGCGCGCGCACGGCCTCGACAGCGTGCTGGCGCGCGCGTGGCGCCGCGGGATCGTGCTGTGCGGCCCTTCGGCCGGCTCGCTGTGCTGGTTTCGCGACGCGCTGAGCGCGTTCCACGGGTCCTGCCAGCGTGTGCGTGGACTGGGGCTGCTGCCGTACTCCAACTGCGTGCACTACGACGCCGAGCCGCAGCGACGCGTGGAGTACCACCGCTTCGTCGGCGACGGCATGCGTCCGGGATTCGCTGCGGAGGACGGCGTCGGGCTGCACTTCTGCGGCACGCACCTGCAACGCGTCGTCAGTTCACGTCGCGGCGGGCGCGCCTACCGTGTGGAGCCCGGTGAGCACGGTGTGGTCGAGATCCCGCTCGAGGCGGCCTATCTCGGCGCCGAGGAGAGCGGCGAGCGAGTCGGCGCCGAGTGCGCCGCGGCGTGAGCGCATCGGAAAGAATCGCTGCGCCCGAGCGAAGGATCTTCGCGATGGGCGGCGGCGGCTTCACGATGGAGCCGACAAATCCGCTGCTCGACGACTTCGTGCTCTCGCTCGCGCGGGTGCCGCGACCGCGCATCCTGTTCCTGCCGACGGCCGCCGGCGATACGACCGGCCAGATCAACGCCTTCTATGCACGCTTCGCCGGCCGTGGATGCATACCCGATCACCTTTCGCTGTTCCGCTTGGCCGAGGTCGAGCGCCCGCTGACGGAGATCGTCGGCGAGCAAGACATCGTCTACGCGGGCGGCGGCTCGATGCGCAACCTACTCGCGATCTGGCGCGCACATGAGCTCGACGTGCTGCTGGTCGAGGCCTGGCGGCGCGGGACGGTGCTCGCGGGCCTGAGCGCCGGCGCGATGTGCTGGTTTCAGGGCGGCGTCACGCGCTCCAGCGGTCCGCCCGCCGCGATGCGGGGCCTGGGTCTGCTGCCGGGGTCGCTGACGGTGCACGCCGACGGCGAGCCCGAGCGCCTGCCGGTGTGGCTCGCGGCGGTGCGCTCCGGAGAGCTGCCGGGCGGCTGGGCGCTCGACGACGGCGTCGGCCTGCTGTTCGCCGGGGAGCAGCCGCAGCGCGTGGTCAGCTCGCGACCGGGAGCGGGCGCGCAGCGAGTCGACGCGATCGCCGGCGAGCTCGTGCGCCGGCGCCTGGAGCCCGAGCTGCTCGGCGCGGACGCGCGCGGGCGCTCGGCCGACCTCGACGAGGACGTGCAGGAGCTGCGACGCGTGCACCGGATGCGCGGCCGGACCGCGCGACAGGCGCGAATGGAGTAGTCAGAAACATTCAGCTGGCCGGCGGGACGTGTTGTATCGTCGTGGCGAGGTGTGGTCAACGGCATCGAGCAAGCGGGCGGCCCTGGCGGCAGCGTTGCTTGGGGCCCTCTGCCTGTGCTGTCCGTGGCTCGCGACACCGGCCTACGCGACTCCGACCGTGCGACTCAGCGCGGCGCTGACGCCCGAGCATCTCGGTGCCGGAACCACGATCCACTTCGCTTTCACCCTCAGCGGTGAGCCGCGCGATGCGCCGCTTCCGATCCGCGAGATCGACCTGCTCTACCCGAAGAACCTCGGTATCGCGACGAGCGGCCTCGGCATCTCGACGTGCCGCGCGGCGCAGCTCGAAGCCGAGGGGCCGCCGGGCTGTCCGACGAACTCCGTGATCGGTTACGGCTCCGCGCTCGTTGAAGTGCCTTTCGGGCCGGAGACCCTGCAGGAGATGACGCGTACAACGACGTTCATGGCGCCCATCCAAAACGAACGCCTCGGGCTGCTCTTCTACGCGGACGGCGAAAGCCCGGTCTCGGCGCAGCTCGTCTTCCCCGGTCTCGTGCTACCCGCTGCGAGCCCGTTCGGCGGCGATCTCAGTGCGACGCTGCCGCTGGTGCCCAGCGTTCCCGAAGCACCGGATGCGGCGCTGGTCAAGCTCACGACGACACTCGGTCCCAGCCACATCACCTACTACGAATATCGCAAGGGGCACACGATCCCCTATCACCCGCGAGGCATCCTACTGCCAGCGACGTGCCCCACTGGGGGATTTCACTTCGCGGCGCGGTTCCTCTTCAACGACGGCAGCCACACGAGCGGCCAGACCGTGGTGGCCTGTCCGCATCACTCGCCTCGCGCGCGTCGCTGAGCCGGCGGCCCGCGATTCGCAAAAGCGTGTTGAATGTCTCCTCACGCCGCCGCGGCCGTCCGGCTCGGTGGCGCTGACGCCGTCATGAGAGCCATCCAGATCGTCGACCTCAGCGGTCCCGCCAGCGCGCTCGCGCTCGTCGACGCGCCCGCGCCGCAGGAGCCCGCCAGCCACATGCTGACCCCCGGCGAAGGGGTCGTGATCGACGTCCACGCCGCCGGCGTGTCCTTCCCGGAGGTCTTGCAGACGCGCGGCGAGTACCAGCTCAAACCGCCGCTGCCGTTCATCCCCGGCAGCGAGGTCGCGGGGATCGTGCGCAGCGCCTCGCCCGACGCCGGCGTGACGGTCGGCGAGCGCGTCGCGGCGTTCTGTGCGCTGGGCGCCTTCGCCGAGCGCGCCGTCGCTCCCCCCTTCCTCACATTCGCGCTACCCAACGCGCTGGACTTCGCGCAGGGCGCGGGCCTGATCCTCAACTACCACACCGCTTACTTCGCGCTCGCGCTGCGCGGCCGCCTGCGCGCGGACGAGACCGTGCTCGTCCACGGCGCCGCCGGCGGCGTCGGCACAGCGGCGCTGCAAGTCGCGCGTGGTCTCGGCGCGCGAGCGATCGCGGTCGTCTCCAGCGACGAGAAGGCCGAGGTCGCACGTGCGGCCGGCGCCGCGGAGGTGCTGCGCGCCGACGGACCGTGGAAGGACGAGGCCAAGGAGCTCACCGGCGGCGGCGTCGACGTCGTGCTCGACCCGGTCGGCGGCGAGCGCTTCACCGACAGCCTGCGCTCGCTGCGCGAGGACGGACGACTCGTCGTCGTCGGTTTCACCGGTGGTTCGATCCCCGAGGTCAAAGTGAACCGTCTGCTGCTGGGCAACACTGAGGTCGTCGGCGCCGGCTGGGGCGCCTACGCGCTTGCACGGCCGCAGCTCTGCCGCGAGATCGGCGATGCGATCGCGCGCATGATCGAGGATGGCACGGTGCGTCCGCTCGTCGGGGAGCACTTCCCATTGGCAGAGGCAGCACAGGCGCTGGCGGCAATCGATGAGCGCCGCGCGACCGGCAAGGTCGTGCTCGACGTGCAAGCCGGCGACTGAGCCGCACGCGGGATCGGGAGTCGTGGACTTCGAGCACACACCTCGCGCGCGCGAGCTGATCGAGCGCCTGGATCAGTTCATAGCTCAGGAGATCGCCCCGCGCGAGGAGCCCTATCACCGTGAGCTACTCGGTGGCGAGAACCCGTGGGTCGTGCTGCCGGTGATCGACGAGCTCAAGGCCAAGGCGAAGGCGACGGGGCTGTGGAACCTGTTCCTCCCCGATGAGCGCCACGGCGCGGGGCTCTCGAATGTCGAGTACGCGCCGCTCGCGGAGCGCATGGGACGCTCGCTGATCGCGAGTGAGGTCTGCAACTGCAACGCGCCGGACACCGGCAACATGGAGGTGCTGCTGCACTTCGGCTCGGAGGAGCAGCACGAGCGCTGGCTCGAACCGCTGCTCGCCGGCGAGATCCGCTCGGCGTTTTGCATGACCGAGCCCGACGTCGCGTCCTCGGATGCCGCGAACATGCAGGCGACGGCGAAGATCGAAGGCGAGGAGGTCGTGCTCAACGGACGTAAGTGGTGGAGCACCGGCATCGGGCATCCCAACTGCCGCGTGGCGATCTTCATGGGTCTCACGGACCCCGACGCGGATCGCTACCACCGCCACTCGATGGTCGCGGTGCCGCTCGACGCCCCCGGCGTGAAGGTCGAGCGGATGCTCAGCGCGATGGGCTTTCTCGACGCGCCGGGCGGACATGGCGAGGTCTCCTTCGCCGACGTGCGCTTGCCGACGAGCGCGATCATCGGCGGCCCCGGCCAAGCCTTCGCGATCGCACAGGCGCGGCTCGGGCCGGGCCGCGTGCACCACTGCATGCGCCTGATCGGGCTCGCGGAGCTCGCGCTCGAGCTCGCGTGCCGGCGCGCGAGCGACCGCGTCGCGTTCGGCAAGCCGCTGGCCAATCTCGGCGGCAACCGCGAGCGGATCGCCGACGCGCGCATCGCGATCGACCAGGCGCGCCTGCACGTCCTGCACGCCGCCTGGCTGATCGACCGCCAGGCGCCGGAGATGCTCGGCGCGGTCTCGCAGATCAAGGTCGCGGTGCCGAACATGGCCCAGCGCGTCGTCGACATGGCGATGCAGTTGCACGGTGGCGCCGGCCTCAGCGACGACTTCCCGCTCGGCGCCGCCTGGACGGTTGCGCGCGCGCTGCGCCTCGCCGACGGTCCCGACGAGGTTCACCGCGGCGTGATCGCGCGCCTGGAGCTCGCGCGCTACGGCCGCGGCAAGTGGGGCGGGACGGACTGATCGAAGCGCGCTTCTCTAGAGCACCTTTGTCATGAAGACGCTGTTGGGATCAAAGGTGTAGTCGGCAAATGGACCACACAACTCGAAGTCGTACTTGCCATAGAACCGGCGCGCTCGTCTGAAGAACTCGGAGGCACCCGTCTCCAGCGACAGTCGCAAGAAGCCCGTGCGCTTGGCCTCTGCGACCAGATATGTCAATAGCATTGACGCTACGCCAATACGTCGACACGATGGTGCAACTCGCATCGACTTGATCTCGCCGTGATAGGCATCGAGCCGCTTGATTGCACCACAGCCGACTATCCGCTCATCGAGCACGACCGTCCAGAAACGCACCGACGGACTACGCAGGCCGTCGAGATCCAAGGCGTGCTTGCTGCCGGGGGGCGTCACCGCCTTCATCTCCTCAATGTGCTCGTGGAGGAAACTGGCGATCTCCGGTCCGCTGAGATCGTCGAGGAGGATCTTCGTTTCTCCTAGATTGACGAGACCTGAAATGTCAGTCGCCACCGTTACACCGTAGTCCCTGCGCAACCGGCAGGTTGCAGGCAAGCATCCCAGACACAGAGGCAGGTGCGAAGAACATCTCGCCGTCCGTACGAAGTGCATCCGCCGCTCCCCGCGCCATCCTGTGCCCGTGGCGCAAGACAGCACGGCTGCCCCGAAGGGCGCCCGTCCCATCGAACACCGCTACGGCGTCGTTCTCGGGCTGACGATCCTCGCGGTGCTCTTCTCGATCCTCGCGCCCGAGACGGCTTTGGGCCGCGGCATCGCGGTGCTGCTGCAGAGC
The DNA here is from genome assembly GCA_036502205.1 of Solirubrobacteraceae bacterium. Classification (GTDB taxonomy): domain Bacteria; phylum Actinomycetota; class Thermoleophilia; order Solirubrobacterales; family Solirubrobacteraceae; genus Palsa-744. The sequence goes on along the minus strand of DASXZA010000010.1, from coordinate 107,282 downwards.
ACGATGCTGCTCGCGGTGATCGCGACCTCGCGCGAGAGCCACGTCGAGCGCAACGCGCGCACGGGGCTCGCGTTCCTCGCGCTGATCGTCCTGACGGTGCTGGTCTCGCTATCGATCGTGCCGGGCTGGGTCGGTGCCGCGGGCACCGCGGCGGCAGTGGCCGCGGTGCTCGTCGTGCTCACGCGCGGGATCGTGCGCCTGGTCCGCGATCGCGGCGTCACGCTGCAGGCGGTCGCCGGGGCGCTCACGACCTACCTGCTGATTGGGCTGTTGTTCGCGCTCGTCGTGCGCGTGCTCGCCGGCATCGCGCCGCATCAGTACTTCAAGCAGGTCTCGAGCTCGGCGGTCACGCAAAGCGAGGAGATCTACTTCAGCTTCACGACGCTCACGACGACCGGCTATGGCGACCTCACCCCCGCGCTCAGCGTCGGCCGCGCGCTCTCGGTGCTGGAGATGCTGATCGGCCAGGTCTATCTCGTGACGGTCATCGGGCTGCTCGTTGGCAACCTGCGCCGCGGACCGGCGCAGGCGCCCGCACAGCCAATGACGCGCGAGGAAGCCCTGGGAATGCGGGGCGCGCATGCAATCACCGAGCTGCCCGGGGACACGCCACCGACTGCGTGATCCTTGCCCGGCGGCTAAAGCGGCGGGACCTGGTTGTTGACCTGCGGCCCGTGGTACAGGTGATCGTGATCGCTGCAGGAGCCCGGGAAGGTGAACTGGACGCTGTCGCTGCGCACGTTGTTGTAGCTCGCGAATAAGGTCACGCGACCGCGAGCCCCGACCTTGCACCGTGAGTCGGTGCTGCTCTGCACGCGGACGACGATCTTCATGATGTTCCCGGGTACGCCCCACATAGTCGCGTAATGCGAGTGGTAAACCAGGTGGCGCTCGACGGTCATGACGAGCAGACGGTCGGGTTGGTGCGCGATGCGGTCGACCTGGCAAAGCGTGCCGGAGACCGTGTTGGCGCTTAGGTCGATCTCACCGTGACCGCGTGCGTAGCTGCCGGTCGCCGTGGTGATCGGCGCGCCCGTATGAAAGCCCCACGGCGGAATCCCGCCGACGATCGGGATCTGGGCACAGAACTGAATCGGGTAGCCACTGGCGGAACCGGCCGCGCCGGTGGGCGCCAGCAGGGATGCCAGCACCAGCCCCGTCAGGCAGATGCACTGCACGATCGGGTTCCTCACCATCTGTGAGCCGGCTGTAGAAGCGTGAGGCAGTTTCATCTCTTGCCGGCGTCCTACCCGCTGAGACTCGACATCAGCGCCGCGTCGACAAACGATTGACATTGTGGTGTAAGGTCGCGTGATGGATCGGAAGCTTGCGATCGGCGGCCTGGCCGGGCTGCGCATGGCAATCGGTGTCGGATCGTGGGCCACCCCGCGCGTCGCCGGCAGGCTGTTCGGGCTGAACGCGGCCGCGAATCCGCAGTCGCCCTACCTCGGGCGGCTGTTCGGCGCGCGCGACTTCGCGCTCGCGTGGGGCGCGCTCAGCACCGAAGGCGAGGCTCAACGCCAGTGGCTGATGGCGGGCCTAGCGTGCGATCTGGCCGACGCGCTCGCCGGGATCGCCGGCGGACGCGGCGGCTATCTACCGAAGCTGACCAGCACGATGGTCACTGCGACTGCGCTGACGGCAGCGACGATGGGCGCCGCGGCGCTGCGCGAGGCGTAGCTCCTCGAGTACCCCGGTCGGGGCGCGCGCACGATTCGAATGCCCAGCGACTCTGAACAGAACTTCAACGGCACGGCCTCGCCGCCGCTCGTCGCGCTGATCACCGGCGCCTCCAGCGGCATCGGCGAAGCGACGGCGCGGCGGCTGGCGACCGAGCCGGGGGCACAGCTCGTACTCGTTGCACGCCGCGAGGAGCGGCTGCAGCGCCTGGCGGACACGCTGCCGGCTCCGTGCAGCATCCTCGCGCTGGACCTCACCGACGAGGACGCTCCGGCGCGTGTGCTGACACATCTGCAGGAGCACTACGCGGGTCGCTTGGATCTCCTGGTCAACAACGCGGGCGCGTCGTGGCGTGGCACGTTCGCGGAGGGCGGCTACGCCAACGTGCGGCGCACGATGGAGGTGAACTTCGACGCGGTGCTGCGCTTGACCGAGGTGCTGCTGCCATTGCTGCGTGCCTGCGCGCCGAGCGCGATCGTCAACGTCGCGAGCACCGCCGCGCGCGTCACGCGCCCGGGCACCGGCGCGTACTCGGCAAGCAAGTTCGCACTGGCCGGCTGGAGCGACGCGCTCTACGCGGAGGAGCTCGCGCACGGCGTGCACGTCGGTCTGGTGCTCCCCGGCTTCATCGCCACCGAGGGCTTCCCCGCCAGCGAGCTGACCGCAAGCTCGAGGACCTCGTGGATGGTTTCGACGCCCGATCGCGCCGCCGAGGCGATCGTCGACGCCGGCCTGCGCCGGCGCCCGGAACGCTACGTGCCGCGCGCGTACGAGCTGTTCGCGCTCGCGCGCGTGCTGGCACCGGGACTCGTGCGCCGCGCGATCAGCGGCGGACGCGGCGCGATCCTGACGACGAAAACCGGCGCCGAACAAGCCGCGGCGCCGGACACGACGTCCTAGCCGCTCGAGCGCACAGACACGAGGTCCGGTCCGAGGCCCCGCCGCGCGCGTACGCGCGCACACGCGCGCGGCGGGGTCGGCAAAGTAAAGACCGCAGTCCTAGCACCGCGGCGGCTGTACAAACGCTCAGCCGAGCGGCCCGCAATTACGCCAATCGTCCATTGCGCGGGCGTGCCGGCGCGTGAGAATGGGCATATGGACTCCGTGGGAACGACGGCGCTCGCGGGCGAGCTCTATCAGCCACCGACGGACTGCTTCGACGAGCTCTTCGAGCGCGACGGCACCCCGCGCGCGGCGGCGGCGGCGCTGATCGAGGAGCTGCGGCGCCTGGGCGCGGAGGGCCTGCTCGAGGCGGGACGCCGCCGCGACGCGGTGTTCGTACAGCAGGGCATCACGTTCGAGACCAACGGCGAGGAGGGCGCCTCGCATGAACGGCCGTTTCTGCTCGACCTGATCCCGCGCGTGCTCGCCGGCGAGGAGTGGCGTGCGATCAAGCGCGGCCTCGCGCAGCGGATCCGCGCGCTGAACCATTTCGTCGACGACGTCTACCACGCGCGCGAGATCGTGCGCGAGGGGATCGTCCCGTGGCGGTTGGTCGCGGGCTGTCCGCACTTCGCGCGCGCGGTGCACGGCATCCGCCCGCCGGGCGGCGTCTACTGCCACGTCGCGGGCTGCGACTTGGTACGTCATAGCGACGGTACGTGGAAGGTCATCGAGGACAACGTGCGCGTCCCGTCGGGCATCTCCTATGTCCTCGAGAATCGCGCCGCGATGGCACGCTTGGTGCCGGAACTGTTCTCCTCCTACCGCGTGCGGCCGGTCGAGCACTACCCACAGCTGCTGCTCGGCGCGCTGCGCTCGGTCGCACCCTCGGCGGAGAGCGAGGCGACGGTCGTCGTGTGGACGCCGGGCCCGGCGAACTCGGCGTACTTCGAGCACGCGTTCCTCGCGCGCCAGATGGGTGTCGAGCTGGTCGAGGCCTCGGATCTGGTGGTGCGCGACGACGTGCTCTACATGCGCACGACGCGCGGCCTCGAACGCGTGCACGCTGTCTACCGCCGCCTGGACGACGACTTCGTCGACCCGCTGGAGTTCCGCGGGGACTCGCTGCTCGGGGTGCCGGGGTTGGTGCGCGCGTACCGCGCGGGCAGCGTCGCGCTGGCCAACGCGCTCGGCACGGGCGTCGCGGACGACAAGGCGATCTACTGCTTCGTGCCGGAGATGATCCGCTTCTACCTCGGTGAGGAGCCGATCCTCGAGAACGTCAACACCTATCTGCTCTCGGACCCCGAAGTCCGCGAGCACGTGCTCGCGCGCCTGGACCAGCTAGTGCTCAAGCCGACCGGCGAGTCGGGCGGTCGCGGCGTGTGCATTGGCCCGCACGCCGACGAGCGCGAGCTGGCGGAGCTCGGCGAGCGCGTTCGCGGCCACCCCGAGCGCTGGATCGCGCAGGACGTGGTGAGCCTCTCGACGGTGCCGACGGTCGGCGCCGACGGCAGCCTGCAGCCACGCCATGTCGACCTGCGGCCATTCGCGGTCTTCGGGGAGCGCATCGACATCGTGCCGGGCGGCTTGACGCGCGTGGCACTGCAGGAGGGCTCGCTGATCGTCAACTCCTCGCGCGGGGGTGGCTCGAAGGACACGTGGGTGCTCGAGAACGGCGACGAAGCCGACCGCGCGGGGCCGCCGATCGCGGACACGCAGCCGCCGGCGCTGCCGGACCTGCGCTACGGGACGTGGAGCGGCCAGCAACAGCAGCAGCAACAGAGCTCGCCACCGAGTCCACAGAGCGCCCCGACAAGCCAGCAGAGCGCCCCGCCGAGCCAGCAGAATGCCCTGCCGAGTCGGCAGAGCGCCCCGGCGAGCTGATGCTGGCGCGAATCGCCCACGAGCTGTACTGGCTGGGCCGCAACCTGGCGCGCGCGGAGTTCACGGCGCGCGCGGTCGAGGCGGTCTTCCAGGCCGAGCTGCAGGGCGCGGCGGACTCGCTGCCGGGCGTGAGCTTCGGCTCGGGCGGCCTGCTGGCGATGCTCGATGGCGTCACCAGCGCGTCGCACGCGGGCAATGGCAACGGCACCGAGGCGCTCAGACGCGGCAGCGAGACGTTGGGGCGCCTGAGCGTCGACGCGGAGCTGCCGGGCTCGATGCTCGCGAGCGTCGAGCGTGCGCGCGAGGGCGCGCGGACGGTGCGCGATGTGCTCAGCGCGGAGATGTGGGAGGCGATCAACACGACGGCGCTCGCGCTGCGGCGCAACGGGCCGATCGGCGGCGGGACGCACGCGCAGCCGTACATGGTCTCGCAGTACGTCAAGCAGCGCACGGCGCTGATCTGGGGCGTCGCGGACCGCTCGATGCTGCGCGATGAGGCGAAGTGCTTCCTGGACGCGGGCGGGCTGATCGAGGTCGCGGACATGGTGCTGCGGATGCTGCGCATCGCGCTGCCGGGACGGGCTGAAGCGGACACGCCCTCGCCGGCGGACGGCTCGGCGCTGATCCTGCTGCAGGCGGTCGGCGGCTTTCACGCGTACCTGCGCGCGGGAACGGCGCCGCCCAACGCGCACCCGGTGGCGCGCTTCCTGCTGTTCGAGCGCGCCTACCCGGACAGCGTGGCGGCGTGCGTGGACTCGCTGCACGAGGTCTTCACGACGGCCGACGCGGGCCCGCGCAACTCAAAGCCGGTGCTGCGCGTCAGCCGCCTGGCGGCCGACCTCGACTTCCAGCGCCGCGCGCTGCCCGACGGCGCCGAGCTGACCGACATCTGTGCGGGCACGCAGCAGGAGCTGGCGCGCATCGACCACGATGTCGCCGACCGCTACTTCGCGGGCGCGGTGCCGGCGGGGGCACACTGAGATGCACTTCTCGATCCGCTATCTGACCGAGTACCGCTACGAAGAGCCGGTCAGCGACAACCTCAACGCGCTGCGCGTGCGCCCGGCGACGACGTCCTCGCAACGCTGCGACGAGTTCCACACGCGGATCGATCCGGAGGCGCGCGTGAGCCGCCACCTGGACTACTTCGGCACCGAGGTGCTCGAGTTCGGTATCCCGACGGGCCACGAGCAGCTGACGATCGACATGCGCGCGCGCGTCGTGACCTCCGATCCGCCGGAGCCGTGCGAGGGGACCTGGGAGAGCCTCGGCACCGGCGCCTATCTCGACGCGGCCGGCGAGTTTGCGTTGCCCTGGGAGGACCAGCCGGCGATCGGCGGCCTGCATGCGCTGGAGGCCGAGCTGGCCTGTGCGCCGGGGCCGCTGGGCGCGCTGCGTGTGCTCTGCGAGCTGATCCCCAACCGCTTTGAGTACCGCCGCGGCGCGACCTACGTGGGCTCGAGCGTCGAGGACCTGTTGGCGGCCGGCGCGGGCGTGTGCCAGGACTTCGTGCACCTCTCGCTGATCCTGCTGCGCCGCCGCGGGATCGCGGCGCGCTACGTATCGGGCTACCTGTGGGCCGCTCCGGAGGACGGCGGCGTCGATTCGCTGGAGGTCGATACGCACGCGTGGCTCGAGGTGCTGCTGCCAGGCACCGAAGGCCGCGCCGAGCCGGTCTGGGTCGGCGCGGACCCGACCAACCGGCGACTGGCCGACGAGACGCACGTGAAGATCGGCCACGGCCGTTTCTACGCCGACGTGCCGCCGGTCAAGGGCGTCTACATGGGCGCCGCGACCTCCGAGCTGGACGCGTCGGTGACGATCTCGCGCCTGGATCCGCAGAGCGGCGCGCGCGCCTGAGCAGCCAATCAAGCGGCCAGCGTGGGGGCCGTCGCCTCGCGCAGCGGGCGGCGTGCTCCGATGCAGTCGGACAGCGCAGGTTTATCGGGCTCCCGCGCGAATAACAGCCTCATCACTCCCCCGCGAGATGATTTGCGCATCTTTCCGGGTAGAGCGTCTATGGGCAGAGCAACTTTCGGGCCGCCGATGGGCTCAAGCTAAGAGGCTCCGCGTGTACGAGTCGTCCGATTTCGCGCGCACATCCGCTACCTCAGGAATAATTGACAACGCAACTACTATGCCCTATAATTCCGACTCCAGGCATCGGATTAGAAGGTGGCGAAAGCCGCCGGAAGGCGGCTGAGCCGGGCCTCTTTTCGCTCAATTAGAAGGACCACGCACCATGTCAGACACCAAGCACCAGATCACCACTCTAGACACACTTGACACGATCGACCCCGCAGCGCCGACGGCGACGCTCGATCCGGTCTATGACGAGCGCGCCGCCCGCGCCGAGGCGGCGCTACGAGCGCGCCCGGTTGCGACCACGGAAAGCTTCATTCCGGAGTCCGTCGACCAGCTGCTCGCGCACTCGCGGCGCTACCCGCTGCTGACCCCCGAACAGGAGATCGAACTCGCGCAGCGCATCGAGCGCGGCGACCTGCACGCCAAGGAACTACTCGTCAACTCGAACCTGCGCCTCGTCGCGTCCAACGCGCGGCGCTACCAGAACCAGGGCCTGCCGCTAGCGGACCTCGTCCAGGAGGGCATGCTCGGCCTGATCCGCGCGAGCGAGAAGTTCGACTGGCGCAAGGGCTTCCGCTTCTCGACCTACGCGACGCTATGGATCCGCCAGGCGATCCAGCGCGGCCTGGAGAACTCGGGCCGTACGATCCGCTTGCCGGTGCACGTCGCGCAGCGCACGCGCAAGGTCGGACGCGTCGAGCGCGAGCTCTCCGTGCGCCTCGGCCGCGAGCCGACCGCCGAGGAGATCGCGACCGAGACCGGCCTCGAGCTCGAGCAGGTCGAAGAAGTTCGCCACCAGCGCGCCGCGCTCGTCTCGCTCGACCAGCAGGTCGGCGAAGACGGCGACACCGCGCTCGGCGACCTCCTGCCCTCCGACCAGGAGCCGCCGGAGGAGACCGCCTACGAGAACGAGCGCGAGCGCCTCGTGCACCGCGCGATCGCCTCGCTGCCCGACACCGAGCGCACCGTCCTGACGCTGCGCTTTGGGACCGGCCGCGAGGAGCCGCAGACGCTGACCGCGATCGGCAAGCGCCTCGGGTTCTCCGCGGAGCGCGCCTCGCAGCTCGAGCAGCGCGCGCTGAAGAAGCTCGCCGAGAGCCCCGAGCTCGCGGCACTGCGCGAGGCGGCCTAACAACTCAGTCCAGTTCCGGCCGGTGCATGCACCGGCCGGCCTGGGCGTGCATGCACGCCCAGGTTCCGACAAGCGCATGCGCTTGTCGGCGCCCTGCCGCATGCGGCAGGGCGAACAGCACCGCGCCGATTTGCGTCATAAGCTGAACGCGGACAGCATCGAGACACATTGGAGGTGGCATGTCGAACTCTTCGCTGTGGGATCGCGTCGTGCAGTGGACGATCGCGGCAGGCGAACGGATCCTCGCGCCGATCGAGCGCTTCATCGGCAGCCGCTCGCTCGTCGGTGACGCGACGTTCTTCCCGCTCGAGCGCTTCCCGTGGGTCGCGCACGTCGAGGAGCACTGGGAGGTCATTCTCGAGGAGCTGCAGGGCGTGCTCGCCGACCGCGAGGCGCTGCCGAACTTCCAGGACATCTCCAAGGACCAGATCGAGATCACCGACGACGACAGTTGGAAGACGTTCTTCCTCTACGGCTACGGCTTCGAGGCGAAGCTCGGCGTCGAGATGTGCCCGCGTACGGCGGCGCTGATGCGCGAGATCCCGGGGATGACGACCGCGATGTTCTCGATCCTCTCGCCGCGCAAGCACATCCTCGACCACCGCGGCCCCTACAAGGGCGTGCTGCGCTACCACCTCGGCCTCGTCGTGCCCCACGACGCCGAAGCCTGCCGGATCCGCGTTGGCGATGACTTCCGCCACTGGGAGGCCGGTAGGTCGATGATCTTCGACGACACCTTCAACCACGAGGTCTGGAACGACACCGAGGAGACGCGCGTCGTGCTGTTCGTCGACGTCATCCGGCCTCTCCCCTCCCCCGAGTCCAAAATCAACGAACTGATCGTCAAGGCGATCGGGATCTCGCCGTTCATTCGCGACGCGAAACGCAATCAGGAAACTTGGGAACGGCGGTATCGGGAGCGGCGGGCGGCGGGAGCACGGTCCTCGCAGGGCGCTCACGTTGCGTGAGCATCGTTTTCAGACCGCGAGGACCTGCAGTACGGCGAGCTACCCGTCCGCCGCGACGTGCTCGAGCAGCTCGGCGAGCACGCGCTCGGCGTCGGCGTTCGCCACCTGGCAGGTGCCGGCCGCGGGGTGCCCGCCGCCGCCGTAGGCGAGCATCAGCGCGCCGACGTCGAGCTGGCTCGAGCGGTTCGTGATCGACTTGCCCATCGCGAACACCGTGTTCTGCTGTTTCAGGCCCCACAGCACGTGAATCGAGAGGTTGCACTGCGGGTTCAGCGCATAGATCATGAACCTGTTGGTCGGATGGATCAGCTCGTCTTCGCGCAGGTCCAGCACGACGGTGCTCCCGTGCACCGCCGAGCGCTCGCGCAGCTGGGCCTTGGCGGCGTCGGCGTGCTCCTCGTAGAGCGCGACGCGTTCGGCGACGTCCGGCAGCTGGAGGATCTCCTCGGCCGTGCGCTCCAGACAGACGTCGACGAGCATCATCATCAGCTGATAGTTCGAGACGCGGAAGTCGCGGAAGCGACCGAGCCCGGTTCGCGGGTCCATCAGGAAGTTGAGCAGGATCCAGCCGCTCGGCTGCTCGATCTCCTCGAGTGAGAACATCGCGCTGTCGGCCTTGTCGACCGCCAGCATCAGCTGCTCGGGCACTCGCGGGAACTGCTCGGAGCCGCCGAAGTAGTCGTACACGACACGCGCCGCCGAGCGCGCGTCGGGGATGATTACGTGGTTCTCCGGGTGCCCCGCGACGCGCAGCGTCTCGCTGCCGTGATGGTCGAAGGCCAGACGCACACCGGGCGAGTAGGGCAGGTTGGTCGTGATGTCGCGATCGGTGAGCTCGACCAGGCCGTCCTGGACGTCCTTGGGGTGCACGAACTTGATCTCGTCGAGCATCCCCAGCTCCCTCAGCAGCGCAGCGCAAACCAAGCCGTCGAAGTCACTGCGGGTAACTAGGCGGCACTTCTCAAGCGTCTGTGTGGCCATGCGCGGGAGTCCTCTCGAACGATGTTTGCTCCACAGATCGGCAGCAGGGCGTGGGATCTAAAGCGCCTCGGCCAGGCGCTACAATGACGCACATGGAGGTCGTCGGCATCCGTGAGATGCGCCAGAACCTGAGTCGCTACACGCGCAGGGCAAAGCACGGCGAGTCGTTCGTGATCACCGATCGCGGCCAGGCCGTAGCCCAGCTTTCACCGGCGCCGGGGCGCGCTTCGGCGATCGACAGGCTCGTCGCCGAGCGCGGCGCAAGGCGCGGCCAGGGCAATCTGCTCGACGCGCTGGACGAACTGCCCGGGACGATCCCCGGCCCGCCGTCCGCGGCGGTACTCGACGAACTTCGCGACGAGCGCCTGTAGGCGCTTGCCCTCCTATCTCGACACCTCCGCCTTCATCAAGCTCGTGCGCGCCGAGCCCGAGAGCCATGCGCTGCGCGACGCGCTTCGCGGCGCCGAGACCGAGCTGATCAGCAGCGTCCTGCTGTCGGTTGAGGGGCGGCGCGCCGCGCGTCGCTACGGCAAGCTCGCCTCCGCCCGTGTCGCCGCGGCCTTGACGACGATCACGCTACTCGCGCTCGACGACCCGATCGTCGAGCGCGCGGGCGAACTCGAACCCGCTGAGCTGCGCTCGCTCGACGCCCTGCACCTCGCCACGATTCTGAGCTTCAGTGACGACATTGAGCGTGTGTACTGCTACGACGCGCGCCTCGCCAGCGCGGCGCGAGCGCTGGGAGTCGAGGTCGCCGATCCCGCTTAGCGACGCCAGCTGTCACTAGAAGAACGGGTTGCCGTGCTCGATCCAGAACTCATCGCCTTCTGGATTCGGGCCTTGCTTGACGTCATAGCCTTGCCCGCGGAGGTACGCCTGGTAGCCGGCGCAGTTGGGACCGTCCGTTTCGGCGCGACTGGGCCGCTCCTCGCCGTTGGCGTAAGGACCCTTGTAGGCGAGGTCGCCGCCGGCGAAGCCGAAAGCGCCTTTGATCTCGGTACCGGCCGACTCGTCGTAGTCGAAGAGCTCGTCTTCGGGGACGGCTCGCAGCCACTGCTCCGGTCCGCCGATGTGAGTGTCGACGGGGTCGCTGGTCTGGAGCACATCGGCGTACCACTCGGTGCAGCCGTTCCAGACGCTGATCTGCCCGGACTGAGCCGTGTTGGAGAGACCGTGTGGCGTCGTCGCCGTGACCTGGCAGTGGATCGTGTCGTCGAACTGGAGCTCACCGGGGCGCATGCTGAGGTGGAGTGTCTGCCCGGCCTGGACGTACCCGCTCCAGCGGTCGTCGGTCCAGAGATAGGAGTAGGAGAGGTCGTCGCGGTTCCAGCCGCCCGGTTCGCAGGTGAGGTCGATCACCTCGGCCACGCCGATGCCGCCGGCCGCGCCCGCCACCACATCACTGCTCGGGTCCTGGGTGGAGATCTCGACATGGGGCGTAGCGTTCGATTGCGGCGCGCTCTGCGGGACTACATAGCTGTTGGTCCACGCGCTCGCCGTCCCCCATTTGTTCGTGGCTTTTACCCTACACGCGATCAGCTTGTCCTCGGCCTCGCCCGGGACCTGCAGGGTTGCGCTCGAGCCGAGATGCGCGAGAATTTTGTCCTGCGGTTTGGCGACGACGACCCAGGCGTAGCTGAAAGTTGGATTGCCCCACCAGTCGCCCGCACTGCAGGTGTTCGTCCCGCCGACGCCGATCGCGGACTGGATGTGCGGCTTGGCAGGCCTCGGGTCCTTGAGTGTCGAGCCCGCGAGCTGCGGTGGCCCCGGGCTGACGGCGACCGCACCCGAGTTAGCGGACGCCGACTGCGTTCCCAGCGTTGCGCTGACCTGACAGTAGACCGTCTCCGGCGCGTCAAGGAAGCCGACCGCGTAGCTCGGTCCGTTGGCGATCAGCACCGAGACCTCGGGCGGCACCACGCTTTTGAGCTTGTTCGAGATGGTGTTCTTGCTGCTTTTCAGGCCGAACACCTTGGCTTTCGTCTTGATCGTCAGCTTTGGCGCCGGCGCCGCCGGCTCGATCGCGAACCAGGCGTACGTAAACGTCGCCCCCGGCTCACTCCACGTGCCCGGCGTGCACGTGAGGGTGTGGTTCGCCGTGAGCGTTCCGACGATCTGGGGTGGCGAGACGTCGGTGAGTTTGCCGGGGGTGGTCGTCGGCGGCGCCGTAGTGGGCGGGCTCGTCGGTGGGATCGTGGTCGGCGGGGTCGTCGGCGCCGCGAATACCGTCAGTTCGATCTGGCGGCTCACGCTCTGGCCGTAGGCATCGGTGACCGTGAACGTCGGGGTGACCGCTCCGACCGCGGTCGGGGTGCCGGTGATCGCACCGCTGGTCGCGTTGATCGACAGGCCGGCGGGGAGACCCGCTGCCGAGAACGAGTACGGCGTAGTTCCGCCGCTCGCGGCGATCGAGGCGCTGTACGCCGTGCCGCTCGTCGCATTCGCCAGCGAGCTCGTCGCGATGCTCAGCGGTTCATCGCCGAATACATAGACGCTGCCATCGGCGCCTGGGTTCGCGGCAGCCGCGACCGTGCTTCCGGTGAGCGCGACCGCGTCGCCGAACTGGGCGTTGGTCGCCGCGTCGCGCGGGGTCAGCTTCTGTGTCTCGGTGGCGTTGGCCCACCCGCCTGTCGGCTCTCGAAAGAGATAGGTCGCGCCGTCGTCACTCGCTCCCGCGTCGGGGGCGCCGACGACCACCGAGGAGCCCGACAGCGCCACATCGGAGCCGAAGCCGTCGGCCGCCGTCCCATCGGACGGGGTCAGCACCGCGGTCTGGGCGCCGGATGTCCAGCTGCCGGCCTCCGTCCACACGTAGGCCGCCCCGATCGCCGGTGTCGCCGCGCCGCTCTGCCAGGACGTCGCTCCGCCGACGATCACCGGTCCGTCGACCGCCACCGAAGCGCCGAGGTCGGGATCGCCCGAGAAACTGCTCGCCGACGGGGTGAGGATCGCGGTCTGATGCCCGCTTTGGCCCGCTGAGCCCCAACCGCCGGCAGGCGCGGTGAACTCGAGGACCGCGCCCATCTGGGGCGCGCCGGTGTTGTTCGCGCGCCACGTCGGAGCCCCGGCGGCGATCGTGTTGGCGCTCATCGCCAACGATGTCCCGAGACTGCCGTCGATGTCGGCGCCATTGGACATGGTCGAGTCGGTGAGCTTCTCGGTGGGCGTCGCCGTCGAGCTCCAGGTCGCGCCGGACTTGACGAACACGTCTACGAGGCCATGCAGACCGCCATCGGCAGGGTCGCCGACGGCGATCGTGTTGCCGCTGATGGCGACCGCTTTGCCGAAGCCCGTGTTGCCCGAGATTGAGGAGTCGGTGAGCACAGCGGTCGGCGTCGCCGTCGAGCTCCAGTTGGCGCCGCTCTTGACGAACACGTCGGCGTATCCGTTCCCGTGAGCGCCCGCGACGATCGTGTCGCCGTCGATCGCCACCGACTGTCCGAGGTTTTCACCGTTCGCGTTGCCGTTGGTCAGGCGCGCGGTGTATTTGGTCATGTCCGACCAGCCGCCGGCCGGCTTGACGAACACGTAGACCGCGCCGTCCTTGACGCCGTTCGGGTACTGCCACGCTCCGGCGGCGATCGTGTCGCCGGAGATCGCCAGCGCACCCGCGCCGAGCCCCCCGCCGGTATCGCCCGAAGTGAGCTTCGCCGACTGGATGAGCGGATCGACGCTCACCGGGTAGCGAGCGCCGCGCACGTCGACACGGATTGCCAGGCCGTGACCGGCCGCCGCGACGATCCGCGCCGGCAGCGAGCGGCCGGCGCGGTCGACCACCGCGAGGTCGCTGTAGCGCAAGACGGTGCGCCCGTTCCGGACCAGGCTCGCGTCGTGGGCCGCGGAGGAGAGCCGGACGTCGACGCCGGCCGGGAGCCGTCCAACCGGCAGTGTCAGCGTCGCGCCGGCGCTCGGTCGCATGATCGTGTACCCCTGCTCGAGGCCGAGCGGTCCGGATGCGAACCACTCGCGGAGCCTCGGCGTCGCATAGGTGACGCGGTTGCGGTCGGCGACCGGGCGCACCGCTGGCGCAGACAGCGTCCAGGCCACGCCGCCCGAGCGGACCTGCGCTCGCGTCGGCGAGAACTTCGCCTCAACGCCAGCGGCGCGGGTGCGCAGCTTCGAGTCGACCTGGTACTGCCGCTCGCTGCTTCCGAGCACACGCGAGATCGCGACCCCGGCAGCCTCGCCGATCACTTGCCGCTGATGGGCGACCGGCGTTTGCGTGCCGCAGCCGGCGAAGGCGCACACGAGCGCTAGCGCCGTCGCGAGCCACGACGTTCCCCTTAGATTTCGGCCGCCCATCTCGCGCAAGTGTTCCTGGATCGGAGCGTGGCGTCAAGCGAAACTTGCCGGAGGGCGCCACCATTCGGTCGGTGAGGTCTCCGGCTTGGATCCGGACGCGCCCGTCCGGCGTCGGAAGCAGGAGCAGGCGCGGCGTTCACAACAGCGTTCATGCCCGGCGCGCCCGACGGGGCCCCAGACATGCCCTAGCGAACACGCGCGCGGAGGCTCAGCCGAGTCTGGGTACTCTACTTCCGTGTCCGGCAGTGGCAAGGCTACAAACTCAGGCGTCAATTTCCAGCATCGCGTTGGCGCGGTGGCCATGCTGGCGATGCTCACTGACATCGATGGCCTAGGTTGGCTACAGATCGGCGCCAAAGAGAGAGCCATCACCGAACTGCGCTTCGAGACGAACGATGGTATTGACGACATTGTGATCGTCACTGGCAGCTCGCGCATCTACATTCAGGCTAAGCGAAGCCTCAGCCTCTCCGAGAAGCTAACTTCGGAATTTTCCTTGGTGCTAAAGCAGTTCGTCGACCAGTTCGTTCGAGCTCCGGCCACCGAAGATGAATATGTCTTGGCAACTTCTCCGTCAGCGTCCCGTCGCATCACCTCGGATCTGCGCAAGTTGACAGAAGCGCGGCGGCTGAATGAGCTCGGCGTTGACGCAAATCCGCTTACGGAAGCTGAGAAGAAAGTACTCGCCACCACATACAGCCTGTTGGCGCAGCATTTTGAGGATCTTACCGGTGGACCACCAACTGATGAGCAGCGCGATGCCATCTTTGGTCGTATCAGCGTGGCAGCGCTAGATCTAGAGGCTGGGGGAAGCCTCGAGCGGGCTGTGCTCACGGTCCTTGCCAGCCGAGCAAGTACCCCACCAACAATAGTGTGGGGAAGCCTCATCGCATTTGCGTTGACACTTGCGTCGGGCCGGACATCCGTCGATACCGCAGCGCTGTCGGAGCGCTTCGGCGAGCACTTTGACACTGCCCTCGCCGGTTCCCCGCAGAGCTCGACGGGCGACGGCATGGAGTTCATCCTCGAAGGCGGTTTGCCGGCAGGCCGTGAGGTCATTCTCATGACCCTCGATGATCATCTCGTTCTCGCCGAGCTCATACGCTTCGCGCCCGACGGGACAAAGAGCGCCCGATTCACAGATGACACGGTCGAGATGACGAATGGCGTCCGTGCCGAGGTTCTTCTCCGCGCCGCGACATCAGCGGGCATGCGACGACTGATCGAGTCCGACCCGAGCATTCTGAAAGGACGCGAGTTGACCATCTGGCCCATCTACTCGGACGAGGATCCCGAGGCGACACCTTGGGCGCAAGCACATTCCGCGCTGATGACCGCAGTTGCGCAGAAAAATTCTGCACCTCTAGAGTGTCTGCAATGTGGCAGGCCCATCTCCGAGCACTTGGCGCCCTCCATCGAGATCGATCAGGAGGATCTTCCGCACCAGGTCGGACTGATACATAGCGAGTGCCTTCGACCAACACATCGAGTCATTGGAGTCGCGTCAGGCGATGCGCTCGTCAGCACCGGGGTACTGACCGACTTTGACTATCGCGCCTGGTTCAGCACACGTCCCACTGGCCAAGCCTTGTTCAATGGTGTCAGTTCTGCTATACGCGGCCAGATCGTCCATATCGGATGGAAACCCGCCCGACAGCACACCCTCGGAAACTGGGGAGTTGCTTACCATCTCGATGACGGAAGCGTTAGGTATGTTCACGAGCGCGCGCGGGTGCAGCGCATGACACAAGGCGAAGCAGAAGCTCAAGCCGCATTCATGAGCGAGTCGATCGACGCGGCGACCGATCGCAACGATCCCATCTGCGTCACGAGCGCCGGCGATACTTTTGGTTCGTATTCCACTCTGCTGCATCAGCAGCCCGGCAACCCGACGTTGAAGGTCACGTCGGCCGAACCACGAGAGCTGACGCGTGCGACAGTGCTGGCGCAGAACGCCGCCGACAATTACTACGCACCACTTTTGCTACTTGTCGACGCCGACACTGGCACGCCGTTCGTGGTAGACGGTTCACGCGTTCTCCTGACGGAACCCCTCACGCTCGCAGAGAGCATCAAAAACTGGGAAATGGCCGGTTTGGATGTGCCGCGGTTTGCAACCTCGATCCTACGCTCGGATGACCAGTTCGATGCCTTCGTTGCCGAAGCCATACGCGACGGTGTCGGCATCGTCATTGACCCGATCATCGACGGGGCAGGAATACCGGTTTCCGGATTCGCCGTGATCGACATCGAGACAGCGTTGCTCGCTGACGGCGAGCGCTCCTAAATCTCCGAACTCCACCTGGGGTTCGGAGCCGAAATCCATCTTCGATCCATTGGTCACCGACAATCGCGCCGTTGGTGGGATCCTTCTCAGGGTCGGGCTCGGAGCTGTGCTCGCTGCAACGCGGCGATGACTCTCGTGGTCACTCAGCCCCACACCGCGCATACTAAATACTCGAGATGTCCAACCCGGTGCCCTGCAGCAGCGCGTTCGCCTTCGCATTGAGGATCGTGAACTCCCCCGTCAGGATCAGCAGCCCGAGCGCGATCATCACCGCGCCCCCAACCCCGACGATCACAGGAAAATGGCGCTTGACGACGGCGAGCGCATCGGTCATCCGCTCGAACGCGACCGCGATCAGCAGGAACGGGATCGCGAGACCGGCGGAGTAGAACGCCAGCAGTAGCGCGCCGTGCGCAGCCGAGTTGGAGACCGCGGCCTGCGTGAGGATCGCGCCGAGCGTGATGCTCGTGCACGGCGTCCACGCGATCGCGAACGCCGCGCCGGCGAGCAGCGGCCCGCCACGACCGGCGAGCCGCATCAGCGACTCGGAGTGCCACTGAAAGTTCAGCGCGTCGACGAACGGCGTCGCGAGGAACACGACGCCCATCAGCAGGATCAGCACGCCGCCCGCGGTGCGCAGCGTCGCGATGTGGTCGTTCAGCAGTGAGCCGAGCTGGGTCGCGGTGAGGCCGAGCAGGATGAAGATCGCCGAGAAGCTCGCGATGAACAGCAGGCTCGGGACGAGCACGCGGCGCGTACCGGTGTTCTTGATGTCGGCGGGCGCGACGCCGATCACGGTCGAGAGGTAGCCCGGCACCAGCGGCAGCACGCACGGCGAGAGGAAGGAGACGAGACCGGCGGCGATCGCGAGCGGAATGCCGACGCCGCTCGCGGTGTCGCTGGTCGCGCTCGTAGCAAGCAGCAGCGCGTGGGTCATCGCTCGGATCCCACCGGCTCGCCGAGCGCGGCGCGCAGCTCGGCGAGCTCGCGCTCTAGGCGCGCGACGCGCTGTTCGAGCTGCTCGAGGGCCGGCGTGACCGGTGCCGGAGAGGGCGCCGCGAAGGCCGGTTGCTCACTCGTGGCAGACTCGCCGACCGGAGCGGCCTGGACAAAGGGGGCGTAATCGCCGGCCAGCACGGATGAGACGGCCGCGGCGGGCGCCGCCCACGCGGCCTGCGGCTGTGACTCGCCGCCGCCATCCTCGCTGTCCTGCAGCAGCTGCGCGTAGCGGTCCTCCTTCTGGCCCGGCCGGCGCCCGAGGCAGGCGACGAGCTCGCGCGCGATCAGTCGCTCGAGCGTCTCGTGCACGGCGCCGAGCTCGGCGAACTGGTGCATGCGATCGGCGCGCTGCTTGAGCTCGCCGGGGGTCTGCGGCCCGCGCAGCATCAGCACGCACATCACGGCCTGTTCGTCCTCGGCCATCGGCAGCGCTTCGGCGAGCAGGTGGCGGTACTTCGGCGTGCGGCTGCCGGCGCCGCTGGCGTAGCGCGTGTAGCCGCGGCGCTCGAGGCGGTGCAGCGCGTCGCGCAGGATCGCCTCGTCGTACTCGACGACGGGATCGCGATTGGTCGACTGGTTGCAGGCGAGGCGCAGCGCGTTGAGGCTCAGCGGATATTGATCGGGGGTCGTGCGCTGCTTTTCCAGCAGGCAGCCCAGCACGCGGGTCTCTGAGGCGGAGAGGTTCACGGCCTTAACCCTAGTGCGCGCGGCGATACAGTCGTGCCGATGGCCTCCCACGGAGAACGCGGCGGTGGCGAAGGGCGCGGCGGTGGCCGCCGCAAAGAGCTGCGTCCGGAGGACCTTCCCGACGAACCGGTCTCGCTGCGCCGCGTCGCGCGGCTGTTCAGGCCCTACCGCAAGCGCCTCGGCGGCCTGCTCGCACTGATCTGCCTGACCTCGCTGCTGAGCGTCGTCTCGCCGTTCCTGCTGCGCGGCGTGATCGACAAAGCGATCCCCGAGCACAACGTGGAACTGCTCTCGCTGCTGGTCGGCGGGATGATCGCGGTGTCGATCGTCAGCGGCGTCTTCGGCGTTGTGCAGACCTTGATCTCAAACCAGGTCGGCCAGCGCGTGATGCACGACCTGCGCGCGGCGGTCTACGCGCACCTGCAGCGGATGTCGCTCGCGTTCTTCACGCGCACGCGCTCGGGCGAGGTGCAGTCAAGGATCGCCTACGACATCGGCGGCATCGACGACGTCGTGACGAGCACGGCGACCTCGACGGTCTCGACGGTGACGACGGTCGCGGCGACGCTCGTCGCGATGCTCGCGCTGAGCTGGCAGCTGACGGTCTTCTCGCTGTTCCTGCTGCCGTTCTTCGTGTGGCTGACGCGGCGCGTCGGCAACGAGCGCCGGCGCATCCAGTCGGTGCGCCAGGGGCGCCTGGCGGACATGTCGACGCTCGTGGAGGAGTCGCTGTCGGTCTCGGGGATCCTGCTCGGCAAGACGATGGGCCGCTCGGCTGAGCTCGTCGAGCGCTTCTCGGGCGAGTCGAGCCAGCTGGCCGATCTGGAGGTGCGCGCGCGGATGGCGGGCCGCTGGCGGATGGCCTCGGTGCAGATGAGCTTCGCGATCATGCCCGCCGCGGTCTACTGGTTCGGCGGCTACACGATCGCGCACGGCAACCACGCGCTCTCGATCGGGACGATCGTCGCGTTCACGACACTGCAGACGCGCCTGTTGTTCCCGATGCAGTCGCTGCTCTCGGTGGGCCTTGAAGTGCAGACCTCGATGGCGCTGTTCGGGCGCATCTTCGAGTACCTCGACCTGCCCGTCGACATCGTCCAGCGCCCCGATGCGCGCACGCTGAGCGACGTGCGCGGCGACGTGCGCCTGGAGCACGTCTCGTTCCGCTACGCGCCCGACGGCCCGTGGACGCTCAGCGAAATCGACGCCGAGATCCCCGCCGGCACGCGCACCGCGCTCGTCGGCGAGACCGGCTCAGGCAAGACGACGCTGGCGTACCTCGTCGCGCGCCTGTACGAGACCGAGCAGGGCTGCGTGAGCATCGACGGCGTCGACATCCGCGACATCACGCTGGAGTCGCTCGCGGCGACGGTCGGCCTGGTCTCGCAGGAGACCTATCTATTCCACGCCTCGATCCGCGAGAACCTGCGCTTCGCATGTCCGCAGGCCAGCGACGAGGAGATCGAAGCGGCGGCGCGCGCCGCGCAGATCCACGAGCTGATCGCCTCGCTGCCAGAGGGCTATGACACGCCGGTCGGCGAGCGCGGCTACCGCTTCTCGGGCGGTGAGAAGCAGCGCATCGCAATCGCGCGCACCGTGCTGCGCAACCCGCCGGTGCTGATCCTCGACGAGGCGACCTCGGCCCTGGACACCGAGACCGAGCGCGCCGTGCAACTCGCGCTCGACGATCTC
Source organism: Solirubrobacteraceae bacterium (assembly GCA_036502205.1). Classification (GTDB taxonomy): domain Bacteria; phylum Actinomycetota; class Thermoleophilia; order Solirubrobacterales; family Solirubrobacteraceae; genus Palsa-744. The sequence continues at coordinate 87,700 of DASXZA010000010.1, read as the reverse complement.
AGTCGCGGGCGCACGACGATCGCGATCGCGCACCGCCTCTCGACGATCCGCGACGCCGACCAGATCCTGGTGCTCGACGGCGGGCACATCGTCGAGCGCGGGACGCACTCCGAGCTGCTCGAGTTGGGCGGACGCTACGCGGCGCTACTCAGCGGTGCGGAGGTCGGTGAGGAGCGCCCTGACGCGGATTCACCTGCAGCGGTGGTTTGAGGTCGCTGCGCGGCGGCTGGCCGGTGAAGTCGTCGCACGTCGCGTACCGATCGTTCATCGTCGGCTTCCCGTCAATGCCGAGGCCACCAGCCGGTCGATCACCTCGGCACGCGAGAATCCCGCGGCTTCCATCATGCGCGGATAGCGACTGTAGGAGGTCATGCCGGGCAACGTGTTCACCTCGTTGAGGACCACCTCCCCACCCTCCTTCAGGAACAGGTCCACGCGTGCAAGCCCGCTGCATCCCAAGGCGCGATATATGGCCTTTGCGGTCTCCTGCACGAGCGAGCGCGACTCTGCCGAGATGTCCGCGGGAACGATCACCTCGGCGTTGTCGGAGCCGCGTTCAGGTTCTCTCTCCTGATGAATCCTGAAGAAGCCGTGGGAAAGGGCGATCCGGTCCGGCTCGCCCGCGATGACGTCGCGACCGTCTCCCAGCAGGGCGCACCCGACCTCGCTGCCGAGGATGGCCTCCTCGATCAACACCTTTGAGTCGAACTGTCTTGCCGCGTCCACCGCGCTTGGCAACTCGTCCCTCCCGCGCACCTTGGCGACGCCGAAAGAGGAGCCCGAACGCGCCGGCTTCACGAAGACGGGATATGGCAACCGGTCGGGATCGACTTCCTCGTCCGCCGTGACGGTCCAGAACTTCGGCGTGGCGATCCCCGCGTCGCTGGCGAGGATGTAGGCGAGCGACTTGTCCATGCACAGAGCCGAGCTCTGGATGTCGCAGCCTACGTAGGGGATGCCGGCGAGCTCGGCCAAGCCCTGGATCGCGCCGTCCTCGCCGAACGTTCCGTGCAGGACGGGCAACACGAGATCCAAAGCGATGGTGTCGTAACGCTCGCGCTCCAGGACGAGCAGGCCGTGTACGCGTCTGTCCGGTGAGAGAACGGCCGGGCGACCACTGCCGTCTTCCCAATCTGGGTCGGGAGCATCGCAAAGCTTCCAGGCACCGCCCTTCGCAATGCCGATGTAAAACGGCTCGTACTTCTCGAGATCGAGGTGCCGGGCGACCTCTTGTGCCGATTTGACGGAGATCGGGTGCTCCTCAGAGCACCCCCCAAATAGGACGCCGATCTTCAACCTAGCCATGCCGCTGCTCGCTTTCGAAGCTCAAGCAGTTGACGATGGTGTGCTCGACCGTATCGCGCAGGGCGTGGTCGGTGTAGTAGGCCGTGTGCGGGCTGATGAGCACATTTGGCAGCGCTTGCAGCCGCAACAAGAGTTCATTGTCGACTGTCTTGCTGCTGCAGTCTGAGTAGAAGATGCCCTCTTCACCTTCGAGGACATCCAGCGCCGCACCGCCCAATCTGCCGCTCTCGAGGGCGCACGCAAGTGCCTCGGTATCGATGAGCGGACCGCGGCCGGTGTTGACGATGTATGCGCCGTGCTTCAGCCGCTCGATGCGTCGCCGATCGAGGAGCTGGTGCGTGTCGGCGCTCAGTGGAGTGTGAAGCGTTATGACATCGCTCTGTCGGACCAACTCATCGAGCGAAACCCACTCGGCGGAGCCGTCGGGCCGACGGTCATGGGCCAGGACACTGCAACCAAAGCCGCGCAGCCTGTCGATCACCGCTCTCCCAATACGCCCGGCGCCGATTACGCCGATCGTCAGATCGCGCAACTCCTTTCCGCGGACGTCGGGCAGCCTGTAGTCATGGCGTTCGGTACGCCTGATCGCGGACTTGGCGTTGCGTACCGACATCAGCATGAGCATCAGCGTGTAGTCGGCGACGCTGTCTGGTGAGTAGGAAACCGTTGCGACGGAGATGCCGACGCTCTCGGCGTATCTGACATCGAGATGGTCATTTCCGATGCTTCTCGTGGTTATATGCGCTACGCCGGCGCGGCCGAGGGCGAGCAGCGTGGAATCTGCGATCGGAGTCTTATGAGCGACGCTGATGCACCGATTACCGTGGGCCAGGGCAAGGTTGCCGTCAAACACCGCTGCCTCGGTGATCGTCGGCACGACGCCGAAGCGAGGTGCCAGCTCTTCGAACAAGGCGGCCTCGTCGCGCCCGCATCCATAGATCGTCATCCCGATCGTCGGGGATGCCGGCGAGACAGTGCTGCGAGCCACCACTGCTGAGGTGCCATAGGTCATGCCGCCCATTGAAGGCAGCGCGATGTTGCCGCGATGTATGCGCGTTTCGATATGCCGACGATATGCGTCGGCCGGCAGGGCAGATCCGGCTCGCGCGCCGCCGGACTGCGGGCCTCGTTCAGGTCACCGAGGCGGCGACGCGGCGGGGATTCTCACCGTAACGCGAAGCCCACCGGCGGCTCGGGGTGTAAGGGTGAGAGTGCCATCGTGTGCTTGCGTGATGCTCTCGACGATTGCCAGCCCAAGACCGACGCCTGCGTGCTCGGCACGGACGCGTTCGTCGCCACGCAGAAATGGCTCGGCAAGCGTGGAGATCATCTCGGGCGCGAGCGTCTCACCGGTGTTCTCGACCGTGAGCTCAACGACGCCAGGGCGAGCGCTGGTCGCGACCCAGACGGTTCCTTGGTCAGGCAGGTTGTGGACGATCGCGTTGTGAACGAGGTTCGTGCTCAGCTGCAGCAGGAGGGCACGCGAGCCGCTGGTCGGCGTCATCTCGACGGACGTCTCTATCGTGACGCCGAGCTCTTCCGCGAGAGGGAGCAGCGTTTCGGTGGCTTCTTCCGCGGTGAGCGACAGGTCGACGTCCTCCCGGGCGAAGGAGCGCCGCTCGGCGCGGCTGAGCAGGAGCAGCGCCTCGGTGAGGCCGATCGCCCGGGCGTTGACGGCGTGCAGGCGCTCGACGAGCTCGCCGTCGTCGCGGTTGGGATCGCCGCGGGCGACGTCGAGCAGGGTCTGCGTGACCGCCAGCGGGGTGCGCAGCTCGTGGGAGGCGTTGGCCGCGAATCGCTGCTGCTCGGCGACATGTGCCTCGAGCCGCGCGAGCAGGCCGTCGATGGTGTCGGCGAGATCCTTCAGCTCGTCGCGTGGCCCGGCGAGCGCGAGACGCTCGTGCAGGTTGCGCTCGGAGATCTGCCGGGTGCTCGCCGTCATCGCCCGCAGCGGGCGCAGGACCCATCCCGCGACCAACCAGCCGAGCGCGATCGAGACGACGGTCATGATCGCCAGCGCGATCCCCGAGCGGACGAGCAGCTGGTGGAGATCTTCGGTGTGCGCGCTGAGGGCTCGGGTGTATTGCTGTTCGGCGCTGTGGCGCACGTAGCGGGCGACGGCCGGGTTCGCCAGAGCTTCCGTGAGGGCGCGGGGGCCGGTCGGCCCGTGCCGACTTCCCCCGGCGACGACCAGATCGACGCCGCTGGCTCTGCGGACGAGGACGTAGGTGATCGCGAGCAGCACCGCGCCCGACACGAGAAACAGGCTGCTGTAGAGCAGCGTCAGGCGCAGGCGGACGGTCCGGGAAGACAGCTGGAGCATTCGACGTGGGGCGAGCCTGACGAGCACCCCGGCGGCTCTACCCACGATCGTCTTCCTCACGCGCGGTGTCCGGTTGAGGGCCGATGCGGTACCCGACGCCGGGCACGGTGGCGATGATCGCGGGTTCGCCGAGGCGTTTGCGCAGTGCCGAGACCGTGATGCGCACGGCGTTGGTGAACGGGTCGGCGTTCTCGTCCCAGGCCCGCTCCAGCAGCTGCTCGGCGCTGACGACACCGCCTTCGGCGGCGACGAGCACCTCGAGCACGGCGAACTGCTTGCGCGTGAGCGCGACGTAGTGGCCGTCGCGGTAGACCTCGCGGCGGAACGGATCCAGACGCAGACCCGCGATCTCTCGCACGGGTGGCCTGCTGTGAGCGCGCCTGCGGTCGAGTGCTCTGAGACGGAGCACCAGCTCCTGCAGCTCGAATGGCTTCGTGAGGTAGTCGTCGGCGCCGAGCTCGAACCCGGAGGCCTTGTCGTCGAGCCGATCGGCGGCGGTGAGCATCAGGATCGGCATGCCGCTGGCGGAGGCGACGATGTGCTTGGCGATCTCGTCGCCGGAGGGTCCAGGGATGTCGCGGTCGATGACGGCGATGTCGTAGGCGTTGACGCCCAGCAGCTCCAGAGCGGCGTCGCCATCGCCGGCGATGTCTGTCGCGATCGCCTCCAGACGCAGACCATCGCGGATGGCCTCCGCTAGGTAGAGCTCGTCCTCGACGATCAACACACGCATACTCCGATGCTCCCAGCCCGAACATATCGTCGGCATATCGAAAACCACATACGTGCTGAGAACAGCGTGCGTCTCAGCCTCGAGGCGTGGCTCACGGCAACCCAGCGCGTACAGCAGCCCGCCGTACACGATCGAGCGTGTACGGCGCGCACCGTCGCCGCGCACTGCTCGGCACGGTAGCCGCTCTGCTGCTCGCCTACGCGGCGCTCACGGGAGTCGGCAGCTTGCCGAACGACAATGGCCGCGCGCTAAACGCGCAGAGCCGCGCCCACCAGACGCCGATTGGCTGGCCGCAGCGCGGACAGGCGGCATTTGTGCTCGGCGACGGCAGACCGGCGGCGAGCCCCCACGAGCAGCCAGTCCCGATCGCGAGTCTCGCGAAGGTGATGACCGCCTACCTGACACTCGAGCGCTACCCGCTGAGCGGCGAACAGCCCGGGTTCACGATCGTCGTCACCGCCGAACAGGCGCAGGCCGAGGCCGAGGACGCCGCCCGCGAGCAGTCGGTCGTGGCGGTGCGAGCCGGCGAGCAGCTCACCGAGCGCCAGCTGCTGGAGGCGCTGCTGATTCGCTCCGGCAACAACATCGCCCCGCTGCTGGCCTCCCAGGTCGCGGGCGGCGAGACGCTTTTTCTCGCCGAAATGAACGCCGAGGCCAAAGTCCTCGGGATGGACCACACCATCTACACCGATCCCAGTGGGTTCGATCCAAGCACGATCTCCACCGCCGCCGATCAGCTGCGCGTGCTTCGGCAGGCCATGCGCTTCGCGGTCTTCCGCCAGATCGTCTCGATGGCCGGTGTGACGCTGCCGGTCGCCGGTAGGGTGACCAACTTCAACCCCCTCATCGCCGCCGGCTACTCCGGCAAGACCGGGTCGGACTCCGCGGCGGGCGGGTGCCTGGCCTTCTTCACCCACGTGACGATCGGCACGCGACGACTGACAGCAGCCGGCGTCGTGATGGGACAGGGAGCGGGCAGCGACACGTCGATGATCCTCGGTGCCGCGGGCGAAGCCGCCGAGCAGCTGGTCGACTCCGCCGACCACGCGGCCACCATTCGCACGGTTAGCGTTGGCCGCGACGTTGCTGAGCCGGCCATGTCGGTCAATCAAGGTCGAACGCGGCTTGAATCGCCTCGCTGAGCGCGGGCTCTTGGCGGTCTAGCAGCACGCCGATCTGCTCGCCCAACGAGTCCACCGGAATCGTCGTGATGTTGTCGCAACTCACCACCGAGGGACTCGCGAGACCATTTCCCGTGTTTACGGGCACCTCAGTCGAGAGCCCGCGAATTGTTGTCGTTATGGGAGCGACGGTGACAGTTCCCAGGTGTGGGCGGATGAGCTCGCGCGTGAGTATGAGGACCGGCCGAGCCTTGTCGAGTCGAGCGACGTGGATCGGTCGCATCAGGCAAGCGATGGACGACCGGCGGCATACTCGGCCAGTCCGGCAAGCTCCGGATCCGGACCCGTGCGAGCCAGGATCTCGGCATCGCGCGCAGCGACGGCCCGGCGGCGTTCGCGCTCGAGTGCTCGAGTGACGACGCCAGCTCGGCTGCGTCCCACGCCGGCCTCGACGAGGTCATCGACGAACTCGACGAGATCGTCCGACAGGCGAACGGCAATCTGCTTGCTCATACCATTATGGTAGCAGATCGGTAGCACTATCAAAGGACAAGAAAGTGCAAGGATCAACACTCCACCCGTCCCGAGAACTGGCGTGAACTCCAAGCCAGTGACCTTCTACGTCTTAACCAAATCGCAATTGCAGATCAGATGTGTCTTGTTTGGGTGCCCCGGCCCGAGATCGTGCGCGAGTTACTCGAATCCCCCAATCGCAAGCAGCGTCGAGTGTTGCTCGTTGCTCAGCGCGCGAAGGTCCTCGAGGATTGCGAGGCCGCGATAACTGCCGAATCCGAAGTTGACATTCCAATCCATGCCGCCGTGTGCAACCTCGCACTTAAGTCAGTTGAGGCGGCCCGCGACGGACACGATGAGGCAGCCCAGGCGCTCGCGGGATCGGTGTTGAGCGCAGTCATTCATGAGATCCTCGGGTTCGGGAGCCAGGGAGCAGCACGCGAACAGTTCGAGGAGACATGCAGTGAGGCGGACCTGCGTCTATTTATGCTTAGGGAGACAGTTCTCTATGGTGCGACCGCACGCGTGTTTGCGAAAACGAGCAAGGGCCTTGACGGGTTCAACCGCCATGCCACGGCGCACGGGCATCTCAACTCATTTGGCTGCGCCGACATGCTGGAAGCCATCATGCTCGTATCTGCTTGGCTGCGCGAGATTGCCTTCCAACACACCCAAGTTAAGCTCCTCAACGCGCCAAGCCTACGCACCGAGAAGACCGCCTTCGTAGGGAGAGCCCAACGCCCCTAGTAGCCTGAACCCATGCCGACCTGGGACGACGTTCGCCGCCTGGCCCTCGCCCTGCCGGAGACGAGCGAGCGTCTCTCGCGCGAGAACCACCAGTGGCGCGTCAAGGACAAGCTGTTCGTGTGGGAGCGTCCGTTGCGCCCCAAGGAAATCGAGGCGCTCGGGGCCGATGCGCCCGACGGCGCGATCCTGGGCGCGCGCGTGGAGCACGTCGGCGCGAAGGAGGCACTGATCGCGGACGACCCGCGGGTCTTCTTCACGACGCCGCACTTCGACGGCTACGCGGCGATCCTCGTGCGCCTGGATCGCATTGCACCGAAAGATCTCGAGGAGGTCGTGACCGAGGCGTGGCTCGCGCGCGCGCCGCCGCGCTTGATCAAGGAGTATCTAAGCGAGTCGTCCTGACGCGCGGCCGCGAGGCCGACACTTTCAGCAAGGACAGATCATTCGACCAGACCGAAGCCGCCGATGTCGCATCGCAGCCTGACGGAGAGCGGCCGCGACGCGGCGGCTCGCGCCCGTGCGGCGGCGGATGCTGCGACCAACCGCGTCAACGAGCTGCGCCCTCGCGTCCCTGCGCTCGACGCGCTACTAGGCGCGGGGGAGCGCGACAGCCGCAGCGGCGGCAGCGTGCTGGCGGGCGCGCTGGCGTTCAGGCTGTTCGTGCCGCTGCTGCCGTTCGCACTGTTGCTCGTCGCGATCCTCGGCTACGCGACAAGCGAAGACGCAAACACGCCGTCCTCGATCTCGCACAGCCTGGGCATGCGCGAAGCGACGCTGACGACGATCGCGGACTCGGCGAAGCTCTCCGGCGGAGACCGGCTCAGCGTGATCGCGTTCGGGCTGTTCGCGCTGGTCGTCGCTTCGCTGTCGGCGGTGCGCGCGCTGCGCGCGATCCACGCGCTGGCATGGGGCCTGCCGCTGGGCCGCTTCCCGCGGACGCCGGCGGCGACGCTGGCGTTCATCGGCTGGGCGATCGTGTTCTTCGGGCTGTGGGCGCTCGGCGGCTGGGCGCGCAAGACGCTTGGAGCGGCGGGAATTCCCTTCTCGATCGCGCTGCTCGGTGGCTTCTTCGCACTGTGGCTCGCGGTCTCGGTGATGCTCCCGCACCCGCCGGGTCTCACCTGGCGCGCGTTCGTCCCGGGAGCGGCGCTGGTGGCGGTCGGCATGGAGGGCATCCACCTCGCGACGGTGCTCTACATCTCGCACAAGGCCGAAACGGTTTCGGCGTCCTACGGCGCGTTGGGGATCTCGCTGGTGCTGCTGCTCTGGCTGTATCTCCTCGGCCGCCTGATCGTGGCAGCGGCGTTCCTCAACGCGACGGTGTGGGAGAGCCACACGTAGGCCCGAAGGCTGCGGTTGATACTCCAGCAGCGACCGAGGCACTCGCCGGCGCCCGGCGATGAGCGCCTCGCCGGCCGCGCTAGGCGACGGCGTCGATGTTGAGCCGCACGTAGTCGACGACGACCGGCTCGGCGACCGCGGCGAGGACGTCGTCCATAAACGGATCGCGCAGCTCGGCGGGCAGCTTCTGCACGTGCGGCCCGAGGACGATTGTGGCGAGGAACTCACGCGGATGCTCGGGCTGTTGCGGCGCGGGCTGCAACCAGCACTCAGCGGCAGTGAAGCCGGCGGCGAGCAGCCGCTCGCGCGTGACAGCGGGCGCGGCGTAGTTCCACGGCGGCCGCCAGTCGCGGAAGTGCGCGGCGTAGGGATCGCGCGCGAGCACGCCGTTGGCGACACCGCGCAAGACGTCGATGTTGCCCTCTCCCCCGCACTGCGCGAGCAACCGTCCGCCGGGGCGCAGCGCGGCGTGCAGGCGCGCGAACAGCCGCTCGTGATCGGCGATCCAGTGAAAGGTCGCGGTCGAGAGGATCGCGTCGAGCGGCGTCTCGACCGTCAGCTCGAGCAGGTCGGCCTGGCGGATGTCGGCGTCGGGGCCGAGCCGCTCGCGCGCGGCGGCGACCATCGAGGTGGAAGCATCGACCGCGATGACGCGCCCGCGCGGCAGGCGCTCGATCAGCGCGGCGGTGATGCGCCCGGAGCCGCAGCCGGCGTCGAGCACGGTCTCATCGCCGGCGAGCTCGAGACGGTCGAGCACGGCGAGGCCGAGCGCCTCCATCGGACCGGAGATGCGGTCGTAGCTCTGTCCGTCCCATGTCCGCACCTCTGGCATACATCTGTACGTTATCACGCACAGCGGCGCTGGAGCCGGCTCAGCGATCCCAGCGCGCTCGCGCGAGCAGCTCGACGAAGACCTTTGAGAGCTGCCCGCCTTGCCACGCGATCGGCGAGCGCGCGGGTGGCCCGCCGTCCTCGACGGTGAGCGCGGCGCCGGGAATCGCGGCGGCGTAGTGCTCGGCGAGCGCGAGCGGATGCGCGGGGTCGACCTCGTCGCGGCTGCCGATGATGACGGTCGGCATGTCGATGCGAGCGAGCTCCGCCATGCTCTGAAACGGCCGCGAGCGCGAGACGACTTCGAGGGCGTCGGCGACGGCGTCGGGGTGCGCGTGCGCGGCGAGCCGCTGGCGCACGACGCGCTCGACGGTCTCGCGCCACGTGGGTGGCACGCCGGAGAAGTCGTAGGCCGCGAGGAACCCATCGACGCCACCGGCGCGTAGCCCGCGCGCGAGCGCGACGCGGTCGCCTTCGGGGCCGGCGCCGGGCGCGGCCGCGGGGTCGAAGGCGGGTGTGACGAGCCCGAGCGCGGCGACGCGCTCGGGGTGTGCGAGCGCGAAGCGCAGGATCGTGTGCGCGCCCATCGAGGCGCCGGCGAGCGCGGCGCGCGCGATCCCGAGTGCGTCGAGTACCGCGGCTAGATCATCGGCGAGCTGCTCGTAGCCGTAGGCGCCCGGCGCGGGCGCCGCAGTCGACTGGCCGTGCCCGCGCGCGTCGTAGGCGACGACGCGATATCCGGCGCGCTCGAGCAGCCGCGAGCCCATCACGACGTAGCGGCGTGTCGCGGAGAGCCCGTGCAGGAGCACGATCGCGTGCGCGTCCTCTCCCCCGTCCTGTTCGCCGGCCAGCGTGACGCCGTCGGGTGTCGTGATCTGCAGCGCGGACCCCGCTGCGCGCGTACGTGCGCGCGCGCCCACGCGCGCGGCGGGGTCCTCAGCGGATGAACTCACCGGCACCGCGGGCGCACCCCGGACGGTCTCACCGACGCGGCGGGCGCACCCTCGGACGATCTCACGGACGCGCCGTCAGACACGCGCGGCGGCGAGGTCGCGCACGAGCGCGGCGGAGCGCTGGGCCCGCTCCCAGAAGAACAGGTGCCCGACCCCGTCGAGGATCTCCAGGCGCGAGCCGGGGATCAGACGATGAATGATCTCGGCGTTCGCGACGGGGATCATCTGATCCTCGGTGCCGTGCACGATCAGCGTCGGCATCGCGAGCTGCGCGAGGCGCGCGCTGGTGTCGTGCGCGAGGCAGGCCTGCATCTGGGCGAGGATCACGGGGACGGCGACGGCGCGCGTCATGCCGATTCCGCGGAACGTCTCAAAGGCGTCGGGGTGCGCGGTGTCATAGGCGGACGAAACGTTGACCTCCCAAGCGGTGCGCACGGCGCGTGCGCGATCGCCGGAGGACATCGCCTCGGCCAATCGCTGCATGACCTCGGGGCTCGCCAGCGAGCTGCCGGGCCCGCCGCAGTAGGTGCAGCCGAGTGCGAGCGTGCGAATGCGCTCGGGGTGCGCGAGCGCGAGCTCCTGCGCGACCATGCCGCCCATCGAGATGCCGAGCACGTGCACGCTGTCGAGCTCGAGCGCGGCGAGCAGCGCGGCGGTGTCCTGCGCGAGCTGCGCGGTCGTCAGCTCACCGTCGAGCGGGCTGCTCTCACCGACGCCGCGGTGGTCATAGACGAACACCTCGAAGCTCTCGCGCAACTCGTCGAGGAACGGCTCGGACCAGTGCGAGAAGGTGCCGCTCATCCCCATGATCAGCAGCAGCGGCGGCCCGGAGCCGCTGCGTTCGTAGGAGAGCTCGACGACACCGGTGTCGATGCTTGGCATGCCAGCATCCTATCCCCGCACGGCAGTCTCTTGGGATCGTCCACGCGGGTCGGCTCACAACCGGAGCGCAGCGCGCGCGGAGCATCCCTGCCCCGCGTCCGCGCGCAGCGCGCGATCGCCGAAAAATTCGGCTCAGCGGTAAAGACCCGGGGAGTCGCTGACGATGTCGGGTTCGTGTCCGACCGCAACCATGCGCCGAGTCCGGGGTTGAAGATGCGCATGCCGACCTTTACTTCGAAGCGATCCGTCCCCCGGCAAACCGTCCGGCGCTCACTGCCGACGTGGATCATCTCACTGGCGGCCTCGATGCTGCTGGCATTCGCGTTGGCGGGCCCGGCAAGTGCAGCGTCAGCGGCGGTCCCGGCGCCGCCGGCCAACGACGAAGTCGCGAATGCGCAGTCGATCGGCAACCTGCCGGCGACGCTGAGCGGCACGACGGTCGGCGCGAGCACGACCGCCGAAGAGCCGACCTGTGAAGGTGCGACGAAGAACTCTGTCTGGTACAGCCTGCACGCGTCGGCGAACACGGCACAGCGCATCGCCGTCGAACTCGCAGCGGCCGGCAATCTCGAAGCGGTGCTCAGCGTCTACCGCGTCGTGCGCTCGCAACTGCAGCAGGTCGGCTGCGAAGCGACCGACGAAGAAGGCAAGGTCTCGCTGACATTCAAAACGCAGAAGGAAGCCGTCTATGACATTCGCGTCGCGGCCCGCTCGAGCTCGCAGCTGGCGGGCTTCACGCTGAACGTATTCCTGCCGACACCCGCGGTCGCTCCGCCGGGGCCGCCGCTGCCGACGCGTGGCGCGAACGGACATGTCGACCGCATCCAGGACGTCAACGCGGCGTACTCGCTGACATTGCACTCGGGCGTTAGCTACATGATCGATTTGAACACCAAGACCCGCGGCGGGGCGTGTGTGACAGGCTCGCTCTACCCGCCGGACACGCGCTCCTTCGAAGACGGCTCATCAGTGCTCTCGATCCAGTGCGGCGGCTACCGCCTGTTCACCCCCGGCCCCGGACAGGGCGGTCGCTACAGCCTCGAGCTGACCCCCAACGGCTCGCACGTCGGTGCGCAGCGCTTTCACGTGCAGGTCGCGCGCGCCGGCGCCGATGAGACGGCGCCGGGCATCGCGCTGCGTAACTACGGGGTCGCACACGCTGCCCTGAACGGCGCCGGTGTACAGGTGTTGCGTCTCTACCGCCTGGATGTCACGAGCCACTCCAAGCTCACACTACGGCTGCACGCGCCGCGGCGCGCCGAATTCTCACTGATGTTGGTCGGTGTGAACGGTAACCAGATCGAATGCGCGTGCGGCGGCGGCGGTGCGCAGACGTTGCAGCACAAGCTGACCGCTGGGCGCTACTACGCGGCGGTGCTCGCGCGCAACGGCACCGCCGGAAGCTTCTCGCTAGAGCGTGAGTCGCGCACGATCACGCGCACCGAGGTCTACTTCGCCGACGCCCGCGCGCGCCACGGCCGCGCGACCGTCGGCGCGGGACACGCGACACCGATTCACATCCACGTGCTGCACGGCGACTCCGGCCTGGTGACGGTCGAGCTGGAACGCTTCGACCCGCTGTTCGGCTGGCAGTTCTACCGCCAGTTGCGCGCCCCGCTGCACGGTGGCGTCGCCTCGATCCCATTCACCGCGCCCGCCGTCGGGCAGTGGCGCGTGGACGCCGTCTACGCGGGCTCGCGCGTCTCAAGCCCAAGCCGCGTCGGCTTCAGCTACCTACTGGTCAATTAGCTACAGCCGCAGGGCAAGCTTCGGTCACGACGGCTCGACCAAGAAGGTGAGCGACGCCGGTGACGAGCGCCGACCGACGGCGTTCGTGGCAGTGACGAGCAGCCGGTAGCGACCGGACTCGAGCACCCGCGTGCGTGAGATCCGACCGGAGAAGCGGACGCGGTTCAGGCCGGTATGACCAGCGTGAGAGAGCTCCCCCGCTGTGACGGCCTTGGTGCAGCGTCGCCCGTGGACCTGCTCGTGAGGTCCCACGCGACAGCCACGGGCGCCTTGGCGGCCGGCAAAGAGCCGGATGAACTTCAGGCTCACGGTGGCCGGTTCGTTGAGTATGAACGAGAATGTCGTGCCGCTCGGCATCCCATCGTGGCCATGCCGGCGCGCCCGCCACACTGCTGTGGACTGCTGCACGTGCTCGACCGACGGCACGCTTTTCGAGCTCGGTGGCGATGGTGGTGATGTGGGTGATGAAGGCGGCAACCCAGGCAGCGATTCCAACGGCGCAGCGGGCAAAGTGCCGAAGTCGGCGAGGAGTGCGACGTCGGCGCCAACCGTCACCAGACAGGCGCCGCTCCCCGAGCATCCGCCTTGCCAGCCCAGGAACACCGAGCCCGGCGCCGCCGTGGGGGTCAGCACAACTCGGGTCCCGGGCGCGAACGCATACGCGCATGCCCCCGGGCACGCGATGCCCGGCGGGGAACTCGCCAAGGAGCCCACACCGGACCCGGCGAGCGCGACGCTCAGCACCGGTAGCTTTTCGAAGCTCGCGGTGACCGTCGTTTCGGAGCCGACCGTTACCCCGCAGGCACCGGTGCCCGAGCAGCCGGCGCCCTCCCAGCCGAGGAATCTCGAGCCCGCGTTCACGCTGGCGCTCAGCTCGACCTGCGTGCCGAGTTCGTACGCATACGAGCACGTTTCGGGGCACGCGATTCCCGCCGGAGAGCTCGAGATTTCTCCGGCGCCGGTCCCGCTGGAGAGGACGTTCAGTCGCACTCCGGTCGGAACGCTCACCTGTCGGGAGAACTCGGCTCGCGAGGAGCCGTTGCAACTGACGGTCTGACCGGTGAAGACCTGCGAGGTCGAGCACGCAGCCGCGTCCGTGACGGTCAATGCGACGGTGTAGGTGCCCGGAGCGGAGTAGGTGTGGGTGGTGGTCGCGCTCGACGTCGTTTCGGTCTGTCCGTCGCCGAATTCCCAGGCGTAGCTCGCCAGCGCATAATCGGGGTCGCTGGAGGCGGTGGCATCGAACGAGGACGGGTCCCCCGTCGGCGTGGGCGCGGCGGAGAACGCCGCTTCGGGACCCCGGTCGGGGCTCACCGCGAGCTCGACTGAGCCTTCCGTGGTCGGGAACGGGGAACCCGCGACAGGACTGAGCTTGCCGGTCGAGCCGACCGACAGTGCCGAGACACTCCCGTGCCCCGATTCGAGGAACGAACCGTAGTTGGTGACATACACGTAGCTACTGTCGGGACCGACCGCGACGCTGTTCGGATGAATGCCGCCGGACTTGAACGGCGACCCCGTGAGAGTGCTCAGGCCGCCATCTTGCGCGAGCGAGAAGGCCGAGACCGGTTCTTCGCCGGCCGAGCTCGTCGTGTACAGGTCCCTGCCGTCGGGGGCCACCGCGATCCCGAGCTGATCGTCCGTCGAGGCAAACGGCGAGCCGGCGAGCTGCGCGAGAGTGCCATCTGCGGCGATCGCGAATGCCGTGATCTGTTCGCCGGACTCGTCGGCGACGTAGAGATACTTCCCATCCGGTGTCAGCGACGCCGCGCGCGGGTTTTCCCCCGCGGGAAACGGCGAGCCGCTGACCGCGCTCAGCGCTCCTTCCGCGTCGAGCGCGAAGGCCGACACGTCGTTGGAGCCCTGGTTGGTCGCGTAGAGATAGCGACCGTCGGGCGTGATCGCGAGGTTGGTCGGTTCGCTGCCGGCCGTAAACGGCGAGCCGGGGACTACGGCGAGGCTTCCGTCGGAGCCGATCGCGTAGGCCGAGATGCAGTTCCCTCCGTCATCGGCGGCGTACAGATGCTGCCCGTCGGGTGCGATCGCGAGCCCCCAGGCGCCTGCTCGCGCGGGAAACGGCGAGCCGGGGATCGCCGTGAGCCCCCCTTCGGGGCCCACGGAGTAGCCGGAAACGCCGCCGGCATTCGTGAAGTTCGCGACATACACGCGCCGGCCGTCCGGAGTGACCGCGACACCGAGCGGAGCCAGCGCCGCTAGCGGCGAGCCGGGCGCGGGATCCAGACGTCCGTCGGAGGCGACCGAGAACGCGGACACGCTGCCGCTCCCGAGGTCGGCGACGTAGACCGCCTCCGTGGCGCGCGCCGAGGACGGAGGCGGAAGGACGGCGGCCGCGAGCGCCGCTACCGCGACCAGAGCAACCGCACGCGCCACACGAGGAACGCCCCCCGGCGTCCCCTCTCGCCGTGTCGACGCCGCGATAGATGCAGCAGCAAGTCGGCGCCGAGCTACTGCCACGATCGAGCTTGTCATGAGATTCCGGCCTCCCACCCCTGAGAGATAAATGCTTACCGAACGATAACTCAGGCGGGCTTGGACGAGCTCGGACGGGCCCGCCGACAACGGTCGCGGGGCAAGGAGGCCCCGCGCCCGCCGGCGCGGTCCCCGAGCGAGGCCGCGCGGACGATCCCAAATCACTACACCGGGAACGCCAGCTGGTCCTCGGCCGCCCGTCGCCGCGCATTGGGATCCTCGCGCTCGGCGCCGGCCGTGAGACCCGCGACGCGTACCCCCAGCAGCCGCACGGGCCGCGGCGGCGCGTACTCGCGCAGCAGCGCGTGCGCAATCTCACCGACCGTCCGCTCGTCGCAGGTCGGCTCGTCGAGCGTGCGCGCGCGGGTCACGGTCGAGAAGTCGTCGAGGCGCACCTTGATTCCGATCGTGCGCCCGCGGCGCTCGTGCGCGCGTAGGCTCGTGCACAGCTCACCGGTCATCCGCGTGAGCTCCTCGTGCAGGCGCTCGTGGTCGCCGATGTCGTAGTCGAAGGTCCGCTCGCGCGACTCCGAGACGACTTTGCGCTCGGCGCCGACGATCCCGTCGTGCTCGAAGCGCGCGCGGCGGCGCAGCTCGCGGCCCATGTTCGCGCCGAAGCGCTCGGTCAGCAGCTGCTCCGGCGCGGCGGCGAGCGCGCCGAGTGTGCGCAGCCCGAGCGCCTCTAGCCGCGCGACCGTCTTCGGGCCGATCCCCGGCACGAGCCCCGGTGAGACCTGCGCAAAGCGCGCGCAGGCCTGCGCGCGGCTCAGCACGACGAACCCCGCGGGCTTCTCCGCGTCGGAGGCGACCTTCGCGACGAGCTTGTTCGGGCCGATCCCCACCGAGCACGTGATCCCGCTAGCCGCTTGGATCTCGGCGATCAGCCGGCGCATCGCCGCACGCGGGGAGAGCAGCCCCGTGAGGTCGAGGTACGCCTCGTCGAGGCCGACGACCTCGACGCGCTCGACGTGCTCGCGCACGATGCCCATGATCTGGGCCGAGACCGCGCGGTAAGTGGTGAAATCCGGCGGGAGCACGACCGCCTGTGGGCACAGCCGCCGCGCGCGCGAGGCCGGCATCGCCGAGCCGACGCCGTACTTGCGCGCCTCGTAGCTCGCCGTCGTCACCACCGCGCGCGGGCCGCTGCCGGCGACGACGACCGGCAGGCCGCGCAGCTCCGGCCGGCGCCCGAGCTCGATCGAGACGTAGAAGGCGTCCGCGTCAAGGTGCGCGGTGCTCAGGTCGGCGGATGAGGCGGACATCTGGCCCGAATCTAGCGCCGGCGACGGCGGCGACGAGCTGGTCGCGACGCTCAAACGCAGCGGGCTCCGGCCGGCGCCGACGGTCGTCGGTCGGAGATTCAGTTGGCGCCGGTGGTCGTAGCGGTCGGAAGAGTACAGTCGGCGTATCGCTGGGCCAACCAATGCGCAAAGACCGCGCGAAGGGAACGGGATCAGATGGCGCTCGGGTTCTACATCACGGCCAAGGGCTTCACGCAGGAGCGGTACGACACGACGACTGCTCAGCTCGAGGAGGCGGGCGCCGGCGCTCCCGCCGGACGCATCTCCCACGTCGCGCTTGAGACCGGCGGCGAGATCCAGGTTTTCGATGTCTGGGAGTCCCAAGAGGCATTCGATGCGTTCGGCACGACCCTCCTGCCGATCCTCACGGCGGCGGGCATCGAGCTGAACCAGCCGATGGTCGCTCGGGTGCACAACGAAATCAAGGGCTGATTGGATGCAAGCACGCAGCATCCGCGTGACGCTGCTCCTGCTGCTGACCGGCGTGCTTTGTCTGGTGCTGGTCGCCTCGGCTCTGGCATGGCGAGCGCCGACGCGTAGCGAGCAGCAGGCAATTACGCGGGTAGCCGAACGCGCTCCTCACGCCAAACGCGCGCACGTTCACGTCAGCGACATTCGCGTCTCCACCGTCGGCCCGTGGGCCGACGCCACGGTCACGCTCTACTTTGGCAATGCGCCTGACAACGCCACCGACATTCTTCACAGAGTCCACGGCAAGTGGATCAACGCAAGCCTCGGGACCGCCGGCGAGTGGTGCGTGATGCCAACCAAGGATCAACGGAATCTCGGGTTCTCCGCCGGTTACCCTTGCCACCGGTAACCGGGCGTACACTCAGCTTTAGCAGTCCCGCTACGCGACGAGGCGAGTGGCTCAGCGCCGCTTTTGCACGTAGACGAGCTGTCCGTCACTGAGGCGGTAGACGGTACCGACCGGCTGGCCGTGTCCGCGTGCGGCCGGCGCGCCGGAGGACGGTGACGGCAGCGTTTGGGTGTGCTGGGTAGTCGATGTGCGCGCCTGTAGGCGGTGCGTGTGCTGGTTGAGAGTCAAACCGAGCCCGGCGATCAGGAACGCGACGGCGAGGACGATCCCGATGTCGAACAGGTTGACGAGGCCGTCGAGCGGGTCCCCCGCGGCGTCTTCGATGCGACCGTGGCGGCCGAGTCCAGTGCGGCGGTTCACGGATCGACTCCGGATGGCATCGGCGGACTGAGCTGTGTTGTAGTGAATGTTTGCGGGGCGAGCACTTGCGGGGTCGATGCGAGCATCTGGCCCCCATCCGTATGGGCCGGTGGAGCGGTCGCAGGGGTTATCGCCCGCTCCAGCGCTGTGAGGTCTTCGCTGTACATGCGCGCGCGCGTGAGCGTCAGGGCAAATGCGACCGTGCCGACAAGCAGCCCGATCGTGGTCGCGGCGAACGCCGTGCGCAGGTCTGTCGCGAGGGTGCCGACTTCGCCGTGCCCGAGCGCCGCGAGCCCCGGCGCCAGCGGGATCAGGGTGCCCATCAGGCCGAGTGCCGGCCCAGCGCGGACGAGGATGCGTGTGTGGTCCAGACGTCGTTGTACCGCGAGCTCGTAGTCGGCCAGCGCGTGCTCGATGCCGTCCCGTTCGCCGCCCAGGACAGCTCGCGCCATCTCGAGCAGCGCGTCTCTCGCGAGTGAGCTCGGTGCGCGGATCGAGAGCGCCGCGGCGCTCTCGGGGTGGGCCATGACCTGGCGAGCGAGACTTCGCAGCGCATTGCGCCCGGTGCGTGCGCGAGTCCACAGCTCGACCGCGAAGCGTCCGACCTCGACCGCGCAGAGCAGGAGCACCAGCAGCGCCAAGATTAGGACGGGGACTCGCAGCGAGGAGGCGATCCGTGCCAGTGCTTCGGCAAGGCCGTCGATGGCTGCAAGCGCAGTCATGAGATCGTCTCGGGTCGAATCATGAGGTCGCCTCGGGTCGAATCACGAGGTTGCCTCGAGGTCGGCGCCACTCGAGCCGCGCGCCGAGCAGGACGGAGAGGAGCAGCGCGCCCGCGATGCCGAAGGTCAGCCACGGTGTCCGGTCGGTGCCCGCGCCGGCGCCGCGCAGGCCCGGAGCGCCGGGTCCTGGCGCTCCGGCGGGCACTCCGACCAGAAGCCCTTTGACTTCTCGCCCGCTGCTCTGCGCGCCACCACCCGCGGCGCCGGCGCCGGCAAGCGTGACTCCGCCTGTGCCTTTGCGGATGGAGTGGTCGTGTTTCTTGGCGTGATGGACGCTGGCGATCGTAGCTGTCGGGACAGGGGTTTTGCGGGCGGCGCCCGGGTTGCGACGGCCCTGGGTCCTGTGCCTATGCTCGGTCCTGTGCCTATGCTCGGTCCTGTGCCCGTGCTCGGCCTTGAGCTGGCGCATACCGCCGGGCGTGTGGCCCTTGCTGTGGGGTTGGGGACGACTGAACAGCGGCGCGCCGTCGCCACCGCCACCGGAGATCACGCCCCCTCCCGGTTGGGGAGACTCGCCGCCGTCTCCGGATTCTCGACTGTCGGGGGGCTCTAGCGGGAGAGGTTCGTAGGGCGCCGCGGGGATCGGCAGCGGGTTTCCGGTGAATGCCGGGGTGACATATGCAGTCATCCACATGCCGTTCAATTCTTCGCTCGCCTTGTAGCGAATGTGACCGTCGAGCTGTTGCATCGAGGCTAGATAACCGAGCGGTTCTTCAGTGGCGAGACCTGACCGCGTGAGCCATGCTTCGGGGTTGATCGCGGCGGACCACATCGCCTGCGCAACCCACGCCGTCGAAGCGACGTTCGGTTCGCCTTCGCCGAGGAACTCCACGAAGCCACCGTTGGCGCTCTCGCCTTCGCGCAGGTATTCAAATGCCTGCCTCTGCCCTTCCGGATCTGGGTGTCCGACGGCGTTCAGCGCCTCGAGCGCGGCGCCCGTCATATCGATTTCGCCGCCCGGTTCTCCCGGCAGCAGCCGTCGTTCTCCGCGGTCGCACGAGCTGACCCTGGACCTGTACATCCAGTGCCAACTGCCGTCGCAGTTCTGCTGCGCTTCCAACCATTCCGTCGCTCTGCCGACCGCCGCTTCGACCGCCGGCTCGTGGACCAGACTGAGCGAGAGGATCGCGAAGATCGTGTCGTTGACCCCCGGCACCGGAGAGCCCGCTTCGTGGGGGAAGGCGCCCGCATTGATGCCGTTGGCGATCTGCCGGTCGAGGGTCTCGCCGACCAGGTCGACTCCGCCGAAGTCATGCGGTGAAGTGCCCGCGGCATCGACGATCAGCAGTTCGCGCTCGAAGTCCGTCGTCAGTGAGGCTTCGTGCGCGTGTTCGGCCAGGTAGCTGTAAGCGCTGCGCCCCCCCACCCAGTGCTGCGAAGCGGTCGTCTGATCGCGTGGATTGATCCCCGCGGCCGCCAGCGCGAGCGCGACCCAGGCGCTGAAGTCAGGTTCCTCGCGGCGTCCCGGTTCGGCGAAGCCGCCGTCTTCGTGCTGCGCTTCCTGTAGGTACCTGACGGTCCGTTCGACATTGGGCTGGAACTTCGGATCGCGCGCCGCGAGCGCCTGGGCGGAGCAGGCGGGATGGATCGCCAGCACCGCGATCGTCGCCGCCAGCACCGCCAGCGTCCCGCGAGCCGTAGCCGCCACCAGTGTTCCGCGGCGAGGCGTGGCCGCCGCCAGTGTCCCGCGAGCCGCCGCGGCCGTCCTACCGTTCGACCGCGACGCCATCGAATTCCAGCTTGCCCCGGAGTGCATGCCGGCTCACCGCCGCCTGCGGGGCACGGTCAGGGTCTTGATGACCGTCTCGGCGCCGGCGAGGCTGACGCTCACTCGGTAGCTGCCCGCCGCCAGCCGCGGCAGCTTGATCTTCAGCGCGCCCGCCCTACTGGCTTTGACGGTGATCGTCTTGACGGTCTGGAAGCGACGGTGGTGTCCCGCGCCGCGCGCGCGGGCGATCTTCACCGTGACCACGCCGGGCGCGGTCAACTTGAGCAGCAGCCGCGCGGGGTCGATGCCCCCCACCGACAGACCGGCGCCGATCCGTTGGGGCGTCTGCGGAGCCGGAGCCGGAGCCGGAGGGGTGGCGCTCGGCCCCGTAGCGGGTGGCGGATCACCTGTGTTGGGTGTCGCTTCGTGATGTGGTTCGAGGTACTGCGGCAGCGCACGAACCTGATCTTCGACTGGGAGCTCCCCGCAGCTGCTTTCACCGACCGCGGGGACGCAGACGTCCAGACGGTTCGAGCGAATCGCTTCTTCTTCTGGGATCGCGCCGTGTTCTGTTTCTTCTTTGCTCAGTGCACGCAGCGGAGTGCCCGCCATGATGCGGTGCCAGCCCGGTTTGGTGAACGTGATGCTCGCCTTGCCTTCACCGTTGGTCGTGACCGTTTCGGGGCTCGCGGCTTGCACCGTCTCAAACCCCTTTTCGGAGATCGCGACCGGCGAGACGTCGGCTCCCTCGTAGGGCTTGGTGTTCGCAGCCGTCCGTTCGGGGCTCGCCGGCGGCTGGTCTTCGCCATCGTCGTCATAGGCGGCGACTTCGACTTCGAACGGCTCGCCCAGTTGCGCGATCGCCGTCAGCGGCCGCACCCCGGAGCCGTAGTGCTCCTTGGCAGCGAAAAGACCTAGGATCGGCCTGGATTCGAAGGCGTTGAAGATCCACAGGATTTCGTCGCCGGCACTCAGTTGATACTGGCAGCCACCGACGACGGTGTAGACATTGTTGACGAGGATTCCCCAGGACTTGCCTTCTCGTTCGGCGTTTTCTTCTTCGGAGCCCCAGCGCTTGACGAAGAAGTCTTCGAAGCCGGGATACCACTGCCCGTCGAGCTGTTCGGTTTCACCGATCAAGCTCATCGCATCGACGGAGGCCGCCGTCGGCGTCGGGCCCGGGCTCACGTTCTGGGAGTCCAGCGGGTCGACCCCGTCGCAGCGGTGTTCTTCGAGGTCTTCCGCGACGTTGCCGCCGTCGGGTTCGGAGGAGTGCACGTCGTGGCCTTCGGTCAGGATTGGCCCCTCGAACAGCGTCTTGGTCTTGCCCTCGATCCGCACGTCGACCTGCGTCGGGGCCGCTTGCGCCACCGAAGCGAGGAGTATCGCAATCAGGGATGCGACGGCGAACGTCGCGACGGTTGCACGCATCTTCGTGGCCCCTTCCGTTATCGACAGGTGAATGGTCGAGGGTTTCGTCGTGACCCTCATGGCTTGTGGGCGTGGCTGGCCCGCCGTCGGCTCGCGGCGCGCAGTGTCACACGGTGTCGGCTCGCGGCGCGCAGTGTCCCACCGTGTCGGCTCGTGGCGCGCAGTGTCACGCGATAGGCAAGTGGGTGCGCGCCGCGGCCGGTCGGCGCGATGACGAGCGTGGGGACGAGGCGCCCGACCCTGTCCAGTCGTCGCAGTGCGGCACCCGTGAGCACGAGCTGCAGTTGCTTGGAGCCTGCTCGCGCGGCGTCGAGTCTGCCGTTGGCCAGTACCAGCGTGCGCCAGCGATCGTGGGAGCGTATGCGCAGAGTGATGCTCACCGCTGCCACCGTCGGCTGTGAGAGCCCGAATGTGAGCGTGAGCTTCCCCGCCGGGTTGACGGTCCATGTGCGGGTGCGCAGCGTGATCCGCAGCACGCCGACCGTGCGCCGCGGCGCGGATGCGCGCGGCGCGAGGCCCGCATTGCCCGTGCGAGCACCGGGTGGGCTTTCGGATTCGTGCCCGTGCTGCACGGTAGCTTCGGGCACTTCCGGTTCGATTGGCACGGGCGGGGTGGCCGGAGTCACCAGCCGGATGCGGTTGTTCGCGGTGTCGACGATCAGCAGATCCCCGGCGCCGTCGAAGCCCAATCCGGTGGCGTCGTCGAGGTACGCGGCGGTTGCAGGGCCGCCGTCGCCGCTGAAGCCGCTGATCGCGGCGTTGACGCCCGCGACCGTGTAGATGTCGTTCTTGACCGTCGCGGGCAATCCGAACGCGCAGTCGAAGGAGCAGGTCGTGGCTGCGACCATGCGCACGACGCTGCGCTCGCCTGCACCGTAGCTTTCGCTGAACAGCACGTCGCCGGCGCCGTCGACGGCAATCGCCAGGGGAGGCTGCATCGGGGCCGCGGTGGCGCTCGCACCATCGCCGTCGCTGGCTGATTCTTCGGGGTAGAGCGTCGCGCCGGAGCCGGCCAGCGGATAGATATCTCCGGCCGTCGTGTCGCGCTGTCCGTAGGAGCAGCCCGTGGTGCAGGAACGCGCCGCGACGAACCGCACGCGTAGACTCAGGGTGTCGGCGATCAGCAGGTTTCCTTCGCCGTCGACCGCGACGGCGGCTGGCTCGTACAGCTTGGCGAGCGCTGCGGGCTTCCCGTCGCCTTTGCTGCCGGCTTCGCCGGTGCCGGCGACGGTGTAGATGTCGCCCGCGATCGTCGCGCTCAGTCCGTACGGGCATTCCGTCGTGCAGGACTCGTCCGCGATGAGCCTGATGCGGTTGTTGGAGGTGTCGGCGATCAGCAGGTCGCCCTTATGGTCGACTGTCATGCCCCTGTCGCCGCCACCCAGCTCGGCGCCAATCGCGGGAGCACCGTCGCCGCCGTATCCGTCGCCGCCGTTCCCGGCGATCGTGTAGATCTTGCCTACGACCGTCGCCGGCAACCCGTAGGGGCAGCTCGCCGTGCAATCCGACGCGGCGATCAGTCGCACTCGTCCCTCGCCGTCGCTCACGAGCACGTCGCCGGCCGGGTCGACCGTCATCGAGGTCGGCATGTCGCCGGGTTCCGGCAGGCCGTTCAGCCGCACTCCGAATAGCGACGCGCTGCTCGCCGGCATACCGTCCTGATGGCTGCTGCCACCACCGGCGATCGTGTACATGTCGCCCTGCACGGTCGCCGGCAGCCCGTACGCGCAGTCCGCGTCGCAACTCGCCGCGGCGATCAGCCGCACGCGCCCGTTGCGGGCGTCCAGCACGAGCACGTCGCCCGCCGCGTCGGAGGTGACGGCGCGCGGCCAGCCGAGCTCGAGCTCCGCCGGCGGCCCGCTCTCGCCGGAGAACGCAACGGTGCCGTTGCCGGCCACCGTGTACATGTCATTCGCCGTCGTCGCCCCCAGCGCGAAGGGACACCCGCTGGAGCACGAGCCGGTAGCCAGCAGCCGGACGGATTGATCGCTGACGAGCAGCACCCCGGCGTTGGGGTCGATCGCGATGCTCCACGGATCGATCAGCGAGGCCTGGGCAGCCGGCACTCCGTCACCCGGATCGCTCCCGCCGCCGGCGATCGGGTAGATGTGGCTCTCGGCGCTCTCAGCCAGACCGTATGGGCAGTCGCTCGCGCACGAATTGGCGGAGACGACCTCGACCTGGCCTTCTTCGTCTCCTTCGCCGAGCAGCACATTCCCTTCGCTATCGAGGGCCATCGTCACCGCGTTGATTTGCGTGGCCGTGGCAAGCCCATCGCTCTGCGGAGCTTCGCTGCCACCACCAGCGATCGCATAGATGTCGCCGGCGGCCGTCGCCGTCAAGCCGTACGGGCAAGCCGATGCGCAATCGGCCGCCGCGACCAACCGCACCCGATCTTCGACCTCGAAGTCGTCGAGGATCAGCAGATCACCCTCGCCGTCGACCGCGACCGCTCGGGGTTCGATGCCGGCGCTCATGGCCGGCCCGCCGTCGCCGGTGTTCGGCTGCTGGTACTGCAGGCCCGCCACGCGATAGATGTCGCCCCTGGTCAGTGCCGGCAAGCCGTACGGACAGTCGGCCGCGCAGCTTCGATCGGCGAGCTCGAGCACGATTCCCGCCGTCGCGATCATCAGGTCCCCGGCCGGGTCGCTTGCCAGCGCCGCGGGCCTGCCGATCCCGGAGTCGACCGCCGGGCCTGCTTCGAAGCCGGCCTCGGGCCCGACCCCGGCGATCGTGTAGATGTCGCCCTTGGTGGTCGCCGCCAGACCGTAAGGACAATTCGAGTCGCAATCCGCCGCGGCGATCAGGCGTACCCGGCCGTTGCCGTTGTCGGCGATCAGCAGATCGCCCTGCGGATCGACCGCCAAAGCGCTCGGGTCGTCGAGCTCGGCGGAGCCCGCCGGCCCTTCATCGCCGCCGAAGCCGGCCGCGCTGGTGCCTGCGATCGTGCGCTCCACGTCCGTGCCGGTATCCACCGCGCGGATCACGTCCGCTTCGCTGTCGGCGATGTACAGCGTCTGTCCGGACACCACCATCGCCGAGACGCCCTGCCCGAACGCGCTCGCGCGACCTTTAAGCAGCGGGTCACCCGCCAGCGTGAAGATGCTGCCGGGCGCTGCCGCCGCCAACCCCGATGGCGGGGAGGCGGCAGCTGCGCTTGCGGTTGCCGCAGCAGCCTGCGCGAGCAGCAGTATGCTGCTGCACAGGAACACGCAGGCTGAGCGGCGGGCGGTCATGCGTTGAGGTAGATCACTGCGCCCAGTTCGACCAGCGCGCCGAGTTTGGCTTCGACTTCGCTGCTGCCGTTGAGGCTCAGTTTCCACGCTGCGGCGGTGCCGTTGATGCTCGTGATGGCGCCGCTGCCGCTGGTCGGTTCATAGCTGCTCACGCAGCCGGCGGGCTTGACGCCGCTGCCGCCGGCTTTGGCTGCTTCGAGGATCTTCAGCAGACCGATCCCCGATTCTTCGGTCGCCGTTGCGGCTTTGACCGCCACCGAGCAGACCTTCAGCGTGGTTCCGTTGTTGATGATCAGCGCAAGCGGACTCGATTTCGTGGTGCTGAACTTGGTTGCGAAGTTCCACTGGAGTTGTTTTTCCCTTTTCGGTGTCGGCGGCGCGGCTGTGAAGCCGGCCCCGGCGATCGCCCGGACGGCGTCCTGGCTGGAGTAGTTGTCCACCGAGCCTTTTGCTTCGTAGAGGAAGCCGCCTTTGTTTTCCCCGGATTTGATCTGCAGCGATTCCAGGAACTGGACCGGCGATTCGTCGCCCACTGCCTTCTTGAATTCTTTGGCATTGATCGAGCACGCATTCAGACCTTGAACGGCCCATGCATTCGAGTCGGCGTTGATGCCAAACGGACCTTCGAAGGCGCCATTGGCCTCCAGGATTTTCTTCAGGTATTCCTCACCTTTGGAAAGCGCATGTTCGATGCCTTCGGTTTTGACGCCCGAGGTGCACAGGGCTGCAATTGCCGCACCGGTCGTGTCCGGTTCGGAGGCCGATTCGCGCACTTCGGTGTTGCCTTCGGCCTGGTTGTAGTTCCAGCCGCCATCGGTGTGCTCGTTGTTCACGATCACTTCGTCCGACTGCTTCAACAACGCCGCCGGGATGCGCTGCACGCCGGTCGTCGTCTTCGTATCGGCCAGCGCGAGCACACCGAAGATCGTGCCCTCGAAGATGCTCGGTTTGCCGTAATAGCCTACGTGGGGGGTTGCCTGGTATTCGGAGATGATGTTCGCCAGCAGATTGCGTTCAATTGACACCCGGGCCGGATCGATGCCCGCGGCATAGGACACCAACGCCGCCTTCTCGAAATCGGTCGCCGGGTTTTCCACTTCCCCGGGCCACGTCGACGGGGCGATGTAGCCTTCATACCATTCGCGCGCAAAGACCGTGCCGGTGCCGCGATGCACGTCGGCTGCCGCTTTGCCGCCCGCGGCCAGCGAGGTCAGCGCCCAGTCTCCGCCAAACGAAGGCACACCGGTCGCTTTTTCGGATTTCTGCACTTTTTCGAGGTATTTCACCCCTTCTTCGATCGGAGTTCCAGCCTGTGCGACGGCCGGTGCGAACAACGCAGTGACGGTAGCCGCGGCAAGCGCGAGCTTGCAGACGATGCTTCTCATCGAATGCTCCTTTGTATGTGGTTGGTTAGAGAACGACGACGGCGACCGTCGTGCTGTGTCCGCCGTAGCGGTAGCGCAGCGTGTACCGGCCGGCGCGGAGATGCCTGCGCACGACGTGCAGCGAGGCGACCTTGCCAAGTGCGTAGGTCCGTCCATCGCGGATCAGGCTCGCGTGAGCGGCGGCGCTGGCCTTGCCAGCGCCGAGCGCGCATTTGATCCGCGGCGCGCCGCGACTGCGCAGCACCTTGCAGATCGCGTCGCGGCCCCGCGGGCCGATGAGACCCCGGGGGCCCATGAGCCCTCGGGGCCCCGCAGGCCCCTCCGCGCCCAGCTGTCCCGGTGCGCCCGAGCTCCCGCTGGAACCAGGCGGGCCGGCTTCGCCGCGAGCGCCCTGCTCGCCCGTCGGGCCACTTGGCAGACCCGTGCTGCTGCCGGTCAGCGGAACTTCGAGCGTGCCGGTCGCCGCCGTGCTGGAGACGACCAGCACGGCGCCGCCGGCGCCTTCCTGGAAGGGCGCAAAGCGCACGCCGACCGTGCAGCTCGTCTGCGTCGCGCTATCGACAGTGGTACTCGTACAGCCGTCCGCGCTGATCAGGAAGTCCTGTGCGTCCGGCCCAGCGACTTTGACAGCGGTGATCTGTGCACCACCGCCGTCCGCGGACACGACGATCGACTGCGGAGCGCCAATTGTGTCCAGTGCCTGGGCGGCGAACTGGCCGCCGGTGGCCGACAGTTCGCCGGCCTGCTCAAGGACCTGCACTGTCACGGGCACCGAGAGCGCGGAGTTGCCGTCGGCGGTCGGCAGTTGCAGCGTCGGACTCAAGCCGGCGCGCGCAATGAGTTGCGCTTCGCCCGCGTCAGCCGCGGTCGCGATCAGCGTCGCTTCACCGTTCGCGTTGGTCTGCGCCGGTACTCCTCCATCCAGCGAGACGCTGTAGCCGGCGCCTGTCGTGCGCAGGGTTTCGCTGTAGCTCTGACCCCATTCTTCGGGCTGGAACGCCGCGACCGCGACCGTGAAGTGCTGCCCTACGACCACGCTCGCGGGTGCGCCTTCGATCTGAATATGCGGAGTGTCAGTCGAGTACGGCTTGCTCGTGCCGAGCAGGTCGCTGGCCTGCAGCACGACCGTTTCGCCTGCTTGTACCGGCGCACACAGACCGGGGGCCGGACCGGTGCCGAGATCGAAGTACCGCTCGCCAACCCACAGCTGCCAGGCCACCTCGAAGCTATTCGGTTCTGGCGTCATGAAGCTCGTCGATTCCATCGGCAGGTCGTAGCCTTCGAATTCCAGTTCACCGCTGCCGGGCAGTCCCGCGATGCTCCATTCGTCGTTTAGCGCCCACAACGCCGCACCGACGCTGTCCGCAGGAAATTCACCCGGCGCCAGACCGTGGCATTCGATCTTCGAGAGTTCACCGTTGGCCGTCCCGCTCACCACAATGGGCGGCGCGCCGGGAACCCCCAACTGGACGTTGCCAGAGGCCAGCTCTTCTTTGGCCAAATTGACCTGCACCGCGACGAGTGGACCCGTGGTGGCGGCGGCTGGGGAAACGGTGCAGCCGGTCGCACCGAGAAGCACGAGCGCCGCGAGTACGAGCCCGTTGAGCTTGAGGGGGTGCTTCATGTCGCCATCTCCTTGAACTAGGGGCGGCGACACGCACGCATACATAGGCGGCGCACCGGCCGCCTATACGCGAGGCTTACCATCGGGGCACTGAATGCGGGGCGTATTCGGGCTCGGGATCGACCTCCCGGATCTCCTTCCCAAGCCGAAGCTCAGTGGACCTGCGATCCGTTCGTCACCCATACCGCTGCGCGTCAGCCCCGGAGTCACACCGGAGTTCCGCCACCACAAGCGCCCGTAGCGTAGCGCAGTCGCCAAGCAAGCGGCAAGCCACAGCTCTCGGGGCTGTGCGATCGGAGCGGATCAGTCTGAAATAGCGGGAGAAATATCCGTGTGCCGGAAATTGTCGGCCTTGCACAAACGGGGACCGCTAGACATTTCGTCGGCAAACCGCCGTACGCCTCCGGCAACAGCAGGGTGCCGCCGAAGCTGCCAAGCCGACGCTATGCGCCTCCGTATCCCGATCCTGTTCACGACCCTGCTGGCCGCGCTCGCCGCGCCCGTCGCCGCGCAGGGCGCCCAGCAGCAGTTCTACGCCGCACCGTCCGGCTCCGGGTCGGCGTGCAGCCAGGCCGCGCCCTGCTCGCTGGCGACCGCGATGGAAAGCGCCAAAGACTTCGATCAAGACGAACTGACCCTGGCCAGCGGCAGCTACGGGAGTCTCGAACATCCACTCGCCCCGCCACCGCAGAACGAAGGCTTCAACCTCGTCCACGGGACGCCCGGCGCTCCGGCGCCGCAGCTGTTCATCGACACCACCGGCGCCGGTCCGCCCAACACCGATGTCTTCGCGCTGCAGCTGAACGGCGGCGCGACGCTGCGCGACGTCGCGATCACCGCGCTCGGCAGCAACGACGAGGGCGTCGAGGCCGGGAGCCTCGACCACGTCCTCGTCACCGACACCACGGGCGAAATCGCCTGCCAGCCGCTCGGGAACATCCGCGACAGCGCCTGCGTCGCGCTCGCCGGCGGCGCGCACGCCCTCAACTACGGCGGCTCGTACTTTCCCGCGACCCCGCACTCCGTGGAATACGACAACGACACCTTCTATGCGCCGGGCGGCACCGCCGCGTACCTGTGGCCGGTCAACTTCGCGCTCACCGTCAAGACGACCGACACGATCTTCGACGGCGCGACCTTCGACATCGATGGCAGCGGCGGTGGCGGCGAAGGCGGGACGCTCGACGTCGTGCCGAGCTACGACGCCTTCGGCAAAGTCAAGCCCGTCAACCTGATCCCTCCGCCCAAAGGCAGCTCCAGCTATCACATCGATGCCATCGCCCCGACCTTCGCCGACCCCGCGACCGGTGACGTCCACGAGTCCAGCGGCTCCTCGACGATCGACGTCGGAACCGAAGAAAACGCCGGTGGCGTCAGCGACCTCGGCGGCGGCCCGCGCTGGATCGGGCACGCGATGGACATCGGCGCCTACGAGGCCCCGACCGTCCCGATCGTCGCCCAGACGCTCGCCGGACACGACGGCGTCTCGGTGCTCGTCAACCCCGACGGGGCCGAGACCACCGTGACCCTGCGCTACGGCTCGACGCCCGCCTACGGGTCGACGGCGACCGTCGACGCCGGCTCAGGCTCAGCCAGCGTCGCCGAGCTGCTGCCGGTCAGCGGCTTCGCGCCCGATGCGACCTACTACTACGAAGTCACGGCCACCAACGCAATCGGCACCGCCAAATCCTCTCCGGATAGCTTCTCCGCCAGCCTCGAGCGCTTCGCCTCGCCGGCCGGCTCCTCGTCGGCTCCCTGCACGCTGAGCGCGCCCTGCGATCTCCTCACCGCCGTCAACGGCGCGAGCAGCGACGACGAGGTCCTGCTCGCCCCCGGTAGCTACGGCTCGGCCGCGAGCCCGCTCACCACGCCGCTGGTCAACTCGAACTCGATCGTGATCGACGGCTCCGGCTCCGGCTCCGCACCGCAGATATTTCTCTCGACCCCGAGCCACTTCGACCTCGAGCTCAACTACTTCTCGCGTGTCGCCGGCATCGAGCTCTTCGCGACCGGCGCGAGCGACGAAGGCGCGCTGATCACTGGCGTGATCGACCACGACCTGATCGTCGCCGAACACGGCCTTGTCGCCTGCGAGTCGTTCGATGGCACCGTCGTCGCGGACACCGCGTGCCTCGCACCCAAGACCGGAGCGAAAGCCTTCTTCAGCGTGGTCTCCACGAGCACTTCGCAGACCGAGGCGCTCGGCTTCGATCACGACACCTTCCTCGCCGGCGGCGCGAGCGCAACCGCTCTGTCGATCGGGGCGTACGGCTTTCCGCTGCAAGCCACCGCGACCGACTCGATCTTCGACGGCTCCACCGGCATCGCCGCGAGCAGCGGCACCGGTCCCTCGGCGGCGACGCTGCTCGCCGACCACTCCGACTACGCGACCGTCGAACCCGCGCTCGAAGGCTCGATCACCGCGCCGGGCACCGCCACGAACATCACCGCCGCACCGCTGTTCCTCGACGCCGCCGGCGACGATGTCCACGAGGCGCCCGGCTCGCCGACGATCGACGCCGGCGCCGCCGACCCGTTCGGCTCGCTCACCGACCTCGCCGGCGCGCCGCGCACGATCGGCCCGGCCACCGACATCGGCGCCTATGAGGCCCTCGAGGCACCGACGATCGGCGACGCGAGCACCGACGCCGTCACGGCGAGCACACTCACGGTGCTCGCCGACGTGAACCCGAACTTCGCCGATACCGAAGTGCACGTCGACTACGGGACGAGCACCGCCTACGGCGCCTCCACGACACCGATCGACGTCGGCGCCGGCCTCGCCGCCGTCCCGATCTCGATCCCGCTCACCGGGCTCGCCCCGGACACCACCTATCACCTGCGCGTCGTCGCGATCAACGCGGCCGGGACCAGCGACAGCTCCGATCTGACTCTCACCACCTCCCCGACGGTTGACGTCATCGGCGCGATCGCGAGGGGCGCGCCGGCTCCCGGCACGCTCACTGCTAGTCCCACCGCGATCGTGAAAGGAAGCTCCGCGGCCGTGCTCCTGACCTGTGCTGCTCCGGCCTCGGCGCCATCGCTGGGCTGCCACGGCACGCTGCGACTGACCATCAAGCAAAAGCGCCGTTTACACAAGGGCAGGCGCACCGTCACCAAGACCATTGCGGTCACGATCGGCAGTGCCAGCTTCGCCCTCGCCGGCACGCAGCGCAAGATGGTTGCGGTTCACCTCACCGCAACGATCCTCGCGAGCCTGAAGGCCACCAAACACCACCGCCTGCCGGTCACCCTTCAGGTCCTCCGCAGCGACGGCGCAGCCAAGAGCGGCGGCCCGCTGACGCTCGTCCTCGCACCCGCCAAGGCCAAGCACAAGCACAAGCACAAGCAGCGGTGATCGACCACCGTCGGCCCCGCTGACCGGAACCGGCGAGCGTCACCTCACACGACCGGCGGCGGTTTCCCCTCCGCGCTCGCCGGCAGCGCCGGATCCCACGCGCAGACCTCGCAGGCGTGGCGGAACGCCGAGCGCGCGAAGTCCAGCGCGAAGGCGTGCGGGTCGGCGCTGGCGATGACGTCGTCCCAGTCGAGCACGTACTCCCCGAGCGCGCCTTCCCAGCGCGCCGCTGCGGGCGCAAGTGTCGCCGACGCGAACCCCTCCGGCGCCGGGTGCGCGTAGGCGTAGAACGCGGCCTTCGCGTAGCGCCCATCCCCTGGCCACCAGCCAACCGCGACCTCCTGGGCGTCCATCGCGTTGCGCATGATGAAGTCCTTCGACGGCGGATCCGCGGGCTCGCCGGAGAAGAGATTGACCGCCAGGTCGAACGAGCCCCACCACGCATTGACCGGAGTCGAGCGGCCGCGGTACGGCGCGCGGAACGCCGCCAGCACGAGCGCGGCCTGCGTCGCGGCCGCGAAGTACGCGGCGACCTGAGCGCTGTCATAGCGCCGGTGCTCGTCGTCCTCGTCGAGCGGCACGCTCCACGAGACCTCCTGTGGGGTCGGGTCGATCCTGACCTCGCCCGCCAGCTCGCGCGTCGCGTCGAGCAGCTCACGCGTGACCTCGCCGACCGGCCGGTCGGGGCTCAGCGGTACGCGCCGCGCCTGCCCGTCGCTGTGCTCGACCAGCGCTTCGTGCGCGTGCAGGTCGAGCGCGAGCACCAGCGCTCCCGAGCCGTCGGGGGCCGGCAGCGGCGCTGTCTCCCAGCCGCGCGCGCTCAGCCGCAGCGCCGCGTGCTGGAGTTGCGGCTCCGGCGCGGCGAGCGCGACCGCGAACTTGCCGAGCACCTGCGTGTGCGCGTGCAGCGTGTCGCAGGTCTCCCTCCACGTCTCATAGGACACGCTTGGCCAGCGGTGGGGCATCGACCCACGCTAGCAATCCGCGGCTGGCGGCTTCACGCCTCCGGTCCGCAGCAACTCGGCGAGGAAGCCCTTGCCGAGGACGCTGAGGCTGAGCAGCGAGCCGAACAGCACCACCGCGTCGATGCTCTCGCGACCCTGTTTGGCCCAGTAGACGTCTTCCAGGTTCAGCCACAGCGCGAACTCGTCGAGCGTCAGTGCCGCGCCGGCGCCGTACGCGCCGGCCGTCGCGCGCGAGCTCCAGCGTTCCTCGTTGATCCCGATCTCGAGCATCCACAGGTAGCCGACCGCCAGTAGGCCGGCGATACCGAAGGTCATGTGGTGCAGGTGCCGGCCGCCCGTCGTGATGTTGCGGAACGGCCCGCGTTCGGCGCGGATCGCGTGCGTGATCGCGCGCACTGTCGCGAACGTCGCGAAGAACGAGCTCGTCGAGAACAGTTGGCGCTCCTTGCGGCGGTCGCCGAAGTGCTTGTAGTACAGCGCGCGCACGTCGCGCTCGGGCGCGAGCCAGAAGCGCGAGGAGCGAGCGCGCGAGCCGCCGTTCGCGACCGGCGGATGTGAGGGACGATCGGCGCTCAACAGGCGCCCGAGCATAGAGCTTCGCGCGAGTCGATCAGCCAACGGACCCCACCGGCGCCAGCAGCGGCAACGTCGCGACGGCGAAGTCGCGACTCACCCGCGCGATCTCATCCGGGACGGCGGCCAGGTTGACGTTGGTCGAGAACCCCATTGCCGCGTCCAGCGGCCGGAAGAAGTCGTCGAAGTGGCTCGCCACGACCGTCCGCGGCGCCAGCCCCCGCAGGATCCGCTCCCAGTAGTCCGGTGTGAAGCTGCGCCCGGCGATGCCCGCCAGGAACACGTCGACCTCGCTGTGCTGCAGCGCCTCGTCGATCAGGTTCGCGCTGCCCTGGTGGTAGAAGGTCATGCCGGCGACCTCGACGTGGATGCCCCACACCTGACCGCAGCGGTACGCCGAGGGCGAGAGTGCGTCGAGGTGCTCGCAGGTGAGCTCACCGTCGAATGGCACCGCATAGCCGAGCAGCAGCTTGGAGTGCAAGCTAGGGACGAACGTCACGACGAACGGCCCCAGCTCATAGCGGTGGCCGGGCTGCACTTCGACGGCGCGCTCGGCGAGACCGTGCAGGCGCATCAGCGCGACCAACGAGCTCGAGCCGTAAGCCGCACACTCGCAGCGGCGCGCGATCGCGGGGACGTCGATCGCGTGGTCGAAGTGCGTGTGACCGACGAGCACGCCGACGACGCGTCCCGCCGGACGCAGGTAGCGCTCGTGCAGCACCGGATCCGCCAGCGCCGCGCGGCGGCGGATGACGCTCGCGAGCGGCACCCGCGATAGATACGGGTCGATGTAGAGCGTCTGCCGCTCATAGGTCATGCGGTAGCCGGCGACGCCGAGCCATTCCAGTTCGAGCCCCGGCGCGAGCTCCAGCGGACTCGTCGCGAGCTCGCGCATCGCATCGGCGTCGTCGCGTTCGCGCTCGCCGCGAGCGGTCGCGAAGCGCGCGAAGCTCGCGAGGTGATGGGCGAGATCCGGCACCGCCGCGATCTTAACCCCGCCGAGGCTGCGGTTGCCGCCGTTGTGCCCTCGCCGCCGTCGCCGACAGCGCCTTTTCGCGCGTCGACGGCGGCAGCGAGTCTAGGACGGTTTGTAGGGCCCTGGCTTCGGTCGCGGCCTGCCGCCGGGGAACGCGAGGCGCAGGATCGTGCGGTGCACCGTGCCGAGCTGCTTGTGCAGCGGCCCCGTGTTGTACGGCAGCCCGTAGCGACGGCAGATGTCGCGCACGCGCGGCGCGATCTCGGCGTAGCGACTGGAGGGCATGTCGGGGTAGAGGTGGTGCTCGACCTGGAAGCTCAGGTTGCCGGCAAGCAGGTGAAAGAGCGGTCCGCCGTCGATGTTGGCGGCGCCGAGCAGCTGGCGCACGTACCAGCCGCCGCGGGTCTCGTCCGCGACCTCGTCTTGGCTGAAGGTGTAGGTCTGGTCGGGGAAGTGCCCGCAGAAGATGATCGAGTACGCCCACACGTTGCGCACGATGTTCGCCGTGAAGTTCGCGGCGAGCGTCGACTTGAAGCCCTCTCTCGCGGAGGCCCGGCGCTCGGAGAGCGACGATCCGGACCGTCCGGAGGTCAGCGCCGCGAGGCCCGCGGAGAGCAGCGGAAAGGCGATGTAGTCCTTGACGACCTGCCGGCGCGCCTTCACGCCGATCGCCTTCAGCTCCGCGAGCACCTGCTGCTTTGACTTCTCGCCGGAGTGGATCGCGTCGAAGTTGAGATCGTGCACCGCGACGCCCCACTCGAAGAAGCCCATCAGGAGCAGGTTGTAGAAGGGCTGCAGCAGGTAAACCGGGTGCCATCCCTGGTGCGGGTCGATGCGCATGATCTCGTAGCCGAGGTCGCGATCCTTGCCGCGGATGTTCGTGAACGTGTGGTGCTCGTAGTTGTGCGAGTGCCGCCACGCGTCCGCCGGCGAGGCGGTGTCCCAGTCCCAGCTCTGCGAGTTGATGTCGGGGTCGTTCATCCAATCCCACTGCCCGTGCATCACGTTGTGGCCGATCTCCATGTTCTCGAGGATCTTCGCCACCGACAGCGCCGCCGTGCCGCCGAGCCACAGCGGCCGGTAGCGAGAGCCGCTCAACATCGCGCGCGCCGCGAGGACAAGCGCACGGTGGAGCTTGATTGTGGAGCGGATGTAGCGCGCGTCGCGCTCGCCGAGCTCGGCGAACACCTCGTCGTGGATCGCGTCGAACTCGCGGCCGAGCGCCTCGATCTGGGCGGGCGTGAGCCGCGCCAGCGGGCTCTCGGTCTCTCCCTCGATCGCATCCGCCGGCGGCCGGGGCGTCGACTCTGTCGACGAGTCCGGCATCGATCCTGTCGACGGATCAGGCGTCGGCTCGAATGTCGTGCTGCGTGGCGGCGGACCCTCGATCTCGTTGAGTCGCGCGGCGGCCGGTGGACTATGGGTGGCAGACATGTTCGGAATCCTCTGGTGGGGGTTTCTACAACTCGATCTCGATCGCGCCCTCAGGCGCGTTGATGCAGGTACGCAGCATTTCGCCGGCCTGGCCATGCACGCGACCGGTCCGCAGATCGCGAACCTGACCCGCGCGCAAACGCCCGATGCAGCTGTGACAGATGCCCATGCGGCACCCGTAGGGAAGCTCGGCCCCGGCCTGCTCGCCGGCGAGCAGGATCGGCTGCTCGCCGTCGCTGCTCGCCTCGACGTCGCTCTTGACGAAGCGGATCGTTCCTCCCTGCCCACGCTCGCCGTCGCCGACGCGCACATCGGGCTGGAAATGCTCGAGGTGCAGCTTCTCGTGCTCGCCATCCGCCCGCCAGCGCTCGCTCATCGCCTCCAGCAGCCCGGCGGGACCGCACAGGAACGCCTCGCGCGCGCGCCAGTCCGGGCACAGCTCGTCGAGCTGACCGGGAGTCA
Organism: Solirubrobacteraceae bacterium; assembly: GCA_036502205.1. Classification (GTDB taxonomy): domain Bacteria; phylum Actinomycetota; class Thermoleophilia; order Solirubrobacterales; family Solirubrobacteraceae; genus Palsa-744. The sequence goes on along the minus strand of DASXZA010000010.1, from coordinate 52,297 downwards.
GGCGCCCCTGCGCGCCGGTCAGGCGCTCGTGCAACCGGTAACCCGGATTGCCCACGGCCAGCTCGCGCAGCTCGCGCCCGAAGATGACTTCCGCCTCGGTGCGCGCGCAGTGCAGGTGCACTACGTCCTCGACCCTCCCCGCCCGCGCCAGCGCGCGCAGCATGCTCATGATCGGCGTGATCCCGCTGCCAGCGCTCACGAACAGGAGCTGTCGCGGCAGCGACTCAGGCAGCACGAACGTGCCTTCGACGCCTCCCAACCGCACGATCGCGCCCGGGCGCACGCCGGAGAACAGGAACGGGGAGACCTTGCCGCCCTCGACGAGCTTCGGGGTGATCGCGATGCAGCCGTCCGAGCGTTCGGGCTCGGAGGTCAGTGAATACGCGCGCCAGTGGTGCACGCCGTCGACCTCGATGCCCAGACGCAGATACTGCCCCGGCTTGTGTCCCGGCCATTCCCAGCCGGGCTTCACGAGCACCGTCACGGCGTTCGGCGTCTCGCGCTCGATGCGTTCGATGCGTCCGCGCAGCTCGCGCGTCGACCACAGCGGGTTGATCAGCTCCAGGTAGTCGTCGGGCAGCAACGGCGAGGTGAACGAGCGGATCAGCCCCAGCACGCGACGCCGACCTAGCGATACCTGTGGAACGGCACCGCGTTCAGCCATCGGTGGTGGTGCCGAGCCGGCAGCGGTTGGAGTGCGAGAACGCGAAGAGCATGGCGACCTGGATCAATGCTACCTCATTTGAGGGAGCATCAAACATGGTATCTTGGAATCGCGATGACTGCTCCAGTTTCAGAGACCCTCGAGGCCCCGCGCGCCAAGCGGAATCGATCCGCGAGCCGTCGCGCCTCCACAGGCGCCAGTGCCTCCATACCCGCCGAGACCTCCACACCCGCCGGCACCTCCCCAGCCGCCGGCAGCGATTCCCCGCATGCCGATGTCGCACCGCAGGGATCCCAAACCGAAGACTCCTCCTCCGGCTATGACCTCACCGTCGAGCAACTTGCCGCCGCGGTCGGGATGTCGGTGCGCAACATCCGCAACCACCACACGCGCGGCCTGCTGCCGCCACCGGATGTCCGCGCGCGTGTCGGCTACTACAACGCCGATCACGTCGCGCGGCTGCGCCTGATCCTCGACCTGCAGGCCGACGGCTTCAACCTCGCCGCGATCGCACGGCTCTTGAGCGGCTCCGACGGCCTGGCCGAGCGCCTGCTCGGTCTGCGCCGCGCCGTGACGACACCGTTCGAGTCCGAGACTCCCGAAGTCATCACCGGCGAGGAACTCGCAAAGCGCTTCGGTCCCGTCGACGCGAAGGACATCGAGCGCATCCGCAAGCTCAAGCTGCTCGTCCCGCTCGGCGAAGGGCGCTTTGAAGTTCCCAGCCCGGCGTTGATGGGAGCCGCCGAGGAGGTCGTCGGTCTCGGGATCTCGCTGCACGCCGCGCTGGCCCTCGTCGAGCGCGTCAGCCGCGACTGCGAATCGATCTCACGCGCATTCACGAAGCTCTTCCTCAAAGAGCTCTGGGAGCCCTTCGAGCAGGCCGGTCAGCCCGACGAGCGCTGGGACGAGCTGATCGAAGCCGTCGGCTCGCTGCGGCCGCTGGCCTCCGAGGCGCTACTTGCACTGTTCAAGCAGCGCATGACCGCACAGCTCGAGAGTGCCTTTGGCAAGGTGCTCGAGCACCAAGCCAAGCGCAAGTAACTCAGCCGCGCCGCTCGACCAGCGCGCCGACGCCGACTTCGTCGATCGTCGCATGCCCGCTCAAGGCCATCGCTAGATCGAGATCGGCCAGGAAGGAGCGCAGCACCTCCACCACACCCTGCGCGCCGCCAAGCGCCAGACCCCACATGTAGGGGCGTCCGAGCAACACCGCGCGGGCGCCCAGCGCGAGTGCCTTGAGCGCGTCCGCGCCGGAGCGGATGCCGCTGTCGAAGAGCACCTCACAGCGGCCGTCCGCAGCCGCCACGACCTCCGGAAGCGCGTCGAGCGCGCCGATGGCGCCGTCGACCTGGCGCCCGCCGTGGTTCGAGACGATCACACCCTGAACGCCGTGCTCGACCGCCAAGCGCGCGTCGTCGGCGTGCAAGATGCCCTTCAGCACGATCGGCAGCTCGGTGATCTCGCGCAGAAAGGCCAGGTCCTCCCAGGTGATCGCGGGGTTCGAGAATTCCCATGCCCAGTGGCCGATCGCCGCCTGCATGTTCTCCTCCGGCGGGGCCGGCAGCGCGGCGCGGAAGACCGGGTCCTCGAGGTAGTTGCGGTTGCCCTCGCCCCACAGGAACGGCAGGAAGCCGTTCGTCAGGTCGGCCGGGCGCCAGCCCAGCATCCAGGTGTCGAGCGTGAGCACGATCGCCTCATAGCCGGCCCGCTCGGCGCGTGCCACGAAGCTACGCGCGAGCTCGCGGTCGCGCGGCCAGTAGAGCTGGTACCAACGCGGCAGCTCGCCCGCCGCCTGCGCAATCTGCTCGATCGTGTGCGAGGCCGCCGTGCTCGCGATGAACGGTATGCCCACCTCAGCCGCCGCACGCGCCACCGCGAGCTCCCCCTCGGGGTGCGCAAGCGTCTGGACACCGATCGGCGCGAGCAGCACCGGTGCCGGCAGTGGTGTTCCCAGCAGGGTACGCGCGAGCGTGCGCTGCGAGACGTCGCGCAACATCCGCGGCTGCAGGCGCCAGTGGTCGAACGCCTCGCGGTTGGCGCGCATCGTCTCCCCCAGACCCGCGCCACCCTGTATGTAGCCGCGCGGTCCCTCCGCAAGCAGCCGGTACGCATCGCGCTCGAGCGTCCTCCAGTCCAGCGTGCGCGCCGGGCGCTGACCGCCCATTGCACGCAGGTAGATCTCGTACTGGTAGTTGGCGAAGGGAACTTGTTCGCTCATGTCGCGCGACCTCCAATATGCGTGACTTGCAGTTGGGCGGGACTCTAGCGTCGGGTTGGGGCGGAACTCTCGCTCGAGGACCCCGCCGCGCGTACGCGTGTGCGCGCGGCGGGGTCCGCAACTGCTCACCTACATGTCCGGCCAACTCACTTATGCGCCTGGCCCTCTCACGCCCGGACGAGACCGTGCCCGGCGCCCGTCACATGCATCCCGCGGCACTCACCGGGTCGCCCACACGTCGCCCGTCCCTTCGAAGCCCAGCGCGCGCTTGGTCGCTTCGGTCAGGTCGTATTCGCGGCCGGCCACATAGGGGCCGCGGTCGACGACCGGCACGCGAACCGTGCGCCCGTCATAGCGCAGCGTCACAAGCGTGCCGCACGGCAGCGTCTTGTTCGCGACTCCTAACGTCGAACTCGTCAGCCAGCCGCCGCACGCCATGCTCCCTCCCCCTCCGTACCACGAAGCTCCGGCGAGGCGAAAGACGCTGAGCAGCCCAAGGCGTCGATGCGAGCCGCGCGCCCGCGCGTCACCCGCGAACAGCACGCGCGCGGGTTTGCTGCCGAGCGCGCCCATGCGCAGCTTCAACCGGTAGCGCCCGCGCGCACCGGTGTGCGTCGCGGCGACGGTCCGCCAGCCGCCGTGGTGGCGACGCAGCTGGAGTACGACCCGCTGGTCAGCGAGCCGCGGCAGCAGCGTGCCGGCAATCGTCGTGCTGCTGCCGGCGAGCACGTCGAGGTCGGCACCGCGCACGTGCAGCTTGGTGTGCAACGGCGACAGCTGCGAAGCGGCTTCGCCGGTCGGTGGTTGGGTAGCCAGCACACCGGTCTGGCTCAATGGCGTCACGGGCAGCGCAAGCGTTGCGGGGACGTACATATTCCTCCTTGCGTCTACGCCTACGGGGTTAGCTGTCGGGCTCGCGCCGCACCGTGCGCACGAAGGCGTGCGCCGATCCAGCGTTACGGCCATAGAACGACGGCCGATTCGCCCCATCCGAATCGCTTTCCTGCGAGACTCGGCAGTGGGTCCCCCGCTCGCCCCCAACAACGGGGACGACTCGGCGAAATAATCGCTCTTGAACGAGCTGGAACAGGTTAAGTGAGCATTTGTAGCGTTTGTGTGCCCTAGAGCACACATCGCCGATAACCCTGTCTGGTGCTCAAGCGGTTTGGCGAGGGATGTCTCTCACCCATACGCGCGCTGCGCGAAATGCCTAGTTGAACTTCTAAGTATCAAGGCATCGCCGCAGCAGTCCGATTGGGCATTCGAATATGTCATCTTCACTGCTCACCAACGGTCGGCTCGCCTCCCCCACCCTCGCGCCCTCAAGGCGCGCTGCGGCGTCACGGCCGGCGGGCCGTTGGATCGACCACTGGCTGGAGTCGTTGCACGACATCGAGGCACTGCGTGCCGCGCACCCGATGATGGACGCGGTGATCGACGAGATCGATGGCCGCATGATCCGCGTCGGCGAGCAGTGGCTCGCGGACTTCGCCTCCTGCAATTACCTCGGCTTCGACCTCGATCCCGAGATCATTCAGGCGGTCCCCGCGTTCCTTGAGCAATGGGGCACGCATCCCAGCTGGTCGCGCCTGCTGGGCAGCCCGGCGCTCTACGAGCAGATCGAGGAGCGTCTCACGGCGCTGCTCGGCTGCGAGGACTCACTGGTGCTGCCGACCATTACCCACATCCATGCCTCGGTGATCCCGGTGCTCGCGGCCTCGGGGACGATCTTCCTCGACGCGCGCGCACACAAGACGATGTACGACGGCTGCCAGGTCGCCCGTGCGCGTGGTGCCGCAGTCCGCCGCTTCCGCTTCGAGGACCCCGAGCATCTAGATGAGCTGCTGACCGCAGAGCGCGACCGCGCGCGACTGGTGTGTATGGACGGCGTCAACAGCATGACCGGCAACCCACCCGACCTGCGCGCGTTCGCCGAGGTCGCGCGGCGGCACGGCGCGTTGCTCTACGTCGACGACGCGCACGGCTTCGGCGTGATCGGCGAGCGCGCCCCGGAAGAGTCGTGTCCCTACGGCGCGCGCGGTAACAGCATCGTGCGCCACTTCGATGAGAGCTACGACGACTTGGTCCTCGTCGGCGGCTTCTCTAAGGCGTACTCCTCGCTGCTCGCGTTCATCGCCTGCCCGACCGAGGTCAAGAACCTCCTGAAGGTCGCGGCACCCCCCTACCTGTACTCCGGTCCTTCCCCGACCGCCTCGCTGGCGACGGTGCTCGCGGGCCTCGACGTCAACGAGCGCCGCGGCGACGCGTTGCGCGGCATCGTGCATCGCCACAGCGTCCGCGTCCTGGACGCGCTGGCCGAGCTCGACGCCCATACGCCCAACCGCTCGCAGCTGCCGATCGTCGAGGTCCCGCTGCGCGAGCACACGCGCATCGACGCCGTCGGGCGGCTGTTGTTCGAGCGCGGCATCTACGTGACGCTCGCCGCCTACCCACTCGTACCCAAGGCCGAGGTCGGCTTCCGCGTGCAGCTCACCGCCGCGAACACCGACGGCGAAGTCGACGCGTTGATCGCCGTCCTCGGCGAGCTCGCAGAGCACGGCGAGCTGCAGTCGGCGGCGGCCCACGCGGAGCGCGAGGCGGTATGACCTCCCGCCCGCGTCCACAGCTGTGGCAGGGCTATCTGGCGTTTGGCGCGATCGGCGCCTTCCTGTACATGCTGGTGCCGCCGCTAAAGGGCAACCCGGCGTTCTTCAACACCCTTGGCCTGACCAGCTGGATCGCCGTGATCGTCGGTATCCGCCGCAATAAACCCAAATACGCGCTGCCGTGGTGGCTGTTCGCGTTCGGCTTCTTCCTCTACTGGCTGGGCGACGTCTACACCTACAGCTACCCGCGCTACATCCTGCACGGCGAAGTCCCGTTCCCCTCGATCGGCGATGCGATCTACCTCACCGTCTATCCCGCGCAGATGCTGGGGCTGCTGCTACTCGTGCGCCGGCGCAACCCGCAGCGCAACCGCAACACGCTGATCGACGCGGCGATCCTGACGCTCGGGCTCTCGCTGCTCTCGTGGGTCTTGCAGATCGCGCCCTACCTGCACGACGGCTCGTTGGAACTGCTGCCGAAGCTCGTCTCCGTCGCCTATCCGCTCGGCGACATCATCCTGCTCGCGGCAGCGATCCGGCTCGTGCTCGACGCCGGCCGACGACGCCCGTCCTTCTACTTCCTGAGCGCGAGCATCCTCGCGCTGTTGAGCACCGACTTCGTCTACGGGGTGATGACGCTTGAAGGTGCCTTCCACCATCAGCTGTTGCTCGACCTCGGTTGGTTCTCCTACCAGTTGCTGTGGGGAACCGCCGCGCTGCACCCCTCGATGGTGGACCTCGACGAGCCGGTCCGCAGCCGCGAGGCTAAGCTCACGACGCTGCGCCTGACACTGCTGACCGGGGCCTCGCTGATCGCCCCGATCTGCATCCTGCTCAAGGAGTCGCGCCGCGGTGACCTCGACCTGATCGTGATCATCTGCGCATCGATGGTGCTGTTCGGCTTCGTCGTGATGCGGATGGTCGGACTGGTGCGCCAGCAGGAGCAGTCAGCCAGCCGCGAGCGCGCATTCGCCGAGGAGAAGGCGCGCCTGAACGCTGAGATCCAGCGGCGCAGCAGCGAGGAGCGCTTCGCGTCACTCGTGCAGCACTCCAGCGACCTGATCACGGTCGTCGGCGCCGACGCGACGATCACCTACCAGAGCCCCTCGTGCGAGCACGTGCTCGGCTATCCCCCGGACGAGCTCGTCGGAACCCGCTTCGACCGTATCGTCGCCAAGGAGGACGCGAGCCGATTGCTGCAGCTGCTCGCCGATGGGTCTCGCTACGCGCGACGTGACGGGCAGGTCATCGAGTGCACGCTGCGCCATCGCGACGGCAGCGTGCGCCAGTTCGAGATCTTGCACACCAACCTGCTCGACGACAAGCACGTGCGCGGCATCGTGCTCAACGCGCGCGACATCTCCGAGCGCAAGGTCTTCGAGGAGCAACTCGCCCATCAAGCCTTTCACGATCCTGTGACCAACCTGCCCAACCGCGCACTGTTCGTCGAGCGCGTGCGTCACGCGATCGGCCGCGCGCGCCGCGAGGAGCGCGAGCTCGGCGTGATCTTCCTCGACATCGACGACTTCAAGACGATCAACGACAGCCTCGGCCACGGCGCCGGCGACGCAGCGCTGATCGATGTCGCCAAGCGCCTGTCGGCGAGCGTGCGCACGAGCGACACCGCCGCGCGCTTCGGCGGCGACGAGTTCGTGGTGCTGCTCGAGGACCTCGACAGCACGCAGACCGCGGTCGACGTCGCCGAGCGCGTGCTCGAGGATCTGCGCCGACCGTTGATGGTCGCCGGCAAGGAGCTCGTCGTACGTGGCAGCATCGGGATCTCGATCCTTGAGGGAACCTCGGGCGCCGGCGCCGACGAGCTGATCCGCGACGCTGACGCAGCGATGTACATCGCCAAGCGCGACGGCAAGGGCGGCTACCGCCTGTTCGAGCCCGAGATGCACGCCGGTGTACTGGCGCGCCTGGAGCTGCGCGCCGACCTGCAGCGCGCCCTGGAGAACGGCCAGTTCGAGCTGCACTACCAGCCGATCGTGCGCCTCGCCGATGGCTGCGTCGCGGGAATGGAGGCGCTGCTGCGCTGGCACCATCCCGAGCGCGGCCTCGTCGTCCCCGGGGATTTCATCCCGTTCGCCGAGGAGACCGGTTTGATCGTCCCGATCGGGCGCTGGGTGCTGCGCGAGGCCTGCCGTCAGGCGGTCGCGGTACAGCGCCTGTGGGCGGAGAACGGGGCGGACGGGAGCCTGTACATGTGCGTGAACCTCTCGGTCAAGCAGCTCCAGCACAGCGACGTGATCTCCGACGTCCGCGACGCGCTCGCGGAGTCGGGCCTGGAGCCCAGCCTGCTGACTCTCGAGATCACCGAGTCGATGCTGATCGACGACCCCGACATCGCGGTCGTCAAGCTCAAGGAACTGCGCGCGCTCGGCGTGCGCGTCGCGATGGACGACTTCGGCACCGGCTACTCGTCGCTGAGCTACCTCAGCCGCTTCCCGGTCGACGTGATCAAGATGGACCGCTCCTTCCTGCGCCCCGACACGACCCGCGAGGCGATCGACCTCTCGAGCGCGGTCGTCGCGCTCGGCAGCTCGCTCTCGCTGGAGGTTGTCGCGGAGGGCATCGAGCTCGACGAGCAACTCAGCCGGCTACGCGACCTCGGCTGCGAGCTCGGCCAGGGCTTCCACTTCGCACACCCGATGGAGTCGGGACACCTCGCCGACTACCTCGCGGGCAGGCCGGAGGCGAGCGGACTGCAGTCCGACGAGCCGCTGGCGGCCCCGCGTGATGTTGCGTAGCGGCGTCCTCGCGAACCGCGACTTCCGACTGCTGTTCGCCGGACGCAGCGTCTCGCTACTCGGGGACGGTGCGTTCCTGGTGGCGCTCGCCTGGCAGGCGTACACCATCTCCAACGCGCCGTCTGCGCTTGCCCTGCTCGGCATCGCGATGACCGTGCCGCTGATCGCCCTGCTGCTGTTCGGCGGGGTCGTGAGCGACCGGCACAGCCGCCGCCGCGTGATGCTGCTCGCGGACCTGATGCGCGCGATTCTGCTCGCGCTGCTCGCAGCGCTGGCGATCGGCGGGACGCTGCACCTGTGGCAGATGATGGTGCTCGTCGCGCTCTACGGTGGCGCCCAGGCGTTCTTCGACCCGGCCAGCGACGCGATTCTGCCGGAGCTGCTGCCGGCGTCGCAGCTCGGCCAGGCCAACGCACTCGAGCAGGTCGTGCGCCCGTTGGCGCTGCGTCTGGTGGGACCGGCGGTGGGGGGCGTACTCGTCGGCTTGCTCGGTCCGGGCGCCGCGTTCCTCGCCGACGGGGCGACGTTCCTCGCCTCGGCCGCGGCGCTGTCTGCAATGTCCGCTGGAGACCCCGCCGCGCGCGCGTACGTACGCGCGCGGCGGGGTCTCGGCGAGAACAATCAACACACGCCAGACGAGCCACGCGCGCTCGCCAGCGGCGGCGAGCTGCGCGAGGGCTTCGCCTACGTGCGCCGCCATGTCTGGCTGTGGGGGACCTTCGTGAGCGCCGGGATCGCCTACCTGCTGTTCATGGGACCCGCCGAGGTGCTGCTGCCGTACATGGTCAAGCACGTCCTCAGCGGCAACGGCATGCAGCTCGGCCTCGTCCTCGGCGCGGGCGGCCTTGGCTCGGTTGCCTGCGCGCTCGCGATGGCGCGCAGTGGGCTGCCGTCGCGCAGCATCTCTTTCATCTATTGCGTCTGGGGGCTCGCGACGCTCGCCGTCGCGGGCTACGGGCTGGCAAACGCGATCTGGCAGCTGATGCTGGCGAGCCTCGCCTTCAACCTGCTGGAGACGGCGGGGACAATCGTCTGGGCGACGATCAAGCAGCGTCACGTCCCAGGCCACATGCTCGGGCGCGTCTCGAGTCTGGACTGGCTGATCTCGATCGGGCTGCTGCCGGTGTCCTTTGCGTTGACAGCACCACTCAGCGCGACACTCGGGGTGCGCGCGACACTGATCGGCGCCGGCCTTGCCGGCGCCGCGGCGACGCTGGGCGGCCTGCTGCTGCCGGGGATGCGCGCCGTCGACCGGACGCTTTCACCGACCGCCCGCGGCACGATCACCGCGCCGGCCTCCGCCACCGGAATGACGTGATCGTTCCCGTTCCGATCCACCTCGGGTGCAGCGCTGACGAACCATTTCGCGACTATTTCGGCTGCAGTCGTTGACTCGCCGTCGCCGAGCAGCGACAATCAGTTGATGGCGAACCCCGATCGACTCACCGGACTGGACACCGCGTTCCTGCACCTCGAGGACAACTCGACGGCACACATGCACGTCGCGTCAGTGATGATCTTCGAAGGCCAGGCGCCGACGCCGCAGGAGCTCGTCGACCATGTCCTCAGCCGGCTGCACCTCGTGCCGCGCTACCGTCAGCGACTGGCCCATGTGCCGCTCGACCAGGGCCGGCCGGTGTGGACCGACGACCCCCACTTCAACCCGCATTACCACATCCGTCACACCGCGCTGCCGCGCCCCGGCGACGAGGCCGCGCTCAAGCAGCTCGCGGGGCGACTGTTCTCCCAGCGCCTGGATCGCTCCAAGCCGCTGTGGGAGATCTGGCTGGTCGACCGCATGGCCGGACAGCGCTTCGCACTGATCGCGAAGACGCATCATGCGCTGGTCGACGGGATCTCCGGCGTGGACATCACGACCGTGCTGTTCGACACGGCCGCCGAGCCGGCTGTGTCGCCGAGTCGCACCGAGCCGTGGGCGCCGCGGCCGCTGCCGGGACCGGCGAAGCTGCTGGGCGAGGCACTCCTCGAACGCACGACTGTGCCCGGCGAGATCGCACGCGGCGCACGCAGAATCGTGCGCCGCCCCCGCCGCGCGCTGGCCCAGCTGCGCCACAACATCGAGAGCATCGGCGCGACGACGCTCGCGGGCATCAACGCGCCGGCGCCGAGTTCGCCGCTGAACGTCGACATCGGCCCGCACCGGCGCTACACCTTCGTCGACGCCGACCTCGCGCTGTTCAAGAGCATCAAGGACTCGCTCGGCGGCACGCTCAACGACGTCGTGCTCGCCTCGGTCAGCCTCGCGCTGGGCCGCTGGCTGCGGCGCGGTGGGCACGACACGACGGGTCTCGTGCTCAAGGCGATGGTGCCAGTCTCGGTGCGCGCCGAGAGCCAGCGCGGCGCGCTCGGCAACCAGGTCGCCGCGATGTGGGCGCCGCTGCCGGTCGGGGTCGAGGACCCCGCGGACTGCCTGGAGCAGATCCGCCTCGCGATGGAGAACCTCAAGCGCTCCAATCAGGCCGTCGGCGCGCAGGCGCTGACGAACCTCGCGGGCTTCGCGCCGCCGACGATCCTCAGCCAGGCCGCGCGGCTGCAGGCACGACAGCGCTACTTCAACCTCGTCGTAACCAACGTCCCGGGACCGCAGTTTCCGCTCTACCTGCTCGGTCACCGGCTACGCTCGCTCTATCCCGTCGTGCCACTCGCGCGCCGCCAGGCGCTCGGGATCGCGGTCATGAGCTACAACGGCCATCTTGGCTTCGGCCTGCTCGGCGATTACGACGCGCTGCCCGACCTGGACGTGATCGCGCTAGACCTCGAGCACGCGGTGCGCCAGCTCGCGCGGGCGGCTCAGGTGCCGGGCTCCCGTGGGAGCTCCTCGCCACGGCGGCGCCCGGCGAAGGCGACTCCCGCAAGGCAGTCCGGTAAGGCCAACGGCGCTAAAAGCCCAGCCAAAGCGAAAACCAAAGTCAAAGCGAAAGCTCCGACAAAGGCACGCTCGAGCGCGCAGGCGAGCAGCTCGGTAGCCGGCAAAGCCGCGCCCGCCAAGCCCTGAGCGTGCGTCTGGCCCTCTGCCAGCTGAACGCCACCGTCGGCGACATCGACGGCAACGCGCAGCGAATCGCGGCCGGCATCGACTCGGCGCGCGAGCAGGGCGCAGAGCTGGTGCTGTTTCCCGAGCTCGCGTTGACCGGCTATCCGCCCGAGGACCTGTTGCTGCGCGAGCACTTCCTCAGCGATGCACGCGCCGCGCTGGAGCGACTCGCAACGCACGCGCAGGGGATCATCGCGGTCGTCGGCTTTCCCGAGCACGCCGAGGCGGTCTACAACGCGGCGGCGGTACTCAGGGACGGCGGCATCGACATGATCTACCGCAAGACGCATCTGCCCAACTACGGCGTCTTCGACGAGCAGCGCTACTTCCAAGCGGGAGCCAACGGTGGCGCGGTGATCGACATTGGCTCCGAGCGCATCGGCCTCACGGTGTGCGAGGACCTCTGGCGCCCAGGGCCGCCCGCCTCCGAGGAGGCCGCGGCCGGCGCGAGGCTGATCCTCAACATCTCGGCCTCGCCGTACCACGCCGGCAAGGGCGATGAGCGCGAGCGCCTGTTTGCCGAGCGCGCACGCGAGCACGGGGTCTACATCGCCTTTTGCGGCCTCGTCGGCGGACAGGACGAGCTGGTCTTCGACGGGCACTCCTTCGTCCTCGCGCCCGATGGCACGACGATCGCGAGAGCCGCGCAGTTCGAGGAGGAGCTGCTGATCTGTGACCTCGGCGCGCGCGAGTCACCGCGTCCCTCGCTGGCGCCACCAGAGAGCGAGATCTATGCGGCGCTGACACTCGGGCTGCGCGACTACGTCGAGAAGAACGGCTTCGAGCATGTCGTGCTCGGCCTCTCCGGTGGGATCGACTCGGCGCTCGTCGCGTGCATCGCTGCCGACGCGCTGGGCGGCGAGCGTGTGAGCGTCGCGATCATGCCCTCGCGCTTCTCCTCCGCCGCGACGCAGGACGACGCACGCACGCTGGCGGCAGCACTCGGTATACAGGCGCACGAGCTCGCGATCGAGGCCACGATGGACGCCTACATGGCGACGCTGCGCGAGCCGTTCGGCGATCGCCCGCCGGATCTGACTGAGGAGAACCTACAGGCGCGCATCCGCGGCAACCTGCTGATGGCGCTCTCCAACAAGTTCGGATGGCTGGTGCTAGCGACGGGGAACAAGTCGGAGATGTCGGTCGGCTACACGACGCTCTATGGCGACCTCGCGGGGGGCTTCGCGGTGATCAAGGACGTACCCAAGACACTCGTTTACCGCTTGTGCGAGTGGCGCAACTCGCCGGCGGGCGCCGCCGCGGCCGGCGACACCGGCGGCGCGCACGGTGCAAAGCTGGTGGGGAGTCGCGCGCAAGCGCCGATCCCGGCCTCGATCATCGCGCGCGCCCCCTCGGCGGAGCTGCGCGCAGACCAGCGCGACGAAGACTCGCTACCGCCCTATGAGCTGCTCGACCGCATCCTGCAGGGCTACATCGAGCTCGACCGCAGTCCCGAGCAGCTGATCGCGCAGGGTCTGCCAGCAAGCGAGGTGGAGCGCGTGGTCGCACTAGTCGACCGCGCGGAGTACAAGCGCCGTCAGGCTCCGCCCGGGATCAAGCTCTCGACGCGCGCGTTCGGTCGCGACCGCCGGATGCCGATCACCAATCGCTACCGCGGCTGACGGCGGCCGCTACCCTGCGCCGGTGCCCCGCTCGCTGCCCGCGCGTCTACGCGCCGCCCTGACCGCAACGACTCTGCTCGCACTCTGCGGACTCGCGTTGAGCGCCTGCGCCAACACGATCCAGGACGAGCGGGTCGCGCCGAGCTTCCTAGAGCCACTGGCGATGCAGCGTGAATACCCGATCTATTGGCTCGGGGGCGCCTTCCGCGACCTGCCGATCATCAGCGTCGCGCATGACGCGAGCGGCGCGTACACGATCAAATACGGCAACTGCCGGCAGGGAGGCGAGAGCGTCTGCGTGACGCCCCTGGAAATCGTGACCTCTCCCGACAACAGCTTCCGCCCGGGAGGCTCGACCCCGCAGCGCGCGATCTCGGTGCGTGGGGTCGCGAGTACGCTTGCGCAGAACGGGCGCACGATCGAGGTCTCAACCGGCGGCGTCGTCGTCGACGTCTACGCCGACAGCCCCGCGCTCGCGCATGCGGCGAGCGAGGCGATGGTGAGCATCAATGCCGTCGAGCTGCCCGGCTCGCCGTTGCCGCGCCCGCAGCCGACGGCCTTTGCGCAAACACCGCTCCCCTCGCAACAACCGCCGGTGGCGCCGATCGTGCCGGTCAGCTCAGGCGGATAGCGCGCACAGCGATCGTCATGCGCGTCACCGCGCAGAGACGCCCGTCGTCGTCGCTGAACTGCACGTCCCACACCCATGTCGTGCGACCGCGGTGCAGTCGCGTCGCGCGAGCGTGGACCGTGCCCGCCGTCACCGGTCGCAAGAAGCTCGTGTTGTTCGAGAGACCCATCGCAGTCAGACCCTGCGGGAGCACCGAGAGGCCGGTCGCCAGCGACGCCATTGCCTCGGCCATCGACGCGTAGACGCCGCCGTGAATCAGTCCGGCGGGCTGCTTGAGCTCGTCGCGCACATCGACCTGCGCGCGCACCAGCTCTTCGGAGACCTCCAGCAGCTGCAGGCCGTAATGGCGGTCGAAACCGAGCAGCACTTCGTTGAGCTGCTCCGCGCTGGGGATACTCATCGGGGCGCCACGATAGCCTAGACCGCCGATGAGCCGCCTCGACAGCATCCCCCCCGACCTCAGCGCAGTACTTTCGCTGCTGCTGCGCCGCGGCAAGCGCTACGCCGAGGTCGCTGACATGCTTGGAATCCAAGAGCGCGCCGTGCACGATCGCGCGCACTCCGCGCTCGCGCTGCTCGCGCCGAGCCAGGCGCGCGGACTGAGCGCCCCCGAGCGCGAGCAGCTGGGCGAGTACCTACTCGGGCAGCAGAGCACCGCCGGTGCGAACCAGACACGTGACTTCCTCGCCGGCTCCGCGGCGGGACGCGCCTGGGCCGAGGCCCTCGTCAGCGAGCTGGCACCCCTGGCGGCGCGCTCGCTGCCGACGATCCCCGCCGCCGGCGACACCGCACCGAGCACGACCCGCGTCGGCGGTGAGCGCCCCGCGCGGACCACGCGCAAACCGGCTCCGAGCGCGGCCGCGTTGACTAGCGCGGAGGCCTCGAGCCCACCCCCACCCTCGCCGGGCGCGCCGCGACAATCGAGCTCGCGCGTCGGCGGCGCGGTCATCCTCGGAGCGCTCGCGGCGATCGTGGTAGTCGTCGTGCTGCTGGTCGTCGGTGTCGGCGGAGGTGGAGGTAGTAACGGCGGATCACACGGCGCCACGCAGCCGAGTGCCTCCACGACGACGACACACGGCGGGAGCACGAGCACCTCGACGAACGCCGGCAAAGGCACTTCGAGCAACACCACGACGGGCACCTCGACGACGAGCACCTCGACGACGAGCACCTCGACGTCAGGCACCTCGACGGGCGCGTCGTCGACGAGTCATGGCAAGGCGCTGGAACTGACGCCGCCCGATCCGGCAACGAGCAAAGCGGTCGGCGTCGCATACGTGCTGACTCAGAAAGGCAGGCACGCGTTCTACGTCTTCGCGAAAGGCCTGCCGACCCCCCCGAGCGGCAGCTTCTACGCGGTCTGGCTCGAAGGCGCAGCGGGCAGCACACCGGACTATCCGCTCGGCAGCCTGCCTGCAGCGAGCACCAGCGGCCTGGTGGAAGGCGGCGGACCGCTGCCGAGCAGCGCGGGCGACTACAGCCGCATCATCGTGACGACCGAGACCAGCCACCATCCCTCGCACCCCGGCCCGGTCGCGCTGGGTGGCACCTTCACGCTCGACTAATCCGGCAGGAGCTTGCCGGGGTTCATGATTCCGAGGGGATCGAGCTGCGCCTTCAATGCGCGCAGCGCCTCGAGCCCGACCGGACCGACCTCGCGCCCCATCCACGGCAGGTGCGCGGTCCCAATCGCGTGATGGTGGGTGATCGTGCCGGCGTGGGCGACGATCGCGTCGCCGGCGGCCTGCTTAACGGCATGCCACTGTGCCAGCTCCTCGCCTTCGCGCTGGCGCGCGAGGAACGTGAAGTACAGCGACGCGCCGGTCTCATACAAGTGTGAGATGTGGCAGAGCACAAGGCCCGGCGTGCCCTGCGCGGCCAGCGAGCCCTCGATCGCGCGCGCGACGGCACGGTAGAGCTCGTGCAGCTTCGACCAGGTCGTGGCGGTCTCGAGCGTCTCGACCATCACACCGTATGTGAGCAGCTCATCGCGCAGGTACGGTGCGGCGAAGCGCTGCGCGCGCCAGGCCTCCCCAGGCGCGCGTCCGACGGGCAGTCCGCCGTGGCGACGGACGACCTCCAGCGCGGCGGGGCGACGCACGGCGAGCTCGCGCGCGGAGCCCTCGAAGCCAAGGATCGCCAGGCAGCCGGCGCCGTAGCCACGAACCCCCAGGTAGGCGCGACCGGCGCGACCCTTGATCCCACCGCTGCCGGCGAGTGCCAGCGACATGCGAGTCTCGGCCTCATCGGAGAGTCGTGTGACGGCGGGCGCAAGCTCCTCCTGCGCGAGCGCTCGCAGCGCGGCGGCGCCGGCCTGGAAGTCGGCGAAGAAGACGCCCTCGTAGCGGCTCTGCTCTGCGACGGGACGCACGCGCAGCGTGAGCTCGTGGATCACGCCCAGCGTGCCCTCCGAGCCGACCAGCAGCTCGCGCAGGTCGGGTCCGGCGGCGCTCGCCGGCCGTGCGGCCGGGGCGATCTCTCCGGCGGGCGCCGCCAACCGCAGGCCGAGCACGAGCTCCTCGAAGCGCCCATAGCCCGTCGAGGCCTGACCGGCCGAGCGCGTCGCCGCGCAGCCGCCCAACGAGATGTACTCGTAGGACTGCGGGAAGTGACCGAGTGTCAGACCGCTCGAGCCCAGCCAGCGCTCGAGCGCCGGTACGCGCAGGCCGCCCTGCGCGACGACGATTCGCGACTCGCGGTCGAGCGCGACGATGTCGGCGAGCTCGCGCAGGTCCAGCGCGAGCGCCGCGCGGTGCACCCCGCGGAGGGGTTCCAGGCCGCCGACGACGCTGGTGCCCCCGCCGAAGGGGACCAGTGCGAGCGAGCGGCGCGCGCAGAGCTCGAGTAGCGGCGCGAGTTGCGCGGGGTCGGTTGGATAGAGCACCGCGTCGGGCGCGCCGTGTGGCTCGCCGGCGCGCAGCTGCACGAGATCGGGGTAGCCCTTGCCGGCGGCGTGCAGGACGCGCTCGCCATGCTCGTCGCGCACTCCGCGTTCGCCCAGCAGCCCGCGCAGCTCGGCGAGTATCTCCCGGTCGAGTCCCGACTGCGGCAGCTGGACATTCGCGAGCGCGACCGGCGGGCGCGGCTGCGCGGCGATGCCGACGCTCTCGCGCAGGAAGTCCAGCGCGTGCGGGGGCAGGCCTGGCGCGCGGTCGGGCGCGCCCCAGCCCCAC
This sequence comes from Solirubrobacteraceae bacterium, assembly GCA_036502205.1. GTDB lineage: Bacteria > Actinomycetota > Thermoleophilia > Solirubrobacterales > Solirubrobacteraceae > Palsa-744. The sequence continues at coordinate 35,575 of DASXZA010000010.1, read as the reverse complement.
CAGCGCATCGCGGGTACCGGCGCGTTAGAGACGTCGCTAGCCAACGATCCGCTCCAGGCCGTCGAGGGCCTCGTCGAGGGTCGCGCGCGCAGCGCGGCGGACGCGGCTGGCCCCCAGGTTGGGGAAGAGTCCGTGCAGGGTTTGGCGCAGCTCGATCGTGACGTTTGTGGTGCGCCCGGCGGGCTCCAGGCGCAGCTCGGTCTCGGCGGCGGCGAGCACGCGTGCAAAGGGGGTCTCCTCGACCTGCTGGGACCAGCGCAACACGAGGTCGCGCTCGTCGCGGGCGACGACGCGGAAGTCGGCGCGGACGAGCCGCCCGCGACGGCTCGCGAGGACCTCGGTGAAGGCGGTCGGCTCGACGGACTCGACGCGCGCGACGCGCGGCCACCAGCGCGGCAGGTGATGCGGGTCGTCGATCAGCTCCCAGATGTCTTGCGCGGGCGCGGCGATCGCGCGGGTGCGGCGCGTGGTCGGCACGACACTAAGCCTACGAGGCGTAGGAGATCAGCGCGTGCGCGTCGTGCGGGCGCAGGCGCTCGCGCCCGCCGAGGAAGGCGAGCTCGACGAGGAAGCCGCAGCCGACGACCTCGCCGCCGAGCTGCGCGACGAGCTCGCATAGGGCGCTCGCGGTACCGCCGGTCGCGAGCAGGTCGTCGTGGACTAGCACGCGTGTTCCGCGGCGCACGGCGTCGCTGTGCAGCTCGAGCTCGCCGGAGCCGTACTCGAGCAGGTACTCGGCGCTGACGGTCTCGTAGGGCAGCTTGCCGGGCTTACGCGCGAGTAGGAACCCCGCGCCGAGCTCGAGTGCGAGCGCGGGTCCGAGCAGAAAGCCGCGTGCCTCGGCGGCGAGCACGCAGTCGACCCCCAGCGGGCGCGCGTAGGCCGCGAGACCGCGCACGGCGTGCGCGAGCGCGGCGGCGTCGGCGAGCAGCGGGGTGATGTCCTTAAAGAGGATCCCGGGCTTCGGGAAGTCGGGGATGTCGCGGATCAGCGCCCGCAGGTCGGGCTCATCCATTAGCCGGCGATCCTGCCGGGATCGGGCGCGCCCATCAACGGGCGATCCTGCCGGAATCGGACTCATCCATCAGCCAGCGATCCTGCCGGAATCGGGCGCGCCCATCAGCCGGCGATCTTGCGCAAGTCGCGTACGAGCAGCAGATGGCGCAGGTGGCTCGTGACGGCGGCGAGGTTCTCGAGCGCCTCCAGCGCCTCCTTGCGTCGCTGGGGGTTGCGCGAGCGCAGCGCGGGCGCGAGGATCTGCTGGAGCAGGTTCGCCTCGCGATCGGCGGAGGAGCGAAAGACGCGCAGGTTGCGCCCGCCGACGCCGTACCGCGCGAGTTCGGCGACCGCCTTGATGATTTCGCGCTCGGTTTCGTCGTAGTAGGGCACGCCGCCGGGCTGGCCGACTTTCGATCGGTCGCCCTTGACGACGCCGTACTCCTCGAGCTCGCGCACAAGCTTCGCGTCGGCCTTGGTCTCCTCGAGCACTTCGGCCAGTGAGAACAGCGCGCCGCTGCTCTCGCGTACGCTGACGCCGGCACGCCGCGGGCGCGCGCTCGCGCGATCGGGCGCGGGGCTCGCGTCGCCGTCGTCGCGACCGGAGGCGAGTTCTTGGCGGATGACGCGCAGCGGCAGGAACTCGTCGCGCTGCAGACGCAGGATCGTGCGCAGCCGCGCGACGTCGCTCTGCGTGTAGAGGCGGTAGCCGCCGGGGGTGCGGCGCGGCGTGACGAGCTTCTGATCCTCGAGGTAGCGGATCTTGGAGATCGAGATGTCGGGAAACTCCTGCGCGAGCGCCTTGCAGACGGCGCCAATCGTGATCGACTTCTCGCGCGCTGCACCCGCGTCGGGGCGGCCGGCGGCGAGGCCGCGCTCGAGCTCGCCGACGTCGGTCTCGAGGGCGCTCTCGGCGACTGGCGTACGGGCAGCCATCAGCGCGCGTGGAAGGTGAGCTTGTACTTACCGATCTGCACCTCGTCGCCCTCTTCAAGGCGATGTGACTCGATCCGCTCGCGGTTGACGTAGGTCCCGTTGAGCGAGCCGCAGTCGTCGAGGTGCCACATGTCGCCGCGGTGAATCAGCAGCGCGTGGTCGCGCGAGACGGTGATGTCGTCGAGAAATACCTCGGAGTCGGGCCGCCGACCGATACTCATGCGCTCGCCGCGTACCTCGAAACTCTCGCCGACGCGACCGCCACCGGCGCGGATGACCAAGGCGGGCCCGTGCGCGGTGACCTCGTCGAGCTCGATCGGCACGAGCTCGCCGCTCTCATCGATGCGGTAGGTCGCCGTGACCGGATCCCCACCGCCGACCCCCTCGTTGCGCAGCAGCGCACCGCAACGCTGGCAGTAGTTCGCGCCGTCGTCGTTGACGAAGCCGCACTCGGGGCAAGGCTGGGCCATAGCTGCCGCGACTCCTAGCCGTCTGTGGCGCCGTCGGCCTGCTCGCCGCCAGCGGCGGAAGCGTCAGCATTCGAGCGACCGGCGAGAATCTCGGTGAGCTGCTGGACGTCATCGCCGGTGATCAACTGCTCGCCGCCGTCGTGCCGCTTGCGCATGCGGTTGACGAGCTCGGCGCGCAGGATGTCGATCTTGCCGTGCAGGATGCGGCGCTGATAAGAGACCTCGGTCTCCTCGTCGGTGAGCTCGCGGATCAGCTCCTTGAGCTCTGCTTCGCTCAGTGAGCCGAGATCGGGAAAGGTATCCATCGGGGGGTGATCACCGCTCCTCTCGAAAGGGCTTGTCTTGTGGGTCCGTCGCTGACAGAGTGCGCCGCGCGGGCGGCGCACGGATCCGGTGACTTCATCGGCAACTATAACCCAAACGTCAAGCTGAGCTTGAGGCTCGGTCGGAATGGATGCCGGGCGGCGTGGATAAGGCTCGCCGGGGTCGGTGTCGGTAGCGACAACGAAGCTCACTGGGATCGGTGTCGCGGCGACGATAAGACTCACGGGGTCGGTGTCGGCGACGCGTGTGAGGCTCAACCGCCTTTGGCGGCGCGGGCCTGGCGGGCGCCGTCGCGCACGTAGAGCACCGTGGCTCCGAGCGCGAGTGCGAGGCCGATGTAGAGCAGCACCGAGCCGAACCCTTCGAGGCCGACCATCGCGAAGAAGAACGCTCCCATCAGCGGCGCGACGGAGAGGCGCCCGGGCCAGTTGATGCGCAGCTCGACGCCGCGCGCGAGGCCGTAGCGGCCGAGTACGAGCATCGCGAGCTCGCGCGCGATCAGCACCGCGAGCGCCCAGCGCGGCAGCAGCTGGAAGTGCCAGCAGACGACGACCCCCGAGATCGCCAGCAGGCGGTCGGTCACGGGATCCATCAGTGCCCCAAAGCGGCTGTACTGGCCGGTGACGCGCGCGGCGATCCCATCGGCGTAGTCGCCCCAGCCGATCACGGCGAACAGCACTGCGGCCGTGACACTCGGACCACTGGTGCCGGACAGCGCGACGACGACGAACACCGGAATCAGCGCGAGCCGCACGAAGCCGATCGCGTTGGGAATCGTCCACGGCCGCAGCGGCTCGCCGGCGGCTGTCTGCGGAGGTGGCGGCCCGGAGCGGTCGAGGCCGGATAGTCGCGCGAAGGTGAGCCGCCGCACGCGCGTGTGCTCAGGGGCGCGTGTGGGCTCGGGCGTGCTGGCGGGCGCACGCGCGGCGGGGTCCGGCGCAGGCGAACCTAGGGCGGGGTCCGGCGCGGAGGACCCTATGGCAGGATCCGGCACAGCTCGTCCAGCCCGCGGATCAGCTCGGCGGGCTCGCCGTCGAGCGGGATGCCGGGCGCGTCGCGGCGCTCGCGGCGCACCTGGACCTCGACCTCGCCGGACTCGATCGCGCGCTTGCCGACGGTCAGGCGCAGCGGGCAGCCGAGCAGCTCGGCGTCGGCGAACTTCTCGCCGGGGCCGGCGTCGCGGTCGTCGTAGAGCACCTCGACACCGCCGGCGCGCAGCGTCTCGTAGAGCTCCTCGGCGGCGGCGCGCGCCGGATCGGCGGCCTTGCCGACAGCGACGAGGTGCACGGCGAACGGCGCGAGCGCGCGCGGCCAGGAGATGCCGCGCTCGTCGGCGTACTGCTCGACGGCGGCCGCCGCGATGCGCGCGGGCCCGATGCCGTAGCAGCCCATCCAGATCGGCTGCTCGCGCCCGGCCTCGTCGAGGAAGTGCGCGCCGAGCGGCACGGAGTAGCGCGTGCCGAGCTTGAAGATGTTGCCGATCTCGATCGCACGCTCGATCGTGACCTGCTGACCGGCGACGGTGTCGCCGGCGCAGACCGTGCGCACGTCGACCTCGTGGAACGGGAAATCGCGTCCGGGGACGACGCCGCGCAGGTGCGCGTCGGGACGGTTCGCACCGGTCGCATAGCCACGTTCGCCCGACGCACCACCGGCGCTCGGCGGCGCGTCGGCGCCACCGGGCACGGCGGCGCGGTCGAGCAGGATCTCGACGCGCCCGTCGAGGCCAACCGGGCCGATGAAGCCGGGTGGGCCGAGCTGTGCGGCGATCTCTTCGGGACGCGCCGCGCGGCTGCGCTCGCCGAGCACGGTGGCGAGCTTGATCTCGTTGACGCGATGGTCGCCGCGGACAAGCACCAGCAGCATGCGCGCGTCGCTCTCGAGCACGACCGGATATGCCTTCAGCAGCGCGCCCTCGGGCAGCTCGAGCGCGCCGGCGACCTCGGTGACGGTGGTGAGACCCGGCGTCGAGACCTCCTGCGGAGAAGGTGGCGCGAGCGGCAGCTCGACGGGCCGCGGGTCGGCGACGGCGACCTCGATGTTCGCGGCGTACTGGCTGGCGCCGGCGCCGGCGAGCACGACCTCGTTCTCGCCGGCGGGACACGGCGCCATGTACTCGTGCGCGCCGGTGCCGCCCATCATGCCGACGTCGGCCTCGACGCGATACCAGCGCAGGCCGGTGCGTTCCATGATGCGGTCGTACGCGCCGACGTGCAGCTCGTAGCGCTCGTCGAGGCCGGCGGCGTCGCGATCAAAGGTGTAGGCGTCCTTCATGATGAACTCACGCGTGCGCAGCACTCCGGCGCGCGGGCGCGGCTCGTCGCGCTCCTTGACCTGGAAGTGGTAGAGGATCAGCGGCAGGTCGCGGTAGGAGCGCACGGTGTGCGCGACGTGCGTCGTCACGGCCTCCTCGTGGGTCATCGCGAGCACGAGATCCGAGCCCTTGCGATCCTGCAGCTTGAAGAGCTCCTCGATCGCGTAGCGCCCAGTCTTGCGCCACGGCTCGGCGGGCTGCAGCACCGGCATCAGCAGCTCCTGCCCGCCGATCGCGTCCATCTCCTCGCGGATGATCTGCACCGCCTTCTGGTGCACGCGCCAGCCGGCCGGCAGCCAGCTCCACATGCCGGCGCCGAGCTGACGGACCAGGCCGGCGCGGACCATCAGCTTGTGCGAGATCGCCTCGGCATCGGCGGGGGCTTGCTTCTCGGTGGGCAAGAGATACTCGGAGAGACGAGTCATCGGCTCGGACTCGCAAGTCTCGCGACGGGATGCTTGTGAAGTGTCATCGGCGTAGCAGAGGGTAACCGTCCCTTTGATAGAACAGCGTTCATCCGAGGATCGTCAATCAAAGAGACCCGATAAGGAGCCTTCTTCCCATGGCCTACTCAGTACCGCCGCTCCCCTACGCATACGACGCGCTGGAGCCGCACATCGACAAGGCGACGATGGAAGTCCACCACGACAAGCACCATCAGGCCTACGTCGACAAGGTCAACGCGGCGCTCGAGGGCACCGCACTCGCCGAGACGCCGATCGAGGACGTGCTCAAGGACCTCGGCCAGGTACCGCAGGACAAGTTGAAGGCCGTCAAAAACAATGGCGGCGGCCACTACAACCACACGCTGTTCTGGGAGAGCATGAGCCCCTCCGGCGGCGGCGAGCCCTCAGGCGCGCTGGCCGACGCGATCGCCTCGGCGTTCGGCTCGTTCGCCGATTTCCAGGCCAAGCTCAAGGAAACCGGCGTCAACCAGTTCGGCTCGGGCTGGTCGTGGCTGGTGCTCGATGGCGGCAGCCTCGCGGTCGTGGGCAGCGCCAACCAGGACAACCCGATCTCCGACGGCAAGACGCCGCTGCTCGGCGTCGACGTGTGGGAGCACGCGTACTACCTGAAGTACCAGAACCGCCGCCCCGACTATCTCGACGCGTGGTGGAACGTCGTCGACTGGTCGAAGGTCGCCGAGCGGTTCGCCGCGGGGTCCTGAGCGTCACCAAGAAGCGAGAGAGCCGAGGGGCGCATGCGCCCCTCGGTGGACCGCCGCATGCGGCGGTCCAGACGGGCCTGCACATGTGCAGGCCCGCAGGCCAGCGCATGCGCTGGCCTGAACAGCTCCTCTGATCAGCTCCTGCTGAAGCGCCGGCCGGCGACCGGCGAGACGGCCTCGTCGAGCACCGTGGCGGGTTCGGCGCGCGCGGTCGGCACGGGACCGGCGTCGTCGGGTAGCGCGGAGGGCGTGAGCATCGACTCGAGCACCGCATCGGCGGCATCGTCGTTCGCAGCCGCGGCAGCCTCCAGCGCGGCGAGGCGCTCGGGCGTCATCTGCGTGTCGTCCTCGTTGGCGGCGAGCCATTCGCGCGCCTCGGCGGCGGCGACCTCGTCGCGCTGGACGGTCTTGCCGGCGGCGTAGTAGCGATCGATCTCCTTGAAGAGCTCGTCGACGAGCTGCTCGGTCGGAACCTTCTTCAGCGGCTCGCCCTTGGAGTAGATCATCCCCATGTCCTTCGCACCGGTGATCCCGAAATCGGCGTGGCGCGCCTCGCCGATACCGTTCACCGCGCAGCCGAGTACCGAGACCTCGATCGGGTCTTCATAGGCTTCCAGGCGGCGCTCGACTTCGGCGACGACGGTATCCATATCGAACTGCAGACGCCCGCACGTCGGGCACGCGATCAGGTCGGGGCCGCGCTGGCGGAGCTTGAGCGCCTTGAGGATCTCCCAGGCGACCTTGACCTCCTCCTCGGCGTGGAACGTCGAGAGCGAGATGCGGATCGTGTCGCCGATCCCGTCGGCCAGCAGCGTGCCGAGCCCGACCGCGGACTTCAGCGAGCCCGACCACTTGGTGCCAGCCTCCGTGATCCCGAGGTGCAGCGGGTAGGGGATCTTCTCGGAGAGCAGCCGGTTGGACGCGATCGTGTTGGGAACCGAGGTCGACTTCATCGAGACCTTGAAGTCCTCGAACTGCAGGCTCTCCATCAGCTGCACGGTCTCCAGCGCCGCCGTGACGAGCGCCTCGACGGGGTTGTCGTACTCGAGCTGGCGCAGGTGCTTGGGCCGCGAGCCCGAGTTGACGCCGACGCGCAGCGGCGTGCGGCGCTCGCGCGCGAGCGCGACGACCTCGGCGACCTTGTCCGGGCCGCCGATGTTGCCGGGGTTGATGCGCACGCAGTGCGCGCCGGCTTCGATCGACTTCAGCGCGAGCGTGTGGTTAAAGTGGATATCCGCGATTACCGGGATCGGGGACTGCGCGACGATCGACTTCAGCGCCTCGACGTCCTGCTCGCGTGGGACCGCGACGCGCACGATGTCGGCACCGGCGGCGGCGACCTCGTGGATCTGTTTCATCGTCGCCGCGAGGTTCGCGGTCTCGGTCTTCGTCATCGTCTGCACCGCGACCGGCGCGCCGCCGCCGATCGCGACGGGGCCGACGTGGAGCTGACGTTGGGAGGCCATGTCTGTCCCATTCTACGGCGGCGGTCGGTGTAGCTCATGAGGATATTTGTGCACGAGAGCTCCTGACGACAGCCAAGGACCCCAAGATAAGATGACTAATATGACTAAGTCCGCTAGACTACTTAGATGGGTAACAGCGTCAAACGTGTCGGCGTTCACGAGGCCAAGACACATCTCTCGCGCCTGCTGCGCGAGGTGGAAGCAGGCGATGAAGTCGTGCTGATGCGAGGCAGCATCGCGATCGCCCGCATCGTCAGCGAGCCCCCGGAACCTGCTGTCGCCGATTCCTTCGGCATGTTCGCCGGCCAGTTCGAGCTCGCCGAGGACTTCGACGCCGATAGTGAAGAGCTCGCCGACCTCTTCGGAGTGCCGCGCGCTTGAAGCTGCTGGTTGATACTCACGCCGCGATCTGGTGGCTCGCGGGCGACAGCCGACTCACCCAGCGCGCACGCACTGCGATCGCGGATGCCGGCGTCGACGCAGCCGTGAGCGTCGCAAGCGTCTGGGAGGCCTCGATCAAGCGCTCGGCCGGACGGCTAAAGGGGCCTGACCTGGCGGCCGCCCTGAGGGCCGCGGGTCTGCCGTTCCTGCAGATCGACGAGCGTCACGCGAAGTTCGCCGGTGAGCTCCCGCTGCTGCACCGCGATCCGTTCGACCGCATGCTCGTCGCGCAGGCAAGCATCGAGCGCCTGTCGATCGTGACCGGTGACGATCAGATCCCCAGGTACGACGTCGCGGTGATCTGGTGAGCAACGACGTCTACCCCACCGCGCGCGGCCCACTGGCCCGCGTGGCCTCACCGTACGCCGCGCGCGCGCGACGCCGCCGGCATGAGCGCTTCTTCGCGCAGACTCGCCTACCGACCGGCGGGCGCGTGCTCGATGTCGGCTGCGGGCGCCTCGGCTTGCGCGGCCTCGAGCCCGCGCTGGACATCACGGGTCTGGACATCGCACCATGCGCGCACTACCCGGGCCCGTTCGTGCAGGCGGACGCCGCGGAGGGCCTACCGTTCGCGACAGACGAGTTCGACCTCGTGTACTGCAGCAGCGTGATCGAGCACGTCCCCCCCGCGCGCCGCGCGGCCTTCGCGACAGAGCTGCGCCGCGTCGGCCGCGGTTGGTTCGTACAGACGCCGGCGTGGTCATTTCCGATCGAGCCGCACGCGCTGCTGCCGTTCGCGCACTGGCTGCCGCCCGCCCTGCGCCGTCCCTACTGGCGCCTGGGGGTCGCGGGCAAATGGGAAGCGATCGAGCTGCTGCGTCGCGGCGAGCTCGAGCACCTGTTCGGCCCCGCTCATGCCGAGCGCGCGGGGCCGCTGGTCAAGAGCTGGGTCAGCGTGCGCGCCGCACCCGACCGGCCGCCGGCGGCTCCCTGATGATCGCGACACCGGATGGCTTGCTGACGGTCGCGCTACCGACGAGCGTTTCTTCACGCGGGCTCGGCAGGACGCTGGCGCTCGCGTGGTAGTGCACCTCGAACGTCAACCTCGCGCGGCACTCGTTCGCGAAGACGAGCACGCGAGCGCGCACGAGCTCTCCGGCGCGGATGTTCTGTTCCAGCGCCCTCGCTTCGGCGCCACCGCGACAGTCGGGTATTTCAACCGAATAGTCGCTCAATGCGCTGCGCACCGCAAACGGCGCGCGGAACGCGACGATCGCCTCATAGGAGCCGCCCCTCGCCGCTCGCGGCGAGGGCGTGCGGCCGCGACCGGCGCCGCCTGGCACGAGGACGCTACGGGCGCTGCGGATTGCACGCAGGCTCACGTGGATCGCTCGATGCAGATCGCGTGGCTTCACGGGAGCTACGAATGTGTTCCCGCGCGGACACGCCTTCGGACCCCGGGGAGTGGTGATCGTGCGTTCCTCGCAAACACCGCGTCCGAGCCGATAGGTGATCTCGCTGAGCACGCTGACTGGCACGAGTCGTCCGTCTGCAACCTTGCCGCCGTCCGCGACGCTGCGCGGCGCGGGCCGCGCCCCCGGCAGGACGATCAGATAGGCGCCGGTACCGGGTTGCACGGGCACCGTCATCGCACGCCCGTGCTGCCGGTAGGTCACGCTCACCGCATCTGGCCCGAGCAATCCGAAGTACAGGCGGCGTTCCTCGGAGGGCTTACCGAGCGTGCCGGCCAACCCCGGCAGCTCCGCACTCGCGGGCATTCCCGACACTTCCAGCGAGGAGGTCAAGTTGGATGGCTCGCAGGTCGAGAGGAACCGCCCGGGAACCTCGCTGATCGCGCTGAGCGGTAGTGGATGAAAGCGGCGATCGTCGTCGAAGGCGCCGTCCTCGCCGATCACGCCGAGCTGCGCGCCGTAGAGGCGGCCGATCTGCATGCAGAGGAAGTCGCGGCTCGTGCGCACGACGCGCATGCTCCACGGCGGCCCGCCGACGGGGTCGGGGACACTCTCGGCGATCAGTCGCGAGCGCCCCGCCAGTGGCACGCCGAGCTGCGCATCGGGCGTGAGGTGCGGCGTCGCCGGCACCGCGCTGCCGGAGCGCAGCACCCCGCTCGCGGCGAGCGCGACGGCGCCCCCACCGAGGACGACCAATAGCGGCAGCACCAGGAGCGGGCGGCGCAGGAGCCGTGCGAACACCAACCGCATCCGCGAGCCGCCGTGCGCGATGTGGCCGCGCCGAGCCCGACGGTGCTCTGTCGACTGGCGCTCTGCCGGCTGACGCTCTGTCAGCTGCTGCTCGACCAGCCGGCGCTCGCTCGCGAGCGCCCCCTCATGCAGCGCCTGTCCGAGCTCGTCGAGGATCGGCAGCTCGGGATCAATCGGCGTCTTATGCATGGTCGGGCTGACCTCCCAGCTCTTTGAAGGTCGGCGAGTCGCGCAGTGCGCGCAGCGCGCGACTGACGCGTGCGCGCGCGGTCTGCTCGCTGATGCCGAGCTCGTGCGCGACCTCGTCGTAGGGGCGTTCCTCGCACACGCGCAGCCGCACCGCGTCGCGCTGCTCGACCGCGAGCGCATCGAGCTCACCGTCGATCCGCGCGCCCAGCGAGGCAAGTTCGGCGAGCTCCTCGACGCGGTCATACTCGGCGTCGCTCAGCGCGCGACGCTCGACTCCCAGCGCGCGCAGCGCGCGCCGTTCGACCGCACCGCGGCGCTGGTAGGAGGCGAGCACGTGCCGCGCGATCCCGTAGACCCACGCAAGCGCTGCCTCCTCCCCCTCTCCGCGCAACCGCGCGCGGTCGCGGTAGGCGCGAGCGAAGGTCTCGGCCAGCAGATCGACGGCGACCTCCGGGAGCAGCACGCGCCGCGCCAGGAAGGCGAGCACGGCGGGCGCGTGCTCGCGGTAGAGCGCCGCGACCTGATCGTGGCTCAGGGGCACGGCGACGCGCTCGCAGGCAAATGCATCATCGCCCTATAGTCGCGCCGCGCCGCGGCGCTGTGACAGAGGCGGCGTGGTCGGGCTCGCCTCAGTCGTACAGCGCGTCGCCTCAGCCGTATAGCGCGTCGCCTCAGCCGTACAGCGCGTCGATCTCCGCGGCGTACTTCGCGGAAATCGGCTTGCGCTTGAGCTTCATCGTCGGCGTCAGCTCCTCGCCGCCGGGCAGCCAGTCGCCGGAAACGATCGTGAACTTCTTGATCTGCTCGACGCGCGCGAGCGTCGCATTGGCGGCGTCGATCGCTTGCTGGACGGCCTCGCGCACGGTGCCCTCGCGGGCGAGCTCCTCCAGCGCGCGGCCGTCGAGGTCGTGCTTGGACGCCCACAGCGGCGCGAAATCGGCGTCGAGGACGATCAGCGCGGTGTTGTAAGGACGCGCGTCGCCGATCGCGCAGGCCTGGCCGATCAGCGGCGAGGCGCTCTTGATCGCGGCCTCGATGTTCGCCGGCGACATGTTCTTGCCGGCGGCGTTGATGATGATCTCCTTCTTGCGGTCGACGATCTTCAGATAGCCGTCCTCGTCGAGCACGCCGATGTCGCCGGTGTGCAGCCAGCCGTCGGCGTCGATCGCCTCGGCGGTCTGCTCGGGGGCGCCGCGGTAGCCGAGCATCACGACCTCGCCGCGCACGAGCACCTCGCCGTCGTCGGCGATCGCGATCTCGACGCCTGGCGCCGGTGGCCCGACGGTTCCGAGCTTGATCTTCTCGGGCGGATTCACGCAGCCGGCGCCGCAGGTCTCCGACATCCCCCACAGCTCGGCGACGGGGATGCCGATCGCATGGAAGAACTCGAGCACCGCCAGCGGCGTCGGCGCGGCGCCGACGTTGACGGCCTGAACCTGATCGAAGCCGAGCATCGCGCGCAGGCCGGCGAAGATCTGCTCGTCGGCGAGCGCGACCTCCGACGCGAGCTCCTGCGGCACGGGCTCCCCGCGCTGCTCGCAGCGCACCTTCTCGGTCGCGGCGGCGAGCGCGCGCTCGGTGCGCTCGCGCTGCTCGTCGGGCAGCCCGCCGAGCATCGTTTCGAGGCCCGCCTTGAGCTTCTCCCAGATGCGCGGCACCGCGAAGAACCACTGCGGGCGTACTTCGGGCAGATAGGCCATGACTTCGCGCGGATCTGAGCAGCTCGTGACCTGCAGGCCGAAGACGATCGGCACGTAGTGGTGCGCGTTGCGCTCCGCGATGTGCGCGGCGGGCAGCCAGCTGATCACGCGGGCGCCGGGCTCGAAGGGCACGATCGCCTCGACGGCGCGCACCGTCGACATGAGGTTGCGGTGCGTCAGCTGCACGCCCTTCGGCGGTCCGGTGGTCCCGGAGGTGTAGATCAGCGTCAGCACATCCTCGGGAGCGACCTGCGCGGCGGCGTCCTGCACTTCGCGCTGGATCTGCTCATCGCGCCCGGAGGCCTCGACGTCGGCGAGTGCGAGCACGCCCTCGGGCAGTGCCTGCTCGGTGGGGTCGACGAGGATCACGTGCTCGAGCTGCGGCAGGTTGCGTCGCGCCTGCAGCAGGCGGTCGAGATACTGGCGCTCGACGATCGCGATCCGCGCGGCGGCGTCGGAGACGACGAACTCGATCTGGTTGGCGGCGTAGGTCTGGTAGATCGAGAACGTCGTCGCGCCGAGCGTGACGGCGGCGATGTCGGCGACGTGAAACTCAGGCCGGTTGCCGAGCAGCAGTGCGACGGTCTGCCCGCGCTCGAGCCCAAGGCGCTGCAGGCCTCCGGCAAGGTCGCGCGTGCGCTGGCGCCACTGCGCCCACGTAAGCGTCTGCTCGTCGCCCTTCGTGCGAATCGCGACGCGGTCGGCGAGCGCGGCGCTGGTGAGCTCAAACGCCTGCACCATCGTCGTAGCGTGCGCGGCCGCCGACGTCCCGGCGCCCGGATTGGCGGATGCTCCCGGCGAGGTGTCCTCAGCGGACTTTGAAGCCGCCGTTGGAGAAGGTGTGGATGTCATTGGTGAAGCCGATCACGAAGAGGAATAGGACGAGTGCGAAGCCTACGACGCTCGCGCGTTCCATGACGGCGAACGGAATCGGACGTCCGCGAACCTTCTCGGCGAGGGCCCAGAAAATATGGCCGCCGTCGAGCGGCAGGAACGGAAACAGGTTGATGATCGCCAGCGACAGCGAGACGAGCGCGAGCAGATAGAGCGCGGCGGTGGTGCTGTACTTGAAGTATTCGCTGGCCAGATCCGAGACGCCGACGACGGAGTGGACTTCTTTGCGCGCGTGCGAGCTGACGAAGATCTTTGCGATGTGCGAGACCGTGAGGCTCGTCACGTGCCACATTTCGCTGACGCTCGTGCCCGCGGCCTGGCCCAGCGATTCGGTCGTCAGTGCGGGCGCCGTTTCGATGCCGACCAGCGTGCGCTTGTCTTTCAGGTCGTAGCGCGGAGTGACCGCAAAGGTCAGGCGGCGGCCGTCGCGCAGCACGGTGAGGTGCACAGGCGTGGCCGCCGCGCAGCCTTCGACCGGCTGACCGGGACAGTGGTGTGCGGAGATCTCCGAGATGAAGTTGGTCGAGCCGTTACTGGCATCGATGTGCACCGGCCGTCCTTCGACCGCGACGAGCACGTCTCCCGATCGCAGCACCGCTGCGGCCGGATGGCCCGCCTGCACCTTGACGATGCGCACCTGGTTGCTGACGGGCTGCTGCGCGCTGAAGGCGTAGATGCCCCAGAGGATCGCGAACGCGATGAGCACATTCATCGCCGGGCCGGCACCGATCACGACTAGGCGCTTCCAGACGGGTTGGCGGAAGTAAGCGCGGTGCGCGACCTCCGGCGGTATCTCCTCGCGAGGGCTCATGCCGGTGATCTTCACGTAGCCACCCGCGGGGATCGCGCCGATCATGTACTCGGTCTCCCCGCGGCGGATGCCGACGAGCTTCGGCGGAAAGAACAGCGAGAAGCGCTCGACGCGCATCCCGACGGCCTTGGCGGCGGCGAAGTGCCCGAACTCGTGCAGCACAATCAGCACCATGAAGCCCAGCAGTGTCAGGACCCAACTCATTCGCCCAGTTTGGCAGCCCCAGAGCCCGGCCAGGGCGATAACCAGACCGGCCGCGCACAGCGACGCCGCAGAGGGCACCGGAGGGCGGCGCCAGCGGCCTAGCTCAGGCGAGCGCGGCGACGGCCTCGCCGGCGACGGCGCGCGCCTCGCGGTCGGCCTCATACAGCGACTCGAAGGCGCGCACCGGCGCGGCGCCGAGGCGCTCGAGCGTCTGCTCGATGACGATCGGGATCGCGTTGAACGCGAGGCGCTCGCCGAGGAAGGCGTGCACGGCGACCTCGTTGGCGGCGTTCAGGACGCACGGCGCGGTGCCGCCGGCCTGCGCTGCTTCGCGCGCGAGGCGCAGGCAGGGGAAGACGTCGAGGTCGACGGCCTCGAAGGTCAGCGCGCCGACGGCGACGAGATCGAGCGGCGCGAGCGCTTGCGAAGCGGCGGACGCGGCGCCGTCGGCGGCACCCAGCAGCGGCACGCTCGCGGCGCCGTGCAGCGCGTAGGAGATCGCGATGCGCATGTCGCGCGGGCCGAGGTGCGCGAGCATCGCGCCGTCGGCGAGCTGCACGAGTCCATGGATCAGCGACTGCGGGTGCACGACGACATCGATGCGCTCGTAGGGCGTGCCGAACAGATGGTGCGCCTCGAGCAGCTCGAGCCCCTTGTTCATCAGCGTCGCGGAGTCGATCGTGATCTTGCCGCCCATCGCCCACGTCGGGTGCGCGAGCGCCTGCGCGACGCTCACCGAGTCGAGCTGCGCGCGCGTGAAGCCGCGAAAGGGGCCGCCGCTGGCGGTGATCGTCAGCCGCTCGACCGCCCCAACGGGCTGCCCGGCGAGCAACTGGTGCAGCGCGGTGTGCTCGGAGTCGACCGGCACGATCTGCGCGCCGGTCGCTTCGGCGAGCGCGCCGACGAGCTCGCCGCCGACGACGAGCGACTCCTTGTTGGCCAGCGCGAGGTCGATGCCCTCGCCGAGCGTAGCGACCGTCGGCCCGAGACCGGCGGAGCCGACCAGCGCGTTGAGCACGAGGTCCGCGCCGGACTCGACGACGAGCTCGACGAGACCCTCGGCGCCGCGCAGCACTTCGCCGTCGGTCCACGCCTCGCCGGCGCGCGCCGCGGCATCCTCGTCGACGAGCGCGATGCGCTGCACGTCGTGCGCGCGCGCCTGCTCGAGCAACATCTCCCAAGAGCTCTCCGCGGACAGCCCGACGAGCTCGAACTCATCGCTGCGCGCGACGATGTCGAGTGCTTGCGTCCCGATCGAGCCGGTGGAGCCGAGAATCAGCAGGCGCTTAGACATAGGCCAACCAAACGTAATAGCCGACGACGGCCGTGAACAGCACGGCGTCGAGGCGATCGAGCGCGCCGCCGTGCGCGCCGAACAGCCGCCCGGCGTCCTTCGCGCCGGCCTCGCGCTTGACGAACGACTCGAACAGGTCGCCGACGGGCCCGGCGAGCGCGACGGCGAGCCCGAGGACGAGCGCGTGCGCGCCGGGTAGCCAGTCCTGGTAGCGCCCGGCGAACCACACGGCGATGACCGCGGTGAGCATCCCGATCAACAGTCCCTCGACGGTCTTGTTCGGCGAGATCGCGGGCGCGAGCGGTCGCCTGCCGAACAGTCGCCCGCCGAGATAGGCACCGGTGTCACCGAGGAAGGTGCCGACGAGCACGTCGAGCACGATCCCCTCGCCGTGCGGCAGACCGCGCAGCAGCACGGCGTGCGCGAGCGCGAAGCCGATCCAATAGATACCGAGCAGCGTGACGGCGAGCCCGCCGACGCTGGGGCGCTGCTGCGCGAGCGTCAAGGCGAACAGCATCGGCAGCACGGCGACACCGGCGAGCAGCACCTGCGGCGGCCCGCCGTAGAGCGCGGCGGCGAGCAGCGCGGCGAGGCCGATGAAGCCGGCGAGGCGCACGGGGTGCGCGCGCTCGTACATCGCGAATAGCTCGTGCAGGCAGACGCCGCCGAGCACGAACAGACCGAACGTGAAGATCGCGCCGCCCTCGATCACGATGAACAGCGCGACGGCGATCGCGGGCAGCGCGGCGAGGATCCGCGCGCTGAGGTCCGAGCGCTCGCGTCGCGGGCCCCCGCCGCGCGCGGGCGCGCGCGTACGCACACGCGCACGCGGCGGAGTCGCCGCGGCATATACCTCGCCATGCCCCACGCTCCCCCCCGACTCGCCGCCCCCTGCGCTCCCCCCCGCCTCGCGACCCCGCGCGCGCAGACGCACGCGCAGCGGCGGGGTCCGGCGCGGCCCTTCGCCTCCGGCCATCCTCAGCGCCCGCCGAAGCGCCGCCGGCGCGCACCGAACTCGGCGAGCGACTCCTCGAGCGCGGCGCGCGTGAAGTCGGGCCAGAGCTCGTCGCGGAAGACGAGCTCGGAGTACGCGGACTGCCACAGCAGGTAGTTCGACAGGCGCCGCTCGCCGCTGGTGCGGATGATGAGGTCGGGATCGTGCATCTCGGGGGCGTAGAGGTAGCCGCGGATCTCCTCCTCCGCGGAACCGTGAGCGGCGGTGCCGGGCGACTCACCGGCGGCGAGGGCGACGCGCTGGGCGGCGTAGCGCTCGAAGGCGTCGGCGATCTCGGCGCGCCCGCCGTAGTTGAAGGCGACGAACAGCGTGATCGTGCGGTTGGTGTCGGTGAGCTCCTGCGCCCAGTCCATCTGCTGCTGAAGCTCGGCAGAGACGCCCTCGCGGCGGCCGATGAAGCGCATGCGCACGCCCTCGTCGTGCAGCTCGGGTGTCTCGCGCGCGATGCGCCGCGAGAACATCTCCATCAGCCCTTGGACCTCCTCGACGGGACGCGACCAGTTCTCGGTCGAGAACGAGTAGACGGTGAGCTCGCGGATGCCGAGGTCGACGGCGTCGCGCAGGCGCGCCTTGACGGTGTCGGCGCCGGCGTCGTGACCGTCATTGACTGGCACCCCCCGCGCGCGCGCCCAGCGCCCGTTGCCGTCGGTGATGATCGCGACGTAGCGAGCCGCGGGGAGCTGCGCGGCGGCGGGGTCGCTGCGCGGATCCGTCGCGACGCCCATCAGACCTCGAGGATCTCCTCTTCCTTGGCCTTGAGCACGGCGTCGAGCTCGGCGATGCGCGTGTCGGTGAGCTTCTGCAGACCGACCTCGGCGCGGTGCTCGTCGTCGGAGCCGGCCTCGCCCTCGGCCTTGAGCTCGCGCAGGTCCTGCATGACGTCGCGACGGACGTTGCGGATCTTGATGCGGCCGTCCTCGGCGAGGTTGCGCACGACCTTGACGAGGTCGCGGCGGCGCTCCTCGGTGAGCTCGGGAACGACGAGGCGGATGAGGTTGCCGTCGTTGGAGGGCGTGAGCCCGATGTCGGACTCGTTGATCGCCTTCTCGATGGCCTTGATCGAGGACTTGTCGTAGGGCTGCACGGTCAACAGCCGCGCCTCGGGGGCGGAGAGCGTGGCAAGCTGGTTCAGGGGGGTCTGCGCGCCGTAGTAGTCGACGACGATGCGCTCCAGCAGCGCGGGGCTCGCGCGACCGGTGCGCACGGTCGCGAACTCGTGATGGGTGGACTCGACGGACTTCGCCATGCGCGCCTGCGCATCCTCGAGCAACCCGTCGATCAGCTCATCGGTCATGCTCGCCCTCTCCCTCGGATGTCGATACCAGCGTGCCCACGCGCTCCCCGGAGATTATCCGCGCGATGCTCGTCTCGTCGTCCATGTTGAAGACGTTCAGCGGCATGCCGTTCTCCATGCACAGCGCGAGCGCGGTGGAGTCCATCACGCGCAGGCGGCGCTCGAGCGCTTCCATGTGCGTGAGCTGCGCGATGAACTGCGCGGAGGGGTCCAGCGCGGGGTCGGCGGTGTAGACGCCCTGCACGCCGTTCTTGGCCATCAGGATGATCTCGGCGTGGATCTCTTGCGCGCGCAGTGCGGCGGCGGTGTCGGTCGTGAAGAACGGGTTGCCGGTGCCGGCAGCGAAGATCACGACACGCCCCTTCTCGAGATGGCGCATCGCGCGGCGGCGGATGTAGGGCTCGGCGACCTCGGAGATGCCGAGCGCGGACTGCACGCGCGTCGCGGTGCCGCGCTTCTCCAGCGCGTCCTGCAGCGGTAGCGCGTTGAGCACAGTGGCGAGCATCCCCATGTAGTCGGCGGTCGCGCGATCCATGCCGGCAGCGGCGCCCTTCATGCCGCGATAGATGTTGCCGGCGCCGACGACGATCGCGACCTCGACGCCCTGCTCGCGCACCTCGCTGACCTGACGCGCCACGGCGGCGACGCGCTCGGGGTCGGTGCCGTACTGCAGCTCGCCCATCAGCGCCTCGCCGGAGAGCTTCAGAAGAATGCGTTTGAAGACGGGGGCCATCGCTCGCGGAGAGCCTACTGACTTGCCACCCTCTGCGGCTTGTATTTGGAGCGCATCCGCGCGGGCCGCTGCAGGGACCCCGGCGACGTGCGCGCGGGGCATCCGTGCCCCGCGACAACGCGTGAGAGGCAGAGGGAGGCGACCGAGCGATCGGCGGTAGCGCCCTCTAGGACCCTATTGCGAAGCGCACGAAGCGGCGGATCACTACGTTCTCGCCGGTCTTCGCGGTGAGCTCGTCGCGCAGCTGCTGGACGCTCTTGCCCTCGAACTTGGGGTTGTGCATCTCCTGCTCGAGCAGCACGATCGTTTTGTACCAGGAGTCGAGCTTGCCCTCGACGATTTTCCCGCGCACGTTCTCGGGCTTGTCGGCGGCCTCCTGCCCGTAGACGCGCGCCTCGGCCTCGCGGGCGTCGCCGGACACGTCCTCGCGGGAGACGTACTTGACGGTCGGCGTCGCGGCGATCTGCATCGCGACGTCGCGCGCGAAGCCGACAAAGTCCTCGTTGTTGGCGACGAAGTCGGTGTTGCAGTCGACCTCGATCAGCACCCCGACCTTGGCACCGGCGTGCACGTAGGCCTGCACGGTGCCCTCGGTCGCGGTGCGCTCACCGAGGTCCTGGATCTTCTTGCCCTGGCGCACGCGCAGCAGCTCGATCGCCTGCTCGACGTCCCCGCCGGCCTCGGTGAGGACCTTCTTGCAATCCATCATCCCCGCGCCGGTGCGCTCGCGCAGGGCCTTCACGTCTTGGGCGCTGATCTCGACGGCACTCACGCCTTGGCCTCCTCGTTCTCGACGACATCGGCGGCTGGCTCCGCCGCGGGCTCCTCCGGGGCAGCCGGGGGCTGCTCGGCGGTATCTGCGGTTTGCTTGCCGTCCGCCGCGGGCGGCTCCGGTGCCGCGGATGACTCCGGTGCCGCCGCCGCAGGCTCGGGATCGGCGGGAGCCACCGCCGGCGGACTTGCCGGCTCGGCCGCGGCCGGTGCTGCAGCTGGTTGCGCAGCCGCAGGTGGACTCGCCGCCTGTGCAGCCGCCGGCGGGCTCGCCGGCGTCGCGGCGGCCTTTGGACTGGCAGGTGCCGGGGCAGCGGCAGGTGGGCTCGCCGGTGCGGAGCCCGCGGGTGTGGCTGTCTGATTCGCGGTCGCCGCCGCGGGTGCAGGCGTCGCGGGCTGGGCGGCTGGTGCTTTCGCCTCGGCGGCCGCGGGCTGGGCAGCTGCTGGTTTCGCCTCGGCGGCCGCTGGTTGCTCGGCCGCGGCCTGTGCCGCAGCAGCTGCGGCCTGAGCGGCGGCCTC
This sequence comes from Solirubrobacteraceae bacterium, assembly GCA_036502205.1. Taxonomy (GTDB): domain Bacteria; phylum Actinomycetota; class Thermoleophilia; order Solirubrobacterales; family Solirubrobacteraceae; genus Palsa-744. The sequence goes on along the minus strand of DASXZA010000010.1, from coordinate 15,874 downwards.
GCGCTTGGCCTGCTCCTCGGCGGCGCGCTTGGCCTCTTCCTCGGCGGCGCGCTTTGCGTCTTCCTCGGCTTCGCGCTTGGCGCGCTCTTCGGCCTCGCGCTTGGCACGCGCCTCGGCTTCCTGGCGGGCCTTCTCCTCCTCGGCGCGGAACACCGAGCGGCCTTCGGCGACGACGTCGCCGATCGCGCGCGTGATCAGCGCGCAGGAGCGGATCGCGTCGTCGTTGCCGGGGATCACGTAGTCGATCCCGTCGGGGTCGCAGTTGGTGTCGACGAGGCCGATGATCGGGATGCGCAGGCGCTGGGCCTCTTTGACGGCGATCGCCTCGGTTTTGAGGTCGATGACGAACATCGCGTTGGGCACGCGCTGCATGTCTTTGACCCCGCCGAGGTTCGCGCGCAGCTTTTCGAGATCGGCCTGCGCGGCCATGCGCTCGCGCGTCGGCAGCAGCGCGAGCTGACCCTCGGCGGCGTAGCGTTCGAGGTCGTGCAGACGCCGGATGCGCTGGCTGATCGTCTGGAAGTTCGTCAGCAGGCCGCCGAGCCAGCGGTGGTTGACGTAGGGCATGCCGGCGGCCTCGGCGACGTCCTTGACGGTGTCGCGCGCCTGCTTCTTGGTGCCGACGAACAGCACGGTGCCGCCGCGGTGGGCGAGTTCGCCGGCGAACACGCGCGCCTGCTCGAGCAGCGTCGCGGTCTTGAGCAGGTCGATGATGTAGATGCCGCTGCGCTCATCGTGGATGAAACGGCGCATCTTGGGGTTCCAGCGGCGCGTCTGATGACCGAAATGGACGCCGGCCTCCAGCAGTTCCGCGATGCCAACTTGGGCCACGGTTTGCAACTCCCTTGTGTGTAGTACGTGATTGGTTGCCGTACGGGCGGTGCGGACTCACGCGTGCGGCGTGAGCAGGGCCGCGATCCGTTTACCGCACGGGTCGAGGATCTGTGAGGCGCCTAGGATAGCCGCTCGGCTCGCTGCAGCGCCTGCGCGAGGTCCTCGGGCAGGGCGGAGTGGACCTCGATGCGCTCGCCGCTGAGCGGGTGGTCGAAGGCGAGGCGCGCGGCGTGCAGGAACTGGCGCTCCAGGCCAAGCTCGCCGGGCGCGCCGTACTCGGGATCGCCGGCGACGGGGTGGCCGATGGCCTGCATGTGGACGCGGATCTGGTGCGTGCGGCCTGTCTCTAACCGCACGCGCAGCAGCGTGTACCCGGCCAGCGAGCGGTCGATCGTGAAATGCGTGCGCGCCTCGCGCGGCGCGTTGCCGCCGATCGCCATCCGCGTGCGCACCTGCGGGTCGCGGCCGATCGGCGCCTCGATCGTGCCGCTGCGCGCCGGCGGACGGCCGAGCACGAGCGCGAGGTATTCGCGTTCGAGCAGCCGCTTGGCGAGCGCGGCCTGCAGCAGTCCGTGCGCCTGCTCGGAGCGCGCGACGACGAGCAGGCCGGAGGTCTCGCGATCGAGGCGGTGCACGATGCCAGCGCGCCCGGGGTCGCCGCCGGCGGCGACCCCCTCGAGCAGCTGCGAGAGCGTGCCGTGGCGGTGGCCCTTGGCAGGGTGTACGACGAGGCCGGCGCCCTTATCGACGACGAGCAGGTGCTCGTCTTCGTAGGGAATCGTGAAGTTCGTGCTCACGCGCCGCGCGGGCGCTCGATGACGAGCACCAGGATCAGCACGCCCAGCGTGATCGAGGTGTCGGCGAGGTTGAACGGCGGCCAGCCGAGCGGCAGCTTGATGAAGTCCGTCACCGACCCCTCGCGCAGGCGGTCGACGATGTTCCCGAGCGCGCCCCCGATCAGCATGCCGGTCGGCAGCCAGATCAGCGGTCGCGTGGCGTGACGCGCGAAGTATGCGAGCAGCCCGAGCAGCGCGAGGCCGATCACAATCGTCACCGCGAGATGGTCGCCGGGCAGGAAGCCGAACGCGACGCCGTGGTTGCGCGTGTCGACGAGCGCGAGGCCGGGGAGCACCTTGTGTTCTTCACCGGGCACGATGCCGTCGCGGACGGCGTGCTTGGATAGCTGGTCGATCGCGATGACCGCGAGCGCGACGAGCGCGGCGCGGATCCACGCGGAGAGTGCGCGGCGGCCGGTCAACCGTGGATGATGCCTTCGACGACGACGCGATTGACGATGCCGAGCACGATGATCGCGATGATCGGGCTCAGGTCGATCGCGCCGAAGCTCGGGATCAGGCGGCGAAAGAGCCGCAGGAACGGTTCACAGATGTCGCGCAGGAAGCCCAGCACGGCGCTGCTCGTGCGCGAGTACGGCACGCGCACGCCGAAGGCCAAGAGCCACTGCACGACGATGTGCAGCAGGATCAGCAGCGTGTAGACGTAGATCAGCGCCGAGAGGTAGTCCGCGATCTCGACGCGCGCGGTCGCCAGCACAAGCGTCATCGCGCAGAACACACCGGCTCGATGACCGACACGAGCATCATCGCGGCTCGCACCGGCTCGGTGACCGACACGAGCTTCATCGCGCGGGACGCACGAGCTCGAGGACCGCGTCGAGCGCGTCGCTGAACGCGGCGCGCACACCGCCGCGCTCGAGCGCGTCGAGGCCGCGCGCGGTGACCCCGCCCGGCGAGGAGACCTCGCGGCGGACGGCGAGCGTGTCGTAATCGCGTTGGCGCAGCAGCTCGGCGGTGCCGGCGAGCGTCTGCACGACGAGCTCGGCGCCCTGCGCCGCCGGGATCCCGCGCCGCACACCGGCATCGATCTGCGCCTCGGCGACCAGCGCGACGTAGGCCGGCGCGCACGACATCAAGCCCATCGCGACGTCGAGCAGCGCGTCGTCGAGCACGACGAGCGTGCCGAGCTCGGCGAACAGCTCGCCGACCTGCGCGTCGAGCGCGTCGTCCTGCGGCGCGTCCGCGGACTGCGCGACAGGCCCCTGGCGCACTTCGACGGGCAGCGATGGAATAAAGCGATACACCGGACGCTCGGGGTAGGCGTCCTTCAACTTGGTCAGCGGGACCGCCGCGAGGATCGAGGCGACGGCGCGCGCGTGCGGCGCGACTTCCTGCGCGACGTCCTTCAGCTGGGAGGGCTTGTGGCAGAGCACGACGAGATCCGCGCGCTCGGCGACCTCGGCGTTGCTCGCCAGCGCCTTTCCGCCGGTCTCCTCGGCAAGCGCCTGCGCGCGCTCGGCGACGGGGTCCGCGCAGAGCACCGGCCGTTCCCAGCCACGTGCGAGCGCGCGCGCCATGTTGCCTGCTCCGATCAGACCGACCTGCATAGGCGCCTAGGCTACAGGCCGCCCGTCCCGGCAAACGCCGCGACCGGTCAGCTTTGGTTAAAGAAGCCCTTCTCGATCAACCGCGCGCGCTCCTCTGCGGAGATCTCGACGTTGCGCGGAGTCAGCATGAAGACCTTGTCGGCGATGCGCTGCATGCCGCCGTCGAGCGCGTACGTGAGACCGCTGGCAAAGTCGATCAGGCGCTTCGCGAGATCGGTCTCGGTGCCCTGCAGGTTGAGGATCACGGGGATCGAGTCCTTGAACCTGTCGGCGACCTGCTGCGCGTCGTTGAAGGACTTCGGCACGACGAGGTGCACGCGCACGTCGCCGTTGCCCGAGCCGCGCCCGCCGACGGGGCGCAGGACGGCGGTCGCGCCGCGCCCGCGGCCGGCTGCGGCGCCGGCCTCGGCGCGATCGTCCTCAGCGAAGATGTCGTCGTACTCGTCCTGGCGCCGGCGCAGACGTCGCACGTTGGGTCGCTCGCGATAGCGATCCTCGAGCTCCGCCTCGGGCGGAGCCTCCTCCTCGTAGTCCTCGTGGTACTCCTCGGCGAGGCCGAAGTACACGAGTGCGCGGTGCCATGAGTCTCGAAAGGCCATTGGTTAGGGGCGTTCTTCGCTGATGTCGGAGTTTTCCCTGCTCATGCTAACGATCGATCTTGCGACCGCCGAGCGCGAGCGGGCCGCGATTCGGCTGATCGGTGGCGGCGACTGTGCCGAGGACTGTGCTCGTGTTATCGGCGCCGACAGCACTTTCGCGAGTGGCTAAGCGTACAAGCTAGCGCCAATCCGCACAATCGTCGCGCCCTCGGCGACGGCGGCGGGATAATCCTGGCTGGTACCCATCGACAGCTGCGCCAGACCGTGCGCCGCGGCGAGCTCGCGCAGCGCCGCGAACCACTGACGGCTCGCATCGGGATCGGCGGCGAGCGGCGGCATCGTCATCAGCCCGACGACCGGCAGCGGCGCGCGCTCGAGCAGGTCCGCGAGCTGCTCCGGCGCGATTCCGGCCTTGCCGGGCTCGCGCGCGACGTTGACCTGCAGCAGCAGCTCGAGTCCGGGCCGCGCGTGCTCGCGGTGGCGCGCGAGCTCGTGCAGCGCGGACTCGCTCGCGACCGAGTGGATCAGCCGCACGTGCGGCACGATCGCACGCACGCGGCGGCTCTGCAGCTGTCCGATGAAGTGCCACTCGAACAGCGCGGCGTGCGCGGCGGCCTTCTCCTGGAGGTCCGGCGCGCGGTTCTCGCCGACGAGCGTCACGCCGGCGTGCGCGAGCTCCGGCAGGTCCGCGCAGGCGACGTACTTGGTTGCTGCCAATACGCGTACCGCGTCGGGCTCGCGTCCCGCCGCGCGCGCGGCGCGCGCGATCTCCTCGTGCACCCGCGCGAGGTTCTCGCGAACCCGCGCGGCATCGGGCAGCGCGATCAGCTCAACCACGCGATTCCCGCCTGGCGCCCCGCGCGCACGTCTTCGCGGCGGTGCGAGTAGAGCCGCGCGTCACAGATCGTGCAGATTCCGACGCGCTCCACGCGCTGCGCGCCGGCGGCCGCAAGGCGGTCGTGCGCGAGCGCCGCGAGATCGATGTTGCGCTCCGCGACGCGGTGCGCACCGCCGAACGCCGCGTGGACCTCCTCGCCGACCTCATAACAACACGGCCCCGCCCCCGGCCCGACGAGTGCGACGATCTCACCCTCGCCGCCAAGCTCGCGCACCGCGCGCACGCCCTCCTCCAAGACGCCCGCCGCGAGCCCGCGCCAGCCGGCGTGCAGCGCCGCAACCGCGCCCTCGCTCGCCAGCAGCACCGGCAGGCAATCCGCGACCAGCACCATCACACCGATCCCGCGCAGCGCAGTCGCGTGACCGTCGGCGTCGAGCGCAAGCGCCGCGCCACCGCTGCCGTCCTCGCTGCGCACGCGCCGCACCGCAGTGCCGTGCACCTGGCGACTCGCGCACAGCCAACGCAGCCCGAGCTCATCGCACAGACGGTCGCGTTCGCGGCGGCCGTGCTCGGGGTGCTCGCCGCGCAGCGTCGAGAGGTTGCCGTGCGCACGCGTCGTGAACAGCGCGCGCGCTCCGCCGGGCAGCTCGAAGCGCAGCTCACCCTCGCCCGCCGCCGCGCCGCTCGGCGCCGTCGCGTGTGCCGGTCGCGATGCCATCGCGCTTACCGTAGCGAGCGCGGCGCCTGCGACGGCGCAGCGTGTGAGACGTGCGGCGGCGCGAAGCGCAAGGCGCCTAATCTGCGATCGCGACGCGCAGCTGCGCGTCGCGATCATCGGACAGCTCGCCGTCGAGGCGACGGCGCAGCAGCTCCTCCAGCCGTCTCCCGATCTCAGGGCCCTGTGGCAGACCGGCACGCAGCAGGTCCTCCCCACGTACGCGCAGACGCACGTGGCGCAGATCGCCGAGCCAGAGCCGCGCGGCACTCGTAGCCGACTCGCTCAGCGCTCCGGCGAGCGCGACGGCCTCGGGAGATACGTGCAGCGTCGCGGCGCGCAGCTGCGAGGGACGTTCCGCGGAGCCCAACGCGTCGATCAGCGCCGGCGTCGCGGCGACCGCATCGGCGACGCGGTCGCGATCGCCGGCGGGGAACTCCAACCGGTCTAGCAGTGCGGCGACCTCACCCCGCGGGTTCCCGTCAGCGCGCAGCGCAAGCGGCAACGTGAGCGTCGCCAGCAGCAGCAGATCCTGACGATCGTCGTCGACGAGCGCGCCGAACGCGAGCTCCTCCGCGGTGTCCGTCGGCGGGCTCCTCAGGAGCGCTTGCGCGCGCTCGACGAGCGTCTGCTCGTAGCGCAGCCGCGGGTGCAGCGCGGCGAGCAGCCCCAGCTCGTCGAGTGCCGCGAATGCCTCCTCGGGGAAGCGCTCGACCAGCGCGAGACGCAGCTCGGCGCCGATGCGCGCGCCGGAGACCGTGCTCAGCGAGCCCGCCGCGACCGCCTCGGCGGCGAGCTCGGCGGTGTGCGGCTCGATTGCGAAGCCCAGCCGTGCGCGGTAGCGCGCGAGGCGCCACAGGCGTGTCGGATCGTCGCTGAAGCTGCGCTCGTGCAGCACCCGTAGCACTCCCGCGCGCAGGTCTTCCAGGGCTCGGGGCGCCCCGAGCAGCTCGCGCGGATCCGTTCCGTCAAGCGCGAACGCGAGCGTGTTGATAGTGAAGTCGCGTCGCAGCAAGTCCTCCTGCAGACTCGCGGGCTCGACCGTCGGCAGCGCGCCCGGCGCCGCATAACGCTCGCGCCGCGCCGCGGCGATGTCGATCCGCGCGCCCTCCCAGGTGACGCTCGCGGTGCCGAAGCGCTCGTGCACACTCTCGCCCACCAGGTGCTCCCAGCCGCGCATGTCTGAGCGCCGGCGCAGGCTTGCGACGAGCTCCGCCGCGAGCCGCGCTGGACCATCGCTCACCACCGGTCGCGCATCGCCCTCGCCACCCTCGAGCGCGACGCCGCCTTCAAGCGCGACGTCGCGTTCGCGCGATCCCTTCAGCACGACGTCCAGCTCGCGTGGTGAGCGCCCCAGCAGCAGGTCGCGGACGGCGCCGCCGACTAGGTACGCCCCGGCGGGCGCCACCGCCAGCAGCTCTCGCGCGCCCGGCTGCTCGCTTAGCCGCTCCAGCAGATCCGCGGTGTCCATCGCACAGAGGTCGCGCACCGGCGCGCTAGCGGCGCACCGCGATGCCGGCGTCCGCGAGGTGCTCCTTGGCCTCCCCAATCGTGTGCCGGCCGTAGTGAAAGATCGACGCGCACAGCGCCGCGTCCGCGCCGGCCTGCAACGCCTGTGTCAGGTGCTCGAGCTCGCCGGCGCCGCCCGAGGCGATCACCGGCACACCGACCGCGTCGCCGACCGCCGCCGTCAGCTCGAGGTCGTAGCCGTCGCTGGTCCCGTCGCGGTCCATGCTCGTCAACAGGATCTCCCCCGCCCCGCGCCCGACCGCCTCGCGCGCCCACGCCACGACATCGCGGCCGGTCGGCGTGCGCCCGCCCGCAAGGTAAGCCTCCCAGCTCGGCGCGGCCGGATCCGCCGAATCGCCATCGCTCTCGGACACCGCCGCGGAGCGCCGCTTGGCGTCGATCGCGAGCACCACGCACTGCGTGCCGAACACCCGCGCCAGCTCGTCGATCAGCTCCGGACGCGCCAATGCCGCGGAGTTCACCGCGACCTTGTCCGCGCCCGCGTCGAGCACCGCCTGCGCGTCCGCCACCGAGCGAATCCCGCCGCCGATCGTGAACGGCACGAACACCTCGTCCGCCGTGCGCCGCGCGAGCTCGACGATCGTCTCGCGGCGCTCGTGCGTCGCGGTGATGTCCAGGAACACCAGCTCGTCGGCGCCTTCGCGGTCGTAGTGCGCCGCGAGCTCCACCGGGTCGCCGGCGTCGCGGATGTCGAGAAATTCGACGCCCTTGACGACGCGGCCAGCGTCGACGTCCAGGCAGGGGATCACGCGCTTAAGGTGCACGCCCTCACCGTAGCGACATGTGTGTTGCGTCGATTGTCGCATGCGACAATCGACCGGGCCGCGCATGCGCGGCCCGGGACGGCCACATGTGGCCGTCCCGGGTGGCGCCGCATGCGGCGCCACCAACCACGACCTCACCCGCCCAGAACCGCCAGCGCCTGCTCGACGGTGAAGCGCCGCTCGTACAGCGCCTTGCCGACGATCACCCCCGTGAGGCTCTCGCGCCCGAGCGCCGCGAGCCCTTCGAGGTCCGCGAGCGCGCCGATTCCGCCCGAGTAGATCACGCGACCGCGCACCGCCGCCGCGACCTCGTCGACTTCCGCGAGGTCCGGGCCTTCGAGCATCCCGTCGCGGTCGACGTTCGTGAACACCAGCTCGCGCGCGCCGCGCTCGTGCAGGCTCGCGATCACCTCCGCCGTACTCAGCTGCGTGCCCTCGGTCCACCCCGCCGTCGTCACGCGCCCACCGCGCACGTCAACCGAGACGACGATCCGCTCCGGCCAGCGCGCGAGCGCCGCGTCGAGCAGCGCCGCGTCCTTGAACGCCGCCGTCCCCAGGATCGCGCGCTGCGCGCCCGCCTGCAGCGCCGCGTCGATCGCCTCCAGCGTGCGCAGGCCACCGCCGTACTGCACCGGCACCTCGAGCTCTTGGGAGATTTTCCGCAGATGCTCCACGTTGACCGGATGGCCCTCTTTCGCGCCGTCGAGGTCGACGACGTGCAGGTAGCGCGCACCCGCCTGCGTCCACGCACGCGCCGCCGAGAGCGGATCCTCGTCGTAGACCTTCTTCGCCTCGAAGTCACCCTTCACGAGGCGCACCGCGCTGCCGCCGAGGATGTCGATCGCGGGATAGAGGATCACGAGGACCGCCCCGCCGCAGACCGCCCCGGCGAGAGCCGCCAAGTCGCGGGCAGCCCCGCCGGCGGCCATTGCTCCGCCGCAAGCCACTCCGCCGCCAACCGGCGCTCCGGCGCGCCCGCCGGCGGCCGATGCTCCGCCGTGCTCGTCACGACGCTAATGCCGCATGGTCGCCGGCCCGCGCCGCGCAGATCCCGACAAAGTTGCCGAGCAGCGCGAGCCCGTGCGTCGAGGACTTCTCCGGGTGCGACTGCGCGCCGAACACGTTGCCGGCACCGACGACCGCCGGGAAGCGCTCGCCGTACTCCGCCGTCCCCAGGATCACGTCCTCGTCGGTCGGCTGCGCGACGAAGCTGTGCACGTGGTACAGAAACGTCGCGTCCGGCAGCCCCGCCGTAAGCGGATGCTCGCCACCGCGCCAGCGCACCTCGCTCCAGCCGATGTGCGGCAGCTTCAGGCCCGGCGCGCGCAACTCGCGCACCTCCCCGCGCAGCAGACCCAAGCCCTCCGCTCCGCCGTGCTCGGCGGAGCGCTCGAATAGCAGCTGCATGCCCATGCACGACCCGAACAGCGGCATCCCCTGCGCCGCGAGCTCGCGCAGCAGCCGTTCCAGCCCCAGCTCGCGGATCGTCGCCATCGCCGCCGGGAACGCGCCGACGCCCGGCAGCAGCACGCCGTCCGCCGCGCGCAGCTCCGCCGGCTCGCGGCTGACGAACGCGCTCGCCCCGACGCGCTCCAGCGCCTTCTCGACCGAGCGGCGGTTGCCCATCCCGTAGTCCACGACCGCGATCCGCGGGCGCTCGGCGGAGATCGGGCGCTCAGACATCGGCCCGCTGCCGCGGTCGCGGGCAGCGCTCCCCGAAGGCAATCACCCGGCTCATCCGGTGAGCGTGCCCTTCGTGCTCGGCACCCCGCGCTCGGACGGGTCCAGCGCGACCGCCGCGCGCAGCGCGCGCGCGAAGGCCTTGAACGCGGCCTCGATCATGTGGTGCGCGTTGCTGCCCGCCGTCACCCGCACGTGCAGCGTCAGCTTCGCCGCGTTGGCCAGCGCGCGAAAGAACTCCTCGGCTAGCTCGTGCTCGAAGCCGCCCGTCGCGCCCGCCGGCAGCTCGGCCTCAAATAGCGTGTACGGGCGGCCCGAGATGTCGATCGCGCAGCTCGCGCGCGCCTCGTCCATCGGCACCGTCGCCGCGCCGTAGCGCGCGATCCCCGCGCGGTCGCCCAGCGCGCGGTCGAGCGCCTGGCCGAGCACGATCGCGGTGTCCTCGACCGTGTGGTGCGCGCCCGTCTGCAGGTCGCCGCTGACGCGGACATCCAAGTCGAGGTGTCCATGACGAGCCAAGAGATCGAGCATGTGGTCGAAGAAGCCGACCCCCGTCTCGCGCGCGCCGGTGCCGCTGCCTTCGAGGTGCAGCTCCACGCTCACGTCGGTCTCGCCGGTGCGGCGCTCGATCTTTGCCTCGCGTGTCATCACGAAGGATTCTCCCCCATCCGCGCTTCCATCGAGCGCGCGTGCAGCTCGAAGCCCTCGGCGCGCGCGATCGGTGCACCGGCCGCCGCGAGCTTGCTCGCCGTCTCGCCGCCGACCTCGCCGACACGCACTTCGGCCATCTGGCGGCGGAAGTGCCGCGGCGCGAGACCCGACGCGAAGCGCGCCGCGCCGCCCGTCGGCAGGATGTGGTTCGAGCCCGCGACGTAGTCACCGAAGGCCGTCGCCGACGCCGCACCCACGAACAGGCACCCCGCCGCGCGCGCACGTGAGGCCAGCGCCTCGGGCTCGGAGCCGATCAGCTGCAGGTGCTCCGGCGCGAACACATTCGCGATCTCCAGCGCCTCGCGCGCGTCCGCGCTGTGCACCAGCACGCACGTCGCGCCGCGCAGCCGCGGATACTCGCCCGCCAGCCGCTGCAGCTCGTCCGCGAGCAGGTCCAGCGCACCCTCCGAGGAGGAGATCGCACCGACGAGGCTGCCCGCGCCGTGCTCCGCCTGTGCTGCCAGGTCGAGCGCGATCAGCCGCGGGTCGGCGTCCTCGCCGAAGACCACCAGCAGGTCGCTCGGGCCCGCGAACCCGTCGATCCCGACGCGGTCCGAGAGCTGGCGCTTGGCCTCCTGCACGTACAGGTTGCCCGGACCGACAATCACGTCGACCGCGCGCACCGTCTGCGTCCCGTACGCCAGCGCCGCCACCGCCTGCGCGCCACCCATCCGGTACACACGCTCGACGCCCAGCAGCCGGCACGTCCCGAGCACCGCCGCGTCGATCTCGCCGTCGCGACCCGGTGGCGAGCAGACCACGACTTCCAGCACCCCCGCCGCGCGCGCCGCGACGACGCCCATCACCGCCGTGCTCGGGTACGGCGCGCGGCCGCCCGGCACGTACACCGCCGCCGCGCCCACCGGCAACTCGCGTAGCGTCACGCGCTGCCCTTGCGCGAGCTCGACCGCGACGTCCTCGCGCACGCCCGCCTGAGCGACCTGCGCGACGTTTGCGATCGCGACCTGCAGCCCCGCCACGACGTCCAGCGGTAGCTTGCGGATCGCGTCGTCGAGCTCCTCCGCCGAGACCAGCAGCGGCTTCGGCTCGGCCCCACCGGTGTCGAACTCTCGCGTCGACGCCAGCACCGCGCCATCGCCGCCTTCCCAGACGTTCGCGATGATCACTTCGACGTCCTCTTCCACCGACGCCCCGCTCGGAACCTGCGAGCGCAGGCGATCCGCGACGCCCGCCGGCCCGCCCGCGCCGCGCACGTCCTCGAGGCTCACGCGTTCGACGCGCACGTCGCTCCTCCCCGCATCGCGCCGCTCCTACCGCGCACGCAGCCGCTCCAGCAGCTCGTCGATCGCCGCCGCCTTCAGCTTGTGCGCGACGGGGTTCGCGATCAGGCGCGCCGTGCACTCCAGGAAGCGCTCGCGCTCCACGAGGTCGTTTTCGCGCAGCGTCGTCCCCGTCGCCGTCAGGTCGACGATCGCATCGACCAAGCCCGTCAGCGGCGCCAGCTCGACCGACCCCTTGACCTCGACGATCTCCGCCTGGCGGCCCGTCTCCTCGAGGTGGCGCGCCGCGATCCGCGGGTACTTCGTTGCGACTCGCATCACGCCTAGGCGCCGCAGCGCCTCCGCCGCTGGGTCCGGCTCGCCGGCCTTCGTCGCTAGCACCATCGTGCAGCGCCCGTAGCCGAGGTCCAGCAGCTCGTAGACCTCGCGCCCGCCGAGCGCGCGGCCCGCGCCCACCGCGCCGCCGCCGCCGCCCGCGCCGTCGGCGAGCGCGCGCTCGGAGAGCACGTCCTTGCCCGTGATCCCGAGGTCCGCCGCGCCCGCCTCCACGTAGGTCGGGACGTCCGACGGGCGCATCGTGATCACGCCGATCTCCTCGAACAGCAGCTTGCGGTCGTTGACGCGCAGCTCCGCCGTATCCATGCCGAGCTCCGCCAGCAGGTCCACCGTGCCCGTGAACAGCGCGCCGCGCGGCACCGCGATGCGCAGACCGCCCAGCGCGTTCATCGCGTCAACCTCACGCCCGTCCCGCGCTCCTCGCCGGCGAGCGCGATGTGCAGACGATCGATGTCCAGCGCGAAGCCCACCGCGGGCAGCTCGCGGCCAAAGTGCCCCAGCAGCTCGTCGTAGCGTCCGCCACCGCCGACCGGCGCGCCGAGCGCGCGGTCGTAGACCTCGAACACCGCGCCCGTGTAGTAGCCCAGGTTGCGCGTCAGTCCCAGATCGAAGATCACGCGCTCCGCCACGCGCGGCTCCAGCAGCTCGTGCACCATCCGCATCCCGCCCGCCGCGTCCGCCGCCACACCGGGCAGGTCAGCGAGGATCTCCGGCCCGCCGCGGCGCTGCGGCACTCCCAGCAAGAGCTCCGCGTCTGCCGCTGCCAGCCCCGCCGCGGCCAGCACCCCCTCGAGCTCAACGAAGTCGCGCCGCGCCAGCGCCTCAAGGAGCGCCGGGCGCGCCTCCGTCGCGACTCCCAGGCCCGCCATCAGCGCCGGGAACAGCGACGCGTCGCCGAGCCCCACGCGGTAGCCCTCCAGCCCGATCGCCTCCAGCGCCTCGCACAGCACGCTCAGCGCCTCCGCCGTCCCCTGCGGCGCCGGCGCCCCGACCAGCTCGATGCCGGCCTGCAGCAGCTCGCGCGACTGGCCGCGCTGCGGCAGCACCCCGCGATAGCAATGCGCGAGGTAGCTGAAGCGCAGCGGGGGCTGCGCCGTCGCGTAGCGCGTCGCCGCCATCCGCGCGATCGGCACCGTCATGTCCGAGCGCAGCACCAGCACCGCGCCGCTCTCGTCGAACAGCCGGTACGCCGACGGCGCCACCGTCAGGTCTGCGCGCGCCAGCACCGCCTCGTACTCGAGCGCCGGCGTGTACACCTCGCCGTACTCGCGCCGCTCGAACACCGCACGCAGCGCCTCCGTGATCGCGCGCATCTCGCGCATCTCGTCGGGCAGCACGTCGCGCGTGCCGCTCGGGATCGGGTGGATCATGGCCCCGGAGCCTAGAGGTTGGCGTGCAGCGCTGGCTCGGGCTCGACGGCGACGCGCTCGATGTTCGCGCCGAGCTCGCGCAGGCGCTCGTCGATGCGCTCGTAGCCGCGGTCGATCTGGCGGATGTTGCCGATTTCGCTGCGGCCCTCCGCGCACAGCGCCGCCAGCAGCATCGCCATGCCGGCGCGGATGTCCGGCGACTCGACGCGCTCGCCGCGCAGGCGTCGCGGGCCCGTGACGATCGCGCGGTGCGGGTCGCACATCACGATGTCCGCGCCCATCAGGATCAGCTTGTCGGCGAAGATCAGGCGGTTCTCAAACATCCACTCGTGCACCAGGATCGAGCCTTCCGCGCGCGTCGCGAGCGCGACCGCGATCGACGTCAGGTCCGCCGGGAACGCCGGCCACGGGCCGTCCTGGATCTTGCTCTTGTACTCGCCGACGTCCGCCTGCACCACCAGGCGCTGGCCGCCGGGCACGAAGACGTCGTTGCCGCGTAACTCGGTGCGCAGGCCCAGGCGTTCGAAGACCAGGCGGATCATGCGCAGGTCGCCGGGCACCGTGTCCTTGATGAGCAGCTCGCCGCCGGTCGCACCCGCGAGCGCGATGAAGCTGCCGATCTCGATGTGGTCCGGCGCGACCTCGTGCTCGCAGCCGTGCAGGCGCTCGGCACCGTTGACGACCAGCAGGTTCGAGCCGATCCCCTGGATGTCCGCGCCCATCTTCACGAGCATCCGTGCGAGGTCCTGCACGTGCGGCTCGCACGCCGCGTTGCCGATCACCGTCTGGCCCGGCGTCAGCGCCGCCGCCATCAGCGCGTTCTCGCTCGCCATCACCGACGGCTCGTCCATGAACACGTCGCTCGGGCGCAGGCCGCGCGGCGCGCTCAACACAATCTCGCGCTCGCAGACCGCGGTCGCGCCCATCGCGCGGAACGCGTCCAGGTGCGGATCCAGACGCCGCCGGCCGATCACGTCGCCACCCGGCGGCGGCATCACCGCGCGCCCGAAGCGCGCCAGCAGCGGACCAGCCAGCAGGAACGACGCGCGGATCTGCTCGCCGAGCTCGCGATCGACGTCGACACTGTCCACGCCCGCCCCGCACAGCGCGACCTCGTGCGGCCCGCGCCGCTCCACGCGCACTCCCAGGCGCTCGAGGATCGCGAGCATCGCGTCGACGTCGCGGATGCGCGGCACGTTGCGCACGACGATCTCGTCCTCGGTGAGGACCGCGCAGGCGAGGATCGGCAGCGCGCCGTTCTTGTTACCCGCCGGCACCAACGTGCCGGACAACGGGGCGCCGCCTTCGATGACGAACTTCTCCATAGGCTTCTTGGGCGCACGCCGAGCCAAGATCGGGCTCCCCGCGCTTCCTTCGGCAAGCGTAACAGCCATATCTGCCCAAGGAGTTCGCTCCGCCGCGCCAGCCACCTTCTCGACGCGGGCGATCTCGTCAATCGAGGACCCCGCCGCGCGGCGCGCGCGTCACGCGGGCCGCAAATGCAAGTTTCATTGCAGGTTCAGCCGCCCATATCCCGCTCAACTAAGCCAAATCAGTCGTCCACGACCCGCATCGTACGTATGTTCGCCTCGTTCCGTCCGAAGCCAAACGTACTCTACGAACACGTGTTCTGTTCACTGGCTACATCGACGCTCGCGCAGCGCGCCCGTACGGCGCTCTCGCTGACCCGCGCGTTCCTCCTGCTCGAGGACGACGATCCAGTCGACTGGGAGGTCGACCGGGATGATCGCGCGCTCAGCGCACGGGAGCCCACGTGGGCTCCCTCGCACCGCACACCGTTGCGCGGGCGTCGTCTAGCTCGGCGACCCGGTCAACTGCGACCACGACCGCAGCCCTGTCTCTGCCCAATAGCGAACACGCCCCCCGCGCGCGCCATCGGAGGCACTCACCGTAGCGAGCCTCCCTGCCCCGTGCCTCAGCGCGGCTCGAGGATCACGACTGGCAGCTCGCGCGTCGCGATCGACTTGTAGTGCTCGTAGCCGCTGTAGAGCTTCACGAAGCGCGGCCATAGCGTCTCAACCTCCTGCTTGCTCGCCGCACGCGCCCGGACTGTATGGCTCTCGCCGCGCACCAGCGCCTCGGCATCGGGCTGCGCCTGTAGGTTCAGCCACCACGCCGGCGTGCGCTTCGACGCGCCGTTGGATGCGACGACCGCGAAGCCCGTGCCGTTGTCCAGGAAGAACATCGGCGATTCGCGCTGCTGCCCGCTCTGGCGCCCGGTGCTTCGCAGCACCAGGATCGGTCCGCCGAATGCACGACCGCCAAGCCGCCCGCCGGTACGTCGCACGATCCACGCATGCGCCCGCGACGCCTGCGTCGCACCCGGACGGTGCGCCAGGTACGGGCTAACCCGAGCGTAGAAGTCCTCCAGCTTGGCCATCTAGGCAGCAGCCTATCCAAATGAACGACCACGAGCCGCCCGAAGGCGGCTCGTGTGAGAAAAAACCGGCGGCGTCCTACTCTCCCAGGCCCTTGCGAGCCAAGTACCATCGGCGCTGAGGGGCTTAACTGCTCTGTTCGGAATGGGAAGAGGTGTTTCCCCCTCGCCAAGGCCACCGGAAAAAGTCGAGAGACCCTCCGCGGTCCTTCAAAACTACACAGCGCCACAACGAGTACCACCCACACTCCAGCATTGGAGTGCTGAAAAAAAATCCGTCAAGCCCTCGAACCATTAGTACCGGTCTCCTACAGGCGTCACCGCCCTTCCAGATCCGGCCTATCAACCTGGTGGTCTACCAGGGGTCTTACTCCCTCTAGGGGATGGGAGAACTCATCTTGAGGTTGGCTTCCCGCTTAGATGCTTTCAGCGGTTATCCAGTCCGCACGTAGCT
>DASXZA010000009.1:0-189080 GCA_036502205.1 Solirubrobacteraceae bacterium | reverse complement strand
ATTCCCGAAAGAAACCACGCGTATACAGCTCCCTCTCAGATTCGACCCGGTCCCTCTCCAAGGGCCCCGCTGAAACCGGTTAGTGTCAGACCGCGGGGTCCGACCCAACCCGACCTTATTTAGACCGACGTCCCGAGGACGTCTATATGGTCTTTATATCCGAGCCAGATCATGTTGTCAAGCCCTGAAATGAGAAGAAAGGCAAAGTCGAGCTCCAAACGTCAACTACTACGCCTCTCAGGCCGTGCGACGATCGGACAGCCGCGGAAGCGACAGCGTCAGCCGCATGCCTTCGCCGAGGAACGGCGACAGCACGAGCAACCCGAGCTTCTCGAGCTCCCTCAGGTGAGCTCGACGCCGGCGAGCGGCGCGACGTAGCGCAAGAACGGCTCGATCTCCAGTGTACGTCCCGTGGCGTGCTCGAGGAGCGCCAGCGTGTCCAGGCGCCGCCCATGGCGGTGGACGCGCTCACCTAGCCAGTCCTGGATGGCGCCGACCTCGCCGGCGCGCAGATCCTCGGCACGCGAGCCAAGCTCGCTCTCGAGCGTCTCCCAAAGCTGCGCCGCGATCAGGCAGCCGAGGGCATAGCTGGGGAAATAGCCGAAGCTGCCGGCACCCCAGTGCACGTCCTGCAGACAGCCGAGCGCGTCGGTGGGCACCTCGACGTCGAGCAAGCGGCGCATCCCTTCGCGCCAGGCGTCGGGGAGGTCCTCGACGGCGAGCCCACCGTCGATCAGGGCTCGCTCGAGCTCGAAGCGCAGGACGATGTGCAGCGGATAGGTGAGGGGATCGGCCGAGACGCGGATCGGCCCGGGCTCGACCCCGACGAGCGTCGCGTGCAGCTCGGCGGCCGGCACACTGAAACCGCCGGCGGCAAGCTCCTCGGCGAGCACGGCGGCGAACGCGGGGTTGCGCGCGACGTGGTTCTCCCAGAGCTTGCTCTGAGACTCGTGAATCGACATCGAGGTGCCGTGGCCGAGGTTGGTGCGCGCCAGCGCGGGATCGACCTGACGCTCGTAGAGGGCGTGGCCGTACTCGTGCAGCGAGCTCAGCAGCGACTCGACCTCGCCGTCGCTGTAGCGGGTCGTCAGGCGCGTGTCGCGCGGTCCCATCCACGCGGTGAACGGATGCGCGGAGACGTCCACGCGCCAGCTGGAGCGATCGACGCCGAGGCGTCGCAGGACGCTGGCGACCGCGGCGCGCTGAGCGGCCTCGTGGACGGCCAGCTCGCGGCGCGGCGAGCGCACGCGCGCGTCCTGCACGAGCGGCGGCAGCTGCGCGGCGAGCGCGTCGAACACGCGCTGCAGGTCAGCGACGCGCAGCCCGAAGTCGTAGTCGCCGAGCAGCGCCTCGTAGGGGCTCTGGCCCGCTTCGACGAGGCACTGCGCGCGCTCGCGAGCGAGCTCGACGTTGCGCTGCAGGGCGGGCGCGAACGCAGCGAAGTCGTCCTCGGCGCGGGCGCGCTGCCAGCTCTCCTGGCCGGCGGCACTGGCCCTGGAGAGCTCGGCCGCTAGATCCTCGGGCACCCGCCGCGCGCGCTCCCAGTCGCGGCGGGCGATGCGCACGATGTCGCGGTCGAGCTCGTCGAGCGGCGCTGCGCGAACATCGGGCTGCCCTCCCTCAAGCTCGTCCAGCCACCGGCCGATCTCGGCCGCGGTGGCGCGCTCGTGCGTGAGACGCGCCAACGTCGCGAGCTGCTCGCCGCGGCCGGGCGCGCCCTCGGCCGGCATCATCACGAGCTGATCCCAGCCCAGCAGCATCTCGACGGCCTCGAGGTCGACGAGCTCGGCGAGACGGTTGCGCAGCTGCTCGAGGGCGGGCATCGTGACGAGAGCGTATGACACGCGTCACCTCGACAAGGTCCGCCGCGAAGGTAGGCTGCAGGCGTGCACCTAGGGATCGCACGCGCCGTCGCGGCGCGGGTCGTTGGCGTACTAGCGTGCGCGCTGGTGCTCTCGCCCGCAGCCGCCGTCGGAGCTGAAGCGTCGATGACGATCATGGCCACCGAAGGCAAGCCCTTCAGCGGCCAGGTCGCGGACTTCCACTCGCTGGTGTGCCCCGTGGCGAACCTGCGCCACGAGGAAGCGTCGATTGTGTGGGGCGATGACCCGACCACTGCCGGGACGGTGAGCACCGACCAGGCGGGGACCGGCCTGTCGGTCAGCGGCACGCACACCTATCTCGCCGTCGGCACCTACGAAGGCTCGGTGAAACTCACCTACGAATGCAACCAAGTGCCGTTCTCGGCGACTGCGACCTTTACGGCTGAAGTAAAAGCCCCGGTGCAGGAACCTCCTCCGCCAACGGAAACCACACCCACAACGCCAACCACCCCCACCCCGACGACACCCCCACCAGTTGCGCCCTCGGCGCCGCCGATCGTCAAAGCGGCCTTCAGTGTGGTGTCGCTAACGCCGGGACGCGCGGTGCTCAACGCCTCGGCCTCGGCCCCGGCGGGGACGAGCGCGACGAGCTACAGCTGGAACGTCACCGGCGGCGCTCACCCCGATGCGATCTGCAAAGGCAGCGAGCCGCAGCTGACCGTGATGACGCGCGGCGCCCTGAACACCACGGTCAGCTTGACGGCCACCGACGCGCAGGGAGCCGTGAGCACGACGCGCGCGACGCTGGCGATCACTGCTCCGCCACTGGGCGCCGCGCACGCCGCGCGCGCGGCGGCGGTGCACGCGAGCGCACCCTCGACGCGCCGCGCCGTAGGAGCGCCGGTCAGTCCGTCCTTCACAGTGCTCGGCGAATGCTCCGGGGCAGCACACGCGGCACTGGCGCCGCTTACAAGCGCGGGCGCGCGACTCGCCGCCAAAGGCGAGGGACTCGGCGTGCGCCCCCTGGGCAGCATCGGCGCCCCGCCCGAAGAATGCACCCAGGACGTGGAGTTCGGCGCCGCCGACGTTCTCGGCTGCCTGGAAAAGCTCGAAGAACCCAACCAGCTTCCCGGCGGCATCACGACCGCGCTGGCGGGCCTGTTGTGCGGAGCGCACGACCATTCCTTCTGCACGCCAGCTCTGAGCGCCGCGGCGAACGCCGGCGCGAGCTTCCTCAGCGAAGAACTCGGCGGCGCCACGGCGAGCAGGACGATCGCGGCCAGACAGGCGTCGATTGTCGAGCAGCAGGCAATGCAAGCGGTGCCAAGTGCACTCAAACGTATGGGCTTCCCCAGCTACTACTCGTGGACGGCGGTGCGGATCGACGGCCTCGACATCGATCCCCAGAATGGCCAGCCGATCCTCGTGATCCCCTCGGCGAGCATCGTCGTCTCGGCCGACGCCTCGATCTACCTGCTCGGCCACCAGATCTCGCCGCTGCACACGGTGGCGCTGTATCTGCCGGCGGCCGGCGGGAGCCTTGGCGAAATCTCCCTTCCCCACAAGCTGCCGATCATCGGCAGCCTGCCGTTCAGCGGCAGCATCGCCGTCGCCCTGCGACGCGCCGGGATGACGCTCGGAAATGGGGACACCTGCGCGTTCGACTGTGCGGCGATCTCGGTCAACGCGGAACTACCGGGTGTCTTCAGCGACGGCAATGGCCACGGGCTGAGCGCCGGTGCGGTCGTCACGGCGGACGATCAGCAGGGGCTGCAGCTCGACTCGCTGGAGGTCAAGATCCCCCACGCCGAGCTGGCCGGAATCGGCGTCGACAACGTCGACTTCCGCTATCGCCATGCCGACGACTCGCTGCGCGGAGAAGCGACGCTCGACCTGCTCGCCAGCGGTGAAATCACCGCCAAATTCGCGTTCGTGCATGGTGCCTTCCAGGAAGGCCACGTCGCCTGGAACGCGGGCGCCGGTCCCGGCATCGACCTCGGCGGCCCGATCCCGATCTTCCTCACACGACTCGGTGGTGGCGTGACGGTCAACCCACCGGTGCTCAATGCCGAAGGCGCGATCGCCGGCGGCGGGGACGTGTTGGGCTGCTCGCTGTTCGGTATCAGCGGAACCCTGACGATCCAGTTCGCCCCGTTCGAACTGAACGCGAACGCGGCCGGCGAACTGCTCTGCAACCAGGTCGCCGAAGAGTACTTCCGTGTCGACGAAGCCGGCGACATCGGCCTTGGCGGCAATGTGCACATCGAAATCTACGTGCTGTCCTTCGAAGCCGGGGTCGCCTTCGAAGTCAGTCAGGGTCATTTTCAATTCGACGGCAACGTCAGCGCGTGTCTAAAAGTCCTCGGTGAACACTGCCTCGGCGCGGAGGTCGTGGTCTCCGACCACGGCGTCGGCGTGTGTGCCGACCTCGGCTTCACGCATGCGGGCGCGGGCATCGTGTTCCCGGACGAAACGCACTTCATGCTCGACTCGTGCGACATCGCGCAGTTCCGTTCGCTGCCGATGCCTGCGAACCTCGCCTCCCTGCGTCCTCTCCCAAGCGCTGGCGGACCATCCGCGAGTGCGGCGCAAGTCTTGCCGAGCTTCACCGTCTCGCATGGTCAGAACGTCGCCGCAGTTGGGGTACGCGGCGCGGGCGGTGCTCCGAACGTGACCCTGAAAGGGCCGGACGGACGCACGATCGCGACGCCGCCTGGTGGATATCTGAAAGATGCCAACGAGGTCGTCGTCGCCGACGGGAGCAAGACGATGGAGACCTATTTCTTCATCAATCGTCCGGCGCCCGGCAAGTGGACGATTACGAGCGACCCCGGCTCGGTGGCGGTAAGCGGCGTGGATCAGGCCGCCGGGCTGCCGAGCCCCGACCTGCACGCCAAGCTGCGCAGTGCCGGCAGAGGCAGGGAGCGCCTGCGTTATTCGCTACGCAAGATCCCGGGGCAGCAGGTGAGCTTCGTCGATACCCGCAAGGGCCACGGCTTCCGCGTACTAGGAGCGGCGCACGGTTCGCACGGTGCGATCACATTCACGCCCTCCGGCGCCCTAGGCCGCAGGCACGAAATCCTCGCGGTGGTGACTCAAGACGGCCATCCCCGCGAAGACGTCACGCTGCTCCACTACACCGCGCCACCACCACCGGTGCTCCCGGCACCGCGGGGACTGAAGGCGACGCGCGATGGCGCAACGGTGACGCTCCGCTGGCGGGCGGTCGCCGAAGCCGCCGGCTACGCGCTGACCGTTCGCCTCTCTAACGGCGTGACCCAGCACTACGCGCTCGGAATCCGCGGTTCCGGCAGAAGTCGGAGCCTGACGCTCTCGATTCCGGACTACCTGGGAGCCAAGGTGAGCATCGCCGCGCAGGCTCCTGGACGGACCCACCGAGCCGGCCGGCGCGCGACTACGAAGCTACGCCGGAGCGCGCAGCCACGCGGAGTCGCGATCAGGCCCTTCTAGTGACAGCGGCGCAACGGGCCGCGTCGCTGGTCGAGCGCGCCCGCGACGATCCGCAGGCACGGCTCGCCCTGTGTGAGGACATCTACCGGCAACCGACCGGCGGATCGCACCGTCATCGTCCATTTCGGCGAGCGGCGCTCTCGTTCATGCGATGGCAGGTGAAACGCGGCGTCCTCGCGGCCGCCGATGCCGAGGTACCGGGCAGCGACTGGTGGCGGGCTGTCAACGAGCGCCTCCTGCGCGACGGGTGCGAGGCTGTCGCGCACGGCCGAGGACTCGGTGGAGCGCGGTCGGCGCCGACCGTCGAGCTGTGGTTGGACTTCACAGCCAGGCCGACGGCGCGAAGCTGGTACCGCGCCCACAACGCGAGCATTGTCAGTGCGTACCTGGAGCACCGCGATCTCGCCGAGCGCGAGTCCGCGGCGGAGCGCTTCTTCATGAACGTGGCGCTGCTGCGTGTCCTCTACGCCCATGCACTGGTCGCGGCGCCAGGACTGTCGCTGGGTCGGTTCGCGGCCCTCGGCGGGCTCCTTGGCGATCCCCGTCTAGGGATGGCCGGCGCATTTCTGTCGCTATCGCGCATCCTGCCGGATCGCTATCCGGCGACCGACGACGTGCTCGCCTATGTGGAGGCTGAGAACAACTTCGGGCGCATGCTCGACTATGGCGTCATCCTGCCGCGTATCCAGACGCTCTACCGCTGGTCGGCGAGGGAGCTGGCACTGCCGGCACTCGCCGAGCTCGTCGCCAGCGGATCGCCGCGCTACGCGGCGCCGTTTGAGACCGACGCAGTTTGGAACCTCACGAATCCGTCGCTGCCGATCAGGCTGCTCCGTGTAGCAACGCGAGCTCACCGCTAGGCTCGCAGCGTGACGTCGGAGGAGCTTGCGAACCTCGCGCATCTGCGCCGCGCGCGTGATCTGATGGACCGCGAGTACGCAAGCCCGCTCGACGTCGCGGCGCTGGCGCGCGTGGCGCTGATGTCGACCGCGCACTTCTCGCGACGGTTCCGCGCGGCCTACGGGGAGACGCCCTACTCCTACCTGATGACGCGCCGCATCGAGCGAGCCAAGGCGCTACTGCGCGGTGGTGATCTGTCGGTCACCGCGGTCTGCACGGCGGTTGGCTGCACGTCGCTCGGTTCGTTCAGCGCCCGCTTCACCCAGCTGGTGGGCCAGACGCCGACGGCCTACCGAGCCCGCGATCACAGCGCGCTGGCGAGCGTGCCGGGCTGCATCGCCAAGGACCTCACGCGCCCGAATCGCGAGCCGAGCAGGATCGGAGAAGCGGACGCGGCACGGGCGCTCTAACGTAGCCGGCATGAACCTCACACTCTCTACATGCTTCGTCCTCATCCACGATCCCGATCTCGCCTTGGCTTTCTACCGCGACACGCTCGGCCTCGAGCTGCGCAACGACGTCGCCAAGGGAGACTTCCGCTGGATCACGGTCGGGTCGACCTCACAGCCTGACGTCTCGATAGTTCTCACCAATTACCTGAACGGCAGTCCCGCCGACAGCGACGCGCTCGCCGCGCTCCTTGCCAAGGGGGCGCTGAACGGCGTGCACTTCCACACCAACGACCTCGATGGCACCTTCCAGAAGCTGCGCGACGCGAATGCGGAGATCGTGCAGGAGCCGACCGACCAGCCGTGGGGCACACGGGATTGCGCGGTGCGCGACCCCTCGGGCAACCAGGTGCGCATCGACCAGCCACCCGGCGCGTAGCGCGAGGCGGCCGAGCGGGACGGCGTCGTAGACGGCTCTCAGCCCCGGACCTGTAGAGGACCTCTCGGTGAGAGAATCACGGGCTCGCGGGCGAGCCGCCGCGGCTCGAAGACGGTGAGCAGCGCGTCGAGGGTGGTGGGCTCGCCGGGGCGAGCGAGACCGGCGCTACGCGCCAGCCAGGCGATGACCTGCGCAACGGTTTCGCCGGCGGCGAGGCGCTCGCGGAGCGTGATGGCGCCGTCACGCTTGGCCAGGCGCCGCTGCTCGGCGCCGAGCACAAGGGGGACGTGCAGATAGACGGGGCGCGTCAGCGCGAGGATGTCCGCGATGAGCGCCTGCATAGGAGTGGCGTCGATCAGATCCTCGCCGCGAACGACCTCGCCGACGGATTGCGCATCGTCATCGACGACGACGGCGAGGTTGTAGGCGGGCGCATCGTCGGCCCGCCAGAGGACGACGTCATCGACGATCCCTTCGCAGGGTCCGCGTAGGAGATCGTCGAAGGACACGCGCTCCGAACGCCCGTCCAAACGCCAGACCGGCTCGCGGCCGGTCTCGCGGGCGCGGCGACGACGCTCGTCACGGCCAAGCTCGCGACAGGTCCCCGGATAGCGGCGTGCCCCGGAGGCGAGGTGAGGTACGGCGAGGTGGGGTGCGGCGGCGGCCTCGCGGATGTCGCCGCGGGTGCACCAGCACGGGTAGACGCGACCGGCGGCGCGCAGCTGCTCGAAGGCATCACGGTGCTCCTCCAGGCGGTCGGACTGGCGCACGACGGGACCGTCCCAGTCGAGACCGAGCGCAGCGAGGTCGGCGAGCTGCGAGCGCTCGTGCTCGGGGCGGCAGCGCTCGCGATCGAGATCCTCGATGCGCAGGTGGAAAGGCGCCCCACGCGAGCGGGCGGCGAGCCATGCGAGCAGCGCGGTGCGCAGGTTGCCGAGGTGCAATGGACCGCTGGGACTGGGCGCGTAGCGGCCGGCGTCGGCGACGGAGCGCTCGGGGTAAACGGGGACACGCATCGGTCTCATCTTGCCGATGCGCCTGGCGCTCCTCAAGTGCGGTTGGTCCCCGCTCTCACCTTGTCTACGGTGGCCACAACGCGGCGAGCCGGCCTGCCAGAAAGCGCCGCTCGGATGCGTAGTAACTGCGTATCCGTGATCGAACATATCGCGAAACCCTCGTGTCAACCCGGTATGTTGCGGCTGGCGCAGCTCGTAGCGCCTCAATCGGAAAGGACCTCTGGTAATGACCGCAAGGCGCCTCGCTCTGTCACTGACGATCTCGCTCGCCGTGCTCGTGCTGCCGACGGCGGCGGCTCAGGCGGCCGGATGCACGGGCGATACGTGGTACGGCCCCGGGGGTAGCAGCACGGAAGCCAAGAGCGGCGCTTGGGGTGAAGCGTCCAACTGGTCGGCGGGCCTGCCGGAAGGGACGACGCAGGTGTGCATCACGGCTCCGGGGACCTACACGGTGACCCTGTCCCCCTACCCCAGCACCCACTACGCAGGCGATGTTGGGGGCGCAGCCGCAAACCTTACCCTTGGCGCGTCGAGCGGCAGCCAGACGCTGCAGATCATTGGCGAAGGCTTCGGCTACGAAGGCGACTGGTACAACCAGACCTACCTCGACGTCGGCGGCAACCTGACGGTCGGCGCCGACGGGCAGATCGTGCTCGACGCGACCGAATCGAACGCCCCGCACCAGACGGGCGAACCGCATGGCGGCTCGGTGCTCCTCGAACAGGACTCGAGTGGAGTGCGCAACGCCACCAACACCTTGGTCAACGAAGGAAAGATCGTCGCGCAGAGCAGCAGCTCGAAATGGGACGAGGGCATCGCCTCGCGGCTGTTTACCAACCGCGGCAGCCTGCAGGTCGCCTCGGGCAAGCTGATCCTCCACAACAACGAATCGGAGACGAGCAGCGGAGCGATCGGCACCGCTGCGGGCGCGACGCTGGCGATGACCGAAATGTCGACCTTCACCAACAGCGGCTCCTTTGAAAATGCGGGCTCGACGACCTTCAGCGGCTATCCCTCGCACGGCAGATGGGTGCAGGGCTCGGACGCGATCGACGGCAACGCGATCGAAATCCAGAGCGGCGGGGGCCTCGAAGACTCCGCGACAAGCGGCGCGGGCGCGTTCACGTTCGGCAACGGGGACAGCGGCTATCTACTCGGGACGATCCCCAAGACTCAGACGATCACACTTGCGAGCACGACCGGCCAATGCACCCTCTTCCTCGGCAACGACACACTGATCAACGAAGGCACGCTGCACCTCGACGTGCCCGCGGGCAGCGAAAGCAATACGAACGTCGAAGAAGGCAGCCTCGTGAACGAGGGCTCGATCTATGGCACCGTCGAGGGGACGAAAGCCAAAAACGTCATTGACGTGGCGCTCGCCAACGAACCCGCGGGCACCCTTACGTCAAGCAGCGGGACGCTCTTCGACAACCGCGAACTCACGAACAACGGAAGCGTGGAGATCCCCTCCGGCACGCTACTCGAACTGGTCGCCATGAAGTTCGTCAACGGCGCCGCCGGGACGATCGCGCCGCAGATCGCTGGGCCGAGCACGTTCGGGGAGATCGGGCTGCGCTCCGGCGCGGTCATCGAAGCCGCCGGAACGCTCGCACCGACTCTCACGGGCGGCTTCACGCCGAGCGTCGGCGAGGAGTTCGATGTCGTGGAAGGTGCCGCGGTCCATGGCGCCTTCGCAAACGTCTTGGGCGGATTCACGGCGGACTACACACACGAGTCCTCCGAATCGCCCTACCTCGGGGTTGTCTACGGCTCGAGCGGCGGTGGGGTGAAAACGGGCACGACCGGACCGGGCACGACGACCGCGCAAGCAAAGGTCGACAAGGCGACTGCCGCCAAGGGTCGCGTGTCCGTCGAGCTGACCTGCCCGACGGGTGGTGGAGCTTGTGGCAAGGCGACCGTCAAGGTCACCATCACCGAGCATCTCAAGCACGGCCGCATCGTCGCGATCAGCGCTGGTAAGCACCCGAAGAGCACCGAGAAGGTGCTGGTCATCGCGACCGGCAGCATCTCGCTCGCAGCCGGAAAGACCGCCACGCTCAGCCTGCCGCTAAACGCCGCCGGCGCGAAGCTGCTCAAGAAGTACCGCAAGCTTCAAGCTCTGGCCACCGTCAGCACCGCCGGCAAGACACTCGGTACGCAGAAAGTGACGATCACGGCAGCCAAGGCGCACGGCAAGCATAAGTAGCGGGCGGCATCACATCGCGGCGCCGCGGAGGTCATCCGATCGCCCGGTGTCCAGGCGGGACTACTGGGCCGGGAAGACCGCGTACGTGATCGGGCCACGATGCCGAGACCGGCGCCATTCCCAGTAGGCCGGTGGGGGCGACACCGAATGTGGCGCGACAGACACGACTGAAGTGCGCCAGATCGCTAAACCCGGCGGCGTGCGCGGCCTCGGTGAGAGATCGGGTTTGCCAGACGTGTTCGGCGGCTCGTCGCAGCCTCAACCAGAGCACGAACCGGCGAAACGGGATGCCGACCTGTTCAGAGAACAGATGTGTGAGCCGCGAGGGGGAAATATGCGCGGCGCGAGCAGCCTGCGTGAGCCGCGGCGAATGATCTAGTGCCGCATCGAGATAGGCGAGCGCACTGATCACCGGCTCTGAGAGAGGTGCGGCCGGCGGCTGCGGCGCCAACACGTCGAACATCCGCTGGGTGTAGTCGATCAGTGCGTCCGCCTCGGCCGCCGGAGCATCGCCGATCGGCAGGATGTCGACCAGATCGCGCTCAGAGCTTTGTGCTGTGCGACGCATCAGCGAGGAGCCGATCGTGCTGTGTGGCTCGATCAGCGCGTAGAAGATCCGCCGCCCGTCGGTGCGGAATGCGTGCGGCACACGACTCGCGACGAGTACGGCCCGCGCCCGCACCTGCCGATCGTCGAGCAGCAACTCCAACGGCTCGTCGAACGAGATCGCCAGCTGCAGCGCGTGGTGAGAGTGACGATCCGAGGAGCCACCAGGGCCGACATAGGACAGCAAGCCCGGCTGCCAGAGGAAATGCCCCGACCACGGCTGCGTGCCGGACCCCGCGCGATCACACTCACCACCCTGTCGCGCCATGTGCAGACGGTAGAGGCTCCAGGAGCCGGCCGCACGCGAGCTGAAGGTCAGCGGCTGACGCGGGTTTGCGTAGCACGCGAGCTGAAGGTCAGCGGCTGGCGCGGGGCTTGCGTAGCGCGCGCCAGACGACGCCGAGATGCAGCGCCATCTTCGGTCCGACGACGAGCGCGTCAACGCTCAGCGCCAGCCACGGGCGCACGAACGGCCGGATCCGCTGGATCCGTCCGTCGTCGGCGAGCTCGAACACGGTGACGTCGTAGCGGTGCGCCAGCCCGACTCGCGACTCGCCGAGCACGACGCACCGGTTGCCATCGCGTATTGGCGCTTGCCAGCTGGCGTCGCGCAGGCTGCCGTACACGACTCGCAGCAGCACACGCAGATCTTCGCGACCGCGGAACACCATTCGCCCCGATAGCGGCGAGATCAGCTCGGGATCGTCCCCCAAGGTTTCGATGAGGGCGTCGATGTCGTTTGACTGCGCAGCAACCAGGTATCGGTCGATCGCGTCTGCAGCGCCGAGGTCATCCATAGCAAGCGAGCTTATTCAGCCGACCGCGCGCTGGCTTGAACGTTACGGCTGACCTTGTGCTCGGCCTCGTCGGCCGGCGTCTCGACTAGAGCTCGGACAACGCGGCGAGCAGGTTGGTCTTCGCCGGAACGAGCGCGCTGGGGTCGAACGCGCGCAGGTCGGGGACGGTCACGCCGGCGGCGGCCAGCATCGTCTGAGCGTGCGCGACGACTTTCGCGGACTGCTTCTGCGAGAGCTTGAAGCCGATATGAGCGGAGCGAAGGACGCCGGCAACGGTCTTGCCGGCGCGGGCTTCTTCAGCCTCCGCGCTCGACTGCTGGGAAAGCAGGCTCGACAGCTGCGTGTCCTGAGCGCTGACCGCGCTCTGATTGTGCGTTTCGTAGGCGGCGTGCTCGCGGCTGACCGTTTCTTCAATCGCGGCCGCGGTCGCGGCGACCTTCATGGCTGTCGTGTCGAGGTTCGCGTACGCCGCTCGAAGCTTGGCGCACAGCTTCTTTGTGCGTCCGCGATAGCGGCCGCAGCTCGGCAGGCCCGGCGCGGCGATGACGGCTGGCTCGGCCAGCACATCGACGCTGTCCAGCGGTGGATCCTTGAAGGTCTTGTAGTCACGCGAGAGCCGCGTGACGGCGGCATTGCAGAAGGGCGCAAGCGCCGAGGAGGTCAGCGTGCCGGTCATCGCGAGGATCCCGCCCGCGGGACCGAGGCCGAGCGTGAGCACGCCGGCGCCAGCCATGACGAGACCACCCGCGTAGGGCAAGCACAGACGCTCGGCGTTCGGGATCGCTGTCTTGCGCATGTCTGCTTCCGCCATCGCCTTGGCTTGGTCGAATTTCGGGCCGTACGCGGTGGGCGTGGCGGTGGTTCCAACCGATGGCGGGGCGGTCGGAGCCACCACCGTGCCCGTGCTGCCGACAATGAGGGTGGAGGAGATTTCAAGTAGGTACGGGTCCCCCGCCCCGCTGGGGATCTCGCGCGAGAAGTAGTCGTCGAACGCCGCCGACCACGGACCGCCGGCGGGAGCGTTGAAGATCGGTTTTTCGGCGCTGCCGATCGCTTCGAGTTCGCTGGCGCTCGCCTCTCCGGCGAAGTAACGGGAGAAGCCTTCGGGATCGAGAAGCGCGAAGAACGCGCCGATCGAGCAGGCGTCTTCGGACGTGTCGCTCGACTGCAGCACCTGAGAGCCGAGCGGTAGTTCGGTGGACACCTGAACACCTGATCCACTCGGCGCGATCGTGAAGTAGCTTTCGCTGCCCGGTCTCTCGCTGAGCGTGGCGCTGCATTCCGGTGCGGGCGGTTGACTGGACCCTTTCGTGTCGAAGTGCGCCGTGCCGGTGAGGCTGGTGAAATGCCACAGGGCACCGGTTGGAGCCGAGGTCGTATGACCGGTCGCCGTCCAGGAGAGCTGGAGCTTGATCTTGCCGAAGTCGTGTTCGGAGCCGCTTTTCGATTCGAGGCCGGCCGGCTCTTCGACCAAGAGCTTGCCGCTGTATTCCAGGCCGGCTTCGAAGGCGTACGCGCCGGGGACCGCGACGGCTAGGAGCATGAGCACGAACGCCACGGCGAGAATCGCCACGCGCAAGACATCTGCTGGTCGCATCGCCAATCCCGACATGTGAGCATCTCCTCCGAGATCGATGCCGTTCGCCGCGTTCAGGAGCGCGAAGCCTAACATTGGGCCGATGAGTTCGGCGGCGTCCGGTGGTCGTACCGTCGAACCCGTTACCGAGGAGGACTACCGATGCGCAGCGTGACCTATTCGATGAGCGTCTCACTTGACGGCTATATCGCCGGGCCGGACGGCGACCTCGGCTGGGGAGAGCCCGACGAGGAGGTCTTTCGGTCCCATATCGAGGAGATCCGAGAGGTCGACGTCCACCTGTTGGGACGGAGACTGTACGAGACGATGCTGTACTGGGAGACCGCCGACCAGAACCCATCGCTCGACGACTCAATGCTCGAGTGGGCCGCCCTCTGGAAGCCGCTCCCAAAGGTGGTGTTCTCCACCACGCTGTCAGCGGTGCAGGGCAATGCCCGCCTCACCTCCGGCGGCCTGGCGGAGGAGATCAAGCGGTTGCGAGCCGAGCCGGGAGAGGGTGACATCGCGATCGGCGGCGCGACTCTCGCCGCCGAGGCGGCCGCGTTGGACCTGATCGACGAGTACCGCGTCAGGGTTTGCCCGGTACTGATCGGCGGTGGCACTCCGTTCTTTCCTCGGCGCGAGCGCCGCGTGGATCTCGAACTCGTCGAGACTCGTACCTTCAGCTCGAAGGTCGTCTACCTCCACTACCGCGTGTCGCGCTAGCCGGTACCCCCCGCGAGCCTCAGCGGTTTCGAGGTTTTACTGTCCTGACTCCCTTCGGTGCTCGCATCTGCTGCAAATGACCACGACAAACGGCCACTGCTTCGGAGTCCTAATAGCCTGCCGCCTAACGCGATCGAATCGCGCGATGCTTTGAGCGACGGAGGATCCACGAATTGCGAAGACGACGTGCCGCTAAGCAGGGTAGACTGCACCGGCTATGGACGTGATTGACCAGCTCCTCGCACACAGCCAGAGCAGCGAAGTTCCCCACCACGTTGATATAACCCCGTCGCTTCACTTGGCGATCGTGACATGCATGGACGCGCGTCTGGATGTCTTTGCGGCGCTAGGGCTCAAGGACGGACAAGCCCACATCCTGCGAAACGCCGGCGGCGTGATCACTGACGACGTGATCCGCTCCCTTGCTATCTCGCAACGCATCCTGAAGACCAACAGCATCATGGTCATACACCACACGGATTGTGGGATGGAGAAGATCACTGATGACGGCTTCCGGGCGGAACTTCAGGCTGAGACCGGTGTCGCGCCTGCGTTTGCGATCGAGACCTTCAAGGACGTAGAGGCCGATGTCCGGCAATCGGTCGAGCGCATACGGCGTTCACAGTTCTTGCGGCATCGAGACCACGTTCGTGGATTTGTCTACAACGTTGATGATCACTCGCTGGCCGAAGTGGACTGCACGCTCCCAGCAGCCACTCAATCCACCTAAATCACACTTTAGCTAGCATTTCGTTCGCGCGTCGCGAACCCTCAGTGCGCATCGAACATGATCGCTCGCGACGTCGAGCTCCAGACCCTGGCACGCGGCCTTGATCCCCTCGACGTCCTCCTCGTTGCCGTAGCGCAGGACAAGCCCCAGCCTGCTCTACCAGCTGACCGTCTCACGCGCTAAGCAACACAACCCGCATTCTGAAGACTGCAGCCTTGGCCTGTGCGTCCTGCCGCACACCCGAAGTTCTAAGGATCGGTGCTGCTCTGGTAAACCAAAATCGAATAGAGTCGCGCGATGACCACAGAACCCGCCTCCACCGGCTCAGCTAACTCAGATCCAGATACCAACCGTTCTGGCAACAACGATCGCGCCAGTCTCGACAAGACGAACGGGCTGGGCTTCTTTATACCGCTCCTTAGTACAGCGGTAGCAGCCGTCGGCGTAGGGCTCATTGTATGGACCATGGAGCTCCGCGCGGCAACGCTAAAGACCACAGAACACAGAACCGGAATGCTAACCCAGGGGGAGTTTATTGCCGGCATCGCCACAGGATGTCTACTCATTCTCGCTGTCCTGATCGTGCTTGCTTTGTGGAGGCAAACTTCCGACCCAGCGAAATCAACCCTTTGACCGTGAAAGACCTCGCGGAGTTGCCCAGCTCTCCGTCAGAGACTGTGTCGGTTGCGTACGCCATATGGCTTCCTTGCAACCGCATCAACTTCTTCCACGCGCTTGAAGACCGCGCCCTTCTTGATCTCTCAATCAAAGCAGAAGCGGACCACCCTAACTCACCGGCAATTGGGTTTGGCCACGACCGCGACTATGAGGGCTTGCAGGACGCCATCGGAGACCCCAATCCCTCAAGCAGCATAGTCCGTAGGCTCTTGTGGGTCATTCGCTACAAGTGCGATCTCACGGGCAGCTACAAGCTCGCGTTCGGCCCTCGATACAAGCATCCCGAGAAGATCGACGTCCACTTTAAACTCACCGTCGAAGATATCTATGAGCTAGCTCGCAAGCGCGCGATTGACATGAGAATTCAGCAACCCTCTCATGGCGGCCATACTCGTTCTGACGAGCAACTGTTCAGCCTTGCTGAAAAACGATCCACGTTGAAAGCTCAGCTCAGGATTCACGCAACTCTCACCGCTGAAGGATTGCAAACATGGCGGGCTACATCCAAAACCGAGACGACCACCCACGTGGATGCAGCGCTGCGAGTCCTGCAAGCATCGATGATGGCCGTCAACTCGTTGGATCTACATTCGAATGCAGTCAACGGTCGACGCGAGGCTCAACAACGCTCCAAGGTCGATCGCGATCGGGCGCCGAGCATGAAGGCCCAACGCGAGCCCGACGTCTGGCTCAGCAGAGAGTACGCGGGAACCATGCCGTTCTTTCAGTTAAACATCCTGATGGGCGGCCTGTTTTATCCGGGCTTCAAGCCGGACGTATTCTTTGAGCGCGACCCAACAGACAAAGACCTGCAAGAGATGAATAACCGCACCTCTACTAAGCCGCCCGTACTACTCAACCGAAGTGGCGCCGCGCAAGGGGATTCGCGATCAATGGACGGCAGACGCCATCACGAACACATGATCTCGATCGAGTACATACTCGACGCGCTCTGGTGCACGACCTACCGCAACGGCAAAGAAGACACTCTCGAGGAGGCATTGGCGCGCGCCATCGACCGTTTCCTGACCGTTACCGGCGATCGCTCGCTCTTGCCCATCAAGTGGCGCGTTGAGCGTGCACGTCGAGCAATACTCGTCGCAATGCTAGGGGTCGTGCATCGTAAGCAGCACCTCACGCAACTACGCGAAGAGCAGCCCTTCCCAGAGAGCTTCGACGCTGCCAATGAGCCACAGCTCCGTGGCTACATCACGCTCGTAGGCGCAAAGCTCCCACTCCTGAGCAATGTCACCACATACCTCGAACCGATCCTCGACTCCAGAGCGCTCGATCGCGATCACATCAAGCACCGCAACGCACAGGACCTGTTCGCCCCGATCCGCAGTCTCGCACACGAGTGGACTCTACTCCTTGGTGCCATTACCAATAACGTCGAAGGCCTTACGCAGGCAATCGAATCGGCCTGGCAAGAGCGCTTGCTCTACGAGCAGGAACAGACACGAGCCGAGCAAGAGGCGATGGCAGAGATCGAGCGCGCCCGCGTAAGCTCGTCTGCGAGAACGACAACAGTCGATTCACTATTCGGCGCCATGGTGCTGGTGTTTACCATCGCGGCCTTCTCCGGAGACGGCTCTCACAGCGAGACGTTCGAACGCGACGTCACCCTTATTGCGTTCGGTCTCGCGGCGGTATCTGTGATGTGGATTGCCTACCGCGTTCGACTGGGGCGCCAACGTCGACGCGGCGCTGACCAGCGTCACTATTACGAGATGAACCTCCGCTTGGATCGGCACACTAACGAGTTGTGTATCGCCAACTTGATGGAACTGGACGAAGGACACGTTCAAAGACCCGGATCTCCGCTAGTGATCCAGCGCCGCGGTTCCTACCGCGTTGAGCGCGTAAGCGATGACGAAGCCATGCACAAGATCCATTTAATCGCGCTGGTTCGCCTCTCCCGGGGACGCTGGCGACGCTTGATCGGCCGCCCACTCAAGGTTCCGCTCTCAGTGATCTACGAGGTCCTCTACCACATGCCGACACTCAACGGAGAACTGCTCCTACGAGAGGTACGCATGACCTGCTACTCCGACGAGGTCCTGACGCCGGCTGAGCTTCGCCGACTGTCAGAGGCCGTCGCGATAGACCTCATCGATCCCTTTCTCGCAGATACCGAGTCGTTCAGCCATCAGGTCAAGACCGGCACCGACCCAAGCAGTGCCCTCTTCAAGCAACGAGCGGACGGACACCCGCAACAGAGCATCGCACTGACAGCCAAGTGACGACGATCTCGCATTGAGCTGGGACCTAGTGGCGTTCTCCGTCGCTTCCGCTGAGCGCCGTTGCGCTCGCCGGCGCGTGTGCGGTTAGCTCAAAAAACAACCAAGCGCATCACGTAGCCAGACCTCACCTCCACTGAGAGGCCGGAACATAAGCTCTAGAGCCAAACCTTGCCCTCGCAGGAGGCGACCAGCGTCCTCCTGCATCCAACCAGCTACAAATCGGGGCGCCCGGATTCGAACCGGGGACCTCGCCGACCCGAACGGCGCGCGCTACCAGGCTGCGCCACGCCCCGACGCAGGCGCCAGTATCCCACACCGCTATCGTCCCCGCTCGATGGGCGCGCGGCTGGCCGACATCGTGCAGGAGCTCGACGGCCTGCTGAGGCCGGAGCGCTTCGACGACTACTGCCCGAATGGCCTGCAGGTGCCGGGCTGCGAGCTGGTCGAGACGGTCGCAAGCGGCGTGAGCGCGAGCGTCGAGCTGTTCGAGCGAGCGCGCGCGGAGGGCGCGCAGCTGGTGCTCGCGCACCACGGCCTCTTCTGGGGCGCGGGCCCGGGCCCGATCGACGCGGCGCTCGCGCGACGTCTGCGGCTGCTGTTCGACGCGGAGATGTCGCTGCTCGCCTACCACCTTCCGCTCGACGCGCACGGCGAAGTGGGGAACAACGCGCTGCTGGCGCGCGCGCTCGGCGCGAGGAGCCTGACGCCCTTCGCGCGGCACGGCCGCGAGCCGATCGGGTGCCTGGCGGAGCTGCCCGGCGAGGGTGTGCCGATCACCGAGCTGCTGACGCGGGTCCGGGACGCGACGGCGCGCGAGCCACTGGCGTTCGACTGCGGGCCGCGGCTGGTGCGGCGCATCGGGATCGTGACCGGTGCGGCCGCAGATCACTTTGAGGAGGCGATCGCGGCCGGCGCGGATGCGTTCCTCACGGGCGAGCCGGCCGAGCGCGTGATGGCGCAGGCGCGCGAGGCCGACGTGCATTTCATCGCGGCGGGCCACTACGCGACGGAGACCTTCGGCGTACGCGCCCTCGGCGAGCGGCTCGCGGAGCGCTTCGGCGTGCGTCACGTCTTCCTCGACATCCCGAACCCGATCTGAGCGCGACCACACTCGACCTGAGCGCAGCCTGCGCGGCGAAGGCAAGGTTGGCGCGCACGGCTCGTCAATCTGGGCGCAGCTTGCGGGAAATTCGCGGTTGCCAACGTCCGCGTGCGGCGCTATATGTACGTGCAGTCCATAAGTACTACAGGAGGAGATCCGCGATGGCCAACCATCTGACTCCGACGGAGCTCGCGCGCGAGGCGGGCCTTGGGCGTAGGGAGGTCCTCTCGAAGTGCACCGAGATGGGCGTTCCGGTCTTCAAGGGACGCATCGACAAGAACCTGTTCCTGGCGAACCTGCGCCAGCGGACGCGGGGACGGCGCAACCCGGCGACGGCGAAGGGTTGAGCCTGCACCGCTAGCACCTTAGCCGCGGCCCTCGATCAAGCTACGCCGAAGCCTTCGTAGCCGCGGGTCGCAAGCCTGCCGAGCGCGCGGCCGAGTGTCTCGGGCGTCCACTGGTCAGGCGCGGCAAGCAGCATGCGCACGCCGGACTCGCCGATGCCGAGCAGCGTCTGCCCGACGAACTGCGCGACGGCATCGACGCGCTCCACGGGCACTCTTCCGTCTAGCCAGGGGCGCGCGGCGGCGGCCATCGCGGCGACCTGCTGCTCGCGGCCGCGCCGTACGCGCATCTCGATCATCGCGTCGGCGCCGCCGCCGCCGAGGAGCGCGATGCGATAAGCCTCGGGCGTGTCGGTGACGGCGTGCAGCATCGAGGTGAAGCCGGTCGTCAGGGTGGTCTCGATGTCGTCTAGTCGCGTCGCGGCGGCGAGCGCGACTCCGAACTGCATGAGCATGCGGCGCTCCTCGCGGTCGAGCAGTTCCGCGAAGAGGTCGGCCTTGCTCGGGAAGCAGGCGTAGATGACGGGCTTGGTGACGCCGGCGGCTCGGGCGATCTCGTCCATCGAGGTCGCTTTGTAGCCGCGCTCGACGAACAGCTCGAAGGCGACGTCGAGGATCTGTGGCCGCCGGCGCTCGGGCCCGAGGTGGGCGGCACGCGGGCGCGCACCCTGTGGGGCGCTGGCGACGGGCTCGCTCACGGCTCTCGGCAAACTTGGTACATTTTCCTACTCAGGTAGTTTATGAGTGTAGGAGGGGATCGCGGTGCGGGAGATAGATACTACGGTGGTACGACTGAATCGCTTGAGCGACTGCCCCGGCGAGCGCGCTGCACCGCTCGTGGAGACGCTAGCCGGAACGCTGATGCAGGCGCAGGCAACGGCGGTTGGCTTCGCGACGGCTCGGGCAGCGGCGGCGCGGCTTGCAGAAACATTTGCCTTGCAGACCGCGACGCCTCTGCCTACCGACGGCGCGAAGGGCATATCCTTCTTTCTGAGAAGGTTCGTCAGCCGTACCCGAGGAGGAGAGAGCGATGGAGGCAAGCACCGCAGAGCAGGCCACCGCAGCGACGCCGCGGGCGCGGGGCGCCGGGCACTCGGTCGCGGAACCCGCGGGCGAGACGCTCACGCTAGCGCACCTCGTTCCAAATGCGGTCGCGAAGTTCGCTGAGAAGCCCGCGGTCCGCTACAAGCGCGATGGCGAGTGGCTCGACGTCAGCTATGAGCGGCTCGGCGAGATCGTGCAGGAGATTGCGCTCGGCTTGATCGAGCTCGGTGTCGCGGCCGGCGAGCGCGTCTGCATCCTGGCGAACACACGTCCGGAGTGGTCCTACGCAGATCTCGCGGCGACCGCAATCGGCGCGGTGGTCGTTCCGATCTACCAGACCAACTCGCCCGAGGAGTGCCACTGGGTGATCGCAGACTCGGGCGCTTGCGCGATCGTTTGCGAGGACGAGGCGCAGCTCGCAAAGGTCGCGGCTGTGCGCGACCGCCTGCCGGAGCTGCGCACGGTGATCGTCATCGACCCGCCGGCGGATGCGGCGAATGGAAGCTCGCCACTCGCGGCGATCTCACTCGAGGAGGTTCGCGAGCGCGGACACGGCAAGGACACCGCGGAGCTCGAGCGCCGACGCAAGGCGATCGTTCCGGAGGATCCATACACCTTCATCTACACCTCCGGCACAACGGGTCCGCCGAAGGGCTGCGTGCTGACCCATGGCAACTATGCGGCGATGATGAACATGATCAGCGAGGTCGGCCACATCGAAGCCGATGAGGTCATCTACCTGTACCTGCCGCTCGCGCACTCCTACGCGCTGCTGATCCAGCTCGCGGTCTTCGAACTCGGTGGCACGCTCGCGTACTTCGGCGGCGACACGAAGCAGATCGTGGCGGAGCTCTCGGAGGTCAAGCCGACCTACCTGCCGTCGGTGCCGCGCATCTTCGAGAAGGTCTACGCGCTCGCACAGGGCGCGATCCAGGCGCAGGGCGCTGAGGAGCAGGAGCGTGCGAGCGCGGCGGTCGCGCTGGGGACGAAGGTGCGCGATCTGATGGTCGCCGGTGAGCCGATCCCGCCGGCGCTGCAGGAGCCCTTCGAGCAGGCTGACGAGCAGCTGTTCAAAAATGTGCGCGCGATCTTCGGTGGACGCGTGCAGCGTGCGACGAGCGGCGCGGCGCCGATCGCGAAAGAGATCCTCGAGTTCTTCTGGGCCGCGGGGGTGCCGGTACTTGAGGGCTACGGCATGACCGAGACCGCGACGGCGGCGACGATCTCGACGATCGAGGACCACAAGTTCGGGACCGTCGGGCGACCGCTGCCGGGGGTCGAGCTGAAGATCGCCGACGACGGCGAGCTCTTGATCAAGGGCGCGAACATCTTCGCGGGCTACCACAGAAAAGCGGAAGAGAGCTTCGGCGCGGTCGAGGACGGCTGGCTGCACACCGGCGATCTCGGCGCGATCGACGAGGACGGCTACCTCTCGATCGTGGGGCGCAAGAAGGACATCATCATCACCGCGGGCGGCAAGAACCTGACGCCGGCGAACCTCGAGAACGACCTCAAGCGCTGCCGCTGGATCTCGCAGGCGGTGATGCACGGCGATCAGCGCCCCTACCCGGTGGTCCTGATCACGCTCGACGAGGAAGAAATCGCGAGCTACGCGCGCGAGCACGACCTGCCGGAGGATCCCGCGCGGCTCTCCCGCGAGCCGGCGATCCACGAGCTGATCGGCGCGGAAGTCGACCGCGTCAACACGGCGTACGCGCAGGTCGAGCAGGTCAAGAAGTTCGCGATCCTCAAGCAGGATCTGACGCAGGCCGGCGGCGAGCTCACCCCAACCCTGAAGGTCAAGCGGGCGGTGGTCGCCGAGAAGTACTCGGATCTGCTCGACTCGCTCTATACCCGCTAGCGTGTAGGCGAAAGCGAGAGGACCGAGATGCGCAACGATCCCAGCGACAACGGCGGGCTATTTGTAGGCAGGCGTCCGGGCACAGCCCCGGTCTATTTCCGCCGGCTGCCCGAGCGCGGCAGCGCGGCGCGCCAGCGAATCGATCGACACATGGCGCAGCTGCTGTTTGCGGCGATCGTCTTCCTCAGCCTCCTCTGTTGGGGCCCGATCCCGATCGGATGCCTGTGGGTGGGCTCGCAGATCAACTACCTCACCGGCAGTGTCAGCCTGGGGATCCTGCTGGCGTTTGTCGGGCTGTTCGCGCTGCTGTTCGGGACGTTGCGCGTGATGCGCGAGCTCGACCAGATGTGGATCCTGGTGCGCCGCGCGGCGGGCTATGACCAGCGCAACGGCATCGTCGGCCGTGTATTCGCAGTGACGGCCGCGGTTTGCGCGGGCGCGTTCATGATCTGGTTCGTCCTGATCCACGGGCCGGGCCAGACGTTCTCCTCCGGAGACAACGGCGTATGAGCGACGCGGCCGCGTCGCGGGCGTGCGGCGGCGACCCCGGCGACCCGAGGTAGTCGAGCCGGCCAGCGACGCGCCGCGAAGTTCTTCTGCACATGGGTCTGCTCGACTACTACCGCCAGTTCGAAGGGGTCTCCGAGGAGGAGGTCAACCGCGAGCTGCGCGAGGAGGCGGCGGAGCGCCGGCGCAAAGCGCTGACGCGTGTCGCGACGCTTGACCTCTCGCAGACGACGTGGCCGGAACTGCCGCACGCGAACATCTCGAGCGCGATCACGTTCACGGCGCGCCGCGGACTGCAGCGCTATCCGCATCTACGCGGCTCGGAGCTGCGCGCGGAGCTCGCCGAGCGCCACGACGTCCCGGTCGAGCGACTGATCATCGGCAACGGCGCGGCGGAGCTGCTCAGCGCGGCGACACGCGCGCTGATCGAGCCGGGGCAGGAGCTGTTGACGGCGTGGCCGTCATATCCGCTGTACCCGATCATGGCGCGCCGTGCGCACGGTCGCGCGGTGCCGGTCGGCGGCGGCGTCGACGCGCTGCTCAGCGCGGCGGGCAGCGAGAACGCGCGCGTCGTCGCGCTCGCGAGCCCGAACGATCCGACGGGCGAGCTGTTGGTGCGCAGCGAGCTCGAGCGCCTGCTGGCGGGGTTGCCGGAGGGCGTGGCGGTGCTGCTGGACGAGGCGCTCGTCGAGTTCTCCGACGCGCAGCCACTCGAATCCTCGCTGCAGGTCCTCGAGAATCACTCGCGGCTGCTGGTATTCCGCAGCTTCTCGAAGGCGTGGGGCCTGGCTGGTATCCGCATCGGCTACGCGATCGGCGGACCGGGCTCGGAGGAGCTGCTGGCGGAGCTCGAACCGGATCTCGGCGTCAGCGAGGTCTCGCAGTCGGGCGCGCTGGAGGCGCTGCGCTCAGGGACGGACTCGCTCGCGCACCACGTGCGCTGCGTGCGCGAGGAGCGCGCGCGCCTGACCGCGGCGCTGCGCGAGCGGAGCTTCGACGTGAGCGACAGCCAGGCGAACTTCGTGTGGGCCGCACACCCGGACATCGACGGCGGAGAGCTCGCGGCCCGTCTGAGTCAGGCCGGCGTGCTGGTCGCCGCGGGCGCGGCGCTAGGCGCGCCGCATCACGTGCGGATCGCACTGCGCAATGACGCTGCGACCGACCGCCTGCTGGACGCGATCGACAAAGCGCTCGCGCGGGCCGACTAGGGCGGCGGCTCTTAGCTGCGCAGCGTGACCACGCGCGATTGTGCGAGCGGCGTGCCGGCGGCGTCGAGCGCGCGTGCGGCGAAGCAGGGACCGGCGTCGGCGCTCGTGAGCGCGCTCTCAAAGCCGCGCGAGCGCGTAGTCGATATTGGGCGCAGCTCGCTTTCGCTCAGACCCGCGAGCAGCTGCCAGGCGTGCACGCCGGTGGCGCCGTTCCAGCTCGCGTAGACCGTCGCGACGCGACCGGCGCGAACCGCGGCGATCGCGGGCGCTTGCGCGGGCAGCGCGCTCCAGGGCAGGCGGAAAGCCCGATAGCACTCGTACTTAGCTCCAAGTACAGCATCGAAGAGCAAGTGACCGGAGCGGTGGAACTCCGAGACGCGCGGCACTTCGCCCCACCCGACGAATACGTTGCCGTTGGGCAGCAGCTGCACGCTGCCCTGGCTGCCGGCGAGGATCCGCGGATGGGTGTACTGACGCAACAGTGTCGCGCTCATCGCGCGCTCGTCGACATCGAGGATAAGTCCGCGCGAGCGCGGCTCGACGGCGGGCGTGGCGCCGTTGTCGAAGACGGTGAGCGTGCCGTCGGCCTGGCGGCGCGCGTGGTGCTGCCAGGCGAAGTTGCTGCCGGGGCCCATCTGAAAGTCGCTGCGCTTGCCTCCGAGCCGCCAGAGGATCGAGCCGCGGCGGTCGATCTTGTAGATCGTGTGCGTGCTGCGCGAGGAGACCAGCAGGTTGCCGTCGCGGTCGAGATCCAGCGAGTTGACGTGGCAGAAATCCCAGTCGTCGCCGACCGGCGCGTAGGACTCCTGCAGCGCGACGTGATCGAGGCTGTGCCACTCCAACAGGACGGCGCCGGTGGCGAGGTCGATCTCCTGGAAGATCGCATCCTGGATCGTGCCCGAGCGCGATCCACCGACGGCGCTGAGGTCGGCGCTGGTCACGACGTAGCTGGTCAGCAGCGCGGTATCGCGCGGGGTGATGACGAACTCGTGCAGATCGCCGTGTAGGCCGCGCGCGGCCTGCACGCGTCGCACGGTGCGGTAACCGGTGTCGAGGATCACGTATTCGCCGACGCCATGACCCAGTTCGATGCTCCCCTCCCACCAGGTGAGTACGGGGCTTCCGCGGTAGCGCTGGACGCGGAAGTCGGTCGTGACCTTGCCGGTGAGCGGGTTCTCCCAGAGCGGCTCACCGTGGTTGTCGACGATCACGGCGCCGGCCTGACCGGTCGGCGAGTTGTAGGGCGCGATGAAGATCGGGTCGGCGCTGACGCCGGGCTCGCTGTGGGCGACGGCCAGCGCGGGGATCCGCAGATCGGGGCGGCTGTGCCAGCGCGGCGGACGGGGTACGGCCGGCCCGCGCTCGGCGAACGCGCCCGCGAGCAACTCGCCGCCGACACCCGCGAGTGCGAGGCCCGCGGTCGCACTCCCGGCGCAGCGCAGCAGTTGCCGGCGGGTCATGCCCGAGCTGGCTTTCCCGATCCCCATATCATCAGGAAAGCGCATCTCGCCCAAGGATCCCTGAGCTGATGCTCAAGAAAAGCTGAGGCGCGGTGAAGAACAACGTGAGGACGCGTCGTCCTTCGGCGGCTCGCACGGCCTTGTAGCCTTGCGAGGATGGCCGATACGGGCACGATCGCCTCGCTCGCGACTGCTGCCGGCACGCTGATTCTGGCCGTCGCGACGTTCTCCGCGACGCGCTCGGCCAATCGCGCCGCGCGTGTTTCTGAGCAGGCGCTGAAGGTCGGCCTACGGCCGGTGCTGTTCAATGCGCGTCCGCAAGACCCGCCACAGAAGGTCGGCTATGTCGACGATCACTGGCTGGTCCTGCGCGACGGGCTCGCCGCGGCACAGGAGTCCGCGCAAAGCATCTACGTCGCGCTGCCACTGCGCAACGTCGCGACGGGACTGGCGGTCTTGCACGGCTGGCATCTGTGGCCGCGGCACGCGGGCAGCGATGACGGACCACCGGCGCTCGAGGACTTCCGCCGGCTCACGCGCGACCTCTACGTGCCGGCCGGCGACGTCGGCTTCTGGCAGGCGGCGCTGCGCGACCGCGAGGACCCGCTCTATGAGCCGGTGCGTGAAGCGATCGCGGCGCGTGCGCCGATGAGCATCGACATTCTCTACGGTGACCACGAGGGCGGGCAACGCACGATCACGCGCTTCTACGTAACGCCGCGCGCGGAGGCGGTCGACGAGGAGCCGTGGCTGTGGATGTGCTCGACCTCGCGTCACTGGAACCTCGATCGTGAGGACCCGCGCTAGCGCCCTGCCGACAGCGGGCCGACCGCACTCCGGACAGGCCGCGCGTGGTGCTCGCGAACGTATCGAGGTCGATCTGCAGGCACTGCGAGCGACCCCGCACCGTGACGCGCACGAGCCAATGACCGGCCTGAACGCGACCGACGACCCGCGCGTGACAACCGCGTGGGCACTCGACGCCCTGCAGCGCGGCGAGTGCGGCCCGCGCGTCAACACGCGCGGCCTGACCTTCCGGAGGCCTCCAGCTCGAGGGATCGCGGTCACGCAAATAGACCCAGGCGACGAGACACAGGCTCGCGCCCAGGAGGGCGACCGTGACGCCTAGCCATCTCATGCCGCGCGAAACCAGAAGGCCTGCACCTCGCGCTGACCGTCACGGGCCCGAAACAGCGGGCCGATCGCGGTGACGCGCGTGCCGCGCGCGGGCGTCACGACCCAGTCGGGCAGGCGCACAATCACGAGCTGAAAGTCGCCGAGCACCGCGAGATGCGCCTCGCCGGGTGCGGGGCCGTGGGTGGCGTCGAGCACGCGTCCTTCGACCCGCGCGCAGAACGCCAACCGCCGGCGGTCTTCGCGGGGCTCGCCGCGGGTGCACCAACGCTCCCATGACGGCAATGGCGCCGCGGCATGCGTGCCCGCGGCGAGCCGTGCGGCACTCGGCCGTGCGGCGATGACCGTGAGCGAGCCTTGCGCGCAGGCGAGCAGCAGCGCGAGGAGCAGCAGCGCGGACAGCGCGGCGCTGACGCGCCACAGCCGCGGTCGGTCGAGCGCGGCGCGCACCGCCTTCGCGGCGCGGCGCGGTGTGCGCATCGCTCGATCCGACCGTCGGCGAACAGCGTTCCCTAGAGGATCAGGTCGAACGGGAAGCTCGTCGGCAGCAGCCGTGAGAGACCCGCGCCCAATGCGACCTCGCCCGCGCCGAGCGCGCGGTTGAAGACCTTGACTTCATCGATGCTCCCGCTGAAGTCGGCCTGCGAGCACGAGGGGTAGTTGCCGATGATGAGGCTGTTGGAGGTGGGCAACCCGTAGGCGATCGGCGCGGTATCCGGCGTTCCGGATCCGACCTGTCGTCCGTCGACGTAGAGACGCACGCTGGAGCCATCGTAGGTGCCGACGACGTTGTGCCACTGGCCGTTCCAGACGCTTTGCCCGGCATCGGGCGAGATCGTCCAGGACAGCCCGTCGTTGGTCGAGACGTAGAACTCGAGACCGCCTGCGCTGCCGGTGTAGAGCCCGTAGGACGCGGCCAGGCAGCCGTTGGCGCCCTTGCCGACGATGTACCTGAAGGTGCCGGGACTACCGCTGCTCTGGACCCACGCGCTGACGCTCACCGTGGCGGGGTCGAGCGAGGCACTGTCGGGCACCTGCACGGCGGACGCGTTGCCGTTGAAGGCGAGCCCGTCCGCGAAGCGTCCGCGCGTCCACTGCGCGAGACCTTCGAGTGTGCCGTTGTTGTGATGCCCGGAGTAGTCGCTGACGACGCTGCCTTTGCCTTCGTTGAAGGACCACAGGCCGACCGGGAGGATGTCGGCGCCTGCGGGCGCCGCCACCGTTAGCAGGATCGCGACCGCGAATCCCGTGACCATCTTTACTACCCGCATGAAAACCTCCGTGTCGCTTTAGGTGCGGCTGCATCGGCCCCCGCGATGCATGCCGGTGTGCGCGCCTCCTGGGGCGCCGTCATCAAGAGAAACGCGTGATGACTTCTGTCGCTTTTGCGGGTATTTCGGACTGGCAGAGGGGCAGCAAGCGATGACTTTTGACGCGGCACGCGGTCTTAGTTCGACGATGACCTCGATGGGGTACCAACACAGCGTCGACACACTGGCAAGGAGCGCGATGAATCCTCCACAAATCGTCCCACCGCAGCAGTGGCAGGCGGCCCACGAGCGGCTGCTCGCCAAGGAGAAGGAGGCGACGCGGGCGCGTGACGCTCTCGCTGCCGAGCGCCGCAGGCAGCCGGCGATGACGATCGAGAAGGACTACGTGTTCGAGGGTCCGCAGGGCGAGACGAGCCTGCTCGACCTCTTCGCCGGACGCAGGCAGCTGACCCTCTACCACTTCATGTTCGCCCCGGGCGTCGACGGCTGGCCGGAGGCGGGGTGTCCGGGCTGCTCGTTCTTCGTCGATCAGATCGGCGACCTCGCGCACCTGCACGCCCGCGATACCTCCTTCGTGCTCGTCTCGCGCGCGCCGCTGGCGCGGCTTGAGCACTACAAGCGACGCATGGGCTGGAGCGTGCCGTGGTTCTCCTCAGCGGCGAGCGACTTCAACGTCGAC
The DNA here is from genome assembly GCA_036502205.1 of Solirubrobacteraceae bacterium. Taxonomy (GTDB): domain Bacteria; phylum Actinomycetota; class Thermoleophilia; order Solirubrobacterales; family Solirubrobacteraceae; genus Palsa-744. The sequence goes on along the minus strand of DASXZA010000009.1, from coordinate 160,867 downwards.
TTCGGCGTGACTCGCGAGGACGGCGAGACGTTCGGGTTGAGCGTCTTTCTGCGCGACGGCGAGCGCGTGCTGCGCACCTATTTCACCGCCCGGCGCGGTGTCGAGGCGCTCGGCAGCACCTGGACCTTCCTCGATCTCACCCCGCTTGGCCGCCAGGAGACCTGGGAGCAGTCGCCGACGGGGCGCCCGCAGACGGCGCCGTATCAGTGGTGGCGCCGGCATGACGAATACTCGTGAGCCGCGACTAATCCTTTGAGCCGTGAACGTGGGCGGCTGCCGCCGCGCAGCGCGCACCGAGGCGGAGATTGCCGCGAATTCAGCTGCGGCCGAACCAGCGCGCGCGACGACTTGAGCCGAACTCGCGCTTGTCGGCGGCGAGCGCAGCGGAGGGCTCACCGAAGACGCCGGTTGGCTTCGGTCCGGAGAGGAAGTCGACCTGCACGCGACCGATGCGCCCGGCGCCGAACTCGATGTAGCAGATGCCGATCCCGTCGTAGGGCGCGGGCTGCTCGCCACCGCGGATCGTCGCGATCAGCGACTTGGCGACGACGCGCGCGGCACCCTCGGCGAATACGCCGGCTTTCGGCACCCCGGCGGTCGTGACGTCGCCGACGGCGTAGACGCCAGGAAACCGCGTCTGGAGCGTCTGTGAGCTGACGGGTACGTAGCCGTCCTCGGTCATGCCGCTCGCGATGACGACGTCGGGCGCGCGGTGCTTGGGGACGCCGAGGAAGAGGTCGTAGGGCAGCTCGCCGCCGTCGTCGAGCAGGGCGACGCGGCGCGCAGGGTCCAGCGAACCGATGCGCCGGCCGGGCAGGAATTTGATGTCGCGCTCGGCGAAGGCGGCTTCCAGCGCGCGCGAGGTGTCGGGCGAGGGCGGAACGGGACTGCCGAGCGGGATGACGAAGGAGATCTCGCAAGCGTCGCGCACACCGCGCGTGAGGAGGTAGTCGTGCAGCAGCAGCGCGGTCTCGCTCGGCGCGGGTGGGCACTTGAAGGGCGCTCCGCAGACACCGATGAGCGCGTGGCCCTGGGTGAACGTGGGCAGCAGCTCGCTGAGGCGCTGCGCGCCAGCGACCGAGTAGAACTCGTTGCCGCCCTCGGTGAGGCCCGGCGTAGCGTCGAAGTCGTAGTCGGCGCCGAGCGCGACGACGAGAACGTCGGCCTCGTGCGTCGCGTCTTCCGTGGTCACGATGCGAGTCTCGGGGTCGATCGCGGTGACGGTCTCGCGCAGGAAGCGCACCCCGGGCATCGCGATCTCGCGATAGGGAAGTCGCACGGCGTCGAGCGTCGTGCGACCGAACATGACGTCGAGCTTTGAGTACCCGAAGACGAAGGCGTCGTTCTTGTCAATCAGGGTCACCTCGACGTCCTCGCCGAGCGCCTGCGAGAGCGTGCTCGCCAGCTCGAGACCGCCGAAGCCGGCTCCAAGGATCAGCACGCGAGTCTTCATCGCGCGAGCATACCGGTGCCCCCGCCGCGCGTGCGCGGCGGGCTGAGTGGCGCATGCGCCACTCAGATGACGGGCCGCATGCGGCCCGTCACGAGGGCGCGCATGCGCGCCCTCGAAACTCCTATCCCGCGGAGCCGGACTGGCGCAGCAGCGCGCCGGTCGTGCCCTCGAGGATCTTGCGCCAGGCGCTCGAGTCGGGCGCGGCCTCGGCGGCATCGAAGTGCTCGACTACCTTGCGCAGACGCTCGGCGGAGATCTCGAGCCCGTGACGCTTGGTGATTTCGCTGTAGCGCTCGTATTCCTGGGCGAGGTGATAGGTGACGGACTGGAAGCCGTGGCGTGCAATCGCGAGGCGCGAGGTGAAGTTCATCATCGAGGTCTGGAACATCAGCTCGTCGGTCGGCTCGGGCTCGATCAGGACGATGTCGACGCCGGGGTAGCGCTCCTCCCAGCGCGAGGCCATCTCGTGCAGGCGCTGGTGCGCGACGAGCTTGAAGGCCTGGTAGCCGATCTGCGGGAAGCCCATGTCCGAGACGCGCCGCGCGCGGCGGCCGCGCAGGGTACGAACCTGCTCGGCGAAGTCGTTGATGTAGGGCACGATCGGGTTAATGACAACCACCAGCTTTGCGCCTGCTTCCACGGCGATGTCGAGGTTCGTCGTCGAGACGATGCCACCGTCGATGAGCTCGCGCCCATCGAGCTCGACCGGCGCATAAACCATCGGCAGCGCTCCCGAGGCGCGTACGGCGGTCGAGATCGGTACGGCCTCAAAGCCTTCGCCACCAAAGACGATGCGCTCACAGGTATCGAGGTCGGTAGCGGTGATGTAGAGCTCGCTGGCGAGCTTGCGGAAGTCGTCGGTGCGATCGGGGTCGGAGAGCACCTTGTGCAGGTAGCGTTCGATGCCGACGCCGGTGTAGACCCCCGAGGGCAGTCCCTCGGCGAGCCCGAGCGCGAGATCCATGACCGAGATCTGCCCGGGCTGGGTGATGACCTGGCGCGCGATCGAGGCGAGGCGCAGCGGCAGTTGCGCGCCCTTGCGCACGAACTCGCGCAGGTTCGGTCGCAGCAGGTCGGAGAGGTCGACGTCGCGGAAGGGCTGTGGACCCTGGCTGGTGACGACGCGCATCATCTCCTCGGGCGTGACGCCGTTGGCACAGAGCGCCGCGATGAACGACCCGGCGGACGTACCGACGTAGACGTCGAACTGGTTGACACTGCTGTTAGTCGCGAGCAGGTCGATTGCACGCAGGGCGCCGATCTCGTAGACGCCGCCGGTAAAGCCGCCGCCGCCGAGGACGAGCGCGGTCTTGCTGGGCCGCCGGCGATTGCTGCGAGGGGCACCGACCCCACGCCGGGTGGGCGCGCCACCTTTCGCGCGCGAGCGAGCGCGGGACGCGGACGCCGTCGAGCGTCTCTCCCGGGAAGCCGCCGGTTCCAGCTTGACAACCCGACCCATACTCGATTGATTGTACGGCGTGCCTCGGCACCGCTCTTGGCAGGTCGCGCTGTTGTGCGCGCTGGCGCTCTTCTGTGCGCTCGTTCCCGCCGCCGCGCGCGCGGCGGCGCAGGGCACCTCGACGAGCTCGCTGAGCGCGCACATGACCCACGAGCTGGCCCTCGCGGGGCCGCTCTCGGGCGGCTTCGTCGAGAACCTGTCGACCAAGCAGACGCTGTTCTCCGAGCGCGCCGAAGACCTGCGCGCGCCGGCGTCGGTGGAGAAGCTCTACACGGCGACGGCAGCACTCGAGCGCTTCAGCGCGAGCGCACGCCTGGAAACGACGGTGCTGGGCGTCGGCCACCTGGCGCCGAGCGGGGTCTGGGAAGGCGACCTCTACCTGCATGGCGGCGGCGACCCGACGTTCGGAAGCAGCGAATTCATCGCGAGCCACTACGGCGGCGTGGGGACCTCGGTGACGACGCTGGTGACGCAGCTCGTGCACATCGACGGCATCCACAGCGTCAGCGGCGCGATCGAGGGCGACGAGTCCTACTTCGACTCGCGCCGCGGCGAGCCCTCGAGCGGCTACGCGCCGGATCCGTACCTGGAAGGAACGCTCAGCGCACTCGCGTTCAACCGCGGCGCGAGTGGCTCCTACCGCGGTCCGCACGCGCCGGCGGCGTACGCGGCCCACGAGTTGCTGTTAGCACTGAAGGCGGCGGGTGTCACGGTGCGCGGCGGCAGCGGCGCGGCGAGCGCACCGACGAGCGCGACGCAATTGGCGTTGGCGCCATCGCCGACGATCGCGCAGCTCCTCGGCTTGACGCTGCCGCCGTCGGACAACTTCTTCGCGGAGACGCTCGTCAAGGATCTGGGGGCGCATTTCGGCGGCGCGGGCACGACGGCGGCTGGCGCGCGCGTCGTGCGCGAAGCGCTCGCGGCACTCGGGCTGCATCCGCACGTGGTCGACGGCTCGGGGCTCTCGCGCGAAGATCAGACCTCGCCGCAGCAGGTCGCGACGCTGCTCGCCGATCTCGCCCCAACGACGCTGGGGACAACGCTGCGCGGCGATATGGCGGTCGCGGGGCGCAGCGGCACGCTGACCGAACGGATGCGCGGAACCGCGGCGGCAGGCCACTGCGAGGGCAAGACGGGGACGCTGACCGGCGTGTCGAACCTCGCGGGCTACTGCGAGGACGCCGCCGGCCAGTACCTGGCGTTCGCGTTCTTCAACGACGGCATCGCGACCGCAACGGCGCACGTCCTACAGGACAACATGACGATCAGCCTCGCCGATTACTAACGCCCCGCGGCGCAGCGCGCGCGGTCACTCCTACGCTTCACCCAGCAGTGCGCGTAGCGCGTCCTCGTCGAGCACCGCCACGTGCAGCCGCCGAGCCTTCTCGAGCTTGGACCCGGCGCTCTCGCCGGCGACGAGGTAGTCGGTCTTCTTCGAAACCGAGCTCGTGACGCGCCCGCCGGCGGCCTGGATCGCCTCGGTGGCCTGCTCGCGGGTGAGGTCGGGCAGCGTGCCGGTCAGGACGAGCACCTTGCCGGCGAGCGGCCCCTCCGACGGTGGTGGCCCGGCTTCGGCGAAGCGCAGTCCAATCAGCCGCAGGTCGGCGATTACCTCGCGCATGTGCTGATCGTCAAGCTGGGTGCGGATCGAGTGCGCCATCTTCTCGCCGATGCCTGGCGTCTCGGCGATCTGCTCCTCGGTGGCGTGTAAGAGGGCGTCGATGTCGCGGAAGCGCTGGGCGAGGTTACGCCCGGTGACCTCGCCGACCTCCTCGATCCCGAGCGCGAACAGCACGCGGGCGAAGGGTCGCTGCTTGGAGCTCTCGATCGCGGCGACCAAATTGCGCGCGGAGAGCTCGGCGAACCCCTCGAGCTCGACGAGCTGCTCGACGGTGAGCCGGTAGTAGTCGCCGGGGACGCGGACGAGCTCGTGCTCTTGCAGCAAGCGGACCTGCTTCTCGCCCAGCCCGTCGATGTCCATGGCGCCGCGCGAGACAAAGTGCTTGAGCAGCTGCCAGGCGCGCTCGGGGCAGAGGCGGTTGGGGCACATCGTAAAGACGGAGTCGCGCGGCTTGACGGTCTTGGTGTTGCAGAACGGACAGCGTGCGGGCGGACGCGGGCGCGGCGGCCGGCGCTTGTGCTCGACGACGTGCGGAGCGGGCGAGACGACCTGCGGAATGACGTCGCCGGCGCGCAGCACGATCACGTCCTCGCCGGCGCGGATGTCCTTGCGGCGCAGATCCTCCTCGTTGTGCAACGTCGCGGAGCTGATCGTCACGCCGCCAACCGCGACGGGCTCGAGGATCGCGTAGGGGCGTAGGTCGCCAAACTTGCCGACGTTCCAGCCGACCTCGCGCAGACGCGTGAGGGCCGTGGTGGGCGGAAACTTCCAGGCGATCGCCCAGCGCGGGTCGCGCCCGACGGAGCCGAGACGGCGCTGGAGCTGTAGATCGGAGATCTTGACGACGACGCCGTCGATCTCGAAGTCGAGCTCACCGCGGCGCTGCTGCCACTCGAGACACTGTGCGACGACGTCGTCCTCGCTTCCCAGCAGCTGAATGTCTTCGTTGACGCGGAAGCCGTGCTCGCGTAGCCAAGCGAGTGCCTCCCAGTGCGTGGCAAAGGACAGTCCGTCGGTGACGCCGACCTGGTAGCACCACATCGAGAGCGGGCGTTCAGCGGCGAGCACGGGGTCGAGCTGGCGGATCGAGCCGGCGGCGGAGTTGCGGGGGTTCATGAACGTCGAGAGCCCGCGCTCGGCGCGGCGCTCGTTGAGTGCGGCGAAGTCGTGCAGGGACATGTAGACCTCGCCGCGCACCTCGAGCAGCGGCGGCGCGTCCTCGATGCGCAGCGGGATCGCGCCGATCGTGCGCAGGTTGTGCGTGACGTCCTCGCCGATCTCGCCGTCGCCGCGAGTCGCACCGCGCTCGAGCACGCCGTCGCGATAGATCAGGCTGATCGCGAGACCGTCGACCTTGGGCTCGACGACGTACTGAAAGCGCGGCTCGGTGAAGCCTTCACGCGCGAGGTGATTGCGCATGCGCTCGACCCACGCGCGCAGCTCCTCCTCGGAGCGCGCGTTGTCGAGCGAGAGCATCGGCTCGAGATGCGCGACCTTCTCCAGGCGCCCGACCGGCTCGGCGCCGACGCGCTGCGTCGGGGAGTCGGCACTGCGCAGCTCGGGGTGCGCGGCCTCCAGCGCGCGCAGCTCGTCGAGTAGGGCGTCGTACTCGGCGTCGCCGATCGTGGGATCGTCGAGCACGTAGTAGCGGTGCGCGTGCTCGCGCAGCACGCGGTGCAGCTCGGCGACGCGCTCGCCGGGGTTGCCCGCGCTCATCTCAGCGCTCCCGCACCACCCACCTCAACCGGTCTCCACGGCAGCGGCAGCGAGCAGCTCGTCGAGGTCGAAGTCGCGCAGTGCAGCGAGGCCGGGATGGTGGGTGAGGTCGAAGTGCAGCGGCGTGACCGCGATCCGCCCGGCGGCGACGGCGGCGAGGTCGCTGCCGGGGTCGTCGTGGAAGCCGGGATCGTCGCCGTAGATCCAGTAGCGCCGGCGCGCCGGCGGCCCGGCCTCCTCACGCTCGAGGCGCAGCTCGTCGCGATAGATGCGCTTGCCGAGGCTCGTGACCTCGACGCCGCTCGGCGAGCCGGCGGGCACGTTGACGTTGAGCAGCGTGCGCGCCGGCAGCGGCAGCACCTCGAGGCGCTCGACGAGCCGCGCGACGAAGCTGGCGGCGAGGTCGAAGTGAAAGCCGCCGTCGTAGCGATAGTCGAGGGCGCGGCCGCGTGACTGCTGGGAGACGGCGATGCTCGGGATGCCCAAGACGACGCCCTCGAGCGCGGCGGCGACGGTGCCCGAATAGGTGATGTCGTCGCCGAGGTTGGCGCCGTGGTTGATGCCGGAGACGACGAGCTCGGCCTGGAAGTCGGCAACTACGCCAAGACTCGCGAGCCGCACGCAATCGACGGGCGTGCCGTCGGTGGCGTAGCCGACGCTGCCGTCTGAGAACTCGACCTCTTCGACCCACAGTGGCCGCCGCGTGGTGATCGAGCGCGCCATCGCGGAGCGATTACCATCGGGCGCGATCACGGCGAGGCGCACGTCGGGCAGTGCGGCGAGCGCGCGGCGCAGCGCCTGCAGCCCGTCGGCTTCGATCCCGTCGTCGTTTGTCAGCAGCACGTTCAGAGCCATCTCGTCCTCCAGCATAGGGCTCGCTGCGGTCCGCTTTGTCGCCGGGTGGTGCCGATGCGGTGAAGATCCAGCGGAGCCGACGGCGGCCGGTGGGACGCGCGTCGTCCGCTCTATCGAATAGGACTCGCCGGCTGACTATGGACGCGCAGGCCACACAGGAGGACTCTCGCGGGGAGCCAAGCAGCCACCCGATTCGCCTGATCCTCACCGACGATCTGCGGCGCCGGCGCTGGACGGTGGTCTTCCGTCTGCTGCTCGCCCTCCCCCACTACATCTGGCTGTTCCTGTGGACGATCGCGATCTTCTTCGCGGCGATCGCCAACTGGCTGGCGACGCTCGCGCGCGGGCGCTCGCCGGCCCGCCTGCATAGCTTCGTAGCGGCGTACGTCAAATATGTGACGCAGCTCTTTGCCTATCTGCGACTCGCGGCGGAGCCCTACCCGTCCTTCGACGGACCGGATGGCTACCCGGTCGACCTGGAGATCGCGCCTGCGGCGCGCCAGCACCGCGGACGCACGCTGCTACGCCTGCCGCTGGCGCTGCCGGCGATGCTGATCGCGGGCGTGCTCGTCGGCGACTCGTTCACGGCGACCTTCAACTCGACGAGCTGGGTGCTCCAGGGGGGAGGGCTGCTCGGCACGACGGCTTTCCTCGGCTGGTTTGCGAGCCTCGCTCGCGGAGGCATGCCGCGTGGTTTGCGCGACGCGGCGGCATACGCGCTCTGTTACGGCGCGCAGCTATGGGCCTACATGCTGCTGCTGACTGACCGCTATCCCGACAGCGACCCGCTGGCGGCGCTCGGGGCGCTCGCGGAGCGCGAGGACGCGATCGCGCTGCGCGGCGTAGACGATCTGCGTCGCAGCCGCCTGACGGTCCTCTTCCGACTCCCGCTGAGCTTCCCGCATTTGCTGTGGCTGGGCCTGTGGAGCGCCGTGGCAATCGTCGCCGCGATCGCCAATTGGGTTGCGACGCTGCTGCTCGGCCGGGCGCCGGGCGCACTGCATCGCTTCCTGGCGGCGTACGTGCGCTATGCGGTGAGCGTGTACGCGTTCCTCTACGTCGTGGCCAATCCGTTTCCGGGCTTCGGCGGCACGGCGGGCGCGTACCCGCTAGACGCGACGATTGACCAGCCGCGCCGACAGAACCGCTGGACCGTGCTGTTCCGGTTGGTGTTGGTGATCCCGGCTCTACTTCTAGACGCCGCCTTCGAGGGCCTCGGGCTGCTGCTGGCGTTCCTCGGCTGGGTCGCCTCGCTGGTCGGCGGCCGGATACCGCGGGGGCTGCGCAACGCGGGGGCGCTGGCGCTGCGCTATCACGCGCAGACGCTCGGTTACGTGCTGTTGCTCACCGACTCCTACCCCTACAGCGGACCATGCCGCAGCGACCTGCCACGGCGAGACGCCTCGCAGCTGCCGTCGGCCTAAGCGCACTGGCGCTGCTGTGGCTGTGGGCGGCGCGCGCCCTCTGGCACTCGAGCGTCCCCGCCGACCTGCATCTGCCGGCGGTCGCTCCGCGCGCGATCTTCAGCGCTTCGTTCCTGCGCCGCAGCGCCTCCTACGAGCGTCTGCTCGACATCGACGCGCTGCTCGAGCAGCTGACGCTGCTGGGCGTCTTGATCGTCTATGCGCGCCGCGGGCATCGTCTGATGCGCGAGTCGGCGGCGGGACGCATCGGGACGGGGATGCTGCTGGGGATGCTCGGCTTCGCACTGGTGTGGCTAGCGGAGATGCCGTTTGAGCTCGTGCGGACATGGTGGGAACGACGCCACGGCGTCTCCCACGCGGGTTACGTCGGCTCGATCCTGAGCGGCTTCCTCGGTCTCGGGAGCCGCTTCCTGTTCATCTCGTTCGCGTTGCTCGTAGCGATGGCGCTGGCGGGCGTGACCCGCCGCTGGTGGTGGCTGGCGGCGGCGCCGCTGTTCGCGACGCTGGCGCTGCTCTCGACCTATCTGAGCATCTACCTCGTACCGGACACCCACGCGTTGAGCGCGGCGAGCACGCGCGGCGACGTGCGGCGACTGGCGCGACGGGAGGGGATCGCGGGCGTCGGTGCGGTGGTGCAGAACGTGCATCGCTACACGACGGCGCCCAACGCGGAGTCCGTCGGCTTTGGCGCGACACGCCGCGTGATCCTCTGGGACACACTGCTCGACGGGCGCTTCACGCGCGCCGAGGTCGATGTGGTGATCGCGCACGAGCTGGGGCACCTCGCGCACGATCATCCGCTCAAGCGCGTCGGCTGGCTGGTGCTCTTCCTGCTGCCGGCCGGAGCGCTCGTGGCGCTGGCGACGCGCAGGCGCGGCGGACTCGCGCGAGCGGAGGCCGTGCCGGTCGCGGTGCTCGCTTTCGTCCTCTTGCAGCTGTTGAGCGCACCGCTGATGAATGTCGTCTCGCGCCGCGAGGAGGCGGAGGCGGATTGGTCGGCGCTGCGCGCGACGCGCGATCCGCAGGCAGCACGCGCATTGTTCGCGAAGCTCGCGACGACGAGTCTCGCGAACCCCGATCCGCCGACCTGGGCGTACGTCCTCTACGAGAACCACCCGACGATCGTGCAGCGAATCGAGATGGCCGACGCTTGGCAGCAGCGCGCGCGGGGCGCCCGCTAGACGGGGTAGGAGACCGACGCGAGCGCGAGCCCGTGCGCGGGCGCGGTCGGTCCGGCCTCCTCGCGCGGGCGGCCTTCCAGCAGACCTTTGAGCTCCGCGAGCGTGCGGCGCCCGCGCGCGACTTCGAGCATCGTGCCGACGAGGATGCGGTTCATGTGGCGCATGAAGCTGTCGGCCTCGATCCAGAACTCCAGGAGCCCGTCGTCACCGCTGCGCCACTCGGCGCGCAGCACCTCGCGCTCGAAGTGCGCATGCTTGGTCTCGGTCGGCGTGAAGGCCGTGAAGTTGTGGCTGCCGAGCAGCAGCCGCGCGCACTGCTCCAGCGCACCGCGGTCCAGCGGATGCGGCCACCAAAGCGCGTCCGTGCGCGTGCACACGGTGCGCGCGCGGCGGGCATGCACGCGGTAGCAGTAGGTGCGGCTGCGCGCGGCGCGCCGCGCATCAAAGTCCTCAGCGGCGGGCTCGGCAGCGAGCACGGCGACGTCGACCGGGAGCAGCGTGTTTAGCCGCAGCGGATCGACGGCCTCGTGCGCATAGCTGGCGACCTGTGCCCACGCATGGACACCGCGATCGGTGCGTCCGGCGACGGTGAGCGCCAGCGGCTCACCGTCGTGCCCGCGCTCGCCAAGGACCTTGCGCAGCGCGCACTCGAGCTCCTCTTGCACGCTGCGCAGCCCCGGCTGGCGCGCCCACCCGGCGAACTGACTCCCGTCGTATTCGACGGTGAGCTTCGTGACCACCGGTGCTCGGCGCCTCGCGCCCGCGGCTCAGACGAGCTCGAGGAAGACCATCTCGGTCGCGTCGGAGCGACGCGGGCCGAGCTTCAGAATCCGCGTGTAGCCGCCGGGCCGCTCGACGTAGCGCGGCGCGACGTCGACGAACAGACGGTGCACCGCGAACTTGTCCTGCGCGAGCGCCGCGAGCGCCTGACGGCGCGCGTGCAGGGTGTCGGTCTTGGCGAGCGTGATCAGTTTCTCGATCTCGGGCTTGACGGCCTTGGCCTTGGCCTCGGTCGTCTTGATCCGCTCGTGCTCGAGGACCTCCTTGCAGAGGTTCATCATCAGCGCCTTACGGTGCGCGGAGTCGCGGCTGAGCTTGTTGCGGGTCTTCTGGTGTCTCATGGGCTGTGGGCAGTCTAGCCGGAGGCTAATCCTGGCGCAGGTGCAGACCCCGCGCTTCGAGCGTCTCGATGACCTCGTCGATCGACTTCTTGCCGAAGTTCGGGATCGCGTTGAGCTCGGCCTCGGACTTCGAGATGAGGTCGCCGACGGTCTGGATCCCGGCGCGCTTGAGGCAGTTGTATGAGCGCACGCCGAGCTCGAGCTCCTCGATCAGGATCCCGTACTCCTCGCCCTGCAGCGCGGCGTGGGCCCCGCCAGCACCGCCGACGGCGAGACCGTGGCCGTCGAGCTGCCCACCGGGCGAGGCGCGCAGCTCCTGAATGCGGTCGGCATCGGTGAAGATCGCGAGCTGTGAGATCAGGAGCTCGGCGGCCTCGCGCAGCGCTGCCTGCGGCTCGATCGAGCCGTCGGTCTCGATGTCGAGAGTGAGCTTGTCGAAGTCGGTCTTCTGACCGACGCGCGCCTGCTCGACGGCATAGGCGACGCGACGCACGGGCGAGAAGATCGAGTCGATCGGGATCACGCCGATCGGCTGATCGGCGGACTTGTTCTCCTCGGCCGGACGGTAGCCGCGGCCGCGGCCGATCGTCATGTAGAGCTCGAGCTTGGTCTTTTTCTCGAGCGACGCGACGTGCACGTCGGGGTTGAGGATCTCGACACCGGCCGGCAGGTCGATGTCCTTCGCGGTGATCTCACCGGGACCGCTGACGACGAGCGGCGCCTCGACCTCGGTCGCATCGGAGTGCATCCGGCAGACGACGCCCTTGAGGTTGAGCACGATGTCGGTGACGTCCTCCTTGACACCGGCGATCGTCGAGAACTCGTGCGCTACACCCTCGATGCGCACGCTCGTGACCGCGGCGCCCGCCAGCGAGGAGAGCAGCACGCGTCGCAGCGAGTTCCCGAAGGTGTATCCAAAGCCGCGGTCCAGGGGCTCGATGGTGAACGTACCGCGGTTCTGCTCTACGGACTCGCTTGTGATCCGGGGAATTTGGAAGTCGAGCATCAGGGTCCTAACCTCGTTGTGATCTCGCCGGTGTCCGCCGGACACCGGCTCCAGGGTGTCGCCGCCGCGAACGGCGCCGACACCGACAAAGCTCCTACTTCGAGTACAGCTCGACGATGAGCTGCTCCTGCACCGGTGCCGCGACCTCGCGCCGCTCCGGCTTGCGCAGCACCTTGGCCGTCAGCGACTCGTGATCGGCCTGCAGCCACGCGGGGATCTGCCCGGTGAGCTCGGTCGCGTCCCTGATGACCTGTGTCGCGGGCGTCTCAGCCTTGATCGCGATCACCTCGCCGGGACGCACCTGGTAGCTGGGGATGTCCACGCGCCGGCCGTTGATCGTCCAGTGCCCATGGCGGATCAGCTGGCGCGCCTGGCGGCGCGACGCGGCGAAGCCGAGGCGCACGAGCACGTTGTCAAAGCGGCACTCGAGCAGCGCGAGCAGGTTCTCGCCGGTGATCCCCGGCTGGCGCGAGGCCTTCTCGTAGTAGCCCGCGAACTGCTTCTCCAGTACCCCGTAGTAGCGGCGCGCCTTCTGCTTCTCGCGCAGCTGCAGGCGGTACTCGCTCTGCTTCTGGCGTCCGCGGCCGTGCTCGCCGGGCGGGTAAGCGCGGCGCTCGACGCCGCATTTGTCGGTCAGGCAGCGCTCGCCCTTAAGGAACAGCTTCTGCCCCTCGCGGCGGCACTGCTTGCACTGCGGGCTTGTGTCTCTGGCCACGTCTCTCTAACTCCTGAGCTTTCTCAGACTCGCCGACGCTTGCGCGGACGGCAACCGTTGTGGGCTTGCGGGGTGACGTCCTTGACGCCGGTCACTTCAAGGCCGGCGGCCGACAGCGAGCGAATCGCGGTCTCGCGGCCGGAGCCGGGCCCCTTGACGTAGACCTCGACCTTCTGCAGTCCTTGCTCGATGCCCTTGCGCGCAGCGGCGTCGGCCGTGACCTGCGCGGCGAACGGCGTCGACTTGCGCGAGCCCTTGAAGCCCGCGCCGCCGGCGGACTCCCAGGCGATCACGTTGCCCTGGACGTCGGTCAACGAGACGATCGTGTTGTTAAACGAAGTCTTGATGTGTGCCTGACCGACGGGGATGTTCTTTTTGGGCTTGCGCCTACCACGGGCGCGCTTGGGAGCGGCCATTACTTCTTACCGGCTTTCTTCTTGCCGGCGACCTGCATGCGCTTGGGGCCCTTGCGCGTACGTGCGTTGGTCTTGGTCTTCTGACCGCGCACCGGCAAGCCGCGGCGATGGCGCAGTCCGCGGTAGCAAGCGATCTCTTGCAGGCGCTTGATGTCCTGGGAGCGCTCGCGGCGCAGGTCGCCCTCGACGGTCAGATCGCGGTCGATCGCGTCGCGTAGACGCGAGACCTCGTCCTCGGTGAGATCGCGTACGTAAGTGTCCGGGCTGACCCCGACCTCGGCGAGCAGCTTGTTCGCAGTCGCGCGACCGACGCCGAAGATGTAGGTGAGCCCGATCTCCGAGCGCTTGTTAAGCGGCAGGTTGACGCCGGCGATACGTGCCACTAGCCCTGCCTCTGCTTATGGCGCTTGTTCTGGCAGATCACGAGCACGGCCCCATGGCGGCGGATGATCTTGCATTTTTCGCACATCGGCTTGACCGACGGTCGTACCTTCATGATCCCTTTCGGCTGGTCCGGCGACCGGGCTCTGGCTGCCGGGGCGGCCGCCGCTACCTGGTCGAGGATACGCCCGCACACGAATCACCTTCGCCTACAGGCAGGACATGCGATGGTATCAGCTACGCGGCGAGGAGGGCGACTCGTGGCGCGCTCAGCTGGCGCTGGCGACCTGCTCGGCGCTGGCCGCAAGTGGGTCGCCGGTGCTCGAGCCGACCATGCTCTGCGGCCCGAGCGCGCCGCCGGTGGCGAGCGCGCGCTCTGCAGGCGTGAGCTGCCAGGGCGTGAGCACGCGCGGGCCGGCGGCGGTGATCGCGACGGTGAACTCGAAGTGGGCGGCCAGCGAGTCGTCCTGAGAGAAGATCGCCCAGCCGTCGCCGGCGACGCGCACGTCGGGACGCCCGAGGGTGGTCATCGGCTCGACGGCCAGCACCATGCCATCTTCGAGCAGCGGACCCTTGCCGGGCCGCCCGTAGTTGGGGACCTGTGGGTCCTCGTGCATGCTGCGCCCGACGCCGTGTCCGACGAGCGAGCGGATGACCGACAGGCCGCCGCCCTCGATGACGCGCTCAATCGCGTGCGAGACGTCGCCGATGCGATTGCCGACGCGGCATTGCTCGATGCCGGCGAGGAGCGACTCGCGGGTCACGCTCAGGAGCTGCTCGGCGGCGGGTTCGACCTCGCCGACGGGGAATGTGCGCGCGGCGTCGGCGACCCAGCCGTCGAGCGTGACGCCGACGTCGACCGAGATGATGTCGCCGCGCTGCAGGCCGTAGCGTCCGGGGATGCCGTGCACGACCATCGCGTTCGGTGACGCGCAGATCGAGCCGGGAAAGCCGCGGAAGCCCTTGAAGGTGGGGACGGCGCCACGCGAGCGGATGAACTGCTCGGCGACGGCGTCGAGCTCCTCGGTGCGCACGCCGGGACGGATCTTGCTCTGCAGCAGTTCAAGCGTCTGCACGAGGATCTCGCCGGCAGCGGCCATCTTGTCGATCTCGGCGGGGCTCTTCTTGATGATCATGGGATTAAAGATAGAGGGGCGCGGCGCGCCGACCTCTAGTCCGAGCTTAGCCAGGCTGGCCGGGGCGCTCGTCGAGCGCCCGGCGCACCGCTCTCAGAGCTCGTCCTCGAGGCGCAGCGTCGCGAGCGTGGCGCGGATGTGGTCGTGCACGTCGTTGGGGGTGCGGCGACCGTCGAAGCGGCGCAACAGCGCGGCGCGGTCGTAGTAGTCGATCAGCGGCGCGGTCTGCGCGTGGTAGACCTCCAGGCGCCGGCGAATCGTCTCCTCCTGATCGTCCTCGCGCTGGATCAGGCGCGAGCCGTCCTGGTCACAGATCCCCTCGTGCTTGGGCGGATCGAGCTCGACGTGGTAGATGTGGCCGGGGTTCTTCACGCAGACCCGCCGGCCAGCGAGGCGTCGCACGAGCTCGTCGTCGGGCACTTCGATCAGCAACGCCGCGCTGAGGCTGCGGTGCAGACCGACAAGCGCCTCACCCAGCGCGTCGGCCTGAGCCTCGTTGCGGGGAAAGCCATCCAGCAGGAAGCCGTCGCGAGCGTCGGCGACGCCGATGCGCTCGATAATCATGCCGATGATGACATCGTCGGGCACGAGCTCGCCGGCCTTCATGTAGCGCTGCGCCTCAAGCCCGAGCTTCGTACCCTCGGCGACCTGCGCGCGCAGGATGTCGCCGGTGGAGATGTGGGCGAGGCCGAAATCGGCCTGCAGGCGCTCCGCCTGGGTCCCCTTGCCGGCGCCGGGGGGACCGAGCAGGATCAGATTCAACTCGGACACTTGCGCAGCGTACCTGCTCAGCGGTGTCGGTGGATGGGATGTGTCGCAGCGACCGCCATCGTGCAGTTGACGTGGCGAGCGCTGGCAAGCGATCGCGGATCGGCGGACGGACCGCCACTGACTACTTCAGGAAGCCCTCGTAGGAGCGCATCATCAGCTGCGCCTCGAGCTGCTTCATCGTTTCCAGCGCGACGCCGATCACGATCAGGATCGAGGTGCCACCAAGCTGCAGCTGGACGTGGGTGCGATCCAGCAGGATCGTCGGCAGCGCGGCGACGGCCGCGAGGAACAATGCTCCGGGGAACGTCAGGCGCGCGAGGATCCGGTCGAGGAATTCCGCGGTCGGGCGACCGGGACGCACACCGGGAATGAAGCCGCCGTACTTCTTGAGGTTCTCGGCCTGGTCGACCGGGTTGAAGGTGACGGCGGTATAGAAGTAGGTGAAGACGAGGATGAAGAGCGACTCGCCGACGATGTAGTGCCAGCCGCTGGGCGAGAAGAAGTCGGAGACCTGCTGACCCCAGTGGGTGTGCACGAGCTGGCCGATCGTCGGCGGGAACGCCATGATGCTCGCGGCGAAGATCACGGGGATCACACCGGCCATATTCACGCGCAGTGGCAGGTAGGTCTGCCCGCCCTCGCTCATGCGCCGCCCGATGACGCGCTTGGCGTACTGCACCGGGATGCGGCGCTGGCCCTCCTGGACGAAGACGATCGCAGCGACGACGGCGAGCACGAGGAACGGCATCATCACCTTGAAGACCTGATCCTGGCTCGTCCACCACGCCTGGATCCCCGACGGCAGACGCGAGACGATCGAGGCGAAGATCAGCAGCGAGATGCCGTTGCTGATGCCTTTCTGGGTGATCAGCTCGCCGATCCACATCAGCAGCACGCAGCCAGCGGTGAGACAGACAACGATCAGGAAGATGTGCGGCGCGTCGAACTTTTTGATGACGGCTTCCCCGGCGTTGGTCTGCAGCGAATGGAACAGGAAGACGTAGCCGATCGACTGCGCGAACGCGAGCCCGACGGTGAGGTAACGCGTGTACTGCGTGATGCGCGCCTGACCGACTTCGCCTTCCTTGGAGAGCTTCTCCAGCGAGGGGACGACGACCTGCAGTAGCTGCAGGATGATCGACGAGGTGATGTAGGGCATGATCCCGAGCGCGAAGATCGCGATGCGCGAGAGGCTGCCGCCCGAGAAGAGGTTCAGCAGCCCGAGGATGTTGTTCCCGCCGAGCTGCTTCTGGATGTTATTGACCGCCGTGAGGTTGACCCCGGGAACCGGGATGTGCGAGCCGAGGCGGTAGATCAGCAACATGCCCGCCGTGAAGGCGATCTTCTTCCGGATGTCGGGCACCTGGAAGGCGTTGAGGATCGTCGCGAGCACTTGAGCGATTCTAACCCGCGCTCACCGACTGCGCGCGAGTTCTCCCAGAAAAGTTTCTAGTTGGGCGCCGACTTGTCGAGCACGACGCAGCTGCCGCCGGCTGCCTCGATGCGCTCGCGCGCGCTCGCGCTGAAGGCGTGAGCGTGCACGGTCAGCGCCTTGCCGAGCTCGCCCTTGGCGAGGACCTTGACGGGGATCGCCTTGCGCGTCCCGAGCCCCTTGCCGCGCATCAGCTCGAGCGTGACCTCGCTGCCGGCGTCGAAACGATCGTCGAGATCGCCGATGTTGACGGCCTGTGTGTGGGTGCGGAAGGGCTCGAAGGGCATCGACTTCTTCATGTGCGGACCGCGCAGCTTTCGCATCCGCATGTGGATCGGCATCTGCCCGCCCTCGAAGCGCGCACGGCGCTTGGAGCCCGAGCGTGAACCGGCGCCCTTCTGGCCACGGCCGGAGGTCTTGCCGGTGCCGGAGCCTTCGCCACGACCGATGCGCTTGCGCGGACGGCGGCTGCCGGGCGCGGGCGCGAGATTGTGCAAGCCGATGCGCTCAGGCTGCTCTGACTCTTCGCGCGGGCTCACTGCGCAGCCTCGCTGTGCGTCGCCGCGGACTTTGCGCGCGCCGCGGGCCGCGCGGCCTCGCCGGCGCCGCCGTCGCTAACCTCGACGAGATGGCGCACCGCGTGCAGCATGCCGCGCGCCTGCGGGCTGTCGCCGACCTCGACGGTGTGTCCGATCCGGCGCAACCCGAGCGAGCGAAGTGTGTCGAGCTGGCGCTGGTTGCAGCCGTTGGACGAACGGCGCTGTACGACGGTCAGCGAGCCCATCAGGCCGGGGTTCCCTCGGTGGCCGGTGTAGCCGGCTGTGTCTCCGTCTCGGGCGCGCCCTGGGGCTCGCCGCTGCCGTTGGCGATCTCGGGGGACGTCGCATCCGCTGCCGGCTCGAGCGTCTCGCCGGTGGCGGCGGGCTGGTCGGTGAGCCCGAGCACCTTGTTGATCGTCAGGCCACGCAGCGCGGCGACCTCCTCGGGCTTGCGCAGCTCGCGCAGGCCGGTGACGGTGGCCTTGACGAGGTTGATCGGGTTCTGCGTACCGAGGCTCTTGGAGAGGATGTCGTGGATCCCGGCGAGCTCGAGTACCGCGCGCACGCCGCCGCCGGCGATCACGCCGGTACCGGGGGCGGCGGGCTTGAGCAGCACGCGCCCGGCGCCGAAGATCCCGGTCGTCTGATGGGTGATCGTGCTGCCGTGCCGCGGCACGCGGAAGAGATCCTTCTTGGCGCGCTCGACGCCCTTCTGGATCGCGAGCGGAACCTCATTGGCCTTGCCGTAGCCGACGCCGACGACTTCGCGTTCGTCGCCGACGACGACGAGCGCGGTGAACGAGAAGCGCCGACCGCCCTTGACAACCTTGGCGACGCGGTTGATCTCGACGACGCGCTCCTGGAGATCCAGGCCGGCGGGGCTTACGGAGCGATCTGTGGGGTTTGAAGACATAGGAAGGTCGAGAGGTTAGCGGGGTCGCGCCTAGACGACGATGCCGGCCTCGCGCAGCGCCTCGGCGAACGTCTGCACGTGACCGTGATAGCGATAGCCGCCACGGTCGAACACGGCCTCGGTCGGACCGACAGCTTTGACGCGCTCGGCGAGCAACTCGCCGGCGCGCTTGGTGCGCTCGGCTTTGCCGAGCTCGCGCAGCTCGGGCTCGTACCAGTTGACGGCCGCGAGCGTACGACCGGAGCGATCGTCGATCGCCTGCGCCGAGAGGCCCTTGTTGGAGCGGAACACCGAGATCCGCGGCCGCGCCGCGGTCCCCGAGATCTTCGCGCGCACGCGGCGGCGGCGCTTGAGCCGGCGTTCGCCTTTGGTGAGAACGGTCATCTCAGCGGTCTCCCCGTGTCTCGGCCCGCCCCGCATGAGCCCGCAGGGCAAGCTGGGCAAGGACGCAGCGAGCGTGGCGTGCTAGGCACGCGAGCGAGTGAGAACGCAGATCCAGCGCAGCCATGCGAGCTCATGCGCGCTTACCGACCTTGCGGGCCACGTACTCGCC
Organism: Solirubrobacteraceae bacterium; assembly: GCA_036502205.1. Lineage (GTDB taxonomy): Bacteria > Actinomycetota > Thermoleophilia > Solirubrobacterales > Solirubrobacteraceae > Palsa-744. The sequence goes on along the minus strand of DASXZA010000009.1, from coordinate 142,175 downwards.
TTCGTAACGGATGCCCTTGCCCTTGTAGGGCTCCGGCGGACGCTGCTTGCGGATGATCGCGGCTGTCTCTCCGACGAGCTGCTTGGAGATGCCTTTGACGACGATGCGCGTCGGCTGCGGCACTTCGAATTCGATTCCGTCCGGCGCGGGGATCGGCACGGGATGGGAGTAACCGACGGCGAGCTCGAGGTTCTTGCCCTTCAGCTGCGCGCGGTAGCCGACTCCCTGGATCTCCAGGCGCTTCTCGTAGCCGACGGTGACGCCCTGCACCATGTTGGCGACGAGAGTGCGTGTGAGACCGTGCAGCGCGCGGTGTTCGCCGCGATCGGTGGGGCGCGAGACGATCAGTTGCTCGCCCTCGTGAACGACCGCGATGTCGCGCGAGACGCGCTCGACGAGCTCGCCTTTGGGGCCGTTGACGCGCACCGACTCGGGCTCGATCGCGACGGTTACGCCAGCTGGCAGCGGGATGGGTTGTCTTCCGATTCTGGACATGAGCGTGTCTCCGTGCCTACCAGACCTGGGCGACGACCTCGCCGCCGATGCCGGCGGCGCGTGCGTCGTGGCCGGTCATGACGCCGTGGGAGGTCGAGACGATCGAGGTGCCCATGCCGCCCTGCACCTTGGGGATGCGATCGGCCTGCACGTACGTGCGCCGTCCGGGGCGCGAAACGCGACGCAGGCCCGAGATCGCGGAGCGGCGGTCGTCGGTGTACTTCAGGTGGATCTCGAGCACCTGTCCGGCGGCGCCCTCGGGGGCGGGACCGACCGACCAGGAGTCGATGTACCCCTGCTCGACGAGGATCCGGGCGAGCTCGGCCTTCAGCTTGGAAGCCGGGATCTCGACGGTCTCGTGCGCAGCGTGGATCGCGTTGCGAATCCGCGTCAGGAAGTCGGCTATGGGATCGGTCATTGACATGGTTGCTCTGAAATTCCTCTGAGAGTCTCTACCAGGACGACTTCGTCATCCCGGGAATCTGGCCGTTGTGGGCGAGCTCGCGCAGACAGATGCGGCACAGCCCGAACTTCTTGTAAACCGCTTTGGGACGCCCGCAGCGGTTGCAGCGAGTATAGGCGCGCGTCTTGAACTTCGGAGTCCGCGCCTGCTTGACGCGCAGCGAGGTCTTGGCCATCAGTCGGTTCCCTCCTGATCGGAGTCGGTCGCGTCACCCTGGTCGAACTCGGCCGGGCGGTTGTAGGTCGAGAACGGCATCCCGAGCGCGGAGAGCAGCGCGAAGGCCTCAACGTCGGTGGGGGCGCTTGTCGTGATCGTGATGTCCAGGCCGCGGACCTGGTCGATCGTGTCGTAGTCGATCTCGGGGAAGATGATCTGTTCGCGCACACCCATCGAGTAGTTGCCGCGCCCATCGAACGAGCGCGAGTAGAGACCGCGGAAGTCGCGAATCCGCGGGATCGCGATCGAGACGAGGCGATCGAGGAACTCGTAGGCGCGCTCGCCGCGCAGGGTCACGGCGACACCGACGGGCATGCCCTCGCGCAGTTTGAACGCAGCGATCGACTTGCGTGCGCGGCGGATGCTGGGCTGCTGCCCGGCGATCGTCGCTAGCTGGTCCTGAGCGGCCTTCAGCGCCTTGGAGTCCTGCTTGGCGTCGCCGACGCCCATGTTGAGCGTGATCTTCTCGACCTCGGGGATCTGCATCGCGGAGGAGTAGCCGAACCGCTCGGTGAGCTGCGGGCGGATCTCCTGCAGATAGCGCGTCTTCAAGCGCGACGGGGTGGCGGTGGCGGCACTCATCAGTCGATCCTCGTCCCGGAGCGCCGCGCGACGCGGAACGCCTTACCGTTCTCACGCTCGATGCCGACGCGCGTGGGCTTGTTGTCTTTGGGGTCGAGCAGCATCACGTTGGAGACGTGGATCGCACCCTCGCGCTCGATTACGCCACCGGCGGCCTGGCTGCCGGTGCCGGTGACCTGCTGGGGCTTGGTGTGACGCTTGATCATGTTCAGTCCCTCGACGAAGACGCGCTGCTTGGCGAGGTCGACGCGCAGCACGCGGCCGCTCTTGCCGCGATCCTTGCCCGCGATCAGCTTGACCTGGTCGCCGCTGTGGATCTTCATCTTGCGCGGCGCGGGGCTTGTGCGAGTGTGTCCCATCAGATGAGCTCGGGAGCGAGCGAGACGATCTTCATGAAGTTGCGCTCGCGCAGTTCGCGCGCGACTGGTCCGAAGACGCGGGTGCCGCGGGGGTTGTTCTGCTCGTCGATGATCACGGCGGCGTTCTCGTCGAACGCGATGTACGTGCCGTCGTCACGCCCGAAGGGCTTCTTCGTGCGAACCACCACCGCGGTCACGACGTCGCCCTTTTTGACCGTCCCGTGGGGGTTGGCCTGCTTGACGGTCGCCGTGATGACGTCGCCAACGTGCGCGTAGCGACGGCGCGAGCCGCCCTTGACGCGGATGCAGAGGATCTCGCGTGCGCCGGTGTTGTCGGCAACGCGCAGCCTGGTCTCGTTCTGGATCATCGCGCGCGCTCCAGCACATCCACGAGCCGCCAGCGCTTGGTGCGCGACAGGGGCCGGCTCTCGATTACGCGCACCGTGTCACCCTCGTGCGCCTCGTTGCTCTCGTCGTGCGCGTGCAGCGTGTTCGAGCTGCGCACGATCTTCTCGTAGCGGCGGTGCCGACGAGCGACGTCAATCCGCACGGTGATCGTTTTGTCGGCCTTGTCGGAGACGACGATGCCCTGGCGAACCTTGCGCGTACCCTCCTCGCGGGCTGGCGCGGCCGGTGAAGGCGTGGATGGCGCACTGGCGCGCGTCGCGGTCTTCTTAGCGCGTTCCTGGAGCCTGCGCGCACGGCGGCGTGTGGCCTTGCGCTTGCGCTCCTGCAGACGCTCGGAGTGGCGCTCCTCCGCGGTGCGCGACGGGCGCGCGTCGCCGTTGTGCGTAGAGCGCACTTTACGTCGGCGCTCCTTGGGCGGCAACTGTTCGACAGGCTCCGGCTTCGCGGTGCTCGCCGCGGGAGCGGCGGCCTCGGCAGCACTCTCACCGCTCTCTGGCGTAGCGGGCGCCTCGGGCTCCGCGGTCGTGTCCTCAGGTTGGTCAGGCATGTAGTTCCCTCTCGCGTATGACGGTCAGTGCTCGCGCGAGGTCGCGCTTGGCGCGGGCGATCCCGGCGGTGTTCTCGAGTTCGCCGGTCGCGTTGGCGAAGCGCAGCCCGAAGAGGTCCTTGCGCAGGGTCGCAAGGTGCTCGGCGAGCTCTTTCGCGGGCATGTCGCGCAGCTCTTTCGCATTCATGGTCGCCATCCCCTCTCGGTCAGTCCTCGCGCAGCACAAACTTGGACTTGACCGGCAGCTTGTGCGCCGCAAGCCGAATTGCGTCGCGCGCGAGCGGCTCGGGGACTCCGGCGAGCTCGAACATGACGCGTCCCGGCTTGACGACCGCGACCCAACCCTCAGGCGATCCCTTGCCCGAGCCCATGCGGGTCTCGGCGGGCTTCTTGGTGACGGGCTTGTCGGGGAACACATTGATCCAGACCTTGCCGCCACGCTTGATCTTGCGCGTCATCGCGATTCTCGCGGCCTCGATCTGGCGGTTGGTGAGCCAGCCTTGCTCGAGCGACTTCAAGCCGTACTCGCCGAACTGCACCTTGACCTGCGCACGCGAAGGCCCACCGCGTCGTCCGCGGTGCTGCTTGCGATGCTTGACGCGCTTGGGAGAGAGCATCAGCGCGTGACCTCCGGACTGCGACTACCAGGACCGCGACCGCCACCGGGGCCACCCGGACCACGACCGCCACCCGGACCACCGGGACCACGCCCACCACCGGGGCCACCCGGACCGCGACCGCCACCCGGACCACCGGGACCACGCCCACCACCCGGCCCGCGACCGCCGCCGGGGCCACCCGGACCGCGACCGCCACCCGGACCACCGGGACCACGACCGCCACCGGGGCCACCCGGACCACGTCCACGTCCACCAGGGCCGCCACTGCCGCCGCGTCCGCGTCCGCGTCCGTCGCGACCATCGCGCCCGCCGCGACCGTCGCGGTCGGAGTTCGGCGGCGCCGGGGCGCTCATATCGGTGAGGTCGGCGCCGGTGTAGCCCTCGGGCATGATCTCGCCCTTGTTGACCCAGCACTTCACGCCGATGCGACCGAACGTGGTCGCGGCCTCGTAGAAGCCGTAGTCGATATCGGCGCGCATCGTGTGCAGCGGCACGCGCCCGTCGGAATAGCTTTCGGTGCGTGCCATCTCGGCGCCGCCAAGACGCCCGGCGACCTGGACCTTGACGCCCTTGGCGCCCGAGCGCATCGCGCTCGTCAACGCACGCTTCATCGCACGGCGGAAGGCGACGCGGTTCTGGAGCTGCTCGGCGATCGACTGCGCGACCAGCTTCGCGTCTAGCTCGGGACGCTTGATCTCGAGAATGTTGACCTTAATCTGCTTCTGGGTCATGCGATGCAAGTCGCGGCGCAGCGCATCGACTTCGGTGCCGGACTTGCCGATCACGATGCCCGGACGGGCGGTGTGAATGTTGACCTGCAGCTCCCCGGAGTCCTTGCGGATCGTGATGTCTGACAGCCCCGCGTGCGCGAGCCGGCGGATGATGTGCTCGCGGATGCGAATGTCCTCGGCGAGATACTCGGCGAAGTGACGCTCGTTGAACCAGTTTGACTTCCAGTCGTGGATGTAGCCCACGCGCATGGCCTCTGGGTGAACCTTCTGTCCCATAAAACTCTCTGTCCGTTCTCTTTCGCTCTTGCGGTCTGTTTCTTCGCTTGCTCTCGCGCGGCTCGCTACGGGCGCGGCGTGAGCGTGATCGTCAGGTGGCTGGTGCGCTTACGAATTGGAGTCGCCCTACCCATCGCCCGCGGTCGGAAGCGCTTGATCGTCGGCCCCTCGTCGGCGTAGGCCTCGCGGACGACGAGATCGTCTTCGAGCAGCTCGTGATTGTTCTCCGCATTGGCTACCGCGGACTCGAGCAGCTTGCTCCAGTCGCGCGCGACGTCGCGGGGGGTGAACTCGAGGATAGCGCGCGCCTCCTGAACGGACTTTCCGCGCAGGTGCCCGCAAACCATGCGCGCCTTGCGCGCGGACGTGCGCACGTAGCGCGCATGCGCGCGCACCGTCCCACGGCTGACCGTTGAGCTCGAAGCGGTCGTGGCCGACTTGGACTTGGCGGCGGGCGCTTTCGCGGTCTGCTCCGCGACGCCCTCAGCCCCCTTCTCAGCTTTGGCTGCCGGTTTTTTCGTGGCCGCTTTCGCTTTTTTCGCAGCGGGCTTCTCGGCCGTGACCGCCTCGGCCTCCCCCGCCTCTTTTGCTTTGGCTTTGGCCGTTTTCGCTTTCGCAGCCGGTTTCTTGGCGGCTGCATCTTTGCTGGCCGAGTCTTTGCCCGCCGACTCTTTCGCCGAGGCAGCTTTGGCGGCGGACGCTTTGACGGGCGCCTGCTCGGAGGCCGCCGGCTTGGTCTCCTCGACCTGCGGATCCTGCTCGTCGGCGGCGCTCATCGAACCTTTCCTGAACCAGAGTGCCCGCGGAAGTGGCGCGTGGGCGCGAACTCGCCGAGCTTGTGCCCGACCATCGACTCGCTGACGAATACCGGGATGTGCTTCTTACCGTCATGAACCGCAATCGTGTGACCAACCATCTCGGGGAAGATCGTCGAGGTGCGCGACCACGTACGGACCATCTGTTTGCGGTTCTCGGCGTTGAGCTTCTCGATGCGAGAAAGCAGGCGCTCTTCGACCCACGGACCCTTCTTGCTGGACCTACTCATCTTCGACTCTCCCTTCCACGAACACGCAGGGCAAGCCGGGCAAGGACGCAGGGCGCGTGGCGTGCTGTGCACGCGAGCGACTGAGGACGCCGATCCGACGCCGCCATGCGTGTTCGTGGCTCATCGCTGCTTACCCTTTCCGCGTCGTCTGCCGCGCACGATGTACTTGTTCGAAGGCTTGTTCTTCTTGCGAGTGCGATACCCAAGCGTCGGCACGCCCCACGGCGTCACGGGATGACGACCAGCGGTCGTCGAGCCCTCGCCGCCGCCGTGCGGGTGATCGACGGGGTTCATCGCGACGCCTCGCGTTTGTGGGCGCACGCCCATGTGACGCTTGCGGCCGGCCTTGCCGACCTTGATGTTCTGGTGCTCGGCGTTGCCGACGACGCCGACGGTCGCGCGGCACTCGGCGCGTACGAGCCGCATCTCGCCGGAGGGCAGTCGCAGTGTCGCCATCTCGCCGTCGCGCGCCATCAGCTGGACCGATGCCCCCGCCGAGCGCGCGAGCTGGCCGCCGCGGCCGGGCTGCAGCTCGACGTTGTGCACGACGGTGCCGACCGGCATCCGCGCCAGTGGCAGACAGTTGCCGACGGCGATGTCGGCGCTCTCGCCGGAGCTCACGCTCATGCCGACCGTCAGCCGCGCGGGAGCAAGGATGTAGCGCTTCTCGCCGTCGCGATAGTGCAGCAGCGCGATGTAGGCGGAGCGGTTGGGGTCGTACTCGATCGCCGCGACCTTCGCCGGCACATCGTCCTTGCGACGCTTGAAGTCAATGCGCCGATACAAGCGCTTGGCGCCGCCGCCACGGTGACGCGCGGTCTTGCGCCCGCGTGCGTTACGCCCGCCGCTCTTCTTGAGCCCTTCGACGAGCGTGCGCTCGGGCTCGGTCTTGGTGATCTCCGCGAAGTCCGCATAGGAGACGAAGCGGCGACCAGGACTGGTGGGCTTGGGTTTACGAATCGGCATCGGTCTAGAGGCCCTCGAGTGCCTGGAAAATCGGAATGGTTTCGCCCGCGCGTACCTCGACGATGGCCTTCTTCCAGCTACGTGTGCGTCCCTTGGTGACGCCGCGCCGCTTGGGCTTTGACTTGACGCTCGAGGTACGCACCGCGACGACGTGGACGCCGAAGAGCGCCTCGACGGCCTGGCGAATCTCGGTCTTGTGCGCATCGGGATGTACGCGCAGGGTGTACTTGCCGGCCGCTGAGAGCACGTAGCTCTTCTCGGAGACGACCGGACGGATCAAAACCTGAGAGTGCTCCATCAGACCTCGGTTCCTTTGGCGGCACGGGCTGTGAGTGCGTCGAGCGCGGCCTGCGAGAGCACGAGCGAGGCGGCGCCGAGGAGGTCGGTGACACCGACGTTCTCGTGCGCGAGCACCGAGACGCGTGTGAGGTTGCGGAAGGAGAGTGCCGTCGCACTCTCCTCGGCGGCGAGCGCCACGAGCGTCGGGCCAGCCGGACGGCTGGCTGAGTCCCAGCCACGCAGTAGCTCAAGCGCCTGGCTGGTCTTGGGCGTGGTGAAAGCCGCGGTGTCGATGATCGCGATCGAGCCGCGCTCGGCGTGCAGCGAGAGCGCGCTGCGCAGCGCGGCACGCTGCTCCTTGCGGTTCACCTTGAACGTATAGGAGCGCGGCTGCGGACCGAAGACAGTGCCACCGCCTGTCCAAACCGGCGAGCGGCTCGAGCCGGCACGAGCGCGGCCGGTGCCCTTCTGACGCCAGGGCTTGGCGCCACCACCGGAGACCATCCCGCGCGTTTTCGTCGCAGCGGTGCCGCGGCGGCGCGCAGCTTGCTCGGCGCGCACGCTCTGGTGGACGAGCGGGCCGTTGAAGCGTTCGGTGAACGCGCGCTCGTCGAGCGCCACGCCTTTGGCGGACGATGCGCCGGAACCCAGAATCGGAGCCTCAGGCATCGCTGCGCACCTCCACGACGGCGCCGGTCGGACCGGGCACCGAGCCGCGGACCAGCATCAGGTTCTGCGCGGCGTCAATGTCGATGATCTGCAGCCCGCGCTGCGTCGCGCGGCGGTTGCCCATCTGCCCCGGTCCGCGAATGCCCTTCATGACGCGAGCCGGCGTCGCCGAGGCGCCGATCGATCCGGGGGCTCGCACGTTGTGCGAGCCGTGGGACTTGGGGCCACTCTTGAAGCCGTGGCGGCGAATCGTGCCCTGGAAGCCCTTGCCCTTGGAGACGCCGGCGATCTTCACCTCGGCCCCGACCGCGAACGACTCAACAGTGACGCTCTCGCCGAGTTGCAGCTCCGCGGCCTCCCCGCGGAACTCGACGAGATGGCGCAGCGGTGGCGCATCGACCTTCTTGAGGTGACCGAGCTCGGCTTTGGTCAGCTGCTTCTCCCTGGTCTGACCGAACGCGAGCTGCACCGCTTCGTAGCCGTCGCGCTCCAGCGTGCGGATCGCGGTGACCGGGCAGGGGCCTGCCTGGAGGACCGTGACACGCGCGACGCTGCCGTCTTCCTGGAAGATCTGTGTCATCCCCAGCTTCTTGGCGAGAATTGCAGCCATCGTTCAGGTCGCGAGGCGAATCTCGATGTCAACGCCCGCCGGCAGGTTGTCGAGACGCTGCAGCGAGTCGACCGTCTTCGGCGTCGGCTGATGGATGTCGATCAGGCGCTTGTGCGTGCGAATCTCGAAGTGCTCGCGCGAGTCCTTGTCCTTGAACGGCGAGCGAATCACGCAGTAGACGTTCTTCTCAGTCGGCAGCGGCACCGGGCCGGAAACCGTCGCGCCGGTGCGCGTGGCGGTATCGACGATCTCCTTCGCGGCGGACTCGATCGCGGAGGTGTCGTAAGCCTTCAGGCGAATGCGTATCTTGTTTTGAGTGGCTGGTGCCATATGGAATTCTTTTCAAGAAAGAACCTGCGCCGCCCCTTTGGGACCTCGCAGAGCTCGTATCGGACTAGGCAAAAAAAGAACGTCCCCCGGCCGCTGGGCCGAGGGACGCCGAAGTGGTTACTACTCGATGATCTCGGTGACGACGCCCGAACCGACGGTGCGCCCACCCTCGCGGATGGCGAAGCGCAGCCCTTGGTCCATGGCGATCGGCTGGATCAGCTCGATCTCCATCTGGACGTTGTCGCCCGGCATGACCATCTCGACGCCCTCGGGCAGTCGCGCCACGCCGGTGACGTCGGTGGTACGGAAGTAGAACTGCGGCCGGTACCCGGTGAAGAACGGCGTGTGGCGACCGCCCTCCTCCTTCTTGAGCACGTAGACCTCGGACTTGAACTTGGTGTGCGGCGTGATCGAGCCCGGCTTGCAGAGTACCTGTCCGCGCTCGATCTCCTCGCGCTTGGTGCCGCGCAGCAGACAGCCGACGTTGTCACCCGCGCGACCCTCGTCGAGGATCTTGCGGAACATCTCGACGCCGGTGACGACTGTGGTCGTCGTGTCGTGCACGCCGACGATCTCGACGGTGTCGCCGGTGTTGATGATGCCCTGCTCGATACGACCTGTCGCGACCGTGCCGCGGCCGGTGATCGAGAAGACGTCCTCGACCGGCATCAGGAACGGCTTGTCGAGCTCGCGCACGGGCTCGGGGATATAGCTGTCGAGCGCGTCGGCGAGCTCGAAAATCTTGGCCTTGTAGGCCTCATCGCCCTCGAGCGCCTTCAGCGCGGAGCCGATGATGAACGGGATGTCGTCACCAGGGAAGTCGTACTCGGAGAGCAGCTCGCGGACCTCGACCTCGACGAGCTCGAGCAGCTCCTCGTCGTCGACCATGTCGGCCTTGTTGAGGAACACCACGATGTAGGGGACGCCGACCTGGCGCGCCAGCAGGATGTGCTCGCGAGTCTGCGGCATCGGACCGTCGGCCGCGGAGACGACCAGGATTGCGCCGTCCATCTGCGCGGCGCCGGTGATCATGTTCTTGACGTAGTCGGCGTGTCCCGGGCAGTCGACGTGCGCGTAGTGGCGCTTGTCGGTCTGGTACTCGACGTGCGAGGTGGCGATCGTGATCCCGCGTTCCTTCTCCTCGGGCGCGTTGTCGATCTCCTCGAAGCTGCGGGCTTCGGCGCCTCCCTTCTCGGCCAGCACCGTCGTGATGGCAGCGGTCAGCGTCGTCTTGCCGTGGTCGATGTGACCGATCGTTCCGACGTTGACATGCGGCTTGTCGCGCTCGAACTTCGCCTTACCCACTTGTGTTCGCTCCTCAATCGCCTTTTTCTGTCGCTCGCCATCCGGGCAAATACCCGGATGTGACCAACCCGAGAAATCTATCTAAATAAAGACTGTCGTGTCGTGACTTGCAATACGAGGGCGGCCGACTACGCCACCCTCATGACTTTTGAAACCCCGAGGGCCCGCCGCCCTCTACGCCGGAACCGGCTCCCCCGTGCGCTGTTCGATGATCTTCTCCGCGATGTTCGGGGGTACCTCCTCGTAGCCCTCGAACTGCATCGTGTAGTTGGCGCGCCCCTGCGTGTTGGAACGCAGATCGGTGGCGTAGCCGAACATCTCACTCAGCGGCGCGGTGCCCGTGACGGCCACCGCGTTGCCACGCGGCTCCTGGCCTTCAACGCGGCCGCGACGACGGGAGAGGTCGCCGATCACATCACCGACGAAATCCTGCGGCGTGACGACCTCGACGGCGAAGATCGGCTCCAGCAGCACCGGCTTGGCGCGTTTGGCGGCCTCTTTGAAGGCAATCGATCCGGCAACCTTGAAGGCGATCTCCGAGGAGTCGACGTCGTGGTACTTGCCGTCGACCAGCGTCACGCGAATGTCGACCATCGGGTAGCCGGCCTTGACGCCGTTCTCAAGTGCCTCCTCGACGCCCTTCTCAACGGCCGGGATGAACTCCGAGGGGATCGCGCCGCCCTTGATCTTGTTGATGAACTCGAAGCCCTCGCCGGGCGCGGGCTCGATGTCGATGTAGACGACCCCGTACTGGCCCGAGCCGCCGGTCTGGCGCACGAACTTGCCTTCGATCTTCTGCGCGGTGCCGCGCACGGTCTCGCGGTAGGAGACCTGCGGGCGCCCGACGTTGGCCTCGACGCCGAACTCGCGCTTCATCCGGTCGACGAGCACTTCGAGGTGCAGCTCGCCCATCCCCGAGATCTCGGTCTGGCCGGTCTCGTCGTTGGTACGCACCTGGAAGGTCGGGTCCTCCTCGGCGAGGCGACCGAGCGCAACCGACATCTTCTGCTGGTCGACCTTCGTCTTGGGCTCGACCGCGACCTTGATCACGGGCTCGGGGAAGACGATGTTCTCCAGGCGCACCGGCGAGTCCGGGGCGGCGAGCGTGTCGCCGGTCATCACCTGCTTGATGCCCACGCCCGCGGCGATGTCCCCGGCGTAAACCTCGGGAACCTCCTCGCGCTCGTTGGCGTGCATCATCAGGATGCGTCCGACCCGCTCGGTGCGGCCGCTGTTGACGTTGAGCACGCGCGAGCCGGACTCGAGTTTGCCGGAGTAGACGCGGAAGTAGGTCAGCTTGCCGACGTAAGGGTCGGCCATGATCTTGAAGGCCAGCGCCGTGAACGGCTCGGAATCGTCGGCGTGGCGCGCGACCTCGCGCTCGCCCTCCTCGCCGCGGACTAGTTCGTGGCCGGTGATCGGCGGCACGTCCAACGGCGATGGCAGGTAGTCGAGGACGGCGTCAAGCAACGGCTGCACGCCCTTGTTCTTAAAGGACGAGCCGCACAGCACCGGGGTCAGCTTGGTCGACAGTGTCGCCTTGCGAATCGCCTGCTTGAGCACCGCCTCGGGAACCTCGGCTTCCTCGAGGATCAGCTCGACGAGCTCGTCGTCGTAGTGCGAGACTTCCTCGAGCAGGTGCTCGCGGGCAGCGGTGGCCGTTTCGAGCAAGTGCTCGGGGATCTCCTCGATCTCCTGCTCCTTACCGAGCTCGTCCTTGTAGACAATCGCCTTCATCGCGACGAGGTCGATCACCCCGAGAAAGCCGCTCTCCGCGCCGATCGGCAGCTGGATCGGCACCGGCTTGGCGCCGAGCCGGTCGATCATCGTCTGCACGCCGCGCTCGAAGTCCGCGCCGATGCGGTCCATCTTGTTGATGTACGCGATGCGCGGCACGTGGTACTTGTCGGCCTGACGCCAGACGGTCTCCGACTGCGGCTCGACGCCGGCGACGGAATCGAACAGCGCGATCGCGCCGTCAAGCACGCGCAGCGAGCGCTCGACCTCGACCGTGAAGTCGACGTGGCCGGGCGTGTCGATGATGTTGATGCGGTGGCCCTTCCACTCGGCCGTCGTAGCCGCCGAGGTGATCGTGATGCCGCGCTCCTGCTCCTGTTCCATCCAGTCCATCGTCGCCGCGCCGTCGTGGACCTCACCGATCTTGTAGGTGCGCCCGGTGTAGTAGAGGATGCGCTCGGTCGTCGTCGTCTTGCCGGCGTCGATGTGCGCCATGATCCCGATGTTGCGTGTGTTCTGAAGTGTGAACTTACGTGGCATCTCTGAAAAAGGGGGTGGTGGGCGGTAGTGGCTGGTGAAAGTTGGACTGGCTGGAAATCTGGGTTGCCGGAGCGCTCGTCTGCGGGCAAAAAAAGAGGCCCCTCGGGCCCACGCGCGCTGCTGGTTCTCAGGCCGGTCGCGGTGCTATCTGCTCGAGGTCTCCATGTTTCGATGATCGCCTCGCGGAGGAGTCGCTCGCATGAACGTCCCTCCGACCGGGCGGATGCCGACTATAGCAGCTCAGGCGCGCTCGGATTGCGCGCAGTCGTCGCTCTCGAAGACCGCGCGCAACCGCGTCAGCACGCCGGTCGCGGCGCGTAGATCCTCGACCTCGACGTCCGCCAGCGCGCGCTCCCAGCGAGCCTGCCAGCGCGCGCGCTTGGCCTCAATCTCTCGGCGGCCGCGGTCGGTGAGGCGCGAGACGACGACGCGCCTGTCGTACTCCAGGCGCTCGCGCTCGACGTGGCCGCTGGTAGCCAGGTGCTCGAGCATCTGCGTCACCGTCGCCGGCGAGAGCTGCGCAGCCGTGGCCAGCTCTCCGGCGGACAACGGGCCACGCTCGTGCAGCTCCAGCAGCAGCTCGAACTGGGCGTGGCTCAGCTCGCTGCCCGCGAGGTGCGTATCGCGCCCGCGCAGGCGGCTAAGCGAGCGAAAGAGCGTGCGGAAGGCGACGCCCAGCTCCTGCAACTCGGCGAGTCGCGCGGACTCCTCAGATGCAGCGGGAGACCGCTCGCTCTCGTGCGCAGCCGCATCCACCCCACCGGCGAGCGGCGGCGCCATCAGACGCCGACCGGCTCGGCCAGCGACGCCGTGGCCTCGGGGTCTGCCGCCGCTGCGCGGCGCACGCGATCGCCCCCGCCTGCGGGACGCTCGGCGCGCAGCAGCATCAAGCACGGGATCAGCGACAGGATCGCGATCCCCAGCGCCCACCAGTAGGCGGTGTCGAACGCGTTGGCGAGCCCCGCCGAGGTGTGCGCGTTGGCCACCGCCGCGCGCTGCAGGACGACGGCGAGCACCGACGTGCCGATCGCGCCTCCGAGGCGCATCAGGACGTTGATCTGCGGAGTCGCATCGGAGATCTGCTCCGGGCGCATCGAGGCGAAGGTGGCGTTCATCGCCGGCATGAAGGACATCCCGATGCTGACCCCGCGCACGACCAGCAGCAGCGAGATCCCAAGGATCGAGGTGTGCGCCCCGAGGAACGCGAAGGGAATCGTGCTGACGCACAGCAACGACACGCCGCAGAGCGCGACGCGACCGCCGCCGAAACGTTGCGTCAGACGGCTCGCGAGCGGCATCGCGACGAGCGCCCCGATACCCTGCGGCCCGTTGAGCAGACCGGTGTGGATGACGCTCTCGCCGCGCACCTCCTGGTAGTAGAGCGGGACGAGGATCATCGCCCCGAAGAGCGCGCCGCCGAGGCCGAAGTTGACGAATGAGGCACCCGCGAAGACGCGATTGGAGTACAGACGGACGTCGAGCAGCGGGCGCTCGATGCGCAGCGCGTGCAAGACGAAGAGGATGGTGAGCACAATTCCCGCGATCGCCGGCAGCAGCACTTCGGGGGAGCCCAGCGCGGCGCCGGAGCCGAGTTCGCTGACGCCGAAGATGAACAGGGCGGAGCCTCCGGAGAGCAGTCCGACACCGAGCACGTCGAGCTTTCCGGCGACACCGGAGTCGGTCTGCGGCAGCATCCGCCAGCCGAGCACGAACGCGATTACGCCGATCGGGACGTTGACGAAGAAGATCCACGACCAGTGCAGGTTCTGCAGGATCAGCCCACCGACTACGGGGCCCAGGATCGGAGCGAGCATCGCGGGCATCGAGACGATCCCCATGACCCTGCCGACGCGCTGCGGACCGGCGACGTGCGCCATGATCATCATCGAGACCGGCATGATCATCCCGCCGCCGATGCCCTGCATCACGCGGAAGATCACGAGCGAGGTCGTCGAATCCGAGAGCCCGCACAGGCCGGAGCCAAGGGTGAAGAGCACCAGCGAGACGAGGTAGACGCGCTTGGCTCCGAAGCGCCGCGCGGCCCAGCCGGTGACGGGAATCACGGCGGCAAGCGCGAGCAAATAGCCGGTTATCACCCACTGCACCTGCGCAAGCGGGCTGTGCAGGTCGTGCGAGAGCGTCGCCAGCGCGACGTTGACGATCGTCGTGTCGAGGATCGACATGATCATCCCCAAGATCACGACGCCCGAGATCACCCAGACGTGGCGCTCAATCCGCGCCGAGGCATCGGAGTTGGACGGTTGCGTGTTATCGACAGAACTCATTTGGTACCGAAATGTTAGGTACCAAATGTTCTCCTGTCAAGGGTTCAGGCCGATCTTTTTGCGAACCCCCGAACCGGCGGCCCCGCGCACTACGACATCGACGGTAGCGCGTCAGCAAAACTCGCCAAGGATGAACCCCGGCGCGACCCATCCAGGCCCCAAAGGGGCCAACCCTAAAAATCGGCGTCCCGCGCCGCGATACTCAGACGCCCGGCGCGTGAGCGGGCCGAGGACCAAGCAGATCAAGGACGCAGCGAGCGAAATGTGCTGTGCACATGAGCGAGCGAGGACGCAGAGATGCGCCGGTCCTCGGCCCGCTCGTCACCAGCGGTAGTGGGCGAAGGCCTTATTCGCCTGCGCCATGCGGTAAATGTCGTCCTTGCGCTTGTACGCCCCACCCTGCTGGGATTGCGCATCCAGAAGCTCATTGGCGAGGCGCTGGGCCATCGTCTTCTCGCGGCGCTGGCGCGCGAACTCGACCAGCCAGCGCACCGCCAGCGTACGCGCACGGCGCGCGGCGACCTCGACGGGGACCTGATAGGTCGCACCGCCGACGCGACGCGATTTGACCTCGAGCGTCGGCGTGAGCGCCTTGATGCCGGCCTCGAGCGTCTCCAGTGGGTCTTTGTCGCTGCGCTCGCCAAGCAGCGCGAGCGCGTCATAGACGATCCGCTCGGCGGTCGACTTCTTGCCGTCGAGCATCACCTTGTTGATCACCTGCTGGACCAGCTTGGAGCGGTGTACGGGGTCCGGCTCGACCGGACGGATCTGGGCGGCTGCGCGGCGGGGCATCGCTTATTTTTTCTTCACGCCGTACTGCGAGCGAGCCTTTTTGCGGTCGTTGACGCCGGCGGCGTCGAGCGTGCCGCGCACGACCTTGTAGCGAACACCTGGCAGATCCTTGACGCGGCCGCCGCGAACGAGCACGACGGAGTGCTCCTGCAGGTTGTGGCCCTCACCGGGAATGTAGGCGGTAACTTCGATCGAGCCCGATATGCGCACGCGAGCGACCTTGCGCAGGGCGGAGTTAGGCTTCTTCGGGGTCGTGGTGTACACGCGCGTGCACACGCCGCGGCGCTGTGGTGCGGCGGTCTTCTTCTTGCGACCCTTGCCGGACTTGAGGCCCGGAGTGGCGAGCTTTTTCTTCGGGGCGACGCGGCCCTTGCGCACAAGCTGAGAGGTCGTTGGCATTCGGCCGGGGATGGTAGCAGCGCGAAGCCGTCGTTACGCCGTGGCGCTCGCGGCGGCCGCCGAGGAGGCGACACCGGCGGCGCGAACCGGCGCCGGCATCAGCGCCGAGGCGACGATCACGAGCACGAACGCGAGCGCCTCACAGATGATCCCCAGAGGACTTGCGGCCATCGGATCGCCGAACACGACGATCCCACCCGCGATCCCCGCGATGTTGGCGGCGGCGCCGGTAACCGCGATCACGGGCACCGCGTCTCCATCTTGCAGGCCGCGCGCTGAGGCGTAGAAGGCGACGATCGACGCGAGCAGCGCGACCGCGAACCACGGGCTCAGCAGCACGCCGAGCACGCCATGCGCGCCGACGATCCCGGTGAGCGCCTTGATCGAGGTGTCGGAGACCCCGAAGAGCACACCGGAGGCGGCGCCGAGCATCACACCATGGTGCTCGGCCTGGCCGCCCATCCGCGGACCCATGATCAGCAGGCCTCCCAGCCCGAACAGCCCTGCCTCGAAGGAGATCATCACCGCGGGCGAGAAATGCGAGTGCGCACCGTGCATCGCCGGCAGCGTCAACCCCAGCAACACGAGGCCGGCGGCGGTCAGCCACAGCCCGAGCCATTGCCGGCGCCCGACGCGGAAGCCGAACAAGCGATCGGCCATGACAGCAATCAGGACGACGCCTCCGGCGAGCGCGACCTGCACGACCGACATCGGCGCAAGCGCGAGCGCCGCGACGTGCAGGCCCCAAGAGGCGGTCGCAATGATCATCCCCAGCGTGAACCACTTCGAGGAGAACAGCTCGCGCCCGGAGCGCAGCGGGTGACGCACGCTGACCTGTGGGACTTCGCCGGCGCCGCGGTACTTATAGAAGAAGCCGAGATTCGCCACGAAGGCGCAAGCGAGGGCGAGGAGTATGCCGAGATCGAATGTCATGGTCTGTGTGTGGCGTCCGGTACGGCCGGCGCGAGGGTCCATCGGCAGCGGGTGCCGGGTGCTTTACTGCCCCGCATCGATCCGGGCAGATTAGCTGTCCGAACCTGTGCCGGAGCTAAAGGGCGCTTAACGTACATGTCGCTTAATGCCGACCTAACAAGGCCGCTGCTGCTCCTCGACATCGACGGAGTCGTCTCTCTCTTCGGCTTCTCGCCCCACGCGCCGCCCGCGGGGTCGTTCCACTGGATCGATGGCATCCCTCACTTCCTTTCGTCCACCGCGGCCGCTCACCTGCTGGCATTGAGCGAGATCTTCGAGCTGGTCTGGTGCAGCGGTTGGGAGGAGCGCGCCAACGAGTACCTCCCCACCTTGCTCGGGCTCCCGGCCGAGCTGCCTTACCTGCGCTTCGCGCCGGCGGTGCGAGCGACGAGTGGCCTCGCAGGCGGTGGCGTCGAGCGCTCGACGCGCGGACACTGGAAGCTCGAGGCGATCGACGCCTACGCCGGCGAGCGCGCGCTGGCGTGGATCGACGACTGCCTCGACGAGGCCTGTCATGCCTGGGCCGCCGCGCGCGCGGCGCCGACGCTGCTCGTGCAGACGCAAGCGAACATCGGGATCGCCGCCGAACACGTCGACGAGCTCCGCCGCTGGGCAACCGCGACCTGCCCGTCTTGATTGCCGCTGGCGACCCCGCCGCGCGCGCACGCTCGTGCGAACACGCGCGCGCGGCGGGGTCCGTGCAGTTGTTCATCACCTACGCCACCGCCACGCGCACATACGCGCGCGGCGGGGTCCTGTTTGGGTTATCCGTGACCTGCCGCCCTTCATCGCACGTACGTACGCGGCGGGGTCCGCGCAGTTGTGCATGACCTAAGCCCGCCGCCGCCGCGCACACGCGCACATAGCGCGCCCGCCTAGTCGCGGCGGCGTGTGTGCCGTCGGCGGCGCGGTCTACAGTCGCACTCATGCATCCATTCGAGCCCATCCGCGATTCCGCACCGCCGCGCGACCCGTATACGACGGAGTGTCGATGAGCACGCTGGCACACTTCGACTCCCGCTCGCCCGCGGGCTTGCTGGCGCTGCAATCGCTGCCCCGGATCGGCCGCGCGACGGTGCTGGGAGCGATGCTTCACGGCGCGAAGCTGGAGGATCTACTCGAACGCCACGGCGTACGACTCACCGAGGCGTTCGCACAGGCACAGATCGACCTCGAGCGGTACAGGGACGCCGGGGTCGAGCTCCTAACATTCTTCGATGAGCGCTATCCCGAGCGGCTACGTGAGCTCGCGGACCCACCGCCCCTGATCTACGTGCGCGGCGACGTCGACGTTCTCGCTCGCGAGCGCCTGGTGGCGCTCGTCGGCACCCGCGAGCCGACGGCCTTCGGCATGCCGCGGCGACAGACCTGACCGGCGCCCTTGCTGACGCCGGCTGGGGCATCGTCAGCGGCCTGGCCAGAGGGATCGACACGACCGCCCACTGCGTCGCGCTCGAACGCGGCGCGGCGACGATCGCGGTGATGGGCGGCGGCCTGGACCGGATATATCCCGCCGAGAACGAGAGCCTGGCGGCGCGCATCGTCGAGTGCGGCGGCGCGCTGATCTCCGAGCAACCGTTCGGCGCGCCGGCCTTACCGCCGCGTCTCGTCGCGCGGGACCGCTTGCAGAGTGGGCTGTCGGTTGCGGTAGTCATCGCGCAGACCGGGCTGGACAGCGGCACGATGCACACCGCGCGCTTCGCCGCCGCACAGGGCCGAGCGCTTCTCTGTCCGCCTGCGTCTGCACACGATAAGAGCGACGCAAGCGCAGGCCTACAGGTACTGCTCGAGCGTCCCGCGCGAGAGCTGTGCTCGATCCTACCGGCGTGGAAACGCGCAGAGGCTCTGTGCGCGCGATTGGGTGATCGGCCCCTAGCTCGGGCATTGGACCTCGACGACCTCGTGGGATTCGTCGAGAGCGTGGAGCTGGCACACCGCTGGCCCGAGCTCAGCCGCGATCGACGGACCCTGCTCGTTTCGCGCAGTGGTGATTGACAGCGCTCACACCGGCGGAGCGGGCTCTCGGTAGCGACAGCCGCGACGGTAGTTCGAGCAGCCGATGAAGTCTCCGTAGGGTCCGCTGGTCACGAGATGCAGGGTGCCGCTACACAGTGGGCAATAGCGAGTCAGTGCGTTCTGGGCGACGCCGAGCACAAGGATCGTCACCCGGTCGGCCCCCTGCGCGAGCAGCTGTCGTCGGCACTCCCGGACCTGAGCGCCACTGGTGATCACGTCGTCGAGTAGCAGGATGTGCTCACCGCTAAGCGTGCTCGCGGCGAAGCGCCCGGCAACGCGTCGTGGCCGTGCGCGTGCGTGCTGGCGCTTGTAGCTCGGGTCGTCGAAGCGCTGTCGGAGGATCTCGCCGCTCTCGACGGCGCCGGTCGTGGTGGCGAGCGCGGCCCTCATGTGAGCGAGACGGTCGTATCCCGCGCCTGGCTTGGGCGGCACCGACGTGATGAGATCGATCGTGGCGCCCTGTCGTGGTGGGGCGACCAGCCCGCCGAGCAGCTTGCCGGCTCGCGCGGCGGCGCGGCGCTCGCCCTTGGCTCGGACGATGAGCCGTGAGAGCCGGTCGCCGGGATGGCGGCTGTCGTACCTCGTGTAGTAGCGACCGGCGCCAAAGATCCCGTCGCCGAGTCGCAGCAGAGAGCCCCAGTGCCAGGCCGGCTGCTCACTTCTGATCAGCGCCTCGGCGAAGGGCAGCCGACTGCGCGGATTCTCCAGCGCCTCCAGGAGCTGCGCCGGCCCCTCGACGGCGATGTCGGGCCAGTGCCGGCGCCACTCGCTCGGTGCGTGGCGCGACCAGGCGACGCCGATACAGAGCGCGCGAGAGCTGTAGGCGGCGCCGAAGTCGGAGGCTTCGTCGCCGACGAGGATGCACTGCTCGACCGGCGTACCGAGCTGCGCGGCGAGGGCGCGCAGAGAACTTGGATCGGGCTTAGGCGCGTAACCGTCGGACCCGGTCAGCAGCGCGTCATAGCGAATGCCGAACTCCCCGAGCAGGCGCTCGGCGTACCAGCGTGGACTATCGGTGAGGATCCCGATCCGAAAGCCGATCTTCCTCGCACGAGCCGGCAGGTCGGCTGCTTGGACGCCGGCCTGCACGTGGGCGTACGGCTGCACCTCATCGAGGCGCAACGCCAGCTGCCGCCAGCGTCCGGGCCGACGGTCTGTGCGCAGCATGCTGGTGTCGAGCAGCGTCTCGTCGAGATCGAAGATGAGAGCGGCCATCCGGCCAAGCGAGTCCTTTCACGAGCTTCTCTCTCCTTCTCACGACGAGCGACGTCGGACGGGGACGCGCGAATGCGGTGTAGCGGACTCTCGATGGAGGCGCGCGGGTGCTCGGCGCGCGACCGGCTGCAGCACCCTCTAGCATCGCGACCCAGCGATGCCCACCTACCTACCCTTTGCACAGCGCCGAATCAACACCGAGTACCGCGACATGCTCGCGGCGATTCGCGACACGGGCACGCGAGTGCAGACCAAGCAGGGCGTCGATGCGCTGGCGCTCGCGGGTTGCCAGATGCGCTTTGCGATGGTGCACGGAGCGGCGGTGATCACCGAGCGCGCGATCGGCGGCTTCGTGTCGAAGGCAATCGGGGAGCTGTGCGCGTTTATCAACGGCGCGCGCACGCTCGATGAGCTGGCGGAGTTTGGCTGCGACTGGTGGGGACCGTGGGCGACGGAGGAGAAGTGCGCGAGCCGGGGCCTGCAGACCGGCGACCTCGGACCGGGCTCCTATGGGCACGCGTTCCGGAACTTCACGACGGACTTCGATGGGGCGGACCCGGGTTTCGACCAGTTCGCGCATCTCGTCGACAAGCTGCGTGACCTTCCGGAGGACCGGACGGCGGTGGTCAGCCCGTGGATCCCACAGGCCAACCGGCGCGAGGAGGGAGTCAAGTCGCGCAACACGATCGCGCCGTGCCACGGCTGGGTGCACGCGCTGGTGCTCAACGAAAAGCTACATCTGGTGCACAACCAGCGCTCGGGCGACACGCCGATCGGGGTGCCGTCGAACATGGTGCAGTACACGGCGCTCGGCCTGATGCTCGAGCACCTGACGTCGTATGAGTTCGTGGAGTATGTGCACTGGATCCAGTACGCACACATCTACGTCAACCAGCTCGAGCGCGTCGAGGAGATGTTGACGCGCGAGCCGCGACGACTGCCGACGCTGCGTCTGACGGAGGCGGGCCGGCGGGTGAGCGACATCCACGACTTTCGCGGCGAGCATTTCGAGGTCGCGGACTACGAGCCGCATCCGGCGATCCGCGATATCCCGGTGCTGAGCTGAGTCGGGACGTGCTCTCGCTCGTCGTCGCCTACGCTGAGAATCGCGCGATCGGCTATCGCGGGGAGCTGCCGTGGCGGCTGCCGAGCGACCTGCGGCACTTCCGCGAGCTGACGGTCGGCCACACGGTGCTGATGGGCCGGCGCACGTTCGAGTCGCTACCGGCAGCGCACCGGCCGCTGCGCGAGCGACGCAACGTCGTGCTCAGCACGAACGCGAACTTTCGCCCGCCGCAAGTCGAGGTGCACGCGGACCTCGACTCGGCACTGGGCACATGCGGCACGGACTGCTTCGTGATCGGCGGCGCATCGGTCTACGAACAGGCACTGCCGCTCGCGGATCGCGTCTACGCGACGGCCGTCGCAGCGAGTCCGCAGGGCGACGTGTTCTTTCCGGCGCTCGCAGCCGAGGAGTGGCGCTGCGCGAACGAGTCCGAGCCGCTGCGCGAGAACGACCTGTCGTTTGTCTTTCGTGTCTATGAGCGCACGCGCTGAGAGCCTCTATCACCTCGCGGCGGCGCGCAGCGAGGAGCAGCGCCTGTACATGCAGGAGCTCGAAGACGCGGGGATCTGCGTGTTCTGCCCGGAGCACTTCGCGACGCACAACCGTGAGCCGGTCGAGTTTGAAGGCGAGCACTGGTACGTAGCGAAGAACGCCTACCCGTACGTGGGGGCGCGTGCGCACTATCTGATCGTGCCGCACCGTCACGTGTCGGGCTTCGAGGAGCTGCCGGACACGGCGGGCGCGGAGCTGTGGGCGCTCAAGCGCCGGTTGCGGGCGCAGCTAGCGCCGCTCGCGGTGGCGACGGTGGAGCGCAGCGGCGACATGCGATACAACGGTGGCAGCGTCGCGCACCTTCATGTCCATTTCGTCGCGCTGGATGACGCGCCCGAGCGAACGGTGCGCTTCCGCGTCAGCCGTGAGGTCGAAGGCCGGCGTGAACCTCGATAGCTCGCGGCAGCGCTCCCCAGACAGCCCGATGGCGATAACCAGCGGAATCTTTAGCTCCGACGTCAACTTCGACGAGCGCCTGATTGGCTCGGCGCAGGAGCTTGCGGCGCTCGCGGAGCACTTGCGCGGGATCGGGCTACGCCTGGTCCTGACGTCGGGCTCGTTCGATCTCGTGCACCTGGGCCACGTGAAGTACCTGGCGAAGGCGAAGGCGCTCGGTGACGTGCTGATCGTGGGCGTGGACGGCGACGCGAAGATCCGCCGGCGCAAGGGCGACGATCGTCCGATGGTGCCGGAGTCGGAGCGCCTGGAGATGCTCGCGCACCAGCGCCCGGTCGACGTGATCTACCTGAAGGACGACGCCGAAGCGCGCTGGGCGCTGATCGCGGCGGTGCGCCCGGACGTGCTGGTGCTCTCCGAGGACCACTCCTACAGCGAGTCAGAACAGGAGCAGCTGCTCGAGCTCTGCGGCGAGGTGCGCGTCCTGGAGCGCCAGGCGTCGGTGACGACGAGCGAGCGGATCCGTCAGCTCTACATGCATCTCGGTGAGCGCCTGGGACCGAAGCTGGCAGAGGTGCTGCCGGGTCTGATCGACACGATCCTCAAGCGTGAGTGACACTCGGCGTGAGTGCGTCGTGGCGTACGTGCCGGTGCTGCACGAGGGCTACGTGCGCTTCATCGAGTCCCACGCGCGGGATCGCCACCTGTTCGTCGTCGGGCCGGAGCTTTACGTGGACTATCGGCCGCTCGCGAAGGACATTCGCGCACTTTCACCGGAGCTCGTGGCGAGCGCGATCGCGGCGTGGGAGCTCTGCGCGGAGGTCTCGGTGCTCGATGTCGCCGGTGCGCACGAGCTGGCGACGCTGGAGCCGCGGATCACGATGCCTGCAGAGGACGTCAGCTATCAGCTGGTGGAGCGCTTCTTCGCGCGCTGCGAGGTGCGCTTCGACACGGTGTTCCTGCGCTGGGACAAGACGCGGACGACACAGCTGCTGCGTCCTGAGCCGGCGCGGACGGTGACGGCGGGGCAGGCATTTGCCGACCTGGAGCTCGCGCGCGCAGCGGAGTCGGCGGCGGCGGATAGCGTGGACTGGTGGCGGCAAGTCGGTGCGGCGATGCGGTTGGCCGACGGCAAGGTGCGCGCGTGCGCGAATGTACACAATCCACATCCGCTGAGCGCCTACGCGGCGGGCGACCCGCGCGCGAACTTCTACAAAGGCGTTGGCCTGGAGCTCTCGACGGCAACGCACGCGGAGGCGCGCCTGATCGCGCAGGCCGCGCAGGACGGCGCGGCGACGCGCGACGCGGTGCTGTACGTGACGGACTTCCCGTGTCCGCCGTGCGCGAAGCTGATCGCGGCGGCGGGAATCGTGCGGCTGTACTACCGCGAGGGCTACGCGGTGCTCGACGGACAGGACGTGCTGGCGAGCGCGGGTGTGGAGGTCGTGCGGATCGCCGAGGATCCCGCGACGCCGACGAGCGCGCGGTGAGCTGACGCGATGAGCCCGGCGGCGCCCTTGCGGGCGCGCCGGGCTAGCGCGCCAGGCTTTTACTCCTGCTCGGCCTCCGCGGAGGGCTCGACGGGGATGTCGGCGGTCTCCTCGGGGACTTCGAGCTCGGCGAGCTCCTCGACGAAGCCGGGGTCACTGCCACCGGCTCCGATCTTCTCCAGCGAGGCGAGGTCGGCGTCGAACTCCTGCCCGTAGCCGCCGCCGAGGGCGTCGGCGCCTTGCAGGCCAAGCTCGGCGGCGATCTCGTCCTGATCGAGCAGGCCAACCTCGTCGATCGCGCGCGGGAGCGGCTCGGCGGGCTCGATCTCGATCCGCCGGTAACGCTTGAGCCCGGTGGCGGCGGGGATCAGCTTGCCGATGATGACGTTCTCCTTGAGCCCGTTGAGACGATCGATCTTGCCCTCGAGCGCAGCGTCGGTGAGCACCTTGGTGGTCTCCTGGAAGGAGGCCGCCGAGAGGAACGAGTCGGTGTTCAGCGAGGCCTTGGTGATCCCGAGGATGATGTCCTCGTACTGCGCGGTCTCGCTGCCGGCGGTCTCGAGATCGGCGTTGATGCGCGCGAACTCGAAGCGGTCGACGAACTGCCCCGGCAGGTAGTCGGTGTCACCCTTCTGGTCGACGCGAACCTTCTTGAGCATCTGGCGCACGATCAGCTCGATGTGCTTGTCGTTGATGTCGACGCCCTGGGACTTGTAGACCTCCTGGACCTCGTTGACGAGGTAGCGCTCGGTCTCGGTGCGACCGCGCAATTTGAGCAGGTCGTGCGGGTAGAGCGAGCCCTCGTTGAGCTGCTTGCCCGCCACGATCTGCTCGCCGGCGCGCACGAACAGGCGCGTGCGCCGGGGGAAGGCGTGACGGTGCTCCTCACCGGCGGCATCGGTGATGACGATGGTGAGTGCCTTCTCGGACTCCTCGATCGAGACGGTGCCGTCCTGCTCGGCGATTTGCGCAAGGCCCTTGGGCTTGCGTGCCTCGAAGAGCTCGACGACGCGCGGCAGACCGTGCGTGATGTCCGCACCGGCGACGCCGCCGGTGTGGAACGTACGCATCGTCAGCTGCGTGCCGGGCTCGCCGATCGACTGGGCGGCGATGATGCCGACAGCGTCGCCGATCTGCGCGAGCTGGCCGGTGGCCATCGCGCGTCCGTAGCAGGCCTGACAGACGCCGGTGAGCGCCTCGCACTTGAGCACCGAGCGCACGGGCACCGTGATGTGGGCGCCGCGATCGTGGTCGTCCTGGAAGGCCTTGACCATCTCGGCGAACTCGAGGCGTCCGATTTCGACGCCCTGCTCGGCAAGCACGCGGCCGCGCTTGGTCGCGATCTCCTGCGCCGCGAAGCGACCGACGAGATCGTCGTTGGGGTCTCCGCCATCCTTGAAGACGGCCATCTCGATGTAGTCCTCGGTGCCGCAGTCTGGCTCGCGGATGATCACGTCCTGCGCGACATCGACCAGACGACGTGTCAGGTAGCCGGAGTCGGCGGTGCGCAGCGCGGTGTCGGCAAGACCCTTTCGCGCGCCGTGCGTGGAGATGAAGTACTCGAGCACCGAGAGGCCCTCCATGAAGTTGGCCTTGATCGGCCGCTCGATGATCTCGCCCTTCGGATTGGCCATCAAGCCGCGCATACCGGCGAGCTGGCGGATCTGCTTGAAGGATCCACGCGCCCCGGAGTTGGCCATCATGAAGATGGGGTTCAGCGTGTGGAGGTTTTCGACCATCGCCTCGGCGACCTCGTCGGTGGCTGCGTTCCACTTCTCGACGACGGCCTCGTGGCGCTCCTCCTGGGTGATCAGGCCGTCGTCGTACTGGCCGGTGATGTCACCGACGAGCTTGTCGTACTTGTCGAGGATCGACTGCTTCTCCGGCGGGACGACGACGTCGTTCTTGGAGATCGTGATGCCGGCCTGCGTGGAGTACTTGAAGCCGAGGTCCTTGAAGGCGTCGAGTACAAGCGAGATCGTGGTCGCGCCATAAGTCTGCACGAGCATGTCGATCAGGCGCGTGGTGTCGCGCTTCTTCATGGACTGGTTGACGAACACGTACTTGGTGGCGTCGAACTCGTCCCCGAGTGCCTCGGCAAGGGCGCGCTCGATGCGGTCGTTGTAGACGATGCGCCCGACGGTCGTGAGGATGTGACCACCCTCGCGTCCTGGGGGACGGAACTCGGCTATGTCGTGCAGCGTTACGACACCGGCCTCGTAGGAGAGCTCGGCCTCCTGCGCGGTGCGGAACACGTGCGGACGCGCCTCGCCGGCCGGCCACTTGCCGGTCTGCAGGAGCTCCTGCTTGGCGCCGAGCTCGTCGACTTCCTCGCCGTAGGTGAGGTAGTAGGCGCCGAGGATCATGTCCTGGGTCGGCGTCGCCAACGGCGCGCCGTGCGCCGGCGAGAGGATGTTGTTGGAGGAGAGCATCAGGATGCGCGCCTCCGCCTGCGCCTCGGCCGACAGCGGCAGGTGCACCGCCATCTGGTCGCCGTCGAAGTCGGCGTTGAAGGCGTGGCAGACGAGCGGATGCACCTGGATCGCCTTGCCCTCGACGAGCAGCGGCTCGAATGCCTGGATGCCGAGCCGGTGCAGCGTGGGCGCGCGGTTGAGCAGCACGGGGTGCTCGTGGATGACCTCCTCGAGCACGTCCCAGACCTCGCCGATCATCGAGTCGACCATCTTCTTGGCGGCCTTGATGTTCTGCGCGGACTTGCGCTCGACGAGGCGCGCCATGATGAACGGCTTGAAGAGCTCGAGCGCCATGATCTTCGGCAGCCCGCACTGGTGCAGCTTGAGGTAGGGGCCGGCGACGATCACCGAGCGCCCGGAGTAGTCGACGCGCTTGCCGAGCAGGTTCTGGCGGAAGCGACCCTGCTTGCCCTTGAGCATGTCCGAGAGAGACTTCAGCGGCCGGTTGCCCGGTCCGGTGACGGGACGCCCGCGGCGACCGTTGTCGAACAGCGCGTCGACGGCCTCCTGGAGCATGCGCTTCTCGTTGTTGACGATGATCTCGGGCGCGCCGAGGTCGAGCAGCCGCTTGAGGCGGTTGTTGCGGTTGATGACGCGGCGGTAGAGGTCGTTGAGATCGGAGGTCGCGAAGCGCCCGCCGTCGAGCTGGACCATCGGGCGCAGCTCCGGCGGGATCACGGGAACGGCGTCGAGCACCATCTGCTCGGGCTTGTTGCCGGACTGAATGAAGGCGCTGACGACCTTCAGGCGCTTGACGGCACGCGCCTGCTTCTGACCTTTGGCGGTCTTGACCTGGTCCTCAAGTTCGACGCGTTCGGCCTCGAGGTCGACCTGCTGGAGCAGGTCGCGGATCGCCTCGGCGCCCATGCCGCCGCGGAAGTACTCGCCGAAGCCGTAGGGCGAGCCGAAGCGCTCCTTGAGCTCGCGGAAGGTAGTCTCGTCGTGCTCGATCTGCTTCGGTTCCATCGTCTTGAAGAGCTCCCAGACACCGCGCATGCGCTCGGCGGCATCCTCGATGTAGGCCTCGGTGTCGGCGATGTCGGCCTCGAAGGTCTTGCGTAGCTCCTTGGTGAGCTTCTCGCGATCCTCGTCGGAGAGCTTTGACAAATTGATGTCGAGCGAGTCGGCCCAGAGATGGTCTTCGTCGGAGAAGTTGGTCTGCTTGCCGTTCTGGAGGTACTTCTCGCGGCGCTCGAGCGACTCGCGCAGTTCCAGGACGCGCTCCTCGCGCTCGGCGGCGTAGGAGTCGAGCACCTTGTTGACCTCGACCTCGAGCGTCTCGAGATCCTTCTGGCGGGCCTCATCGTCGACCCACGTGACGATCGAGGCGGCGAAGTAGAGGACCTTCTCGAGCTCCTTCGGAGCCATGTCGAGCAGGTAGCCGATGCGGCTGGGGACGCCCTTGAAGAACCAGATGTGGCTGACGGGCGCGGCGAGGTCGACGTGACCCATACGCTCGCGGCGGACCTTCGAGCGCGTGACCTCGACGCCGCAGCGCTCGCAGACGATGCCCTTGTAGCGGACGCGCTTGTACTTGCCGCAGTAGCACTCCCAGTCCTTCGTGGGGCCGAAGATGCGCTCGCAGAAGAGGCCGTCCTTCTCGGGCTTGAGGGTGCGGTAGTTGATCGTCTCAGGCTTGGTGACCTCGCCGGAGCTCCAGCTGCGGATCTGCTTGGAGGAGGCGAGGCTGATCTCAATTGCGTCGAAGTTATTGATGTCAATCATCTGGTGGCGCTTTCGCTCGCGGGTGAAACGGAGGTATGCGGTGCGCTGCGGTCAAAGCTTGGGCTGCTGGGTGGAGCGGCCCGCGAAAGGGTCTCGCGGGCCGCGGACCCTCTACGTCTCGCTCTCCTCGGCCAGCTCGGGCTCGGCCTCATCCTCGGCAAGCTCGGGCTCGAGCACTCCGTCGCCGAGCGCGTCGATGTCGAGGTCGCCGACACCGCCGGCGAGCAGATCCTCGACGCCGAGACCGACATCACCGTCGAGGTCCTCGCCGGCCTCCTCGTCGACGACAACCGCTGGCTGCTCCTCGGCGCTCTCGCCGTCGCCATCGTCCTCGCCGTCCGGCGCCTGCTCGGCATCGGGGGCGGGGGCTGGGGCACGCACTCCGGAGAGATCGATGCCGAGCTCCTCTGCGGCGCGCAGCAGGTCGTCGTCTTCGTCGCGCATCTCGGCGCGCTGACCTTCGTCGGAGACGACGTTGACGTCGAGCGCAAGGGACTGCATCTCCTTGAGCAGCACCTTGAAGGACTCGGGGATCGAGGGCTCGGCGATGTTCTCGCCCTTGACGATCGCCTCGTAGGCCTTGACGCGCCCGACGGTGTCGTCGGACTTGATCGTGAGCATCTCCTGCAGCGTGTAGGCGGCGCCGAAAGCCTCCAGCGCCCAGACCTCCATCTCGCCGAAGCGCTGACCGCCGAACTGCGCCTTACCACCGAGCGGCTGCTGGGTGACGAGCGAGTAGGGGCCGGTGGAACGCGCGTGGATCTTGTCGTCGACGAGGTGCAGGAGCTTCAGGATGTACATGTACCCGACGGTGACCTGCTGCGCGAAGGGCTCGCCGGAGCGTCCGTTGAACAGCGTCATCTTGCCGGAGGCCTGCTCTCCGGGCCGGCGGCTCTTGTCGATGTCCATACGGATGCGCCCCTCGTGGCCGTCCTGCCACTTGACGAGCGCGTGGTCGACGTCTTCGACGGTCGCGCCGTCGAACACCGGCGTGGAGACGTAGACGCGCGGCGGCGCCCCGTTTTTGCGTTCGCCGCTGGCTTCTTTGTAGGCGTCGGTGCCGTCGTCGTACCAACCCTGCGCGGCGGCCCAGCCGAGGTGCGTCTCGAGGATCTGCCCGACGTTCATGCGGCTCGGGACACCGAGCGGGTTGAGGATCACGTCGACGGGCGTGCCGTCCTCGAGGAACGGCATGTCCTGCTGGTCGACGATCTTGGAGATCACACCCTTGTTGCCGTGGCGGCCCGCGAGCTTGTCGCCCTCGGAGATCTTGCGCTTCTTGGCGACGAACACGCGCACGAGGTCGTTGACCCCCGGCGGCAGGTCGTCACCGGCGTCGCGGCTGAAGGTCTTGACGTCGATCACGACGCCGCCCTCGCCGTGGGGCACCTTCAGCGAGGTGTCGCGAACCTCGCGCGCCTTCTCCTTGAAGATCGCGCGGATCAGCTTCTCCTCGGCGGTAAGCTCGGTCTCGCCCTTGGGCGTGACCTTGCCGACGAGCAGGTCGCCGGAGATGACCTCGGCGCCGACGCGGACGATGCCGCGGTCGTCGAGGTTGCGCAGCGACTCCTCGGAGCGATTGGGGATGTCGCGGGTGATCTCCTCCTCGCCGAGCTTGGTCGTGCGAGCGTCGATCTCGTACTCCTCGATGTGGATCGAGGTGAGCTCGTCGTCCTGCACGAGGCGCTTGGAGAGAATGATGGCGTCCTCGAAGTTGTAGCCCTCCCAGGACATGAAGGCGACCATCAGGTTCTTGCCGAGCGCCATCTCGCCCTTGTCGGTCGAGGAGCCGTCGGCGAGGACGTCGCCGGCTTTGACCTTCTGGCCGCTGGAGACGCGGGGCTTGTGGTGGATCAGCGTGCCCTGGTTGGAGCGCATGAACTTCTGCAGCTCGTACTCGTCCTTGCCGTCGCTGGTCTGCACGACGATCTGGTTGGCGTCGACGTGCTCGATCGTCCCGGCGTTGCGGGCGAGCAGCACGTCGCCGGTGTCGAGCGCGGCGCGACGCTCCATGCCGGTGCCGACGAGCGGCGCGTCGGCCTTCAACAGCGGCACGGCCTGGCGCTGCATGTTCGAGCCCATCAGCGCGCGGTTGGCGTCGTCGTGCTCGAGGAACGGGATCATCGCGGTCGCGACCGACCAGATCTGCTCCGGGGAGACGTCGACGAGATCGACATCCTTGGGCCCAACCGTGACGTACTGGCCGGCTTGGGTACGGCAGAGGATCTCGGAATCCTTGAGCTTGCCGGTCTTGGGATCGACCGGCGTGTTCGCCTGGGCGATCAGCTGCTCCTCCTCCTGCGTCGCGTCGAGATGCACGATCTCGTCGCTAACGACGCCGTCCTTGACGACGCGGTAGGGAGTCGTGACAAACCCGTACTCGGAGACCTGGGCGAACGAGGAGAGCGAGCCGATCAGACCGATGTTCGGTCCCTCGGGAGTCTCGATCGGACACATGCGCCCGTAGTGGGTGGGGTGCACGTCGCGGACCTCGATCGGCGCGCGCTCGCGCGTGAGGCCTCCGGCGCCGAGCGCGGAGAGCCGGCGGCGATGGGTGAGCCCGGCGAGCGAGTTGGTCTGGTCCATGAACTGCGAGAGCTGCGAGGAGCCGAAGAACTCCTTCAGCGCGGCGACGACGGGCCGGATGTTGATGATCGTCTGCGGCGTGATCGTGTCGGCGTCCTCGGTGGTGAGGCGCTCGCGCACGACGCGCTCCATGCGGTAGAGGCCGATGCGGAAGGCCTCCTGGATCAGCTCGCCGACGGTGCGCAGGCGGCGGTTGCCGAAGTGCTCGTACTCGTCGAGGTGGTCGGCGACGGGCTCGCGCGGCATCGACATGGCCTCGGCGGCGTAGTCCTTGATCTCGATCTCGGAGCCCTCCTCGGGAATGCCGAGGCGCTTGGGCAGCGAGACGAGCTCCTTGACGAGCGCGAGGATGTCGTCGTGCGTGAGGGTGCGCGTGTCGATGTCGATATCGAGACCGAGACGCGAGTTGAGCTTGTAGCGGCCGACGCGCGTAAGGTCGTAGCGCTTGGGGTCGAAGAACAGCTGGTTGAGCAGCGCCTTGGCGTTGTCGACGCTCGGCGGCTCACCGGGGCGCTGCTTCTTGAACAGCTCGATCAGCGAGCCCTCTTCGGTGCGCGTAATCTCGGTGTCGGATTCGAGCGTGTTGCGGATGTAGAGCGAGTTCTCGAAGAGCTTGAGGATCTCCTCGTCGGTCGCGTAGCCCATCGCGCGCAGAAGCACCGTGACGGGCAGCTTGCGCTTGCGGTCGATGCGGACGTAGACCTTGCCCTTCTTGTCGATCTCGAGCTCCAGCCAGGAGCCGCGAGCGGGCATCAGGTTGGCGATAAAAACCTGCTTCTCGCGATCCTTCGGTTCCATCAGGTAGGCGCCGGGGGAGCGCACGAGCTGCGTGACGACGACGCGCTCGGTGCCGTTGATGACGAACGTCCCGCGCTCGGTCATCCAGGGGAAGTCGCCCATGAACACCGACTGCTCGCGGATCTCGCCGGTCTCGCGATTGATGAACGCGACGGTGACGGTGAGCGGCCGCGCGTAGGTGAGATCCTTCTCGCGGCACTGGTCGAGCGAGGCGACGGGCTCGTCGAAGGAGATCTCGCCGAACTGCACGGCGAGGTTGCCGGTGTAGTCCTCGATCGGCGAGATGTCGTCGATCGTCTCGCGCAGTCCGCCTTTCTGCGCGTCGGTGAGCCACTCGAACGAGCGGCGCTGGATATCGATCAGATTGGGGACGTCAACGGGCTTGTTCAGACGCGCGAAGGTCCGGCGCGTCCGGAGAGCATCAGCAGCAGCCAAGAAAGACTCCTTCGAGGGAGAGAGACACGACGACGAGAAAAACAGCGCGAGCGCGCGCGACCCGTAAAGATAGCACAGGCTACCGTCGCCCTCAAGTGGGGCAGCCAGCGCTCACGGACCCCGCCTCCTGAAGACCGCGTATGTGGCGCGACTTCGTGCTGCTGAGACGGCTGCGGCTATTGGCCAGCGGGCGCGATTCTACCGGAAAGCAGGCGTAGTTGTTAAGGCGCCGATAAAGCGCCGTCGCGCGCGCAGCGCTAGCTCGCGACATCGAGACGAGCGACCAACGCCGATGCGGCGCGCGGCGCAGACACGGACTGGCCACAGCGCGCGAAGAACCGAGTGCGGTTGGCCAGGGAAAGCGCGGGCCGCAGAAGTGCTGGCGGTCGCCCCGGCGCGCATCGCCGGGGCGAGCCATCGGAGTCCGTCGGTGCTACTTGACCTCGACGGAGGCGCCGGCCTCCTCGAGCTCCTGCTTGAGCTTGTCGGCCTCGTCCTTCTCGATGCCCTCCTTGACGGGCTTGGGGGCCTCGTCGACGAGCGCCTTGGCCTCCTTGAGACCGAGGCCGGTGGCGGCGCGAACGACCTTGATGACCTGGATCTTCTTGTCGCCGGCACCGGTGAGGATGACGTCGACGGTGCTGGGGCCTTCGTCCTCGGCGGCGGCCTCTCCGCCGCCGGCGGGCGCGGCCGCGGGCGCGGCGACGGCCGCGGCGGAGACGCCGAACTCCTCCTCGAGCGCCTTGATGCGCTCGGCGAGCTCGAGCACGGAGATGCCCTTGAGCTCCTCGATCCAATCCTGGGTGGTGGTTGCCATCTAGATCAATCCTCCTTGGGATTCGCCTCGGCGGTCTCGGCCTCGGCCGAGGCGTCCGCCTGGTTGTCGTCTTGTGCCGGCTCGTCGGCCGGCGCAGCTTGGTTGTCGGTGTCCGGCGCCACGGGCTCTTCCTCGCGCGCGGGCGCGGGCGCGGCGGGCTCCTCAGCGGAGGACTCAGCGGACGCCTCCTCGGCGGCGGCCTCAGCAGCCGGCGTCTCCTCGGTGGGAGCCGCGGTCGCGGAAGGAGTCTCATCAGCCGCGGCCGCTGCCGCAGGCGTATCGGCAGCCGGGGTCTCCTCAGCGGAAGTCTCGGCGGCAGGCGCGACATCGGCCGCGGCATCCTCGACGGGGGCAGCCGCCGCGGGCGGCTCACCGGCGGGGAGCTCACCGGACTCCTTCTTCTCGCGGACCTGGCCAAGTGCGACGGCGAGCCCGCTGACGAGCGCACTAAGGGTGCGTACAAGGCCGCTGATCGGCGAGGCGACGACGCCGACGAGCTGTCCGTAGAGGACTTCGCGGGAAGGCAAACGCGAAATGGCGCGGATCTGATCGGCGTCGACGGCGGCGCCGTCGAGGATGCCGCCCTTGAAGGGCAGCAGCTGTGTGAGACGGGCGTAGTCGGCGATCGCCTTGGCGGCGAGCGCGGCGTCGCCGCGAACGAAGGTCAGCGCGGTGGGACCGGCGAGCAGCGGCTTGAGCTCCTCGGTCCCGGTCTGATCGGCGGCGCGCTCGGTGAGCGAGTTCTTGACGACGCGGAAGGAGGCGTCGGCGTCGCGCAGCTTGGCGCGCAGCTCGGCGACCTGGGGCACGGTGATGCCGCGGTAGTCGACCGCGAATACGGCCTGGGACTCCTCGATGTTGGCGGCGATCTCGGCGATCGCGGCGGCCTTCTGGTCTCGGTTCATAGTTGGGCTCCTATCTCGGGCTTATGCGCGCACGGCGCGGCCGAGGGTCTGCGGTTGCCGATGGATGGCGCTCAGGCGGCTGCGGCCGCCGGGGTGGGCGCCTCCTCGAGGATGTCGCGGGTGCGGCTGGGGTCGACTTTGACGCCGGGCCCCATGGTGGAGGCGAGCGTGATGGTGCGCAGATAGCGGCCTTTTGCGGCGGAGGGCTTGGCGCGGATCAGCTCTTCGACGATGGCGGCGTAGTTCTCGAGCAGCTTGCGCTCGTCGAAGCTGGCCTTGCCGATGACGAGGTGGACGATGGCGGTGCGGTCGGTGCGGTACTCGACCTTGCCGGCCTTGGACTCTTCAACGGCCTTGGCGACGTCCATCGTGACGGTGCCGACTTTGGGGTTGGGCATCTTGCCGGAAGGACCGAGGATGCGCCCGAGGCGCCCGACGACGGACATGAGGTCGGGGGTGGCGATGGCGACGTCGAAATCGTCGAAGCCGTCCTCGATCTTTTTGGCGAGGTCCTCACCACCGACGACGTCGGCGCCGGCCTGCTCGGCCTCGGCGACCTTGGGACCCTGAGCGAAGACGGCAACCTTGACGTCGCGGCCGAGGCCGTTGGGCAGCGCGATGGTGCCGCGTAGCTGCTCGTCGGCGTGGCGGACGTTTAGCCCGGTGCGGACGTGGATCTCGACGGACTCGTCGAACTTGGCGCCGGCGAGGCTCTTGACGAGCGCGATCGCCTCGTGCGGCTCGTACTCGCGCTCGCGCTCGACTTTGGCGCGCGACTCGGTGTGGCGACGGGAATGCTGGGTCATGCGGACTCGACCTCGACTCCCATCGAGC
The DNA here is from genome assembly GCA_036502205.1 of Solirubrobacteraceae bacterium. GTDB lineage: Bacteria > Actinomycetota > Thermoleophilia > Solirubrobacterales > Solirubrobacteraceae > Palsa-744. The sequence continues at coordinate 108,240 of DASXZA010000009.1, read as the reverse complement.
GCGCGGTGCCGGCGATGATGCGCGCGGCGTGCTCGATGTCGTGGGCGTTGAGATCGGGCAGCTTGCGCTCGGCGATCTCGTTGAGCTGGGCGCGGGTGAGCTTGCCGACCTTGTTGCGGTGCGGCTCACCGGAGCCCTTATCGAGGCGCAGCGTCTGGCGAATTAGGACGGCGGCGGGCGGCGTCTTGGTAATGAACGTGAACGAGCGGTCCTCGTAGACGGTGATGACGACGGGGATGACGGTCCCGGTTTCGCTGGAGGTCTGCGCGTTGAAGGCCTTGCAGAACTCCATGATGTTGATGCCGTGCTGGCCCAGCGCGGGACCGACCGGCGGGGCGGGGCTCGCCTGCCCGGCGTTTGCCTGCAGCTTGATCGTTGTCAGAACCTTCTTGGCCATAGCTTCTTTCTCAATCTACCTTGCGCTGGAGGACGCGAGCCCTAAAGCTTTTTAACTTGGTCGAACTGCACCTCTACCGGAGTCTCGCGGCCGAAGATTGATACCAGGACCTTAAGCTTGGCGGCGTCGTCGTTGATCTCGGAGATCTCGCCGGAGAAGTCGGCGAGTGGTCCGGAGACGACCTTGACGGTCTCGCCGATCGCGAACTGGGCGCGGGTGCGCGGCGCGGTGGCGACCTCCTTGTGCAGGAGCCGGTCGACCTCGCCTTGGGTCAGTGGGACGGGCTCCTGGGAGGCGCCGACGAAGCCGGTGACGCCGGGGGTGCCCTTGACGACGCCCCAGGAGTCCTCGTTGAGCTCCATGTTGACGAGCACGTAGCCGGGCATGGTGCGCTTCTCGACGGTGACTTTCTGATTGTCCTTGTTCATCTCGGAGACGGCCTCGGTGGGCACGACGACCTGACGCACGGCGCGCTGCTGACCGAGCGAGACGACGCGGTGCTCGAGGTTGTGCTTGACCTTGTTCTCGTGACCGGAGTAGGTGTTGACGACGTACCAGCGAAACATGCGGGCTCCTAGAGGGCCTCAGAGAGATAGCGGATGGACAAAACGGGATGAGCGGGGCGCTCTGACGTTCGAGGACCAAGCAGATCAAGGACGCAGCGAGCGTGGCGTACTACGCACGCGAGCGAGCGAGGACGCTGAGATGCGTAGGTCATCGTACGTCAGAGGATGAGGTTGACGATCTTCTGGGCCAGCCAGTCGGCGGCGCCAAGGTAGGCGCCGGCGATCGCGACGAAGCCGAGAACGACGGCAGTGGCCTGGCTGACCTGGGTGCGGTTGGGCCACTGTACGCGCTGCAGCTCGGCCCAGCTGGCGCGCAGGAAGCTAATGGCGCGGCGGGGCAGCGACTGGCGACGCTCGCGCGGGGCGGGTACGGGCGCACCCTCACCGAAGGCCTCGACGGCAGTGCCGTTGTCGCCGCCGCGACCTGCGCCGCCGGCACCAGACGGAGCGAGATCGTCAGAGGAGAGGTCATCGCGATCGACGCGCTCGGAGCTCGCGTCGGCTGACGTCGCGCCTGAGTCGGGAAGAGTCTCGGCCTCGACAGGCACACCGCCGGCACCGCGGACGAGCGCGGCGTCGAACTCATCGACGTCGCCGGAGGCGTGCTCGAGCGCACCGGGCAGGTCTGCGCGGTGGATCTCGGAGCCGCCCGAGGCAGGGGTGCGCTGAGGGCGGCGCTGCTGACGCTGCTTTGCACGTTTGCGGTCACGAGCCACGGCAGCGCTCCCGCGCTAACGAGTCTCCCGATGGCTCGTATGCCGCCGGCACCAGCGGCAGTACTTGCGCAGGCTGATGCGATCGGGGTTGTTGCGCTTGCTCTTATTCGTCTGATAGTTGCGTCGCTTGCAGTCCTCGCAGGCGAGGGTGACAGCGATGCGTACGTCTCCGCGGGCCATGTGGCTCTACTTCCCGTGCTTCGTGGTGTGCGTTGATACCGGCCCAGGCGAAGAAAAACCCCGCCTGGCGCGAGGTCGTTGAAGGATAGCGCGCTTTGACGGCCGGGTGGGCCGCGGGCGACGCGACCGGCGTTGAGCGGCTCGCAATGCCGTTGGCGGCCTCGCGGAACGTGCGGAGCGCTGTCTCCGACGACCGATCAATGACTCGCGTGGCGCTCATGTTGGAGCGGCGCACTGCCGATCGAGGCGGCTGAAGATCCGCGCGGTGCGCGATGCTGGCGGCATCGACGGCGCACCGATCCCGCTACGAGGAGGAGACGCAATGCAACTACCGGAGCCGATTCCGACATCGATCACTGACGAGAGCTTCGCGGGCGTGACGTACCACGTGCGCGGCGAGCTGGTGCCGGAGCTGCAGGTGGTGGTGGGCGAGGCGAGCGTGATGTTCGAGCACCACGTGCTGCTGTGGAAGGAGACGCAGGTCGACGTCGAGCTCAAGAAGCTGCCGGGCGCGATCAAACGCAAGATCGCGGGCCTGGAGTTCTTCGTGACGCGCACGAAGGGCGCGGGTCACATCGCGTTCTCGCGCGATTCACCGGGCCAGTGCATCCCGATGCACCTGCGCGAGGGCGAAGGACTGGACGTGCGCGAGCACCAGTTCATCGCGGCGACGGACAACCTGGACTACAGCTTCGAACGGATCAAGGGCGCGCAGAACATGCTGCTGGGCGGCTCGGGCTTCTTCATGGACAAGTTCCGCGCGAGCAGCGGCGACGCGCTGGTGTGGTTGCACGGCCACGGCAACGTCTTCCTCGTGCAGCTCGAGGCGGGCGAGCAGCTGGACGTGGAGGCGGGTGCGTGGCTGTACAAGGACCCGACGGTGAAGATGGAGGCGGTGACGATGGGCCTGAAGACGGGCCTGATGGGCGGCGGTGGCAAGCTGACGTGGAACCGCTTCACGGGCCCGGGGCGCCTGGCGATCCAGACGATGTTCATCTCGCCGGCGGAGGCGACAACGGACGGCGCCAACAACGCGCAGGCGGCGACGGCGGGCGGCATCGCGGGCGCGCTGATCGGAGGACTGACGCGCGGATAAGGGCGCCGGGCGGATCTTCCTCACGGGCGACGGGTGAGCGCGCGACGGGGCCGTCACGGCGACCCAGAACGCCCGACGGGGTCGTCCTCGCGCGCGGCCCAGAACCCGGCGGGGGTCGTCCTCACGCGCGGGCAGACGCGCGCGGCGGGGCCTCGATTTTGGGATCGTCCACGCGGCGGAGCGCTTCGACGAGGCGGGGTGCGCGCGGGGCCTCGGTGCCCCGCGACTACTCGTAGAGCGTCAACGTGGCGAGCACGACGTACAGCGCGACGAGCGCCCAGCCCTCGAACGCGACGGCCTCGCCGTCGCCGGTGACCTGCCAGACGGACAGCGCGGTTAGCGTGAGCGCGCCGATGTAGACGGGAGCGAGCGCGAAGGTGAGCGTGGTGGCGAGCGCGAAGGAGATCAGGACGAGCAGCGGGAACAGGAATGCGGCGATCTGCGCGACGGAGTTCTTGACGACGGAGATCGCGAGGTCGGAGCGCCCCTTCCAGGCGAGCACGAGCCCGGCGGTGTTCTCGACGGCGTTGCCGGCGATCGCGACGATCACGAGCCCGGCGAACGCCTGGGATACGTGCAGCACGGCGATCGCGGGCGAGAGCGCGTTGATGAACCAGTCGGAGACGAAAGCGGAGGCGACGCCGGCGACGAGCAGCAGTGCCAGCGTCACCGGCAACGAAATCGGCGCCCTGCTTTCGGCGGCCTCGTGTGTCCCGGTCTCGGCGATCTCGTCGGCTACGCGCGCGGGCGCGCGCGGCGGGGCCTTTGCCGAGTCACTCCTCACAGCCTCACTCGAACGCGACGGCGCGAGAGCCTCGCGATCGCCCTTGTGGTCGGCGGCCTGCGCATCGACATTCCGCGCGGCGGGCGCGACGTCGGAGCGCAGGTAGGGGACGACCCACGAGACGTAGACGACGAGCAGGCAGATCGCGCCGACGACGGAGATCGCCTTGACGTGGTGACTGGCGGGATCGTGCGAGGCGAGCGAGAGCCCGACGAGCACGATGATGAAGACGGCGACGAGCAGCAGCGTCGCGGTATCGCTGGGCAGCCGCCGCGAGAAGCGCATCACCCCGTCGGGCGCGCGGATCGCGCCGAGAACGATTACGAGCCCGAGAACCAGCAGCGCGTTGGCGAAGACGGAGCCGATGATCGCGGTCTGTGCGACGACGAGCTCGCCCTTCTGCAAGGCGAAGATCACGACGAACAGCTCGGGCAGATTGCCGAGCGTCGACTGCAGCATCCCGGTGACGGCGGGCCCGAAGCGCTCGCCGAGCTGCTCGGTCGCGAAGGACACGATCCAGGCGAGGCCTGCCAACGCGACGGTCGCGACGGCGAAGCGCGGGACTGGCGACCAGACTCCGTAGTTCGCGACGCCGGCCAATACCGCCAGGACCGCGATCAGTCCGAGCAGCGCGCGCTCGCGTGTCGTTAGGCCGGCCATGGGGCTGGGCGAGCATACCCGCGCGCCCCGCCGATACCGCGCGAAGCCCGCTAGGCTGCGGCGGCGATGCGCCTCGCGACCTTCCTGCCCGCCTCCTCCTCGGCCCCCCACTCGGGCATCGTCGAAGGGGACAATGTGACGGCGTTCGCGGACGAGGCGCTGACGGTCCTCGAGCTCCTCGGCGACCCCTCCCCCGCACGCGTGGCGGCCTCCCAGCCGATGGGCCGGTCGTGGCCACTGGCGGAGGTGACGCTACTCGCCCCGGTGCGGGCCCCACGCGCGATCTTCGGCATCGGCTTGAACTATGCGGACCACATCGCGGAGACCGGCGGCGAGCCGCCGGAGCGCCCGATCGTGTTCATGAAGCTCCCCTCCTCGGCCACCGCGCCGGGGGCGGCGGTGCGCTGCCCGGAGGTGGTGCGGCGCCTGGACTACGAGGGCGAGCTGGCGGTGGTGATGGGCGCGGGCGGCGCGGTCGCGGGCTACGCGGTCGCCGATGACGTCAGCGCGCGTGACCTGCAGGGCCGCGAGCCGCAGTGGACGCGGGCGAAGGGCGCGGATGACTTCTGCCCGTATGGCCCCTGGATCACGACCGCCGACGAGGTGCCGGACCCGCATGCGCTGAGCCTGCGCACGTGGGTCAACGGCGAGCTGCGCCAGGACTCGAACACATCGAACCTGATCTTCACGGTGCCGGAGCTGGTGGCGTTCATCGGTGAGACCTGCACGCTCGAGCCGGGCGACCTGATCCTGACGGGCACGCCGGCGGGTGTGGGGATCGGCCTCGACCCGCAGCGCTTCCTCGCCTCGGGCGACGTGGTGCGCATCGAGATCGAGCGTCTCGGCGCGATCGAGCACTCGATCGCCTGAGCGGCGGCGGTCTGCGGCATGCGGTAATCGCGACGGACGCTCCGGAGGCGGCGTCTCCTAGGGCTTATGTGCCTGGGCACGGCGGTACAGCCGAGCGATGAGCCGCCGCTCGAGAGGCAGTGCCAGAGACTCGGGACCCTTTGCCTCGTTGCGCGGTCCAGCGATGTACACGAGTACCACGACGTAGCGTCCGGCGGCGAACCAGAGTCGATCTGTGAAGCTCCGCACGGGACTGCCGTTGCAGGCGTGGTCGCTGACGAGACAGCGCCAGACGCGCGCCCCGGACACAGGCGCGTCGGCTGCGGGCTGGTCAAGCGCGACGACTTCACTCTTCCTCTGCACCCGCGCGGCATCGCTCCTGCGAATTTCTTCGCGCTGAATGCAGCGCCGCCCCGAGGCGCTGTCGGCGGCGGCGATGTACGTCGATGCGACGGAGGGGTCGCGCGTGGGGTAAACCGCGGAGACGACGGTCTGTATCGGAGCATGCTGTTGCTGGAAGACCGCTGAGGCGACGCCGCGGCGTGCCCCATTTATGAGAGGTCCGCCATCGCACACTTCGGCCTCTCGGGGGAGGGGGCTGGGCAGCGCACCCGGTTCACCCATAGCCCCCGCAACGATCTTGAAGCCGGGGAGATCGGAGGCATGCAGATTGACCTCCGCAGCAAACGCACGCACTCGCGCCTGTCTGCTCGTGGCGTCGCTCGCGGACGCGGTGTTGCCTGCGCACCCCGCGGCCAGGGTGGCCGCCGCGGCGAGTACGAGCCAGACGGCAAGCACCCGCGAGATGAAGAATCTCAAGCGATCTCGACCAGCTCGCGCTCGGCCTCGACATGCGCCTCGGCGACCGCGTGCTCGGTGGGGCGCGCCTCGACGCGTAGCGCGGTCGCGGCGACGATGACGGCGAGCGTCGTGAAGCCGGCGCCGATGAGGAACGCGAGGTGGTAGCCGCCGGTGAGCGCGGCGGCGTGCGAGCTGCCGCTGGCGAGCAGGTGCGTGGTGCGCGTCGCGGAGAACGTGGCGAGCACGGCGAGGCCGAGCGCGCCGCCGACCTGCGCGGCAGTGTTGACGAGCCCGGAGGCGAGGCCGGCGTCCTCGCGCGTGGCGCCGGACATCGCGAGCGTCATCAGCGCGGGGAAGGAGCCGCCGACGCCGAGGCCGAGCAGGATCATGACGGGGAAGACATCGGCGAAGTAGCTGCCGTGGACAGGTACGCGCGCGAACAGCAGCAGCCCGATCGTGATCAGCACGAGACCGGGAAGCAGCGTGGTCTTGGGCCCGAAGTTCATGATCAGGCGCTCGGAGAAGCGCAGCGAGAGCGTGCCCATGACGATCGTGGCGGGCAGGAAGGCGAGGCCGATCTTCAGCGCGTCGTAGCCGAGCACGCGCTGCAGGTAGAGGGCGCCGAGGAAGAACATCCCGAACATCCCAGCGACGAGCAGCGCCTGCACGGTGTTAGCGCCGGAGACGTTGCGCGAGCGGAAGATCCGCAGCGGCATCAGTGGGTGACGCGCGGTGGCCTCGCGCACCACGAAGGCGACGAGCAGCGCGATCGAGATGGCGCCGAATGCGAGCGTGCGGCCTGCCCCCCAGCCGTCTTCGGCGGCGGGCTTGACGATCGTGTAGACGCCGAGCATCAGCGCGCTGGTGATCAGCACGGCGCCGGGGATGTCGGCGCCGCTGGCAAAGCCGATACCGGCGTCGCGGGTCAGCAGCCGCGCGGCGAGGAACCCGGTGGCGATCCCGATGGGGACGTTGATGAAGAAGATCCAGTGCCAGTCGATCGCCTGCGTGATGATCCCGCCGGCGAGCAGCCCGACGGAGCCGCCGGCGGAGGCGACGAAGCCGTAGACGCCGATCGCCTTGGCCTGCTCGCGCGGCTCGGGGAACATCGTGACGATCATCCCGAGGATCACCGCGGAGGTCAGCGCGCCGCCGATACCTTGCACGAAGCGCGCCGCGACAAGCACCTCCTGGCTCTGCGCGAGACCGCAGACGAGCGAGGCGGTGGTGAAGACGACGAGGCCGATCATCATGATCAGCTTGCGCCCGGCGAGGTCGCCGAGGCGCCCGGCGAGCAGCAGCAGGCCGCCGAAGGCGATCAGATAGGCGTTGACGACCCACGCGAGGCTGGACTGCGTGAAGTGCAGGTCGGTCTGGATCGAGGGCAGCGCGACGTTGACGACGGTGGCGTCGAGGACGATCATCAGCACGCCGACGCACAGCACGTAGAGCGCGATCCAGCGGTTTCGGTCGGTCATCTGCTCGGTCATACGTTCAAGCCTTTTCCATTCGGGGTTCTGTCGCGGTCTTCCTACAGTCGACTCTCGGCGCTCGCATTTCTCATCGGTCGCGGCGGCGTGCTCAGAGCACGGCGGCCAGCTTCTCGATCATCTCGCGCGTGCCGTGCTCGCGCTCGGCGGGCGTGTCGGCGCCGTCCAAGAAGACGCCCTGCTCGGTGAGGGTCAAGCGGGTGCCGGCGCCGACGGGCTCGAGCTCCACAGTAGCGACCGACACCGACATGCGGGTGTCGTCGCGGTCGAGCGTGTAGGCGTAGACGATCCGCGTGTCGGGCACGATCTCCTCGTAGCGGGCGTCATAGGTGTAGGTCGCGCCGCCGGGCCCACCGACGGAGAAATACTCGCGGCCGCCGACGGCGAAGTCGAGCGCGCGCTCGACCTCGGCGCTCGGCCCAAACCAGCGCGCCTTGGCGGCGGGGTCGGCGAACGCGGCGAACACGCGCGCGGGCGCGGCGTCGTAGTCGCGCTCGATCGTGAAGGTGGCGTGCTCGGTCGATCGCTGGGTCATTCGAGGCTCTCCTTAGTTGAGTTTTGATTGCCGGCTTCGCCGGCCGGGTTGCAAGTCTGTGAAGCTCTCCCGCCCCGCTCGCCTGACCGCGGCTCACAAGCGGACTGCGACTCACCAGCGGACTGCAGCTCACTCGCGGGCGCGGTTTCGGCGAGGTAGTCACCCAGCCGATCCAGGCTCGCCTCCCACAGCGCGCGCCGCTGGGCGACCCAGTCCTCGGCGCCGCGCAGCGCGGCGGGCTCGATGCGACAGGTGCGCACGCGCCCGACCTTGAGCGAGCTGACGAGCCCGCTGCCCTCGAGTACCGCGAGGTGTTGGACGACCGCCGAGAGCGACATCGGCAGCGGCTGCGCGAGCTCGCTGACCGATGCCGGTCCGCGGCTCAAGCGCTCGACCATCGCGACGCGCGTGGGATCGCCGAGAGCGTGGAAGACGCGCTCGGGTGGCACCGACAATTGCTTAAGCATCTACTTAAGTATTACAGACCCCGCCCCCGACGAGCAGGCGGACGCCGCCGCTGAGCAGCTTCCCGGCAATGGCGCGCTTCATCCTGGTGAGATCGTCGCGCGCAGCTGTCGATGATTCAGCGCGCGCGGCTGCGTACGGCCCAGCGCTCGGCCCAGTCATCGAGCGGACCGAACAGCTCGATCAGACGCCGACCGTCCTCTGTCAGCCGGTAGCCGCCGGCGCCGGCATCGACGACGCCGGCTGCGCGCAGCTCGCGCAGGCGCTGATTGAGCACACTCGAGGACATCCCGGCACAGCGCGCCTGAAGCGCGCGGAACAGTAGCGGCCCGTCGCGCAGCTCCCAGATCGTGCGCAGCGCCCAGCGCCGACCAAGGAGATCGAGCAGCGCCATGATCGGCCTGCCGCTCTGCGAGCCGCGGACCGCGGCGCCGGGGAGCGGGATCTCCGGCGCACGCGCCTCGCGCTCCTTATCCGCGGGCACGCCGCCCCGCCACCCTGGCGCTTCGGAAATAGAAGCGATATCGTCGTTGCTCTGAAAATCGAAGCAAGACGAAGGAGCCTACCGCTATGCCCGACCAGCCCGCGCGCATCGCACCGCTGCAGCCGCCCTATGCACCCGACGTCGCGGCGGCGCTCGCGAAGTGGATGCCGCCCGGCAGCCCCGTCGAGCCGCTGCGCCTGTTTCGCACACTCACCGTGCACGAGCAGCTCGCGAGCCGCATGCGCCCGCTTGGTGCAGGCATCCTCGGCTCGCAGGCAGCGGTACCGGCGCCGCTGCGCGAGGTGATGATCCACCGGACCTGCGCGCTGACGGGCGCGGAGTACGAGTGGGGCGTGCACGTCATGGGCTTCGGCAAACCGCTCGGCCTCAGCGACGAGCAGCTGTACTCGACGGTCCACGGATCGGGGAGCGACCCGTGCTGGGACGCGCGGCAGTCGGCGGTGATGCGGCTCGCCGAGGAGCTGCACCACACGAGCACGATCTCCGAGGAGCTCTGGCAGGTGCTGGGCGAGCACTTCGATGAGCCGCAGATCATCGAGCTGCTGGTGACGGCCGGCTGGTATCACGTGATCGGCTACGTCTGCAACGGCCTGCGCATCGAGCGGGAGGAGTGGGCGGCGCGGTTCCCGCCGCCGGCAGCTGGCGCGCCCGCTTAGCCCGGCGCCCCACACCAGCAACGCAACCCGGGCCGGCGGAGCCGGCCAATCCCCAAAATCGTCGTCCATCTGCTGTCATGCAGAACGATGGCCGCGCAACCAGAGCAGATGACGGCGACGGCCACCGACGCGGGGACTTCGAGCGCGAGCGAGCCGGTAAGCGCGACCGACCGCGCGCACGAGCCCAAGCCGGCACGTCGCCCCGCGATCCTCGCGGTCGACGACGAGCCGGCGGTGCTCGCGGCCGTCGCGCGCGACCTGCGGCGCGGCTTCGGCGAGCGCTTTCGCATCCTGCGCGCGGGCTCGGGCGCGGAGGCGCTGGAGGTACTGCGCGAGCTGCGCACGCGCGGGGACCGCGTCGCGCTGCTGATCGCCGACCAGCGCATGCCGGGGATGCCGGGCACGGACTATCTCGTGCAGGCGCGCATGATCGTGCCGGACGCCAAGCGTGTGCTGTTGACCGCATACGCCGACACCGAGGCCGCGATCGCGGCGATCAACGAGGTCGCACTGGACTACTACCTGCTCAAGCCCTGGGACCCGCCCGAAGAGCAGCTGTTCCCGGTCGTCGAGGACCTGCTCACGACCTGGGAGGCCGGCGCCGCCCTGGAAGCGGGCGGCGTGCGCTTGATCGGCCACCGCTTCTCCAAGGAGTCGCACGATCTGCGCGACTTCCTCGTGCGCAACCGCGTGCCGGCGCGCTGGCTGGACGTCGAACGCGACGGCGAGGCGCGCGAGCTGCTGGCGGTCGCCGGCGTCGACGCCGAGCGCCTGCCGGTCGCGCTGCTCGAGGACGGAGCTGTGTTGGAGCGCCCGACGATCCTCGAGCTCGCCGAGCGACTCGGCGTCGCGGGTGTGCCGGCGCAGGACCACTACGACCTCGTCGTCGTCGGCGGCGGACCGGCCGGCTTGGCGGCCGCGGTCTACGGCGCGTCGGAGGGCCTGAAGACCGTGATGGTCGAGCGCGAGGCACCCGGCGGCCAGGCCGGGCAGTCGAGCCGCATCGAGAACTACCTCGGCTTCCCCGCGGGCCTCTCCGGCTCGGATCTCGCGCGCCGCGCGACCGACCAGGCGCGGCGCCTCGGCGCCGAGCTACTGACCGTGCAGGAGGCCGTCGGGCTGCGCGTCGAGGGCTCCGCGCGTCTGGTGCAATTGAGCGGCGGCGGCGCGCTGAGCGCGAGCTGCGTGATCGTCGCCTCGGGGGTCTCCTACCGCCAGCTCGACACGCCGGGCTTCCCCGAGCTAACCGGCGCGGGCATCTACTACGGTGCCGCGATGACCGAGGCGCGCGCCTGCGCCGATCAGCACGTCGTAGTGATCGGCGGCGCGAACTCCGCCGGGCAGGCCGCGGTGTACTTCGGCGGCTACGCCGCACAGGTCACGATGCTGGTGCGCTCGACCCTGGAGAAGTCGATGTCGCATTACCTGATCGAGCAGATCGCCGCGCGACCCAACATCGAGGTGCGCACCGGCAGCACCGCGCTCGCCGCCGAGAGCGAGGACGGGCACCTCAAGCGTCTGCGCATCGCGGGACGGGATGGCGAGGAGACGATCCCGGCCGACGCGTGCTTCGTGTTCATCGGCGCGGCGCCGCGCACCGACTGGCTGGAGGGCGTGCTCGCGCGCGACGCGCGCGGCTTCATCCTCGCCGGGCGCGACGCGCAAACCGCCGGCTGGCCGCTGCCGCGCGAGCCCTACATTCTCGAGACGACGATCCCCGGCGTGTTCGTCGCCGGCGACGTCCGCGCGCGCTCGATCAAGCGCGTCGCGTCCGCCGTCGGCGAGGGCTCGATGGCGGTCTCGCTGATCCACGAGTACCTGGTCGAGGCGTGAGCGACTCGCGCGAGACCCCAGCCGCGCACGCGGGCGTAGGCGCGGACGCGCGCGAGAGCGCGGACGCGCACGCGGGCGGCGCGCGCGCAGCGGGGGCCTCGCCAGAGACGGATCTACCGGCGACAGATCTGCCGATCACCCTCGAGGAGCTGCGCACGATCGACCTGTTCGACGAGCTCACCGACGAGGAGCTCGCGCGGTGGCCTGCCGTCGCCCACACACGCTACGTCGCGCCGGGCGAGGTGATCTCCGAGCAGGGTGAGGAGCCCCGCGGTCTGCAGCTGCTGCTCGAGGGCGAAGCGCAATCGCTGATCGTCGGCGACGGCCGCAGCGAGCAGGTCGGCACGCAGCACGCACCGACCTGGATGGGCGCGATCGCGGCGCTCACCGGCAACCCGACGTCGGTGCGCATGCAGGCCCGCACGCCCTGCCGGCTCGCGCTCGTCGGCCCCGAGGACTTTCGCCGCCTCGCGCTCGCGCAGCCCGCGGTCAACCAGCGCGTGATGCGGCAGGTCGCTCCGATCGCCAGTCGCATCACCGCCGTCGAGGCCAATCGCGAGCGCCTCGCTTCACTTGGCACGATGGCGGCGGGGCTCGCGCACGAGCTGAACAACCCCGCCGCCGCCGCGCGGCGCGCGGCATCGCAGCTCACCGAAGCGCTCGACGCGATCGGCTCCGCGCTGCGCGCGTTCGTCGAGGGCGGGATCGAGCGCAAGGACGCCGAGCAACTCGTGCGCCTGCAGCAGGAGGCCGTCGAACGCACCGCGAGCGCGACCGCGCTCGACGCGCTCGACGCCTCCGACGCCGAAGAGGAGCTGCTCGGACGCTTGGAAGACCTAGATGTCGAGGAGCCCTGGAAGATCGCCGAGCCGCTCGCCGCCGCCGGCCTCGATCAGCAGTGGCTCGATCGCGTCGCCGCGCTCGCCGGCCCGACGACCGGCGCCGCCTTGCGCTGGGTCGCCGCGACGCTCACCGCCGAGCGGCTCTCGGGCGAGCTCTGCGAGTCCACGCAGCGCATGTCGGCGCTCGTCGGCGCGGTGAAGTCCTACTCCTACATGGACCGCGGCGACCTCGTCGAAGTCGACCTGCACGAGGGTCTGGAGACGACGCTGGTCGTGCTCGGCTACAAGCTCAAGCACACCACGATCGAGATCGTGCGCGACTACGACCGCGATCTGCCGAAGCTCACCGTGCACGGCTCCGAGCTCAACCAGGTCTGGACGAACCTGCTCGACAACGCGATCGACGCGCTCGGCGAGCGCGGCACGATCACGATTGCGACGCGCGCCGATGGCGACTGCGCGGTCGTCGAGATCGCTGACGACGGCCCCGGCATCCCCGACGAGGTCGCGACGCGGATCTTCGACCCGTTCTTCACTACCAAGGACGTCGGGCACGGCACCGGCCTCGGTCTCGCGACCGCGCGGCGCATCATCGTCGAGCGCCACGACGGCTCGCTGACACTCGACAGCCAGCCCGGTCGCACCGTCTTTCGCGTGCGGCTGCCCTTTACCCAGAGCACGCACCCCGAGAGAGAGGATTGAGCGCGATGCCCGACTGCACGCACCTCGACCAGGTCCTAATCACCGAGCTGCCCGAGTCCGTCCCCGGCTGCGAGGACTGTCTCGCGATCGGCGGCAAGTGGCTGCACCTGCGCATCTGCCTGCAGTGCGGCCACGTCGGCTGCTGCGATGACTCCCCCAACCGCCACGCCAGCGCTCACAACGCGTCGAGCGGCCATCCGATCATTCGCTCGCTGCAGCCCGGCGAGGTCTGGTCGTGGTGCTACGTCGACGAGGTTCTGATGCGGATTCCCGAGGTCCACGGCCAGACGCGCATCCCGCCCTCGCCGCTCGGCGGCTAAGCCAGGGCCGAGCTCGGCGGCTAAGCCAGGGCCAAGCTCGGCGGCTTGCATCGCCACGTCGGCCGCGCCGCGCGCGGGGGCAAGCACTACCGGTATCACCGATTTTGCCCCCCGCCGCGCGTGGGCGGGCGCGCGGTACGCGCGGGCATGCGCGCGCCACGCGCGGGCGTGCGCGCGGCGAGCCGTTCGAGCACGATGCGCTGCTGTGCGGTGCCGCTGCCGCCTTTGACCTCGAGCCAGGCGGCGCCGATGCGTCGCACGGTCTCGAGCGTGCCTTCTTCTTCGGAGCGCACCGTGAACACGCCGGGATGCCCGGGTACGGCCTGTTTGTCGAGCAATCCCCGCAGCGGGCCGTGGCCACCGGCGACCAGCAGCACCGTCGCCTGCAGCGGCCAGTCGCGGTAGTAGAAGCCGGCATTCGCGCAGGGAGCCAATTCGACCGCGCCGCGCGGTGCCGGCAAGGCGAGGAACTGGGCGAGCCGACTGCGGCTCGGAGCGCTCTGGGCGACCTCGCGCAGGCCGGCTAGCGGACGGACGAGAATCGAGCATGGAGCGCTCGCCGAGGCACTCGCCATGCGACTGGGCGCGCGCAGGTCGATGGCTCCGACGCGCAACGCCCGCAACGCCTGCACGCGCTGACCGACACCGGCCTGCCCCTTCACGACCAGCCAGGCGTTGCCGACGCGTCGCGCGGCGATCCCTTCGGGCAGCGATGCGCTCGAACGGTCAAAGACGCCCGGCGCACCGGGCACGGGGCGCATGTCAGGCAGCACCGCCGGCAGGGCGCCGGGATGCTTCGCATCGAGCAGCACCGCCGCGGTGAGCCAAGTGGCGTGGAAGCGAAAGCCGACTTCGGTGCAGGAGAGGTATGCGTGACCGATGATGCCCGGGTCGGGCACGATCGCGGTGAGCACCTCCCCCAGGCCCGCGTGCACACCTGAGCCACGGCGCGCGGTCAGCGGGCAACGACCCTGCGGTTGGCGCTGCGGATACTGCCAGTACCGCGCCGGCTCCTTCGGCGGGCTCTCATAGAAGCTGCCCGGGATCGCACGACCGCTCGCGTCGAGCGCGGTGAGCCGCGGAAAACCGTGCGCGAAGGCCTTCGCCGGGATCTCGAAGACCGCTGCGCGGAAGCCACGCGGAAGCCGCGCATCGGCGCGGGTGAGTACGGTCGGCCCATTCGCGACGCGCACCGCGGCGACCTGCGGGGCCGCGAGCACGTACCAGAGCCCTCGTTCCTGCGAGCCGTCGGGAGCGAACAGCGGCGACCCGACCGCGGGCGTGCCGGCCCCGCACCCACCCCCGCCGAATTCGCCGCCCTCGGCTCTGAGACTCGGCACATCGCGATAGTGGATCGACGTGCACCAGCCGATCGTGCCCGCCTTCAACGCGGGAGTGATCGTGATTTCGTAGTGCCCTCCGCCCAGTGAGATGTTGCCGCTGGCGTCGTACGGCGGGACGACGCCCGACAGTGATCGCGAGGGCTCGCCCGCGATCAGGACGGCCGCGGCGGCCGACCCACCGAGCAGGAGCACGACCGCAATTAGCAGCAGTCCGCGGCGGTGATGCCGCGGCGGACGTAGGAGACGCCTCGGTGCATGCTGGAGACGCCTAGGTGCCCCCGGTGCCTGCCGAAGACGCCTCGGTGCGACCGGGAGACGTCTTGGCGCACCGCCGAAGTGCCCACCGCGCAACTGCGCCTCGCGCTCGACGGCGTCCAGCAGGTGCGTCTCGACGCGCTCGAAGTAGTCGCTCATTGGTGATCCTCGGGTTGCCGGGTGATGGGTCGCTCGCTCATATCTCCTCCTGATCGACGCGCAGCCGCAGCCACGCCAGCGCGCGACTGACGCGCTGGCGCACCGCGTCCTGCGTTGTCCCGACATCGAGCGCGATCTCCTCGTACTCGCGCTCCTCGATCACGCGCGCCCACAGCGCCTCGCGCTGTGGGGCCGGCAGCCGATCGACCAGCTCGAGGAGCGCGCCGCCCTGCGCCGCGAGCTCCTCGGCGCGCGCGAGATCCTCGTCGTGCAACGACTCCCGCGGGATCCCCAGGCGCCGGCGCGCGCGGTCCTCGGCGCGCCCGCGCCGGCGCGACTCGCTCGCCTTGTAGCGCGCGATCCCGCACAGCCACGGCAGCGCGCTGGCATGCTCGGGCCGGTAGCGCGAGGCGGCCAGCAGCGCCGCCGCGAAGACCTCCGCCGCGAGGTCCGCTGCGAGCTCACGATCGCCGGTCTCGCGCAGCAGAAATCCGAGCACCGCGGCGAGGTGGCGGCGGTAGAAAGTCGCGAACGCTCCGCGGTCGCCGGTCGCGCTGGCGGCTAGCAGCGTCTCGTCGGGCGCGGTCGGCGGGCTCTCCTCCATCTACTTCAACATGACAGCGCGGCGGCGCGCTGTGACGGCGACTAGCCCGTCGGCAGCGCGAGCGCCGCGTCGAGGAGTCGTTGCGGCGCATCCCACATGACCATGTGCCCGCAGCCGGCCCAGGTCTCCACGAGCGTATGCGCGGGCAACTGGTCGACATGGCGCGAGGTCCGCGCTCGCGCGATGCGGTCGCGATCGCCCCAGATGACGCGCACGGGAATGTCGGCGGAGATCTGTCGGCCATCCAGAAAGCGCAGCTGCCGCGTCTGCTTGAAGTGCTCGGGGAAATGCTTGGACGCGAGCACCGTCGCAACCATCTCGATGGCGACGTCCGGGGGCACGGCGGCCGGACGCGCCGAGATCTGGCGTAGCGACAGCCGCCGCCCGACCGGCGTGCGCAGCGGCACGAGCGCGCCCGCTCCGAGCAGCTGACCAAGACGCCAGTTGATTGCGAGGATCGCGTCGGTGATCGGCGGCGAGTGCCTGCGCCACAGGCCCGCCGGCGTCAATGCGAGCACGGCGCTCGCGCGTCCGAGCTTGGCGAGCTCGAGCGCCGTCCAGCCGCCCGCGGAGTGACCGACGACGGCGACGCGCTCGATGCCCAGCTCGTCGATCAGCGCCGCGACCGCTCGTGCCCACGCCGGCGGGTTGAAGGAGCTCGGCGGCGACTGACCGTGTGCTGGCAAATCGACACTGAAGACCTCGCGCTCACGCGCGAGTTGCGCCAGCAGTGGCTTCCATATGCTGCGCGAGCTGTTGGTGCCATGCAGGAGCATGAGCGGCGGGCCCACGCCCTCGCGGTCGAACGCAAGCATGTAAACATCTGTATACCAAATGCCCGAGGAATCCGTCAAGGACCGCCTGCTCGAGGCGGCGATCGTCTGCCTGCAACGCGACGGCTACGCCGCGACGACCGCACGCGACGTCGCTGCCGAGGCGCACGCGAACCTGCGCTCGATTGGTTACCACTACGGCTCGACCCGTGGCTTGCTGCTCGCTGCTATCTCGGCGAACTGGCGACGCTGGCTCGCGCCCCTGATCGCCGCGACCACCGGAGACGCGGCCTCCGGGAGCTCGACGCCCGAGGACTCTCAACCTGCGAACTCCCTACCCGAGCGACGGTTGGCCGAGGGCATGGCGCTGTTCGCCGCCGCCCTCGCCGAGAACGCGCCGATGGCGCACGCGTGGCTGGAAGCGGTCACGCTCGCACCGCGCGACGCCGAGCTGCGCGCGACGCTCGCGGCCAACCAGCACGAGTTTCGCGCCGCGCTTGCTCGCAACCTCGCCGCTGCCGGTCAGCCCGATGCGGACGCTCGCGCGCGAGCAATCGTCGCTGTGTGCGACGGCCTAGTCGTCCATTTCCTGCTCTACGGAAACGCGCTGCGCGTCGAGGACGTCGCCTACGAGGCCGCCGCCGCGCTCGCCGAGATCGGGGATCGCTCAGCCTGAGCCGCGGCCACCTGGGTACGCGCGCACCGCAGGACGTGCCCGAGGCCGGCAGCGGACGGCGCTTCGCTCAAGCCTCGCCGGTCCCCATGCCGACCGGCGGCCAGTCGCCCAGTGGCCTGCCGATCTCCCAGTGGTGCCCGAAGGGATCCGCGATCCGCCCCAGCAACCAGCCGTGTTCCTCGCTGACCGCGCGCACCTCGATGGCGCCCTCGACAACAGCGCGCGCTAACGCGACGCGCGGATCGTCAACGATCAGCAGCATGCGCACCGTGCCGCCCCCAACGGACTCGGGGCTGTAGTTCTGGTGCGGCGGCGACTCGTCGGCGACCCAGAAAGATGCCTCTCCGACGGAGAGCTGAGCGACGACCGCCTCATGCTCGTCGGTCCCACCGACGCGGTAATCCTCGACGGCGCCGAAGGCCGCCTTGTAGAACTCGATCGCGTCGCGACCGCGGCGCACCGAGAGCTGGGGCAGGATGCTCGTCATCGCGTATCGGGCCTCGCGTGTCCGTAGAGGAAGAACTCGGGCGTCTGCTCGACGCTGGCATCCCACCCTAGTTCGGCGAGCTTACGCTGCAGCGCGACCGGCTCGTGGAATGACTTGACAATACGGTACTCGCGGCCGTCGGCGAGCCGCCGCAGCATGATCTGCTCGTCGGGGGCCGGCAGCTTGTGATCGACAGCGGAGGCGAGATCGCTGCGCAGGCTGTCGAGGAAGAACACTCTGCCCGCCGGCGCCACCGCACGCTTGACCTTCGCCCAGAACTCTGCGAAGCGCTCCTCCGGCACGTGCGAAAGCCAGAAGGAGAAGAAGCAGACATCGTAGGTCCGCTGGGGCTCCCACGCGAAGAGATCTGCTTGAACGTACTCGACACGCGGGTCCGCGACGCGAGCACGCGCGAGCTCGATGACCTCCGGGGAGGCGTCGATCGCGGTCAAGCTGCGCGCGTGGGACACCAGCCGCTCGGTCCACAGACCCGTGCCGCACGCGAGCTCCAAGACGTCCCCGGCCGGCGCAAACCGCTCGAGCGCGACGGCGACCGCATCACCATCCGCAAACCAGCGCGCGTTGGCCTCCGCACCGCGGTCGTAGCGCCCGCGACGCAACCACCAGTCGTCGTACTCACCGGCACGCGCACGGTAATAGCGGGCCTGCTCGGCTAGTAGGTCCTGAACTCCGCTCATCGCGATCCACCTCTCTATCTCGCAGCTGACTTCCAGATCAGATGATAATCATAATCTGAGTTGCTGTCATCATCTGATCTTGTGACCCCTGGGAGACGCCCGACGCGTGCCACCGAGCCGCGGACGCGAGCCGCGAAACGACCAACACGCACCACCGAGCCGCCGACGCGAGCCGCGAAACGCCTAACGCGCGCCGAGAAGCAGATCAAGACGCGCGCGCAGCTGATCGACGCGGCCGCACGCGTGTTCGCGCGGCGCGGCTTTCAGGCGGCGACGATCGAGGAGATCGCCGAGCAAGCCGGCTACTCGCACGGCGCGGTCTACTCCAACTTCTCGGGCAAGGAGGAGCTGTTCCTCGCGGTCTTCGAGCAGTACATGAGCCAGCGCATCGCCGAGGTCGCGCAGGCGAGTGAAGTCGAGGGCACCTTTCCCGAGCGAGCGCGCGCGGCGGCCGATCAGTGGATGGCGCGCTTCGGCGAGGACCGCGAGACGTTCCTGCTGCACCTCGAGTTCATGATCCACGCGGCGCGCAACCCCGCGCTCAGCAAGCAGCTCGGTGAGCGCATGGCAATCCTGCGCCTGGACGTCGAGCGCCGCATCGCCGAGCGCGCCGCAGAGACCGCGACTCCGCTTCCCCTCGCCCCCGCCGACCTCGCGCTTGTCCTGCGCGCGCTCGGCATCGGGCTCGCCGTCGAGGCGCTCAACGCGCCCGGCGAGGTCAATACGGGCCTTTATGGCGACTTCGTCGCACTCATCGCCGGTGTCCTGGAAGGCAGCCAAGCCATAGCCGTCGCGCCTACCCCCCGAGACTAGGGGCACCCTTGAGGTCACTCCCGACGAGTGAGTCCACCGCGGCCCTAACACTCGGATAGACGCGCGTGAGCGATTCCTCGGCGACAGCGGTTCGCAGGACGTCGCGCACCTGGCCGACGTCGCGTGCGAGCAGCAGCTGGACGCCGTCGCGCTGTAGGTCTTCGGCCAACTCACCCAGCGCGCGCACGGCGCTGACATCGATGAAGGCGACGGTCTCGGCATCGATCACGACAGCCTTGACTCCCTCGCGCGCGGCGGCGTGGGCGACGCGGGCGCGCACCCAGTCGGCGTTCGCGAAGAACAGCCCGGACTCGACGCGCAGGACGACTACTCCTGCGACGGGCTCGTTCTCGGGATGGCGCTCGAGGCTCGCGAACTGGCCGTCGCTGCCGGGGACGCGCCCGAGCTCGGTGACCTGCGGGCGCGAGGCGCGGTAGAGAAGCAGCAGCAGCGAGACGCCGATCCCGATGAACAGGCCGGGCAGCGTGTCGAAGACCATCACGCCAAGCATCGCGGTGATCGCGGCGATGAAGTCGGGGCGGGCGGCGACACCGTAGGCCTCGCCGAGCCGGCGGGTGTAGACGCGGTAGAGCGCGCGCAGCGAACCGATGTCGACGAGCTCGACAAGCGCGGCGATGACGACACCCGCGAGGGTCGCCTCGGGCAGCTTTTCGAACAGCCCCGTGAGCAGCAACAGCGTGAGGACCGTGAGCGCCGCGACCAGCAACCCGGAGAGCTGCGTGCGCGCGCCGGAGGAGCCGTTGACGGCGGTCTTGGAGAGACTGCCGTTGACGACCATGCCGCTCGCGAGGCCCGCGGCGACATTGGCTGCGCCGAGCCCGACCAGCTCACGATTGGGGTCGATCTCGTAGTGGTTCTTGGACGCGTAGGTCTTGGCCGCTCCGAGTCCCTCGGCGAAGCCGACCAACATGATCCCGATCGCACCAGAAGCCAGTTGGCCGTAGTCACTCAGCGAAACGTTGGGCAAGCCCAGCGAGGGCAGTCCGCTGTCGATATGTCCGACGATCTCGACGCCGTGCCGATCGAGGTTGAACAGTTCGACGGCCGCGATCCCAAGCGCGACGACCAGCAGCGAGCCCGGCAGCACCGGCGCGACGCGCCCCAGCACGAGCACGAGCAGGAACGCCGTGACGCCGATCAGCAACGTCAGTCCATCGGTGTCGCCGAGCTTTGTAATCAGATCCCAGAGCTGCTCGAAGAAGTCGCCCGAGCCCTTGGGCACGCCGAATATCTTGGGCAACTGCCCGACCATGATCGTCAGCGCCAGACCGACGATGAAGCCCTTGAGCACAGGCTCGGAGATGAAGCTTGCGAGGAAGCCAAGCCGCAGGATGCCGGCGGCCAAGGCGGCGATGCCGACGGCGATCGCCAGCGCGGAGGTCATCGCGAGGAACTTCCCGCCGGCGCCCGAGACATAGGTGCCGACGGTCGCCGCGGACAGCGCGGCGGTGGCGGCCATTGGGCCGGTGACGAGGTGCTTGGAGCTGCCAAACGCCGCGTAGAAGATCAGCGCGGCGGGCGCGGCGTAGAGCCCGATGACGGGCGAGACCCCGGCGATCGACGCGTAGGCAAGTGCCTCGGGCACGAGCACCGCCCAGACGGTCAGGCCCGCAAGCACGTCCCCGCGCAGCCAGTCGCGGCGGTAGCCGCGCAGCGAGGGGAACAGCCAGCTCACGAGCAACTACCGCGGGGGCCAAGCCAAGGCCGGCATCGGCCAGTCGCTCACGCCGCCAACCCGCTGATCGCGTCCCCGATGAGCTTCGCGCCGATGACCAGGCAGAGCACGGCCATGATCGTGGCGTTCTCGCGCGCCATCCAACCGCGCATGCCCTCAAGGACTGCGGCCGCGCGCTCGCGCAACAGAAAGTAGATCGCGACGGGAATCGCCGGGCCAATCGTTCCCAGCAGCACGAAGACCGCAAGCGCGACTGCCTGATCGACGGTGCTCGCGCCGGTCTGCGCAATCGCGGCGGCGGCACCGACGACGAGTAGGAGATTCTTCGGGTTCACAGCCGAGAGCACAACCGCCATCGCGGCGGCCTTGAGCGGCGTGAACGTGTCGATTGCCTTCATCCAAGCGGGCAGCTTGGGCTCGGTGCCGGCGCGCGGACGCGCATGCCACTGGCGCACCGCGACGATCCCGAGCAGGACCCCAAGCGCGAGCTTGACGATCCCGACCCAATCAGCCGGAGCACCGCTGTCGCTGGCACCGGCGCCGCTGGCCGCGAGCAACACGATCGCGCCGACTACCGCGAGACCAAAGATCCAGCCGGCGATGAAGGCCAGGCCGTTGGCGCGGGCCTGCGGCGTTCCCAACATCAAGACGACGCCAATGATCGGGATCGGACTGAGAGCGACGCCGACGCCGAACGAAAGCACCTGGCCGACCGCATCTCCCACCGTAACAGTGTCCGCCGACACGGGTGAGTGGCCCTCACCCCGACGGGGTGAACTGTAAGTAGGGGTTGGATAAAGGATTTGCGCTTCGCGCACGGTTGTTTGGCGCGCCCTAAGATCGGCGGATGGCGAGCTCACATGCACTTGCGCCAACGGGGGGCCGATTCCACCCGCGACGACTACTGATCGGAGCGCTCGTCATCGTCATCATCGGCGCCGCCGCGACGCTCGCCGGCTGGGATATCGCGGGCTGGTTCAAATCGCTCTGGCACACAATGACGAGCGTTTCGATCGGCTATCTACTCGCGGCGATCGCACTAATCACCTTGCAGACGACGATGACGGCGCTCGCTTGGTACTCGATCCTGCGCTACGGCTACCCCGACTCCGAGATCAGCTGGCTACAGGTCCTGGCGTGCTACGCGGCGGCGGTCGCGCTCAATGGTGTGCTGCCAGCGAACCTCGGCACGCTGACGATGATGCTGATGTACACCTCGATCATCGCGGCAGCCGCTTTCGCCGGCATCCTGGCGGGCTACGCGGTGCAGAAAATCTTCTACTCGGTGATCGGGATGCTCGGCTATCTATATCTATTTCTGAGCGTCGGCGGATCGTTCAACCTCCAGTTCAAGTTTGTGAGCGATCATCCATGGGCCACTGTGATCCTGCTCGCGGGCATCGTCGTCCTGCTGTTCCTGGTCGCACAGGCGCTGCGCGAGCGTGTCAAGAAATGGTGGGTACAGGCGAAGGTCGGCGGCGCGATCCTCGTCCAACCGCGAGCCTATCTCGCGCGCGTCGTGCTCCCGGAGGCGATCAGCTGGGTGGCGATGCTCGGGATCATCGCGGTCTTCTTGGCGGCCTACAACATTCCGGTCAGCTTTCACACAATCATGCGCGTGGTCGCGGGGAACTCAATCGCCAATGTCACCTCCGTAACGCCGGGCGGCGCAGGCGTCACACAGGGTTTCAACGTGCTCTCGCTGAAAGGCATCACCAGCGCAGCCAACGCGAACGCGTACTCGGTGACGCAGCAGCTCATCACGACGGCGTGGGACATCTTCTTTGCGATCGTGCTGCTCGCACGCGCGTTCGGCTGGTCGGGTGGCAAGACGCTCGTCAAGCAGTCCTACGGCGAGGCGCGCGAGAAGACCGCCGAACAATCGGCGGCGCGCAAAGCCAAGCGACAGGCCAAGCGCCATCCGGCCAACCCAAGCCAGACCAAGCACCATCCGGCCAACCCAAGCCAGACCAAGCGCCATCCGACCAACCCGAGCGATACCGCGTCATAGCGCGATCTGACGATGCGGCGATCTCGGCGGCTCGTGTCGCGAGCCGCCGGGGTCCGCGCACGATCAATCGTCAGCTCTGCGTGAGCACGATCCCCAACACGAGCAGCGCAAGTGCGACACCGACGACCGCGAGCGCCGCGATCAGCCGGCCCTCGGGCGGAGCGAACTCGCCCCGGGCGAGCGCCTGCTCGACGCGCCGATGACGCACGGAGGCATAGCCGATGAAGATCAGCCCGACGAGCGCAAAACCAATGCCAGCGACCGTATAAGGCCACCGCACGCCGGGGGCTAGCGCCGGAATCAGCTTCCCGGCGCCAAGGCTCACGGCAAGCGACGTGAGCCCGGTGCGCCACCACGCGAGGTAGGTGCGCTCATTCGCCAGACGAGTTCGACGCGTGGCGTCCTCCGCGCCGTCGCGAGTCACTGGCTGAGTAGGCAACGGCTCCTGCGCTTCCGAGCTCATCGCAGGATGGAAGCAGAGAGCGCCGTCGGATCAGGTAGCGCTGACCTCGCATGGAAGCAGAGCGCCGTCGGATCAAGCACCTCGTAAGCCGCGATTGCCTTCCCACGCATTCACGCGCTGGCGCCGACGGATGGTCTGCAGCGCCACCCGGGCCACGCGGTCGAGCACAGCGCGAGCGCACCCACGCTGAGCCTCGTCCCGAGCATGCGCCACGGCTTCACACGCGGGACGCTAGGCGGTCGAACCGCCAAACAGCTCGCGGCGCCGGTCGATCAGCTCCTTGTAAGGCGTGTGCTCGAGCATCCCGTTGAATAGTTCTAGCGTCGGCGCGAGGTCTTGCTCGCCGATCAGCTGTCGAGCGAGATCGAGGACGCCGCGCCGCGTGTCCTCGATCTTGACTGAGAGCTCGCGGCCCTTCCCGGTCAGGGAGAGGACAATGCGCCTGCGGTCCTCGGCCGCGGCGAGCCGTTCCACGTAGCCCGCCGCCACCAGCCGGTCGACGAGCCGACTTGGATGTCCGGCCTCGGCGATCAGGAGATCCCCGAGCTCCCTAAGCGAAAGGGGCTCGGCCTGTCCGATAACGGTGATCGCGTCCGCCTGTGCGGCGGTGACGCCGAGCGGCTCGAGCGCCTCGTTCATGGCACGCTCGATGCCCCGCTGGGCGGCCTTGAGGCAGAGGCCTAGCTCGAGCAATTGATCCACGCGCGGAGCCTACCAGTGACATGTCATCAGATATGTATGATATGCCATTAATTGACTACTCATGAATTGGAGGGCGCATGACTGCAACGGATGCGGAGGAGCAGCCGATGAGTGCCGTCGCAACAGATACGGAGGACCAGCCAATGAGCGCCGTCGCAACAGATGCGGAGGACCAGCCAATGAGCGCCGTCGCCTCCGCCTGGCCGGACTCGGTCGACCGAATCCTCGATGGCGATCACGTCGTCGGGCTGGCCTACGCGACACCGGCTCAGGGAGTCGTGATCCTCCCCGTCACCAACTTCGGAGTACGCGACCGCGAAGCCGGCACAATCACTGTCAACAGCTCCGTCGGGGTGCCAAAGAAGCTAGAGCGCATCCGCCAAGATCCGAACGTCGCACTCGCCTTCCACACTCGTACACACGCGACTCATGAGCGCCCGGAGTACGTCTTGGTGCAGGGTCGAGCCACGCTCTCGGAGCCACTTGCCGACTACCCGGCATCGATGCTCGAGCGCTGGGAGCGGTTCGAGCCTTGGGCCGACGTTTCGCCAATCTGGAAGTGGTGGCAGCGCATCTACGCGACGCGCGTCGGGATCGAGCTCGCTGTGGAACGCGTCATCGTCTGGCCAGACCTCTCCTGTGACGGCAAGCCGGAGGTGTACGGCGTGCCACTGCCGAGCTCCGATCCAGTGTCGCAGCGACCCCCCAAGAACGGCACCGAGCCACGCCTGGACCATCGACGTGCGACCAGGCGCGCCGCCCACCTTCCGCACGTGCTGCTCGGCTGGATCGGAGCCGACGATCTTCCCTTCGTCGTCCCCGTTTCGCTCGCCGGTACCGAACCGAGCGGAATCCTCTTGGACGCTGCCGCGGGACTGATCCCGGCTGGCAATCGCCGCGGCGGCATGACCGCACACAACTTCAGTCGCCACGTCGTCGGCCAGCACCAGCGTAAGCACACCGGCTGGCTGGAATCCGACCCCGCGCGGTCGAAGATCGTCTACTCCCCTCATACAGAGGCCAGCTATCGCATGCCGGCCTCAAAACTCATCTACCGCCTCGTGACTGGCGGAGCAACGCGACTGGGAGTGCCCGCGGCACGCCGGGCTGGCCTGCTCCCGAGGCGTCGAACGAGCTAGTGGCTCTCGAGCACCCGATCGATCAGCCCGTACTCCAGCGCCTGCTCGGCGTTGAAGAAGCGGTCGCGCTCCATGTCTTCGCGGACCTGCTCCTGCGGGCGCCCGGTGTGCTGCGCGTAGATTTCGTCGATCCGCTCGCGCACCTTGAGGATCTCGCGCGCATGGATCTCGATGTCCGTGGACTGCCCTTCAAAGCCAGCCGAGGGTTGGTGGATCAGGATGCGACTGTTGGGCAGAACGGCGCGCTTGCCCTTGGTGCCGCCGGCGAGCAGCAGCGAGCCCATCGACATCGCGACCCCCACACACATCGTCTGGATGTCGGGCTTGACGAAGTTCATCGTGTCGTAGATCGCGAGGCCCGAGTAGATCGAGCCGCCGGGCGAGTTGATGTAGATCGAGATGTCCTTTTCGGGATCCTCGGACTCGAGGTGCAGCAACTGCGCGACAACGAGATTGGCGACCTGATCGTCGATCGGCGTGCCGAGGAAGATGATGCGCTCGTTGAGCAGGCGCGAGTAGATGTCGAATTCGCGCTCGCCGCGTGCGGTGCGCTCGACGACCATGGGGACTAGAGCCATAGCTGCACCCTATCCCTTGGCGCGCGCGTCAGCGGTCCCGTCGGCACCTCCGGCGCCCAACCACTCCAGCAGCGCGACCCGCGCGAAGCGCCACTCGCCACCCAACTCGCGGCCGGGCAGCGTGCCGGCACGCGCCAGCTCCAATACGACGTCGGGGTCGACCTGCAACAGCTCCGCAGCGTCCTCAGGCGTCAGCACTTCGGGGCTGCGCGGGCGGAATGAGTGGTGGCCGACAGTCAGGTCACCCTGATCGAGGGTCTCGACCGTAACGCGACGTCGGCCTCCTCCACCGATACCAACCGTCCCAGCAGCGTCATATGGCCCCTCGTCGTCACCGGCGGCGCACGTATCTGCGACAACCGCTCTGCGTGGGGTGCCGTCCTCGTGCTTTCCCCACCCCTGACCAAGCGCGACGAGCGAAGCCAGCGAGTCCGGATTGACGTAGCGGTCGACGAGCTCCGAGACGAGGCTCTGCTTGGGAACTCGCAGCTCGAAGGCCGCGCGGTCCAAGCGTCGCGCGTGCTCGGTCGGGATCCGCACGAACAGCGCCGCCGTCGGCTCCGCGCTCTTGGCGGGACCGCGACCGGATCGCGGATGGTCGGGATTCGCAGGGGAAGGCATCAATAACTCCTCTCACAATGCCGCAACGTCTAGCTATCTAGATATCACGATAGCAAAGCGATGCTACATCCAAAAATGACATACACACCACACACTCCGCGACCAACGACCGGACGCTAAGTCGTCGGCCGCGGACGGCGACGCCCAGCGGCAGATACCGCCGTCAACGACGGACCCGACGCCGCGTCGCGCTACAGGTTGACCCCGCGCATCCCCTGCTCGTCGTAGCGCTCGCCCGCAGCAGGTGGCACAGCGGCGGCAATGCGCTCGGCCTCCTCGGCGCTCAGCTCGATCTCGGCGGCGGCGAGGTTCTCCTCGAGATAGCTACGGCGCTTGGTGCCCGGGATCGGAACGACATTCTCACCACGACTCAGGACCCACGCGAGCGCGAGCTGCCCAGGCGTCACGCCCTTCTCCTGCGCGAGCTCGCGCACGCGGTCGGCGAGCTCGCGGTTGCGCTCGCCGTTCTCGCCGGTGAAGCGCGGGCCATAACGGCGGAAGTCGCCCTCGTCGAGCTCCTCGCTGGAGGTGAAGCGACCCGCAAGGAACCCGCGCCCGAGCGGTGAGTACGCGACAAGTGCGATCCCGAGCTCCTGCAGTGTCGGCAGGATCTCGCTCTCGACGTCGCGCGTCCACAGCGAGTACTCGGTCTGGACCGCCGCGATTGGGTGCACGGCATGAGCGCGGCGGATCGTCGCGGGCGCGGCCTCGGAGAGACCGAGGTGGCGGACCTTGCCCTCCTGCACGAGCTCAGCCATCGCGCCGACGGTCTCCTCGATCGGCGTCTTGGGATCGACGCGATGCTGGTAGTAGAGATCGATGTGATCGACGCCGAGGCGCCGCAGCGAGCCCTCGCAGGCTTCACGTACGTAGGTGGCGCTGCCATCGATCTCGCGCCGAGCCGGCGGCCCGGGATCGAGCTTGATCCCGAACTTCGTCGCAAGAAAGACCCCCTCGCGCCGGCCGGCTATCGCGCGGCCGACGAGCTGCTCATTGGTGTGCGGCCCATACATGTCTGACGTGTCGAGGAAGTTGCAGCCGAGCTCCAGCGCGCGCTGAATCGTCGCGATCGCCTCACCCTCGTCGGTGGACCCGTAGAAGGCGGACATGCCCATGCAGCCGAGTCCGATCTCAGAGACCTCAGGACCGTCCGGCCCGAGTGTGCGCTTCTTCATGCCGATTTCGCTCCTTCGCGGTTGGTTGGGGAGCACCGATGCCGACATAATGCCCCGACGTGTTCCCACTGAACCTACCGAACGTCCTCACGGTCCTCCGGATCATGCTCGTCCCGGTCCTGGTTGCAGCGCTACTCGGCAATACGCCCTCCGGCGACGTGCTCGCCGCGGTCGTGTTCGCGCTGGCGTCGCTAACAGACTTCGTCGACGGCTACCTGGCGCGCGCGCGAGGCTCGATCACGACATTCGGCAAGCTCATGGACCCGCTCGCCGACAAGCTGCTGATCATCGCGGCGCTGCTCTCGCTCGTCTCACTCAACCGCCTACCGGCGTGGATCGCGATGGTGATCATCACGCGCGAGCTCGCCGTGACGGTGTTGCGTATGGGCGCGACGCAAGCCGGCGTCGTGATGGCGGCAAGCATGTTCGGCAAGATCAAGACCTGTCTGCAAATCGCCGCGATCCTCGCGGTAATCGCGGTTCACGACAAGCCGCTGTGGGTATCACTGCTGCTCTACGTGACGGTGCTTGTCACGGTGCTCTCGGGTCTGGACTACTTCTTCGGACTGCGCCGCCGGCTCGCGCAGGCGCAGGCGCGTCCCTCAGGCTCCTGAGCCCGAGCCGCCGTCGAGCCACTGCTCGAGCGTCGTCTGCTGTATGCCGGGCGCCCCGGACTCGAGCTCGGCGCGCAGCTCGGCGAGCAAGCTGTGACGTTCGGCAAGCACATTGTGCTGGTGGATCGTCTCGAGGTTCTCCTGGCGCGCGGAGACGAAGCTCGCACCATCGAGACTTGGAAACGCGCGGATGACGCCGGCGAGCATCTCGCGCACGCAGTCCTCGACGAAGCGCGGACGGCGGTGGGCCTTCTCGACGACCTCGACCTCGTCGGAGCGCTTCATCAGCTCGTAGATCTCCGAGGACATCGAGCCCTCCACGATCTCGAGCAGAGCCCTCGCGTCGATCTCAGCCTCGCAGTCCTCCAGGCAGCCGATGTAGAGCGTTCCAAGCCCGCGCTGGTTGTGTGTCGCGACAGGTACCTGCGCGAGAATCCGTTCGACCTGCTCGGCCGAGAAGCCCTCCTCGCCCATCAGACGCTCGCGGGCGCGTGCGGCGATCAGCTCCTGCGCGCACGGGCAGGCCGTCATGCCTGTCGCGGAGACGCCGACAAGGTGACGCGTGCCGCCCTCTAGCGCGACGGCACGACCGTGGAGTGTGTAGATCTCCTGCGTCGCCACGCCTGAGACCGGCGCCGGCTTATGCTCGGGGTAGCGCGCCGCAATCGTCACTTCCGCGCGCGCGGCGCCCTGACGCTCACGCACTAGCTCCGCAATGTCGCGCGCGAGCGTCTCGGCACGGAAGGGCGACTCGTTCAGCACGACCTCGCTGATCGCCTCGTTGACGACCTCCTCGAAGCGCGACATGTGCGCGCCCTTCTGCGCACCGCTCAGATCGACGAAGCACTCCAGGCGCGCGAAGAACAGCTCGTCACGGATCCGCACGACCTTCTCGACACCCGTGACCCCGACCCGCGAGAGACCGACACCGATCGCGGGCGTCCGTGCCTGCACGTCCTCCATGCCGCGAGGCGTCAGAGACGATGTTGCTCCGGTCGGGCTCGACACTGCTCGGCAAGCCTAGCGACCTCTCGCGGCTACGCTCGGTGCGCGGCCCCTTGGACCTAGTCGCGGACTTCCGTGTGAACGGCCCTCTGAACAACCGACTCGGAGCGCCCGCCGATCTGGTATCACTCCGCACATTGCTTCAGGTCAAGCCCGCAACGCGGAGGCCTGGAGTGTGTTTGGGGAGTTGAGGGCCCATCCGGAAGCGAACCGACGACAGCCGGCTACAGGGCCAGGAATCACGGATAGGAGGCTTTGGGTAGGTCGCAGCAGTTGGGGAGGTCGGGGCCAACGCCTCGACGGGGAAGCCGCATGGATCCCGGGGGTCCGAGTTGAGCAATAAAGTCGATGTTGGGTCGCAGGGCACGGGCACAAACGCTGTCGACGCCGTCGTTGCGGTAGTCGACATCGAGGAGCTGCATGCCCTGATCGCCGATGGTCAGGAACGTGGATTCGTAACCTCTGCGAATCTCACGTCGGCGCTGGAGGAGGCCGAGCTCTCGGCCGAGCAGGTCCAGGACCTGTTCAGCTATCTCGAGGAGCACGGGATCGAGATCGTCGGCGAGAGCGCCGAGGCGACCGTCGCCACTACTCGCCTCGTCGAGGAGAACGCGGTCGAATCGACCCCGATCCCGCTCCACGGTGTGCAGTCGTCGGATGAGGTCAGCGAGCCATCCGAAGATGACGACACCGACGCAGAGCTCGATGAAGTCCACGACCTGCGTGCGCGCCTGGAAGATCTCAAGCGCGTCGAATCCGAGTCGGCTGCCGTCGACGCTGGCTTGGACTCGCTACGCCTCTACCTCCGCTCGATCGGACGCGTCCCGCTGCTGAGCGCCGCCGAAGAGGTCGCCCTGGCCAAGCGCATCGAACGGGGCGACGTGATCGCCAAGCAGCACATGGTCGAGGCCAACCTGCGCCTGGTCGTATCGATCGCGAAGGGCTACATGGGCCGCGGCCTGACCTTCCTCGATCTGATTCAAGAGGGCTCGCTGGGACTGATCAGAGCCGTGGAGAAGTTCGACTATCGCCGCGGCTACAAGTTCTCGACATACGCGACCTGGTGGATCCGCCAGGCGGTGACGCGCGCAATCGCCGACAAGGCACGCACAATTCGCATTCCGGTGCACATGGCCGAAAAGCTCAACCGTGTGATTCACACCGAGCGCCAGCTGATCCAACAGCTCGGGCGTGAGCCCACGCCGGCGGAGATCGCAGCCGAGCTGGAGCTGCCGAGCACCGAAGTCCGCGAGATCCTGCGAATGGCTCAGCAGCCGATCTCGCTCGAGAAACCGGTCGGCGATGAGGACGACTCCGCGCTCGCGGACTTCGTCGAGGATGTCGCCGCGGAGTCGCCCTTCGAGACTGCTTCGGACTCGCTGCGCCGCGAGAGCGTCGGACGCGTGCTCGCCGTGCTCCCGCGCCGTGAGCGCGAGGTGCTCGAGATGCGCTACGGCATCACCGGCGGGCGCTCGCGCACCCTCGAGGAGGTCGGTCGCGCCTTCAACATCACCCGCGAGCGCGTGCGCCAGATCGAGAACCGCACGCTCAAGAAGCTACAGACGCTGCCCGAGGCACAGTTACTGCGCGAGGCCAGCTGAGCGGGGGCGGGGCGTACACCGCCCCGCTGTAGCGCTCGTCTGCATGGGAACGTATGTTTGTACCCGTGCCGCGTCTTTCACCTCGACGTCAGGGCGATCTCGGCGAGCTTTCCGCTATGGAATGGTTCGCATCGCAGGGCCACGCGATTTATGTGCCGGTCGGTCACAGCCCGACATGCGACTTCATCGCCGAGAGGCAGCGCAAGCTACTGCGGGTGCAAGTCAAGACATCGACCCGCTTCACGAAAGGCCGCTGGGGAGTCGCCATCTGCACACGTGGCGGAAACCGAAGCTGGAGCGGCATGGTCAAGCGCCTGGATCCCGCACATATCGACTATCTCTTCGTGGTCGTCGGGGACGGTCGACGTTGGTCCGACCGCTATCATCGCGCTCCCTGGCGGGGTTCCCGAGCGGTCAAAGGGGACGCGCTGTAAACGCGTTGGCACTGCCTTCGCAGGTTCGAATCCTGCCCCCGCCATCTCTTCGCTTCAGCGTCAAGCCCCGGAAATCCTGGCCAGCACTGAAGAAACCCCCAGTACCCGGGCATGGAGGACCAGATGCCGCAAGAGCCCCTCGCTTGGAGGCCATTGCTTGGGAGTAATGACGAGCAGTAGTCAGCCTCTCTCCCCTACACGGCGTCATCAAATCAACGGCGGTTTAGGCGGGCCCTCATGCGACTTTGGGACAAAGGCGAGGCACGGGCGGTCAGCGTTGAAGCGGGCTCGCTGCAACAATCATGGGGTGGGTACCGAGAGCCCGCCAGGCTGGCTGGCTGGCCGTGGATGCCGTCCTTGCTGACCTGCAGCAGCCGCAGGCGATCCCTCTGGAGGTCTCCTACGGTCGGGGCCAATGGGACGACGAGGCGTGTTGGGCGGTGCATCTCCGCGAGCTATCTGAGACAGGCCGTGTCTCGTTCATCGTTACGCCCGAGGAGCGCGGTGCGGCGCTGCTGGAGCGATTCGCAGACTATCTCCAGGAACAGTTCTTCCCGGAGACACGCGGCGGCTGGGGTCAGGCCCGACCAGCCTGCCCGGGCCACCCCCATCCTGCAACGCCATCATGGGACGAGCAGACCGACACTGCGTGGTGGCAGTGCCCCTCAACAGGCCGTGACATCGCTCGCATCGGCCACTACCGCCAGGACCAACACCACACGTAACCTCACAGTCGACCGAGCGTGCGAGGTGCGGACATCGCCCGGATCGAGGAGCTGGCGACGAGCACCGATGTAGCGGGAGGCCTCTCGACCGCAGGTGGCCGAAAAATGAGGACCCGGGTCGACCGGCTCCGGGCCCTCACGCTCCAACGCACGAGGTGCTGCTGAACCTACTCACCGGGCGATCCCCGCGCGTCTGGCTAGTCGACAGTCTCCCCATATGCCGAGCAGCACAAACCCATCTTGTGGATCTTTTCCATTGATCGAATCTAATGGTCGATCTCCTGTATGCATCCGACATAGCGCGCGGCGAGGACCGGGGCTCGTCCGAGCAACCCCGGTCCTCCAGCGCGCATCCCTAAGCGAAGGTAACGGTGCTCGTCGCCGAGGAGCGCGCTCCGCTACTGGGAGCGAAGGCCGCCTTGAGCTTCACCTTCAGGCGATTGCGGTGCTTGTGCAGGGATGCCGTACCCGCCTTGCTGAGCAGGACCTTGACCGTGACTCGGGAGGCCTTGCCGGCTTTGCGTCGCACGGTGCTCACTCCACGGCCGGTCAGCGTCAGCTTGCCGGCGGCGGGCACGGAGATCACGAGGGTCGCGACGCGGCCCTTGACCTTGTGGCTCAGGATCTTGACCTTCCCGAGCTTCTTGGCGGCCGATTTCGCAGCCGCCGCCACCGCGCTCGCGGCGGGCAGGTTGACGACGAGCATCGTGCCACCAGCGGTGCTCGATCCGCCGGGATTGGTGCTCGAGCCACCGCCCGACCCTCCGGAGCCACTCGATCCCCCGGAGCCACCAGACCCACCCGAGCCTTCCCCGCCTTTCGTTTCTTCGATGTGAGTCGGGCTGAGGATGCTCAGGTTGAGGCCACCGAGTCCGTTGAGCAGGCTGAGCAGCTGTCCATTTTCGCCCAGCGGCGCAGTGAGCGCCCCGACGGTCGCAGGCAACTCTTCGCTGGTGGTGCCGATGTCTTTGGCGAGTGTTTCCAGCGGCACCCCCAGGTTGCCGGCAAGCTGGCCGGCAGTCGTGGAGCTAAACGAGAGGCCACCGAACAAGCTCCCGAGCAACGGCTGCACTTGAGCTGGGCTCAGTAGGCCGACGACCTGTGCGATCAGTTCAGAGAGCGGGCCGGTGCTCAGCCCATCGAGCAGCTGCTGCAACTGGGCCTGGAGCTGGCTCGGCGTGAGCGACCCCAGATTTTTCAGCAGTTCCTGCAGCTGGATGAGATTTGCGCCGGTCAGAGAGCCTTGCAGGACACCCAGGATCGACGTGAGTTCGCCGGTGCCGAGGCCGCCCAGCACGCTCTCCAGCTCACCTAGGACCGATGTGAGCTGGCTGCCCGTAAGAGCACCGGTGAGCGGCCCCAGGACGCCCTGCAGTTCGGTGAGCTGCGTGGGGCTCAGCGAACCCGCGAGGTCACCGACGATCGCGGCCACCTGACTGGGATCCTGAGCCTCGCCGACCAGCGCACTCAGCAGTTCGACCGGCGCGAGTTTGATCCCGAGGTCGCTGAGCACGCCCTGGAGCAGCCCGTCGAGCGTCGTGCCGAGCGGGAGCGCAGCGAGCAGCGTCTGTAGAAGCGTCGTCTGCAGGACGTTCAGGCTCGTGAGCCCGGGCAGCGAGGTCAGCGTTTTTTCCAGCTCGGCGGGCGTCAGACCAAGATCGGCTACCGGCAGCGACGAAGCGATGGAAGTCAGCTGACCTACGGGGATGTCGATCGCGACGCCCCCTTCGGAGGAGATGACGCTGGGCGTCACGGAGCCGCTGGCGGCGGAGGCCGTCGGCAGCGCCGCGAGCCCCGCGAAGAACATGGCGGTTAGCACGAGCGCAAACAGCCGGCGCATACCGCCTGTTACGCCGCGTCGATGGAGCTTTGCGTACACGAGTACTCCCTTCCAGGGGTGGGATAACAGGGGCTCTAACGCACAAAAGACCCGGCTAGTTCAGATCTATCGATTTTCTTCGTACAAACGTTTATTCTTAAGAACAGAATTTGTGCGATTAAGGGGATTTGCTAGGCTTTCTTGTTAGTTCATCTCAACTGCAAGGATCGACTCAATTAACAGAGTCGTATACCCCCTAGAAATAGGGATAACTCGCACAGCTAAGGCGTTTTAGACCCATTCGAGGCTCTACAACTATTGCCTAACCATGCGGCAGATTCGGTTTATTTGTCCGATTGACGTGGTACTTGTGTTAGTTAGAAATCGGCCTCTTCCCTACTTTCGACTATTTAGGAGAAAAAGTGATAATCAGAAGAATCGTCGGCTCACTTACGCTCCTCATAGCGATGATCGCGCTGCTTGCTAGCGCCGCCGGTCCGGCGAACGCGGCATCGGCGACGCAGGTCGTCTCAGGCACCTCACTGGGCATCCTTGCGATTACCGCGACTCCCGCGACCGCCTTTGCAACCGGCTTCCAGGCCGACTCCACCGCCAACACCAGCGGCCTGCTCACTCTCACCGACACGAATCCGAGCTGGAACCTGACCGTCAAGGATGCGGCCACGTCCAATCCCGGTCACATGGCGGCCAGCACCCTCGGCTGCTCTGGCAGCGAGTCGAGCCTGCAGAACCCGCTCTCGGTCAGCGTGACGAGCTTGCTGGGAGGCGTGACCGCAGCCGGCCCGGTGAACATCAGCGGATCGCCGCAAACGGTCGCCAGCGCGACCAATCAGCTGCTTGCCGCAAGCATCCTCACCGCCAACTACTCGCAACCGATCAATGCCAGCGAGACCCTGCTCTCTGGGTGTGTGTACAGCCTGACCGCGACCTACACCTTGCAATAGGCGCGCGTGAGCGTCCCCAGACGCGCAAGTGAGAGAGCTATGCGCCACCAGGAGCGAGCGCACATAGCGCGACGCGTTGCGGGCGTCGCACTATCGCTCGCAGCTCTCTTTCCGGGCGTCGCGCTCGCGCTCGCAGTGCTCTCTCTGTGTCTCCTTCCCGAGCCCGCCGCCGCCACCGTTGCCACGCCGCTGGGCGGAGCCTTCTCGATTACACCAGCCCGCCGCTACATCGTCGCCCATCCACCGCTGACACTGGCTCCGACCGGCGTCGCCAACACCACGCAGGTCACCCTCGACGTACACGTCATACCGGTCCTCCTCTCCCAACTCCCCTCGGGAGCCTTCTCCTACGAACTCACGCCGCTGGCGCTGCGCGCCGCTCGTGGCATCCTTTCGAGTGACACGTCCCACTTCGTCCTACCCCCGGGCGCTTCGCGCGAGGTATCCCTGGACTGGCACGACCTCCCGCGCCGTGCGCGCACGGCAAATCTGGGCGTCATCTACCAAGCTATGCCCGTCGCCCGCGGCACGCCGGTGCGAATCGTCGAGCAGTTGCTCGGGGTCGACATCCTGCGCCTGCCCGGCCACTACCGCTCTTCCGGCCAGCTGACGGACCTGCGTGTCTCGCAGCTGAAGCCGCGCACGCTGCGGCTGGCCTTGGACGCGCACAACAGCGGTCAGGACCTCGCGAGTCCCAGCCGCATCGCGCTGACCATCCACGACCACACCGGGCGACGCGTACTGGCCAGAAGCTTGGCGACAGACATCGTGCTCCCAGGCGCGACCCGCGAATTCGTGCTGAATCTCGCGCACCCGCTACCCGCCGGCTCCTACACCGCAATCGGGCACATGGCCTTCGGCTCGAGCCACGACCTCGCGACGAGGACCTCCTTTCAGCTCATCGCCCCCAACGAGCTGCCTTCCTCGCAGATGCAGCTCCGCCTGCTCACCGCACAGGGCGCGGTCAGCCAGGGCGCACAGGTGGCGGCCCAAACCAAGAACACCGGCAGCGCCCCCGGCACGCTCGATGTCGCGCTGAGGCTCTACCGCCTAAACGAGGGGATCCCGGCAAGCCGGCCGATTGCCACTCGCGCTTTCACGACCCCGCCGCTGGCGCCCGGTCACACCAGCCAGCTGCGCGAAGCGCTCGGACGAGGGCTGCATCCAGGTACCTACCGACTGCTCGCCGACTATCACGCGATCGGCGGCGCACCCCAGACCCTCATCGCCGACTTCCAGGCACAGCAGCCCCTCGACCTGCTCGCCGAACTGCGCGGGATCAGTCGCGAACACGCACTGCTCCTGCCCGGCCTGCTGATCCTCGCGACCAGCGTGCTCCTCACCCTCGTGCTCGCCCGTGAGCGCCAGCACCGCGACGCCCTGCAAGCCGCTCGGCGGCAGATCGACGAGCTCGAACGGCAGCGCTGAAGGCGCCCCGTCTCACGTCGGCCGGCGGGGTGCGATCCAGTGCGTGACGACCGTCGGCTGGCTGGGATCGGTCATCGCGCGAATGCGCTCGAGGCGTTCTTGGTCGCGCACGCTAATCCGCTCGTGCTGGCGCAGGTGTTCCTGCCAGGACGCGACCACGAACTGCTCGACGAAGCGCCGCGACTGTGAGCTCTCACGCCACATCCGCCAGGAGACAGCCCCCGTGCGCCGGCGACTCCAGCGCACGTCGTGGAGTGCCTGTTGCAAGCTGTCCTCCAGTCCTGCTTGGGACCAGTACTCGACACTCACCATGACCGGCCCCGCTGCAGGGTCCTCGCTCACCAGCTGCGGCGTTGGCCATTCGCTGGCCGGCAGCAATTCCTCGGGCTCGAGCGTCTTGAGCGGGAAACGCAGTCCCACGAGGGGACCGAGCGCGAGCCCGATCGCGGCGGCGAGCAGCGTGGGCGACAGTCCCGCCTGCCCGGCGGCAAGCCCCATCGCGGCGCTGCCGATGGCATTGCCACCCTGGAAGACGATCAGGTAGAAGCCCATGCCGCGCGCCTTGACCCAGCCCGGAAGACTCGACTGATAGACGGAGTTGAGCGTCGAGAGCACCAGGATCCAGGCGGTCCCGCCGAGCGCGAGCGCGGCGCCGACGAGCACGGTGACGTGCACGTAGGCGAGCACGAGCGCCAGCGCGCCGACGACGACCGAGCCAATACTCAGCATCGCGCCGGGCGTCAAGCGAGCGCGCAAACGTGGCAGCAGCGCCGCGCCGGCCACCGCGCCGACCCCGACGCACCCCAGCAGCAGACCGTAGCCGCCGGAACCGAGGTGCAACTCGCTCCTCGCGGTCAACGGCAGCAGCGCCCAGATCGAGCTCGCGAAGAAGACGAACAACGCGGAGCGCAGCAGCACGACCCGCAGCGCGGGGCTCGCAGCGACGTAGCGTCCGCCGGCGCGGATCGCCTCACCGACGTGCTCACTGGCCAGTGCGCCGCTTCGCCGTCCACCTCCGCGCCAGCGCGCGATGACGGCGATCACCGCCAGGAAGCTCGCCGCATTGATCATGAAGACCGAGCCGACGCTGGTCGCGGCGACCAACAGGCCGCCGATCGCTGGCCCGACGGCACGCGAGAGGTTCATGTTCACCGAGCCGAGCGCGATCGCCTGCGGACGCTCGGCGGCTGGCACCAGCTCCGGCTGCAGGGTCTGCCACGTCGGTGAGGTCCACGCCTGTCCGGCACCGAGGGCGAACACGAGTGCGAGCAGCACCACTGGAGTCACGAGTCCGGCTAGCGCGAGCGCTCCCAGTGCGAGCGCCGCGAGCAGCATGAATGTCTGCGCAACCAGCAGGAAGCGTCGGCGATCGACCAGGTCGCCGACGGCTCCCGCGGGTACGGCGAAGAGCAGCACCGGCAAGCTCGACGCGGTCTGGATAAGTGCGACGGGCGCGGCGGCGGTCGTCAGTGACAGCATCAGCCACTGCGCTCCAACCGTCTGCATCCAGCCACCGATGTTGCTGACGAACTGCGCCGTCCACATCGCGCGGAAGACATCCGAGCGAAATGGCGCCCACGGCGAGGTGGCGGTGACGGGCCGCTGCGACCCCGCATCGCCGGAGCTCAGCATGACCTCTGGTCCGCTCGCGTCGAGCGCAGGTGGGTCTCGCTCGGAGGACAACCGTTGGTTACTCGACCGGCTGGCCCGCGCTAGTCAGGCCAAATACCTCCGCGAGCAGCTCGTAGGAGCGCCGCCTGGTCTCGTGCTCGTAGGTGATGCTCACGACGATCGCCTCCTCAGCCCCGTAGCTGCTCACGACCTCCTCGAGCTCGGCGCGCACCGTCGCTGGCGACCCGACTATCGCGCGCCGCTGCGCGCGGGGCTGCCCTGGCGTGCGCTCGTCGCTCGCCAGGAACGCGAGCGCCTTCTCCGGTGGCGGCACCGCGATCAGCTCGCCGCGGCGCAACAGCGTGAAAGTCATGCGCCCACTGGCCGCCAGCCGCGTAGCCTCCTCGTCGCTCTCGGCGCAGATCACCCACACCCCGACGGCGACCTGCGGCCGGGCATCGACATGTTCGTGTTCGGCGAAACGTTCGCGGTAGAGCGCCGCGATCTCCGCGCCACGCGGGTTGATGAAGTCGGCGAACGCATACGGCAGCCCCAACTCGGCCGCCCAGATCGCGCTCTGCTGCGAGGAGCCCAACAACCACGGAGCGGGCCGCTCGGGCCGTCCCGGCAACGTCGCCGCGAGCCGCGCGAACGGATGCTCGGCGGGGAGGTTGTCGTTCAGATAGGCGAGCAGCTCGGCGAGCTGCTCGGGAAAGTCATCGGGCGCGGCCTGCCGGCGGTCGCGCTGCAGCGCGAAGGTCGTCAGCGGGTCGGTGCCGGCGGCACGCCCGAGCGCGAGGTCGATGCGACCGGGGAACAGCCCCGCCAGCAGGCTGAACGTCTCGGCGACCTTGAACGGGCTGTAGTGCGGGAGCATGACGCCGCCACTGCCGACGCGGATGCGCGAGGTGGCGGCCGCAATCGGCCCGATCAGCGCCTCGGGGCTCGGCCCGGCAAGCATCGGGCCGCCATGGTGCTCGGCGACCCAGTAGCGGTGGTAGCCGAGCTCATCCGCGAGCCGCGCCAGATCGATCGTGTTCTGGAGAGCTCGCGAGCCAGAGGAGCCCTCCGAGACCGGCGACTGGTCGAGCACTGAGAGGCGCAAGGGCGGAGTCATGGTCGTTGCGAGGACGAGCGTAGCGCCCTGCGCCAGCTTGCACTCGAGCGCCGGCTCCCCCGCGCTTGCGATCGCGGCGCAGCCGCCTGATTCCTTGCAGGTCACTGCGCGCGGTCGCGAGGATCGCGACGCGCGAGTCCGGATCATCGACCCAGTGCACCGGGACCTCGTGAATCGACAGGCCGCGCCGCTCGGCACGGTAGAGCAGCTCGGTGTCGAAGAACCAGCCATCGTCCTCGACCTCGGCGAGCAGCGCCTGCACCGCCTCGCGCCGCGCTGCCTTGAAGCCGCACTGTGCATCGGAGAAACCGACTCCCAGCGACGCCCGCAAAAGTAGGTTGTAGCCGCGCGAGATTAGCTCGCGCTTGATCCCGCGCGTCACCTGCGCGCCTGCTGCCAGGCGAGAGCCGATGGCGAGATCCGCGCGTTCCTCGAGCAGCGGGGCCAGCAGCGCCGGCAGCGCCCGCAGGTCGGTCGAGAGATCGACGTCCATATAGGCGAGGACGTCGGCTTTGCTGCGACTCCACGCGGCCCGCAGCGCCCGCCCGCGTCCCTTGCGCTCGAGCCGCAGGACACGCACCTCGGGGATCGCGCGAGCAAGCGCGCGCGCAATCTTCAGAGTGGCATCGGTGCTGGCGTTGTCGGCGATCGTGATCTCGAACGCGACGTTGAACTGCTGGGTGAGGTAGTCGTGCAGCCGGCGTACGCTTGCCTGCAGCACTCGCTGCTCGTTGTAGACGGGGACGACGATCTGCACCGCGACGGGTCGCGCTGCAGGCCTGATCGACGATCTGGCATCTGATATCCGCGTGTGGAGCTCACCGGCGGATGTGTCGGTGTTGGGTGTGAAAGTGTTCATGTCATCCAGCTTCGACGCCGTGCATCGCGATCGGCTGAGCGAAGGCTGAGAGCTCGCTGAGGGTGATCTTCGGCGGTGGGTCGATCGTCGTGCAGCGCGGCTCGATCGCTTCGTGGGAGCCATCGTCGAACACGATCACCCCGCCATGCGCAAGCCACGAACGCGCGGCCTGCGGTCCGCTGAGAATCGCGGCCTTGGCATAGATCTCGGCACGCAGCGCGCTCGGTGCGAGCGCGGTGACCTGCACGATGCCGGTGAAGGCGGCTTCGCCGCTCGCGGGATCGAGGAGATGATGAGCCGGGTGCCCGCGCGCGTCGAGCCAGCTGCGACGACCGACGCCGCTCGTTGCGATGCCCGCTCGCCGCAGGTGAAACGTGTGCAGGTTGCGTCCGTCGAAGGGACTTTCAACGTTGATCGGCCGCACGATCTCGCCGGCTCCGCCGATCGCGAGGTCACCGGCGCAGTTGATCGCAAAGCTCGCGTGGCTCGAGAGCCGCTCGGCGAGTACGTCCGCGAACAGCCCCTTCGCGAGGCCGCCGCTGTCGAGCTTGATGCCGGGCGGGCGCGCGATCGTCGAGTGGGCAAGATCCACCTCCAGCTGCTGCCAGCCCGCAGCGATCGCGGCGGCGGCGGGCTTGCGTGCGGGTGCCAGCTTGAGCGCCCGTGCGAGCGAGAGCGGATGCCGCAGGTCCTCGGTGTAGCCGGCCCGCTCGATCTGGTCGACGAGCGTCGCATCGACCAGGCCGCCCGTCAGCGATCCCGCCTCGCGAACGGCCTGCGCGAAGCGGATCATCATCGCGCTGGCCGGTACCTCCCAGCGCGGATCACCGTTCAGCAGCGAGAGCTCGCTGCCGGGCAGGAAGCGCGAGAAGCGCGCATGCCATGCCAACAGCTCTCGCCGCACGAGCGCGAGGGCGGCCCGCGCGGAGCTCTCCTGGCCCTCCCCCGCGACGTAGGCGCCGCAGGAGGAGCCGAAGCAATCGAAGCTGGTGTTGAGCTCATCGCGCATCACGATTGGGAGGTCGTCACGGCGGTGGCGGTTTCACTCGCGCCTGCTGTGCTTGATTCACCGGACCCGCTCATGGATTCTTCGCTGCCGGCGCTCGTGCCGGTCAAGGTTTCACTTCCCGTCGCGGTTCCAGCCTTGGACGACACTCCGGTGCGAGTTGCGGAGGTCGTGTCATGCGAAGAGGAACCCGCTTTCGCCGAGGAGCTCTTTCCCTGCGTCCCAGACGCGCTGCTAGAAGCAGTGACCTGGGTCGAGGCACGCCTCGAGTCAGCGACCAGCGCGGGATCGTGCCCGGAGGCAAGCTGTACGTAAACCATCAAAAACGCGGCGCTGAAGAGCGCGGCGGCAAAAAGTGCGACCGCTCGCCTGATGCGACGCGCACGGGCGCGTAGCATCGTGCGACGGCTGTCGGCGAGCGCGCTGGCATTCGGCCGCTCGGAGACGTTGGCTGAGGATCTTGCGGCTGCTGAGTTGCCTAGATGTGCCATGCGTTACTCCATTCGAGCGGTTGCGGTGTGGGCGATCGCGGTGTCGATCGCGTGAGTCGCGGCTCGCCCTGCTGAGCCGGAGTGAACCTTGACCAGGAGCAAGAGCGGCGGCAGGACGACAATCGCCGTCATCGCCAGGAACCACGCCTGACCGGCGTCGGTGCCCTCGCCCAGTGAGTGCGCGATGCCCATGATCCATGCGAGTGCGGTGAAGCGGTGCAGCTTGCGCCAGCGCTGCACGCCGATTCGCCCGCGCAGGTAGTAGGAGATTCCGAGTGCGGCGAGCACCCAGAAGGCGACTATCCCGGTGCTGGTCCAGAGTGTCTTGTAGGAGCTGAGGAACGGAACCGCGACGTCGCCGAGACTTGGATGCAGATAGCCGTCACCGATCAGCGTGAGACCGTGAACGACCAGTGCGAGCAATGTCGCGAGCGATAGCGCCTCGTGCGCGACTCGCAGGTCCAGCACGTGACCCTTGACGATCCGTCGACTCATGAGCAACCCAAGGCAAACCGCGACGCTCGAGAGCACCAATGCCGCGATTCCCGCGGCGCGACTGGCGATCCAGAAGAGGTGCGGCGCGACGGCGGTGGCGAGGGTGCTGGTCTGAGTTGTGAGCATGTCTCACATCAAAGCCGCGCTTCCTGAGAGTGAGCTGTGAGACGCCTGGGCGGTGCCCGGTAAAACCTCGCGCTAGGAAGCGGACGGCGCAGACTTGGGTAGCCGTACGCTGAACACGGCTCCACCGTCGGGGGCATTCTCAGCGCTGACGTGGCCGCCATGGGCGACGACGATCTCGCGCACGATCGACAGGCCAAGCCCCGCACCTGCCTTGCCGCGCTCGCGCCCACCCTCGGCACGCCAGAAGCGGTCGAAGATGTCCTCGTGGGAGCCCGCGGGCAGACCGCGACCGTGGTCGCGCACGCGGGCAGTCACCGTGTCGTCATCCTGGGTGACGGCGACGTCGACCCCCGTCGCGGCGGGTGTGTGAACGAGTGCGTTGCGCATCAGGTTGGCGAGCACCTGATGCAGGAGGTGCGAGTCGCCGGAGACGACGGCGGGCGCATCGGCCTGCAGATCGATGGATCGCTCGGGCGCGGTTGCGCGCGCGTCGGCGACGGCGTCGCGGGCGAGCACCGCGAGGTCCACGGGCGCGCGCCTGGGCTCGGGCGCCTCGTCGAGACGGGCGAGCGTCAGCAGATCCTCGACGAGCACGCCCATGCGCTTGGACTCGTCCTCGATGCGACGCATCGCCAGCTGCGTGCCGGCGGCGTCCTCGGTGGCGCCCATGCGAAACAGCTCGGCGTAGCCGCGGATCGACGCCAGCGGCGTGCGCAGCTCGTGCGAGGCGTCGGCGAGGAACCGGCGCAGACGCTCCTCGCTGGCGGCGCGTTCGGCGAACGCGCGCTCGAGCCGGTCGAGCATCGCGTTCAGGGCGAGCCCCAGCCGTCCGACCTCGGTGCGGTTGCTCGCGGGGCTCACGCGGCGCGAGAGCTCGCCGGCAGCGATCTCTCCGGCGGTGACCTCCATGCGGTCGAGTGGGCGCAGCCCGAGGCGTACGACAAACGACGCGGTGATCCCGAGCGCGATGAGCACCCCGGCGATCACGAGCGCCTCGACCAGCAGCAAGCGGCTGAGCGTCTGCTGCACTTCGCGCAGCGGAACGGCGACGAGCGTCAGCGCGGCGTCCTCCGGATCGTGGCTCACGTAGACGCGGTACTGCAGGCCTGAGGAGCCCGTCGAGCCGACCGTGAAGAGCTCCTCGACGGGGACATGCGCGGGCAGCTTCGGCGTTGGAGGTTCGGACTGCGTGAGGCTGAAGAACGTGTGCCCGAGGACCTTGCCGGAGGCTTCGCGACGCTCGCCGAAGGTACCAGGTGGAACACTGAGGTTCGGAGGCCCCCCTGGCCCGCCCTGCAGCTCGCCGCCGGCCGCGGAGCTCGTGCCCGACCCCGGGTTGCCCGCGCCGCCCCCCGCGGGCGCGAGCCCTGGCGGATAGAGGCCTTCGCGGTCAAGCGCCCGCGAGACCGCGGGCGCGGCGTCTCTGAGCTCCTGGTTGACGCGTCCCTCCAGGAACGAGCGTTGATCGGCGTAGGTGACCGCGGCCAGTGCGATCAGCCCGGCGGCGGCCAACAAGAGCACGCTGAGCAGGACCCGCGCGCGCAGCGATGCCATGTCAGCGTGGCGCGCGGAGCGCGTACCCGACGCCGCGCACGGTCTTGATCAGCGACGGCCCGTGCGCGTCGAGCTTCTTGCGCAAGTAGCTGATGTAAGTCTCGAGCACGCGACCGTCGCCGCCGAAGTCGTAGTTCCAGACGTGGTCGAGCAGCTGCGCACGAGTCATCACGCGCCGCGGGTTGAGCATCAAGTAGCGCAGCAGCCGGTATTCGGTGGCGGTCAGCTCGATCGCGTTCCCGCCACGCGTGACCTCGCGCGACTCCTCGTCGAGCTCGAGGTCGGCGAAGACCAGCCGACCGGACTCCGGCGCCGCCTGGCCGGTGCGGCGCAGGATCGTCCGGATTCGCGCGACGAGCTCCTCGAGGCTGAAGGGCTTGGTCATGTAGTCATCGCCGCCGCCGCTGAGGCCGCGGACCTTGTCCTCGGTCGAGTCGCGCGCGGTGAGGAAGATGATCGGCACCCCGGCGCGCTGCGCGCCGAGGCGGGTGGCGACCTCGAAGCCCTCCATGTCGGGCAGCATCACGTCGAGCACCA
Organism: Solirubrobacteraceae bacterium; assembly: GCA_036502205.1. Taxonomy (GTDB): domain Bacteria; phylum Actinomycetota; class Thermoleophilia; order Solirubrobacterales; family Solirubrobacteraceae; genus Palsa-744. The sequence continues at coordinate 64,263 of DASXZA010000009.1, read as the reverse complement.
TCAGATGCGGCTTGAAGCTGGCCGCCGCCGCAAGGGCCTCGCGGCCGGTCGCGGCGCTGTGCACGGTGAAGCCCTGGAAGCGCAGCGCCATCGTGACGACCTCGACAATGTTGGGCTCGTCGTCGACGACCAGCACGCGGTGGCGCTCGGCGCCGTCGGGCTGCGTGGTGGGCTCGGGGTTGGTCTCCATGGCTCGCTCTCCCGCTGGCTTGACGTGCGCAGTCAGGATCGCCTCGCGGAATGAGCGTATCCGGTGAGAATGCTGTGAGTTTCCTGAGAGCACGCCCCATCAGCTCTTGGCCTGGGTGAGGTCGTAGACGGTCTGCCCGCCGATCGTCTGCGCGGTGTAGTGAGCCTTGACCCAGGTCGCGATCACCGAGCTCGAGCCGCCCCCGCCGGGTCCGCCGCCACCGGCGGCGGACCCGATGTAGTAGTGGATGTCACCGGCGGCGACGTAGCGCTCGAATTCCGCGAGGCTGAGATTCCCGCCCTGACCGCTGAAACCGCCGATGCCCATGACGGCCTCATCGCTGGCGAGCTCGAGGCTCGCCGCACTCTGGGACCCCGAGGTGGCGGCCGCCCAGCGGTAGTTGCCGGCATCAACGCGCAGAGCCTTCACGAGCGCCGCGCTCGTCGCTATACCGCCGCCACCGGGGCCCCCGCCGACGCCGATCGCGGACTGCGACCCCGTCAGTGCTTGACCGGCGAATCCACCCGCGGAACCACGTGAGCCACCGGCCGCTGCTGGCGGTCCACCCGCGGCAGCCGACGCCCCGCCGACATCGCTCGCAGATGAGCCGGGAGGCACAATCGAGCCCGCGCGCGCACTCCCGGTGGTGCCGCCTTGCCTCGCCGTGCCAGACCCGGCACCAGGGGCGCTGCCCCCCGGACCAGAGATGCTGCCCCCGGCACCAGGAGCGCCACCGCCGGCAACGGACATGCCGGCCGGGGGTGTACCGCTCCCGATGCCCCGCGTACCGATACCCCGCGCACCTGCGCGCCCGGCACCGCCGAACGCACCGCCGCCGGGACCGGCCGCGCTCGCTGGACCGGCCGAGGGGATCGAGCCGGTGTGCGGCGTCGTGATCGTGTCGGCCGCATAGGCAACCGGCCCAGTCATCGCGGCCACGACGCCGAGTACGGCGGCGGCGGCGGTCACGCGCTTACCGGTGCGACCGAGCGCGGGCGCGAGCAGCAGACCGCTCGCGCCCAGCGCACCGGCGATCAGGATCAATAGGCGCAGCCACGGCTCCCAGCTCGGCGTGCGCTCCAGCAGGGCATAGGCCCAGCCGGCGCTCGCAGCGATCGCGATCGCGGACATCAGACGTGCTGCGAGGCGCTCGCGACGCGACCAGCACATCGCGGCGCCGATCGCGACGAGCGCGCCGATCGCGGGCGCAAGCGCGACGGTGTAGTAGGTGTGGATCACGCCCTGCCCGAAGCTGAAGACGATCGCGGTGACGAGCAGCCAACCGCCCCACAGGAGCAGTGCGGCGCGGACACGATCGGTGCGCGGTGCGTGGCGTCGCGCCCAGAGCCCGCCGGCGAGCGCGAGCAGCGCGGCCGGGAGCAGCCAGGAGGCCTGCGCGCCCATCAGCTCGTTGAACAGGCGCAGCGGACCGGTCGCGCCGCTGAAGTTGGCGCCACCACCCCCGCCGCCGGGACCGCCACCGCCGGGCCCGCCACTACTGCCGGCGAAGATGCGCCCAAGGCCGTTGTAGCCGACGATCAGGTTGAGGATGCTGTTGTCGGAAGAGCCGTCGATGAAGGGGCGCGAGCCAGCCGGCCAGAGCGCCACGATCGCGACCCACCAGCCGGCGCTGATCAGCATCGCACCGGCGCCGGCGAGCAGCTGGCCGAGCCGCCGCCACAGCGTCGTCGGCGAGGCCAGCATGTAGACGAACGCGAACGCGGGCAGCACGAGGAACGCCTGCATCATCTTCGCGAGGAACGCGATGCCGATCATCGCGCCTGCGGCAAGGATCCAGCGGGTGCCGGCACGCTCGATCGCGCGCACCAGACAGTAGGCGCTCGCGACGAGCGTCAGCACGAGCAGCGCGTCGGGGTTGTTGAAGCGGAACATCAGCGCCGCGACGGGAGTCAACGCGAAGACGACGCCTGCGAGCAGGCCCGCGCCGGCGCCGAACCAGCGCTTGACAGTGGCGTACAGGAGACCGACCGCGGCGACGCCCTCGAGCGCCTGCGGGACGAGCATGCTCGCGCTGCTGAAGCCGAAGATCCGACCGGAGAGCTCCATCACCCACAGCGACGCCGGCGGCTTGTCGACGGTGATGAAGTTCGATGAGTCCAGCGAGCCGAAGAAGAACGCCTTCCAGCTCTTCGTCCCGGCCTGTACGGCGGCGGCATAGAAGGAGTTGGCATAGCCAGAGGCGCTCAGATCCCATAGGTAGGCAAGTGCCGTGAGCATGAGCAGCGCAATCAGCGCGGGCCGCGCCCACGCGGGATCGGCAACGCGCTCGGTGGAGCTGTTCGTGGAGTCGGTGGCGGATCGGCGCGCTGCAGCGGGCGGCGCAGCCGAGGTGGACGCGTGCCGCAGGGGATGGAGAAGCTCGGTGGTAGTCATGCAGCGATGCTCGCCCGCGAGCCTGGGAGCGGAACGGTGAGAGGCTGGGAGTCGACTGAGAGCGCCGCGCGTGGTCGGTGGCTGGCTGTCAGTGGCTGGCGCGTGCGGCTGCCGAGCTAGGCCGCGCCCGCGTCGGACACATCCGCCGCGGCGAGCTTCCGCGCGAGCTCCTCGGCCTGCGGCGTGCTGACGGTGACCCGCCGCAGGACGCCACCGTCCTGAATCGAGAAGGACAACGCCGGCACGCCGCGGCGGACCAACCAGGCCTCGTCGAGGCGGATGGTGCGGGCGACGTAGTAGAGCCACGGCAGACGCAGCCCGACTTTGAGACCACTGCGCAGCACCTCGTGGATTGGGTCGTCAACGACCTCGACGTCCGCGATCGCGGGGCGCGCGACGCGGATGTCGCGCATCAAGCCGAGCACCTTCTGCCACCCGGCGAGCTTGATCTCGAGGAAATCCTCCGAGAGGGAGATCCGCATTCGTGGAGCCTAGTGGTGCGCCCGCGAGAGCGCGCACCCCAATCCGGGTAAAAGGAGGCCGAGGGGCGGCGACCGCGAGATCGCCGCCCCCAAGCACCGTTCGACATCCACCGCAAAGGAGTCATGCCATGGAGAGCACCGCCGCAACCCGTGTCCTCGTGGTGGCCCACAAGACCGCTGCCACCCAACCGCTGCTCGACGCCGTGCATGCTCGCGCGGCACGAAGTCCGTGCGTGTTCACGCTGCTGGTGCCCAATGCGACGCATGGCCTGCACAAGGTCGTCGATCCCGAGGATCAGGGCGCGAGCGAGACACGCACTGTCCTTGAGCAGGCACTTCCCCTGTTGAGCGAGGCCGCCGGCAGCCCTGTCAACGGCGTCCTCGGTGACGCCGACCCGATGGCCGCGGTCCAGGATGCGGTCAACCTGCAGGGCTTCGACGAGGTCATCGTCTCGACGCTGAGCCCTCGCGTATCGCGCTGGCTGAAGCTGGACCTGCCCAGCAAGGTGGCCGGCCTGGGCCTCCCGGTCAGCACGGTCACGCCCGAGGAGTCCCCAGCCGCCTCCTCCGCGCCGCCGACTGTGGCGCAACGTGATTGACATGAGCCATCTCTAGCGTTTATATTCCCTGGCGCCGCAGACATCCGTCGGCGAGCTCGGCGGTCGAGAGACCTCGCTTAGCGGACAAGCGTCTGTAGACCCGTCGTCTGCGAACGACGACAGTTAACTCATGTCCGTCGAAGAGATCCGCAAGCAATTCGCAGAGAACCTGCGCACAGCCAGAGAAAAATCGGGGCTCTCGCAGGAGGCACTCGCGGAGGCGTGCGATCTGCATCGCACCGAGATCAGCCTACTGGAGCGCTGCAAGCGCTCGCCGCGTCTGGAGACGCTCGTGATCCTCGCGCGCGGTCTTGGGCTCGCCACACCGGGCGAGTTGCTCAAGGGCATTCACTAAAGCTCACGCGCCCAACAGGCGCCCCACCCGGCAGGCGCCGCGGGCCTCACCGCGGCTTCTTGGAGCCCCGGTTCTGCGCACCGGCCAACACATCGGCACCGAGCACGGCGTCGACCTCGAGTTGCGCTGTCGCCATGATCCGCCCGAGCATCATGTATTGACCGATGACCAGCAGCAGTTGAATGATCTCAGCGGTGGCGAACCGAGCGCTCATCGCGGCGAAAGTCGGCTCGTCGGGGGTCGCGTCGTTGACGACCTGAGTCGTGAAGCGTACGACCAGCCGCCCGTCCTCCCCGAGGGCCGCGGCTTGAACGTCGTCTGCTTCCAACGCGCCGACCTGGGCAGAGGTACCACCGACGGCGAGCAGGATGGGCACGTGCTGCGCCCACTCGTATTCGGCGCCGGGAGTCAGCCGTGCGACGCGTAGGATCGCGAGCTCGCGCAGCACGGGATCGAACAGCTCACCGTTGAGGCAGTCGCCACCAAACCGCAGCCAATCGACGAACGCACCCTGCGCGTTGGCGAGCACTCCAAAGATCGCCAGCGGCGGTAGCCGCTCGAGCGCGGAGCGCACGCCGGGCTCGGCGTCGGCGGGACTCAGCTCCGGTAGGCGGGACACTGTGCTGTGACACTACAGAACCCCCGCGGACCAGGGAGGCTTTTGTGGCGGTGCGCGCACGCCGACTCGTGTACCAATATCGTGCCCAAATATGACTTGGTTGCGCGATGAAGGGGATTGATGAAGATGAGCGCGAACAGGCCGAGCCCAAGAACGACTGCTGACCCACAGGCAACGGTGTCGCGAGTGCTGCTTCGATACGCGCTCGCCGTTGTGTTCGTCCTCGCGATGACGCTGATGTTCGCGCGCGGCGCGATGGCTGCGGGGCCCCCCGTAAACATCGCGACGCCATTCGACATCCAGCCGCCGGGCCCGTCGGTGGCCGTTGACTCCGGCGGCAACGCGATCATCGCGTGGGCCAACGACAAGGACCTCGCGGGCGCACCGGACCTCGTGCAGTACTGCGTGCTGCCGGCAGGCGGCACGACATGCGCGTACTCAGGCAGCATCGCCGCCGCCGACTCCGCTGGTCATGTCGACGCGGTGCGGGTGCTCGACGATGGCGGGACGCTGGTGCTCCTCGCCGACGTGTACGGCGCGGCGGGCGCCAATGCAACCGACTACGAGCCCGAGCAGGAGTGGCAGTCCACCGACGACGGCGCCAGCTGGACGCAGCAGGCGACCGGCCTATCGGTGAGCAGCGGCATCATCAACGCCGACACCGTCCCGGTCGACGCCGTGATCCTGCCCGGCACTGCGGGGCTCGGGTACGGCTGGGTCACAGCCGAGGGTCCGCCGACGTTCAACGCCTTCGCGCTCACCGGAGCACCCGAGTGCTCCAGTGCGAAATGCGCCACCGGCTTCGCGACGCTCGAGCCCGAAACCAATCCCGATCAGCTCGGCAACGAGCCAGGCCACTTCGCCTCGATCCCCTCCGGACCGCTCGCGGGGGTGATGGGGGCGTTCGACAGCGTGGAGAGCAACGGCCCGCTGGGATGCGCGCAGAGCTTCGGCGACGCTTTCGTCTACGGAGCCGGCGCCCAGAGCGCTAGCAACGACTACAACATCTCGCCCGGCCAGCCCAACAGCGCGTGGCGCGTCCCCGTGACCCAGGCCGATTGCGATCTGGAGTACACGGCGGTCGGCGGCGGTCCCAGTGGCTTCGGGATCCTCGCCGACGACCTCGCCAACAACACTGTCGTCTACCACCGCTTTGACGCCGCGACGATGAAGTTCGACACGCCGCTGGCGACGATCGCCAACGAAGGCGAGCAAAGCGCGGCGGTATCCCAGGACGGATCGGGTGGCGTGTATGCGACGTTCCTCGGCCAGGGTGGTGTTGGCGGCCCGCTTCGCCTCGCCCACAGCGCTGACGGCGGCAGCACATGGACGGTTAACACACTGAACCCGAACATTGATCTCGGTGCCGGCGGGGTGACGAGCAACGTCAACGCCACCGGACAGGGCTGGGCCGCCTGGACGGACAACGGCTCGGTCTACGCCCAATCCTTCCAAGCCTCGGATTCGATCCCTCCAGTTGTCCCGGCGCCCGCGCCGACGCCGACCGCGATCTCGACTTCACAGACGGCGGGCGTGACTGTCGGCGCGTCGATCGTGGTGACAGCAGGCACCGTTGGCGAGACCGATCAGGCCACGCTCAGCGGCGTGAACGTCGCCGCAGCCGGTGGGACTGTCGACTATCGCCTCTACTCCAATCCGACATGCACACTGTCCAGCAAAGTGCTTGAAAGCGCAGCTGCCGTCGCGGCTGGCAAAGCAGCTGCGTCCGCACCCGTTACGTCTGTGTTGGCAGCAGGCTCCTACTACTGGCAGGTCACCTACAGCGGGGACGCGAACAACCAACCTAGTTCGAGCTCGTGCGGCTCTGAGGTGTTGACCGTCATCGGTCCCGCCACAGCCGGCGAAGGCGCCACCAGTACCGGCAAATCGGTGACGCTCAGTGTCAACTGCGCGTCGTTCCCGTGCACGATAACCATAACTCTCACGGCTCCCGAAACGGTCATCATCAAAGCCGCGCGAGTGGCGAAGAAGAAAAAGAAGCCCAAGAAGATCACGCTTGCCACCGGCACTTTCACGCTCCACAAGGCCGGGAAGGTGACCCTCCATCTGAGCAAGGCCGGCAGGAAACTGCTGGCCGCCCACCATGGCCGTCTGAGCGCATCGCTGCTGCTTTCCGAGAAGATCGACGGTCGTACGGTCACGAGTACGAAGACGATCAAGATCGAGCCGGCCCGCAAGAAACACAAGCAGTAACCTCATTCGGACGGCGCGTCAACAACGGCGTCCGCCAGCCGCGCCGAGACATGCAGACCTGCTCGCGCCAGAGCGATCGACCACCGGTGGGGGTTCCGGACCGTCTCTGGGATCGAGGTAGCCGCGAGTCGGTGACCAGAAGGCGCTGCGCTGCCCCCGGAACAGCTACGATTTGTCGCCAGCGCCGACGTAGCTCAGCTGGTAGAGCACCTCCATGGTAAGGAGGGGGTCTCGGGTTCGAGTCCCGACGTCGGCTTGCCTGCAACCGAGCGCTTTGTACAGAGCGACCTGAACTGGCTCTACTTCAGTAGCCAGACGCGATGCAGCTCAATCGCTCGCGGACCGCGAGGCCGTCTAGGATCGCCAGACGCCGAAGCCGGCGCGGGGGGAGTCGCGCAACGATCAGCAGCGCTGCCGCTCCTCAGGCTGCTTCTCGTCTGCGTGCGAACTGTTGAAAAAGGTGAAGGAATCTTTCCCGGCAGCGTTCAGCGAACCCAGAACCGTCTCCACACGGCTCTACGAACTCTCACCTCATACCACCTACCGCTACTTCCTCGGTGTCGCGACGAAATACACAGAGAGCGCGGGCACCGTCTAACCGGCACGGCACCCGCGCACCCCAGATACGTCTGTTGGCAGCTATGCGGCGACCAGCTCGCCCTCACTAATGAGCTCGATCCCGGCCTCGTTATCGACCTCCTGCATCACCGTCGCCGGCGGGCGCAACACGACCAGCGCCGCGAGGACGCCGACGCCGACGCACGCGGCGGCGACGATGTAGGCGAGGTGATAGCCCCCGGTCAGCGCGCTGGGCAGCGCGTGTCCGGCGGCGCTCAGCGCTTTGGTGTGATCGGTCGCGATCGTCCCGAGCGTCGCGAGCCCGATCGCGCCGAACAGCTGCACCGAGACGTTGATGATGCCCGAGGCGAGGCCGGCGTCGCGCGGAGCGGAGTCGGACATACCCATCGTCAGCAGCGGCAAGAACGAGGCGCCGGCGCCGAGCCCGAGCGCGAGGAACGCGAAGAACAGGCCCGGGAAGTAGCTCGCGTGCACGCCCTGGACGGCGAGCAGCAGCAGCCCGATGATGATTCCGAACAGCCCGGCGACCAGCGTCTGCACCCCGCCGAAGCGCTCGACGGCGCGCGCGCCGATGCCCATCGACATCACAGCGATCGAGAACGTCAGCGGCAGGAACGCGAGGCCGGTGTCAATCGCGTCGTAGCCGAGCACGCGCTCGAGGTACAGCGCGCCGAGGAAGAACGCGGAGAACATCCCGGTGATCAGCAGCCCGCGCACGAGGCTCGACCCCATCAGCATCCGCTGGCGCAGGATCCGCAGCGGCATGATCGGGTTCTCCAGTCGCGCCTCCAGCGCGAGGAAGCCGGCGAGCAGCGCGAGCGAAGCACCGCCGATACCGAGCGTGCGTGCGGAGAACAGGCCGTATTCGCTGGACTTGACGATCGCGAATGCGCCGAGCATTGTCGCGAGCGTGATCAGGATCGAGCCGAACACGTCGACGCCGCCGGCGAGACCGATGCCCTCGTTCTCCTCGATCAGCATCGCTCCGAACACGAATGTGACGATGCCGATCGGCACGTTGACGAAGAAGATCCAGTGCCAGTCGAGTGACTGCGTGAGCGCCCCGCCGGCGAGTAGCCCGACCGAGCCGCCCCCGGCGGATACGAACGCGTACATGCCCATCGCCTTCGCCTGCTCGACGCGCTCGGGGAACTCGGTGACGATGATCGCGAGGATCACGCTCGAGGCGACGGCGCCGCCGACTCCCTGGATGATGCGCGCGGCGATCAGCATCGTCTGATCCTGGGCGACCCCACAGAGGACAGACGCGGCGGTGAACATCACGAGGCCGACGAGGAAGACTTTCTTGCGCCCGACGAGGTCGCCGACGCGACCGGCGAGCAGCAGGAAGCCGCCGAAGGTGACGAGGTAGCCGTTGATGACCCACGTGAGGTTGCTCTGCGAGAAGTGCAGTTCGCGCTGAATCGACGGCAGCGCGACGTTCACGATCGTCGCGTCGAGCACCATCATCAGCTGCCCGAGGCACAGCACGGCGAGGGCGATCCACCGTCGGCGCTCACGCTTGCGCTCGCTCTCACTCTGGCCGGCGGCGCTCTGCTCGAAGTCTTCTAGGGAGGCGGTGCGGGTACTCATGTTGCTCCTTCCAAATCTGGGACAGGGAACAACATAGCAGGGATCATCCTTCTCACAAGTACCATCTTGTTATCAGTGATGATTGCTACGAAATGGTATAATCGGCGCGTTATGGGCGATGACACTCACACAGCCGATCTGGGCTCGATGGTGCTGCTGACGCGGCTTGGCAAGCAGGTCTACCGCCGCAGCACCGAGGAGCTGCTCGGCATCCACATGCGCCTCGTGATGGCGCTCAGCTATCTGCGCGACCACGACGGGGCGCCCCAGCAGGAGCTCGCGGAGGCGCTCTGCATGGACGCCAACAACGTCGTGCTGCTGCTCAACGAGCTCGAGGATCTCGGGCACGTGACCCGCCAGCGCGACCCCGAGGACCGTCGCCGCCACCGCGTGCTGCTCACCGAGCAGGGACGGCGCACGCTGACAGACGCGGAGCACGCTCAGGAGACGATCGAGGACGAGGTGCTGCAGGCGCTCGACTCCGAGGAACGTGCGACGCTCTGGCGACTTCTGACCCGCGCGCTGCGCGGCGCCGAGCCAGACGCGCTCGCCCACGAGAACGCAGCGGTCGGCTCGCACTCGGCCTAGACGCGCACGAGCTCCAGGCGCGCATAAGCGCCAGCCGCGCACGCGCCTCGCTACACGAGCTGAAGCCCGGCCTCGGCGACCCCGTCCTGCAGAACGTCCAACCCGAACCCGTCGACGGGCCCGAGCGCGCCGACGCCGCTGAGCTTGCCGGCGGCCGCGGCGCGCGCTCCCCACGCGAGCATCGGCCCGGTGAACTCGTAGGGCCCGGCGCCCTCCAGGCGCACGGCGGCGAGCCTCGCGCCGTCGGCGTCGTAGGCGGCGCCGAGCACGACCGAGCCAGTGCGCTCGCGCGCGGCAGCATCGGGCCCGCCGGTGGAGCCCTTCACGACGCGCGCGAGCGCACCATCGAGGGTTCGTTTGAGGGCGGGCACGCGCAGCAGCGGCGCGCTGGCGGCCGACAGTGTCTGCACCGCGCGCGAGGCGGGGCCGAGCCAGCCGAGGTAGACCTCGACGTCGCGAATGCCACGGTCGAGCCGCGGCAGCGCGAACTGCTCGGTGCCGCCGACGGAGATGGCCGCGGCGCGCTTGCCGGGCGCGAGCTCGTAGTGGCGCACGTGGCGCGCCGAGCGCTCAGAGACGAGCCGCGTATCGCGAAACGCGTAGCTGGGGTCGAGCATGCTCGACATCACCGATGCACGCGTGCCGCCGCTCATCGCGGCTGCGTTGAAGGGGATTCCGGTCGCGAAGTACGCCGCCTCGATCCGGGTGACGCCGGCGTCGGCGCCGGCTTCGCGCAGCGCGAGCGCACCGGCGAGATTGCCGGGCACCCAGTCGGAGGCGAAGGCAGGTAGCAGCGCACAGCCGGCATCGGCGGCGCGCGGGCCCCAGTGCTCGAAGACCTCGCGGATAAACGGCGACTCGCCGGTCGAGTCGACGTAGTGCGCGCCGGCGTCAACGGCGGCAGCGAGCGCGACCTCGCCGTAGCGCATGAAGGGACCGACGGTGCTCAGCAGGACGTCGCCGCGCTGCACCAGCGCTCGCACCGAGCGCGCATCGGCAACGTCGGCAAGCGCGATCTCCAAGTCGCCGAGCTCGGCCGCGAGCGCCTCCAGCCTTGTGCGATCGCGCCCGGCGAGCACCGGGCGGGCCCCGCCGGCGATGAGCGCGTGCGCGGCCAGACCGCCGGTGTACCCGGTCGCGCCGAAGAGCACGATGCGCGGGGCACTCACGAGCCCACGACCCATGGCCCGTGCCAGCGTCCGAAGCCATCGAGCAGTTGTCCCGCCGCCTCGGGCCCCCAGGTACCGGGTGCGTAGTGCTGTGCCGCCGGCGGGTTCTCGAGCAGCGGTGCGAACACGCGCCACGCCTCCTCGACGCCGTCCTGGCGCGTGAAGCGCTCGCTGCGCCCGTGCATCGCGTCGCTCAGCAGCACCTCATAAGGCGTCGGCGCTTCGCCGCCCTCCTGCGCGAACTCCATGTCCAGCGCGATCTCGCCCGGCCCGGCCTCGTCGGCGCGATGCGCGTCGAGCAACAGCTGCGTTCCGGCACTCGGATCGAGCTTGACGACGAACTGATTGGGCTCGGGGCGGCGGCTCGTCTGCTCGATGAAGCCCAGCCGCGGCGGACGGCGAAAGACGATGCGCAGCTCGGTCTGTGTGACCGGCAACCGCTTGCCGGCGCGAATGAACCACGGCACGCCCGCCCAGCGCCAGTTGTCGATGTCGAGGCGCAGCGCGACGTACGTCTCGGTGTCCGAGCTCGGGGCGACACCGTCGATCTGTAGATAGCCGTCGTACTGACCGCGCACGCAGTGCGCGGGGTTCGCGGCCTGCACAGCGCGCAGCAGCGCGTACTTGGCGTCCTTGAGCGCTTCGGCGTCGCTGCCGGCGGGCGGCTCCATGGCAGCGACGGCGAGCACCTGCATGAGGTGGTTGACGACGACGTCGCGTAGCGCGCCGACGGGATCGTAGAAGTGCCCGCGGTCCTCGACGCCGAAGCGCTCGGCCATCGTGATCTGCACACAGGCGACGTGCGCGCGGTTCCAGAGCGGCTCGAGCATCGTGTTCGCGAAGCGCAGGTAGAGCAGCTCATCGGTGCCCATCTTGCCGAGGAAATGATCGATCCGATAGAGCTGGGACTCATCGATGTGGCGATGGATTTCCGCGGCCAGCGCGCGGGCGGAGGCGAGGTCGTGACCGAACGGCTTCTCGACGATGACGCGTGCGCCACGCGTGAGACCGGCGCCGGCGAGCTGTGCGATGACGGGTCCGAACAGCGACGGCGGAATCTCGAGGTAGAAGATCGGGCTACGCGCGCCCCCGACGGCGTCTTTCACGCGCTCGTAGGTCGCGGCCTGCATGAAGTCGCCGCCAACGTAGGACAGCCGTGCGGCGAAGCGCTCGAACACCGTCGCGTCAAGCGACTCGCCGGTGCCCTCGATGCATTTGCGCGCGTGCTCGCGCAGGTGTTCGACGCTCCAGTCCTCCGCGGCGACGCCGACGACCGGGCACTTCAGCAGCCCGCGGCGCTCGAGCCGGTAGAGCGAGCGAAACGTCATCACCTTCGCGAGGTCACCGGTGATGCCGAAGATGACGAGGCAGTCGGCTTCGGACTCGCCGCCCGTCCCGGCGGCGGTGGGGCTAGCCGACTCCAAGGATCCAGCGCTCGACGGCATGTGCGAAGCCCTCCTGCTCGTTGGTGGCGGTGACGTAGCGCGCGGCGCGCTGAACCTCGCGGTCGGCGTTGCCCATCGCAATGCTGAGACCGGAGTGGGCGAACATCAAGACGTCGTTCGGCATGTCGCCGATCGTCGCGACGCGCTCGAGCGGTACGTCGTAGCGCGCTGCGAACCACTTGACGACGGCTCCCTTGTTCGCGTCGGGGTGCGTGACGTCCAGGTAGTAGGGCTGCGAGCGCGAGGCCGAGACCTTCCCACCGAAGCGCTCCTGCGCGGCCTTGGAGGCGCGCTCGACCGCGTCGAAGTCATCGCTGGCGCCAACGATCTTGACGACACCGTCGTCGATACCCGCAAAGCTCTGAACGACGCTCGGCGCGAAGCCGACGGTGCGCGACTCGTGCTCGACGTGCGCGCCGTCGGGATCGAGCACATACCAATCCGCTCCGCGGTAGAGCCAGACACCGAGCGCGAAGGACTCCAGCAGCTCGACGACCGCGGGGACCAGCGCCGGCGGCAGCGCGTGCTGCTCAATCGGCTCGAGCTCGGGATCAGGCTGCACGACGAGTCCGCCGTTGAAGGCGGCGATCGGCGTGCGCAGGCCCAGGGGCTCGATCAACATCGCCATTCCGCGCGGCGGGCGTCCGCTGGTCACGGCGAACCGGATGCCGGCGTCCCCCAGCGCGCGCACCGCGGCGATTGCGCGTTCGGTCAGGAGCTTCTCCTGGGTGACGAGCGTGCCATCGACGTCGGCGAGCAGCAGTCCAACCGCGGCGGCGGGCGTGCTCGATGTGGCAGCCATCGCCGGCAGTCTGGCAGGTCGCGAGGACTCGCAGCGCAGGCGCGCCGTCACGCGCCATCATGTCCCCCGTGACACCGTCCGCCGAGGATCGCGCAGATATCGCGGCTAGCGCCGGCGGGGTGAATGGCGAGGCGAACGACGACATCGCGACCGCCGCTGGCGGTGCGGAGGACGAGCCCGAGCGGTTCGCGAGCGAGATGCCGGCGCGCTTCGCGGGGCACGTGCTCGCGTGGCTGCTGCCCGGGACGAACCCGGCGGGCGCGATCTACGGGATGATCGCGATCGGCGCGCTGCTGGCGGCGGAGAGCGGACTGCGCGACACCTACCTGGAGACGCTCGCCTCGGCGCTGATCGCGCTCGCGCTGTACTGGCTGGCGCACGCGTACGCGGACATGCTGGGCCAGCGTGTGGAGAAGCGCGCTCAGCTGGACGCGGCGACGCTCGGCAGAACGCTGCTGCACGACTGGACGATCGTGCGCGGTGGCGTGGTGCCGCTGCTCGTGCTGCTGGTCTGCTGGGCGGCGGGTGCGAGCCAGGAAACTGCGGTGACGGTCGACCTCTGGGTGACGGCGGGGAGCCTGCTGACGTACGAGCTGCTCGCGGGCCTGCGGGCACGCTCGCGCCCGGCCGAACTCCTACTCGAAGGGTGCGTCGGCGCGGCGATGGGCATCGGCATCCTCGCGCTGCGCGTGGTCCTCCACTGAGCGAGATCGATAGGCTGACGGGCGTGTCAGCAACAGAGCGCCCGATCCTGATCGCTTATGACGGCTCGGAGCCAGCGCGCGCCGCGGTGCGCGAAGCGGGAGCGCTGTTCGCACCGACGCGTGCGTTGGTCCTGACGGTCTGGGAGCCGGGGCTGACGCAGGTGATGCTGATGCCGGATGCGACGGGCATGGGTGGCACGATGCTGCCCTACGATCCGTCGGTCGCGCGCGAGGTCGACCAGGCCAACGAGGAGCACGCGCAACGGGTCGCCCAGGACGGCGAGCGCCTCGCACGCGAGGTGGGTCTCGACGCGCAGGCGATCACGGCGGAGGACAGCGTGGCCCCGCACGACGCGATCGCGGCGGCCGCCGAGGAGCACGATGCGCGCGCGATCGTGATCGGCTCGCGGGGGCTCCGCGGCCTGAAGTCGAAACTGCTCGGCAGCACCTCGGCGCATGTGCTACATCACGCGCTGCGCCCGGTCGTGGTGGTTCGCCACCCCGACGACCACAGCGCGTAAGCCCCGAGACACCTTCGCGCAGGCCCGACACGTCCGTGGTGCTCGTCGCCATGACGCGGCCGCCGCGAGCTCGAGCTCACTAGTCAGAAACATTTGACAAAAACTGCTCGCGGGCTCGGGCGCTGCGCGATGATCTAGCGTTAATGACGCACACGCGGCTTCGATCGGCAGAGTGGCAGACATCCGGTTGCTCGGATTCCGAGCTCATCGGAAGCGGGTCGCGAGACCTGAGTACGTGCGGCCGCCAGGTCGCCCGAGCCCTCCGCTATCGTCGCGAGCTTAGGTGGCCGCAGGGGAAACCCGGCGGTTCGCAAGGCCGCCACATGGCGCCTCGCGGAGGCATAGACTTACCTGTAGACAAAGAATCGCTGACATGGAATGATGTTGTTTACCAGACTCCTTGACAGTCTGGCGATCGAAAGTATTCGGGGAGGTGGAATGTCTAGGTTGGAGCACGGAAGCCGGCGCTCCACGCGGCGCGAAGGTCGCGAGACGCGACCGGCGCAGACGATCGCGCCCATCTATAAGCGTCTGCCGAAGGGTCCCCACGGCATCACCGCAACGGGGGTAGCCCACCACCAGCGGATCCGGATGCACGGGGCGATGATCGAGGCGATCGCGACCCGCGGCTACCGGAACACGAGCGTCAAGCACGTGATCGGCCTCGCGGGGGTCTCGCGCAGAGCCTTCTACGAGCAGTTCGAGAACAAGGAAGATTGCTTCCTGGAGACCTTCGACCTGATCGTGCATCGTGGCGTCAAGCGCATCAACCAGGCCTATCGATCGACCCCGGGCAACCTCGAAGCGCGCATGCAGGCGGCGTTCGCGGCTTTCGCCGAGGAAGTGCAGACGAACTCAAAGGCGCTGCACCTGGTGGTGATCGACGCACAGACCGCGGGCGCGGGCGGACGCCGACGTCTGCGGCGGATCACGGCGACACTCGAAGGGCTGCTGTCGAGCAGCTTCGCTGACCGGCGCGAGACTGAGGCGCTGCCACTGCCGGTGGTGCGCGCGATCGTCGGGGGCTTGCGACGCGTGACCTTCGCGCGCCTGCGCGAGGAACATGTCGAGGACCCGCAGGCGCTGAGCGAGGAGATGTTGCACTGGTCGCTGCTGTTCCGCTCGCCGGAGGTCTCTGAGCTGCGCCCGCGGCCGTGCTCGAACGCGCCGTTCGCGCAGCCGGTGGCGCTCGAGCCGGCGACGAGCACGGAGAGCGAACGCGCACGAGTGCTGCGGGCAGCGATCGACCTGACGCTGCGCGAGCGCTTCGACGATCTGAACGCGCTGCGGATCGCCGACGAGGCGAAGGTCTCGATCGAGACCTTCCTGGGGTTCTTCGCGGGTAAGGAAGAGTGCTTCCTCGCCGCGCTCGACATGCTGGGCGGCGACGTGCTCCAGCTCGTCGCCGACCCGGCCCTGGTCTCGACGGACTGGGCACGTGCGGTATGCGAGACGGTGGTCTCGTTGCTGGCCTATCTCGCGAGCCACCCGGCGCGGGCGATCACGCTCACGAGCAAGGCGGTCGAAGCGGGGCCGCGCGCGGTCGAGAACACGATGGACCTGGCACACGAGTTGGCGACGCTACTGACCGAGGGCGCGCCGCAGGCGCCGGCGGGCAAGCTGGCGGTAGAAGGCGTGGCGGGCGCTCTGTGGCACACAATCTCCAGCGAGATCGTCGCCGGCCGCGGACATCGCCTGCCGATTCTCGCCGAGTACCTCGCTTACGCGGTGTTGGCCCCGTTTATCGGCTCGTCGGAGGCGATGCGGACGATTCTCGACTCACGGCCCGCCGCGCCGACCGCGCCGGCCGACGCGACGCTCGGCAAAGTGCGTGAGCACCGCACCGACGAGCACCGAGATCACGATCACGATGATCAGCGGCGCGTTTCCCGAGCCGAAGATCCAGTCGACCTTGACCGTTTTGAGGTTGAGGACGGCAAACAGCGTGGCGAGCACCGCAAGCAGCACCAGCCCGCCCGTACGCGCGAGCTCGCGGCGACTGCGCTTGGGCTTGGAGCCCGGGGCGTTGCTCAAGACCGAGGACATACGCGCATCGATGCTAGCCGGAGCCAGAGCGCGCCGCGCTAGCGGCGCTCAACTCAGACCTGACCCAGGGGCAGGTCGCCGATAGATCCTCAACGCCGAGCGCAGCGGCGACTTGGAGCGCCATGCCGTGCCGGAAGAAGTCGTCGATGCGCTCGTCATCAGCGCCGGAGAGCTCCTGGGCCAGCCCGACGAGCTCGGCGTAGCGATGGCGCACGCGTGCTCGCACGAGCTCGTCCTCGCAGGCGGCGTAGGACTGGTGCTGGAGCATGAGGTAGTCGCGGTCGGAGGCGAGCAGCTCCTTGTAGGCGCGCCCCATCGCCTGCAGGACGTCCTCGCAGTCCTCGACGCGCCCGGCGCGATAGTCGGCGTCGGCACGGCGAAAGGTCTCCTCGACGCGCTGGAAGCTGCGCTCGATCGCGGCGAGGAATAGCTCGCGCTTGTTGCCGAACAGCGAGAACACGTAGGGCTGCGCGACACCGACGCGGCGGGCGATGCGCTCGACGGGCGTCCCGTGCAGGCCGCCGTGCGCGAACTCGTGGACGGCGGCCGCGATCAGCTCCTCGCGACGCTCGGCTGCCGGCACGCGCGTGCGCGCGGCGACGGCCGGCTGTGCGTCCGCGGGACCCGCCGACGCGACGCGCGGCGCGGACTCGGAGCCGTCGTCGCTCACGCGACGTCTCCAATCGCGACGTCTCCAATCGCGACGGGTCGGGACTCCCCGGTGGAAACGATGGCACGGTCCTCTCCACTCGCGACATCGGCGCTTGCGGCGGTCATGCGAAAGGGAAAGGCGAGGACCACGACGGCACCGAGCCCGAGCACGGCGACCCCGACCCACATCGCGGGCACGACGCCGGCGACGAACGCGCGCGCGGAGCCGTAGCCGCCGCTGCCAGCGAAGATCGAGGCGAGCACAGCGACGCCGAGCACGCCGCCGGTCTCGCGGATCGCGTTGGTCGCGCCGGAGGCCTGGCCGGCCTGCTCGGGACGGACGGCCGAGAGCACGGCGGCGGCGGAGGGCGCGAAGACGAGTGCCATCCCGGCGCCGGCCATGACGAACGGCACGATCATCTGCGCGTAGGCGGTGTGCAAGCCGACGATCGTCGCGAGCCACGCGAGCGCCCCGGCCTGGAGCGAGAGCCCGGCGATCATGAAGGGCCGACTTCCGAGCCGCTGTGAGTAGATGCCGGCGAGCGGGGCGGTGAGCATCGTGGCGCCGGTCCACACGAGGATCTTGAGCCCGGCCTGCAGGGGAGTGTTGTGAAGGACGTTCTGCATGAACTGCGAGAGGAAGAAGATCGACCCGAACATCCCAAAGTACATGGTCAGCGAGGCGAAGTTCGTCACGGCGAAGGCGCGGTGCGAGAAGAATGACATCGGCAGCATCGGCTCGGGGGCGCGGCGCTCCCAGGCGACGAACGCGGCGAGCAGCGCGGCGCCGCCGAGCAGCGTGGCGAGGATCGTCGGCGAGGTCCACCCGAGCGACTGCGCGCGGACGAGCGCGAAGACGACGCCGAAGGCGCCGGTCGAGGCGAGCGCGAGGCCGGGCAGATCGAGCGAGCCGTAAGGGCCGCGGCTCTCGCGCAGGCGCAGCGCGGCGAGCGGCAGCAGCACGAGGCCGATGGGGACATTGATCCAGAAGATCCAGTGCCAGGAGATACCTTCGACGACGGCGCCGCCGACGAGTGGGCCAATCGCGACGGCGGCGCCGGAGATCCCGGACCAGACGCCCAGCGCGATCCCGCGCCGCTCGGCCGGGAACGCTTCAGCGAGCAGCGTCAGCGTCAGCGGCGTGACCAGCGCGGCGCCGGCCCCCTGGATCGCGCGGGCGAGCACGAGCAGGTCGGTACTGGGCGCGAGCGCGGCGCCGGCGGAGGCGGCGGTGAACAGCGCAAGACCGCCGAGGAACATGCGGCGGCGACCGAAGCGATCGCCGAGCGCGGCGCCGGTGAGCAGCAGCACGGCGTAGGCGAGGACGTAGGCGTTGACGGTCCACTCGAGTGACTGGATCGAGGCGCCGAGGTCGCGACGGATCGAGGGCAGCGCGATCGAGACGACGAGGTTGTCGAGCACGACCATGAACAGCGCGACCGAAACGATCGCGAGTGTCCAGTTGTTGCGCCGCTGTCGGTTCGCGCGCGCGTCGCGCGTCGCGCGCGCGGCGGGGTCCGCATCGGAGATATGGATCGACTCCTGTCCGCTCATCGCCAACTCCTAGCTTAGTGATTGCTAACTACTAATTAAATTAGCAGTGACTAATAAGGTTGTCAAGGGACACCAGGCGGGTAAGCGAGGAGGCGGTAGCGAGGAGGTCCTTCGCAAACGCCGAACTAACTATGTGAGGCGATGACGATGACCAGACCAGCCAGGGGACAAGCGATAGCGACGACGATCTGCGCGCTGCTGCTAACCCTCACGGGCGCGGTGCTGGGTGGCTGCGGCGGCGCGACGAAGACGGTGACGGTCTCGAGCGCGAGCGAACCGGCCGCGAGCACGACGCCCTCGACCGCGAGCCGGACGTCGACCGGAGCGGCCTCCACGACGAGCACCGCGACGACCCCGGCGACGAGCGCCACCACACAGCAAAGCTCGCCCGGCGTGGCGAGCACGACGCGCACGGCGCCCGAGCCGGCCTTCGCCCAGCACGCGGGCAGCGGCGGCGGCACCGAAGCCAGCGGCGAAGAAGCGGCGGCGGCGGTCGCGTCTGTCAAGACGCGCGGCTACACCCCGGACGACGTCTCGCAGTACCACCAGAACCAGACGCTGCGCGTACTGGTCGGTACGCGCACGGGATCGGCGGATGGCTATGACCAGCGCGCGTTCTTCTTCGTCGACGGCAAATACCTCGGCACGGACTCCAGCCAGCCGAGCGCGTCGCTGCGCTTGGTCTCCCAGAGCGATACCGAAGTGGTGCTGGCCTACGCGCTTTACCGCCCGCACGACCCGCTGTGCTGTGGGACCGGCGGGGAGAGCATCGTGCACTTCCAGCTGAACAACGGACAGCTGGTGCCGCTGCAGCCGATCCCACCGGCGAGCTCGCCGTCGGGCCTCAGCCGGCAGTAGCGGGAGCTGCGCCGCGGCGGCTTGGCCTCGGCGGCGAGCAGGCCCTATCTTGGTGGGTGCAAGCGCACACACACATTGATAGGCACCTAGAGAGAAGGAGGGTCTGGCGATGAGCTCAACAAAGGTCGAGGGCCGTGCGGCGGAGCTGCTGAACGACAAGAACTTCTGCCTCGTCTCGACGCTGCGCGCGGACGGCTCGGTGCACGCGGTGCCGGTCTGGGTCGACCTCCAGGACGGCCTGCCGACGCTGAACAGCGCGGAGGGACGGGCGTGGCCGCGCAACCTGGAGCGCGACCCGCGTGTGACGTTGACGGTGCAGAACCTCGCGAACCCGTACGAGTACACGATGATTCGCGGGCGCGTGAGCGAGCGCACGCACGAGGGCGCGGATGCGCACATCGATGCGCTCGCGGGCAAGTACCTCGGCAAGGACGAGTACCCCTTCCGCCAACCGGGCGAAGAGCGCGTGATCATCCGCGTGGAGCCGGAGCACGTGAACACCTACGGGGGCTGAGCGGTCGACGATGGCCGTGCGCGGTCAGCTGCGCGGGCGGACGGCGCGCAGCAGCCGCCGCCACCATGAGGGCGCGGCGGGCTGGCGGCTGCGCCACTCGTCGTGCAGCGGCAGCTGGCCGCGCCGGCGCGCGACGAGCACGCACTCGGTATGTGCGTGCCGCCGCCGGCGAGTGTCGCCTTCGGGAGCGATCAGCATGTGCTCGCTGAGCGCGGGCAGCTGATGGCCGCAGATTGGACAGCGATACGTCGCGGGCTTGTGGTTGGCCGCGCGGCGCACCGTCCACCACGGCGCGGGCGGAAGGCTCGTCGGCATCGTTCCATTCTGGCGCCCGACGCAACGCGCTCCTCGCGCGTGGCATCGCTCGCGAAGGTCCTGGTGCTAGTCGGCGTGGGGGTGGCACTGGCCAGGAGCGAGCGCGAGCGGCGCATCGCGACCCGTGCACGACGCACACCCACCCGCTCGTCGCTGCACAGCGACGAGCCGCGGGCGGCGGGACTGCGACGTGTGATCCTTGGCCAGCTGGACCGCGCGATCGAGCTGCTCGAGGACCCGCGCGGGGACCCGGACGGAGAGACAGTGCACGAGGTTCGCAAGATCGTCAAGCGCCTGCGCGCGATCGTGCGGTTGCTGCGCGGCGAGCTCGGCGCGCAGCGCTTCGCGCGCGAAGACGCGGCACTGCGCGACTGCGGCCGGCGACTGTCGGGGGCGCGCGACGCGGAGGTAATGGTGGACACGCTCGACGCGCTCTGCAAGGAGCACCCGAAGCTCACGCGAGCCAAGGCGGCGAGCCGGCGCGGCGACCCTCGAGGTGGCGGCGGAGGCGGCGGCGTGCGGGCGCTACGCGCGCAACTCGTGGCCGAGCGCGAAGCGGCGAGCGCGAGCGAGGACGCGGCGCTGCGCGCCGCGGTCGTGGCGGATCTCCGCGCGATTCGCGCGCGCGCGGCGGCCTGGAAGCTGCGAGAACGACCGCAGCGCCCGACGCGGCTGCTGGCACCGGGGCTCGAACACCTCTACGGCGAAGGACGGCGGCGCATGCGGCGCGCGCGGCGGCGCGGCGGCGTGGAGGCGATGCACGCGTGGCGCAAGCGCGTGAAGGCGCTGCGCTACGCGGCGCAAACGCTGGACCGCGGCGGCGAGTGGCGGGAGACCAAGAGCGCGCGGCGCCTGCGCAGCGTGGCGCGGCGAGCGGATCGCATCGGGGATCTGCTCGGCGAGGAGCACGATCTGGCGCTGCTGGCGCGCGTGGTGCGCCGTCGCGCGAAGCTATTCGCGGGCGATCGCAAGCAGCAAAAGCGGCTGTTGCGTGCAATCGCGCGCCGGCGCAAGCGTCTGCGCAAGCGCGCGCTGCGCGAGGGCGAGTGCCTCTACGAGCGTAAGCCGAAGGCATTCGTGCGCGGCGTGCGCAAGGCGCTCTAACGCGCCGGACACGCGCCCAGCGAGCGGCGCGGCGACTTCAGTAGCGCGAGCGCGCGGCCGATGCCCGGAGAGGGCGAGTAGCCGAATGCGCACAAGACCGACATCCATGACCTTCGTGCTGGCGTTCCTGGTGGGGGGCGTGGGCGTGCTGGCGCTGCACACACTCGGCGGCGTGGGTGGCGCGAGCCGCGACGGCATCATCGACCAGGGTGTGTACGGGGTGTTGATGGGCGGCGCGGCGTTCTGCGTGATCGCGCGCGGCGTGCTTGTGAAGGCGCAGCGGGCGGCGTGGCTGACGATGGGCGCGGGCCTCTTCTGCTGGGGCCTCGGCGATCTCTACTACACGCTGTTCGTGGAAGGCGGGCGCGTGGCGGGCGGCAGCGTGACGCCGGCGGACGCGCTGTATCTCGTGTTCTATCCGTGCTGCTACGTGGCGCTGGTGCTGCTGGTGAGCGCGCACATGCGCGAGCTGCGCATCGGCATGTGGCTGGACGGGCTGATTGGGGGACTCGCGGCAGCGGCGGTGGGAGCGGCGGTGATCCTGCCACCGATCATCGACCGGGCACACGGCGAGGCGACCTCGATGGCGTTTGCGCTGGCGTATCCGATCGGCGACCTGCTGCTGCTGATCTTCGCGATCGGCGCGCTGGGGATCACGGGCTGGCGCCCGGGGCGGGTGTGGCTGCTGATCGCGACGAGCATGTTCGTGAGCGCGAGCGCGGACTCGGCCTATCTGTATCTGACGGCGACGAGCAGCTACCGGGTGGGCGACTGGGTGCAGGTGCTGTGGCCGATCTCGGCGGTGCTGCTGGCGATCGCGGCGTGGACGCCGTGGCCGCGGCCCTCGCGCCGGCGCGTGGAGGACTGGCGGCTGGTGTCGGTCCCAGCGTGCTCGCTGCTGGCGGCGCTGGGGGTGTTCGTGTACGGCAACCTGCACGGCCAGCTGACGCCGCCGGCGCTGGTGCTGGCAATCGCGACGGTGCTGGCGGTGTGCGTGCAACTGATGATGACGGTGCGCGAGAACATCGCGATGCTCGCGGGCTCGCGGCGCCTGGCGCTGACAGACCCGCTGACGGGCCTGGGCAACCGCCGCCAGTTGATGGAGGACCTGCACGTGGCGTGCCGCCGCGCGGGCGCGGGCGAGTCGTGGGAGCTCGCGCTGTACGACCTCAACGGCTTCAAGCGCTACAACGACACCTTCGGCCATCCGGCGGGCGACGCGCTGCTGGCGCGGCTGAGCGACAAGCTGCAGAGCATCGTGGCGCCGCAGGGAACCGCGTACCGCATGGGCGGCGACGAGTTCTGCGTGCTGTTCCGGGGCGGCGCGAGCGCGACGGACGCGGCGGTCGTGCAGGCGAGCGTGGCGGCGCTCTCCGAGCGCGGCCCAGGCTTCTCGATCGGCGCGGCGCACGGTGTGGTGAGCATCCCGCAGCGAGGTGCGGAACCTGCATCGGTGCTGCAGCTCGCGGATCAGCGTCTGTACCGGCGCAAGGACGAGACGCGCGAGGCGAGCGCGGTGCAGCAGCTACGCGACGTCCTGTTGCAGGCTTTCCAGGAGCGCTACCCGGATCTGCAGGAGCACCAGCGCGGGGTGGGCTCGCTGGCGCTGGCGGTGGGACGGCGCCTGGGCATGATCGGCGAGGAGCTCGACGTGCTGGCGCGCGCGGCGGAGCTGCACGACGTGGGCAAGATCGCGATCCCGGACGTGATCCTGCAGAAGGCGGGCCCGCTCAACGAGGAGGAGTGGCGCTTCATGCACCGCCACACGATCCTCGGCGAGCGGATCTTGACGGCGGCGGCGGCGCTGCGTCCGGTGGCGCGACTGGTGCGCTCGAGCCATGAGCGCTTCGACGGCGGCGGCTATCCGGATGGCTTGCGTGGGACCGATATTCCGCTGGGCGCGCGCGTGATCTTCGTCTGCGACGCGTTCGACGCGATGACCTCGGAGCGGACCTACAGCGGCGCGATCGCGCCGGCGCAGGCGCTGGCGGAGCTGCAGGCGTGCGCGGGCACGCAGTTCGACCCGACGGTCGTGGCGGCCTTCGAGCAGACGCTCGCGGAGGTGGGGCTGGCGCCGCGCGGGCGGACTGGCGTGGGGGTACGAGCAGCGGCGGACGCGCGCTCGAGCACGCGGGCGCTCAGCTGACGCTGAGAATCGTCAGCAGGCTCTCGCCGCGCGGCAGCGTGACAGAGACCTGGTCGCTACTGCGCCGGCCGATGAGCGCGCGGGCGACGGGCGATTCGGCGGAAAGGAGCCCCTGAGCGGGCACGGCGTCGGCGGAGCTGACGATCCGCCAGGTGCGCTCGGCGCCGTTCTGGTCGCGCACGACGACGGTCGAGCCGAAGCCGACGACGTCGGTGGCACCCTGCTCGCCCTCCTCGACGATGACGGCGGTTGAGATCTTTTCGCGCAGCCGGGCGATCTTGGTCTCGAGGTGGGCCTGGTCATTCTTGGCGTCGTGGTACTCGCTGTTCTCCTTGAGGTCGCCCCACTCGCGCGCGGTTTTGATGCGCTCGGCGATCTCGCGGCGCCCCTCGTCCTCGAGCGTGTCGAGCTCGGCTTGCAATGTCTGCAGGCCGGCGGCGGTCATCAGGTTGGCGGGGTCGTCGCTCATCGCTCGGTAAGCGTACTCCGTGTCCGTGGGGCGACCGCCTGACGAGCGCGCGGCACGCTCAGAAGTAGGTGCTGGGCGGGATCGCGAGCAGCGCGTAGACCTGCACGATCGCCGCCTGCCAGAGCAGTTCGGCGGTGGGTGGATTGCCGTAGGCGAAGAGGTTGTCGCTGAGGCGGTGGCGCTGCCAGGCGTAGTAGACGTATTCGCGCGCGGGGAGGTTGCCGGGCGCGTCGTGGGTGACGGAGTCGAGGTACATGAGATTGCGGAAGTAGACGGCGACGAAGAAGGGGTTTTCGTTGGAGAGCCGCGTGTAGGGGTAGTAGGCGAGCGCGGCTTTGGCGGTCTGGCGTGCCTGGAAGAGATAGGCGCCTTCGTGGGTGGCCTGGTAGAGCAAGACCCCGGCGCCCATCATCGACCCCTGGTTGTAGCTCCAGAGCGTGCGCTGGACGGTGCCGTTGTCGCTGATGTGGTCGGCGTAGAGGTTGTTGGGTTCGAGCAGGCACTGGCGCACCCAGGCGTAGGCCATCTCGGCGAACTGCAGGTAGCGGGCTTCGCGGGTGATTTTGTAGAGCTGCACGGCGAGCTCGGCGCCGGGACCGTCGGTGACGGTGTTGCGCGTGGTGTTGTTGGCGGCGTTGGAGAAGGGCACGCCTCCGGGACAGGGCAGCGGCTGGCCGCTGGCGCTGGTGGTCTGCCAGCCGGCCATCACGAAGGCCATGATCTGCTCGGCCTGCGCGAGCGCGGCGGCTTCGTGGTCGAGCTCGTAGAGCCGCGCGAGCTCGATCCCGACCCACTCGTTGTCGTCGTAGTAGCTGGCGCCGCCGGGCCCGACGGGCGGCGCGACGTTGCCGTTGTAGGAGCGCAGGCTGACGCTCGCGGTGGATGCGCCGGGGGCGCCGGAGGAGCCCGACCCACCGGTCGCAGATTCGCTCGAGGACTGGCCGACGGCTTCCCCGGGCTGCGCGGGACCGGTGGCCGGCGAGCCGACCTCACCGGGCGCGGGTGCCGGTCCGAGATATTGGTTGAGGCCGACCGTGAGCGCGTGCAGCCCTTCGGCGAGCTTGGGACGCTCGCCGGTGACGTGCGAGAGGCTGACGGTCGCGCCGAGCGCCTGCGAGAAGGGCCACAGGAACGAGTACTCGGGTTCGCCGCGGTAGAGGCCGGTGCCGGACACGTAGAAGTTCTGCTGCATCGCCTGGTAGGCGAGCAGGGCGCGCGCGGCGTAGATGTTGAGCACGGGACGCTTGGGGTGCTTGTGATGCGCGCTGGCGCGCGCGCTCGCGGCGGGAACACAGAGGAGCAGCAGCGCGAGGGCCAGCGCGCAGGCGCGGCAGATGTGAGCTTGCGGGCATGCGCGGCGAACGTGAGCTTGCGTGCGTGCGCGACGGTTGTGAGCTTGCGATGGCGTCGTCATCGGGGGAGCTGGGCGTATGTCAGCGAGAACAGCGCGGCGGCGCGTTCGATGTGGTGCGCGGTACAAGCGCGGCGCGGCGGCGACGGGACAAGCGTCTGGGAAATTCGTCTGCGCGGCGTGAATCCGAGGAACGGCACGTGTCTGGAGGTGTGGTGAGCGATCGGCGCCATCGGCGCGCATGTTGGCAAGCGGTGGCCGAAAGAGGTGGATCGATGAATGCAGTGATCGAAAACTTGCAGGGCGCGGCACAGGGGCGTCGCTGGTACTGTCGGGCTGTCTTGAGCGACTCACAGCCAAGGTCGACGAGGCCGTCGCAGCCGCCGCCGTCGCGGCTCGAGCTCTTCGCCGCGGGAGCGGGCTGTCTGCGTGCGGTACTGGCGGGCGAGATCGACTTCGCGAACGCGACATCGCTGCAGGAGCGGATCTTGGCGGCCTGCGTAGAGCGTGAAGCGGGAGCGCTGGTCCTGGACCTGAGCGGCGTGGAGTTCATGGACTCGAGCGGCCTGCGGGCGCTGTTGCAGCTGCAACGCGAGCTCGAGGAGGGCGACGGCGGCCTGGCGCTGCTGGCGCCGACGCAGCAGGTGCGAGGCATCCTGACGCTAACTGGGCTCGACCGTCAGCTGCCAGCGGTGGAGACGCTGGCGCAGGCGCAGGAGCTGCTCGGCGTGGCGCGCGAGGACGATCAGTCCTAGCGTCACCGCGAACCGGCGGCGAGTCCATAGAATCCGCCGTCGGTATGTACACGTCTAGCGAGGGGCGGTAACGGCGTGAGGACGGTCAGAGAGGCGACTATCGAGCTGCTGCGCGAGCGCGGCATGACGACGCTGTTCGGCAACCCGGGTTCGACGGAGCTACCGATGTTGAGCGATTTCCCGGCGGACTTCCGCTACATCCTGGGACTCCAGGAGGCGGTAGCGGTGGGCATGGCTGATGGCTACGCGCAGGCGCGCGGCGGGCCGGCGCTGGTGAACCTGCATACGGCGCCGGGCCTTGGCAACGGGATGGGCGCGATCTTCAACGCGCAGGCGAACAAGTCGCCGCTGGTGGTGACGGCGGGGCAGCAGTACCGCTCGCTGATGACGCTGCAGGCGAACCTGACCAACCGCGACGCGACGCGGATGCCGCACCCGCTGGTGAAGTGGAGCTACGAGCCGCCGTGCGCGCAGGACGTGCCGCATGCGCTGGCGCGGGCGACGCACCTGGCGGCGCTGGCGCCGCGCGGTCCGGTGTTCGTGTCGATCCCGATGGACGACTGGTATGCAGAGGTGCGCGACGAAGGCGAAGTGCGCCACCAGACGACGCGGACGGTGAGCGGCGCGGCGCTGCCGGACCAAGCGACGATCGCGCGCCTGGTGCAGCTGCTGAGTGAGGCGCGCAACGCGGCGTTCGTGGCGGGCCCGGACATCGACGCGGCGGGCGGCTGGGAGGCGGCGGTGCGCTTCGCTGAGGCGGCGCGCGTGCCGGTGTATGCGACGCCGGCGACGGGCGGCGGGCGCCTTGGCTTCCCGGAGAACCACGCGCTGTTCCAAGGTATCCTCCCCCCTTCGGTGCAACCGCTCGGCGAAGCGCTCGCGCCTTACGACTTCGTGCTGGCGGTGGGCACGTCGATCTTCCCTTATTACCCGAACATCCCGGGCGCGCTGCTGGCGGATGGCACGCACCTAACGGCGATCACGAGCGATCCGGACGAGGCGGCGCGAGCGCCGATGGGCGACGCGATTGTGGCGGACGTGGCGCTGACGCTGGCGGCGCTCGCGGACGCAGTGAGCGCGCTCGGCGAGCCGACCCGCGAGCCGCCGCCGGTGCGTGAGGCGCCGCCGGGGATGCCGCCGTCGGACCCGATGAGCCCGTCGACGGCGGTGCGGACACTCGCGCAGGTGTTCCCGGACGATGGGATCGTGGTGCTGGAGTCGCCGTCGGCGACGCCGGCGCTGCGCAACCAGCTGCGCCTGAGCCGACCGGGGAGCTACTACTTCTCAGCGGGCGGCGGCCTGGGCTTCGCGATGCCGGCGTCGATCGGCGTGCAGCTGGCGTGCCCGCAGCGTCGCGTGGTGTGCGTGCTCGGCGAGGGTTCGGCGCAGTACGCGGTGCAGAGCTTCTGGACGGCGGCGGCGTACAAAGTTCCGGTGACGTTCCTGGTGTTGCGCAACGACGAGTACGCGATCCTGAAGTTCTTCTCCCTGCTGGAGGAGGTGCCGGGCGCGCCGGGGTTGGACCTGCCGGCGCTGGACACGATGGCGGTGGCGGCGGGCTACGGCGTGAACGCGCGCCGGGTGAGCGACGCGGAGGAGCTCGGGGTCGAGCTGCGCCGCGCGCTGGACTCGGACGGGCCGGAGTTGATCGAGGTCGCGGTGGCGCCGGGCATGTCGCTGCAATGAGCGGCGCGAGCGCCAACGGCAACGCGCCCAAGCCGGACGTGATCGTGGTCGGCGCGGGCATCGCGGGCTTGGTGTGCACGCTGGAGCTGCTGCGCAGCGGGCACAGCGTGCTGCTGTTGGACCGCTGTGAGCCGCGGGAGCTCGGCGGTCTCGCACGCGAGGCGTTCGGCGGGATGTTCATGGTGGATTCGCCGGAGCAGCGGCGCTCGCGGATTCCCGACAGCGAGCAGCTGGCGCTCGAAGACTGGCTGCGGATCGCGGAGCTGGAACCGGGCGACGAGTGGCCACTGCGCTGGGCCGAGCAGTTCGTGACGCGCGCGCGCGACGACGTCGGCGGCTGGCTGCGAACGCTGGGGGTGCGCTTCTTCCCGGTCGTCAACTGGGCCGAGCGCGGCAACTTCGGCGACGGCAACTCTGTGCCGCGCTTTCATCTGACGTGGGGCACGGGCAAGGCGCTGGTGGAAGCGGTGTGGGGCGCGATCGAGCGCGATCCGCGCCGTGCGGCGCTGGAGGTGCGCTTCGGGGCGCGCGTGAGCGAGCTGCTGCTCGACGAGGACGGTCGGGTAACGGGCTGCCGGGTGCAGGATGAGGATCGCGGCCGCTTAAGCGGCCGCCCTGAGGGCAACGGGACGCAGGGCTCGACCGCGACTAGTGGTGCTACTACGGCGAGCTACGAGGTACGAGCGGCGAAGGCGGTGGTGATCGCGGCGGGCGGCATCGGTGGCAACGCGGAGATTGTGCGTCGCGAATGGCAGACGGAGGTGTTCGGCAGCCCGCCGCGACACCTGCTGATGGGCTCGCACCCGTACGCGGACGGTGCGATGCACGAGGAGGTGGGGCGCGTCGGCGGCAACGTGACGCACCTGTCGTGGATGTGGAACTACCCCGATGCGGTGCGCCATCCGCACCCGCAGCGCCCGGACCACGGCCTGAAATTGATCCCGCCGCGCTCGGGCGTGATGCTCAACCCGGATGGCCGGCGCTACGGGCCGACGGCGGTAATGCCGACGTTCGACGCGTACGCGGCGCTGGAGCGGATGTGTGAGGACGAGCGCAAGTACTCGTGGCTGATCTGCAACTGGAAGATCGCCAAGCGCGAGCTGGATGTATCGGGCTCGCAGCACAACCCGCACCTGCGCGAGCGCCGCGCGGTGCGCTTCCTGCTGGGGGTGCTGCTCGGCAAACCGCGCCAGCTGCGCCACTTCCTGGATGGCTCGCCGGACTTCATCGAGGCCGCGACGCTACCCGAGCTCGCGCACAAGATGAACGAGGTGACGGGCGAGGAGGCGATCGACCCAGACGTACTGGCGGCGGAGATCGGCCGCTACGACGCGAACATCGCGCGCGGCAAGGGACTGTTCAACGACGACCAGCTGCGACGCATTGCGCAGCTGCGCAACTGGCGCGGCGACCGCCTGCGGACCTCGAAGTTCCAGCGGATCGTCGATCCGAAGGCGGGGCCGCTGATCGCGATCCGCCTGCAGGTGATGGCGCGCAAGAGCCTCGGCGGGATCCAGACGGACCTCGCGTGCCGCGTGCTGCGCGGCGAGCACGGCGAGCCGATCGAGGGGCTGTACGCGGTCGGTGAGGCGGCGGGCTTCGGCGGCGGGGGCATGCACGGCAAGCGCTCGCTGGAGGGGACGTTCCTCGGCGGCTGTGTGTTCACGGGCCGCCTGGCGGCGGCGGCGATCGCGGGTGCGGAGCTGCCGTTGCGCACCCCCCCACGCGTGGGCGCGACGCGCCGCTGAGCCGGTGCGCGCGCGGGCGCGACGCGGCGCTGAGGCGGCGCGCTTCGACTACGTGACGGTCGGGCATGTCACGGTCGATGTGCTGGCCGGCCGGCGCCAGCCGGGCGGCGGAGCTTTCTACAGCGCGCTGCAGGCCGCGCGTCTGGGTCTGCGCACGCAGATCGTGACGCGCGGCGAGCCCGCTGAGCTGGAAGCGCTGCTCGCGCCCTACCGCGGCGAGCTGGAGATCAGCATCGTCGCGACCGACGCGACGACGACGCTCGAGACGTGGGGTCGGGGCCATGCGCGCAAGCAACGGCTGCTCGCGTGGGCGGGCGCCTTCGAGGAGCCCCTCGCCCTCGACGCGGCAATCCTGCACTTGGCGCCGATCGCGCGCGAGACGCCGCGCTCGTGGCGCGGCGAGGTGGAGCTCGTCGGCCTCACACCTCAAGGGTTGGTGCGCGCATGGGACGCGCGCGGCGATATCTCGCGCGTGGCGCTGACGGCCGAACAACTGCCGGCGCGCTGCGACGCAGCGGTCCTCAGCACCGGCGAGCGCGAGAGCTGCGACGCGTTGTTTACCGGCGCGACCCCGGGAGCGGTGTTAGCCGTGACGGCCGGTGCGCTGCCGACGAGGATCGTGCAGGCGGATCATGCCGAGCTCGAGGTTCCACCGTCGATGATCGCGATGCCGCGCGACGATCTCGGCGCGGGCGACGTGTTCGCGGCGGCGTTCTTTGTGGCGCTTCACGAGGGCCTCTCCCCCACCGCAGCGGCCGCTCATGGCAACGCGGCGGCTGGGGTGCGGATCGCCGGCGCAGGACCCGACGCAATCGGCGACCGGCGCGCGATCCAAGCGCGACTGTGACCGATGCCCGGCCACGTCTCTTCCCGTCCGCGGGCGCTCGGGCCTGACTGGGACGCGACTGTGAAGTCCGCGAGCGGCCCGGCTCTGCCTGGGACGCGGCTGTGACTCAGGCCGGCCGTTGGGTGAGCGCGGCGTCGATCAACCCCGCAAGCTCGAGGTGCTCGAGCGCGCTTTCGGCCCCGCCGGCGCGCGCGGCCAGCAGCAGCGAGCCGCCGACGGGAGTCAGCTCGACGACGGCGACCTGCGCCTCCGGGGCAACCGCGTGGATCGCCTGCGCGAGCGGCTCGACGAACACGGAGCCGGCCTTGTAGGCGCTGCCGATCAGCCCGACGGGGAACTCGCCGTCGAGGCCGGTCTGGCGGATCACGGTGGCGATCTGCTCGGCCAGCTCGCGTGCGCCATCGCGATAAATAGCGCACGCGACCTCGTCGCCACGCTCGGCGAGCGCGGCGGTCTCGATCGCGAACGCGGCGATCTCGCTCTTGGTGAGCGGCTTGCTGTAGGCAAGCGGGGCGAGCTCCTCGACGCTGCGTACGCCGAAGAAGCGTACGGCGCAGTCGCTGAGCGCAGTCGGTGGGCCGGAGGCCTCGCGGTCGCGCAGCGCGGCCTTGATCGACTGCACGCCGAACCAATGTCCGGAGCCCTCGTCGCCCAGCAGGTGCCCCCAGCCGCCGGCGCGCCAGCCGCTCCCGTCGCGGCCGACGCCGAAGACGTTGCTGCCGGTTCCGGAGATCACGCCGACGCCGGGGCGCGCGCCGGTCGCGGTTGCCCACGCGCCGACGACGTCACCGACGACGACCCACTCCTGTGAGCGCGTCGCGCGGACATGCGCGATGACGGCATCGGTGTCGGTGCCGGCGACGGCGAGCACGGCGCCGTCGAGCTCGTCGTCACTGATGCCGGCCTGCGCGAGCGCTTCGTCGGCGGCATCGAACAGCGCGCGCCCCGCGGCGTGCACGCCGACGGCATCCTGATTGCTCGGTCCGCCGTAACCGAGGTATACGGCGCGGCGCTCGATGTCCAACACGGCGGCCAACGTCTTCGTCGCGCCACCGTCGATCCCAAGCAGGTAACGCACGCCCGTACCGTCCTCGGCACCGGGCTCGCGCTCGAAGTGTGCGAGCTCGGGGGGCAGCGTCACCAGTGGCGCGCGACGGTCCATGCGGGGATACTTACAGCCCATGGCAGAAGACGCCCTCAGCACACACGCGCCGACGCCGGTCGTGCGGGCCCGCTTTCCTGACGCTCGAGCGCGGGCGGGCATGTACGAGTCGCTCTACCTGCGCGCGGTCGACCCGGAGCGCCCGCGCGGGATCTGGGTCCGCTACACGGTCCACAAGCGACCCGACCTGCCGCCGCGCGGGTCGCTTTGGTGCACCTTCTTCGACGCGACGCGCGCGCGTCCATTCATGACGAAGCTCACGACCGACGCGCTGTCGGTCCCCGAGGGCGGCTGGATCGCGATCGGCGAGGACGCCGAGTTCGGTCCTCGCCGCGCGATAAGGGACGCCATCGATCCTCCCGACGGCGTCTCCGGCACATCGCTTCCAGAGATCCAGGCGAACGGTCATTGCGAGGGCGCCCGCTGGTCGCTGCGCTGCACGACCGCGGAGGCGCCCTTGCGTCATCTTCCGCGCAGCTGGATGTACCGTGCACCGCTGCCGCGCACGAAGCCGACGAGCCCGGCGCCGGCCGCGAGGTTCGCCGGCACGATCGAGTTGGCTGGGCCGCCCTCGCAGGCGATCGACGTACGGGGCTGGCGCGGCATGGTCGGGCACAACTGGGGCTCCGAGCACGCGGAGCGTTGGATCTGGCTGCATGGCACGTGCTTCGAGGAGTCCGCGGACGCCTGGCTGGACGTCGTGATCGGCCGCATCCGTATCGCCGGACGCGCGACACCGTGGGTCGCCAACGGCGTGCTAGCGCTCGACGGACAGCACCATCGCTTGGGCGGCCTGGGGGCGCGGGGGCTGCTGGTGGCAGAGACCCCGAGCCACTGTCGGCTCTCGCTCCCTGGCGCTGCGGGGCTGACGGTCGAGGCCCACGTCGACGCGCCGACGAACGCCCGGGCCGGCTGGCGCTACAGCGATCCCGACGGCACTGGCCACGACGTCAGCAACTGCTCGATCGCTTCACTGAAGCTCACGGTCAATCGCCCCGGACAGCCGGCGCGCACCTTGCGCACCGCGCACGGCGCCGCCTACGAGCTTGGGATGCGCGAGCGCGATCACGGTGTGCCGCTGGCCCCCTTCGCGGACGGCTGAGCTTGACCCGGGGGACAGAAACATCTCTCGCGGACACGGCGTGACGCCGCAGCCAAGGCACCACACGTCTACTTAACTCCCCGCAATCCCGCACAAACGGGGCAGAACAGCTGAAATTGCTCGCAATTTGGGGCGGAACCCTCTATGATTTTGCCCGCGAAGTCATGGATCGACGTCGATCACGGATTAGCAACGAGGTTACGGAAGACTCCGGTTCAAGATTGCTCGTCTGGCCAGCAGCGGATGCCTAGCGCCGCCTGAGTCAGAATCAAGCGGACAATTCTGAACTTTGACAAGTGGGACTCGGGATGCGAGGACCACGAAAGGGATAGCGGAAAACACGGATGATCAATGCGGGCGGGAATCGGGGGCGCATCCACGCCACCTCGACGGCGATCGGCGCACCAGGGCTCAGTGGTACGCACGAGTCCATCTCTGGGCGCATCTTGCGGCCTCGCCGCGAAGCCGTCCACCTGCGTAACGCGCTGGGCCGCGACACCAGGTTCCTAGGCGCCGCCCTGCGTGCCGCGCCGGCCGAGGCGCTCGTGGCGTTCCTGCTACTGGCGCTCGCGATCAGCGCGTTCATCCCGTCGCTGCATTTCGAGCTCAACACGGCATCCGACCAGGCGGCCGTCGAGACGGCCGCCTCGCTGATCTCCGGGGTCGCGGCGATCCTCTTCTGCGGGCGCTTCTGGCACCACCTGCGTCTGCGCGACCTGCTGCTCGCGAGCGGCCTCGCCGTGATCGGCCTGTCCAACCTCGGCGCGGGCCTGCTGCTGGCGGGCAACCTCGTCCTCGCCGGCCACTCCGCCGCTTGGATCGTGCTCGGCGGACGTCTCGTCGGCTGGCTGCTGATCGCTAGCCCGGCGGTCGTGCACGACCGCCGCCTCTCGCGCCCAACTCCGGCGACGCTCCGCATGCTCGGCGGGGCTGTAGCGCTGCTCGTGTGCGTGGCGACACCGATCGTAGCGCTCTCCGCACACGTGACGTCCTACGGAGTGCTGCACAGCGGCCCGCTCGGTAACCCGTCGGCGATGCTCGCCGGCGAGGTGCTGCTGGCGCTGCTGGCGGGCGTCGCCGCGGTCGCGTTCCAACGTGAGGCGGTGCGTACGGGCAATCCGCCCGCGCGCCTGCTGGCGCTTGCTTGCGCGTTCGCCGCGACTGCCGGCCTGGCGGCCTGCGCGACGCCGAGCTTCTACGCCTCGCAGGTCGGCATCGCCGACATCCTGCGCCTGGGCTGGCTCGTCGCGCTGTTCGCGTGCGTCTGCATCCAGTGGTCGCTCGACGAGCGTCAGGCACCGGCTCATGCGCTGGCGCACGAGCGGCGGCGCATGGCCGCCGACGTCCACGACCTGATCATGCAGGACCTCTCGCTGGCGCTCGCCAACGCGCGCACGCTGGTTGACGACCCGACGCACGGCGGGCCGGCCAACACGATCGTGACCGCCGGCGAACGCGCGCTCGCGGGTGCGCGCGATGTTCTCAACACACTCACCGAGCGCGACGACGCCCAGCCGATCATTGAGGCGGTCGAGGCCGGCGTGCGTGCGGCGGCGCGACACACCGCGTTGACGTTCGACGCCGATGCGACCGCGACCGTCGCCCAGGCCGACGATCCGACGCGCCAAGCGCTCGTGCACATCGGCCGCGAGGCGGTGACGAACGCTGTCAAGCACGCGGGGGCGCGCAAGATCGCAGTTGCGATCGCGCGTGAGGATGAGTGGCGCCTGACTGTGCGCGACGACGGTCGCGGCTTCGATCCCCGCAGCGGAGCACGCGACATCGATCCGACACTCGGCAGCGGTTTTGGCTTGAACAGCATGCGCGATCAAGCGGAGGCGCTCGGCGGCAGGTTGCTCGTGCGCAGCGACGAGCGCGGCACGACCGTGGAGGCGCTCCTCCCATGAACCTCGTGGCGGATCGGTCATGAACGCGGTCCCGACGGTCGTGATCGCCGACGATCACCCGGTGATCCGCCTCGGCGTCCGGATGGCGCTGATGCGCGGGGGCTTTGAGGTGCGCGCCGAAGCCTCGGACTGCGATGGAGCGGTCGAGGCCGTGCTGCGCGAGCGTCCCGACATCGCGCTGCTCGACATCAACATGCCCGGTGGCGGCATCGAGGCCGTCTCGATCCTCACCAACGCGGCGCCGGCTACGGCATGCGTGATGTTGACCGTCTCGACGAGTCCCCAGGACATGCTTGCGGCGCTGCGCTGCGGAGCGAAGGGCTATCTGCCCAAGGACACCTCACCCGACCGTCTGCCGGCCGCGCTAGCCGGTGTGCTGCGCGGCGAGGCGGCCCTGCCGCGCACACTGGTGGGGCGTGTGCTGCATGAATTCCGGCATCTGCCGGTCGCGGCGGACGCTCCGGTGCGCGTCGATGGTGTGGAGCTCACGAGCAGGGAGTCGGAGATCCTGCGCTTGTTGCGCTCGGGGCTCTCGACACTGCAGATCAGCGAGCGGCTCTCGCTCTCGCCGGTGACGATCCGCCGGCACATCTCGGCCGGCGTGGCGAAGCTCGGCGCCGCCGATCGCGACGAGGCGATCCGGGCAATCGCCTAGGTCGCCCTGCGGCGGCGACCCGGCTCATCGCACTTCCGACTCCTCGAGGCGCGGGAAGCCGACCCCCCTACTCCCCCGAGGCGGGGGCTAGACAAGACCGGAGCGGACCGCGTGGACCGCGGCCTGCACACGGCTGCGCACCCCGAGCTTCTCGAAAATGTTGGCCACGTACTGCTTGACCGTGTGCGGGCTGATCGACAACGCCACCCCGATCGCGCTGTTGTCGGCGCCTTCGGCGATCAGGCGCAGCACCTCGGCCTCGCGCGGGGACAGCGCGGCTTCCTCAGCGACCTGCGCCGGTGGCTCCTCGTTGAGCTCCGCCGCCGCGTCGGCACCGGCGCGAACGTGGGCTATCAGCGCCTGCGCGACCTCTCCGGAGAGCACCATATGACCTTCTGCGGCCTGCCGGATGCTGCCGACTAGGGCGTCGGGCCGCGTGTCCTTGAGCAGGTAGCCGCAGGCACCGGCGGCGAGCGCCTCCAGCACGTCGGCGTCGGCGTTCGAGACGGTGAGGACCACCGCCTGAACGTCCGGGCAGGTCCGGGCCAGGGCGCGCAGCGCCTCCAACCCGGAGGCGCCGGGCATGTTGAGGTCGAGCACGACGACGTGCGGCGCGAGGCTGTGCGCCAGCGCGACTGCCTCGTTGCCGTCGGAGGCCTCACCGACGACCTCCATGCCCCCGGCCTCGAGCATCCCGCGCAGCCCGTCGCGGAAGAAGTGGTGATCGTCGGCCACCACGACGCGGAGGGCTTGCTCGTGATTGCTCACGCCGAGCAAGGTAGTGGAATCGCATGGCCCCCGCCCTGAGGACGATGCGCCGCGAGGACCCAAGCGAGGGTTGCTATTGCCACCAATGCTGTAGTGTTTGTCGCGCGATCGAACAGGGAAACCGCGCTCGAGCGGGAAACTTAATGTTGCCACGATCGTCCGCCTCGCATGACAGCCGATGTGAGTCAGCGCCCGGATGTGAGTCAGCGCCCGGATGAACGACGGACGGAAAGCATGCCCATCGCCCTAACTGCAGGAGATGCGTGATGCGAAGACTGCTTGTGAACCGCATGTTGCTCGTCGCCGCTGCGCTTGCGCTGCTCGCATCGGCTTCGGCTTTCGCCGCCGGCACCTTGTACCGCGCCACGACCGCCGGCCGGCGACATTCGCACACGACTAAATCGCACCATCGCCACCACGAGAAGCGTCATCACAAGCGGCATGTCAAGCACGGGAAGAAGCGCAAGAAGCACGCCCGGACGCCGATCAAACCGGCGCTGCTCGCACCGCCAGCTGGCCAGGCGCCACTGCCAGCCCTGCCAGCTGCGCTGCCGCTGGTCTTGACGCCTCCGACGAGGCCGACTCTCTCTGACACAAAGAAGTTGGGATTAAGTGATTTATCAGAAGAATTGGCCCCTGTGACACCTCCGAAGATCACCGCAACGCCCGTGATCAGCGGCACGACGACCGAAGGCGAGACGCTCAAAGCGACCCCAGGCACCTGGGAAGGCGCCACGACTTATGCCTACGAGTGGCAGGACTGCAACACGGCCGGCGCCAGCTGCAGTGCCATCGAAGGCGCGAACGACACCGCGTACACGCTCGCCCCCGGCGACGTTGGGCACACGATCCGGGTGACGGTCATCGCGAGCAATGAAGGCGGCAGCACCCCCGCGATGTCGGGCGCGACCAGCAAGATCCTCCCCGAACCTCCGCCCGCTGCTCCGAGGAGCACGGCAGCACCGGCGATCAGCGGGACGCCGACCGAAGGCGACACCCTCACCGCCACGAAAGGCACATGGGAAGGCAGCCCAACCAGCTACGCCTACCAATGGCAGGACTGCAACACCGCCGGTGCCAGCTGCACCAACATCAGCGGCGCGACGAGCTCCAGCCACAAACTCACCGCGAGCGACGTCGGCCACACGATCCGCGTCACCGTCACCGCGACCAACGAAGGCGGCTCGACACCCGCCACCTCGAGCGCGACTGCCGAAATCACCGAAGTGCCCTCCCCGCCGCCGCCGGCCCCGATCAACACGGCACTACCCGCCCTCAGCGGGACGCCGACCGAAGGCGACACCCTCACCGCCACGAAAGGCACGTGGGAAGGCAGCCCAACCAGCTACGCCTACCAATGGCAGGCCTGCAACACCGCCGGTGCCAGCTGCACCAACATCAGCGGCGCGACGAGCTCCAGCCACAAACTCACCGCAACCGACGCCGGCCACACGATCCGCGTCACCGTCACCGCGACCAACGAAGGCGGCTCGACACCCGCCCCCTCAAACGCCACCGCAACCATTGCGAAAGCCGTGCACCCCGCCCCTAAGAACACCGCGCTGCCAGTCCTCAGCGGAGCGACGGTCGAAGGTGACACGCTCAAAGCGACAAGCGGGACCTGGGAAGGCAACCCGACCTTCGCCTATCAGTGGCAGGACTGCAACACCGCTGGCGCCGCCTGCACCAACATCAGCGGTGCGACGAGCTCCAGCCACAAACTCACCGCAACCGACGTCGGCCACACGATCCGCGTCACCGTCACCGCGACCAACGAAGGCGGCTCGACACCCGCCCCCTCAAACGCCACCGCCGAAATCACCGAAGCGCCCAAACCGCCACCGGCGGCGCCGACCAACACGGCGCTACCCGCCATCAGCGGAACGACAACCGAAGGCGACACCCTCACCGCCACGAAAGGTACGTGGAACGGCAGCCCCACCAGCTACGCCTACCAATGGCAGGACTGCAACACCGCCGGCGCCGCCTGTACCAACATCAGCGGCGCGGCGAGCTCCAGCCACAAACTCACCGCGAGCGACGTCGGCCACACCATCACCGTCATCGTTACCGCGACCAACGAAGGCGGCTCGACACCAGCAACCTCGAACGCCACCGCGACCATCGCGAAAGCCGTGGTCGAGACCGGCTGCACGACGACGATCGGCTCGGGGCTCAAGTCGGCTATCGAAAAAGCCGCGGCGGGCTCGACGATCTGCCTGCAGGCCGGTAACTATGGCGAAATCGAAGTAGACACGACGAAGTCGAGCGCGGTGACGATCGAACCGGCCGCCGGCGTCAGCCAATCACAGGCGGTGCTCGGCTTCACCGATGTCACCACATCGTCGAATCTGACCTTCGAAGGTCTCACGATTGCCGGCGCAAACGACGGCAACTCATCGTCTCCAGCCACTCACATTCACTGGATCGGAGACGCGTTCACTCGCGGACTGTGTATCCAAACACCGACCAGCGCAAACATCGACGTGCTCGTCGAAGGCAGCACGTTCGTCGACATCGATACACCGGGCTGCGGCAACGAAGGACGCGTCGAGGTGAACGGGGACAACAAGAACGTATCCGGAACCAACGGTGTCGTGATCTCCCACGATCTCTTCGAAACTGCCAGCCCGAGCGGGTGCACCGACGGTGTGAATATCACGGGCGGAGCGAGCGGTACGCAGATCGGCCCCGGAGATGAATTCATCGGTATGGAACAGGGCTCGTGTGACCCCGAGCATGTGGACCCGATCCAGTTCTACGGCGCCGAGCACACTACGGTCACCGGCGACTACTTCCACGCCAACTCCGACGGGATCATGTCACCCGATGGTAACGGCAGCCCGATGACCGTCACCGACGACGTGTTCGATACCGACGGCGAATACCCGAACCAGATCGTGATCGGCGGTGGTGGCGGCGACGTCATCGAACACGACACCTTCGGTCACGGCGCGAGCGTCCGCATCGGATCCGTCAACGTCGGGCCGACCGCTAGCGACGAGACCATCAAGAACAACGTCATCACGGGCGGGATCGAATTGACCGAGGGTCAATCCGATGCGGGCTGGACGATCGAATACAACCTCACCTCGGGCAACGAAGGCGGCCAGCACGGTGTCGAGGGCAAGCCCACCTATGTGGGCGGCGGCTCAGAGCCTTCGACGTGGGCGGGCTGGGAACTGACGAGTACCTCACTCGGGCACAACGCCGCGAGCAACGGCGCCGATATAGGAACCGAATACTTCGGCTCCTAACCATCGGTCCTCGCTCGACTAACCGCCCAAGCACGCTCGCCCGAACCCGCTGTATCGGCACGGTCACTGACCCCAGCGGGCGTGACCGCGATCGTTGCGGGCGCAACCGGGACTATTCGTGTTTCCTTAAGATCGCGGCGGGTAGTACCTCTAAGGCGGATCGCAGTTCCAAACCAACGCCTGTCTAGTCCGCCCGTAATTCCTTACACGGCGCCTCATAGGTGCCGAGCCAGGGCATACTCGTCCGTCCGCCAGGAAAGGTCGCCCGATGCTGAATCACTTGATGCGCCTTGTTTTTTTGACGCGCCATCGTTTGCCAGCCGTTGCTTTGCTGGCTTTTTCGCTCTTCGCCGCACCATCGGCACTGGCTGTTAACAACTCGCACACTGAAAAAATAAGTGCAGACAGTCAAGTCAAGTACCGTAATTTTCACCACAAGACCGACACCGTGTCGGGCCGAAGGGACGACAGCAAGTCCGGTGTAAAGGCCGACAGAAAGTCGAGCCGAAAGACACACAGTAAGCGTCGTAGTAACAGTAAGTCCAACGCCGCCAGAGCCATAGTGCCATTCAGCACAAAGCTCACCCCCGCGGCGTTCTTGCCCAGCGACAACACGGCCGCGCAAGCGCCCGCTGAGTCCCTCCCCGTGGCAACGGCATCCGTTGCATCGCGCACAGCGTCGCGGCGAGCAGCACCGACCAACACCGCGCTGCCGCAGATCAGCGGCACGACGACCGCAGGCGACACGCTCACAACGACCAAGGGAACGTGGAAGGGCTACACAGCTGGCTACACCTACCGGTGGCAGGACTGCAACAGCTCTGGCGCGAGCTGCGTCAACATCGCCGGCGCCACCGCCGCCAGCCACACGCTGACCTCGAGCGACGTCGCGCATACCATCCGTGTCACGGTGACCGCCGCCAACAAGGGCGGCAGGACATCGGCAACCTCAGCCGCGACGGCGACCGTTGCGGCAGCGGCAGCACAGCAGCCGGCGGCGCCCACGAACACGGCGATGCCGGCGATCAGCGGCACACCGACGACGGGGCAGACGCTGAAAACGACCAATGGCGCCTGGACCGGCAGCCCGACCAGCTACGCATACCAATGGCGTCGCTGTAGCACCTCCGGCAGCAGCTGTGCCAACGTCAGCGGCGCGACCCACGCCACCTACGTGCTGTCGACAAGTGACGTCAGCCACACGATGCGCGCGACGGTGACGGCCGTCAACAACGGTGGGTCGACGTCAATGAGCTCTCCGGCTACGAGCACCGTGTCGGAATCGGAATCGGAATCGGAATCGGCGCCGGCGGCACCAGCCAACACGGCGCTCCCGACGATCAGCGGGACGACCACCGAAGGTCAAACCCTGAGCGCGACCAGCGGTAGCTGGTCAGGCAGCCCGACCGGCTACGCATACCAGTGGCGGGACTGCAACACTTCGGGCGCCAGCTGCACCAACATCAGCGGCGCGACGACCTCGAGCCACAAGCTCACCGCGACCGACGTCGGCGAAACCATCCGCGTGGTCGTTACGGCGACCAACGCGGGCGGCTCGCAGTCGGCGACTTCGACAGCCACGGCGACCGTGGCGGCTACGCCGCCAACGCCACCGGCGCCACCCACGAACACGGCGCCGCCGACGATCAGCGGCACGACCACCGAAGGCGACACGCTCACCACTACGAAAGGCACCTGGTCGGGCAGCCCGACCGGCTACGCATACCAGTGGCAGGACTGCAACACCTCCGGCGCCGCCTGCACCAACATCAGCGGGGCCACCGCCGCCACTCGAGTCCTGTCGGCAAATGACGTCGGCGACACGCTGCGGGTTGTCGTGAAAGCCAGCAACGCAGGCGGCAGCAGCTCGAGCACGTCTGCGGCCACGTCGGTGATCGCCGCTGCGCAGTCCTCGGAATCGGGCGGCACCACGACGTCAGAGAGCTGCTTCTCGAACCCCGAAAGC
Organism: Solirubrobacteraceae bacterium; assembly: GCA_036502205.1. Lineage (GTDB taxonomy): Bacteria > Actinomycetota > Thermoleophilia > Solirubrobacterales > Solirubrobacteraceae > Palsa-744. Next base: position 23,148 of record DASXZA010000009.1, on the reverse strand, counting down.
TGCGGCTACCCGGGCCCGAATAATACGGGCGTCGCGAACTGCTCGGCGCTCAAAGCCTCGGGCGGGAAAACGATCACCAAAGCGGAAACGATCGAAGGACTCGATATCACCGGTGAAGTCGTCATCGCCGCCAGCGGCGTGAAGTTCAACAACGACTGCATCGAAGTCAATGGCCACGAACAAGAGGGTAGTGCCGCCGTGATCCTCAACAACGGGGCGAGCAACTTCACGATCTCGAACTCCACGATCCGCGGCAAAAACACGACCACGGAATCGATCGAAGAAGCGCTCCGCAACAACTACAGCAACGCGGGCGCCACAGCAATCAATGATCGCCTCGAAAATTGTGCCGAGTGTCTGCACCAGACGTGGACGATCAACGAAAGCTACGTCATCGCCAATGGCGAGGAGAAGGCCGACGAATCGGGCCAGTCACACGCCGAGGACTGGTGGTTCGACAACGGTACGATCAGCGCCAACGGCGACACACTGCTCAACCCGTCCAAACAGACCGCGGTCATCTTCGCCGAAAGCGGCGGCGGCTCGTGCGAGAACCACGAGACGGTCACCAACAGCCTGTTGGCCGGCGGTGGCTTCATGTTCTACTTCTGTGCGCACTCCTCAGGTGCGGGGTCGAGCAGCATCGACATCAAGAACAACCGCTTTGCGCGGGATATCTGCACCAAAAAAGAAATCTCAAACTACGAAGGTCGCGGCGGTTACGGTTGCGGCCCGGAAGGCGCCTACTTCTCCTACGGCGAAGGCTCGGGCGGCTACTTCCCGCGCGGTGGCTTCTTCGGAGTTGTCTACGAAGGCGAAGGCGTCTACAACAAGGGCGCGGGCTGGGAAGGCAACTTCTGGGACAACAACCTGGCGAGCGTCGAAGCGCCGTAGGTATTGAGTGAGGATCCGCGGGCGCTTAGCCCACGGCCTGAGCGACAGGCGCGCCGAGCCTCAGTGCTCGGCGCGCCCGCACGCTCAGCTCGCGGCGTACGAATGCGCGAAACGCCGGGTCTTCGACCTGCGGCGTTCTCACTACCCCGGCCCACAGATAGCCACCCAGAAAAGCCAACCCTGACAAGACCCGCGGCGACTCCGTCGCCGTCTTGACCGCGCGCAGCGAGACCCAGGCGAGCGGGAAGTGCGTTATGTATACGCAGCGGCCATGCCGCGCACGTCCACGCAGGGTGCCGTCGGCGCTGCCCCAGGGGCGGTGGTGGCGCGCGTCGATCTCGGCGAACGAGCGTGTCCTGAAGCCGTGCATGCGCGCGTAGATCTCGTCGATCGTGTCCCACGCGAGGCGCTCCTGAATCCCGCCGATCGATTCCAGGCAGGCACGCGTGAAGCACTTCAGCGCGCCGCGTATGTGGTAGTCGCTCGGGGCGCGTTCCTCGGTCCAGCCATCCTCGCTGCGCTCGCTCAGCGTGCCGCCGGCGAGTCCCAGCTCGGGATCGCGCTCGAACTCGGCGAGCAGCAGCTCGAAGTAGCGCGGCGAGAGCTCGATGTCGCCGTCGAGCTTGGCGATGTGCGTGAACGTCTGCCACGGGACGCTCGCCAGTGCAAGGTTGAATGCGCGCGCCTCGAGCGCGACCGCGAGGCGGTCCTTCGCGGCCGGCGCGGCCTGCGGCTCGGGGCTGCTCAGCACCTGCATGAAGTCCAGCTGCGCGGCCAGTCGCGCGAGGATCTGCGGAGTCTCGTCGGTTGAGCGATCGTCGATCACAACCCACAGGTCTGGCCGCCGCGTTTGGGCAGCCATCGCGAGTGCGACCCGCTCGATGTGGGCGGCCTCGTTGCGGACCGGGGAGACTACGAGCAGCCGCTGTGCCATCGTCTAATCAACGTTCACGTGGTGTCTGGACTTGTGGGAGCGCTCAGCAGAGCGCGACCTCGTCACCGTCGCCGACCTGCAGGCGGATCGCGCGCGGCACCGAGAAGTCCCTGAAGATGCGTGCCTCGCGTCCGACGACGCTCGCGACCAGCCGCCCGCCGACGTGGACGATGCTCGCGCCGGCGAGCACGATCGAGCGCTCGATCTCCGCGCCCTCGACGCGCACGCGCTCGCCGATCGAGGTGTGCGGCCCGATGTAAGAGTCCGCGACGTGCGCACCGGCGCCGACGATCACGGGACCGCAGATAACGCTCGAGGAGATCGAGGCCGTGGGATCAATCAGGACGCGGCCCTCGAAGCGGTTGCCGTCGGTCTCGGGCGGGTTCGCGCCGTCGGCAAGCGCGTCGAGCACGGTGCGGTTGACAGCCAGTAGGTCGCCGACGTCGCCGGCGAAGGCGCGCCACGAGCGCACCATCCGCACCTGCAGGGTGCCGCCGTGCTCGGCGAGGTCCTCAGCCATCGCCTCCAGCTCGAGGCCCTCTGCTGACCAGCGCACGGCGCGCGCGCTGCGTAGCGCCCCGGAGCCCAGCACGCAGACGCCCGCGACGCCGAAGCCCGCGTTGGCGGGGTCCATCTCGACGATCCGCAGCATCTGCTGCGAGGCGGGCGCCAGCCGCTCGGTGTTGCGCGCGCCCTGCGTGACGAGCAGCACGACGTCCGGCGAATCGTCGGCGACCAGCTCGAGGAACGGCGCCAGCGGCTGCCCCAGCAGGCCGTTGGCGCGATGGACGATCACGGGAGCGTCACCGACGCGCTCGGCCAATGCCGCCACCGCACCGGCGGGATCGGCGCGATAGTCGTGCACCAGCGGCGCGACCTCGACGCCCGAGGTGCCCTCGGCGCGCAGGCAGAGCTCGATCTCCTCGGCGATCTCGGGAGGCGTCAGCAGCACGGCCTCAGTGACCCCGGCGGCCGCGAACGCGGCCAGCACGTGACAGACGATTGGTCGATTCGCGACGCGCTGCAGCGCAGTCGCGTGGGTCGCGTCGAGCCAGCGCCCTTCGAGGCGGTCCGTGGCCGGAACCACGATCACTCCCTTGGCTTGCATATATCTAGAGAACGGCGGGCGTGGGCCCGCGCTCGCGTGTCGGCGGGGACCCGTCGGCGAGCAGCAGCCCGAGCTCGGCCTGCAATCGCTCGAGCGTCCGCTCGACCTTGAAGTTCGCGTCGACGTGCTCGCGTCCGCGGCGTGCCATGTCCAGCGCTGCGCGCGGATCGCCCAGCAGCTCGCGAACCGCGCCCGCCAACGCCGCTGGGTCCCCTGGAGGTATGAGCAGCCCGGACTCGCGATCGCTGACGATCTCCTGCACGCCACCGACTCGCGCGGCGATGACCGGCAGCCCGCGCGCCAGCGCCTCCATCAGCACCAGCGGCGTCCACTCGCCGCGTGACGGTGCGATTGCGATATCGGCGCGCTCGAGGTGCGGTCCGGCATCGGGCACCTCGCCGACGAACACCACGCGCTCGGTCAGGTCCAGTCGCTGCACGGCATCTCGCACGGCAGCGGCGAACTCCCGGTCGACCTCGCGCCCGACGAGCTCCAGGGTCGCCTCGACACCGCTATCGCGCAACTGCGCGAGCGCGGCGACAGCGACGTCCTGACCCTTGCGTGGATCGAGACCGCCGACCAGGCAGAGCGCCACGGGCGCGTGCAAGCTGCGCGGTGTCGCGCTCGGCGGCGATTGGGGGGCCACGATCCCGTCGGCGATCCGTGTGATCCGTGCGCGCCGGCCGCGGGTGAAGTACGGCGCGAGCCCGCTCGCGATCACGACGACCGTGTCGGCGAGCGCCCCGTGCAGCGCGAAGACCAGCGGCGCGAGCCGCGACTTGGGCACGTCGCGAGCGTGCACCACGACCGGGACCCGTGCGAGGCGCGCGGCGAGCACGGGCGCGAGGCATACCGAGCTGTTGGTGAGCACGAGCTCGACTCCGCGCCGGCGGATCAGGACCGCCATGCGGACCGCATCGATCGCGGTGCGCGCTGCGCTACGCAGCCAGCGTCCAGCTGATGCTCCCCACAGCGGCAGCGTCGCTGCCGGGTCGACGAGCTCGCCGTGAGCGCCGAAGCGGGCGCGCAGCGGACCCTCAGGCACGGAGATCAGCAGCTCGAAGTCGTCCTCGAGATGCTCGGCCTCGAGCAGCGCCATGCGCTCCGCGCCGCCGGCCTTGGCGCTGTGCACGGCCAGCAGGATCCGCTTGCGCTCAACCGTTAGCGGTTCGCCTTTTGCCACATCGTCGAACGCCGGCGTGTGGTGTGGCGCGCCGTCGACCGCCGCCGGCGCAGGGCAGGCGTCGGGGGCGCGCTCGGCAAGCAGCGGCAGGGCCATCAACCGATCAACGCCTCCTACTTGGCCGAACTTCTTAGGTCGAACTTCTCAGGTCGCCTTCACGTGCGATCGTGCAGCTCGACGGCGTGGCGCAGCGGCTGCAGACGATCGCGACCCTCGACGAGCGCGCGCCTGAGCAGCGGCCACGGCCGCGGGCGCGGCGGCGCGAGCAGCGCGGCGTCGAGCGGATGGTCGGCGAGCAGCCGCAGCTCGATGCTCGCGGGCGCGGCGACAGGGCGGCCCTCGGAGACTCCCGCGCTCCCGTCAAAGCGCATGGCAAAGCTCTCGCTCGCCTCAGCCGTCCTCGCATCACCTGTGCTCGCCTCAAGCCGCTGCCACGCCGCTCCGCCGAATGGCTCGCGCATGCGCACGCGCAGCGTCTGCACGTCCGCCGGCACCTCCAAGGCGATGCGCCGCGCGTGCATCTCGACGTGCAATGTTCCGTGCACTTGCCGCGTCGCGTAGTTGCCACGGGCGATCCAACCAAGCGGGCCCCATTGCACGTCACCGAGTCCGTTGACGGCGCTCGCTGCCTGTGCGAAGAGATCGAGGCCGTCGGCGAAGTCCTGATGATGGCCGTAGAGGATCAGCGGCTGGCCGAGCAGCGCGCGCAGCGCGAGATCGTCGCGGGGATGACCCAGCGGGTAGCGCGGCAAGATCGGTAGGCCACCGGCGACGAGCTCCGCTGGATGCCAGCCCGCGAGCGGCGTGGGAGCTGGGAGCCCGTCGCGCCACGGGTACGGCCGACTGATGCAGGCGCCTTCAATCCCAAGCCTGAACATCGCGCGCAGCGCCGCCTCCGAGCAGGCGCCGTGTGGCGGCGCCATCACGCGCTGCACCGCGATCCCCGTGCGGCGCTCGAGCCGGACGATGCGTCGTAGCGCCTGTGCGATCGCCGGCTGCGCTTCGCGATCATCCTGCAGCCGGCCGAGCTCGCGCGCGACGTGATCGTTGCCGTGGATCAGCAGCGACAGTGTCGCCGGGTTGTCGCGAACAATCGCAGCGGAGCGACGATTGACGAGCCAACCGTCGAGCGGGATCGTCGCGAGCCCGACGTGATAGCCGTGCTCGCCGGCATGCGCAGCGAGCTCGCGATAGGCGAGAAACCCGTATGAGGGCCAGTGCAGGTTGGGATCGTCGATGACAAATGAGGCGCGCAGCGGCGGCAATGTCCAGCCGGCGTCGCCGAGCACTTGCCCGAGGAAGTGCACCAGCGGCAGCAGTCCCATAAAACGACCCGCGCGCAGATGCTCGCGCAGCGCCTCGCCGGCGCGCAAGCGCATGAGCGGGTAAGCGCTGAACGCAAGCGGCGCGTCAGCCGCGAGCTCCTGCCACCACACGGCGCTGCGATCGACGCTCGCCAAGACTGCCCGCTCGGCGGCCGGCGGAGACTCAAGCTCCCCGCAAGCGGCCTCCTCAGCGATGCTGCGTCCGCGCAGCGCGCGCGGCAGGCGCTCGTCATCGAGCAGGACGACCGTTGCGATGGCCGCGCCACCCTCATGGGCGCCCCCCGCACGAACATCCCCCTCACGAGCATCCCCCTTGGGAGCGCTCCCCCCGCGAGCGGCGCGGGCGAGCACAAGTCGCGGAATGTCGCGGCGAGTCTCCGCAAGTAACCCTGGATCGAGTACGACCGCGGCGTCGATGCCCTGCATCGCGCCGGCGTCGATCTGCACGAAGAGGACCGGGTAGATCTGCTGCAGCGCGGCAAGCAGTGGCTCCAGCGTCGGATCCGTCTCCGCCGCGAGGACGCCGATGCGCTTGCGCTCGAGCTCTGCTTCGGTATGAAAGTCGGTCAAATCGGGCATCGTTGGTCAATCGTGGCGATACGGGCGTCAGCGGCGCACTCTCGAACAACGCAGGCTCGACCTGCGGACTCTCGAAAGCACGTGGTCTCTCAGCGGATCGTGATGCTGCTCGAGAACTACACCTACCCCGCCGACACGCGCGTGCGCAACGAGGCCGAGTCGCTGGCGGCGGCCGGCCACGACGTCACCGTGATCGCCCCCCGCGGCCCCGACCAGCCGGCACGGGAGCGCCTGCAGGGCGTCGCGGTCCGCCGCTACCGCACGGTCTGGGCCAGTGGCTCGCCGTGGTCCTACGCGTCCGAGTACGGCGTCGCCCACGCCCAGCTGCTGGCGCGCTCGCTCGCGGCGCTGATCGGCGGCGCGCGCACGCTGCACTTCAACGGGCCGCCCGACACACTCGCCGCGGCCGGCCTGCTCGCGCGGCTGACGGGCGCGAAGGTGATCTACGACATGCACGACTCCGGGCCCGAGCTGTTCGAGGCCAAGTTCGGCCAAGCAGGCGCCGCCGCGGTCCTGCGCCTCGCGCAGCGAGCGGCGATCCGCTGCGCGCACCACGTGATCGTCACCAACGAGACCCAGCGCGAACTGGTCATCGCTCGCGGTCCGCGCGCGCCGCTGGACGTCACGGTTGTGCGCAACGGCCCGCGTCTGCACGAGTTCCCTGAGCCACTGCCCGCCCGCGGTGGTGCGCTGAGCGAGCCGCGCCTGGTCTACGTGGGCACGCTCGACGTGCAGGACGGCGTGCTCGATCTGCCCGAGCTGCTGCGCGCGCCGGCGCTGGGCACGGCACAGCTGACCGTCGTCGGCGACGGGCCGGCGCGCGCGGAGCTCGAGGCGCGCTGCCACGCTGCCGGCGTCGCCGATCGCGTGACGTTCGCCGGTCACGTTCCGCACGTGCGCGTCGCGGCACTGATCGCGGCAGCCGACATCGGCATCGATCCGGCGCCGGGCACGGAGCTCAATCACGGTTCGACGATGATCAAGGTCGCCGAGTACATGGGGTCGGGGCGCCCGCTCGTGGCCTATGACCTGCGCGAGACGCGGCGCACCGCCGGCGATACGGCGCTGTATGCGCCCTGCGAGGACCGACAGGCATTCGTCGAGCTCGTCAGCGACCTGGCTCGCGACGGCGAGCGGCGCCAGCGGCTCGGCCGCGAGGCGCGCGCGCGAGCATTGGAGCTGACCTGGGACCGCTCCGAGGAAGCGCTGCGCGCCGCCTACGACCGGCTGGTCTGAGCCCCTACAGGCCGGCGGCGAGAACGTCCTGCGGTCTCAGCACTTGAGGAGAAGTCGCGCGTCGACTTGAGGAGAAGTCGCGCGTCGGCGCGGCCTAGCGCTGTCAGGCGCCGGGCGCCTGACAGCGCGCGAACGGCGGCTCGGCGAGCCCCAGCACGACGGCGAGCGCGTGGCGCTCGGCCGCAGTTCGCGCTCGCTGCTCGGGCCGCACGCGACCGATACCGGCGCCGGCCGCGACGCGCAGCGCATGGCGTAGCGCGAGCGCAGCGCGAATCGCAGTAGTGCGAGCTCTGCCGTAGTGCTTGCGCGCGAACAGGACCTTCGCGTAGCTCAGCTGCGCGGACAGGTCGGCGCGCGGCGCGTGGCCGGTGTGATGCGTAACGGCCATCACGGGCAGGTGCGCGACCTGCCAGCCAGCGCGGTGAAAACGAAAGCACCAGTCGGTCTCCTCGGAGTACAGGAAGAAGCGTTCGTCGAGCCCACCGACCTCGGCGAGCGCGATCGCGCGCGCGATCAGGAACGCGCCGACCAGCCAGTCGGCCGGGACATCGGTGCGGTACAGCGGCGCGCGCGGCTCCTCCTCGCGCCAGCGCCGCAGCGGCGTCCAGCGCGATGCCGCAAACGCCTCGCCGAACGCGAGCAGAGGCGAGGGAAAGCGGCGAATCGAGTGCTGCAGGCTGCCGTCGGGGTTGTTCTGCACGACGCTCGCTACGCCGATCTCGGGGCGCGCGTCGAGCGCCGCTACAAGCTCATCGTAGGTACCGGTCATGGTCTCGACGTCGGGGTTGAGCAGCAGCACGTAGCGACCGCGCACGAGCTGCAAGCCGCGATTGTTGGCTGCCGCGAAGCCGACATTCTGCTCGCGCAGCAGCTCCACGTCCGGATACTCGGCGGCGATCGTCTCGGGCGTGCCATCGCTGGAGCCGCTGTCGACGACGATCCACTGGACCGCGAGCTCGCGGATCGCGGCGCGCGCTGAGCGCAGCGTCAGCAGCGCCAGCTCGGGGCGGTTGTGGGTCACGACGATGACGCTCAGATCCGGCCGGTCTGTGTCTGGGTCGGCCTGCGCGAGGCTCTGCGGCGCTGTATCCGCGACGGTACTCATCACCGTAAGCAACGGTCGCTGCAGCGGTTTCTCGCGCTGAGAGAGGAACGTCGGGCAGACAGATCGGATGCGCAAAAAAAGCGCCGCGGTGGACGCGTTGGTTCTCAAACGAACACAGCCCACGGAAGGATCGAGCCTGATGGAGTTTGCCCTAGTACTGAGAGAGCTCGCGCGCCACCGGCGGGTGCTGGCGGTCGGCGTGCTGGTCGCCGCGATCGCGGCCGTCCTGAGCGTCTATCGCCTCGACGGTTTTGCGCTCAAGCCGCGTGCGCTGGTGTATTCGAGCGCCAGTACGCATGTGCTCGTCGACACGCACTCCTCGGTCCTCGGCAATGTCGGGCAGTCCTTCGAACCGCTGCAGTCGCGGGCGACGGCCTACGCGAACTTCATGGCGAGCCCGGCCTTCCTGAACACGGTCGGCAAGCGCGTCGGTCTCGCCGGCGACCAGATCTATGCGGCCGGCCCGATCGATCCGCTCGTCCCGCGAATCATCGAGGAGCCGACGGCGGTGGAGCGCAACGTCGAGATCACCGGCGAAACGACCCCTTACCGGCTGAACTTCAACGCCGACCCCAACCTTCCCACGATCGGGATCTACGCGCAGGCGCCGAGCACCAAGATGTCGCTCGCGCTCGCCAACGCGGTCGTCGCGAGCCTCACGCAGTACGTGAACTCCGTGGAGGGCAGCGATCACATCGCGCAGCAGTCCCAGATCGTGATCCGTCAGCTCGGTGAAGCCAGCGGCGGTGTCGTCGACGGCGGCGCCAGCAAGGCGATCGCGGGCCTCGCATTCTTCGGCGTCTTCTTGCTGTGGTGCGTACTCACGCTGCTCGTGACTCGCTTCCGCGCGACGTGGCGCGCAAGCGCGGCGCCGCCGCAGGAAAGCCTGGAGCTCGATACGCCTGCGGAGGCTCAGCTCACGCTGCGGCTGCCCACCCGCCGTCGCATCGCACACGAGCCGACCGCTGACCATCGCACGCTCGGCACGAGCGGCGAGCGGACACCAGAAGTGGCTGGAGCAGCCGAGCTGCACAAGCGGTTGCGCGCAAGCGGGTCCTAGCGTGGCCGGGGCTGGCGCAACGAGCATCGACGCCGGCCCCGCCCAAGCGGTCTTCGCGCGGCGGCGAGCGCACCCGCCGGCGCGTCCGCCGAAGGCGGAGAGCGCGGCGGCGGCTCCGCGCGATGCGTTTCCGCATACGCGGCGCCCGTTGCCGTGGGTCCTCGCGGCCTTCCTGGCGATGCTGTTCTTCGTGCCGGTCGACTCGACCGAACTGAAGGTCCACATGCCGGTCGGCTCGCAGATCGACCGCTTCGCGATCGTCGGACTAGTGTTCGTGTGGATCTGCCTGGGAGGCGATCAGCGCGCGTTCCTGCGTACGCGACGGTCGAAGCTGTTCGCGGGCGCCGCGGTGCTGTTCCTCGTGCTAGCCGTAGCGAGCCTGCTGCTCGACGCCGGTCGGATCATCAACATCGGCGACTTCCAACTGGCGCTGAAGCGCTTCGGGCTGTTGGGTTCGTTCCTGATCCTCTCCTGGTTCACCCTCACGGCGCTGCGCTTCGAGGACGTTCGTGGCTTCGCGACGTACCTGATCGGACTCGCGACCTTCATGTCGATCGGCATGATCGTCGAGCGCCACACGGGCTACAACCTCTTCTACAACTGGAGCTCGGCGATCCTCAAACCGATCGCGACGGTGGCGCCGTCGCCGACCAACATCCACCCGGAACTCGGCAGCGACGGCCGCGTGTCGGTCGTCGGACCGACACTGCACGGACTGGCGGCGACGACGATGCTAATCGTGGTCATGCCGTTCGCGCTCGTGCGCATGCTCGACGCGACCTCGCGTCGCACGTGGTGGCTGAACGCGCTGGCCTTCATCCTGATGCTGGTCGCGGCCGCCGCGACCGATCGCAAGACCGCCCTGCTCGTCCCGATCGCTGTCGTGATCTACCTCGGCTGCTACCGCCCGCGCCAGGTGCTGCGCTTGGTTCCAGTCGGGCTGGTGGTGCTCGTCGGCCTTGTGCACTTCGCCTCGCCGGGAGCGCTCGGCACGATCTTCACGCCGACGGCGGGCCTCAGCAGCAGCTCGACGACCCATCGCACCGGTGACTTCACGGACATCGAACCGGACGTCTTCGCGCACCCGCTGCTCGGGCGTGGCTTTGGCACGATCGAACCCGACCAGGAGACCGTGTTTCGCATCAACGACGACGAGTACATCGATGAGATCTGGGAGGTCGGCATCGTCGGGCTGCTCGCGTACTTCACGATGATCATCGCGCCGATCGTCCTCGCCCGCCGGGCGATCCGGGGGCGCGATCCAAATATCGCGCCGCTCGCGCTCGCGGCGTCGGCAGGTTGCATCGCCTACCTAGTCGTCAACGCGCTGTTCGACGCGATGTCCTTCCCGCAGGCGCCCTACATGTTCTTCATGGTCGCCGCCCTGACGACGATCGCCGCTGCCGGACCGGCAGGGAACGTGCAGTCCTCGCGCGAGCGCGTGCGGCAGCTGCTCGCGGCGCGCCGGCCGGCACGAGCGACGAGCGCGGTGGCGGAGGCGACGTGAGTCGCGGTGAGCCGCGGCGGGTGCTCGTGCACGCCGCCGGCGCGCTCGGCGAGCGCCTGGCCGGACCGGAGATCCGTGCCCTGGAGTTCGCGAAGGCGCTGAGCGCCGAGTACGAGGTCACGCTCGCCGCCCAGCGCCCGAGCGAGGGCGAGCGCGACGGCATTCGCGTCGTCCCCTCGAGCCGCAGACGGCTGTTGCGCGAGCTCGCACATCAGGACGCACTCCTATCGGCCTGTCTGCCGCCATATCTGATGGCGCTGGCGCAACCGTCGAACGTCGTGATGATCTCCGACCAGTACGACCCGCACGAGCAGGAGCTGGCGACGCTCGCCGCCGGACGCGAACGCGAGCGCGAGCTGCGCTCCCGTTTCGCGATCCAGGCGCTCCAGCTGCGCTACGCCGACGTCGTCCTGTGCGCCAGCGAGCGCCAACGCGCACAGCTGATCGAGACTGCCGAGACCCTGCGTCCCGTGGGCGCCGCGATCGCCGATCCAGCGGTCGTGCCGTTCGGGATCCCCGACCCCCCGCCGCCGTCGGGGCGTCGGCCGCTGCACGAGCACTTTCCGCAGCTCGCCGCCGGCGACACGGTGGTGCTCTGGTGGGGCAGCATGTGGCGTTGGCTGGACGCCGAGACGCCGATCCGCGCGTTCGCCGCGATGGCCGACTCGCGCAGCGACATCAAGCTCGTGATCACCGCTGGCAAGCCTCCCAGCAAGGACGCCGAGCAGCGCTTCGACGCGACCGAGCAGATGCGCGCACTGGCGAGCGAGCTCGGCGTACTCGGGCGCACGGTGCTGTTCCTCGACACCTGGATCCCGTATGAGCAGCGCCATGACTACCTCGGCGAGGCCGACATCGGCCTGACGCTGCACCGCCACGCCGCCGAGGCGCGCCTGGCGGCGCGCGCGCGCTACATGGACTACCTCTCGGCAGAGCTGCCCTGCGTGCTCGGCCGCGGCGACGAGACCGCCGAGGACTTCCGCGCGGCCGGCTTCGCGACGCTACTCGAAGAGCCTGACGCGGACACGCTGGCGGCGACACTGCAGGCGTTGGCCGACGATCCCCAGGCGCTCGCCGCCGCGCGCGCCGCGGGGCATGCGCTCGCCGCCGAGCGCCATTGGAGCGCGGTCGGCGAGACGCTGCGTGGCGTTCTCGCCGAGCCTCTGCGAGGCGGGACGCGACCGGCGTCGGGGCACTCCTCGCTGGGGCTGCTCGGTGGCGCCGGGACGTACTACGCGCGCCAGGCCGGCGACCGGCTCGCGGCGGTCGCGACCCGCTAGGAGACGTCCGCGGAGCTCTGCGCCAACGGCCGCGACCTGCGTCACGTTGACGACCAAGTCGTCCAAGCTAGTGAAAGCCACAAGGCATTTGCAGATGATGCGATGATGCTCTAGCATCACATTGTGCGAACGACCTTGAACATCGACGAGGACGTGGTCGCGGTGGCGCGCCAGCTTGCAGTTGGGGAGCACCGCTCGCTCGGCTCCGTTATCTCCGAGCTTGCCCGCCGGGGACTGACACCCGCCCGCGTTGAGGCAGATGGCGGGCTGCCGGTCATCCGCGTGCCGGCAGGTACCCCGCCGATCACGCCAGAGATGGTGCGGCGAGCACTCGACGAGGACTGACCCTCCCAGTGGCGTTGCTGGACGTCAACGCGCTTGTCGCGCTGGCCTGGGATTCGCACGTGCACCATGCGGCGATGCGCGCGTGGTTTGCGGCCAACAGCTCCGCGGGATGGGCGACCTGTCCGATCACAGAGAGCGGCTTCGTGCGGGTGTCGTCAAACCCAATCGTGCTGCCGAGCGCGATCGGTGTCGACGCAGCGCGAGGGGTCCTTTCGGCATTGCGCACACACCACGGCCATCAGTTCCTCACCGATGACGTTTCGATGACCGACAGCGACGTGCCGGAGGTCACAGGCTATCGGCAGGTGACCGACGCGCATCTGCTGACACTTGCCCGTCGCCGCGGCATGCACCTGGTCACCTTCGATGCGCGGATCCTGACCATGGGTGACGGAAGCGCCGCCGAGGTGTTGACGACACTCTGAATGGACGAGCGGGGTTGCCACGACGCGAGCTCCGGGCGCAAGCGCCGGAGGCGAGCCGCGGGGACCTCCGAGATCCCCTAGATCCGCGCGAGCGCCTTCGCCGCGAACGACGCGGCGATCGGGCACGGCGCGGAGACCGTCAGGAAATGTCCGTTGGCGAGCGGGACGATCAGCGTGGGCACGCCCGCGAGGCCGCAGTAGGCGGTGTGGCCGTGCACGGTCACCGACACGCGGTCGCGCAGCGTCGACTGCGGCTGGACTTTGGAGAAGTTCGTGGCCTGCACCGCGAGCGTGATCAGGCCCTTGCCGTCCTTGCGCCGGTAGAGGCAGGTCGGGCCCTGCGGGGCGTCGACCGGCGTCGCGACCGGCCCCTTGACGATCGCCTGGGCCTCGGAGCGACTCACGAGCGCGCACGGATTCACCTTCTTGGCGCCCGACGCGTTGATCTCGTCGTCGATCGTCCCGGGCTGCGGCGGACGCGCCTTGACCGGCCCACTGTGAGTCACGTGGATGTGCTTGGTCGCGCCGACGAGCTGGGGGATCGGCGCGACCTTGTGCGCCGTCTGGACCTGCGCCGCAGCGACGTGCGCGCTCCCCGCGGACGCCGACGAGGACGACGAGGACGAGGACGAGGACGACGACGACGAGCTACCGCACGCGGCGAGCAGCAGCGCCGCCGCGCAGGCCGGTGCCAGCACACCGGCTGCTCGCCGACTGCGCCGGCCGCGGCGACTCGGCGCCGCAGCCGCTGCGAAGCGAGCGTCGCGCGGGCTCACGAGCCCGGCGCGAACATCACGTCGACGTAGTAGTTCGTCGCGTTGTAGCTGTTCGAGGGGAACGTGCTGCTCGAGCTGTACGCGTACACGCCGTTGACACTAGTCCCATTCGCGAGCGCATCCAAGGGCGGGTTTTCGATGCCCGCGGAGCTGAACGCCGCCGGGGTCACCGAGTAGTGGCCGTTGGGCGCCAGATAGGCCGCCACGTAGGTCGTCCCGGCGGTGATCGCGACCGGTTCGGCGAAGTTGACCTCCTGCCAACCCGACGCCGTTTCGCCCGAGAACGTCGCGGACGCGAGCTGCGTGCCAGCGGCGCTCCAGAGGCTGGCGACGTGGACGCCGGTGTTGGTCGACGCCTTGTAGAAGCGGATGCCCGTGATCGAGCCTTTGACGGACGCGGTGAACTTGACACCGAGCTCGACCGAGCCCGAGTCTTCACTGTCGACGATCGACGGTGTCGCGAAATTGAAGATCGTGTCGCGCGGGGTCACCGCCGTCGAGGCTTCCGAGGCGCTGCCGGTTCCGGCGACGTTCTTCGCGGCCACCGTGAACGTGTAGCTCGTGCCGTTCGTCAGACCCGTGATCGTCGTCGAGGTCGTCGAAGCGCTGACGTTGACCGGTGTCTGCGCGGTTCCGCCGGCGTACGGAGTCACGGTGTAGCCGGTGATTTCGCTGCCGCCGTTACCGCTCGGCGCCGTCCAGCTGACCTGCGCCTGGCTGGTCGCCGGCTTCGCCAGCACGCCCGTCGGCGCTCCCGGCGGCGAGGCCGCGGGCGCGGCGAACAGCACGTCGACGTAGTAGTTGGTCGAGTTGTAGCTGTTCGAGGGGAACGTGCTGCTCGAGCTATACGCGTACACGCCGTTGACGCTCAAGCCGTTGGCGAGCGCGTCCAGCGGCGGGTTTTCAAAGCCGCTCGTGCTGAACGCGGCAGCCGACGAGGAGTAGTGGCCGTTGGGCGCGAAGTAGCCCGCGACATAGGTCGTTCCCGCCGTGATCGCGACCGGCGAGGAGAAGTTGACCTGCTGCCAGCCCGAGGCCGATTCGCCCGAGAACGTCGCGGACGCGAGCTGCGTACCTTCGGCCGTCCACAGACTGCCGACGTGAGTGCCGGTGTTGGTCGCGGCCTTGTAGAAGCGAATACCCGTCACGGAGCCGTTCACGGCCGAGGTGAACTTGACGCCGAGCTCGAGCGAGCTCGGGTCGCCGGAGTCGATCGTCGCGGGCGTCGCGAAGTCGAAGATCGTGTCCTGCGGCGTCGTCGCCGCGGAGGGCGCGGAGGCTTTGCCGGCACCGGCCGCGGCGTTGCTCGCCGTCACCGTGAAGGTGTAGCTGGTGCCATTTTTCAGTCCCGTGAGAACAGCGGAGGTCGCGGGCGCATTCACTTTCACCGACGTCTGCGCCGTCGTGCCGATGTACGGCGTCACGGTGTAGCTGGAGATCGGGCCGCCGCCTTCTTCGCTCGGCGGCGTCCAGCTCACCAGCGCCTGGCTCGTGGCCGGGCTCGCCGTCACGCCCGTCGGCGCGCCCGGGGGCAGCGGCGGCGGTGAGGGCATGAACGTGACGTCGACGTAGTAGTCGGTCGCGTTGAAGCTGCTCGAGGGGAACGAGCTGCCCGAGCTGTAGTTGTAGACGCCGTTTTCGCTGACGCCGTTAGAGAGCGCCTGCAGCGGCGAGTCTTCGATCGCCGAGCCGAACCCGGCGGCGGTCGCCGAGTAATGCCCGTTGGGAGCGAAGTACGCCGCGATGTAGGTGCTGCCGGGGTTGATCGCGACAGGACTCGAGAACGCCACCTGCTGCCAGCCGGATGCCGTTTCGCCGGTGAACGTCGCGGACGCCAGTAGCGAACCACTCGCGGTCCACAGGCTGCCGATGTGCGTGCCGGTGTTGGTCGCGGCCTTGTAGAAGCGGATGCCCGTCACGGTACCGGCGACGGAGGCCTTGAACTTGACGCCGAGCTCGACCGAGCTCGGATCGCCGGCGTCGACCATCGTCGGCGTCGCGAAGTTCAGGATCGTGTCCTGCGGCGTCACCGCGCCCGAGGCCGAGGATTCGCCACTCGTGCCGATCGCGTTCTTCGCCGCGACGGTGAACGTGTAGCTCGTGCCGTTCGTCAAGCCAGTGAGCGTCGCCGAGGTCGAGGAGGCGCTCTCGTTGACCGGGGTCTGCGCGGTCCCGCCGACATGGGGCGTGACGATGTAGCCGGTGATCGGGCTGCCGCCGTTGTTCGGCGCGCTCCAGCTAACGAGCGCCTCGCTCGTCGCCGCGTTCGCTGTGATGCCGGTAGGTGTCGCGGGCGCGGTCGGCGGCGTCGGCGTCACGGAGTTCGAGGCACTGGAGACGGGGCCAGCACCGCCGGGGTTGGATGCCTGCACCGTAAAGGTGTAGGCAGTACTGGGCGTGAGCCCCGAGATCGTGACTTTGGTTTCCGGCGGGTTGCCCGTCACCGTCGTCGTCGACTGCGCTGTAGTGCCGATATAGGGGGTGACGGTGTAGGTCGTGACGACCCCGCCACTGCTCGGCGCCGACCACGACACCGTCGCGGAGCCGGTGCCGGCCGTCGCGCTCACACCGGTTACCTGCCCCGGCGCGGTGTACGGCGCGAAGACCGGGTCGACCCAGTAGTTGCTCGCGTTGTAGGTCGAGGTCGGGAAGGTCGAGCTCGAGCCGTACGCGTACAGCCCATTGGTGCTCGTGTCACTGGCCGCGACCGCGTGCAGCGGCGGGCTGTTGAGCACGTTCCCGCCTAGCGGCGAGGGGTTGTAGAAGTAGTTGGCGTCGGCCGAGTAGTGACCGACGGGCGCGAAGTAGCCGGCAACGTAGGTCGTGCCCGCCGTGATCGCGACCGGCGCGGAGAAGCTGACCTGCTGCCAGCCCGAGGCCGTTTCGCCGGTGAACGTCGCCGAGGCGAGCAGCGTCCCGCTCGCGGTCCACAGGCTGCCGACGTGGGTGCCGGTGTTACCGGTGGCCTTGTAGAAGCGGATGCCGCTGATCGTGCCGGGAACTTCGGAGGTGAACTTGACCCCGAGCTCGATCGAGGAGGCGTCGCCGCTGTCGACCGTGGTCGGGGTGTAGCCGGCGCCCCAGATCGAACACGGGCAGCTCACTTTCACAGTGATCCCCGCGGACGGTTTCTCGAGGTTCGCGCTGTCGTCGACCGCGCGCGATTTGACATTCGTGCTGGGGTCGCCGTGTGCAACCCACGAGTAGCTCCATTTGACCGACTGTTCGGCCGGCGTGCTCAGCGTCGCGGGATGCCACGTCGAGCCGCCATCGGTCGAGACTTCGACGCCTGCGATAACGGCGCCGGAGGCGGCGCTCGCGCTGCCCGAGACCGTGACCGTACTGCCGTCGGACACCGTCGCGCCCGATACGGGCGAGGAGATCGTCGACGTCGGCGCTGTCGTCACGGTCGATTTGGTCGCCGTAACGAGGCCGGCGCTCAGCGACCCCGGCTGGACGCCCATTTCAGCGAGCAGGTTGACGGTCGCCTGCTCCAAGTTCGGATCGGGCGCGTCGTGGCTCGGCTCGGTGGTCGCCGATTCCCAGGCGTTGACGTTGGCCAGACCCCACGACCACTGCACGGTGCCGGCGCCGAAGACGAGCGCGCCGCTCGGCGCGCGGTACATCGTCAGGTGATGCGTGGCGGTCGTGCCTTCGGTGACGTTGCTGCCGTAGTCCTTAAAGGTCTGCAGGCCGCTGACCGTCGTCGAGGAGAGATCGAACTGACCGGCCGGTCGGAAGCCATTGTCGACGTCCTCGTCCCACTCGTAGCCGAGCGTGCCGGCGCCCGGCGCCAGCGTCAGCGACTGGCCTGAGCGCAGCGTCGAGGCGGTCGTGCTTTTCCAGAGGCGCAGTTTGCTGTACTGGTAGGGCACCGTGATGTCGGCGGTGCCGGCGTTGACGAGGAAGTACTGCCCGGTCAGTGCGTTCTCGGGCTTGCCGCCGTTGGCAGGCGGGCTGAAGCGCGGGTCGCGCCAGGAGCCGGTCCAGGTGGGCGGGTCTTCGGGGTCGACCGGCGCGTTGAAGTGCGTCTCCTTGTAGGTCGTCAGCGTGCGGTAGGGCGTGTTCGTGCCTTCGGTGCTCGCGCCCCAGCGCGTCTTCCAGAACATCTCGTTGCCGCTGAAGAACGCGAGGTTGACACCCGCGGACAGCGCCGATTCGACGTTGGCGCGTTGACCTTCGGACCAGTACTCGTCGTGGCCGCTGGAGATGAACAGCTTGTGGTTCTTGAGCAGCGCGCCGTTGTGGTCGACTTCGGCCTCGCTCGTATAACTGACGTTGTAGCCGTTCTCTTCGAGCCAGTACATCATCTGGTACTCGGCGTAGTACAGGTAGGACGAGCCTCCATCCGTCGCGAAGGAACCGTCGAACGGGCGGTTGTAAGAGACCGAATAAGCCGCCTTGTAGCCTTCCGGTTCACCCGACGGGCAGGCCACGGTGCACGTGTAGAGGCTGTTGCCGCCGTAGTCGTTGTAGGCCTCCCAGGTCGCGTCGGAGGTCTGCAACAGGATTTCGGAGTGGCTCGAGTCGTTGCGCACGACGAACGGGATCTGGCTTTCGCCACCGGTGTCGTTGCGCACGAGCAGGGCGATGTAGACGCCCGAGACGGCATTGCTCGGCACCGTCCACGATGCCGAGACGCCCCAGTTGCCGCAATCGATCAGGCCCGTCGCGGAGCTGGTCAGGCAGGCCGGCTGTTTCTGGGGAAGCGTCGCGCTCGGTTTGATGTTGGAGGCGACCAGGCGCGCGCCGTCACCGCCGTAGTAGCCGAGCCGCAAGATGTTGATGTGGTACGAGGAGGCTTCGGTCTTGATCTTGAACGACTCGGTCTGCCCGCCGTTGACGCTCATCGACGTCGCATAGCCCTGGATCGACGGATCGCCGACGCCTTCAACCTGCCACTGGCTCGGCGGCGTTCCGGGGAGTGCGTTCTCGCAGACGATCGGGTTGGTGGCTTCCGCGCATTTGTCTTCTTCGGCCAGCGCCGGCGAGGCGATCGCGAGCAGCAGGACGCAGAGCCCCAGCAGCGCGCCGAGGCCGAGGCTCAGCAGCGACCTGGAGGCCGCGTGTGGATGACTCACCCCAGTCCTCGAGTGTGCGGATGCTCCCGTGCTGGACTGAGTGAATCTCATGAGGCCCCCCTGGTGCTGAGCACGGCCGGCAACGTCCGTACAAGGATTGAAAGGTTTAGCCGCAGCGAACGCCGCTGCACGTATTCGATATCGAGCTCGATCATCTGCTCGAGCGTCAGCTCCGAGCGCCCGCTGACCTGCCACAGGCCGGTGAGCCCGGGCTTCACGGCAAAGCGCGCGAACCAGTGCGCCGGGTAGTGCTCCACCTCGTACGGAATCGGCGGACGCGGCCCCACGAGCGACATGTCACCGCGCAGCACGTTCCACAGCTGGGGCAGCTCGTCGAGGCTCGAACGCCTCAAGAACCTCCCAGTCCGTGTCACGCGCTCATCGACGGGGAGCTTGAAGCGAGGGCCGTCTGCGCGCGGCTCGGGCTCCTCTCCGGCGATCAGCCCGAGCACGAAGGCACGATGCTTGTCGTGTCCGACGCCGTTGTGCATCGTGCGAAATTTGTTGACCGTGAACGGCCGCTCGCGGCGCCCGACACGCAGCTGACGGAACAGCGTCGGACCCGGCGAGTCCAGACGCACCGCGAGCGCGATCAACGCCAGCAGCGGCGCCAGCGCCACCAGCAGCAGCCCCGAGAAGACGAGCTCGATCGCGCGCCACGCGCCGTCTTCGAGGCTGCGCAGACCCGCCTTCGTCAGGCCGCGTGCGTCCGTGCCGCCCGGACTGTACGCGCCATCGAGCGCGGACACGGCCAGCGGACCGCGGCCGTCGACGATCGTTGCCTCCATACCGGAAGAACGCGCGTCTCCTGGCATCGCTTGCGTGAGTCTCGCGGAACCGTTTCTCACCGCCGAGCGCCCGCTTGGAGAGGAGTTGAGATCAGGCGGCAACGCTGAGCGCATGTGTGGCGATCCGCTCTAGGACGTAGTCCTGCTGCTCTTCGGAGAGATCCGGGAACAAGGGCAGCATCAGCACATCGCGGGCCGCGGCCTCGGTGTGCTCCAAGCCGAAGTGGGGTCCGGGATAGGACGCCTCCTGATGGATCGCCATGACGCCGCGACGCGTCGGGACGCCGTCGCGGAGCAGACGGCGCATCAACTCCGTGCGATCGACCGCGGCGCCCGGCCCGACGCGCACGCAGTAGGACTGCCAGGTCCGTCGCGCGTATGACGGTTCATAGGGGGATTCGAGGTGCGGGATCGACGCGAGCGCCGCGGTGTAGCGCTCGGCCAGGTGGCGACGACGCTCGAGGATGTCCTCGAGGGCCTCTAGCTGGCAGAGGCCGAGCGCCGCCTGGAGATCGGTCATGCGCGCGTTGAAGCCGCGTTCGGGGTAGCTCTCGATGACCACGTCGCGAGCGGCGTGGCGGGCGAGATCGGACATGTCCATGCCGTGCGCCCGCAGGCGTCGCAGGCGCGCTGCGAGCTCGGGGTCCTGCACCGCGATCATCCCGCCCTCGCCGGTGGTGATGACCTTCCGCGGGTGCAGCGAGAAGCACGCGAGCGGTCCCAACGAGCCGATCTCGCGACCCTTGTACTGCGCGCCGATGGCGCACGCGGCGTCCTCGACGAGGGTCAGCCCGTGGCGCTCGGCGAGCTCCAGGAAGGCGTCCATGTCAGCCGGCAGACCGACCTGGTGAACCGGCATGATCGCCTTCGTGCGCGGCGTGATCGCGCGCTCGGCGGCGAGCGGATCAAGGTTGTAGGTGCGCGGATCGATGTCCGCGAAGACCGGGCGCGCGCCGCACTGCCAGACCGCGTTGGCGGTGGCGATGAACGACAGTGACGGCACGATCACCTCGTCCCCGGGACCGACTCCGCAGACGTGCAGCGCGAGCTGCAGCGCCGTCGTGCAGCTCGTCGTCGCGACGGCATCGGCCGCCCCGACACGCTCAGCGAAGGCCGCCTCGAAGGCCTGCACGCGCGGGCCCTGGGAGACCCAGCCGGTCGCGATCGCCTCGGCGATCGCGGCGGCCTCGCCGCCGGCGAAGCTCGGGCGTGCGAAGGGAACCTCCATCACGATGCTCCCGCCAGCGCAGCGTCAGCGGCCGGTTCCTGCGCGCGCTCGGCGCGCCACCACTCGACCAGGCGCCGCAGTCCCTCGTCGAGGTCGATCTCGGCCTCGAAGCCCAGGCGCTCGCGCGCGTTCTTGGTGTCGGCGAGACGTCGCGGAACCTTGTTGACCGAACGCTCGGGCCCGTGTTCGACCGAGACGTCCGCGCCCATCACGTCGATCAGCCGGCCGGCGAGCTCGAGCAGGCTCGTCTCGGCGCCGCAGGCGACGTTGAAAACCTCGTCGGTCACCGGCGCGTTCGCCGCCAGCACGTTCGCGCGGGCGACGTCGCCGATGTAGATGAAGTCCATCGTCTGGGAGCCGTCGCCGAGGATCAGCGGCGCCTGCCCGGCTTCGATGCGCTCCATCCAGCGCACGAGCACCTCGGTGTAGACGCCGTGGATGTCCATACGCGGCCCGTAGACGTTGAAGTAGCGCAGCGCGACGTAGTCGAGATCCTGCATCGAGTGGAAGCTACGCAACAGGCCCTCGTTGAAGGTCTTGGCGGCGCCGTAGAGAGTGTCGTTGGCGTAGGGGTGGTGAGACTCGTCGGTCGGGAACTCCTCCGCGAGGCCGTAGACCGATGCCGAGGACGCCGCGACGACCCGGCGGACACCCTCGTTCAGGGCGGCCTCGATGACGTTGTAGGTCCCGTCGACCATCACTTCGATCGCCAGGCGCGGTTCTGCGGCGCACTGCGTGATCCGCAACGCCGCCTGATGGAAGACGACGTCGACGCCGCGCGTGAGCTCGGCGACGAGCTCGCGGTCGCGGATGTCGCCTTCGACGAGCTTGACCGGTCCGTTGGCGAGCGCCCAGGCGAGGTTCTCACGCCGGCCGCGCACGAAGTTGTCCAGCACGATGATCTCCTGCGCGCCGGCCTGCACTAGCTGATCGGCGATGTTGGAGCCAACCGCTCCGCCGCCACCTGTGATGAAGGCGCGTTCACCGCGCATGGTTTAAGTACCTCATGTTGACTCAACGTTCGATGGGCGACGATTTTGTGCGTCGGGGGTCAAACCATCCGAGATTGCCCTGATGACGCGCGCGGGATTGCCTGCCGCGATCACATTCGCCGGGATCGAGGCGGTGACGACGCTGCCGGCGCCGATCACCGAGTTGGCGCCGACGCTGACCCCCTTGAGGATCTTCGCGCCGTCACCGATGAAGACGTTCTCGCCGAGCTCGACGCGTCCCGTGCGCGGCTGCCCGCCGCGGCGACGGTCGGGATGCAGGTCGTGGAAGTCGCTGTCGAAGATCTCGACGCCCGATCCGATCAGCGCCCGGGCGCCGATCACGATGCCGGGTCCCTCGCTCTTGATGAACGCGTTGTTGTTGACCTGCACGTCATCGCCGAAGACGATCGCCGCCTGCGGCGTGCTTGCCTCGACGTGGCAGTAGCCGCTGTAGAAGAGGGTCGATCGCGGCCACCCGAATTCGACGTCGCGTCCGACGCTGATCGCCCCGGTCCCCAGGAACAGCACCGGCTGCACGATCCGCGGCGAGCCGCTGACGCGCCGGCAGTCCGAGAGCGCGCGGTACTTGAGCACCCGCGAGCGCCGCACGAGCTCGGCGAACCGATCTCTGGCGCTCATCGAGCGTGACCGTCGACGCTCAACGCAATCCCACTCGAGATCCCGCTCACCGCGCTCGCCGTCGTGCCCGCCGCGTGCGCCATCGCTTAGACCGACTCCGCGCGGGCGATGCCGGGCAGGGGCATCCGGCGGCGCAGGTGATCGAGCGGCAGCAGCCGACGCATGAGCAGCACGAGATCGGACCACGACTGCGCAAAGCCGGCGCGCAGCGCCAGCAGATAGGCCCCCCCGCCGAATGCGCCAACCGCGAGCAGACGTATCGGGCGTGGCAGCCCGAGCGTCGCCGCGAGCACATCAACGGGTACCGCGATCGCGGCCATCGCCAGGCAGGCGACGGTGGCCGGCGCGATGTCGCTCCACAGCGAGCGCAGCGGATTGACCTGCTTGCCCTGCAGCAGCAGTACGTAGGCGACGACGAGGAACAGGCCGTGAACGATGGCGGCGTCGAGCGCGACCGCGGCGATGCCGTACGGCGCGATGAACACGACGCTGCCGATGTAGACGACGAAGTGCGCGACGCCGTATCCGAGGATCGCGCGCGGTCGACCGGTGGCCATCAGCGTGGTGCCGACCGCGTCGATGACGAGCGTCGAGGCGCCGCCGGCGCAGAGCAGCTGGGTCGGGAGCACCGCCGGCTGCCAGCTAGCGCCGAACAGCCACGGG
>DASXZA010000008.1:0-49203 GCA_036502205.1 Solirubrobacteraceae bacterium | reverse complement strand
CGAGGTAGTTGCCGTCGAATGAGCCTGCCGGGTGGCCGGCGGCGGTCAGCTCGGTGAGGTCGCCGTGGTCCTCGATGCGCGGGGACTCGTAGTCGGTCGTCTCGATGTTCTTCTCCATAGTTCGCCTCCTTTCTCTTGGAGTGAAGCGAATTCTAAAGAGTCGTAGTCGAGGCTCAAGGATGGAAAAAGTAGGGGACGGAAAAGGTACGACCACGCGGGGGAGTCGCCTTAGCGGCCGCCGGCCGGTGGCGTTCCGCCACGAGTGCGGTCCGCCGGAGGCGAGCCGCCTTGCGCCAGCAGCCAGCGGTTGGCGATCGCCAACCGCCACAGCGGGCCCGCGCCGAGCAGCGGGCGATCCTCCGGCGCGAGCGCAAGCCAGCGCTCGAGCGCCGCAGCGCCGACGTACGCGCGCAGCGGCGCGTCGGCGCGCCGCAGCGGTTCGATCAACTCCGCTTCGCCGGCGTGCATGCCCCCCAGCACGAGGTCCGTGAAGTGGCTCTTTACGCGGCGCGTGCGCACCTGCTCGGGGATCTGGCCGCGCAGCGCGTCGCGCAGCAGCGGACGGTTCCGCTCGGCGGCGAACTGCGCCGCGGGGGGTATGCGCAGGGCCGTCTCGATCAGCGGCAGGTCGTGCAGCAGTGGATGGCGGATCGCGATTCCCGCGTCGATCGTCTCGCGACGGAAGTGACCCGCCATGTCGAGCTGCTCGCGCATGTCGATCAGCTCGTGGGCGTGTGTTTGCCACCAGTGCGGGCCGTCGCGGTGCTGCTCGCCGGCCTCGCGCAGCGCCGCGAGCAAGGTTCTGTCGTGCGCGCCGATCAGCGCGGTCGACGCGGCTTTGGCCTGCGCGCGCGCCTGACGGCGACGGCGGATGAAGCTCGGAACAAGCGGCCGCACGCCGTAGTGGCGCAAGAGTCGCAGCCGCACGCGCAGGCGCGGATCGGGATGCACGTCGATGCCGGGGATGCGCGCCGTCAGGGACCACGCGTCCAGCAGCCGCCCGCGGCGCAGCCGATCGGCGATCAGGTAGGGGGCGAATCCGTAGACCTCGTCGCCACCCTCGCCATCGAGCAGTACGTCGACGCCGAGCTCGCTAGCGCGAGCGAACAGCGGCTGCCACAGGAACAGGTTCGGCGATCCTGGGGGCACGCGCCAGCGCTCGATGTGTGCGAGTGCCGGCGCCAGCATCGAGCGCCCGGCGTCGTAGGCGATCAGCTCGAGCGGCAGTTCGGTCTGGCGCGCGGTCGCCTCGATCAGCTCGCGCTCGTCCGCCTCCAGGTAGTCCGCGAATGTGCCCCCGAGCGCAAGCGCGCCGCGACTTGCGAAGCCACCGGCCGCTAGGCCCGCCGCAACGGACGAGGAGTCAAGGCCGCCGCTCAGCTTCACCGCCGCACGGCGCGCGTCGGACGCGGCACGGCTCACCGCGTCAAAGGCCGCATCGCGCAGGCGTTCGCCGAGCTCGGCCGCGGTGCCCTCCTGGACTCCCGCATAGCGCGGCTGCCACCAGCGTTCGACAGCGACGTGCTCGCCGAGCGAGAGCCGCCCGCCGGCGGGAACCCGTTTGATCCCCTCGTACAGCGTGCGCTGCGCCGGCGGCATGCCGTTCTCGATCCAGCCGAGCACGCCCAGACGATCGGGGGAGGGCGTCCGCGGGAGTCTTGCCAGCAGGTCGCGCTCGTGTTCGGCGAACAGCGCGCCGTCGAGCGCTGGTGCGTACAAGAGCGGATGCGCTCCCAGCTGGTCACGGACCACCCAGCAGCGATCGCGCGAGCTCTCGTAGGCGACCGCCGCGAACGGCCCCGTGAACAGCGTGAAGGCCGCCACGCCGTGCGCGTCGAGCGCCTGCACGAGCATGGCCGCGAGCGCTTCGTCCTTGCCGCGAGCGGCGAGCTCGGCAGTGGCCTGAGGCCCGCCAAACAGCCAGCAGCGCCAGTCGCCGCGGGCGGCGTGCGGAGGCTTGCTCATCGTCAAATGGCCCTCGCGGTGGGCCGCATCGCGCAGGAGCTCGCCGGCGCGCCCACCCCAGGCTCCGAGCAGCACGCCCCTGCTCAGAGCTCCACCAGGCTCGCCTCGTCCGCGTCGGCAGGCGACCCAGGTTGCGCAGGCGAAGGCGGCTGCGTCGAGAGGTGCTCGTGAACAAGCGCCGCCAGCGCGGTCGCATCGACACCAGGCTGCACGCGCAGGCGGTAGACCAAGCCGCTCGCGGCCAGCGCCGCGACGACGTCGAGCTGACGCTGCAGCCGCTGCGGCGTGCGCACCGAGAGGTTGAAGGTGCTTGCCAGCAGCGCGAATGGGCTGATTGCCTGCAGCTGTTCGATCGCCGGTTGCTCGGCGGAGCGCTCGAGTAGGAACAGACCCCCGAACGGCGCCGGCGCTGGGGCGCCGGCGTTCACGTAGCGCCGCTTGTCCTCAACTACGCCGACGGCGCTCCCCAGGGCGTCGCGTTCGGCGGGGGTCAGGCGCTCGTCCTCGGCGGCGCGCAGCTGCAGCGCCAGCGAGCCGGCGTGCGCGACGAGCGCGCCGTCGCGCAGCTCTAGCGCGACCGCGTCGTCGCTCAGCAGCAGCCCGCCGGCTCGCAGCAGTGCGGCCGCCAGCGAGCTCTTGCCCGCGCCGGCCGCGCCAGTGATCAGCACCGCGCGACCATCGATCACAACGCCGGAGGCGTGCAGCACCTCTAGACCGCGCAACGTCGCCACCAGTGGCAGCGCCTGGGCGACGACGATCGCCGCCCACTGCGCATTGGTCGGGTCCGGGTCACACAGCAGCTCGCCGCCGTCGGGCGAGATCAGCACGCGGCCGTGATCGCGATTCCACAGCAGATAGCCGGCCGGCTCGGCGAAGTCGATCGTGCGGATTTGCGTCCCGGCGAAGCTCACCTCGCGCATACGTGCCGGCGGCGCGCTCAGTGACCGCCAGCGTCGGTCGAGCTCCTGCGGGTTGAGCAGCACGCGGCTCGGAGGCGATGCGGCGCCGGTCGAGCAGTCGGCGCCGGCGCGCGCCAACCCCAATGCCTCGATGCGCGGATCGAGCTCGAGCTGCAGGCCGAACGCGGTGTGGGTGTGCCGAGCGTTCCCCGCAGTGCGCCGCTCAGCCGCCGGCGTCATCCACGGTCTCGATCAACCCGCGCTCGAGCAGGCCGCCGACGAGCGCCAGTAGGTCGCGTTCAATCTGCTCCTGGGCGATGCCGTACTGCTCGATGAGCGCCGGTATCGCTGCGCCCACCGTCGGTGCTGTCTGCAGCGCGTCGAGCATCTTGCCCGCCGTCGGGTTCAGGCCGTGGTACTGACCTGTTTGCAGGTTGAGCATGACCGTCTCGGCGACGAAACTGCGGTAGACCACGTGCTGTGGCATGCGTACGCGTGCGTCGAGCAGATCGTTGGTGGGGGGAGAGGCCACTTCTAGCTCCTGGATCGACGGTGTCTCAGTACTCGGCCACTGTACCGGTGCGCTGTCCGTAGTGAATGGACAGCCGCAGTAGTGCAAAGCCGGCCGGTAGCAGGACCGCGATGAAGCCGACCAGCTTCAGCAGGTCGACCTCCGCGGACTGCCGCAGCGGGGTGTCGACGAGCAGGTGGCGCAGCAAGTCCGTCGCCGGTGTGAACGGCTGCACTTCGGAGGCCCAGCGGATCCAGTCGGGCAGCACCGAGATCGGGAAGTACAGCCCGCCGACGATCGTCAGCCCGGCGATGATGAACTGCGTCGCGCTGGCCGCCTGCTTGAACGCCATCACCAGCGCCACGAGGAAGAACGCGAATGGCATGAACGCGAGGATCCCCAGCAGCGAGACCGGGATCGCGAGCACCGCGGTGCTCGCCAGCGGCAGGCCGAACACGGCCGCGCCGATCACGAGTGTCAGCACGCCCGTCAGCATCGCGTTGATCAGCGGGAAGAACATCGTGCCGACGATCCCGTTGACCGGTCCGTGGGCGCTCACCAGGAAGCGCTCGATCGTGCCCGACACGAGTTCCTGGCGCACGCTCACCGGCATCACGCCAAGCGAGATCGTCAGGATCTGGACGATTACGAGGCCGACGATCACGAACCCGAAATAGCCGCCGGGTGAGTGGATCGTGCTCGCCGTCACCAGGTGGCTGATGTAGTAGAAGAGCGCGACCGTGAACAACGGTCCCAGGAACTGCGAGACGAGCTGCGTGCGATATGTCATGAATAGGATCGCGTCGCGGCGCACGATCCCCCACATCGCGTCCCACCAGAGTCTCACTCGACACGCTCCAGGCGGCCGTCCTGGAGGCTGTAGCCGGCGTCGCAGGCAATCACGCGCCCCTCGCCGCGCGGCGAGCACCACAACACCGCTGCGCCGGCGACGCGGACGCGCTCAATCTGCTCCGCCAAGATCCGATAGCCGTCCTCGTCGAGCGAGTTGCGCGGCTCGTCGAGCAGCAGCACGCGCGGCTCGTGCAGGAACGCCATCGCGATCCGCAGGCGCTGGCGTTGGCCCATCGACATGCGATCGACGCGCCGCTTGGCGAGTTCCTGCAGGTCGAAGTTATGCAGGCTGCTCGCTACCAGCTCGGCGCGACGCGGGCGCGGCACGTAGGCCAGGCGCGCCCAGTAGTCGAGCTGCTGGGTCACGTGCAGGCGGGCCTGCAAACCACGATCGCCGGCCGAGAGAAAGCCGATCTGCTGCTGATAGGCACCGCGACGCGACTTCGGCGTGAGCTCGCCCAACCGCACCGTGCCGCGCTGGGGCAGCAGGATGCCGGCTGCGAGCCGCAGTAGCGTCGTCTTGCCGACGCCGTTGCGCCCGCCGATCCAAGTCACCGTGCCGGAGCTCAACACCAGGCTGACGTCGTCGAGCACGGGGCGCGCGTTGCCTTTCCAGTGGTGGTGAAGGCCATGGAGCTCCAGCAGTGGGGCGGAGGGCGCGGACGCGCCGGACTCCTCGCGGCTCAGCTCGCCGGCGCCGGTTGGGGCTGAGGTGGTAAAGCTCATCGTGTGACGATCGGTTGTCTGGCGGGTAGGACCGCTCGGACGGCTGGCTCCGAGGAGGTCGCATCGATAGCTGAAAGCTCGGCCAGCAACAACTCTGACAGGGTCGCAGGGCTTACGCCCGGATCGGCGTCCAGCCGCCACACCGGGGCGTGGGCGGCGATCGCACCGGCCATTTCAAAACGCGTGCGCTCGCGCGCGCGGGTGCGGGGAAAGCGCAGCAGCCCGGCGAGCAGCGCCGTCAACGGCTGCGCTTCGCGGTGCAGCGCAGGCGCGAGACCTGGCGCGCGGTTAAGCACCACGACGCCTGCGAGCGGCAGCGGCTCGGGATGGACCGGCACGGCGAGCCACTGCTCCTGCGCGAAAGTCGCAATCGTTGGGGTGCCCGGCGCGAGCGCCTCGCGCAGCAGCGCGACACGTGCACTGGGTACCGTCATCAGCGGCGGCGCCGGGTGCGCGCGCGGTGCCTGGGCGACGCCGCGGGACTCGAGCACGAGCACGTCGTCGGCGAGCAGCGTCGAGCCGCGGATCAGCAGCTCGCTCAGTAGCGTGCTCTTGCCGCCCCCGGAGGCGGCCGTGATCGCGATCGCTCCGTACGGTGTCGCAACCGCGCCCGCGTGCAGCGCCTCGTAGCCGCGCAACAGCGCCGCGGTGAACAGCGTCGAGTCCAACAGCTCACGCCACCACGACGGGTCGTCGGGATCCGATGGGGCGCAGCTCAGTACGCGGGCGTCGGCGCAGAGGTGATGGACGGCGCGCGTCGCCGCGGTCGGCGTACCGTCCTCGGCGGGAGGTGCGCCGTGCACGAAACGATGATCGCCCGCATGTCCGCGCTCGACGACGAAGCGAGCGCCGTCGATCGTTCCTTCCCAGCCGACCGCCTCGGTCCCCGACCAGCGCTCGGCGATCGCCGCCGCAGTGGCCGAGCGCAGCTCCAGCAGTGGTCCCTCGAGCGGCCGTGGCGACCACGCGCCCGGCGGCGCGAGGTCGGTGAGTAGCCCCAGTCCGAAAGCGATCGCGCCGCGACGGCCCGCCTGGCGCGCGGTTCTGAGTGCCATCCCGGGGCGGTCGTCGCTGCGCTGGTCAGATCCGGAGGCGGCTGACATCCCCCGCTGCCCGGTATCCAGCGACTGGGTCAAGCTACCCCCGCTTGTGTTGCTTGCGGCGGTGCTTGATCTTCGTGCAGATTCGGTATGTGCGCTTGCTCGTGAGCTTGTGGCCGAGTGCGGTCGTGGCCTGGATCTTGACTGTGAAGGATCCCTTGGTGATCAGTTTGAGGTTGAGCGTCGCGACGAGATATGCGCCTTTGCGGGTAGTACTGACGCGGTGTCCCGCGAAGACGATCGTGACGGTCTTGAACGGGTCGTACTTAGGCTCTTGCAAGCGGAGCTTGAACCGGCCGGGACGCAGACATTGCTTGGCACTCGGCAGCGTGAGGCTCTCGACAGTCGAGCTGGAGCTGGAGCCTGAGCCGGAGTTGGAACCGGAGTTCGAGCCCGAGCCGGACTGTTGCTGAACTACCGGCAGTGGCGCGATGAGTTCCGAGTCCACGCAGCCGTAGGTGACGTGATGCGCGGCGTCTTCAGATGCTTCCTTGGGCGCGCCGTCGGCGGAGATCGTCGGCTGTGTGGTGCCGGGTTCGCTGAAGCAGACGTGCAGGCGGCGCGCGCCGTTTGGTTCGTGCAGCACGCGCCACGCGGTCGGTCCGGGCGTCGTGTTCGGCGCGCATTCCGGGGCCGCGTGGAACCACTGGTGCAAACCCCAGTAGGAGCCGTCGGACTGCAGCGTGATGTCTGTCCACATGTGTTCTTCCACCTGGTGCGGACAGCTGGCGAACTGCGTTTGCGCGGTGACGATGCCTTCGAATTTGCCACCCGCGACGGGAACGATGTCGACCGCGCCGCCCTTGAACGACCAGACGCCTTCGATTTCTGAGCCGGTTTCCGCCGATGCCGCCCCGGGGACGAGCAGGCCGCAGAGGACGGCCGCCAAGAGTGCCCAGCGTGCGGGACGCATTGCGTGGAGAATCCGGCTCATTGGTTATTTACCCTTCTGATTGTTCGTTCTAGTGGTCAGATCTGACTCTGCGTCCGGCAAACATCCAGCATCGCGGTCCGTCGCTTGCGAGCGGCCCCGTCTAGCAATCCCCATCCCTGCTCCGGCGCCGACCGCTGCTTTCCCCAGTAACGGTTGTTTTGCCGACGCACTTTCACCGTATCGTCACGTTCGGCGCCTGCGGCGCGCTTACCCCACCAAGATCGTGAACGCGTAGCCGGTCGCCGACACCGGCGGGGTCGCCGGCGAGGCCTGTGCGATCGTGTAGGGCGCGTACGTCTGCACCTCGAAGTCGCTCGCCGGGCAATCGGTGTGCTGTGCGTTCAGCGCGACGATGCCCGGCAGGCTGCCGGAGCTGTAGCTGACCTCAGGCGAGACCGTTGCGGTGTCCGTCGCTGAGTTGATGCCGGTGGCGGCCGGCACCAGGCAGTAGGTGCCCGGTTTGACCTCGCTGACGCCCGTGAAGTTCGCCGTCTGAGCAGCGATCAGATTGACGGCGGTTTCCGATGTCGGCTGCACGACGGCGTAGGCCTTTGCTGTGCCCGCCGGCCCTTGCAGTCCCTGGATACCCTGGGCCCCGGTTTTGCCGGTCGCTCCGGTTTTGCCTTTCGCCCCCGTTTTGCCCGTCGCTCCGCGCAGCCCCGTCGCGCCGGCGAAGCCTCGCGGTCCGCGCAATAGGCACGCGCGCACGCGCCGGCCGTGGCTCAGCACGGTCACGGCGTTGCAGCGCCGTGCGCTCGCCGCGTGCCCGGTCGGCTGTGCGAAGGTGCCCGCGAGCGCCGGGACCGCGACCGTCATCGCGCCCACCACCGCGGGGGTCGCCAGCAGAGAGATCGTTCGGCGCGTCATGTGCATCGTCGCTCCTTGGGTCGTGATCGGGCGGGTCCAGGTCTGGGCAGGCCCTGCAGTCCAGGAACACCGTGCGTGCTCGAGCGGAGCGGTCGCGCACCATGATCGGTGCGGCGACTGCCCAGCGAATGCGCGGCGAGCCAAGCGCGTCCCGCTGTGAGGCGGGCGGTCGGAGAAGGAGAGCGAGGTCGACATGTCCAAGCCTCCCGCGCCCCGCGCCGCCGCGCTGCCGGCGGACTACGCCGAGTTCCTCGCCGAGATCAAGGCGCGGATCAGCGCGGCACGCACGCGCGCGGCGCTGGCGGTCAACAGCGAGCTCATTAGCCTCTACTGGGAGATCGGCCGCGAGATCCTCGCGCGCGAGGGGCGCGACGGATGGGGCGCCAAGACGATCGACAACCTCGCGGCCGACCTGCGCCGCGACTTCCCCCAGATGCGCGGACTCTCGCGGTCGAACCTGCATTACATGCGTCGCTTCGCCGCCGCGTGGCCTCGCGAGGGCGGCGAGGGAATTGTGCAACGGCCTGTTGAACAATTGCCGTGGGGGCAGAACATCGCGCTGCTCACCAAGCTCGAGGATCGCGAGGCGCGTCTTTGGTACGCGCGCAAGGCGGTCGAGCACGGCTGGTCGCGCAAGGTGCTCGAAGCGCAGATCGCGACCGATCTGCGGGGGCGCAACGGCGGTGCGCTGAGCAGTTTCGAGCACGCTCTGCCGAGGCCCGACTCCGAACTGGTGTGCGACGCGCTCAAGGATCCGTACAACTTCGAGTTCCTCGGCCTCGCCGAGACCGTCAGGGAGCGCGAGCTGGAGGATGCGCTGCTCGGCGACGTGCAGTCCTTCCTCGCCGAGATGGGCCGCGGCTTCGCGCTCGTCGGACGCCAGTTTCCGCTGCGCGTCCGCGATGCCGAGAGCGGCATGTGCCAGGAGTTCTTCCTCGACCTGCTCTTCTACAACTACGTCCTGCGGCGCTTCGTCGTGATCGATCTCAAGATCGAGGACTTCAGGCCCGAGTTCGCCGGCAAGATGAACTTCTATCTCAACGCCGTCGACGAGCTCGAGCGCCAGCCCGGCGACGGCTCGACGATCGGACTGGTGCTCTGCCCCGGCCGCAACCGCACCGTGACCGAGTGGGCGCTGCGCGGTCTGCATACGCCGGTCGCGGTCGCGCGCTATGCGACCGATGGGGTCACGCTCACCAAAACGCCGCCGCGCGAGCTGCGCGGAGCGCTGCCGGAGCTCCCCGATCTCGCCAGCAAGCTCTCTGGCCTCGTCGAGGGCCGGCACGGTCAGTAGGCTGCCGGGCCATGAGCGATCCCGCCGCTGCGCCCGAGCCTCCATACCACCTGATCCTCGATGGCCAGGAGATCCCCCAGACGGCGCATGCGTTGCGTCTGCTGATCTCCGACGAGGCCCACGAGCCGCAGATCCGCGAGCTCGCGCGCGAGGTGCTCGTCGAGCTCGAGCGCGCGCCCGACGAGCGTGGGGGCCTGACCGTAGCGCTGACGCCGCAGCAGATGAAGATCACGCACAGCGCGGCGCGGCTGCTGCTCAACGACCTCCAGCGCGAGCAGGCCGACGAGCGCGAGGTCCTGCGGCGGATCCTCGACAAGCTCCCCGACGAGCACACGATGCGCGCGATCGAGATCGCCTAGCGCAATCGCGCGGCGCGCTCGGAGGCTTGCCGACCGCGCGGAAGTCCAGCTTTAGGGATTGCCCCTCGCGGCCGATCAATCAGGTCGAGATGTCCGAGGAGTCCGAGATGCACGTCCCATCGCCGCCGTCCGCGCTGCCCGAGCAGCTCGCCGTGGACCTGCCGTGGCTCGGCGAGGCGCTCGTCGCGCGGGCCGATGAGATCCTCGCGCGCACGCTCTCGCGTACCGGCGGCACCGGGCACGAGGTCGACCCCGTCGTGCTCGGCAGCTTCGAGCGGATCAGCCGCAGCTCGACGATCGCCGTCGCGCGCTGGATGACCGGTGAGGGGCTTGAGGTCGCGCGCGAAGCGGGCCAGGAAACGTGGGTCATCTTCGGCGAGCTCGCCGCGCACCACGCCGCGACCCTTAACGAGGTGACCAGGCGCTGCCTCGGCTGGCGCGACTCGATGGCCGAGATCCTGCGCGAGAGCGCCGCGCAGCTTGGGGTCTCGCGCGAGGCGCTGGCGCAGGCGCTGAACATCCTGCAGCTGAGCCTCGAGTTCAGCATCGTGCGGATGTGCGAATGCTTCGAGATCGAGCGTCGCCGCACCGACGAAGAGCTCGCGCGGCGCGAGGAGGAGCTCGGCTTCATGGCCACCCATGACGCGCTCACCGGCCTGCCGAATCGCACGCTGATCCTCGACCGCGTCAAGCAGATGCTCGCGCGCTCGCGCCGCAACCAGTCGCCGGTAGCCGCGCTGTTCGTCGACCTCGACAACTTCAAGAGCATCAACGACAGCCTCGGGCACGGCGTCGGCGACGAACTGCTGCAGGCGGTCGCCGCGCGCTTGGACGGCGTCGTCCGCGAGGCCGACGCGCTCGGGCGCCTCGGCGGAGACGAGTTCGTCGTGATCTCCGAGGAAATGTCCCCCGGCGTCGGTGCCGAGCTGATCGCCGAACGCCTGTTGGACGCGCTCAAACAGCCCTTCAAGCTCGGTGCCGATCACGAGACCTCGCTGACCGTCACCGCCAGTGTCGGGATCGCCTCCGCCGAGGGCACGACCGCCGAGGAACTCCTACGCGACGCCGACATCGCGATGTACCGCGCAAAGTGGGACGGCAAGAACCGCTACGTCGTGTTCGAGAGCGGGATGCAAGATTCCGTGCAGCACCGCATGGAACTCGAGATGGACCTGCGCGACGCGCTCGTGCGGGAGGAGTTCTTCCTCGCCTACCAGCCGACCCTCGATCTCAGCGACATGAGCCTCAACGGGGTCGAGGCGCTCGTGCGCTGGCAGCATCCCGAGCGCGGGATCGTGCAGCCCAACGACTTCATCCCGTTGCTTGAGGAGACCGGGATGATCGTCGACGTCGGTCGCTGGGTATTGCGCGAGGCCTGTCTGCAGGGTGCCCGCTGGCGCGCCGCCGGCTACGCCATCGGCATGGCCGTCAACGTCTCCGCGCGCCAGCTCGACACCGATGAGCTGATCGACGACATCGCACGCGCGCTCGCCGACAGCGGCCTGCAGCCCGACGCGCTGACGATCGAGATCACCGAGACCACGCTGATGCGCAACATCGAGGAAACCGCTCGCCGGCTCGCTGCCGTGAAGGCGCTCGGCGTGCGCATCGCGATCGACGACTTCGGGACCGGCTACTCCTCGCTCGCGCACCTGCAGCGCTTCCCCGTCGACGCGCTGAAGATCGATCGCTCGTTCGTCACCGGCCTCTGCCACAACCACGAGGGCGAGACCCTCATCCGCACGCTCGTGCAGCTCGGCAAGGCGCTCTCGATCGAGACCTTCGCCGAGGGCATCGAGGAGGAGCAGGAGCTCACGCTGCTGCGCGGCGAGGACTGCGACAGCGGGCAGGGCTTCCTCTTCGCCAGGCCGCTCGACGCGCTCGCCGCCGAGAGCTTCTTTAAGAAGCTCGCCAGCGACGCCACGACCGCCTGAGGTCGCGGCGCTCGCCCGCAAGAGGGGCCGTCGGCAGGTGCGCATGGCGTCCTGGGGGCGCCTTGAGCAGATTCCACCGCCCGGCTGGCGGGTAGGATCCAGGACGTGACCACATCGGCCAAAAGGCCCGCGTGTTACGCAGAAGGTAGGATTTCGAGGCCTATTATTAAGGTTCACTAACCTGTCTGCAACGTTCCGCAAAAAAGATCGTGAGCGCCCCGTGACACCCGTTGACAGCCCTCCGCAGCCCCGAACCGTGCCGTCGGCGCTCGCGCAGCCCGATGCGAGCGCCGAGGTCGAATGCAGCCCGAACGTGCGCTGGCAGAGGTCCGCGCTGAGCCGCGAGCGCCGCTGGGAGGCGCTCGGACGTGCCGGAGCGACCCTCTGGTTCACAGGTCTGCCGGCCGCTGGCAAGTCGACGATCGCTGGTGCTGTCGAGGAGCGTCTCGTGATGGCCGGCTGCGCCGCGTTCCTGCTCGACGGCGACAATCTGCGCCACGGTCTCAACGGCGACCTCGGCTTCGACGAGGGCGCGCGCGGCGAGAACGTGCGCCGCACCGCGCACGTCGCGCGGCTACTTGCCGAATCGGGGTCGATCGCGCTCGTCAGCCTCGTCAGCCCCTACGCCGCCGACCGCGAAGCAGCCGCAGCGCTGCACGCCGCGGCCGATCTCGCGTTCGTCGAGGTCTTCGTCGATGCCCCCCTCGACGTCTGCAAGCAGCGCGATCCCAAGGGCCTCTATGCCCGTGCCCGCTCGGGAGAGCTGCGCAACATGACCGGCGTCGGCTCGCCGTATGAGCGTCCCGTCGCCCCCGACCTGGTGCTGAGCTCGGGCGAGGAATCCGTGCCGGCCGCAGTCGATCGTGTGATGAGCCTGTTAGCCGTCCGCGCGCTCTACCCCGCGCTGAACGGCAACAACGGCCACCGCGGCTAAGGATTCCGTCTCGCGTCTTGCGCGAGGGCGGCTTGCGCAAGGCGGGCTTGGCGGTGCCGGGGCGCTCGTCGCGCGCTCGTCTTCGCTGCGCGCGCCCTAGCTGGCCGCAGGCTTGCCCGTGACCAGCGGCCCCAGGTTGGGCTCGTGCCCGTGGAGCTCGAAGGCGCGGAAGCCGGCGAACGTCTTGTGGGTCGAGCCGTGGAAGTCCGATGAGCCCGTGCTGAGGATCCCGAGCTCGCCGGCGAGCTCGCACAGCAGATCGACCTGCTCGCGGGTGTAGGACGGGTAGAAGGCCTCGACGCCGTCGATGCCGAGGCCGACGAAGCGCTCGAGCATCGCTTGCACGGTCGCCGGGTCCTGTACATCCCAAAACGGGTGCGCCCAGACCGCGACGCCTCCGGCGCTGTGGATCAGCTCGATCGCCTCGCCCACTGTCGGGCGCGTGCGCGGCACGTAAGTCGGAACCCCGGGGACCAGATACGCCGGGAATAGCTCGCGCAGGCCCGCGATCCCCTCGTCCGCCAGGCGCTGTGCGTTGGCTGGGTGATCGAGCAGCGCGTGCGCGAGGTGCGGGCGCCCCAACGGGTCGCCAGCCTCGCTGCGCCGCTGCAGCTCGGTGTCGTCGAGCTCGAAGCCCTCCTCGCGCAGCCGATCGGCCATCGCCAACACCCGTCGCTCGCGGTCCGCGCGCAGATCTTCGAGGGTCGCGCCGAGCTCGCGATCGCGGTGGTCGATCAGGTAGCCGAGGATGTGCAGCTCCTCGTAGGCCTCGTCCACTGAAGACAGCTCTGTCGCCGCTACCACTTCGACGCCAGCATCGGCTCCGGCCCGGATGGCCTCCTCGACACCCGCGATCGAGTCGTGGTCGGTGAGTGCCAGTAGCTCCACCCCCGCCGCCGCAGCGGCGTGCACGACCGCGGTCGGCGTCAGTTCGCCGTCGGAGTGCAGCGAGTGCGATTGCAGGTCGAAGGTCGCGCGCATCGGGCGGTAAAGGTATCGCTTTAGCGACCCTGGCTCTCCGCCGACGACCAGAAACACCCAGTTATTTTCTGAGTGAAATAGTTACCCTATACTGAATCCGCGGGTCGTCGCCATCGACGACGCGACGTCCTTCGGTGTGCTGCTGAGGGATGGCCTTGACTTCGTCTGTATGTCGAGGTAGGAGTTTTCGGGATGATCTGCTCCTTCGAAATAAGTCAGTCTGTGTCCAGCGCGGGTTGAACACGATGCCGCGGGGTACACACCAGTCGATGTCAAGTACAGGGTCGGTTGCCACAAGTCCAAGCTCGGTGATTGGGTCGCGCAGCCGCCGGCAGACGCGCGCTACGGGCCGCGAGGGCCTTGCGGACGCCACGAGGGTCTCCCAAACGAGCAATCCGAGCAACATCAAGCTCGTGCTCGTCGGCGGAAATCGCCTGCTGCGTGGGGCCACGGCGAGCTTGCTCGCGACGCAGGAGGGCTTTGAGGTGCAGGGCACCTTTGCTTCGGCCGCGCGGTTTCTCGCCGGTGGTTCGGAGATCGCACCGGACGTCGTGCTGCTCGATTGTGACGGCAAGGCCGACGTCTGGGGCTGTGCGGTGAGCGTGCTGAGTCGCACGCATCCCGCCATCAAGCTCGTGATGCTCTGTCAGAAGATCTGCCCCGAGACAATCCGCTGTGCCATGGAGCACCGCGTGAGTGGAGTGATCCTCAAGAGCTACTCCGCCGAGGACATCAGCGAGGCGATCCTGTATATGGCGTCCGGTAGGACGATCATGCCGGCCGGCTGGCAACGCTCGGTCGCTGCAATTCCGCGCGATCCGCTTGCGCTCAGCCCGCGCCTGCGGCAGATCCTGACGCTGATCGCTCAGGGTCGCAGCAACGAAGCGATCGCCGGCGAGCTCGGGCTCAGTCCCAACACAATTAAGTTTCACGTGCACGCGCTATACACCCGTCTCGGAGTGCGCAATCGGGTCGAGGCCGCCTCACTCTATGCGCAGATGACTCGCGGTGAGCGCTAAGAGCAATCCGCCGGGCGGCCGCGGAGCGGGTGGGCGGCGCGTGGTCAAGACGCCGCATGGGCCGCTTGTCGCTCTGCTCGGCGGAGTCGGAGCGTTGGCGACAGAAGCGCTGGCCTGGATGCTCACTGAGAGCGGCAGCCGCATACTGGGGATCTACGCGACACCTCGCGAGCTGCGCGAGGACCTCGCCGGCGGCGGTGAGCCGCAGGTGCTCTTGATCGATGCCGATGACGCCGCTTGCGGAGTCGGTGTCCTCGCTGAGGTTAGGCGCCGGCATCCAAAGATGAGGATCTTGCTGCTCTGTGAGGCCGTCACGCCGGCGATCGTGCGCAGCACGATTACCGAGGAAGTCGAGGGCTTGGTGCTGAAGTCCGACTCGGTCGAGGAGGTCATCACGGCCTTCCACCACGTTCTCGAAGGTCGCTCGGTCATGCCCTGCGGTTGGCAGGCGGTCTCGCTCGAGCCGGCAGGTGCCTCCCCGCTAGACGCGCTGAGCGTACGCGAGCGAGAGGTCCTCGAGCTCGCCGTCGGAGGCATGCGCAACCGCGAGATCGCCGAGCGTCTGATGATCTCCTCGAACACCGTCAAGTTTCACCTACGCGCGATCTACTCCCACCTCGGGGTCCATAGTCGCATTCAGGCCGCGCACGCAATCGAATCCGAACACGACGAATCCATGGTTCCGCCCAAAGACTGAGGATCGCGGGCCCGCCTACCCACTGGGGTAGTCCTTGCCCACCCGTTCGCCATGGGGTAAAGACCACCCCTCCGGACGATTGTGGAGGGGGTTACGCAGACATAGTGTCTCGGCCGCAACGTTGCCCGGAGTGGGCGCGTCGTGACCTGTCATCTCAATCGAAAAGGCACTCAAAGTTTCCCTCTCAAGGAGGAGGCACGCGTGAAAATGCGATCACCAAATACAAGGAAATGGACCGCGGTGTTGTCAGCTGCGGCGGGAGCGGCGGTGCTAGCGCTGGGCTCGCTGACAGCCGGTGCCGTTGCCGCTCCCAACCCGGGTCCGGCAGGCGATGGCCCGCAGAGCGCCAACGTCCCGTATGTCGCGTGGGTCGGTGAGCACGTGCGTCTCGTCGCGTGCGATCCCACGATCAACGCTAATTTGCAGTACGCCAACTTCGCGGTCGAGGATTGGTCGGGCTATCAGTTCCAGCCGCCCACGCCCGATGGCGACGCCGGTAACAACCTCGGTCAGATCTTCGACCCGGGGCCCTCTGCGTTCTTCACCTCTTCCGAGCCGGCACACGAATTCGGCGACGGCGAACGTGACGGTTGCGTCGCGACTACCTACAAGTCGCTCAACCCCGGCCTTTCGCGAATCCGCCTCGACGTTCGCAACCAGGAAACCGACGCCATCACTTATTCCCACCAGTTCTTGGTGATCTGGCTCACGGCCAACAAGCCGGTCCTCTCCGAGGCGAGCCTCGCGGGTAGCGGCAGCGAAACGTTCCAGTCGCAGCTGAGCCCCACCGGGCAGAGCAATCTCTCCAAATTCCTCGGCGACCCGAGCGGCGACGGCACGTTCCTACCCTCGCCATTTGATCCGGAGTCGGCACCCAACGAAGAGAAGGGCCTGATCCAGATCAAAGTCACGGGTAGCTTCCCGGTCGTCAAGGAAGCGCCGCTGTCGAACATTCTCACGAGCTCCTCCTACACGCTGCCGGAAGCCTGGGAAGAACTCGCCAAGACGCTCGCCAGCTCCTCTGAAGAAACAGAAGAACCGGGCACCAACCCCGGGCTCTGGGACATCCATGGCTCGCCCGGCAACGGCAACGGAAACGCCAACGCGGCCAGCGCTGCCGGTCCGTTGAATGCCGACTTCAATCGTCCCGCGTTCGGGGACCTCACCTCGGGTGACACCGCGACCGTCGGGCCGTTCGACCCTCAGGCCGCCAATGAGACGCTGCTCAGCAACGGTGAAACCAACGCCGACGACGCGCCGATGCCGGCGCTGCGTATCGACGTGCGGCTCGCCAAAAATAATGGCGGCAGCGATATCGGCGGCGTAGGCTCGATCTCGGGCGCCAGCAAGGCTCAGATCTACAGCCACAACTTCAACGGCGATGCCGAAGAAGAAGGCAACCTCTACAACCCCTACTACGGCGAGTACATCCCCTCGACCGATCGCCCCGTCAACGAGGCTTCGGGCATCACCGGCTCGAGCCCCGGCGGCGACTTCCCGGGGTTCCTCAACAAGCACCCCGAACCGTATACGTTCTGGACCTCGGTGCTCAGCAGCGAACCGCGTGAAGCGGGACAGCCGACCGGCTGCCTCAGAAGGGCTCCCGGCAAATCGACCGACGCGACACCGGAAGACGACTACTACACCCCCGGTGGCGGCTTCATGCGCGAAACGTTCTACACCGACGAGCGCGGCGAGGCCTACGTGACATACACGCCCGGCGACGGGTTCTACCTCGAACGGTTGGGCGTCACGTCCGACACGAACAAGGGTTGCGACCTCGCATCGCTCTACGAAAAGGAAATCGGCAACTCATCGATCACGGCCGCGGCGGTGTATCCCTACGAGCCGGTCGACTACCGTGGAGAAACCTCAGAACCACTGGTCAAGACGGTCAAGTCCGCGTGGCTCAAGGAAATCTATGAGTTCCCCAAGGGGACGACCCCAGACGATCAGAACGAGCGCATCATCGTCGCGAAGGCCCAGGACATCGACGGGAACCCCTTCGTCGGCGAGGAAGTCTGTTTCAACGCTACGGCGAGCAGTGGGCTCAGCTCCTTCGACGGTCAGCTGACCGATACCGAAGGACAGCTCGGCTTCGGCGCGGGTGCCGTGGTCGATCTGAGCGGTAGCACCGTGATCGATCCGGCCGATGAAGGCTCCGACCACCTCTGCGAGACGACCAACTCGCAAGGTCTCGCTGCCCTCGAGGTCACCAACAGCAGCGAAACGGCAGTCGACGTGACGGCTCACTACATCAACGAGGGCATCACGCGCGACAAAGTGTTCCCCTTCACCGGGAATGCCGCCAGCGAAGCAGAAGCGCAGAAGAAGGCCAAAGAAGCCAAGGAAGCAGAAGAAAAACTGCTAGCTGGCGAAGCTAAACGCGAAGCCGAAAAGGCAGCCGAAAAAGAAAAGGACGAAAAGGCAGCGGCCAAAGAAGCCGAAGAAAACAAGACGACCGCCGAAAAAGAAGCGGCACTCAAAACCCGCGAAGAAAAAGCAGCCGCTGAAGAAGCGCGCCGCAGCGCGGAAAAACTGGCCGAAGAAGAAGCGGTCAAAAAGGCCCAGGAAGCAGCGGCGGCGCAGGCTGCCGTGACGCAGGTGCAGACGGTGGCGACACAGGTCGCCGGTGCCATCGGTGCCACTGCCGGCACCACTAGCCCCAGCGCCGCCGGTGGCGTCGAGGCCTACACCGCGAAATCCAAGGGCAACGCTCGCGCGGCCAAGAACAACAAGAAGCACAAGAAGGCCAAAAAGTCCAAGAAGGCCAAGAAGAAGAAGAAGAAGTAATAAGCCGCTGGCACGGAAGCCAGGAGGCCGGGGGCTCGCGCGGTGCGCGGGCCCCCGTGCCGTTAAGGCCTCGCGTTGACGCGGGGCCCGCCGCGCGCCGAGCCTGCCGCTCGTCGCCTCAGGCTTCCAGCGAGCGCTGCAGCTGCTCCAGCACTCGCACCACCCGCAGGCCGCTGCGCCCGTCCGAGCGCGGTCGCGTGCCGCTGCGCACGCACTCGACGAAGTGTTCGCACTCGACGCGCAGCGGCTCGACGCTCGGGATCTGCGGCGAGAAGATCTCGCCGGAGCGTGCGATGTACTCGCCCCACGAGCGCACGTCCTCGTCAAAGCCCTTGTCGTAGATCGTCAGCTTGCCCTCGAGCTGCATGTCGTCAAAGGTCGCCATCCGGCGCGCTCCGACGACCGTCAGGCGGCGCTCCTTGTGCGGGTCCAGCCAGGAGAGGTGTAGGTGCGCGACGATTCCCGAGGGGAAGCGCAGATAGCAGAAGACGACATCCTCGACGCCCTCGCGCACGAACGAGCGCCCGTGTGCGATGCACTC
Organism: Solirubrobacteraceae bacterium; assembly: GCA_036502205.1. Lineage (GTDB taxonomy): Bacteria > Actinomycetota > Thermoleophilia > Solirubrobacterales > Solirubrobacteraceae > Palsa-744. Next base: position 30,797 of record DASXZA010000008.1, on the reverse strand, counting down.
CTCGGGCTCTTCGTCGATCAGGTGCAGCGCGACCGACACGTCGTGCGCGCCGAGGCTCCACAGCGCGTTCTCGTCGGCGCGCAGCTTGCCGAGGTTCTGGCGGTTGCCGTACAGGTAGTAGAGCGCTCCGAGCTCGCCGGCGTCGAGCAGCTCCTTCAGGTGCGCGACCGCGGGGTGGTACTCGAGTAGATGGCCGACCATCAGGATCGTGCCGGCCTGCTCCGCCGCCGCAACCGCGCGCTGTGCGTCGGCCGCCGAGGTCGCCAGCGGCTTCTCCACGAAGCAGTGCTTGCCGGCCTGCGCGACGCGCACGGCGAGCTCGGCGTGAGTTGGAACCGGGGTCGCGAGCACGATCGCGTCGAGCGTCGGATCTGCCAGCAGCTCCTCGATCGAGCCCGTCGTGCGTGCCGCGGGAAAGGACTGCGCGAGTCGCGCGCGCGCCGGCTCGGAGGCGTCGCACAGCCAGCTCACGTGGCAGCCCGCGATCGCCGCGAAGTTGCGCGCGAGGTTAGGTCCCCAATAGCCGAGGCCGACGACGCCGACATTGAGCTCTCTGTCCTGCGTGCTCACGCCGGAAGTGTCCCAATTGCCTGCACGCAGCGCTCGGCGGCGTGGCCGTCGCCGTAGAGCTGCGGGCGCTCGAGCGGCGGCTGGCGCGCCAGCGCCGCCAGTGCCGCGCCGGCATCGAGGCCGACGAGCACGTTCCAGCCCGTCTGGACTGTCTCGACCCACTCGGTCGTGGATCGCAATGTCACGCAGGGCACCCCGGCAAGGTACGCCTCCTTCTGGACGCCACCGGAGTCCGTGAGCACCGCGCGCGCCTGGCAGAGCAGCGCCGCGAACTCGAGGTAGCCGAGCGGCTCGACGAGCTGCAGCTGATCGACCTGTGTCAACCGCTCCAGCAGTCCCGCGTCTTCCAGGCGGGCGCGGGTGCGCGGGTGCAGTGGGAAGAGCACCGGCCCGGGCAGCGCCTGCACGAGCTCGACGAGGGCGCGCAGGTGGTCGGGGTCATCGACGTTGCCGGCGCGGTGCGCCGTCAGCAGCAGATAGGCCCCGCTCTGAACGCCGTGGGCGCGAAGCGTTGCCGTATCGGCGCGCGCCGCCGGCTGCAGGCGCAGGGCGATGTCGACCATCACGTCCCCGACGACCTCGATGCGCGCCGCGATCGACTCCGCGCGCAGGTTCTCGGCGGCGGTCTGCGAGGCGCACAACAAGAGCTCGGAGAGATGGTCGCTGAGCACGCGGTTGCGCTCCTCGGGCATCGCGCGGTCGAACGAGCGCATGCCCGCCTCGACGTGGACCACCGGCACGCCGGCCTGCGCCGCGGCGAGCGCGCCCGCGAGCGTCGAGTTGGTGTCGCCGTAGACCAGTGTCGCGTCGGGGCGCTCCGCGGCCAGTAGCGGCTCCAGCGCCGCGAGCATGCGCGCGAGCTGCGAGGTGTTCGAGCCCCCGCCGATCCGCAGCTCGCGCGCGGGCCGCGCGAGGCCGAGCTCGCGGAAGAAGACCTCCGAGAGTGAGTCGTCGTAGTGCTGGCCGGTGTGCACCAGCAGCTCTTCGTGCCCGGCCGCGCGCAGCGGGTCCGAGACGGCCGCGGCCTTGACGAACTGCGGGCGGTTGCCGACGACAGTGAGGATGCGCACGACGGCAGCCTAAGGCTTGCCTCACGGCGATGGCTATTCGTCTAAGCGAGGGCTCTACGACTACGCCCGCTTGCGCGCTGCGACGACGAGGAGAGGGCATGAGCCTGCTGAGCAAACTGAATCGCGTGTGCTGGGGCCCGTTGCGGCGAGCGCTCGTGCAAGTGGCCGTCACCGGCGCCGCGCTTGCCGTGCTCGTGGTCGTGCTCGCGCTGAGCGGTCCCGGTGCGGCGGACGCGAGTAGCGCAAAGCCCCTCGGCCACGTAGCGCACCACTCTCACTCCGTGGCTGGACGCCGCAAGCCCGCGCGAGGAGCGCGCCGCAAGCCCGCTTGCGCTCACGCCACGCACTGCAAGCGCGCCGCCGGCCACTCCCCGGCGCGACGCGCCCCCGCCGACCGTCGCTCCTCTGAAGAAGAAGCGACGGGCGCCGAAGCGGCCGAAGAAGAAGAAGTTCTGGAAAGCGAACTCGCTGAAGAAGGCTCCTCCGAAGCAGAAGAAGCCTCCGGCTAGGCCGCGGCTAGGCCGCCGCGCCGACTACCGAGGTCGACCAGTCGATCACCGACGTCGGGCGCACGACGTGGCGCTGCAGCCCGAGCTCCTTGGGCTCAAGGCCGAGCGCCAGCCCGACGAGCTGGGGCAGGTGCAGGACCGGCATATTCAGCTCGCGCCCGACCGCGCCTTCGGCCGCGGGCTGCTGCAGATCGAGGTTCAGGTGGCAGAGCGGGCACGGCGTCACCAGGCAGTCCGCGTCGGCGTCGAGCGCGTCGCCCAAGTGACGGCCGGCTTGCTTGAGTGAGGCTTCCTTGTTCATCGTGACGATCGGGAAGCCGCAGCACTTGCGCATGCCGGCGTACTCGATCACGGTGCCGCCGAGCGCCTCGATGACCTGCTCGAGGTAGTGGTCGCGCGGCTGCTCACCGTTGATGTCCAGGCGCTTGCGTGGCCGCACGATGTAGCAGCCGTAGAACGGTCCCACTCGCAGGTTCGTCAGCGGGCGCTTGACGCGCGAGCGCAGCTCGTCAAGGCCGATCTCCTCGACCAGCAGCCACAGGAAGTTCTTGTTCGTCAGACCCTTCTCGTAGGAGAGGCCCTCGGGCGCGAGCGTCTGGTTGACCTGGCCGCGGTACTCCGCGCTGGCGTCCAGGCGTTCCTGGCACTCGCTCTGCGCGCCCTGGCAGGTCGAGCAGATGTTCATCATCAGCTCCGCGCCCTCGACCTGCTGGGCGAGTGCAAACGTGCGCGCGTTGAGCGTGTCGGCGAGCTCCTGGTTGTGCTCGGCGATCACGCCCGCGCCGCAGCAGTTGGCGCGGTCGAGCTGCACAAGCTCGAGGTCGAGCAGCGGCGCGACCTGCGCCATCGAGCCGTGCAGCTCGGGGGTGAAGCCGCGGCTGACGCAGCCCGGCCAGTAAGCGACCTTCATGGTTCAGGCTCCCTTCTGCTCGCCGACGGCGACGGGCGTCGGCTCGTTGTCCTCGTCGGTGCCGGAGATGTACAGGTTCAGCTCGTAGCGCTCCGGGCGACTCTCGACAGTCTGGTAGATGCGTTGGACCGCCTTGAGATCCTGACTTGGGATCTTGTGGCCGAAGATCGCCAGTTTGATGCCGATCTTGCCGCGCACGATCGCCTTGATCGCGCCGGGTAGCGAGGAGAGCAGCTCTTTGCCGGCCGCGGGGTGGAATTTGCCGAACCACGAGTTCCCGCCGTAAGAGCGCGGCAGCAATTCGGCCTCGTGCAGCAGCCCGTAGTCGCGTACCAGCGTCGCCATCGCCGCCTCGTGGCGCTCGCCGTTGTTGGCGTCGACGATGTGCTGGTCGGAGATCGCGATGCGCCGCAGACGCATGATCTGGCCCATCGGGTTGACGTCCTTCGGGCACGCCTCGACGCACTTGAAGCAGTGCGTGCAGTCAAAGATTCCCTGCGGATCCTGCGCGAGGTCCACGAGCCGCTCGCGCTGCTCGGCGTCGCGGGGATCGCCGACGAAGCGGTAGGACTTCGCGAGCGCCGCCGGGCCGATGAAGCCCGGGTCGACCTCCATCGCCAGGCAGTCCGACACGCACGCGCCGCACTGGATGCAGGCCATCGACTGCGTAATGTCGACCATGCTCTCGCGCGGCACGACGTACTCGCGCTCGGGCACCGGCTGCTTGGCGAGTAGCCACGGTGTGACGCGCTGAATCTTTTTCCAGTGCACCGCGTCCATGTCGACGATCAGGTCCTTGATCACCGGCATGTTGCCCATCGGCTCGATCTCGATCACGCCGTCCTCGCCGGCGCTCGCACGAGCGTGGTCGAGGTGCGTGTGGCAGGCCAGGCCCGGTTCGCCGTTGACGCGCACGCCGCACGAGCCGCAGATCGCGGCGCGGCACGAGCAGCGGATCCCGATCGAGCCGTCGAACTTGGCTTTCGCCTGCAGGATGCCCTCGAGTACCGAGCGGTGCGGCTCGAGCTCGATCGTGTGCTCGTCCCAGTAGGGCGCCTCGCCGGACTCGGGGTCATAGCGGCGCATGCGCAGGGTGAACTGCTCCGGTGGCTTGTGCGTTTCGGCCATCAGCCGCTCGCCTCCTCGGTCGGATTCCTCGGAGCACCCATCAGTACTTGCGCTCCTCTGGCTGCCACTGCGTGATCGTGACCGGCGAGTAGCTCACCGCGGGCCCGTCGCCGTTCAGGGAGATGTCGATGTGCTTGAGCCACTGCTCGTCTTCGCGCGCGGGGAAGTCGGTGCGGAACTGCGCGCCGCGTGACTCCTTGCGCTCGATCGCTGCTACGACGATCGACTCGGCGCAGTCGAGCATGTAGCCGAGCTCGATTGCGCCCAGCACGTCCTGGTTGAAGACCGTGCCGCGATCGTCGATGTAGGCGCTCTTGGCCTCCTCCTGCAGGCGCTTGACGATCTCGTGCGCCTTCTGCAGGCCCTCCTCGTCGCGGTAGACCGCGACGTACTGGTTCATCGTGTCGCCCAGCTCGTTCTTGATCTCCGAGACGCGTCGGGGGCGGGTGGGGTTCCCATTCCTATCGCGGGCGATGATCGCGTCGATCTCGGCGACGTCCTCGCGGAGCTTCGCGTCGGAGGTCTTCGGCATCGCCATGCCCTTCGCGCGCGCCGCGGCGTGCTCGCCGGCGCGGCGGCCGAAGATCAGCGTGTCCAGCAGCGAGTTCGCGCCCAGGCGATTGCCGCCGTGGACCGAGACGCAGGCGACCTCGCCCGCCGCGTAGAGGCCCTCGATCGACGTCGCGCCGTTGACGTCGGTCTTGACGCCGCCCATGATGTAGTGCTGGCCTGGGCGGATCATGATCGGCTCACGCGTGATGTCGACGCCGGCGAAGTCCTTGCCGATGTTGACGATCTCGCGCAGCGCCTCCAGCGTGCGCTTGCGCGGGACCTTCGTGATGTCGAGGTAGATGCCGCTGCCATCGGGGCCGACGCCGCGGCCCTCGAGGATCTCGGTCTGCTCGGCGCGTGAGACGACGTCACGCGAGGCGAGCTCCATCTTGTTGGGCGCGTACTTCTCCATGAAGCGCTCGCCCTCGGAGTTCAGCAGCACCGCGCCCTCGCCGCGCGCGCCCTCGGTGATCAAGAGGCCGTTCTCGACGAGCGTCGTCGGGTGGTACTGGACCATCTCCATGTCCATCAGCGGCGCGCCGATGCGGTACGCCTGCGCGATCCCGTCGCCAGTGACGATCAGCGCGTTGGTCGTCGGACGGTAGACCTGGCCGGCGCCGCCGCAGGCGAGGATCACGTTCTTGGCGTGGAAGAGCTCCATGCGTCCCGAGCGCACGTCGCGCGCGACGACGCCGCAGCAGCGGCCCGTGTCGTCCTGCAGCAGCGAGGTCGTGAACCACTCCTCGTAGCGATCGACGGTCTCGTGATGCTTCATCAGCTGCTCGTAGAGGACGTGCAGGATGGCTTGACCGGTGATGTCGGCGACGTACGCGGTGCGCTTCATCGAGGCGCCGCCGAACGCGCGCAGATCGAGCTGGCCGCTGTCGTTGCGGTGGAAGGTGACGCCGATGTGCTCGAGGTGCATGACCTCGTGTGGCGCCTCCGAGCACATGATCTCGATCGCGTCCTGGTCGCCCAGGAAGTCCGAGCCCTTGACGGTGTCGTAGGCGTGCGAATGCCAGTCGTCGTCGACGCTGATCGCGGCGTTGATGCCGCCGGCGGCGGCCACCGAGTGCGAGCGCACCGGGTGGACCTTGCTCATGATCGCGACGCTGGCGCCGGTCTGGGCGGCGGCGAGGGCGGCGCGCTGACCGGCGAGGCCCGCGCCGATGATGAGGACGTCATGTGATGGCATGAGCCGGGACTCTATATCCCGGCGGCGGGGCGTAGCGCCTGGCGGATCTGCGCCACCGTCACGACGCCGCGTAGGACGCCGTCGCCATCGACCGCGACCATCGCGCCGAGGCGGCCGAGTCCCTCGGCGCGCAGCACCGATTCAAGCGGCTGATCCTCGTCGATGCGGATCGACAGGTTCTCCTCGAGCACCTCCGCGACCTCCAATGCGGGGCGCCCTGCGGCGATCTCGTTCTGGACGCGCTCGGAGCGCACGACACCGAGGAAGTGGCGCGCGGGATCGACGACCGCGAACCATGGCCAGCGGTAGCGCAGGAAGAACTGCTCTTGGGCGTCGAGTAGACCGGTGGACGCCGGGATCGTGACCGGCTCGGTGTCCATCACGTCGGCGACGCGCAGCTGCTGGATGCGCTGGCCAATCGCGCCTTGCGCGACCGCGGCGCTCGCGCCCTGGTAGACGAACAGCGCGATGAACGCGAGCACGAAACCGAATTCGCGGTTCGGCCCGAGCAGCAGCGCGAGCCCGCCGAGGCCCATGAGGATCGCAAAACCCTGCCCCAGCCGGCCAGTGACCCGCGTCGCGAGATTGCGGTCGCCGCTGCGCCACCAGACCAATGCATGCGCGATCTGGCCGCCATCGAGCGGGAACGCGGGGATCAGGTTGACGATCAGCACGAGCACGTTGAGCGTCGCGACCCAGCTCAGCAGGACGACGGCCGGCGTCGTGTGCACGCCCGACTGCGCGACGGCGACCGCGAAGAAGTGGTGCTGGGAGGCCAGCAGCGCACCGGCCAGCAGGCTGATGGCGATGACCGCGAGCGTCACAAGCGGGCCGGCCGCGGCGATGCGCAGCTCAGCTCCCGAGCCCGGCATCTCGCCGGCCGTGCGCGTGATGCCACCGAGGGCCCAGAGCTCGATTCCCAGGACCTGCAACCCGTTGCGCCGCGCGACGAGCGCGTGGCCGAGCTCGTGCAGGACCAGCGAGACGAAGAACGTCAGCACGCTGGCGACGGTTACGACATAAGCCGTCGTCCGCGAGCCGCCGAGCGCTTCGTGGAAGTAGGGCGTGAACAGGTAGATGTAGAAGAACAGGACCAGGAACCAGCTGATCCCGACACCCACGCGGATGCCGAAGATGCGCGCGAGCTGGAAGTTGCGACGTGGTCCGAACCTGTACATCACGTCAATGGTAGGCCGCGACGGGGGCGGTACGGTCGCGCGGCGCTCGGGGATGGATGAAGTGTTTATCGCTGGAGGCCCCGCCGCGCACGCGTACGCACGCGCGCGGCGGGGCCGTTGCGCGATATGTCGACACCCGCGCCGGCATGTGTCGTTCCGACCGGTGCATGCACCGGTCGGCCGGGCCGTGCATGCACGGCCCGGAACGGGGCCGCACATGTGCGGCCCCGCAGGTCGGCGCATGCGCCGACCTGAACGACTCGAAAGACTTAGATCAAGCCCAGCTCGCGCACTGCCTGCGCCTCTTCCTGGAGCTCCTTGACGCTCGCGTCGATCCGCGCACGCGAGAAGTCGTCGATCTCCAGCCCCTGCACGATCGACCACTTGCCGTCGGCGCAGGTGCAGGGATGTCCAGCGAAGATGCCCGCCGGAATGTCATAGGAGCCGTCGGCGGCGACACCCATCGACACCCAGTCGCCCGATGGCGTGCCTTTCACCCAATCGTGGACGTGCTCGATCGCGGCGTTGGCGGCCGAGGCGGCGCTGGATGCGCCGCGCGCCTCGATGATCGCGGCGCCGCGCTTCTGCACGGTTGGGATGAAGTCCTGCTCGACCCACGCCTGGTCTGAGACGACCTCCGGGGCCGGACGGCCGCCGACCTTCGCCTGCGTGATGTCGGGGTACTGCGTCGCTGAGTGATTGCCCCAGATGCTCACCTTGGTGACATCGGCGACGCGCGTCCCGGTCTTGCCGGCGAGCTGGGCGATCGCGCGGTTGTGGTCGAGGCGCATCATCGCGGTGAAGCGCTCCGCCGGGATGTCGGGCGCGTGGCTAGAGGCGATCAGGCAGTTGGTGTTGGCGGGGTTGCCGACAACGAGGATCTTCACGTCGGAGGCCGCGTGCGCGTTCAGCGCCGCGCCCTGCGGCTTGAAGATGCCGCCGTTGGCCTCTAGCAGGTCGCCGCGCTCCATGCCCTTCGTGCGCGGGCGCGCGCCGACGAGCAGCGCGACGTTGACGCCGTCGAAGGCGACATTCGGGTCGTCGGTGATCTCGATCCCCGCGAGCTGCGGGAAAGCGCAGTCGTCGAGCTCCATCGCGGTGCCCTCGGCGGCCTTCACCGCCTGGGGAATCTCCAGCAGGCGCAGCTCAACGTCGGTGTCGGGGCCGAGCAGCTGGCCGCTGGCGATACGGAACAGGATCGCGTAACCAATCTGTCCGGCGGCGCCGGTCACTGCAACTCTTACAGGTTTGCTCAAGAGCTCATCTCCTTTTTGAGGTTCTCGTCGATCGAGCCGAGGAACTCCTGGGTCGTCTGCCACGGTTGCTCGGGGCCGACGATCAGTGCGAGATCCTTGGTCATCTTTCCGCTTTCCACCGTTTGCACGCACACTCGCTCGAGGGTCTCGGCAAAGTCGCTGACGGCGGGTGTCTCGTCCATCCGGCCGCGCGCCGCGAGCCCGCGCGTCCACGCGAAGATCGAGGCGATCGGGTTGGTTGAAGTGGGCTTGCCCTGCTGATGCAGACGGTAGTGGCGTGTGACTGTGCCGTGCGCCGCCTCGGCCTCGACGGTCTTGCCGTCGGCGCTCATCAACACGCTTGTCATCAGGCCTAGCGAGCCGAAACCCTGTGCGACGGTGTCGGATTGGACATCACCGTCGTAGTTCTTGCAGGCCCACACGTAGCCGCCCTCCCACTTCATGGCAGAGGCGACCATGTCGTCGATCAGGCGGTGTTCGTAGGTAATGCCGGCGGCCTCGAATTTCGTCTTGAACTCGCTCTCGTAGATCTCTTCGAACAGATCTTTGAAGCGCCCGTCGTAGCGCTTGAGGATCGTGTTCTTGGTTGAGAGGTAAACGGGGTAGCCGCGGTCGAGGCCGTAGCGCATCGAGGCGCGCGCGAAGTCGCGGATCGAGTCGTCGAGGTTGTACATCGCCATCGCGATCCCGCCGCCCGGGAAGTCGTAGACGTCGAGCTCGATCGGCTCGCTGCCGTCCTTGGGGGTGAAGGCGAGCGTCAACTTGCCCTCGCCGGGGACCACCAGGTCGGTCGCGCGGTACTGGTCGCCGAAGGCGTGGCGGCCGATCACGATCGGCTTAGTCCAGCCGGGAACCAGGCGCGGCACGTTTGCGATCACGATCGGCTCGCGGAAGATCACACCGCCGAGGATGTTGCGGATCGTGCCGTTGGGCGAGCGGTACATCTCCTTCAGGCCGAACTCCTGCACGCGCGCCTCGTCGGGCGTGATCGTCGCGCACTTGACGCCAACGCCGTGCTGTTTGATCGCGTTCGCCGCATCAACGGTCACCTGGTCGTCGGTCGCGTCGCGGTTCTCGATGCTGAGGTCGTAGTACTGCAGATCGACGTCGAGGTAGGGCAGGATCAGCTGCTCCTTGATGAACGACCAGATGATTCGCGTCATCTCGTCGCCGTCGAGCTCGACGATGGGGTTTTGCACCTTGATCTTGGCCATTGTGGGGTCCTTGGAGGTCTCGAAGCGGTCGCCGGGGCGAGCGATGCTATCGCGGGCGCTATCGCCGGCGGGTACTCTGTTGGTGATGGCGACCTTCGCAAAGAGCGCAACCGGCGAGGAGCACGCGCCGTGGCGCACGCACGCAGTGCTCAACCAAGTTCCGGCGCTGGAGGACTGGGATGTGTTCTCCACGAACACGCCGCTGGTCGAGGCGCTGGAGCGCGAGGGCGCCGGCTGGGCGAGCGATCGCGCCAGGGCGCTCGGCGAGCTGGTCGGCGGCGAGCCGCAGCAGTGGGGTGTGCTGGCCAACGAGCACAAGCCGATGCTGCACACCCACGATCGCTTCGGCAACCGCCTCGACGAGGTCGAGTTCCATCCTGCGTGGCACAAATTGATGCAGCTGGGCGTCGAGTCCGAACTGCACTCGCTGCCGTGGCGCTCACAGGAACCGGCGGCCCACGCGGCGCGCGCGGCGCTGTACATGACGGCAATGCAGGCCGAGGCCGGCTTCGCGTGCCCGATCACAATGACCTTCGCGGCGATCCCCGCGCTGCGCGTGCAGCCGGAGCTGGCGGCCGAGTGGGAGCCGCTGCTAACCGCTAACAGCTACGACCCGCGCTCGCTGCCCGCAGCGGAGAAGGGATCCGCGATCTCGGGCATGGCGATGACCGAGAAGCAGGGCGGATCGGACGTGCGCGCGAACACCACCGTCGCGCGGCCGCTGAACGGCGGCGGCCCCGCAGCGGAGTACCTGCTCACGGGTCACAAGTGGTTCTGCTCGGCGCCGATGAGCGACGTCTTCCTGGTGCTCGCTCAGACCGATGACGGTCTGTCCTGCTTCCTGCTACCGCGGATCCTGCCCGACGGCTCACGTAACGCCTTTCACATTCAGCGCTTGAAGGACAAGCTCGGCAATCGCTCCAATGCCTCCAGTGAGATCGAGCTCCACGGGGCCTGGGCGCGCATGGTCGGCGAGCCGGGACGCGGGGTGCCGACGATCATCGAGATGGTCGGGCACACGCGCCTGGATTGTGTGATCGGCACCGCCGCGGGTATGCGCGCAGGTACGGTGCGCGCGATCCACCACGCCGCGCACCGCCACGCCTTCGGCAAGCTGCTGATCGACCAGCCGCTGATGCGCAACGTGCTCGCCGATCTCGCGCTGGAGTCCGAGGCGACGACGGCGCTGGCGATGCGCCTCGCGCGCGCCTACGACGAAGCCGACGGTGGCGAGGACGAGGCGGCGCAGTTGTTCAAGCGCCTAGCGACCGCAGTCGGCAAGTACTGGGCCTGCAAGCGCGCACCGAATCACGCATTCGAGGCGCTCGAGTGTCACGGCGGCAACGGTTACGTCGAGGACTCCGGCATGCCGCGCCTGTACCGCGAGGCGCCGCTGACCTCGATCTGGGAGGGGTCGGGCAATGTGATGAGCCTCGACGTCCTGCGCGCCCTCGCCCGTAGCCCGCAGACCCTCGAGGTCTTCTTCGCCGAGCTCGAGCTCGCGCGCGGCGCGGACCGACGCCTGGATACCTACCTGGACGGCCTGCGCGGCGAGTTCGCGGTACTTGAGGACATCGAGACACGCGCACGACGCATTGTCGAGCGCATGGCGCTCGCCCTCCAAGGCTCGCTGCTGGTGCGCGACGCACCTCCCGCCGTCGCCGACGCGTTCTGCGCCGCCCGCCTCGACCGCGACGCCGGCCTCGAGTACGGCACACTCCCCGCCGACACCGATTTCCAGACGCTCATCGAGCGCGGCAGCGCGCAGCTCTAGCGCGCAGTCAAAGCGCGCCAGCTGCAGCGATTCGTCGTAAAAGCGCGCGATAGGCATAAAAAAACCCCGGCCAGGTAATCCCGGCCGGGGTTGAAGCAAGATTCTGACGGATGGATCGTCGTTACTGGCAAGGACGCAGCGAGCGCAGTGTGCGATAGCACATAAGCGAGTGAGGACGCCGCCAGGAACGACGAGACACCGTCAGGAACCTTTGGGGTGCCAACCGCGGCCCTGCTTCGCGACCTTGCCTTCCTCTTCCAGCGAGGGAAGCACGCGGTAGAGGTAATTCTGCTTGATCCCCATGCGCGCGGCGAGCTCCGGAATCGTGATGCCGGGCTGTGCCTGCACGAACGAGAGTGCCTGCGCGGCACGCGTGCCGCTGCCTTTGCGACGGCCGGCTTTGCGCCGTGCGCCACCACGTTTTGCGGGAGCCGCCGCGGTTGCCGTTGCCGTTGTGGCTGCGGGAGCCGGAGCGGCTTTGGCGGTGCGGGTTTTGGAGCCTTTGGGGCGTCCCGGACCGCGACGACCGGGCGCTTTGCGAGCGGCGGGCGCCGCGGCGGGCGTGCTCGCAGCGGCGGTAGCGGTAGATCCACCCACTCCGTCCAGCGCAGAGGCCGCGGCCTCTAGGCGCTGGTACTCCTCCACCAGCGGCTTCAGCTCTTTCAGCCGAGCGGTGATCTCTTTGCGCTTCTCATCAAGGAAGTCGGTCACGATCCAGTCCTGTTCACTTAGTTTAACGTGGTCCCGCATTGCACGGTTACTGTGGTTACCTTACAACAACCACCGGTCGTAGACCTGCATGCAAGCCGGATGTCACGTGGTGCGAGTGATATTTCCGAGTAGCTCACTCAAGCGTTCGAGCGTGCGCTTGGCCTCGCGCTCGGGGATTCCGCCCACCAATGCACGGCTTGCGAGCGCTCCGAGCGGACCGAGCGGCGGGCGAAACTCGTTGCGGTAGTCAAAGCGCGTGCCACCCGAATCGGGGTGCAGCGCGTATTCGGTATGCGCACGCGAGCGCGCGGGACCGCGGCCATCCCAGACAGCAAGCCGGCAGGGCTCGCATTGCGCGAGTCGCCAGTGCACCTCGAGGTTGACGCCGCGCAGATGGATTTGCTGATCCATCTCATATCCCACGTGGGGCGGACCGAAGTCGGCGTGTGGCAGGCCGCGATGAATAGTGACCCACTCGCCGAGGCGTCGCGGGTCCATCACGATTTCCCATACCTGCTCGGGACTTGCCGGAAGGTGCGTGCTGACGCTGACCGTGCTCATCTCGCGGCCAACGGTTCGACTGCCTCCCAATCGCGCAGCGCGCACTCAATGGCGGCATCGAGCGAGTGCAGCGGCACACCGAGCAGCTCGGCGGTGCGGTCCTCGGCGGGCAGCAGATCGCTGCGCAAACCCTCCATCAAAGCGACGGTCAACTCGGGGTCCTCACGGGAGATCGCCGCGGCGAGGCGTGCGGTCAGCGGTGTGACTCCGATGCCGAGCGCGAACGTGGGTCGGCTCAACAGCAGCGAGTCGGCGATACGCGTGAGCAGCTGCTCATATGTGAGTGCCTCCGGACCCCCAATGTCCAGTGAACGTCCGGCAACCGCTCGCGCGTCGGCGGCGGCGACGAGCAACTCGATCGCGTCGCGCGCGTCGATTGGCTGTGTGCGGAAGCGGCGCCACGGTGGAAGGGTGAGTACCGGCATACGCTCGATCAAGCGCACGAGCATGCGAAACGAGCGCGAGCGCGCCCCGATAACTATCGAGGAACGCAGCGCGACGGAATCGGGGATCGCTTCAAGCAGGATCTCCTCCACCGCCTCGCGGCTGGCGAGATGAGTTGAGACGGGCGTCGAGCTGCGCGGTACAAGTCCGCCGAGATAAACGATTCGTCGCACGCCCGCGCGGTGCGCGGCGTCGGCGAAGTTCTGTGCGCCGAGGCGCTCGCGCTCGGGAAATCCCTGCCCGAAGGTGGCGCCGGCGCGAGGGCTCTCCATCGAGTGGACGAGGTAGTAGGCGACCTCGATCCCGTCGAGTGCGCGTTTGAGTCCGGCGCCTGTGAGGACGTCGCCCTGGACGATTTCGCTCGCTCGTAAAGGGTCGCTCTCCGTGAGGTCGTGCGGGTCGCTCTCCGTGAGGTCGTGCGCGGGCGCTTCGAGGCCGTCTGCGAGCGCTGCGGCGGCGCGTTGTGGATCGCGGGAGAGGGCGCGCACGCGATGCCCGTCGGCGAGCAGTCGCGGAGCGAGCATCGCGCCGACGAACCCGCTGACTCCCGTGACGAGGATGCGCATCTCACGCAATCATGACGGGCGCGTGAGGAACGCGGGCTGGCGGGTCGTGTATAGGGCGCCCGGCGAAAACGCGCGCGGAGCGCACGAGTTTCTTGGAAAATGCGCGATCGGGGTCGGGCAGTATCACAAGAAGATGACCTCTTGCGGCCTGCTCGCGGGTAGAAAACGTTTTCTCTGCGATTTGCGGGAAGGGTCCTTGTGGGGAGGATGCGCGGGTGATTTGATCCGCGGCGTTGCTGTTCACCCGCTTGATCGGTGCGCGGGCGAGCCTTTCAGACAGAGACCGACGGGGAGCAAGCCTTGACGAAGAAGCAGAGCGGCGGACGCGCGACGCGTGTCCGCAAGGTGACGTGCGATGAGTGCTACTTTCGGCGCAACCTACTGTGCGCGCTCGATTTAACGGAGCCGTGTGCGACATTTCGTCCCCACGAGGCACAGTTGAAACCGCCTCCGCAGCTGCATTTCGTCTTTCGTCAAGAGCGCCGCGCGCGTGCGGCTTGGGCCTTCCCGACCGCGCAGGAACAGGCCGCGCTGCACGCTTAGTGGCTCGCGCGCCCTACTGTCGCGCGTGGGGGTCTCGGCGGGAAGGGTATATTGGGACCTTCCAAGGCAAGCTCCCAGCAGAGGCGGTGGTCGGCATGGCGGCAAAGGACAGCATCGGCAAGGCTTCGGCTGCAGCCCACGCGGCGCAGCAGAACCAGTACGTGAGGCGTCTCCTCGAAGACGAGGAGCTGCGAGGCAACCTGCTCGCGGCGTACGCGACGGCACGCAGCGCGTACGGGCGGGTGAGCAACGGCAAGCCAGCGGCGAAGGCGCTGTTCGAGGATCGCAAGCTGCAGCGCGAGCTGGTCGAGACCGCGGTCGCGCTGCGCGAGGCCGGCGAAGCCTTCAAGGCGCCGCAGCAGCGTGCGCGCAAGCGGCGCGGCGGCGCGGGTCGCGCGCTGTTGCTGGTACTCGTCGGCGGCGCACTGGCGCTGGCGCTCAGCGAGGGGCTGCGCTCGAAGGTGCTCGACATGCTGTTCGGCGCCGAGGAGGAGTTCGACTACAGCTCGACCACGATGCCCGCGCAGGACGCTCCCAGCTCGGTCGGCGCCCCGGCCTCCTGAGCGCGGCGAGCGACGCCGCGCGAGACATGTCGCCTTCGGCAGTCGAGGCTCGCTCGGAGGGTCGGACCGGCAGGTCCCCCTCCGGCGAGAAGGCGCAGCGCATCATCGAGGCGATGCGGCGCAGCGTCGCGCAGCGCGGCACCGCGGGCTCGACCTTCGAGCACGTCTCGCGCGAGGCCGGAGTCTCGCGGGGGCTGCTGCACTACTACTTCGGCACCAAGGAGCAGTTGCTTGTCGAGGCCGTGCGCCACGACTGCCAGTTGCGCCTGGAGCGCCTGGAGCAGCAGCTCGCGGGGGCGCAGACCGCGGATGACTTCATCGGGTTGATGGCGCAGCAGCTGCAGGACATGCTGCGCGACGATCCCGACTTCGTGACACTGCTCTTCGAGCTGTTCACGCTGTCGCGGCGCAACGCCGACATCGGCATCGAGTACGCGAAGCTGATGCGCGCGATGCGCGAGCAGGTCGCCGGCATGCTGACGGTCGCGCAGGAGGACGGCGTGCTGCGCTTGCACGCGGACCCCGAAGCGGTCGCCGAGATCCTCTTCTCGCTGGGGGATGGATTCGCGATGCGGATGCTCGCGGAGCCAGGGCGCGACTTCGGCGAGACGGTGCGCGCGGGCATCGCCAGCGCGCGCGCCCTCCTCGCCGACTAAGGGTTGACGTCGGCTCGGGTCATGGCACTCTTATAATCGAGTGCCAATGCCGATCTACGAGTATCGCCGACCCGACGGAAGCACCTTCGAAGTGATGCAGTCCTTCAAGGATGACGTGCTGACGCACGATCCCGAGACCGGTGTCGAGGTCAGCCGCGTGCTGCACGCACCGGCGGTGCACTTCAAGGGGAAAGGCTTCTACAACACCGACTACGGCACCCGCAAGCGCCAGCGCGAGAACGCGGCGTCGTCCTCTGAGGGGTCCTCGTCGGATGGCGGCGGCGACAGCGCCAAGGGCGGGGAGAGCTCGAGTGGGAGCGAGTCTTCCTCGGCAAAAGACAAGAGCTCTTCCTCCGAGAGCAAGGGCACCGGCGCGGAGGGCAAGTCCAAGAGCGACAAAAGCTCCTCGTCGGGTTCGAAGTCCAAGGCGGCCGCGGCGAAAGGTTGATGCGTCCTCAGCCGCCCGGCATTGAGACGACGCCAATGGAGTCACGTACAGCTGGGGCGTCCGTACCAAGTCGTCGCAGCTCCTCCAAATGCGCTGCTATCGCTTCACGCATGTTGTCCTCGACTTCAGCCCGGGTATCGCCAAGGGCATAGCAGCCAGGCAGATCAGGGGAGTGCGCGCCCCAGCTGCCTGACTCACCGCGCTCGTAAATCACCACGTAGTCCGTCACCGAAGCTCCTCCAAGCCGGTTTCCCTTCGGATGTTAGCCAGAGTGCCCATAGGAACCTCGCGATTGTCCTTGCCGCCACCTGCGACAGTCACGATGCGCGCCCTGTCAGGACTGAGCCAGCGCTCGTGACTACCGGTGCTCCGAATGAGCGTCCAACCAGCGCGCTTCAGTGCTGCTCTGACCTCTCGATACTTCTTGGGCACACCTTCCACTCCGACGAGAGCGGCGAGGCGGGGACCTACCCCCCTAAGAAATGTGCGACGTCGGCGCGCTTGGCGCCTTCGGAGATCGTGAGTCCTTCTTCGCCAGTTGGCAGCGTGATCTGGCCGGTCGGCTTGAGCACGTGCGTCGGTGGTGTGCCGGTGAGCGCCAGCGCGCCGAACATCCCGAGCAGTTCGACGCCGCTCATATCCGAGATGATCGCCGGCGGCGCGTGCCAGGCGATCCACGGTAGGCGCAGGAAGCTCGTGGGCGAGAGCAGCTGATTCTTCATATCGGTGAACAGCGCCTGCTGGTGTTCCTCGCGCTGGATGTCGGTCTCGTTCGGCGCGCAGAGGTTCTCGCGGGTGCGCGATAGCGCCAGTGCTTCCTCGCCGTCGAGGTGATGGGTGCCGGCGCGCAGACGCAGCGTGAAGCCGCCTGCGGCCGCGCCGCCATCAAGCTTGGAGACGATGCAGCCGCCGGTATAGCTGACGCCGCCCATCGCGTCGATCAATTGCGGGAAGTTTTCGAAGTTGACTTCGACGACGTGGTTGATCGGGACGTCGAGCCAGTGCTCGATCACCGAGACCGACTCAGCTGGTCCGCCGTACGCGTGTGCCGCGTTGATCTTCTGCAGTCCGTGGCCGGGGATTTCGACGACGGTGTCGCGCGGGATCGACAGGCGCGCCGCGTGCCCACCACCGGTGCGGATCAGCATGATCGTGTCCGAGCGCCCGAAGCCGGTTGTTTCGGCGCCCGGTTCCTTGCTGTTCTTTGGGCGGCGGTCGGAGCCGAGCACGAGGATGTTGTTGGCCGACGTCAACGGAAAGCCGGCCGGGTGCAGCACCGCGGCGACGTCCGTCGGCAGCGACGTGCGCTCGAACTGCGAGCTGGCGAGGAACAGCAACAGCGACAGCAACAGCCAGCCGCAGACCAATGCGATGAGGCCGAACACGACGCCTTTGCGCGTGAGCCGCCGCGGGATCAGTCGCCGCCAACGCGAACTCCCGCTGGCGCGCGTCCCACCGCGCGGGCCACGCGGTGTGCCGCCGCCCCTGCCGCCGCCGCCCAGCAGTGGCTCTCCACCGGCGCGCGTGCTGCCGCCAGCGGCGCGCGGCAGCACGTTGCGACCGGCGCGGTAGCGGTTGTACTGCGGTGCACTCTCGGGTGGTGGCGCGTTCCTGGGCGTGCGCGCGTTCCCAGGCGCCCGGGGTTGCACGGGCGGCTTCGTCGGCGGCGCTCCCGGCGTCTCGGAGGCGGGACGCGTGGGCGCCGGCGGACGGCGGGGACGGCGCGGCGTAACGCCTTCTGAGCCTTTCTCGGGAGCCATCGGCGCTCTCTATATTGGCCGAATGCCCGACGAGAACCTGCACGTTGGCGGTCGGGCCGGCGCCGCGCATGTTCCGTCCGCGCCCGCGGAGGGGGCCGGTGGCGCAGGGCGCCTGCTGGTGTGCGCGACGCCGATCGGCAACCTCCAGGACGTCACGCTGCGGGTGCTGGAGGCGCTGGCGCAGGCCGATGTCGTGGCGTGCGAGGATACGCGCCACACGCGGCGCCTGCTCGAGCGTCACGGGATCGCGCGCGGCGGGCTGGTGAGCTGCCACGAGCACAACGAAGGGCGGCGCGCCGGGGAGCTGGTGGAGCGGATGCGGGCCGGTGCGACCGTCGCGCTGGTCAGCGACGCCGGGACGCCGCTGGTCTCCGATCCGGGCTACGAGCTGGTGCGCGCGAGCATCGCGGCGGGGCTGACGGTTGAGGTGCTGCCCGGGCCGAGCGCCGCGGTGAGCGCGCTCGTCGCCTCCGGGCTGTCGGCGCAGCACTGGCGCTTCGTCGGATTCCTGCCGCGTGGCGGTGCGGGCAAGGTGCGCAAGGAGCTCGCGCGTCTGCTGGGGGCGGCGCCGGAGACGACGATCGCCTTCGAGTCCCCGCAGCGGCTGGTATCGACGCTGGGCCTGCTCGCCGAGCTCGATCCCGAGCGCGAGGTCGTCGTGTGCCGCGAGCTGACCAAGTTGCACGAGGAAGTCCGCCGCGGTCGCGCGGGGGAGCTGCTCGAGTACTACACAGAGCACGCGCCGCGGGGCGAGATCGTGCTCGCGATCGGTGCTGCTGCCGGCGAGGTGACAGGCTCCGCGCGGTCCGCCGCGGTCCATCCACGGCACGAGGAGGCGCTGGAAGCGGTGCACGAGCTGGTCGCGGCGGGAGCCAAGCCGCGCCGCGCGGCCGCGGTCGTGGCGAAGCTGACGGGGGTCGCGACAAACGAGCTCTACCGGGAGCTGACCGGCGGCGCCCAGTAGCCTGGAGAGCGCCGATGTCCTTCTACGTCACGACCCCGATCTTCTATGTCAACGCGGCCCCACACCTTGGGCACGCGTACACGACGATCGGGGCTGACATCCTCGCGCGGCACATGCGCCAGCGCGGTGAGGACGTGTTCTTCCTGACGGGCACCGACGAGCACGGCGAGCCGGTCGCGCTCGCGGCCGAGCGTGAGGGGATCACGCCGCAGGCGCTCGCGGACCGCAACGCCGAGCGCTTCAAGGCGATGATGCCGGCGCTGGGGGCGTCCAACGACTTCTTCATCCGCACCTCCGATCCGCAGCACATCGCAAAGGTCCAGGAGATCCTGACGCGGGTGAACGACAACGGGTACGTGTACAAGGACCTCTACGAGGGCTGGTACTGCCCACGCTGCGCCGACTTCAAGACCGACAGCGAGATCGGGCCGGACAACACGTGCCCGATTCACGAGATTCCACTGGTATTCGAACAGGAGGAGAACTACTTCTTCGCGCTCTCCAAGTTCCAGGAGCCGCTGGAAGCGCTCTACGCGGAGGGCTCCGAACGCCCGGACTTCGTGCTGCCGACCCATCACTTCAACGAGGCGCGCGCATTCATCGCGCAGGGCCTGCAGGACGTGTCGCTGACACGCGCGAAGCTAACCTGGGGCGTGCCCGTGCCGTGGGATGCCGATCACGTGTTCTACGTGTGGTTCGACGCGCTCTTGAATTATGTGACCGCGCTCTCCTACGCGCGCGCCGGCGAGGATCTCACCGCGCAGTTCTGGCCGGCGTCGTTTCACATCATCGGCAAGGACATCCTGAAGTTCCACACCGTCTTCTGGCCCGCGCTGCTGATGGCCGCGGGTCTTGAGTTGCCGCGACACGTGTTCGTGCACGGCTTCCTGCTGATGGACGACAAGAAGATGAGCAAGTCGCTGGGCAACGTGCTCGACCCGTTCGCGATCATCGAGCGCTACGGCTCCGACGCGCTGCGCTACTACTGCTACCGCGAGGTCTCCTTCGGCCGCGACGGTTCGGTCTCGACCGCGGGCTTCGAGGCACGCTACGAGGGCGAGCTCGCCAACGAGTACGGCAACCTCGCGAGTCGCACGCTGGCGATGCTGGCGCGCTACCGCGACGGCGAGCTGCCGCAGGTGGAGCTGGACGCCCAGCTGGGCGCCGACTTCACGGGGCTCACCGAGGAGGTAAGCACGCTGCTGGACCGCGCCGAGCTCACACAGGCGCTCGAGATGATCTGGCAGCGCGTGCGGCGCCTGAACAGGTACGTCGAGGAGTGCGCGCCGTGGACGCTCGCCAAAGACGACAGTCGCGCCGCGGACCTGGATCGAGTGCTCGCCTCGCTCGCCGAGGGGCTGCGGGTCGTGAGCGTGCTGCTCGTGCCCTATCTGCCGGTCAGTACCGAGCGACTGCTGGATGTGCTGGGCGCCGAGGATCGCAGCCTCGCGGCGGCGCGCTTCGGCGCGCTTGCGGGCGCCGCGCAACCACGGCGGGTCGGCGCGATCGAGCCGCTCTTTCCAAAGCTGTGAGCGCGACGGTGAGAAGTGTGAGCTCACTCGCGCGAGCGAGCCGGTTGGCGGCGTGATCGACTCGCACACCCACCTCGACTCCTGCGAGCCGCCCAACGCCGAGCTTGTCGCCGCGGCGGAGCGCGTCGGGGTAACGCGCATGCTCACCGTCGGCATGGACGGCGCGTCGTGCCGCAGCGCGCTCGCCGCGGCGGAGGCATTCCCGCAGGTCTACACCGCGATCGGACGCCACCCGAACAACGCGACCGGCTTCGACGACGCCGACCTCGCCGAGTTGCGCGCGCTCGCCGCGCACGAGCGTTGCGTGGCGATCGGCGAGACCGGCCTCGACTTCTACCGCGACTACGCCCCGCGCGCCGATCAGGAGCGCGCGTTCGCCGCCCAGATCGCGCTTGCGCGCGAAGTCGGCAAGTCGCTCGTGATCCACACGCGCGCCGCCGAAGACGAGACGCTCGCACAGCTCGCCGCCGAAGCCGACGGGGTGAGCATCGTGTTGCACTGCTTCTCGATGCCCGAGCGTCTGCAGGAGTGCCTGGAGCGCGGCTACGCGATCTCCTTCGCCGGCAACGTCACCTACAAAAACGCGACCGAGCTCGCGCAGGCTGTGGTGCGCGTGCCGGCCGAGCGGCTACTGGTCGAGACCGACGCGCCCTACCTCACACCGCAGCCCGTGCGCAAGCACCCCAACCAGCCGGCCTTCGTGATGCACACCGCCGCGTTCCTCGCCGAGCAGCGCGGGGTCTCGCTCGCGGAGCTCGCCGGAGACCTCGAGCGCACCGCCGCGCGCGTCTTCGGATGGTGAGGGCCACGATGGCGCGGGCCTCCGACGCTCGAGAAGTCCGTGCGGCAGCGGCTCAGACGCCTGGCGCCGGCGACGTCCGCGCGGTACCGGTCCAGCCTTCGCTACGACGGATGCGCGAGTTCGCGGTCCGGCCCGACCGCGAGCTCGGACAGAACTTTCTCGTCGACTCCAACGTGCTCGGCGTCATCGGCGGCCTCGCCGAGCTCGCGCCCGCGGATGTCGTGCTCGAGATTGGCGGCGGCCTGGGGGTGCTCTCGGAGTATCTCGCCGAGCGCGTCGCGCACGTCCACGTCGTCGAGCTCGACGAGCGGTTGCGCGCGCCGCTGCAGGACGCCGTCGGCGGCGCCGCGAACGTGACGCTGCACTGGGGCGACGCGCTGAAGGTCGACCTCGTCGGCATGCGCCCGCATCCGAGCAAGGTCGTCGCGAACTTGCCCTACGGTGTCGCCGCTAGCGCGCTGCTGCGCACGATCGAGGAGCTGCCGACGGTCGAGCGCTGGGTCGCGATGGTGCAGCGCGAGGTCGGCGAACGGCTCGCCGCGGCCCCCGGCGGGCGCGTCTACGGGACGCCGTCGGTGCTCGCGCAGCTCACCTGCGAGGTCCGCGTCGCGCGGGCCGTCGCGCGCACCGTCTTCAGGCCGGTGCCGAACGTCGACTCCGTGCTCGTGCTGCTCGTCCGCCGCGATTCGACGCCCGCCGTCGCGCCCGCGTTGCGGAGACTGGTCGCCGACGCCTTCGCGCACCGCCGCAAGACGCTCGTGCGCTCGCTCGCGCTGGCCGGCGGCGCCTACGACGGCGAGGTCGTGCGCGCCGCGCTCGCCGAGCTCGGCTATCCCCGCGACGTCCGCGCTGAGCGCCTCGCGCCGCGGGACTTCCAGGCGCTCGGCGAGGCGCTCCAGCGATGACCGGAGGTCGACCCGGCGTGTCCGAGGACGGTGCGCGCGCGACGACGCGGTCCCTACCGCTCGCCGTACGCGCGCCGGCAAAGATCAATCTTGGCTTGTTCGTCGGTCCGCCGCGCGCGGACGGCCGGCACGAGCTGGCGAGCGTGATGCAGTCAATCTCGCTCGCCGACACGCTCACGCTGCGCGAGATGCGCGACGGGAGCGGCGGCGATCGCGTCGTTTGCCCCGGCGTAGCCGGCCCACCCGAGCGCAATCTCGCGGCGAGCGCGCTCGCCGCGTTTCGCGTGGCGAGCGGCTGGCGGGCGCCTGCACTCGAGCTGACGATCGACAAGCACGTACCTGTCGCGGCAGGCCTCGGAGGAGGTTCGGGGGACGCCGCGGCGACACTGCGCCTCCTGGCGGCCGCTGCGGGCCTAGGCGACGAGCAGCTGCTGCTCGAGCTCGCCTGCGAGCTCGGCGCCGACGTGCCCGCCCAGGTGCGGCCCGGACGCTGGCTGGCCGGTGGCGCCGGCGAGCGGCTGCACGCGCTGCCCCAGCCACGCACCCCATTTGGCGTGCTCGTGCTGCCCGCCGCAGCGGCGCTCTCCACCGCGGCGGTCTACACGCAGGCCGATCGCATCCGCGCGCCACGCAGCGCGGCCGAGCTGAACGAGCGCCATGACGCCCTCGCGCGAGAGCTCGCCGCGGGCGCGCCGCTGCCGGCGGCCGAGCTGCTGCACAACGACCTCCAGGACGCCGCTCGCGCGCTCTGCCCCGAGATCGATGCCGCGCTGGCCCAGGCACGCTCGGCGGGGGCCGACGCCGCGCTCGTGAGCGGCTCCGGGCCGACGGTGCTTGGGCTCTTCGCTGGAACCGACGGCTACGAGCGCGCGCGAGCCGCCGCCGACGGGCTGCGTGCCGAGCGCCAAGCAGCCGGCGTCCCGGAGCCGCTCGCGGCGGCGCCCGTCGACGAGCGCTTCGCAACGGTCGAGGACGCTTCGCGGCGAGTGCGTGCGTGATGCGCCGCGCCGCGCGCCCGGCGCAGTCGGCAGCGATGGCCGTGCGGACCTCCCCATGCGTCACAATGCGCCGCGATGAGCAAGACAGCCGTCACCGACCTCGTAGCGGTCTGCGCTGGCGTCTTCAGCCTCGCGCTCTTCATCGCCCTGATCCTGGTGCCGGCGTGGTCTTCCTACACGCGCGCTTGGGAGCGCGTCGCGGCGAGCATTCTCTCGCTGTACGTGCTGGCGGTGCTCGCCGGCGCCGGCATCCTTGCCGGATTGGCCGTCGTCTACTACTGGGGCTGATTCGTGCCTGAGCTCGCCGCCCTGGATGCGGTCACCGAGGCCGTCGAGTCCGGCGCCGGACTGCCCGAGGTCGTGCGCGCCGCGGCGAAGGCGCTCGACGCGAGCCTCGCCGTGACCGACGCCTGGGGCGCCACGCTCGCCGTCGCCGCGCGCTCGCCCGCCGAGGAGCGCTCGCTGCTCGCCAAGGCCGACGACGTCAGCGTCCTGCCGCTGCGTGTCGCCGACGCGGTCGTCGGCTCGCTGCACATGCGCGCGCGCACCGAGCCGAGCGCGTCGATGCGCCGTCTGCTGGTGACGATGATCGCTTCCGAGGTCGAGCGCGTGCGTGCCCCGGACCGCGCCGCCGAGACCGCCGCCGCGGACTTCCTGAGCGCGCTGCTCGCGCGCGAGCTGACCGACCGCGACGAGCTGCTGGCGAAGGCGCGCGAGCTCTCGCTCGACGTTGGCGAGGGCGCCAGCATGATCGTCGCGCGCGCACGGCCGCAGACACCAACGGAGGAGGGCTGGCGCGCGCGCGTGCGCGCCGTCGCCGAGCGCGGCGCGCGTGCCACCGCGAGCCGCTCGATCGCCGCGCTGTCCGAGCGCGAGGGCGCCGCCGGCGCCGAAGTCCTACTGCTGGTCCCCGGTGGTGAGGAGGCACTCGCCGCGCGCGCCGCCGACGCCGTGTTACGCGAGTTGCAGGTCGGCCTCTCGGGATACACGTTCGCGGTCGGCCGCAGCCGCATCGCCGAGGATCCCGCCGACCTGCCGCGCGCCGCGAGCGAGGCACTGCTCGCCGCGAACGTCGCCGAGGGAGGGGAGCAGGAGGGCGCGCTCGCCTTCGAGCAGACCGGCGCCTACCGGTTGCTGCTCTCGACGATGAGCGAGAACCCGCGCGAGCTGCAGCGCTTCTACGCCGAGACCGTCGAGCCGCTCGTCGCCTACGACGAGCAGTACGAGACTGATCTCGTGCAGACGCTGGAGACGTTTCTGGACGCCGACGGCAACGTCGCCGGTACTGCCCAGCGCCTGTTCACGCACCGCCACACCATCTACTACCGCCTCGAGCGCGTGCGCGAGCTCTCCGGCCTCGATGTCAGTTCGAGTGACGGCCGCGAGAAGCTCAGTCTCGGTCTGAAGGCGATGCGCGTGCTCGGCATCTCCTCCGCACGCGGTCCCGCCTCCGAGGCCGGCGCCGGTGGCGGTCGCGTGCCACGTGGCTCGGGCCGACGCTCCTGAGCGGCCCGGTTCGCGAGCCGACGGTCATGGGTGGCCCGGCCGGCCGGTGGCCCGGCGTGGGCTGCTAGTGCTGGGAGCCCTAGCGGCGCGTGCCGAACTCGACGGTGTAGGTCGCGCCCGCTCGCCCCGCCGCCAGCGCCGCCGGGGCCGTGGGGCGGACGCCGACTCCTACGTCGCGGAATTCTTCGGTGAGGACGATCTCACGGTGCGGGGGAGAGTCCATCCAAGCGGCCACGATCGCCGCCGGCGTCGCCTGCGCGTTCGTGCCCCAGCCGATGTTCTGCGCGGTCGAGACCTGCGCGGCATTGCGCAGGTAGCGCGTTGCGACGATCCGCTGCAGCGGTGTCTCGCCGGAGCGGCTGTCGTCGCCAAAGTAGTCGCCGAGCACCATTTCGCGCGACTGCCGCGCCGCCACGCGCTGCAGGCTGCCGTTCGCGTGTAATGCGCACAGACCTACCGCGCCACGCACACGATCGATCAGACAGATGGTCGCACGGTCGATTGCGGCCAGATCCCTGTGTGTCGGTCGCAGGTTCGCGCCCGGGCAGGGGGTGCCTGGCGCGGCGGGCGACGTCGCGCTCGCGCCGGTGTTTTGGGCCAGCGCGCCGGCGGGCCAGGCGCAGATCGCCACTGCAGCCGCGGCGCGCGAGAACCTGCGGATGCTTTTGAAATCGACCGCCCTCATGCGCGTAAGCCGAGCCCTCCCCGGTGCCGGTGGTTGCGCGCTGCCTAGAGTGCAGGCATCCTTGCAAAAGGCGCAGATGAGAGCGTTATCGCACGGTTACCGCGCGTCCGAGTCGGCGCCTCGGCGCGCCTCGCTGGCGCTTTGACGCCGCGCGTGCGACGATCTGGATCCCCTTGGGGGGTCGTCCAATGGCAGGACATCAGGTTTTGGTCCTGAGAATCGGGGTTCGAATCCCTGCCCCCCAGCTTTCGAATCGGCGCCTCAGTACAGTTGCGCCATGAACACGCCGATAGGGCCCGCATGAGCGCGCCGACGGTCGTGATCCTCGCTGCCGGCCAGGGTACGCGGATGCGCTCGGAGGTGCCCAAGGTGCTGCACGAGCTCTGCGGGCTGCCGATGTGTCTCTGGCCCGTGCGCGCCGCGTTGCGCGCCGGAGCCGGTCATGTGGTCGTCGTCGACTCGCCCGCCCGCGCGCTCGCGGAGGTGATGCCCGAGGGAGTCGAGCTCGTCGTACAGCCCCAGTCCAACGGCACCGGCGGTGCCGTGATCGCTGCGGCTGGCGCGATCGATCCCGGCGCGCCCGTCGTCGTGCTGAGCGGCGACGTGCCGCTGGTCAGCGCCGAGGCGATCGCCGAGCTGCTCGCCGCGCACGAGGCCGGGGGCGCTGCGGCCACGATGGCGAGCACCGTGCTCGAGGATCCCAGCGGCTACGGGCGCGTCGTGCGCGACGCGCAGGGCGCCGTCGCGAAGGTCGTCGAGACCAAGGCGCCCGGCGACGCCGGCGCCGCTGAGCTTGAGATCCGCGAGGTCAACACCGGCATCTACGCGTTCGACGGCGCCGCGCTGCTCGGCGTGCTGGGCCGGCTGACGGCGGACAACGCGCAGGGCGAGTACTACCTGCCGCAGGCGCTCGACCTGCTGCGCGCCGACGGTGCGCGGATCGCCGCGCATGTCGTCGACGATCCCGCGCTGGTACTGGGCGTCAATGACCGCGTTGCGCTGGCTCACGTGCGCGCGCTCGCCCAGCGCGCGATCCTCGAGCGCCACATGCGCGCCGGCGTCGGCATCGTCGACCCCGCGAGCACCTGGATCGACGTCGACGTCGAGATCGGATGCGACGCGCGCATCGAGCCCGGCTGCTCGCTGCGCGGCGCGAGCGCAATCGGCGCGGGCGCGACTATTGGTCCTCATACAACCGCGATCGACTCGCGCATCGGCGCCGGTGCCAGCGTGCGCATCTCCTGGCTCGACGGCGCCGAGGTCGGCGAGCGCGCGAATGTCGGCCCATTCGCCTATCTACGACCTGGATCTCTGCTGCGCGAGGGCGCCAAGGCCGGGACGTTCGTCGAGATCAAGAACTCCGACATCGGCGCCGGCACGAAGATCCCGCACCTCTCCTACATCGGCGACGCCGACGTCGGCGCCGGCTCGAACCTCGGCGCCGGCACG
This sequence comes from Solirubrobacteraceae bacterium, assembly GCA_036502205.1. Lineage (GTDB taxonomy): Bacteria > Actinomycetota > Thermoleophilia > Solirubrobacterales > Solirubrobacteraceae > Palsa-744. The sequence goes on along the minus strand of DASXZA010000008.1, from coordinate 4,348 downwards.
ATCACCGCGAACTACGACGGCCACGCCAAGCACCGCACGACGATCGGCGAGCGCGTCCGCGGCGGCGTCGACACCGCTTTCGTCGCGCCCGTCAGCGTCGGCGACGACGCTTACACCGCCGCCGGCTCGGTGATCACCGAGGACGTGCCCCCCGGCTCGCTCGGCGTCGCACGCGCGCGCCAACAGAACCGCGACGGCTACGCCCAGCGGCGGGCGGCGGAGCACGAGGCCACGACGCGGGGCACGACGACCGATCGGAGATCGGCCAGCGCACCCGAGCCAGTTGCCGAGCCCGCCCGCGTGGACGATCCCCAAGAATCGCGATGAACGCGGCACCGCTCCCCGGGCCTTTACACTCCGAGGAACGATGAGCAGCGCGATCGACACGCGCACGCAATCGGCAGCGACGAGCCTGCCGATTGACTACAACAAGCGGCTGATGCTGTTCGCCGGTCGCGCGAACCCGCAGCTCGCCGTCGATATCGCCGACAAGCTGCAGATGGACCTCGGCCCGGTGACGCTCAAGACGTTCTCCAACGGCGAGGTCTACTGCCGCTACGACGAGTCGATCCGCGGCGCCGACGTCTTCATCGTGCAGTCCACCTGCGGCAACGCCCAGACCGGCGTCACCGCCAACGACTCGCTGATGGAGCTGCTGTTCATGATTGACGCCGCCGTCGGCGCCTCCGCGCACCGCGTGATCGCCGTCACGCCATGGTTCGGGTACTCCCGCCAGGATAAGAAGTCCGCGCCGCGCGAGCCAATCTCCGCGCGCCTGGTCGCGCGGATGCTCGAGTCTGCCGGCGCCGACCGTGTGTTGACGATGGACCTGCACGCCGGGCAGATCCAGGGGTTCTTCCAGAAACCCGTCGACCACATGACCGCGCTGTTCATGCTCACGCAGTACTTCGACGACCTCGGCCTCTCCGACCTCGTCGTCGTCGCTCCCGACGCCGGCCGCGTCAAGCTGAACAAGAAATTCGCCTCCAAGATCGGCGCCGAGCTCGCGATCCTCGACAAGGAGCGCCCCGCGCACCAGGTCGCCGAGATCGGCTACGTCATCGGCGACGTCAAGGGCCGCACCGCCGTGATCGTCGACGACATGATCGACACCGCCGGCACGCTCGCCGCCGCGACGCAGACCGTGCTCGAAGCCGGTGCCAAGAGCGTCTACGCCGCCGCCACGCACGGCGTCTTCTCCGGTGCCGCGTTCGAGAACCTAGCCGCCTCCGGGCTCAAGGAGATCGTCGTCACCGACACCATCCCGATCGCCGCCGAGCGCCCCGACATCATCCGCGTGCTGCCCTGCGCCGAGCTGTTGACCGACTCGATTCGGCGGATCTTCACCGACGACTCCGTCAGCGAAGTCTTCGGCGGCGAGAACCAGCTGTTCTGAAACGCGCCGTCCTGATCGTGGTGGGGGTCGTGCTGTTCCTTGCGATCAGCGGCGTCGTCGCGCGCTTCTTCTCGGCCGAAAACGTCGAACGCGACCACGAGCTGATCCTGCTGCAGTCACAAGCCAAAGGCGACGTGCCCGGGATGCTCGCGCAGCTGCCCGGCTGCGCCTCGCAGCCCTCCTGCCTGGCGACCGTGCGCAGCGACGCCGCGCGGTTGCGCCGCTCCGGCTCAGTTCTGATCCTCTCGACGCAGACCACCACCAACCACTCGCTGTCGAGCTCCACCGGCCAGACGCGCATCGCGTGGAAGGCCGGCGGTCGCTTTCCGGTCGTCCAGTGCATCCGCGTTCACCGCAGCGGCAACTTCCTTACCGGTATCGGCGTCTCGCTGCAGGCTGTCAGCGCGCCGATCGCCGATACCGCGGACTGCTGAGCCGACATCGCATAATTAGATAGCATTTATAGGAAGCGATGCTATCTAAACGGACATAAGTTGCTATCCTCTTACCGATGGCGACTTCGACAAAAGGCCCGTCCAGGACCCGGCCTAACACACGCCGGAAGACCTCGTTCGAGGTGGATTTTGGGAAGCTCGAGACCGCGCGCGGGATTCTCGGAACACGGTCGTTGACCGACACCGTCGACGGGGCGCTCGACGAGGTGATCAAGCTGCGCGAGCGCGAACATCTGGTCGAGCTGCTGTTCGAGCCCGGTGCGCTGGAGCTCGACGACCCGGCGGCGATGGCCGGCGCTTGGCGCTGAGCCCGCGCAGTGCCGAGGTACCTTGCCGACAAGAGCGCGCTGACCCGACGCGATACGCGGCCCGAGGTCCGCGCCGCGATCGAGCCACTACTGCTCTCCGGCGCCGTCGCGACCTGCGCGATCGTCGATCTCGAGCTGCTCTATAGCGCGAGGAGCCCCGCGGTGTATGCGGATCTGGCGGTCGCGTTGCACGCGCTGCCGCGCGTGCCGCTCACCGAGGCGATCGCCGAGCGTGCGCTGGAGGTCCAGGGGCGGTTGGCCAAGCGCTCCCAACACCGCGCCGTGCCGCTGCCCGACCTGCTTGTCGCCGCATGTGCCGAGAGCGCGGGGCTCGTCGTTTTGCACTACGACGTCGACTATGAGCGCATCGCCGAGATCACCGGTCAGCCAACGCAATGGGTCGTCGCTCGCGGGAGCGTCGCCTGACGGCGGGCTGACGCCTGCTCATGGGCCGACTGGTGTTCATGGGCCGACCCGTGGTCACGGGCTCGGCATGCCGCGCGGGCTCGTGGGGGACGGCCCCCGGCGGCGGTTGTCGTGTTTGCATTTATCGACCCCGCCGCGCGCGTACGCGCGCACACGCACGCGCGCGGCGGGGCCCACGATCAAACACACGACCCCCGCGCGACGCCGGCGATTGCTAAAGTCCCCTCCCCTCGCATGGCCGACTCGACCACCACCCAACTCGCCGTCAACACCCGCGCCGACTTAGGCTCACGCGCCACGCGGCGCCTGCGTCGCTCCGGCCGTGTGCCCGGCATCATCTATGGCGGCGACGGCGAGCCGCTGAGCTTCGACGTCGACGCGCGCGAGCTGCGGCTTGCGCTGGCGCGCGCCGGGGCCGTGCTCGACGTGAGCGTCGACGGCTCGAAGGCCACCCCCGTCGTCCTCAAGGAGGCCCAGCGCCACCCCGTGCGCGGCGACACCGTGCACATCGACCTGCTGCGCGTACGCCTGGACCGCAAGATCCACGCGGTTGTGCCGCTAGAGTTCACCGGTGTCGACGACGCGCCTGGCGTCAAGGAAGGCGGGATCCTCGAGCAGCCGATCCGCGAGCTGAACGTCGAGGCGCTGCCGACCGCGATCCCGGAGTCGATCACGCACGACGTCTCCGAGATGCAGATCGGTGAGACGCTGATGCTCTCGGCCGTCACCGTGCCCGATGGCGTCGAGTTGCTCGACGATCCCGAGGAAACCGCGCTCGCGACGCTCTCGCCGCCACGGCTGCAGAGCGAGGAGGGCAGCGAGATCGAAGCCGAGACCGAGCTGGTGGGCGAGGCTGCGAAGGCCGACGGCGCCGACGGCGCCGGGGACTCATCCGGCGGGGAGTAGCGGCCGCTGCGTCGGCCCTTCGGCGGTGGCGGCGCCCGCGGCGCCCGCGACGGCGATGATGGCCGCGCCGCGGCGATTGACTGGTTGGTCGTCGGTCTCGGCAACCCCGGGCGCGAGTACGAGCGCACGCCGCACAACATCGGCTTCATGGTCGCCGAGGCACTCAGCGAGCGCTGGCAGCTGCCGCGCATGCGCACGCGCTTCGGCGCGCTGCTCACCGAGGGTCGCGCGGGTGGGTGGGGACCCGATCCAATGCGCGTCGCGGTGCTGCTGCCGCAGACCTATATGAACGAAGCCGGCCGCGCCGTCGGACCCGCGCGCGGCTCCTACCGCCTGCCGCTCGAGCGCGTGCTGGTCGTGCACGACGAGATCGACCTGCCCTTTGGCGAGCTGCGCGCGCGTCTCGGCGGCGGCTTGGCCGGACACAACGGCTTGAAGTCGCTCAAGCGCGAGCTCGGCGGCGCGGACTTCTGGCGCGTGCGCGTCGGGGTTGGCCGCCCCGACTCGACCGACCCCGAGATTGTCGCCGCGTACGTGCTCGGGCGCTTCCGTCAGAGCGCCGAGGAAGTGCGCGAGCTGGTGGAGCGCGCGTGTGCCGAGGTCGAGCGCCTCGTCCTCGAGCAATGAGCCTGCGATCGCTCCTCGGATTCGTCGCCGACGATCCCGCGGCCGATCGGCTCGCGCGCGAGGGCGGCAGCGCATTCGTCTCCAGCGCGCTGCGGCCCTATCTGATCGCGGGCCTCGCCGAGATCGGCGCCGAAGGGCACGCGCGGCCGACGCTGGTCGTCGTCGGCGACGATCGCGCCGCGCGCGAGTTGGCCGGCGATCTGCGGGCGTGGCTCGCGCCGCGGCGCGTG
>DASXZA010000007.1:0-96571 GCA_036502205.1 Solirubrobacteraceae bacterium | reverse complement strand
CTCCTTGGCCTTGTCGATCTGCTTCTGCTTGGGCATCGCCTCGATCGTGCGCATGTTGTGCAGGCGGTCGGCGAGCTTGATCAGGATGACCCGCACGTCGGTGGCCATCGCGACCATCATCTTGCGGTAGTTCTCGGCCTGAGCCTCATCGCGTGAGCGGAACGTGATGCCGGTCAGCTTGGTGACGCCGTCAACGATGCCGGCGATCTCCTCGCCGAAGCGCTCGTGCACCTCCTCGATTGAGGCCGAGGTGTCCTCGACGGTGTCGTGTAGCAGCGCCGCGCAGAGCGTCTCGGTGTCCAGCCGCATGCCGGCGCAGATCCGCGCGACGCCGACGGGATGCACGATGAAGTCCTCGCCGGTCTTGCGCAGTTGGTCGGCGTGGTGCTCGCAGGCGAACACGAATGCCTCTTCGACGCGCGCGCGATCGATGCGCACGGTCGAGTCGGCGGCGTGCTCGGAGACGATCGCGAACAGATCGCCGAGCAGCCGGCGCTCGAGCTCGTTCAGCCGCTGCGCGCTCTGCGCGCGTCCCTGCGCGGGAGGCTCGGCATTCGGCTCCTTGACCGGACTCTTAGGATCTTGCGGGACCGCCATGGCTTAAGGGTAGGGGACGCGGTGTGTACCTTGAAGAGGTTCGCGGTTCCGCAGCCGCCTCGCTCGCGTTGCGCGCAGCTCAGGCGAACAGGACGAGCTCCTCCTCTGCGCGCGTCGCGCGCTCCACGGAAGGCTCGGAGATCTCGCTCGCACAGGCCTGCGCATGGCGCAGCACCAGACGGGGTTCACTCACACCGCGCCACTCGTTGATCTCCAACGCAAACGTCGCGTCGGCGGGCTCGCCGTCTTCCACCGGCAGCCGTGTGCCGCGTCCGAACGCGACTGCGCGCGCGCGATCGGCTCCGGAGTTGATCGTGAAGCGCACGTGTCGCCCCTCCCCCATCGGCCGCCGATCGGCGAAGCTCACCTCACGTAGCAGCAGCGAGACCGCTGGATTGGCATTTCCAAACGGCGCGAGCGTCTGGAGCTCCTCGGCCAGCTGCATGTCGAGCTCGCCGCAGCCGACGAGCGCGTCGACACGCTCGGGGCGGACCGGCAGCTCGGGGCCGAGTACCTCGGCGGCGTGCGCGGCGAACGCCTCCGCAAAGTCCTCGAGGCGGCCGTGCTCAAGCTCGAGCCCCGCCGCCGCGCGGTGCCCGCCATAGCGCACGAGGTGCCCACCGCTTGCGTGCAGCGCGCCGAGTAGATCGAAGCCCTCGATGCTGCGCCCCGAGCCGCGCCCGGTGTCTCCCTCCAGCGCGATTAGCACGAACGGCCGGTGATGACGCTCGACCAGGCGCGAGGCGACGATCCCGATGACGCCCGGATGCCAACCCTCGCCGGCGAGCACGTAGCCGGCGAGCTCGCCACGCGACTGACGCAGCTGGGCGAGCTGCTGTTCGGCATCGTGGAGGATGCGCTGCTCGGTATCGCGGCGCTCGTGGTTGGCGCGGTCGAGCTCGGCAGCGATCTGCTGCGCACGCGCGGCGTCGGTGGTGAGCAGCAGCTCGAGGCCGGCATCCGCGCGATACAGGCGCCCGGCAGCGTTCAATCGCGGAGCGAGCGCGAAGGCGACCGAGCGCTCACTGACCTTCGCCGGGTCGGAGATTCGCGCGACCGTCATCAGTGCGCGCAACCCCGGCTTGGCGGTCCCCGCCAGCGCCCGCAGCCCGCGAGCGGCGAGCGCGCGGTTCTCACCCAGCAGCGGCACGACGTCGGCGATCGTCGCGAGCGCGACGAGATCTAGATCGTCCTGCGGGTGATAGCGACCGTCCACGGTGCGATCGCGATCCGCGGAGTCAGCGGTCACCTCGCACTCGGCGGCGCTCCACAGCGCCAGCGCGAGCTTGTGCGCGACAGCGGCCGCGCACAAGTGCGGGCACGGGTAGTCACAGAGCGCGGGGTGCACGATCGGGGCGGACGGCAGCACGCCATCAGCGCGGGGAGCGTGATGGTCGGTCACGACGACGTCAACCCCCAGCGACTTGGCCAGCTCGACCTCGGCGACTGCGGTGATCGCGCAGTCGACGGTCACCAGCAGGCGCGTCCCACGTAGTGCCAGGCGGCGCACGGTCTCCGGATTCAGGCCGTAGCCGTCGCGGGCGCGATCGGGCAGGTACCAGTCGACGTCAGCGCCCAGCGCGCGCAGCACACGTATGAGCACGGCGGTCGAGCAGATCCCGTCGACGTCGTAGTCACCGTGCACCGTGATTCGCGTGTGTGCTCGCACATGCGAAAGGATCGCCGCGATCGCGGCGTCGATCCCGGTAAACGCGCTCGGTGGATGCTGCTCGTCGGCCGCGAGGAACCGCCGGGCCTGCTCGGGCTCAGCGAAGCCACGCCGGACCAAGATCTGTGCGAGTGCCCCGCTCACATCCAGCTCGCGGCACAGGCGCGCAACCTGCGAGTCCTCACAGGGCGCAATCTGAAAGCGACGAGCTTCGTCCATTGGCCCACCATACGGGCCGTCTCGGACGTCCGCGCGCGATTCCGGGCGCCTGTGGCGGCCCGCGGTCAGTCCACGGGCGCGAGCTTGGCGCGCTCGCGCCGCAGGCCCTCTAGGTAGACCGCGGCGATACCGATCAGCGCCCCCGGGACGGCGTAGAGCACGACGGCGATGTCGGTCGCCTTCTGGCCGGGGATCCGCAGGCCGGAGACTTTGATGCTGTAGATCGCGGTCGCGATCACGATCGCGCCGAGCAGCGCGCCAACGAAGGCGCCGACGATCCCGCCCCAGAAGTGGTCGGGTAGGAAGATCGTGAAGTGCCAGATCGCGAGGCCCATCATGACCCAGCCGAGCATGCCCATTAGCGCGCCCTCCCATGCCGTTTGTTGCGGGGTTTTTTGCGCTGTTTGGACTGATCCTTGAGCACGAGGTCCTCAGGGGTGAGGTCCGCGGCGGGATCACGCGAGGCTGGCTCCGCGGGAGGTGTCTGCTCGCCGGCCGGAGTGCGCGTTGGGGCGCCGGCACGCGGCGGGTCCTTCACGGGCACCGTGCCGGTGGCGGAGCTCCGTTTGGCGCCGCGCCGCGGCCCGCCGGCACGCGGCGGTTGCGGGGACGTCGTGCCACCGCCGGCCTCCTCGATGTCGAGATCGCGGACCAGTTCGTCGAACTCCGCCTTGGAGAGGTTCTCGCCGGGCTCCTCCGGCGCGATCAGACTGCCACGACGGCCGCGCTTGCGCTCCTGGACGGGATCCATGTCGACTGGCGCACCGGCGATCGCGGTCGCGTAGGCGGGGACCTCGCCGAGCTCGGCGACGATCCGTGCGCGGCGGTTGCGGTAGGCGGCCTCGCGCTCCTTCCACTCGGTGAGAACCGGCGAAGCGATGAAGATCGAAGAGTAGGCACCGGAGGCGATGCCGATCATCAACGCGAACGCGAAGTCCTTGAGCGTTTCGCCACCGAACAGCAGCAGCGCGATCACGGGCAGCAGCGTGCAGAAGCTCGTCGCGAGCGAGCGCGTGAGCACCTCGGACATCGAGCGGTTGACGATCTGCGAGAACGCGGCGCGCGGCATGCGCGGCACGTTCTCGCGCACACGATCGAAGACGATGATCGTGTCGTAGAGCGAATAGCCGAGGATCGTCAACAGCGCGGCGACCGTCGCCGTCGAGACTTCGCGGCCGGTGAGCGAGTAGACGCCGGCGGTGATCAGTAGGTCGTGCATCAACGCGATCAGCACCGGCACGGCGTACTTCCACTCGAAGCGCAGCGCGATGTAGGCGGAGATCACGAGCAGCGAAGCGATGATCGCGATGATCGCGCTGTTAGCGACGGTCTGCCCGAAGGTCGGCCCGATCGACGTGTCGGAGGTGTTGCGCAGACCAAAAGCAGTATTCAGCGATTCCTCGATCTGGACGACCTGTTTCGGTTTGAGTTTCTTGAAGGACATCTGGTAGCCGGTGCCGCCGACGTTCTTGTCGCCGGTGAGCTTCTGGATCTCGGCGTCGCCGAGGCCCTTTTGGGCGAGCACGTTGCGGATCTGGGTCTCATTGGCGGGCCTCACGAATGCGGTCTGGATGCGAGTTCCGGAGGTGAAGTCGATGCCGAAGTTCAGGCCCTTGCCGCCGATCGCGATCGCACCAATCAGCAGGATCGTGCCCGACAGCGAGAAGAACCACTTGGAGGCGCCCATGAAGTCGAACGTCCACCCTTTTCCGCGCCGCGCAGCGCCGAGCATCGCGGGGTGCCCCACGAGTGGCGAGCGGCCCATCAGACCCAGTGCGGCCTGCGTGGCGAGCACCGCGGTGAACAGCGTCAGCAGCGTGCCGATGCCCAGCATGAACGCGAAGCCCTGGACCTGCGCGGTGGCCAGCGCGAAGAGGATGAAGGCGGTCATGAACGTGACGACGTTGGCGTCGACGATCGCGGCAAAGCCGCGTTTATAGCCGGCGGCGATCCCGGCCGTGATCGAGCGCCCGCCGCGGATCTCCTCCTTGACGCGCTCAAAGATCACGATGTTCGCGTCGGCGGCGATCCCGATCGTGAGGATCAGGCCGGCGATGCCCGGCAGCGTCATCGTGACCGGGATCGCCTTGATCAGGGCGTAGAAGTAGACGGCGTAGATCACGAGACCGCCGACGGCGATCGCGCCGAGCACGCGGTAGAAGAGCAACAGGAACAGACAGACGACGGCCAGGCCGACGAGGCCGGCGACGAGACCCTGTTTGAGCGCCTGTTTGCCGAGCGTCGCGGAGACCTGCGATTTGGCGATCAGTTCGAGCTTGATCGGCAGCGCGCCCGACTGCAGCTCGTCGGCGAGGTTCTGCGCGGAGGTGATCGTGAAGCCGCCGGTGATCTCCGAGCCGTTGGTGGCGTCGATCCCTTCCGGGTACTGGGTGAAGTCGATCGAGGGCGCGGTGATGACCTGTTCGTCGAGCACGATCGCGAAGTGCTGCAGGGCCTCGGCCTTGACGACGCCGGGCAGCATCGCGTTTTCGCCGCGCTGGGCGATCTTCTTGGTGACGTGTTCGAAGGTCTTGCGCCCGCCGGATGAGAAGCCGAAGGTGACGTCGGGCAGCCCCGAGCCCTGTTCCTGGAAGCTCTGCTGGGGGTTGTTGATGTCCGTGCCGTTGAGCACGGGTTCGTCGTTGAGGACGTAGAAGCTGTTGGGGTCGGCGTTGTTGATTTTGCCGCTGAATTCTTCGGGGTGTGCCTGCACGAGGATCGTGCCGGGGTTCACGCGGATCGCTTCGGCTTTCGCACCGGCCGGCGGTTTGTACCCGTCGGCGTAGAGATCGGCCTTGGTGTCCTGAGGTGGGCAGACGGGCTTGCCGCCCTCGCAAAGCATCTTTTCGTGCTTGGCTTCGACCAGATACCAGGCTCCGTAGATGCAGCCGCCGACCTGCTCGGGCGTGCAGCCGGGGTCGAGCGTCGTGTCGGTGGAGCGCAGGATCGCGGGACGCTTGGCGGCGCGCTGGACTGCCTTGTACTCGAGCAGCCCGTGCGCGACCGAGGCCGGTTCGGGGCCACCGGTGACGCTCGCGTTGCTCGGATCGGGCTTGCCTTCGGGGCCAATGACATTGGGCTCCCAGTCGTAGAAGTGCAGCTGCGCGGTCTTGCCGACCTGTTCCTGAGCACGAGCGGCGTTCGTGACATCGGGCAGCGCGACTTCGATTTCTTCGCCGCCGGTGCGATGGATTTCCGGTTCGGCGACGCCGAGCTGATCGACGCGCTTGCGCATGATGTCGATCGTGCGGTTAAGCGATTCGGTGTCGACTTTCGCCTGCGCGGTAGGTCGCGCCTTGTAGACGAGCGAGACGCCGCCCTTGAGTTCGAGGCCCAGACGCGTCGGCTTGAGCGCGATCACGATCGCCGACGCCGCGAGCAGGCCGGCGACGAGCAGCAGGACTAGCGCGTTGCGGCGACGGCTTCCCATGGCCTCAGCGATCCCCCCGCATGTGTGCGGCAGGCGTTCGGCGTACACACGCAGCGGCCCTCGCGGACGAGCTGCTCTTCGCGACGCTGAATTTCAGATGCCCGATCACGACTGAAGCCTACTTGTCGGGAGTGAGCACCAGCAACAGCCCGCCCTCATCGTCGTAGGCGGGGAACATGTCGGCGCGTGCGCTCGCGGGCAGATCGCGCTCGCCGTTGACCCGCACGGGCTTGCCCATCGCGCGTACACCCCACTCGAGCACGGTGCCGACGGGATCGTCGCCGTTGGCGAACTCGAGGCCAAGCGCTTGCTCGACGGGACGGCCGATCACGGCTTCCTCCTCGAGGCCGGTAAGCGCAAAGGCGTTGCGCCCGCAGCCGATCACGCGCCCCTCACGATCGCAGACGAAGAACGCGGCGTCGGGTGCGGGGTAGTAGTCGTCGAGCAGTTCGAAGAGGAATGCGAAGCCGCACTTCGCGCAACCCTTGGGCTGACGCGTGAAGCCGAGGTTGCGGTCGATCTCGCTGGAGCGGTGCCCGCAGTTGGGGCAGATGAAGGGGTGGGACATGCCACCCACAGAGTAGGGAAGCCGCGCGGCGAAGGCCGCCGCCAACGGCATGCCTAGCGGGAGCCTAGAAAAGGCCTGGAGCGGCGATCGTCTCCGCACCGGTCGGCACCGCGGGAGGCTCGAGTCCGAGGTGCGCGAAGGCGGCGTGCGTTGCGGCGCGCCCGCGCGGGGTGCGCTTGATCAGACCCTCGCGCAACAGGTGCGGCTCGTATACGTCCTCGATCGTGTCGGGCTCCTCTCCGACAGCGACGGCGAGCGTCGAGAGACCGACGGGGCCGCCGTCGAACTTCTCGCAGATCGTGCGCAGGATCTCACGATCGAGGCGGTCCAGGCCACGCTCGTCGACCTCGAGCAGCTCGAGCGCAGCGTCGGCAGCGGCAGCGCTGAGGACGCCCTGCATGCGCACCTCGGCGTAGTCGCGCACGCGCTTGAGCAGACGGTTGGCCACGCGTGGAGTCCCGCGGCTGCGCGCCGCAATCGCCGCGGCGCCGCCGTGCTCGAGGCGGATCTCGAGAATCCCAGCGGAGCGCTTGACGATCGCGGTGAGCTCATCGACGGCGTAGTGCTCCAGGCGCGCCTGGATCCCGAAGCGGTCGCGCAGGGGCGTCGTGAGGAGCCCGCTGCGAGTCGTGGCGCCGACGAGCGTGAACGGCGGCAGATCGAGCGTGACGACGCGCGCGCCGGCACCCTGGCCGACGGTGATCGGCAGCCGTTGGTCCTCCATCGCCGGATAGAAGGTCTCCTCCAGCGTGCGCGGCAGACGGTGAATCTCATCGACGAAGAACACACTGCGCGGCTCCAGCGCGGTGAGGAACGCGGCAATGTCTCCCTTTCGCTCCAGCGCGGGCCCGGCGGTCTGCACGAAAGGCACGCCGAGCTCGCCGGCGACGATCTGCGCGAGCGAGGTCTTGCCGAGCCCGGGCGGACCGGCGAGCAGCAAATGGTCTAGCGCCTCGCCGCGCGCGGCGGCGGCCTCGATCGCGACGGCCAGTTGCTCGCGCAAGGCGCGCTGGCCGATGAACTCGCTCAGCCGACGCGGGCGCAGCGAGCGCTCGAGCTCTTCCTCCTCGAGCTCGTGCTCGCTATCCAGGTTGGGGGTCTGGATGCGCGTCATCCGCGCGGCTCCCTGGGTGAGCCGGTCGCGATCTTGGGCCGATCCTCCGCGCAAACGCTCATCTGGAGTCCGCCGCAGTCCGTGCGGCGCGCAGCGCGTCGGCGATCAGCGCCTCGGCGCTCTCGCCCTCGGCACCGCGCAAGAGCTCGTCGGCCTCGGCAGGACCGTAGCCGAGCTCGAGCAGCCCCTCGCGTGCGAGCGCTCGCGGGCTCGCGGCGCGACGGGCGGCGACCTTGCCGGCATCGATGTCGAGGACCTCGGCGAGATCGCCCATCACCCCAACCTTCTCGCGCAGCTCGACAATGATGCGCTCTGCGGTGCGCTTACCGATCCCGGGCACCGCCTGCAAGCGTGCGCTGTCGCCGGCGGCCAGCGCCGCGATCAGCTCCCGCGGGGGCCCGCCGGAGAGCACCGCGAGCGCGACCTTTGGGCCGACGGCCTGCACGGAGAGCAGCATCAGGAATAGGTCGCGCTCCTGCTCGGAGTGAAAACCGTAGAGCGAGAGCGCGTCGTCGCGGACGATCAGATGCGTGTGCAGCGTGGTCTGCTTGCCGACGGCGGGAACGTGGCGCAGCGTCTCGGCGGAGACGGCCGCGCGGTAGCCGACACCGCTGCAGAGCAGCAGCACGTGGTCGGCGCGGCGGACGGCGACCTCGCCGCGGAGCAGGCCGATCATCGCGGCGCTCCGACCCCGCTGTGCGCGGGCACGCGGGCACGTGCACGCGCGGCGGGGCGCTCAACCGAAGCATGCGCACCCACCCCGCGCCCGGCGGCGGCCGGCGCGGACGGCTGCGCGGCCGCGACCCGCGCGGACGGCTGCGCGGCGGCGAGCGCGGCGGCGAGCGGCACGGCGTTGTGATGACAGATCGCGACGGCGAGCGCGTCGGAGGCGTGGTCGGGCCGCGGCAGCTCGGGCAGCTCGAGCAGTGTCTGCACCATCCGCGCAACCTGATCCTTGGCGGCACGGCCGTTGCCGCAGACAGCGGACTTGACGCGCTGGGGGGTGTAGGAGAAGCAGGGCAGGCCGCGCTGGCCGCCGGCGAGCATCGTGACTCCGCGGGCGTGCCCGACGGCGAAGGCGGTCTGGACGTTCGCCCCGAAGTAGAGCTGCTCGAGCGCCATCGCCTCGCAGGCGTGCTCGTCGATCAGTTCGAGCACGCGCTCGTGCACGGTGGCCAGGCGCGACTCGAGCGCGAGCGCGGCGGGCGTGTCGATCACGCCGCCGTCGAGCGCGACGAGCCGGCCGCGGCGGCGCGCGACGACGCCGTAACCGGCGTTGGCGAGCCCGGGGTCGATGCCGAGGACGATCATGTGAAGGGATTCTGCGTGTGCTGCCGGACGCCTGCCCGGCGGAGGCCCCACGCGACCGTGGCGTCCTACGCGGCGCCGAGCGCGCCGGCGAACTGTCGCGCACACCAGGGCGCGGCCCCGGAGGCCCAGAGGTCGTTGAGCGCGACGGCGTCCTTGTAGGTGTCCATGCACTCCCAGAAGCCGCTATGGCGATAGGCGCGCAGCTCGCCGGCGGCGGCAAGCTGCTCCAGCGGCGCGCGCTCGAGCACGCTGTCGGGGCGCAGGTAGGCGAACACGCCGGCGCGCAGGCAGAAGAAGCCACCGTTGATCCAGTGCTCGGAGCGGGGCTTCTCGCGAAAGCCGATCACGCGACCGTCCTCGCCGTCGAGCTCGGTGATCCCGAACTGCAGCTCGGGCTGCACGACGGTCATCGTGGCGAGCGCGCGGTGCTCGGCATGGAAAGCGAGCAGTTGCGAGAGATCGATGTCGGCGAGCCCGTCGGCGTAGGTCGCACAGAACGTGGGCGCGTCCTGCAGCCGCGCTTGCAGCAGCTTTAGGCGCCCACCGGTGGGCGTGTCGAGGCCGGTGTCGACGCATTCCACGGCGACTCCCGCGGGCCAGTCGGCAGCGGCGACGAAGCGCTCAATAAGCTCGCCGCGATAGCCGGTGGCGAGCAGGAAGCGCCGGAAGCCCTGGGCGGCGTAGAGCGTGATGACGTGCTCGAGGATCGGTTGGCCGCCGATCTCGACGAGCGGCTTAGGGATCTCGTGGGTGTGCTCCTGCAGGCGCGTGCCGCGCCCGCCACAGAGGATCGCGACCGGCGGAAGCTGCGCGGCGCTCACTCGGCGACGCGCTGCAGGACGTCGGCGGGCACGTCGAAGTTGGCGTGGACGGCGGCGACGTCGTCGTTCTCTTCGAGCGAGTCGATCAGCCGCATCAGCTTTTCGACCTGGCCGTCGTGCTCGATCGGCACGAGACTGGAGGGCCGGTAGGTGAGCTCGGCGCTGTCAATCTCGATGCCGGCGTCCTCGAGCGCGCGGCGCACGGCGGTGAAGTCGGGCAGCGCGGTGACGATCTCGAAGACGCCGTCGTCCTCGGTGATGTCCTCGGCGCCGGCCTCGACGGCGACGAGCAGATCGTCCTCTGTAATACGCGACCCACCCGCCCCCGCGCCCCCGTCTCCAGTCCCCGCGTCGATCAGGATCACGCCCTTCTTCTCAAACAGGTAGGCGACCGAGCCGGGCTCGCCGAGCGAGCCGCCGTGTTTGGTGAAGAGGTTGCGAACGTCGGGACCGGTGCGATTGCGGTTGTCGGTGACGGTCTCGACGAGCACCGCGACGCCGGCGGGTCCGTAGCCCTCGTAAACGACGGTCTCCAGCGCGTCGCCGTCGCCGCCCTCGCCGGTGCCCTTGGCGATCGCGCGCTCGATGTTGTCCTTGGGCATCGAGGCGGCTTTGGCCTTACGCACGGCGTTCTCGAGCGCGGCGTTGAGCTCGGGGTCCCCCCCGCCCTCGCGGGCGGCGACGGTGACGGCGCGGGCGAGCTTGGTGAACTGGGCGCCGCGACGCGAGTCGACGATCGCCTTCTTGTGCTTGATCGACGACCACTTGGAGTGTCCGGACATGACCCTAAAGATAGTGTTTCGCAGGGTTTGGCTCCGCTTCGCCGCCGTCGCGAGGCGATAAGCGCGGCGGGCGCACCGAAAGACATAGGATGCCGCGCGATGGCAAGCGCGGTGGACCCGGGAATCTTCAAGGCCTACGACGTTCGCGGCCTTTATGGCGAGCAGATCGATGGTGACGTCGCCGAGCAGGTGGGCCGCGCCTTCGCGCGGGTATTGGGCCAGTTGGAAGGCAAGCCGGTCAGCGAGCTGCGGGTGGGCCTGGGGCGCGACATGCGCCTGACGGCGCCGGAGCTCGTAGACCGCTACCGCGCGGGCCTGGTGGCGGAGGGCGTCGAGGTACTCGACGCTGGCCAGGTGGGCACGGAGATGCTCTATTACCTAGTCGGCTCACGCGAGCTGGACGGCGGGCTGATGTGCACGGCGTCCCACAACCCGAAGGCGTACACCGGCGCGAAGCTGGTGCGCGGCGGCGCGCTGGCGCTGTCGGGTGACAGCGGCATCCAGGACATCCGCAGGTTGATCGAGGCCGGCCTGGACGACGGCGCGGCTCCCTCGACGCCGGGCACGGTGCAGGAAGTAGACGTCTACGCGGAGTTTCAGGAGGCGGCGCTGCGCTTCATCGACCCGGAGGCAATCGAGCCCCTGCAGGTGGTCGTCGACGGCGGCAACGGCATGGCGGGACCGATGGTGGGACCGCTGCTGAGGCGTCTAGGCCTCGATCCGATCGAGACGTACTGGACGCCAGACGGGAGCTTTCCCGACCACGAGCCCAATCCGTTGCTGCCGGAGAACCGGCAGTTCGTGATCGACAAGGTGCGCGAGAGCGGCGCGGATCTCGGGATCGCGTGGGACGGGGACGCGGATCGCTGTTTCTTCATCGACGGCGACGGCGAGTTCGTCGACGGCGATTTTCTGACGGCGCTGCTGGCGGAGTCATTGCTGAAGAAGCACCCCGGCGAGGCGATTCTCTACGACGTGCGCGCGTCGCGAGCGGTCGCGGACACGGTGCGCGCGGCGGGCGGCACGCCGTATGTGAACCGCGTGGGACACGCGTTCTTCAAGACGCGGATGCGCGCGGAGGGCTCGCTGTTCGGCGGGGAGGTCTCGGGCCACTACTACTTCCGCGACTTCTACTGCGCGGACTCAGGAACCTTGCCGGCGCTACTGCTCCTTGAGCACCTCTCCAACACGGGCAAGACGCTGACCGAGCTGCTGGCGCCGTACCGCGAGCGCTACTTCATCTCGGGTGAGATCAACTCGGAGGTCGCCGATCAGCAGGCGAAGATGCGGGAGATCGCGGAGCGCTACTCCGACGCGGAGCAGAAAGAGCTGGACGGCATCTCGATCGACTACGAGGACTGGCACTTCAACGTGCGCCCTTCGAACACGGAGCCGCTGCTGCGCCTGTGCCTAGAGTCGCTGGTCTCGCGCGAGGACATGGAAAGCCGCCGCGACGAGGTGCTGGCATTGATTCGCTCGTGAGCGTTCCCGAGCCAGTCGCGGAGGGCATCCACTGTCTGGCGATCCCGACGCCGTTTGCGGTGGGACGCGTGAACGCGTACCTGATCGAGGACGAGCCACTGACGCTGATCGACTCGGGGCCGAACTCGGCGAAGGCGCTGGACGAGCTCGAGCAGGCACTCGCGGCGCGGGGGCACAGGATCGAGGACATCGAGCTGCTGGTGGTGACGCACCAGCACATCGATCACTTCGGCCTCGCGGCGATCCTGGCGCGGCGCTCGGGCGCGCAGGTGGCAGCGCTGGAGGGGCTCGACCGTCGCCTTGCGAGCTTCCGCGAGGACACCGACTTCGAGGATCGCTTCGCGGCGCAGATCATGCTGCGTCACGGCGTCCCGAGCGATGTCGTGACGGCACTGCGCGCAGTCTCGGCGAGCTTTCGCGCATGGGGTTGCACGGTCGAGGTGACGCGCACGCTCAGCGACGGCGAGGAGCTGAAGCTGCGCGACCGCACTCTGCGGGTGCTGCACCGTCCTGGCCACAGCCCGTCGGACACGGTCTTCTGGGACGAGCAGCGCGAACTGCTGATCGCGGGCGATCACCTGCTGGGGCACATCTCCTCGAACCCGCTGCTTGCGCGCCCGCTCGAGGCGCAGGGCGACTACGACGGCCCGCGTCCGCAGGCACTCGTGACTTATCTCGACTCCCTGGAGCGCACGCACGCGATGCAGCTGGACCTGGTGCTACCCGGCCACGGTGAGGTAGTGCGCGACCACGCCAAGCTGATCGACGAGCGCCGGCACCTGCACGAGCGCCGCGCGGAGCGCATCCACCGCCTGATCGCCGAGCGTCCGCGCTCGGCGTACGAGATGGCGCACGAGATGTGGGGCAACGTCGCGGTGACGCAGGCGTACCTAACGATCTCGGAGGTGCTCGGACACGTTGACCTGCTGCTGAATTCAGGCCGCGCGGTCGAGCAGGAGCAGGACGGCGTCGTGCGCTTCGCGGCCGCCTGAGGAGCCCGCGCGTGAGCGCGGCACTGCGTCCACGCACCCACGCATTGCTGGGATGTCGGCTTTGGCGAAGATCCCGGCGGCTGATGTCGCTCGCGCGCGACGGCTGGCACGATGTGATCGATGGCAACCGAGGCTCGCGACTTGCCCGACGGCCCCGACCAGCCGTGGCGTGATCCGGTCGACGGGACGCTGGAGACCTACGAAGCTCGCGCGTCGCTGTATGCCGCGCACGACCGTGGTCGGCACGCGGCATTCGTTGCGTTCCTCGACACTTTCGCCGCACTGGCGGGCGATGGGTGCGTGCTCGAGCTGGGAAGCGGCCCTGGGCGCGACGCGGACTATCTCGAAGGAAAGGGCTTGCGGGTGATACGCACCGATGCGGCGGCCTCTTTCGTCGAGATGATGCGGGCTGCGGGGCACGATGCGCGCCAACTCGACGTTCGAACAGACGACTTTGGCGGGCCACACAACGCTGTGCTCGCCGACGCCGTCCTGTTGCACTTGACGCGGCGACAGCTCGAGGATGTGCTGCGCCGCCTGCGGGCAGCGATCCGAGACGGCGGTCTGCTCGCCTTCACGGTCAAGCAGGGCACCGGAGAGGGCTGGACCACGGAGAAGCTCGGTCGGCCTCGCTATTTCGTCTACTGGCAGGAGGACGCGCTACGCGAAGTCCTCAGCCGCACGGGTTGGACTGTCTCTTCGCTCGAGCACAGTGCGGGGCCGACTGACGATTGGCTGCAGGTCATTGCGCGCTGATCGCGCCTTGCACCCACTTGAGACGCATCGCGGCGCAGCAAGGCCTCCCACGCCAGTGGCATCTCAGACGCCTTCAATCTCCGCCAGATGCGCGACGTTCTCGCGGTCCTCAACCTCGCTGCTGGCCTCAGCGGCGAACCACGCGTCGAGGATCTCCTCGAGCTCAGCCTCCGAGCAGCTGCGCAGGCTGAGCGCGAGCGCGTTGGCGTCATTCCAACGTCGCGCGCCGGCGGCGGTGGCGGCGTCGACGCAGAGCGCGGCGCGAACACCGGCCAGCTTGTTCGCGGCGATCGATGCACCGGTGCCGGTCCAACAGCACACGATGGCCTGGTCGGCGCGACCGTCGGCGACCTCGCGCGCGGCGGCCTCACTGGCCCACGCCCAGTCGGCGCGCTCGCCGGGCGCAAGCGCGCCGTGCAGGCTGAGCTCGTGGCCGCGACGGCGCAGCTCGCCGAGCAGGACGTCGGCGATCCCCACGCGTTCGTCGGCGGCGACGGCGATGCGCATGGGTGGAGTATCGCGACTGCTTGCATAAACGTCACGCTGCGCTAAAGTCCATGACAGTTGACTTGCGCATTTGTTGACAGGGCGGCGTGTGTCGATCTGGCAACAGCGCGATCAGGCGGGGAGTGAGATGGGGCCAACAGGTGATCCGGGCCGCGAGCGGCGGCCGGCGGACGAGCACACACACAGTGGGGGTGACATGGACAGCGCGACGTCGAACCCGCACCTGAATATCTTCGAGCCCTACCGTGAGCTGGGGCGCACGCACGAGGACCAGCTGACGCGCGCCGCAATGATCGTGCTGCGGCTGGTCCCGCTCGCACGCGAGACGCTGCTGCGCGCGATCGGTGAGCGCTCGCTGAGCGAACTGCCGGACTGCACGGTAGACATGCAGGCGACGTACATCGTCGATGCCTCCGAGGAGAGCGCGGCCGGCGGTGAGGTGCGACGCGAGCGCCTGGTGAGCGTCTTCCTGACGCCGGACACCGAACCGGAGGAGCCGGCGAAGGAGGTCACGGACACCGACCGCGGTCAGCGCTTCGACGGCGTGCTGCGCTTCGATCCGGAGCTGGTGGTGCTGGTCGAGAGCAAGGTCTGCACGCGCTGGGCGCGACGCAACGGGCATCGCGTGGCGGAGCTCAACCTCGGCTCGGCGCGCTTCGCGGAGCGGCGCACGTGCGTGTTGCGCTGGCACGACCTGCTGGAGTCGTGGTGGCGCCTGGTCGAGCTGGGCCTGCTGGGCCCGGCGGAGCGGGCACTGGTGCAGGATCTGCTGAGCTACGCGCACAACGACTTCGCGCACCTGCTGCCATTCGGCAGCCTGCGCCGTGTGGGCGTCGACCCGGTGCGGCGCAAGTGGCGCCTGCGCTCGCTGCTGCGCGAAGCGAGCGGCCTGCAACCGGAGCGCATTGGCCTAGCGCACGTGCGGCTGGATACGGCGCTGGGGGTTGCTTCGCTGCAGCGTGCGGCGCTCGACCTGGACAACCACGAGCTGGTTCTGCACATGTGGCCGGGCGAGCTCAAGCGCCAGGCCGAGCACCTCTACAACGCCGGCCACGCCGAGTGCCTGGCGGCGCTGCCGGAGTCGGCGGGGCCGGCGTGGCGCGTAGAGCCCCAGCCGCAACTCGGCTTTCGCAACGCACCGGCACGCACTCGCGTCTATCTCAGCTGTCGCCTCGACGCCGCGACCTACGCGCGACGCTGGCGCGGCGAGGACTGGGCGTGGGTCGGCGCGCATCAGCCGGACACGATCCTGCAGGAGCTATGGCCGTGGCTGCTGCGCCGCCGCTACGCCTCGGCGCGCGACCGAGCGCGCGTGGAGTCCTTCCTGAACACACTGGGACGCCGCCATGCGCATCTGCGCCCGAGCCTGCACGTCGCGCGGGCGTGGTCCTTCGATGAGGCGACGCGTCTGGACGACGAGGGACTGCTCGCGGTCGAGATCCGCGAGGCGATCAACTGCGTGCTGGCGCTGCTCGACGAGCCAGAGCTGCCGCCGACGGTGGCAGAGGCCGAGGGGTACTCGATCGTCAGCAAGCTTGCGCTGAACGGCGACGGCGAGGAGCCACGCGTGACACGCGCACTCGCCGTCGCGACGACGCGGCGACTAGCGACTCAGGCCGGCGCGCGGCGCTGAGCGACGGCGTCGAGCAGCAACCGATGCACGCGGACGTCCTCGGTGAGCTCGGCGTGGAACGCGACCGCCAGCAGATCGCCCTGCCGCGCGGCGACCGCATGGCCATCGACCTCGGCGAGGATCTCGACGTCGGGCCCGTGCTCGGCGATCCACGGCGCGCGGATGAAAACCCCGCGCAGCGGCGGTCCGGGCGCGATGCCGCTCCCGCGCAGCTCGACGTCGGCCTCGAAGCTGCGGATCTGCCGACCAAACGCGTTGCGCTCGGCGCGAATGTCCATCAGCGCGAGATGCTCGCGGTCGAGCATGATCAGCCCGGCGCACGTCCCCAGCACCGGCACTCCCCTCTGCGCGAGCTCGCGCAGAGGCTGCGCGAGTCCCTCGCGCGCGATCCCGAGCGTCATCGTCGTCGACTCGCCGCCCGGGATCACGAGGCCTTCGAGCCCATCCAGGTCGGCGGGAACGCGCACCTCGCGCACCTGCGCGCCGAGGCCGCGCAGCATCCGCGCGTGCGCCTCGAAGTCGCCCTGCAGCGCCAGCACCCCGACTAGCGGGGACTCGCCTTCTACCACCCGCGTTGTGCGAGGAGCTGCTCACCCTCGAGCTTGGAGCTCTCGAGGCTGACCATCGCGGTGCCGAGCCCGCGCGAGGCCTGCGCGATGCGCGCGGGGTCCTGCCAGTGGGTAGTGGCCTCGACGATCGCGCGCGCGCGCACGGCGGGGTCCTCGGACTTGAAGATCCCGGAGCCGACGAAGACGCCCTCGGCGCCGAGCGCCATCATCAACGCGGCGTCGGCCGGCGTGGCGATGCCGCCGGCGCAGAACAGCACGACCGGCAGGCGGCCGTCGCGCGCGACGGAGCTCACGAGATCGAGCGGCGCCTGCAGCTCCTTGGCGGCGCTCGCGAGCTCCTCCTCGCCGAGCGCTCCGAGCCGACGGATCTGGCCGTTGATCTTGCGCATGTGGCGGACGGCCTCGACGATGTCGCCGGTGCCGGCCTCGCCCTTGGAGCGGATCATCGCGGCACCCTCACCAATCCGTCGCAGGGCCTCGCCGAGGTTGGTGGCGCCGCAGACGAATGGCACCTTGAAGGCCCACTTATCAATGTGGTTGACCTCGTCGGCGGGCGTGAGGACCTCGGACTCGTCGACGTAGTCGACGTCGAGGGCCTGCAGGACCTGCGCCTCGACGAAGTGCCCGATGCGCGCCTTGGCCATCACGGGGATCGAGACGGCCTCCTGGATACCGGCGATCATCTCCGGGTCTGACATTCGGGCGACGCCGCCGTCGCGGCGAATGTCGGCGGGGACGCGCTCCAAAGCCATCACAGCGGCGGCGCCGGCGTCCTCGGCGACCTTGGCCTGCTCGGGCGTGACGACGTCCATGATGACGCCGCCCTTGAGCATCTCGGCCAGGCCGGCCTTGACGCGGAATGTCGCTTCGTCGCGCATGCACGGGAGGATAGCTGGCGGCTGGGAGGGCAGACCGTCGCGGGGCAGGTGTGATGTGTTCGTTGCGGACCCCGCCGCGCGTACGCGCACGCGCGGCGGGGTCGCCAAGCGACAACACCACCCACACCCGCTCGCGGCACCCGCCGAAGCGACCCGCGCCCCTACGCACGACCCTCGCGCAGGTCGATCAGCACGCCGAGCGCACCGGCGCCAAGCGCGAGCGCGATTGAGACCAGCAGCGCGTCACGCAGCCCGTCGAGCAGCCCGCCGGCGGCGAGCGCACCGAACAACGCGACGCCGATCACGCTCCCGGTCTGGCGCGCGGTGTTGAGTGTCCCGGAGGCAACACCGGAGCGCGAACGCTCGACGCTGCCGAGCAGCGCGGAGGTCATCGCGGGGACGATCAGCCCGATGCCGGCGCCGATCGCAAGGAGCTGCGCGACGAGCGCGGCGTAGGCGCTCGATGACGAGATACCGAGCAGCGCAGCGAGTCCCGCGGCTAGCAGCAGGCCGCCGAGCAGGATTGTGCGGCCCGCGCCAATCGCCCGCGCGAGCGGGGCGGCGAGCAGGTTGGAGGCCATGACGATCGCGGTCATCGGTGCAAACGCGAGCCCGGTGACGAGCGGGCTGTGGTGCTGGACACGCTGGAAAAACAGGCTGAGCAGGAAGATGAGACCGTAGAAGGCGATGTTGATGAGCAGCCCGATCGCGGTCGCGGCACTGAAGGTCGGCGAGGAGAACAGCGCCAGCGGCAACATCGGCCGCCGCCCGCGGGCCTCGACCGCGAGGAAGCACCCCCCGGCGAGCACCGCGAGCGCGAAGCAGCCGAGGACGGCGGGATCGCCGAAGCCGTGCGCGCCGCCCTCGATGACGGCGGCGGTCAGCGCGAGCAGCCACAGGATCGCGCTCGCCTGACCGGGCAGATCGACGCCGCGTTGCGCCGCGCGCGGGGTCTCCTGCGCGAAGCGCACCGTCAGCCAGATCCCGGCGGCGCCGATCGGCGCGTTGATGAAGAAGATCGCGCGCCAGCCGACGGTCGAGGTCAGGATCCCGCCGATGAGCGGCCCGGCGGACAGCGCGACGCTGGCACCCGCGGCCCACAGGCCGACGGCGCGAGCGCGCGCGTCGGTGTCGGGATAGGCGTGGTTGAGCAACGTCAGCGAGCACGGGACGAGGACGGCCGCGCCGACGCCCTGGACGGCGCGCGCGGCGATCAGGAACTCGAGGCTCGGCGCGAGCCCGCAGGCGGCGGAGGCGAGCGTGAACAGCGCGAACCCGGCGATGAAGACGCGCTTGGCGCCGATCCGGTCGCCGAGCGCACCGGCGCTGAGGATCAGCGCGGCGAACGCGACGGTATAGGCGCTGAGCACCCACTGCAGGCCGCTGAGCGAGCTCCCGAACTGTTCTCCGATCGGCTTGATCGCGACGTTGACGACGCTGACGTCGAGCTGGACGACGGCGAAGCCGAGGCTCGTCGCGAGCAGCGCCCAGCCGCGGCCCGCGCGCGGCTCGGTCTGGTGTCTCGCGTCAGCCCCCCCGCGCACGACGAGCGCGGCTGCGTTCGCGCTCGGCGCTGGCGCTGCGGGTCGTGGAGTTGCGCATGCATGCTCATTACCCAGCGACGTATCCCAATCCTCACGACGCTCGCCGCGACGGGGACGCTTACGGCTAGTAACTAGCGTGCGCTCATCGATCGCGGCTCGGAGACTGAGGCCGAGCACGATGCCCGCTGATCGGCGCCCTGCGCGCCTAACGTGCACGTCGCAAAGGGCCGATGCGACGGCGAGAACATGAGCGACGAGTGCGATAGCGCGGCGCAAGCGCAGCAGCAACAGCAGGAACGATTGCCGGCACTGGAGGGGCTGCGCGGACTGGCGGCGCTGATCGTGATGGTGAATCACTCGCTCCTCGCGACGATCCCGCTCCTCGCGGGCCCCTACAGCGTCGGCCCGGGGCCGACGAGAGGCACACTGCAGTGGTGGCTGGTGTACAGCCCGCTGCACGTCCTGTGGGGTGGCGGGGAGGCCGTGGTCGTGTTCTTCGTGCTCAGCGGGTTCGTGCTCTCCCTGCCGAGCGCGCGCGGCGGACACGGGGTGCGCGCGATCTCCTACTACCCGAGCCGCTTCGTGCGGCTCTACCTGCCGGTGTGGGGCGCGCTGGCCTTCGCGGCACTCATGCACGTCGTCGCGATCGGCAGGGCGCCGTGGTCGAGCGAAGGCGACTGGTGGTTGAGTGCGTTCCACGAACCGCTCAGCCTGCAGGCCGTACGCGAGGACGCGGGGCTGCTGTCGGTGCACGCCGGGCACATGGCGCTGCTGCCCGTGCTGTGGTCGCTGCGCTGGGAGGTCCTGTTCTCGCTTGCGCTGCCGCTGCTACTGGCGATCGCGGTGCGCGCGCTGCGCACGCGCCTCTCGTGCGCGCTACTGATGTCGGCGTGCGCGGCAGCAATGTTGTGGCACGGCTCGAGCGTTTACCTGCTCGAGCTGCCGCCGTTCGTGATGGGCGTGGCGCTCGCGTTCCGCCACGCGGATATCGCGCGGCTCGCGCGGGCGCTGGCGCGGCGTACGTGGTGGAGCGCACCGGCGAAGCTGCTGCTGGGCGCGGCATGCGTGTGCGCAATGAGCGCCGACTGGTGGCTGGTGCGCAGCACGCCGGAGCGACAGACGGGGACCGCAGCGCTACTGGTCGCCGTGGGTGCCACCCTGACGGTTCTCGCAGCGCTCACGCTTCGCCCGTTCGAGTCCTTTCTATGCTCGCGCGCGATGGCGTGGACGGGCCGGCGCTCGTACAGCCTCTATCTCGTCCATTGCCCAATCGTCGTCGCGCTCGCAATCGCGACCGGGGTGTTGTTCTCACCGGGCTACTTCGTCGCGGCCGTCGTGCTCTCGCTGGCCGCCGCGACGGTGTTCCATCGCCTCGTCGAGGCGCCCGCACATCGCTTCGCACGGCGCATAGCCCACGCGACCGGCGGCGCCGGTCGCGACCCCGTGTCTCCTCTATCCCTTCGAGAGGTGCGGGCCGGACCGACGTACGCTACTTCAGCCGGAAGGCCTTGATGCGGTCTTCGTACTGCGCGCTGTCGCGCGAGTAGACACCAAAGGCCAGCGCCTGGATCAGGCTCAGAAGCGCCGTGTGCGAGCGCACATAGGCGGGGCTGTTGGAGGAGTAATACAGCTTGATCTGCGCCAACTTGGCGACCTCGGAGAGGGTGGCGTCGGTCACCGCGGCGGTGCGCGCTTTGCGGTGGCGCGCGAGCTTCATCGCGCGCACGACCAGCGGGTGCGGCCGGCCCGCGGACAGGCCGATCACAAGCGTGCGCTCGTCGATGCGACCGAGCCGGCTGAGCGCCTCCTGAGAGGGGCTCGCGACGACGTCGACGCGCAGGTCGAGCAGCATCAGCAGGTGGCGCAGGTAGCTCGCGAAGAACGCCATCTGGTCGGTACCGGCGACGAGTACCTTCTCGGAGGAGACGATCGCGTCGATCAGCGCGTCGACGTCGCTGCGCGAAACCTTGCGCGCGGTCTCCTCGACGTTCAGGTGGTCGGCTGCCAGCGCTCCCTCGAACTCGTTCTGGTCAAGTGAGAACAGCGGCGTCGAGCCCGTCCCCGCGACCGCGGCCTGCGGGGTAGCGTGCACGCGACGGTACTCCTCGCGCGCGGCGGCCTGCAGCTCGGGGAAGCCCTCGAAGCCGAGCGCCTGTGAGAAGCGCACGACTGTCGAGCTCGAGGTGTTCGCGCGGCGCGCGAGCTCCTCAGCGGTTTGGAAGGCGGCCTCGTCGAGGTGATCGACGATGTACTGCGCGACGTCCTTCTGCGAGCGCGAGCACTCGTCGAAGCGCGCCTGGATGTAGTGCGAGAGGCTCTGGCGCTCGCCGCCGATCTCGGTGCGAGCGGCGCCGTTGCTCGGCGCGTCGATTGCGGGGGTTGCGGTTCGCTTCATCGGCCCTCTTGTTCGACGCCGCCGTCGCGGAGTCCTCCCGAAGTCGATGACAGATGTCGCGCGATGCTCTCTCGAAGTCGATGGCAGATGTCGCGCGATGCCCTCCCGAGGTCGAGGACAGATGTTGTTTCGCGGCCCTGTCGCGCGCGCGTACGTACGCGCGGCAGGGCCTTCGCACGCAGTGTGGCGAGGCACGGACCTTCGCCGACCCGCTACCTATGCCCATCTCGTCACCTATGCCCGTCCCATCACCACGCCGGTCCCGCCGGCCGGCCGCTCAATCGAGGCTGGCGGCGAGCGCGACGAAGTAGTCGAGCGCGGCCGGGTTCGCCAGCGAGTCGACGCTCGCGGCCTCCTGCGGCGCGGTGCCCATCAGGATCCGCTTGACCGGCACCTCGAGGACCTTCCCCGAGAGCGTCCGCGGCACATCCTCGATCTGCAGCACGTCGTTCGGTACATGCCGCGGCGAGCAGTCCTCGCGGATGCGCCGCCGGATCGCACTCTCCAGGCGCTCGTCGAGGCTCGTGCCCTCGCGCAGCACGACGAACAGGATCATCCGCAGCTCGCCGCTGCCGCCGGCACTCGGGATGTCGACGACCAACGCGTCCACGACCTCCTCCACGGCGCCCGCCGCGCGGTAGATCTCGCTCGTGCCCATCCGCACGCCCTGGCGGTTGATCGTCGCGTCCGAGCGCCCGTAGATCACGGCGCCGCCGCGCGGCGTGATTCGCACCCAGTCGCCGTGGCGCCAGATCCCGGGGTACATCGCGAAGTAGCTCTCGCGATAGCGCTCGCCGACCTCGCCGGGGCGTCCGCCATCGTCGTCGCCCCACAGGTACAGCGGCATCGACGGCAGCGGCTCGGTCAAGACGAGCTCGCCGACCTCATCGATCACGCTCGCACCCCACGGGTCCCACGCCTCGACCGCGCAGCCGAGCGCGCGGCACTGTAGCTCGCCGCGGTAGACCGGCAGCAGCGGACAGCCACCGACGAACGCCGTGCAGACGTCGGTGCCGCCGCTGGTCGAGAACAGCCAGACGTCGCGCTTGACGTGTGCGTAGACCCACTCGAAGCTCTCCGGCGCCAGCGGCGAGCCGGTCGAGCCGATCGCGCGCAGGCGACTGAGGTCATATTCGCTCCCCGGACGCAGGCCGGCCTTCTCGCACGCCGAGAGCAGGCCCGCGCTGAGCCCCATGCAGGTCATACCGGTCTGCTCCGCCAGCGACCACAGCGCCCCGAGATCCGGATAGGAGGGGCTGCCGTCGTAGAGGACGATCGCGGCATCCGTCAGCAGGCAGCCGACGAGGAAGTTCCACATCATCCAGCCCGTCGTCGTGAACCAGAACATGCGGTCGCCCGCGCGCAAGTCGAGGTGCAGGAAGCTCTTCTTGAGCTGCTCCAGCAGGATCCCGCCGTGTCCGTGCACGATCGCCTTCGGCAGGCCGGTCGTGCCCGAGGAGTACAGCACCCACAGCGGGTGTTCGAAGGGGACCTGCTCGAACTGCAGCTTGGCGCCGGCGCCAAGCTCGCGCAGTTGCTCCCACGTCAACGCACCCGGCCACGACGGCGGCGGCGCAGTGTCGCTCGTGTCCTCGCCGTGGTGCAGGTGCGCGACGCGCACCGCGTGGCGCACGCTCGGCAGCTCCGCGAGGATCTCGCCGACTGCCGTGCCACGATCGAAGTCCTTGCCGCCGTGCCGGTAGCCGTCGACCGCGAGCAGCACCTTCGGCTCGATCTGCGCGAAGCGGTCGATCACGCTGCGCGCGCCGAACTCCGGCGCCGCGCTCGACCAGATCGCACCGATGCTCGCGCACGCGAGGAACGCGACGAGCGTCTCGGGGATGTTCGGCATGTACGCGACGACGCGGTCGCCGCGGCCGACTCCCAGCGCGCGCAGCCCGCCAGCCACCCGCGCGACTTCTGCGCTCAGCTCACCCCACGTGATCTGCTCCAGTGGACGCAGCTCCGAGGCGTGCCACACCGCGACCGCGTCGGGATCGCGGTCGCGCAGGAGCATGTTCTCGGCGTAATTGAGCTCGGCGCCCGCGAACCAGCGCGCGCTCGGCATCGCGCCCTGCAGCACGTGCTCGTAGGGCCGCGAGGCGCGCACTTCGCAGAACTCCCAGATCGCGGCCCAGAAGCGCTCGATCTCGCTCACCGACCAGCGTCGCAGCTGCTCGTACTCCGCGAGCGCACCGGCGCTTGACTCGTGCTCGGCGACCCAGCGCATGAAGCGCGTCATGCTCGCACGCTCGAGCTCCTCGGCATCCGGCTCCCACAGCGGCTGCTCGCCTGCGGCGTCGCTCATCCTGCCTCCCATCCCCTGACCCGGTCGTTCGGATATGACGAAAACGTCAGTATGACGATCACAACACGGTAACCCGCCCTGCCTCGCGGCTTCCGTAGCTATCCTCAGCGCTCATGCTGGACACCGCTTCTCTTGACCCCACGGCGCTACGCGCGCACTTCCCAGTTCTGGAGCGACTCGCATATTTGAACGCCGGCACCGATGGTCCGCTGCCGGACAACAGCGTACGCGCGGCCGCCGCGGAACTGCAAAGCGAGGCCGACAACGGCCGCACTCACCGGCATTTCGACCGTCGCAAAGAACTCAGCCTCTCGCTGCGCACCGCCTATGCCTCCATCCTCGGGTGCCCGCCGGAGGATATCGCGCTGACGACCTGCACCAGCGAGGGTCTCGCGCTCGTCATCGAGGGCCTCGGGCTCGCCGACGGCGATGAGATCCTGACCAGCGACGAGGAGCATCCCGGACTGCTCGGCGCGCTCTCCGCCGCACAGGCACTGCGCGGCGTGCAGGTCCGCCGCGTCCCGTGGCTGGAGATCGCGCAGGCCGTCGGCCCGCGCACGCGCCTGGTCGCGTGCTCGCACGTCAGCTGGATGACCGGGCGCCACGCCCCCGTCGAGCTCGCCGAGCTCGACGTGCCGGTGCTGCTCGACGGCGCGCAGGGCGTCGGCGCGGTGCCGACCGACGTGCGCGCGCTGCGCTGCGCTGCGTACGCCGGCGCCGGACAGAAGTGGCTCTGCGGGCCCGACGGCACCGGGATGCTCTATGTCAGCCCCGAGCTGCGCTCGCAGCTCGCGGCCGGCCGCCGCAGCTACGCCAACATGGCCGACCCGCCGTCGGACCCGACGGTCGACCTCGCGACGCTCGCGCTGCACGAGGACGCGCGGCGCTTTGACACCTACCTGCTGAGCGCCGAGACGCTCGCCGCCGCACTCACCGCCTTCGAGGTGCTGCAAGCCGCTGGCTGGCCCGCCGTGCATGCGCGCGCACGCGAGCTCGCCGCGAGTCTCGCCGAGCAGCTCGCCGCGCGCGGGCGCGCGCTCGCGGTGCCGTCCGCCGAGGAGCGCGCCGGTGCGACGCTGATCTCTTTCGCGAGCTCCGACCCGCTCGCCGAGCGCGAGCGCCTAGCCGAGCGCGGTGTGCTCCTGCGCGACATTCCCGGCCGCCCGTGGCTGCGCGCGTCGGTCGGTGCATGGAACGACGAGCGCGACATCGCACGCCTACTCGACGCGCTGGATCCGTCTTAACGCCCTCTTAGTACGGTTTCCGCTTTGCTTTCCTCGCGCGGCGCGCGCGGGGGATCGTCCTGCGCGCACGACGACGCCGCCGCGCGCATACCGCCATGAGCACCTCTCCCCCCCGCCATCCCGACCCCGACTCCGCCGGCATCGAGCCCGCCTCCGCGCAGAGCAAACCCCTTGACAGCGCCGCCGATCCAGTCTCGGTGATGCCCACGGAGACGAGCGCGCCGGAAATCGCGCCGGCGACCATGGATCCGAATCTCGCCGAGCCTCCCACGCCTGCCGCGCCTCCCCCACTCGCACCTCCACCGGTCGGACCGAGCCCCAACGGCGCGCGCGCCGCGCCGCGCGCGCCACGCACGGCGCGCGGACCGATGCTGCCGGACCTGCAGGGCGTGCTCGGCTACCTCGCGCTCGTGCCGATCCTCGCGCTCTCCGCGGTCCTGAACACGCACCGCCTCGCGCAGAACAGCTACGCCAACGTCTTCTACTCGGCCGGTGTGAAGTCGATGCTGGGCTCCTTCCACAACTTCTTCTTCGCCTCGTTCGACCCCGGCGGGCTGGTCACCGTCGACAAGCCACCGCTGGCACTGTGGGTGCAGGCGCTCAGCGCCAAGCTGTTCGGCTTCTCGCCGCTCAGCCTGCTGCTACCCAACGCGATCATCGGCGTGATCGGCGTCGCGTTGCTCTACCTGATCATGCGCCGGCCCTTCGGCCAGCTCGCAGCGCTCGTCGGCGCGTTGACGCTCGCGGTGTTCCCGGCCTATGTCGCCTCCTCGCGCGATAACGGCGTCGACCTTGTGCTGATTCTGCTGATGCTGCTCGCCGCCGGCGCCGCGCTGCGCGCGATCCGCACCGGCGGCTGGCCGAGCCTGCTTGCCAGCGCTGTGTTCGTCGGGCTCGCGTTCAACACGAAGACGCTCGCCGCCTACCTCGTCGTCCCGGGCATCGCGCTCGCCTATCTAGCCTGCGCCCCGTCGAGCTTCCCGCGGCGCCTGCTCAAGCTGCTCGTCGCGGGAGTCCTGATGGGCGCGGTCTCGTTTGCGTGGATCGCCTACGTCGAAGCGACCCCGGCCTCACAGCGCCCGTACGTCGGCGGCTCGACCGACAACACCGAGACCGGCCTGACCTTCGACTACAACGGCTTCGGCCGCGTCGAAGGCGAGGTCGGCGGGCCCGGCGAAATCTTCATCCGCCTCGGCGGGGTCGCTCCGTTCAACCCCGCGAACTTCAAGAGCACGCCAACGACGACTCACCTCACCGAAAAGCGCACGCGCGCCCCGAAGGCGACGGTCGTCACCCCGAACCCGATCCTGCCCAACGGCCACTACGCGAACCCGACGCCATTCGGGGTACCTCCCGGGCCGCTGCGCCTGTGGGAGGCCGGTCTCGGCGACCAGGGCGGCTGGATGCTCCCGTTCGCGCTCTTCGGGATGCTCGCGATCGCGCTCGCCGTCCTGCTCGAACTGCGCTGGCCCGCGAAAAAGCCGGCGACGGCCCCCGCGAGCGGCGACGCTCCCGATGGCGCGGCGGCCGTGACGCAGCCCGCGACCAACGATGCTCCCGACGACGCGGCGGCCGCGACGCAGCGGGCGGCGACGAAGCCGTCCTCGCAGACCCCGAGTGCGACGCCGCCGCCGCCGAGCTGGTGGCAGCGACTGCGGCGCGACCCGCGCACCGCGGGCCTGATCGTGCTCGGCGGCTGGTGTCTGACGGAGGCCGTGATCTTGAGCTTCTCCAAGGGCATCGTGCACCCGTACTACGTCTCCGCGCTCGGTCCCGGCACGGCTGCGATGGTCGGCGGGGGCGCGGCGGCGCTCGTCGGCTTCGCGCGGCGGCGCAACCCGCTGGTGCTGCTCGCCCCACTTGCCGTCGCGGCGACCGTGGCTGGCCAGATCGTGCTGCTGCGTCGCGCTCACTACATGCACTGGTGGCACCAGCCGCTCGCGATCGCTGCCGCCGCCGGCGTGCTCGTGCTGTTCCTCGCGCTGCTCGTGCGGCGCGCGGCGTGGCCCGCGATGGTCGCGACGCTCGCGGCGCTCGTCGTTGCTCCACTCGTGTATTCCTCGACGACCTGGTCGGTCCCAGTCGAGGGCACGTTCCCCGCGGCCGGCCCGAAAGTCGCGGGCGCGCTCGGCCCCTACGGGGTGACGGCTCACGACGTCAAAGTCGACCGCGACCTGATGGCCTACATCGACACGCACGGCCCGA
Organism: Solirubrobacteraceae bacterium; assembly: GCA_036502205.1. Classification (GTDB taxonomy): domain Bacteria; phylum Actinomycetota; class Thermoleophilia; order Solirubrobacterales; family Solirubrobacteraceae; genus Palsa-744. Next base: position 69,547 of record DASXZA010000007.1, on the reverse strand, counting down.
CGCGGCGCTGGGAACTGCTGACGGTTTCCTCGAACACCTCGGCGACGCCAATCCTGCTTGGCTACCGCGCGGGCGCGCTCGGCGGCTACAGCGGCACCGACCCCGCCGTCGACGGTCCGCAGCTCGCACGCATGGTCGCCAACCACGAAGCCCGCTACGTCGTTCTCGGCGGTGCGTATGCAAGCCGCGGCGGCAACGCCGCGACACACGCCGTCATCAAGGCGTGCCGCGAGATCCCCAACGAAGCGTGGCTGCACTTCCGCCGCTACTCGGTCTACAGCCTCGTGCTCTACGACTGCGCCGGGCGCGAGCGCGAGCTCGCCGCGCAACCCTGAGCCTGGCGCGTCGTCTACGCGACGACGGCGAGCGCGCGGTGGAAGGCGCGAGCGAATAGCTCGCTCTCGCGACCCGCCGCCCAGCGCGGCACCGCGGACTCGCCCTGCGCGAGCAGCCGCAGCTCGACGTGCCCGTTGCGCGCGCTCAACACGGTGTCGCGTACGAGCTGGTCGCGCGAGCGCTCGAGGTCCTCGGCGAGGCGCAGCAGCACCGCGCAGCGGTTCAGGCGCTCGCGGTCGGCCTCCGCGAAGAGCGGGCCGAGCGGGCCGGGCTCGGGCATCCCCTTGCGGTGGTAGCGTGCCGCCTGCGCGACGATCGCGACCTCCGTCGGCGAGAAGCCCGGCAGGCCGCCGTTGAGAATCAGGTAGCGCGAGTGCTTGTGATGGTCGTCGTAGTCGACCGACATGCCGATGTCGTGCAGGACGCACGCCGCCCACAGCAGCTCGCGCTCGCGCGCGTCGCCGGGATGCAGACCGAGCTTCGCGAGCTGGTCGAACATGCCGAGCGCGAGCGTCGCGACGTGAGAGGTATGCGCGGCGTCCATGTGGTAGCGCGCCGCGAGATTCAGCACCGAAGCGCGGCGTACGTCTTCGAACAACGGCGGGCGGGCCGCGCCTGGCGCGTCGTCCACGACTGCGATGCCGCGGGGCTGTTCGGCCTCAGCGGACGCACCCGCGGCGAGCAGGCGCTCGAAGAAAACACCCTCGCGCAGACCGGCCTCGGTGACCTCGAGCGAGGCGAAGCCGCCGGCGTCGAGCGCCGCGAGCACGACGAGCGCACCCGCGAGGATCACGTCGGCGCGCGCCGGCTTGATCCCGGGGACACGGCTGCGCTCGGCGGTCGGCAGCGCTGCGAGCCGCTGCACGAGCTCCTCGAGCACGTCGCGCTCGATCGTCGTCCCCTGCACGCCGTTCGTCGGGCGCCCCAGCGCGCGCTGCGAAGCGGCGGCGAGGTTACGCACCGTCCCCCCGATCCCCACGATCCGCCGCCCGGCAGCCGCGAGCCACGGTGCTTGCGAGAGCTCGCCCGCGACATGCTCTCGCAGTTCGTCGAGCTGGCGTCGCTTGGCCGGAGCGGAGCCGGACAGGAAGCGCTCGGTCATTCGCACCGAGCCCAGCTTCCACGAGCCCGACTCGTGCGCGAGGCGATCGATGACGCGCACCAACTGCAGGGAGCCGCCGCCGAGGTCGAGCACGCAGCCGTCGCTCAGCGTCGTCGAGTTGATCGCCGCGAGGTAGCCGTAGCGCGCCTCCTCCTCGCGGCTGAGCACGCGAATCGCCAAGCGCGAGCGCTCGCGCGCGAGCTGCAAGAACTCGTCTCTGTTCTCGGCCTCGCGGATCGCGCTCGTCGCGACCGCGTCGACCGCGTGCCCGTCCAGACCGGCGGCTTGACAGAAGTGCGCGAACACGTCGAGCGTCGCCAGCGCGCGGCGCATCGGCTCCTCGCCGAGCCGGCCCGTCGCGCCCATCCCTTCGCCGATACGCACCGGCTCATAGATCTCATCGGTACGCTGCCACCAGCCGTCGGCCGCCGAGAACACGACGAGCCGAAACGAGTTCGAGCCGAGGTCGATGACGGCGAGGCGCTCGCTGGAGGGCATCTACGTGAGCGTATTGCTCGCGGCGGAGGGCTCCGCGCGCGCGACTCCTAGCCCTGCTCGTCGCCGATGAGCGCGCCGACCACATGGCGCGCGTCCGAGAAGATCTGCACGCCGAAGACGAGCCCGTCCTTGAACTTGATCACCCACGTCGTCGGTGCGTTCTCGAAGGATCCGGCGGGGCCGCTGCCGCTGACGAGGCCCAGCACGACCACCGCGCGACCGGCCGCGCGGATCTGCGCGGGGCACACCGTCAGCTCGTCCCAGTGCGACTCGACGTCTTCGGTGTAGCGCCGGATGCCCTCGTGCCCGCGGTAGGGCTCCCCGGCACGCGTGACCTCGGCGGTCATCGGCTGAAAGACCACCTCGGGGTGCATCAACGGCAGCACACTGAGCAGATCGCGGCGGCTGAAGGCCTCGAACAGCTGCACGACGACGCTCTCCTTGGACTGCGGGCCTGCGTCGGGTTGGGGGCCCCCGTCACTCGACAGATCCGGGCGCTCGCGTGTCGCCGATTTACAAGCGAGACGCCCGTCTACGACTACCCGCTGGGAGCCATTTCGGCTGCCCGCAACCGCCCACGCCGATGTCAAGGTGCCCGATCCGCCAGCGCCATCCATTGCAATTACGCGCCTGCCATCCATTGCGATTCTTCTCCGCTTGTTCTCAGCTCACGACGGACGAAACCCGCTAATACCGCCGGAAAACCCCAAGACCTGCGCCCAATCTACCCGGCCGTCGGGTTGACCAAACGTAGCGGGACTCCCGCGCCCCTTTTATCGGCGCTACGCACGCGAGCTTCAGCGGCGACGGTGCGCTTGCCGAAGCGATGCTTTCGCCGGCACGTCGCGGCAGCGTGGGGCGGCCCGACGCCGGGCTACGATATGCGCTCGTCGATGCGTAGAGGACCCTCATCGGGAGCGCGGTCGAACGTCCGGTGAGCACGCCGGCCAGATCCTTCGCGCCAGGCCTGCGAGTCCGCAGGCAGCTCGAACTCCAGCGCGAGCGCGCGCGTCTCCCACAGGTCGCCGTCCCCGCTCAGCGCGGCCAGCGCGCGGACCTTCATCCGCGCGGCGTCGTGCGTGCCCAGGAGCGCGCCGATCGGCGCGTACTGGTCGCGATCGCAGTCGGGCTTGCCGGCACTCTGGGCCTCGCCCTGCTGAGCCTTGCGGTCACGCACGAGACGCGCCCGCGCGGCGACGACCTCATCTACGAGCGGATGGCCAGCGATCCGCTTGGCACGCACACGTTTCCGTTCGCCTACCGCATCGGCGTGCCGTGGCTGGTGCACATGCTGCCGTTCGCGCACACCCTCTCCTTTGAGCTGCTCGCCTGGAGCGCCGCTGGTGGCGCCGCCGGTTTCGCCTACCTGCTGATGCGCCGCCTCGGCGCGAGCGGCGGCGTCGCCGGCGCACTGGCGCTGCTGCTCGCGCTCTCGCCGCCGATGCTGCTCGTCGGCCTGCGCGAGGGCCGCAACGTCGACGCGGCGACCGCGCTGTTCATGATCGCCGCGACGCTGTTCGCGGTCGAACGCAGGCTGCGCCCGCTCGCCGCGACGCTCGCGCTCGGGGTCGTGGTGCGAGAAGCCGAGCTGTTCATCATCCCGCTCGCCTACGCGCTGTGGGCGGTGCGCTGGTGGGACCCGCGTGCCGCGCGGCGTGCCGCGCTGGTCGGCGCGCCGGCTGTCGCGATCTATGCGGCCCTGCACCTTGCGATCCCGAGCGTCGGTGTCGCGAGCGTACCGGGCTACGGCGGTCCGCTGCTGGCCGCGCGACTCGACATCCTCCAGACCGGCCTGCGCGACCTACCGGTCGAGGCGCGCCGCATGTTCTCGATCTACGGCCCGCTCTGGCTCGCGGCGCCGCTGGCGCTGCGCGGCATGGCGTTCGCGCGACGCGGGCTCGTCCTGCTCGCGGCGTCGCTGCTCTCGATGACCTTCGCGCTGGATTGGGGGCGCATGATCTTCCTCGCCGCGCCGCTCTTCTATCCGGCCGCCGCGTTCACCCTCGCGCGCCACCCACGCTGGCGGATCCCGGCGTTCGCGGCATTCGCGCTGCTGATCGCCGCGTACGCGATCTACATGGATCGCGTAGGCACGCGCGCCGGGATCCTCGAAAGCCCGCCGCCGCCTTATCCGGTGCGCTGAGGCCACCAGTGCTGTTGACTCTGAAGCTTGATCGCGAAACACGGCGCGAACGACGGCGCCGCCGAGAACACCGGATCCGCTCGAGAAAGGCACTGCGATGATCGAACGAATCGACGACATGCCGACAGGCACGATCGGCTTCCAAGCCTCCGGCAAGCTCACCCGCGAGGACTACCGCAAGGTACTCGAGCCCGTCCTGCGTGAAGCCGCCGAGTCCGGTGAGATCCGCATGCTGTTCGCACTCATGGGGTTCGACGGGCTCGAAGCCGCAGCTTGGTTTGACGACGTCAAGACCGGGCTCGGGCTCGGTATCGGGCACCACTCCGCGTGGAAGCGCTCGGCCATCGTCACGGACTCGGAGTGGATCGGGAAAGCCTTCCAGCTGTTCGCTTGGATGACGCCGGGGGAAGTCAAGACTTATAGGCCAGAACAGCTGGATAACGCGAAGCTCTGGGTCGCGGCCTGAAGCGCAGCCGTCCGGTCAATCACCCTTCAGGCCGAGCTTCGCTTTCCGGCTGGGCTTCTCGGTTGACCGTTGCCGAGACCCCGCCGCTTTCAGGATCAGAGCCGACCTGCGCCGCGGATGCCGTCGCCGTCGAGCTTGCACCTGCAGCCGGAGGTGTCGCGCCCGCGACGCGCTGCTTGAGCGCCTCGACGGCTTGATATGCCTGCTCGATCCTCGCCCGCTTGACGGCGCCCGATTCCGCAGCGGCGAGCACGCTCTGAAACGCATCTAGAGATGCTTCGGCCGTCTGCGCGTAGAGGAGGATGTCCAGACCCGCATTGAGCGCTCGTTGACCGACGTCGGCATCTCCGGCGAGGGCCGCCGCCTGGAGATCGTCACTGATCGTCAACGGACGCCCACCTGTCGCAAAGGGCAGCTCAACTTTGTATATCTCTGGCGAGAGCACCGCCGGTGTCGATGTCCCGGTCAGACTCGGATAGATCGCGCTGCTCACCATCACCAATGCATCGGGACTGGCACCACAGGCGAGGTACGGTTGGTAGTCGCTGCGAAGCGCGCTCATTGAGGCCGCGACCGTCGTGGGCTGTACGTCGGTACTAGTGAGGGCTCGACCGAGCCCTGGAAAGTGCTTCAAGGTGAATCCCACGCCGGCGCTTGCGAGCCCCGCGGCAAAGCCACATGCCCGCTCGGCGACCAGCAGCGGTTCTGATCCAAACGAGCGAGTATGCAGGAAGGAATCGGGAACGTGCACCGTATCCGCGACCGGAGCGAGGTCGATGTTGATACCGACCGCGCGCAGCGCCTTACCGGCAGCCTCGCCTTCGGCCTGCGCAACCGCGCTCGACCCCATTTCGGCGGGCGCTCGCAGCGGCGGTGCCCACGCCAGCCGCTTAACTTCGCCGCCCTCCTGGTCGGTCATGATCAGCAGCGGCGGATTACCGCCCCGCTTCGCCGCGCGCTGCAACTGCGCGTCTAGCTGGCGCGTCTGGTTCTCACCCCCGGCGACATTTTCCGCGAAGAGGATCACTCCTCCGAGCTCGCCCGCATCGATCTGATCGAGAAAGGAAGCCGGCGGCGTGTCACCAGCGAAGCGCCCGATGATTGTCTGCCCGATCATACGCGAGAGTGATGGAGCGCCGGGTAGGGAGCGTCGTCGTGTGCCCTGCCGCTCGACGTGCAGCTGCCTCGCCTCGCGCACCGGCGGCGCGGTCGGGCTACTGGCTGTCCTTGGCGTGGGGAGCGCGGCCGAAGACGGTGAGGTAACTGCGGCTTCTCCGCAGGCGCCGAGCCCGACAGCTGCGATGGCCAGCGCACACGCCGCGCCCGCCCTGTGGCGACTATCCGCCATCGCAGGATCTCATGAGCCCGGTCACTTCTTCGCGTCGGTGACGAGCAGGTAACCAAAGCCCACCCCGATCGATGCACCAGCGGTTATCACGCCGTCCCACGGCATCTTTCAGCACGATCCGGGGCTGATATTCGCTTCGCCGATGCGCCACTCGCCGTCGAGCTTGATGAGGTTCCAGCTGCCGGTCCAGTTCTTGCATCCTTCACCGTCCAGCGTCCTCATCTTGGTAATGCTCGCCGTCGCCGAATCCGGTGAGTTGATCGTTGCGGTCGTTTCGACGCTGACGTTGTAGATCCCGTTTTCACGGTGCGAGGCAACCCAACCCGCTTCCCCCGTCTGCAGACTCGGCGCGAGCAGCGCGTAGGCGGCCGAGAACTTGTGTTCAGTAATGAGCGCGAACTCTTGGCGAATGGTGCCCTCGACCGACTCGCGCTCGACCTGCCCAGAGATCGTGGCACGCGGAGTCTGCTCGGGCCGCGATGTCGACGCGATTGATGGCTCAGATGTCGAAGGGAGCGAAGCGGGCGGTGCTGAGTGATGATGATTTGACGATGAGATGGGCCTCGCGGATGGCGAGGCCTTCGCCGCGGTCGTAGCTGTACCCGCCACGACCGGCGTCGCAACGAGCTGGGTCTGAGCACTCGAGCCGCCGGATGCTGCAAGCACGATGCCAACGCCGATCCCCCCTATTGCGAGTACGGCCGCCGTGACACCACCGATCAGCCACGGTGAGGATCGCTTTCCCTGAGACTGTCCCTCCAGCGGTGGTTGAGCTTGAACCGGATATCCGACGCCCGGTGCCGGATACCCGACCTGTGGAGGCTGCTGATAGCCGGGTGGCTGCCCGCCGTAGCCGCCGAACCCGGGCACAGGCGGCTGATATCCCGGCGGCGGCTGCCCCTGATAACCAGGTGGTTGCGCGGCATAACCCGGGTAGAGGACAGGAGGCGGCTGGTATCCCGCTGGCGATGGCGGATAGTTAGCCGATGATGTCGGGGCGTAGCCGAACGGCGCCGGGCCGGGGCCAACATCGGGCGAGGACCGATGACCGGGCCCCGGTCGATCGCCCTCTCCAGAGTTTGAGTCCGTTGCTTTGCTCTGAGCCGCATATGGCTCAGTCGACTCACCCGCAACAGGGGGCCCGGGCTGCACGGACGTGAGCGCCTCAGACGATAGGGAAGATACGTCAGGATTCTCAGGGCGCGCCGCACCGCAACTGCGACAAAAGCGCGCGCCCGCAGCGAATAGCTGACCACACTGCTCACATACAGTCTCTTTCCCCTGGTGGTCACTGGTGTTCATGCTTATTCCATAAAGCTTCGGTCGCATCTGTCGAGAGGCGCTCGAGCCTCCGCGGCGGACTTATAGTACATTTACCGCCGCTTAAGAGTTCCGAAGAGAGAGACCGCCCTGATATGAGCACTCAAGAGCACCCGCTACTTCAACCTCCAGGGGGAGGAGGGGCGGCGCCCATAGCACCCGCATACCCGACTCATCCTGCTTATTACGGCGTCCCTTCGCAGCCGGCGGCCGTTCCGCCAATTCCCCCCGCCCGCAAGTCTGTGGGCTTCTGGATCGGCGTGAGTTCCGCTCTCACGCTCGGGATCGTAGGCGCCCTGCTGATCGGTTTCTTCATCGGTCGCGGCACGCGCCTCTCCAACGAATCGGTGCAGGGCAAGATCGTCCAACAGTCGCAAGCCGATCAGATCGCGGAGCAGCAAGCGCTCGACAATCAGAAGACGGCGTTCGCTTCCGCAGAGTCGCGGGCGGTCTCAGCTGCGCGCCGGACGGCGCTCTCCGAAGGCCAGGAAAAAGGCTTCGCCGCGGGCCAGCAGGCCGGCTACAGCAGCGGCCAGTCGCAGGGCTTCAGTGAGGGCCAGGCCGCGGGTACGGCCGCGGGAGAAGTCCAAGGCTTCAGCCAAGGACTGAACGAGGCGTGCATTACCGACAGTGTCTTCTGTAATGCCGAATGACCCCGATCGGGGAGCGGACCTCGATGCCACTTTCACCCCGACGTCGCCTCCGCCGGAATGGGACACGGGCGTCTTGCAGGCGCTATACGAGGCGGCCTTCAGCAAGCCGGGCTCCGAAATCGTTGGCGTCCTCGTCGGTCAACCTTCGCTTACTGGCAGACCGCAGCGAATCTCAGCAATGATTCCAGCCAGCACCACCCGTCCGCCCGAGCGCGCGCAATTGGATCACCGGGCGTGGGCCTATGTGCATTCGACGATGGCGCGCTATTACGGAGGCTTGGACATCCTCGGCTGGTGGGTCAGCCGCCCCGGACCGAGCACCGAACTCGACCGTCCAGACCTCGAGGCCGCCGCCGAGTCTTTTGCACGACCGAGCCAGATCGGCTTCGTATTTGACTCTCAGCATCGTCGCGCCGCCCTCTACGGCTGGCACGAGGGACGCTACACCCTCCTTCACGAGCAGTTGGTGCCGCGGCGACTCACACGCGCCCCGCGACGAGTCGCCAGATCCTTGCAACCTGCGCTGCTGGCATTTTGTCTCGGCGTAGGGCTGGGGGTCGCCGGCTGGCTGGCGGCCGGCAGCCCCGCCTTGACGGCGGCACTGGTGGTGCGGGTCGCATGACCATTGAGTGGCAGACAGACCCACGGAGCCGCGCCAAGGAACACTGCCAGAACTGCGGTGTCCTCATCACACAGCCGAGCGCCTTCTGCGGCAACTGTGGAGCCGCGCTGGCACCCCCACCGGCGCCCCACACCGCCAACTCGGCTGGATCGGCGGCACCGCCGCCCTTCGCGTCGACGCCGCCGCAGGTTCAGCCGCCACCGGTGTCACCGACCGCACAGATGCAAGCTGCGCCCTCGTCGCCCGCCGGCCAGGGTCCGCCTCCTACCGCGCCACCCCCCACAACCCCACAACCGTCTGCCGGCGACTCGCCGAAAGACTCACGAAACTGGATCCCCTATGCGGCGGTTGGCGGCGCGGTAATCGCGATTGCCGCGGTGGCTGCCGTCCTTCTGCTCACCCTCGGCGGCTCGGCCGGGAAGAACCTCAAGAGCACTGCCGTCACCAGACAGCAGGCGCTTCAACTCCTAGCCGATAGTGGCACAACAACGGTTTCCAGCGCCGCTCCCGGACTGTTCGCGTTCGTCAAGGTCGGCAAGCTCACGGCTATCGTGCCGGCTGGCTGGCGCGCGTCGGCGCAAAACGGCAGCGGCACAACTCGCATTCAGTTCGCCGACCCGAAGCACGCGGGCTCAGCCTTGACGATTGTCGCGCAAGACGCCACCGGCGAGGACACCTACAGGCAAGCCGCGGCGGCTCTCAAAGCGGTCAAGAAGACCGGCAACAAGGTCAGTTCATATGGCTCGGTCACCCTCCCGGGCGGGCGAGCAGCTTGGCAGGTGACCTACCTCAAAGCGGGTCTGACGAACGAGACGTACTTTTTCTCGGCGTGTGGCGGCAAAGCTGCAATGGTGGTCAATGTCGCAGAGTCCGCCGCGAGCTTTGAGCGAGAACAAGCGACACTCCAGGCAGTGGCAGATAGCGTCGAGCCCGAGTGCTCATGAGCGCACCGCAAGCGGGCGCAGCGATCCGGACCTCACGCCGTGCCAGGTGACGTGACGGCGTGCCCGACCTGCAGGACCAGCCCAATCAGCGGCCGCTACTGCCGCGGATGCGGCGCGGCACTGGCCCACGGGAGTTCCGAGGCCATCGCGACTCCAACCGACTCCCATCAAACGGATGGCGCGACCCCGCCCGCCACTGACACCGGTGGCTGGCCGCAATCTTCGATAAGGCCGCCCCCTGCGCCGCCGCCGTCCCCCTGGCCAGCGCCTATCTGGGCTCCGGTGTTCACGCAAGTCCCCGTGCCGCGCCGGCCTTCCGTCGCACTGGCCGTCGGCGCGACGGTCGCCATCGCGCTGGTTGTACTCGCCATCGGCGCCACCATCATTCTCCTGGTCGCGAACGGAGGATCGACTCACACGGGCCTCGTGACGCGGTCCACCGCGGCGACGAGCAGATCCGAACCGGTGACACCCTGATGCTTGCCTTCGAGACGCAGTCACACGTTGGCTGGCGCGCACTGTTGGCACTCGTGTGCTCCGGTGCACTGGCAGGCTTTGTGGTGCCGACAATCGCGAGCTCGCTTGTGCGCCAGGAACGGCGCCAGCCATCCGTACGCCTGCTGCGCGCCCCCCGCCTGCCAGCCAGCGAGACACAGATCACACCGCCCGAAGCGGAGATCACGACAGGCGCACGAGCGCGGTCGGTCAGGACTCCGCGTCTGCTCGCACCGAGAGGATTCGAGCATAAAGCTCAGCAAAGAGCTCCCGGCATCCTGCAGATCCGGGGCCGTCCGCTTGCGGCGACGCCGACCTCCGCCGCACCATCAGCGACGGTGCCGCATAGCAGCACAGGCTCGCCTGGCCCCCAGGGCGACGACAATCCGACGGCGACCACAGGGCAGCCAAGACCGCAAACTGGCGGCTCGACTCACGACAGTGGCGGCACGGGAGGCCCCAGCAACAACCCCGCTGACACCGGCGGCACCAGCCCAAGCGCAACGACAACCAGCGGGTAGGACCGAGCTTTCGATGGATCCAGCCGCTTACTGCCATCGCTGTGGAGCGCCGCTCGACGCGGCCGCGCGGTTCTGTAAACAGTGCGGCACGCGACGCGTCGAAGACCGGGATGCTGCCGCGGCGAGCAGCCCGCCGCCGCCGGGCCCGCCGCGCGCTGCTCCGGGCGAGGCGAGCTTTTCTCCGACCTGGCCGCAGCCCGTCCTGCCGTCGCCTGCAAACACTCCGGGGCCCCCCACGTATACCTCGGCGCGACCATCGGCTCGCCGCCAATGGGCGGTGGCCGCCGCGGTCGTGACCGGAGTCATATGCGTAACCGCCGTTGTATTGGCGCTCGTCCTCTCCGGCCCACGGGAAACGGCCGTCCGTGCAGCCTCCGCTGTGACGGTCACGACGGGAACGCCAGCGGTCACACCACCCCTTGCGGCCAGTGCGACTTCACGGCCGGCACAGAGTCCCTCATCCACCGCCGCGCAGGGGCAGAGCAACTCCAGTTCGCCGGCTCCGGCAGGGATTGGCGGACTAAGAACCACTCTCTACACCGGCCAGCTGATGACTGCGTCGATCCCGACTGGCTGGAAGATCCAAGAGAGCGAATCACAGAAGCCCGGCTACGTCGAGAGCAAGTGGACCGACCCGCACGACACAGCTGCGTACCTGTTAATCGACGAGAGCCCGGCTACGCATCTCACACCGGCAGAGGACGCCGCGCCGGTGCACGCCGACACCGAGCGCACCCGGGGCTACCGCGAGGTTTATTACGGTACCGGTGACCTAGCGAGCGTCGATTCGTGGATGTGGATCTTCGAACTGCCCGCAGCCGAGCGGATCGACTACTTCTTCGAACGATGCTCCGACACCTTCGGGGTTCTGGGCTCGGCCAGCCCAGAGGACTTCAGACAACTCAGACCCGCGCTCCGAGCCTTCGCGCAGTCAGTGCATTCGGTATGTCGCTAAAAAACGTTGACAGACAGGAGCCCCTTTGACCAGGTACATCGGATCGCGGATCGCCGGCAAGACGACTTCTAGTGGGGCCAAGCACGTTGTCGTCCTCATCCTAGTTGCATGCTCGTGCTCGATATGGCCGACGATCGCTTCCGCCAGCGACACTCTGAATCTCTCGGTCTCACCTGGATCGCCGGAGCAGGGTGTGCCGGCGACCTTCACATTCACCGGCAGCGCCGCGTCAGTGGGTGAAGGCGAAGGTCCCAGCTTACTCGTCGAGTATCGACCTACCGGAGGCATTGGCTGTCAAGCGACCTTCGCGAACGACCGACAGGCAGCAGGAGGGCCGTCCACGGTATTGGCGGGCACCGATGACGCGCCCTGGAACAAAGGCGACGACTTCGAGGAAGACCCGCCGACTGTCGGCCCGGGGACATTCACCGTCCCATTGACGTACGGCATGCCGTCGCCTGGCTCCTATCTCTTTTGCGCATATCTCGAATACAAAGGCAACGTCGAAGCCGCGACGAGCCTCGCCGTCAACGTGACGCCGCCCGACGTCTCCGTGTTTGCCGTGGGCCTACCGGCCGCAGCCCAGCCGGGCAAAGTCTTCGTGATCAACTACACGACCCAGACCGACCAACAACTGACTCTCGTCTCACTCATACAGCACGCCGGCGGGCTCCCGTGCGCCGCGAGTCCGGAACTCGACGAACAGCAGAATCAAGCCCAGGACCATCCAGCCTTTGCGCACGAAGAAGAATTCTCGCACTCATTGAAGGTATTCGGTGGCCCAATCGTCAACCAGGCCACTGATACTGAGACCGCCGCCGGTTCCTACATTATCTGCAGCTGGATTACCGGACCCAACTCCGGCGAGGTAGACGCCGCGCTCACCACGCCCTTTTACGTCGGCACTCCGCCACCACCACCGCCCCCGCCTCCCGCGCCGTCAGCCGCGTGCCTGCGAGATCGTCACAACGTGACATACGAGGTCGGCTTCGTCCATCACTATCTCGACAAGCTGAAAACTCGTCATCTCTCGCGCAAGTCACGCCGGCGAGACGCGAAGATCCTCGCTCGTGCACGGACGTCTTTACGCAGAGACGAAGGATTTCGCCACCGTCAATGTCCGAGTGGACGATAGGTCCGCATGTGCTCCTTGAAAGTGGGCCCGCCTGGACTCGAACCAGGGACCGACGGATTATGAGTCCGCTGCTCTAACCAACTGAGCTACAGGCCCGCCTCGCGCGCAAGCGCGCGATGGAGCAGACGCTACCAGCGCCGCGCCGCGTATACGCGGCGCGACTGGTTTGATTCGAGCGGTCCACCACGAGGAAAGAGGGCACAGATGGCAGAGCGAGCAGCGATCGTCACGGGAGCGTCGAGCGGCATCGGCCTTGCGGTAGCGCGGGTACTCGGCGAGGAGGGCTACGCCGTCACGATGGCCGCGCGGCGCGCGGAGAAGCTCGATGCCGCTGTGGCCGAACTGGCCGCCGCCGGCCTCGACGTGCACGGCGTCGCGGCCAACGTCTCCGACGAGGCCGAGATCCAGAAGATCGTCGCCGTGCACCGTGAGCGCCACGGTCGCTTGGATGTGCTCGTCAACAACGCCGGCGTCGGTATCGGCGCGCCCGTGGGAGACATCAAGACTAAGCATCTCGACATGCAGCTCGACGTCAACCTTCGCTCGATCGTGATCTTCTACCGCGAATGCGTCGAGCTGCTGCTGGCAGCCGGTGCAGAGCACCACAACGCGCTCGTCGTCAACACCTCCTCGATCTCCGGCAAGCGCGCCGAGGCGTGGCTGTCGGTCTACTCGGCCTCCAAGCACGCCGTCGTCGGCTGGACCGAAGCGATGAACAAGGAGCTCGGCACGCGCGGCGTAAAGTCGACGGCGCTGTGCCCCGCGTTCGTGGACACGCCGATGACTGACTTCGTCAAGGAGCAGGTCAAGCCCGAGGAGATGATCCGTCCCGAGGACATCGCCGAGGCCGTGCGCTACCTGCTGCGGACCTCACCGGCTTGCGTGGTGCCGGAGATGATGTTCGTGCGCCCGGGCGACGCGCTCTAGCGACCGGCGGACACGAGGCGCCGCGGGCGCAGCATCGACCGGCCACGCGGCGACAGGCGCCGCGCGCGGATCTCACCGCGCGGGTCCACCACATCGATCGATTCATCCGCGCGCGCGCCGCGCCGGCGCAACCGCTCCTCGCGGCTTTCCCGCCAGCGGCGCAGTTCGACCGTCTTGCGGTGCTCGGCTACCGCCCGCGCGAGGTCCGGCGCAGCGTCTTCGAGCAGGCTGGCCTCCAGATGCGCGACGAGCACCCCCAGCTCGCGCCGGCTAGCGCGGCGTGGATGGCGCCCGGCGCCGGTAAACCGATCCCAGGCGTGGGCGAACGCGAGAAAGTCCGTGCGCCCCCCGCGACGGTGCGCGGCGAGCATCGGACAGACGCCGCCCTCGCCGTCGACATAGGCGCCGACGATGATCGGCTGACCGTCGCGCACGCCCGCCAGCATCGCCTCGCGCGTGCGCGTCGGCAGGCAGTCGATCGCGCGGCGAAGATCCTCGATCAGCCGGCCATGGCCGGGGGTCCGATGGGCATGTGTGGGGAGCAGTCGCATAAGCTGTGACCCGGCGCAAGCTCCGTGCTCCCGCCGAAACCGATCTCAGACCGGCTCGGCCAAGCCTAAGGCACGCATTCGTACCCGGCAACAGATCCCCTTGCGATGAAAGGTAACTTGCATACGCCATGAAGCTCGGAGTCCACATCGGCTATTGGGGCCTCGGCCTCAGCTCGCAGGATCAGCTCGGCATTGTCCAGGAGGCTGAGCGGCTCGGGTACGACTCGGTTTGGGCCGCGGAGGCCTATGGGTCGGACACGGCGACCGTGCTCGCCTGGCTTGCCGGGCAGACGTCGAAGATCCGCCTCGGCGCCGGCATCTTCCAGATGCCGGGTCGCTCCGCGGCGATGACGGCGATGACAGCCGCCACGATCGACCAGCTCTCCGACGGGCGCATGATCATCGGCATCGGCTCCTCCGGCCCGCAGGTCGCCGAGGGCTGGCACGGCCAGCGCTTCGCCAAGCAGCTGCAGCGCACGCGCGAGTACGTCGCGGTCGTGCGGATGGCGCTCGCGCGCGAGCGCGTGGAGTTCCATGGTGAGACCCTGCAGCTGCCGCTGCCCGACGGCCCCGGCAAGGCGCTGAAGCTCACGATCACCCCGGTGCAGGAGCGCATCCCGATCTACCTCGCCGCGATCGGGCCGAAGAACACCGCGCTCGCCGGTGAGATCGCCGACGGCTGGATCCCGACCCTGTTCTCCCCCGAGCATGTCTCCCAGCTGCGGCCGCTGCTCGAGGAAGGCGCCGCGCGCTCGGGCAAATCGCTCGAGGGCTTTGACATCGCGCCAACCGTCAACGTCTTCATCACCGACGACCTCGACGCCGCGCGCAACGCGACGCGACCGTTCATCGCGCTGTACGTCGGCGGGATGGGCTCGCGCAAGCAGAACTTCTACAACAACCTCATGCAGCGCTACGGCTTCGAGGCGGAGGCCAAGACGATCCAGGACCTCTACCTGGAAGGCAAGCGCGAGGAGGCGATGGCGGCGATCCCGGACAAGCTGATCGACATGGTCTCGCTGTGCGGACCGAAGGACTTCGTGCGCGAGCGCCTGCAGGTCTTCCGCGAGGCCGGCGTCGGCACGCTCGGCGTCACCCCGCTGGCGTTCGACGCCGAGGGCCGCCTGAACCAGCTGCGGATGCTCGCCGAGATCGCCGCCTGAACCGGCGCCGCGATGCACTCGCGCCGGATCCTGCTCGGCGCCTTCGGGGATCCCGGGCACGCCTTCCCGATAATCGCGCTCGCGCGCGGCCTGCTGGCGCGCGGTCACGACGTGACGGTGCAGACCTGGGAGCGTTGGCGCGCACCGATCGAAGCCGAGGGCCTGAACTTCGCGACCGCCCCCGAGTACCAGGCGTTCCCCAACGGCGCGGAGCCACTGGACTTCTATGAGGCGGTCGTGCACGCGACACGCGACACGCTGCCACTGGTGCGCGAGTTGCGACCTGAGGTCGTCGTCGCCGACATCCTCACGCTCGCACCGGCGCTCGCGGCGGAGCTGAACGGCATCCCCTACGCGACCCTGATCCCCCACGTCGATCCGCAGCCGCCGGCCGGCGCGCCGATCTATTCGATCGGCGCGCGACTGCCGCGCACGGCGCTCGGCCGCGCCTTCTGGCGCCGCGCCTCGCGACCGGTAGAGAACGGCTTGGAGCGTGGGCGCCAAGAGCTCAACGGCGTGCGCGAGCGTCTCGGTCTGCCGGCGCTCGCGCACGTCCACAACGGCACCAGCCGCGAGCTCGTGCTGATCGCGACCTTCCCGCAGCTCGAATACCCGCGCAGCGAGCCGCGCCCGAACGTCCACGTCGTCGGCCCGCTGCTGTGGGAGCCGCCGACCGGCGCGGTCGAGCTGCCGCCGGGCGAGGATCCGCTCGTGCTGATCGCGCCCTCGACGGCACAGGACGCCGAGCACCGGCTGCTGGAGGCAGCGCTGCGCGGCCTCGCCGATGCTCCGGTGCGGGTCCTGGCAACTTGGAACCGCCGGCTTCCCTCACTGCCGCTGCCGGTGCCGGCGAACACGCGGCTCGTCGAGTGGGTCTCCTATGCGCGCACGATGCCCCAGTGCGACGTCGTGGTCTGCCACGCCGGACACGGCACGCTCGTGCGCGCCCTCGCCAGCGGCTGCGCCGTCGTCGCGTGCCCCGCCGCGGGCGACATGAACGAGAACGCGGCGCGCATCGAGTGGGCCGGCGCCGGGGTCCGCGTGCCGAGCCGCTTCATCGCGCCGCGCCCGCTGCGGCTCGCGGTCGAGCGTGCGCTCGCCGACCGCGCGATCGCGCTGCGCGCCCGCGAGCTTCGCGCCTGGTACGCCGTCAACGATCCCGCCGACGTCGCCGCCGGTTACGTGCTCGCGCTGGCGGACCGCAGGCGTGCGGACCTTGGCGTCAGTCGTTGAAGCCCCGCGCCGCGCGCCAGCGTTCCGGCCAGTTTGCGCCCCGCTCGTCGTCGGGGAGTTTCCGGTCGTGAGGCCAGTGCTCCCAGCCGAACATCGTCGCGCGTATCCGATCGAGCTCGACATCGCTCGCGGGTGGACGCAGCGACGCGAGTAGCGCTGCTCCAGCCACTGAGAGCTTCATAGCTTTGTCCACACACACATGTCCCCCGGCACGACCGGGCAAGGAGAGCCATATGAGCCACATCCCACAAGATTCACCGCGACAGATGCGACTGCACCCGACCCGGCTGACCGGCACGCTGCTCGGCGCCGCCATGCTCGTGCTGGCCCTCGCGACAGGCGCCGCGGGCGACGCCAGCCATGCCGGCTGGCCGAAGATCGACGGCAAGCTGATCATCAATAAACAGAACCTCAACGCGACGATCCGCGGAGATCGCGACCTGCACAACGAGCTGCTCGGCGGCAACGGCGACGACACGATCTACGGCGGCCAGGTCGGAGACGTGATCTGGGGCGACTACGAGCCCTCCGGTCAACCGACGACGCAGGTCGACCGCATCTACGCGGGCAACGGGCCGAACTTCATCTACACGAGCCACGGCACCAACTACGTCAACACCGGCACCGGCGCCACCCAAGTCCACGCGCACTTCGGGCACGGAGTCATTCACTGCCAGTCCTCACGCGCGATCGTCTACACGACTCTCCGCAGCGGCTACCGGCTAATCGGCTGCGCGCACGTCTTTCGCTAGTGCCTTAGCGAGCGTCGGCGATGAGCAGCCGTGCGCCGAGGTCGATGCTCTCGAGCTCGAGCAGCTCGACGTTGCGCTCCGCCCACGCCCCGCTGTCGAGGTCTGCAGCCAGTGCAGCGACGGCGCGCCGCTCCGCCAACTCGCCGACCCGCGCCCAAACCGAGCAACCGCGGCGGACGGGCTCCTGCAGGTACGCCGCGGGTCGGCGCCAGTAGGCGTGAAAGAAGCCGTCGACCACGTCGAACGGGATCGGCACGGGCTCCATACGGGCTTTGATCGCCGCCGCGCGTTCGTGGAGGGTAGGTCCTCCTGCCGCCAGAGCGTGATACTCGGGCAGGTAGTCGCGGACTAGCCAGAAGCGCTCGATCTCAGCGTCATCCCATTGAAAAACGACAACCCGCCGAGCGACGCGAAGCAGCTCCCGCAGCCCCGCAATCGGGTCGCGCCAATGGTGGTCGGAGAGCACAGCCAGCGCCGCGTCGAAGCACTGATCGGGCAACGGCAGCGCTTCCGCACAAGCGTCGATACAGGGCGCCGCGCCGGGCGGACGCTGGGAGCGCATCACACGCGAAGGCTCGACCGCGAGGACATCGCGATCGGAGGGCTCATAGGAGCCGGTGCCGGCACCAACGTTGAGCACGCTGCTGGCGTCGCCGAGCGCAGCAAAGATGCGCTCGGCGATCCGCGGCTCGGTGCGGCGCGCCTGGATGTAGCCGAGGCCGATCCGCTCGTAAGACGCCGGACTCGACGATGGCTTCGCACTCACGGCAATGGCATTGTCGCAGGGCGCATGTCCAATAGCGAAATCGCCCCGCCGACCCAGGCCGAGCCGCGCAATCGAGGCTGCGATCTAGTGGGTTACTAGTGGTAGCCTAGTGGGTATGGCTTATGTGGTCGCCCGCCGCAGCGGACGGTTCGAGATCCGTGAGTCGCTGCACACCGCCAAGGGGCCGCGCGCTCGCACCCTTGCCGGATTCGCCGTATTGAGCGATGACGTCCTCGCCACAGCAGCGCGCCGCGCGCAGCGCCCGTTCGACGCGGACGCGGTGCTGCGCTCCGGACGGAGGGCCGGGGCGCGTGTGCAGGTTGCGCGCAGCGGGTCCAGTCGCGTGCGAGATCGCTTTCTGGCCGGGTCGCAGAACATGACCGCCTCCGTATCGCGACCGCCGACGAACGCGGCGCGCAGCGACGCCGGTGCGGCGCTACTGGAGCTGTTGGGCTTCGCCGACATGGTCAGGGCAGGCCAGCCCCCGCGACCGCGCGAGCCGCTCGCGTTCCCCGTATTGGGACGTCTGACCAAGCCGCAGCCGGTGCTCGCCAGCGCGCATCGACGGTGAGCGAGGCGCGCCGGCTCGACGGCCTCAGCTCGAGGATCGTGGCGGTGCACGAGATGCTCGATTCGCTGGGCGTCGCGCACCAGTTCGGTGGAGCGATCGCCTTGGCCTGGTATCGCAGTCCTCGCGCCACGACCGACATCGACCTGAACATCACGCTCGCTCCGCCTGAGGCGGAACCGGTGCTCGGAGCACTGCGACACCTGGGCGTGAGTGTCTCCGAGGCCGACCGCACCACGATCGCACGCGACGGGCAGGCACGGCTCGACTGGGAGGGCTCCTATCTCGACGTGTTCTTCGCGACCATGGATCTGCATCGCGAGATGGCCGAACGCTCGCGCGAGGTCAGCTTCGGAGCTATGCCGATACCGATCCTTGCGCCCGAGCACCTGATCGTGTGCAAGGCGATCTTCGACCGCCCGAAGGACTGGGTGGACATCGAAGAGATCCTCGCTTGGGGGACCGAGGTCGCGGAGGCGACGGTGCTTACCTGGATCGACGAGCTGCTCGGCGCCGACAGCGCCCAGCACGCGCAGCTGGTCGAGCTGCTCGGGCCTACAAGCCGATAGCTCTACTCGTCACCACCCTGCTCCGCACCGGCCTGGAGCGGCCACGCGGAACATCACTCCGGGGGTGGGACTCGAACCCACAACCCTTCGGTTAACAGCCGAATGCTCTGCCGATTGAGCTACCCCGGATCGGGTTACCCCGAAGGGTATCCAGCTCGGCACGGGGAGTTTAGGGCAGCCTCGCCGGGTCCTACCCCCCGGTCTCCTCCAGCGCGCGCTCGTAGGCCTGCTCGAACTCGCGCTTGACCTCCGCGCGGCGACGCGCGAGCTCGTTGATGACCTCGCCACTGCCCTGTGCGCCGCTGGCGCCGCGGATGCGACGATCGAGCCGCGCGAGCTCGAGCTGCATGCGCTGCACGTCGAGCATCGCCGGCACCGGGAACTCGCGCCCGGCCTGCACGACGAGCTCGGCGAGGACGCTCGTGAGCTCGGGATCCTGCTCGTCGATCGCGGCCATCGGTTCGACGAGGCGCCCCGCGCGCAGGTGCTCGGCGGCGCGCTGTAGGCGCTCGCTCGTGAAGTGCTCCTCGGGATCCAGCGCCGCCAGCGCGCGCGCGCCGTCCTCGGGCGAGCCGATGCAGAGCGCTAGGAAGGTACGTTCGGTCTCCTCGCGGCGCGAGAGAGCGCGCGCGGCGCGCGGCGCAGGGCCCTGCTCGGCGCCGGCCCCGCCGGCGCCGCCACGCACGGCGGCGGATTCGCGCTCGCGCGGCGCACCGCCAGCGGCGGAGCCCCCGCGCTGTCGCTCGCCGACACCGGATCCCGGGGCTTGCGCGAGGAGCGTCTCGGCGAGGCTCTCCGGCAGCTCCAGGCGGCCGGCGACCAGGCGCGTAAGCTCCATGCGCATCGCGCTCGGCGCGAGCGTCGCGAACACCGGACGCAGCTCGTCGATCATGCGGTCGCGGCCCTCGGGACCGGAATGGTCCCCGGCGGCGAGTACGCGCTCGACACGGAAGCGCACGAACGCGACCGACTGGGATACGGCGGTCTTGACGGCGTCGGGCCCTTCGCGCTGCACGAGCTCCGCGGGGTCCTTGCCGCCGGGCAGCGTCACGACGCGCAGCTCCAGATTGCGCCCCGCGGCAAGCCGCGCCGCGCGCAGCATCGCCTCCTGACCCGCGCTGTCGGCGTCGAGCGCGAGCAGCACCGTCTGCGCCATCCGCGCGAGCTCGGCGATCTGCTCGCCGGTCAGCGCCGTGCCCATCAACCCGACCGCGTTCGGCAGTCCGGCTTGGCGCAGCGCGATGACGTCGGTGTAGCCCTCACACAGGATCACCTCGCCGGCGCGTGCCGCCGCGGAGCGCGCGAGATCGGCGCCGTAGAGGTGCAGACCCTTGTGGTAGATGTCGTTGTCGGAGGTGTTCAAATACTTTGGTGCCCGCCCGCCACTCCCACCCTCCCGCTGTTCCTCGCGCATCGCGCGCGCGCCGAACCCGAGCACGCGCCCGCGGATGTCGGCCAGCGGGAACATGATCCGCGCGCGGAAGCGGTCGTAGGGGCGACCGTTCTCCTGAGAGCGCTGCGCGAGCCCCGTCGCGTAGAGCTCGGACTCCGAGAAGCCGCCGCGCCGCGAGGCCAGCAGCACACTATCCCAGGCACTCGGCGCATAGCCGACGCGAAACTCGCGCAGCGTCTCCTCGCGCAAGCCGCGGCCCTCGAGGTACTCGCGTGCGCGTGCCGCCTCCTTCGATTCCCACAGGTAGCGCTCGTAGTAGGCCGCGGTGCGCGCCAGCAGCGCCAGCAGCCGTTCGCGTCGCTGGCGGCGCTCGGCCGCGCGCGGATCCTCACGCTCGCGTTGCAGCTCGATCCCGTAGCGTTCGGCGAGCAGCTCCAGGGCGCCTTTGAAGTCGAGCCCTTCGGTCTCCTGCACGAACGTGAAGACGTCACCGGAGGCCTGGCAGCCGAAGCAGTAGTAGACCTTCTTCGTTGGGTCGATCCCGAACGACGGCGTGCGCTCGTCGTGGAATGGGCAGAGCCCCTCGTAGCTGCTGGGGCCCGCGCGGCGCAGCTCGGTGCGCGCGGAGACGAGCTCGATCATGTCGACCGCGTCACGCACGCGATCCTTGGACTCGGCGGTGTAGAGCGCCATCGCGAAGCTACGCTAGCCGCTCGAACGCGCGCGGCACCTGCAACTCGGTGTACTCCCTGATGCAGTAGCGATCGGTCATCCCCGCGATGTAGTCCGTGACTCGCTGCGCGAGGCTTAGCTCTTCCTCTTGTGCGCCGCCGTCGCGCGCGAGGGGCAGCAGCTCGGGGTGCTCGACGTAGTGCTCGAACAGCCGGCGCACGACGCCGACGATGCGCTCGTGCTCGGCGCGCACCGCCGGTCCGAGGTAGACGCGCTCGAACATGAACTCGCGCAGCGCCGCCATCGCACCGGCGGCGCGCTCGCCCTGCACGATCGCTCCCGCGCGCGCGGAATGCTCGACCATGTCGTGCACGAGCGCATCGATCCGCTGCGAGCCGCCGCGCCCGAGCGTCGCGATCGGTTCGGCCGGCAAATCGCGCTCGTCCAACAGGCCCGCGCGAACGGCGTCATCGATGTCGTGGTTGATGTATGCGACGCGATCCATCACGCGCACGATCTGCCCCTCCAGCGTCAGCGGCTCGGGGGCGCGACTGGAGTGCCGGACGATGCCGTCGCGGACCTGCTCGGTGAGGTTCAGCCCGGCGCCGTCGCGCTCGAGACACTCGACGACGCGCAGCGAGTGCTCGTAGTGGCGAAACCCCGTACCGAAGCGCTCGCGCAGGCATTCGTCGAGGGCCTCCTCGCCGATATGCCCGAAGGGCGGATGGCCGAGGTCGTGGCCCATGCCGATCGCCTCGACGAGGTCCTCATTCAAGCGCAGCGCACGCGCGACGGTGCGTGAGATCGCGGTCACCTCGAGCGTGTGCGTCAAGCGCGTGCGGTAGTGGTCGCCCATCGGCGCGACGAAGACCTGCGTCTTGTGCTTCAGTCGGCGAAACGCCTTGCAGTGCACGATCCGGTCGCGGTCGCGCTGAAAGGGCGTGCGCAGCGAGCAGTCGGGCTCCTCGCGCGCGCGGCGCGCCGGATAGGAGCGCGCGGCTGCCGGCGCCAGCAGCCGCTCCTCGAGCTCGGCGCGCGAAGCCGCGAACGCGACCCCGACGGACCCGATGTCATCGACTACGGCCATACGCTCGATTGTCGCAGCGAACGGCGAAGTTACTACTCGTGATGCCAGTCGTTGCGCCCGGTGAAGCGGTGCACGTAGTGGCGCCAGCGCTGCTGCTTGGAGGGATCCTCGTCGTAGACGGGCGCCTTGTGCTCGGGGCTCGGGAGACCCGCGGCGGCGCTTGCATCGATCCGTAGGTCGACGCCGTGTTCGTGGATCGCAGCGATCGTGTCGGCCGCGACAAAGCGGATCCCGCCGTTGGGAGTGTTGATCAGCAGGCCGTGGAAGACGTCCTCCTCGGGCGCCGCCAACACGCTTGCGACGGTCCCAATCTGGGTGCCCTCGCTGGCGAGCACCGGCACGCCGTCGTCCAGCAGCTGGTAGGCGATTGGCAGTCCCTCGTCCATGGCAGGCACGATACAGACGACGACCGCGGGCGGCGTCAGCGAGCGCGCGCGACGGCCGGCATCAGCCGCACGTGGGCGTGGTGCTCGAGGGTCTCCGACAGCGCACGCTCGGCCTGTCCGAGGGCCTGCTCGGAGGCATCCGGGGTCTCCGCGAGGGAGCGGCCGAGTGCCTCCGTCATGAAACTGTGCGCGTGCTCCCCCAGCGGGAAGGAAGCCGCCTCGCAGGCGCCACAGACCACACCGCCGGCGGCGCCCGAGAAACCGACCAGATGCTCGTGCTCGCCGCAGCACGCACAGGCTCCGAGCTGCGGCGCGAGACCCGCCGCATGCAGCAGCTTCAGGCGAAACTGGAGCGCCGCGGCGCGACCGCTCGGGTCGCCGGCGGCGCCCAACGCAGTGCTCGGCTCGCTAGCACCGCGCGGCACACTAGGGCCCTCAGCCACCGTGCTGAGGTCATCGGGAGTGCGGCGCGCATGCCGCGGTGGAGCATCGAGCAGGCTCAGTCTGCGACAGAGCAGGTTGAAGACCGCCGGATGTGGCTCGGGGGTCTCGAAAAGTCGCCCGACGGCATCACAGGCTCGTGCGGCCGCGTCGAGCGCGCGGGCGTCCTCGCGCAAGCGCGGATAGCCCTCGACGGTGCTTGCACCGGTGACTGTGAGGATCTCGCTGCGTCCCTCGTGCAGCTCCAGATGCAGGCGGAAGAACGGCTCCAGGCGACCGCCGAAGCGGCTGCGCGCGCGTCGCACGCCCTTGGCGATCGCGCTGAGACGTCCGCGATGCGGCGTGTAGACGTGCAGAATGCGATCGGCCTCGCCATAGCGCATCGAGCGCAGCACCACGGCCTCCGTCTTGACCGGTCCCGGCATCGTTCGAGTCTAGGATTTCCTGCGGCGGCGGCCGGCCGGCCATGCGATCCGGCGCTACTGCGATCGGCGCTGCGTCGCTAGTTCGCGTCGCCTTCCACTGCCTGCGCGAGCTCGACGAGGCTGATCTTTAGCGCGCAGGCGATGCGCTCGATCGTGGTCCATGACGGGTTGGAGTCCGCGCGTTCGATCTTCGAGAGCGTCCCCGTCGTGATACCGGCCTCATGCGCGAGGTCTTCCTGGGTCGTCGCGGCCTGTTCGCGCAGGCGCCTGATCGTCCTGGCCAATGCCGGGCTCGCCCGATCGAGTGGGCACATACTGTCAACATCGCATGCGACCCGTTGTCAAGTCCATGCACAGTTGAACAAGTTCTTATTAGCTTGTTGTATTCGATTGGTAATCTGAGGCTCGTCGGTAGTCCCCTGGGTCTCCGACCGGTCGGCGCTGGTCGCTCCCTTTTGCCAGCGTCGACCTATTTTTTCGTGCACCGCTTGCTATACTTTATGAAGTAATGAGCAAGATCACTGTGTACACGACTGAACCGTGCCCTTACTGCGCTCAGGTCAAGGGCTTGCTGCGCTCGCGCGGCTTGGAGTTCGTGGAAATCAACCTCCAGAAGGATCCGGACGGGCGCGCCGAGCTGGCTCGCAAAACCGGCATGATGACCTTCCCGCAGGTCTTGATCGAGGATCGCTTGATCGGCGGCTTCAACGAGACCAGGGCCGCAGCCCAAGACGGCAGTCTGGATCGACTGCTCGCGGCTTAGGCGACGGCCTGGCCTACGTTTGCTCGCACCTTGCCCCGTGACTGCGGCAAGGCCTCACTTGGCGGTAAGGCCTTGCCGGGCCGCTGCCTATTCGATCGTGATCGTCTCGTGCGACTGCACGCCACTGTGCTTGAGCGTCAGTACATAGCGCCCCTTGGCGATCTTGCGGTGCGGGCTGAGCACCAACCGCGTCTCGGCGCCAGAACCGATCTCAAACCCGGTCGCGAAGGTGACCTTGCCACGGGATAGCGAAGCCGCAAGCTTGAGCCCGGCGATCGCGAACTTGATCGGTGAGCTCGACGGAGAGCTCTTGCATTTCTGCACGATCCGACCGTTTGCGCCGGCGCGTCTTTCGCAGGTGATCAACTGCACGACGCCAGCCGGACCCGTAGCCCCCGCGGGACCGGCAGGACCGGTAGCACCAGTGAGGCCGGTGGTGCCCGTAGCACCTGTCAGACCGGTGGCTCCCATAGGACCCGTAGCGCCAGCGGCACCGGGCGTCCCGGGTTCGCCTGTCGCACCCATCGCGCCTTCAGCACCGGTCGCGCCTGTTGCGCCTGTTGCGCCTTCGGCACCCGTCGCACCCGTCGGCCCCTGCGGCAGCGATCCGCCGGTGCCTTCCAGTTCGACTGTCTTCGGCGCTTCGCCGGTGTTGCCAGCGATCACCAGCTTCGCCGTGCGCGCGTGTTCGCCCTGCGGATCGAACCTCACCGACACCTTGCAGCTCGCGCCTTCTTCCACCGGCCCGAGACACGAGCCGACACCGGCGAGAAAGTCATCTTCGTCGGCTCCTTCGAAGGTGAGGCCGTAGAGGTACAGAGGCCCCACACCGGTGTTGGTGATGGTCACGCTCTTGGGAGCGCTCACCGTCTGCTGCGGCTGTTCGCCGAAGGTCAGCTTCGCCGGAGAGGCCGTGGCGACCGGCCCTGGGTAGGTGAACGTGACCTCCTCGGGATTGCCGGCGCCCGACGCGTAGCTCGCGCCGGTGGCTGCGGGCTCGACATAGCTGGAGCCGGCACCGCCGCCGCCACCGCCGAAGGCATCGCCGCCGCCGCCACCGCCACCGTAGTAACCGCCGCCGCCGCCGCCGGCACCACAGTTCGCGCCGATTGTCTGTTGTCCACCGTTGCCGCCTTTGCCGAGTTCCCCGTGGCCACCGCCGTTGCCGCTGCTCCCTCCGCCTCCAGCCGTACCTCCGGCACTCGTGGTCGCACCACCGCCGCCGCCGGCCCCTTCTTCGCCCCCACTACCCGCCTGCCCGGTTTGACCAGACGCGCTCCCGCCGCCGCCGCCTTGGTTGAAGAAGCAGATGCCGCTGCCGCCGCCGCCGCCCGCTACGAGCAGCCGCGATTCGAGCGATGGCAATGCTGAGCCACCCGGCAAGTTGCGCACATCCGCCGCGCCTCCCCCAGCGCCGCCTCGTTCCGGCGCGGATCCTCCGCCGCCGAAGTCGACGTAAAGCTTCTGTTCCGGTTCGACCGCAAGCGTCGCGGTGACCTTCGCGCCGGAGCCGCCACCGGTCCCTTCGTCGCCGCCCGCCCCTGCGCCGCCGATCGCCGTCACTTCGACGTGCGTGACATCCGGGGGAACCACGAACTTCTGCTCGGAGCCGTGGTTGGGCGTCAGGGTGGTCGTGATCGTGGCGCTGGCCGTGGCGCTCGAGCCGAGCAGCACGACGCTCACAATCGGCAGCACTGCACCAAGACCAACGCGAGCTGGGCGTCGCATGGGCGTTCCTTTCGTTTTAGAGACGGGCGGCCTCGAGGCGAGCCAGCGACCAAGTCGCGCACCATGCCGACGAGACTGCAGGCGGGATAGACCGCCACGCGGTTCAAACAGCTGCTGCGCCTCCTCCGGGCAGCAGCCACGGCGCTACCATCGGTCGCCCCGGCGCGACACTTGAGCGGCGCAGATCGACCCGCGTCGTGTCGGCGCGGCGCAGCCCTAGCGCTGCGCCCGCGGGCGGGGCTGGCAGCGCTCGCAGACGTAGGTCCCGCGCCCGCCGACGACCATCTTGACGATCGTCGTCCCGCACGTCGCGCAGGCCTCGCCGGCGCGGCGGTGCACGCGAAAGCGGTCCTGGAAGGAGCCGCGGAAGCCGTCGACGTGGCGGAAGTCGTCGATCGTCGCCCCGCGCGCGTCGATTCCTTCGCGCAATGCCGCGACGACCGCGTCGCGCAGTCGCTCGTGCTGCGCGCGCGTGAGTGCCCCGGCGGGTCGCAGGGGATGGATGCGCGCGCGATGCAGTGCCTCGTCAGCGTAGATGTTGCCGACCCCGGCGATTCGTCGCTGGTCGAGTAGGAACGCCTTGATCGGGGCGCTGCGACCGCGCGCGAGCGTGCGCAGATGCTCGGCCGTGAAGCCCTCCTGAAGCGGCTCGACGCCGAGGCGCGCGGCGAAGAACTCCGTGAGCGCCTCAGCGCCGAGGACCAGCTCGCCGGTCCCGAAGCGGCGCGGATCGACGATCACCAGTCGCTGGCGACGCCGCGCGGCCTGCACGTCGGTCGCTGTGGCCGCGCGCGCGGCTGCCGCGGAGCGCGGTCCCAGCTCAATCCGTACCCGCACGTGAGCGGGCTCGGGCTTGGGATCGCAGAGCACCGCGCCGGTCATGCGCAAGTGCTGGACTAGGTGCACCTCGTCCTCCAGGCGCCAGATCAGGTACTTGCCGCGCCGGCCTAGCTCCAGCACGCGCCGGCCGCGCAGCGCGTCGGCCAGCTCGTGCGGCTCCAGCGGACGTGACCAGCGCGCATCGAGGATCTCGATCTGTTGCAGGCGCCGGCCCTCGACGAGCGGCGCGAGCTGGCGTCTGACGGTCTCGACCTCGGGAAGCTCGGGCATCGTCTCTCAGCTTATGTCGCCGCGCGGACCGCGCCGGCGAGGCGATGCGCTGGCGAGGCGATGCGCCGGCGTTCAGCGTGAGGCGCGTGGATGGGCGCTGAAGTAGACCTCTTTGAGCGTCTCGGCGGAGAGATGCGTGTAGACCTGGGTCGTCGAGAGATCCGCGTGTCCGAGCATCTCCTGCAGCGAGCGCAGGTCGCAGCCGCCAGCCAGCAGGTGTGTCGCGAAGCTGTGCCGCAGGGTGTGCGGGCTCATGCGTTCCTGCAGGCCGGCACGCCGTGCGTGACCCTGGACGATCTTGTAGAGGCCCTGGCGCGTCAACGGCCGGCCGCGGCGGTTGAGGAACAGCGTGCTCTGCACGGCGCCGACCACGGCGGGCGCGGGCGCACGGGCGCGTGTCGCACCGGACTGCGACGCGGACGCTCGAGCGGCTTCACTCAGTACCGCGGGGCGTCCGTGCTCGCACCATGCGCGCAGTGCGCGCACCGCGTGTCGGCCGATGGGTATCAGCCGTTCCTTGGAGCCCTTGCCGCGCGCGCGCAACATCCCATCGTCGAGGTCGATGTCTCCCAGCTCCAACCCGACGGCCTCCGAGGCGCGCAGCCCGCAGGCGTACATGACCTCCAGCAGCGCGCGGTCGCGCAGCGCAAGTGGCTCGCTGCCGCTCGGCTGTGAGAGCAACGCGGCGACCTGCTCGCGGCTGAGGACCGCCGGCAAGCGCTGCGTCGCGCGCGGTCCGCGCAGGTCGGCGGTCGGATCGTGCGCGATCAGTTCCTCGCGACGTAGATGCCGATAGAAGGAGCGCAAACACGCGACCTTGCGCTGAAGAGTTGAGGGGGCAACCGCGGAACGCTCCGCGTTACCAATCGCGAGATCCGCGAGGAACGCCGCGAGATCGCCGTGAGCGGCGGACAACACACCGACACCCCGCGGCGCCAGAAACTCGCACAGCTGACTCAGATCGGAGCTGTAGGCCTGTAGCGTGTTGCGCGAGAGACCACGCTCGAGCTCGAGATAGGCGAGGAAGTCGAGTGTCAGCTGCGCATCGTCGATCGCGGCCAGACGGGTATTTGGCGTTGTCACTCCCCCAGCTTCGCGGGGCATGCGCTCGCGACCTGCGGATGCAAGCGCGCGTTCAGACAAGCGCACGTTCAGACGGTGGCGTCCTCGCCGTCCTCGCCATAGCCGACCGGACGCTGGCCGCGAGACTCTGCGAGGAGCTCAGCCAGCGTCGCGCCCGCGGCCAGCGCGGCGCCGAAGTACAGCGGGTCCTCGGCCGGCCCGCGGCCCGCCGCGCACGCCGGTAGCCCAGAGCCGGCGAACCCAGGTAGATCGACGGGGGCGCGACGCCAGTCGTGGCGAGTAATCCGTGCGGGGCGCGCGACGTCGAGCTCCAGCTGCGCGGGCGCCGCGCTGCGCGAGGCGCTAAAGAGCGAGCCGAGACCGGCGCGCAGGTCGGCGCCAACCGGAGAGCGCAGGCCGGCGGGCAAGGCAACGGTGACGGGCGCCAACAGCAGGTCGAGCGCGAGCAGGGTTTCCTGAGCGATCCCGCGCTGGCCCCCACCGGGGTTACCGGAGGACATCCGCGCGACGAGCAGCGTCGGACAGCCCAGCGCAAGTGCCGTGTGCGCCGCTTCGAGTGCCGCGAGACCGCTGTGGGCAACCGCTTGGCCATCTTCGATACCGGGCCCGCAGACGACGGCGTCCCAGCCGAGCGCGCCCAATCCGTGGTGCAGCGCACCGGCTGTCCCCAGCACGTCATCACGCTCGGTGCCCGGCGCACCGGGCGCGCCGACGACTAGCTGACCCGCGAGCAGCCCGTGTGCGCGCAGCGTGTCGAGCTCGGCGGCGAATTGCTCGCTGGGGGCTCTACCGGTGCTCTGCACATAACCCAGACGCGCCCCGGGCTGTGCCTGGGAGAACGCCCACGCCAGCGAGGACAGCTGGCCGTCGCGAGCAAGCACCGCGATGGCCCCCGCCAGCGGCAGCGTCAGCTGCCAGCCCTCCTGCTCGACCGGATCCTGCGGACGCTCACCACCGCCATCGAGCCGCAGCGTGCCGTTCGCCGAGCCGACGGCCTCGCGGACGCTCACGGCGTGGACCTGAAAGGCTGTGGCGGGCGCGATCTCAGCATCGATGCGGGACGCTACAGCGCCGTGGCGGACGCCGCAGCAGCCGGTGCCGTGAGGACGGAGGCAACGGCGCCCGGCAGCGCGAGCGCGACGTCGAGCATCTGCTCGAGCGCCTCCACGGCGACGCGCTCGCCGGGCTCGTGGTTGCGCTCGGTGCCATTGGCGAGGTTCACGACCGGCAGGCCGCGAGCGACAAACGCGTTCGCGTCGGAGGCCCCGCTGCTCACCACGCGCACCGGCTCTCGCCCGCGCTCTCGCAGTGCGCGCTCGGCGGCACGCACGACGGGTAGGCCCGGCGCGAGCCGATAGGCCTCGAAGGTACGTGCGATGTCGATATCGACATCGCACTCGCACTCCGGCAGGTTCGCGGCCTCGTGAATGCAGTCGACGAGTTCCGCCAGCAGCGCCTCGGCCCGCGTGTCCTGCTGGCTGCGGACTTCCGCGAGGATCGCGCAGCGCTCAGGGATGACGTTAATCGCGCTGCCCCCCGCGATCGTGCCGACGTTCGCGGTGCTGTACTCGTCGACGCGGCCCAGCGGCATGTCGGCGATTGCGCGCGCCGCCGCGAGGATCGCGCTGCGCCCCTGCTCGGGACGAACGCCCGCGTGCGCCGCGAGACCCTTGAACGTGGCCTGCAGCCGGTAGTGGCAGGGGGCCGCGAGCACGAGCTCTCCGATCGGCGAGGAGAGGTCGAAGACGTAGCCGAAGTGGCTGCGCAGGCGCGTGATGTCAAACGCGCGCGCGCCGGCCAGCGCGACCTCCTCGCCGACGGTGAACAGCAGCTCCAGATCGACCGGCGCGCCGCTGCGATGCACGCGCCGCGCGAGTGCGAGCATGACCGCGATCGCCGCCTTGTTGTCGGCGCCGAGGATCCCGTCGTTGGCGTTCTCCCAGTAGCCCTCGCGGACGACCGGCTCGACCGGCGCGTGCAGCGGAACCGTGTCGAGATGCGCACACAGCAGCACGGCCGGGCGCGGTCCCTCACCACCGGCGACACGCGCGAGCAGGTTGCCGCAATCGGCGCCCGTGTGGGTAGCGGCGTCGTCCTCCTCGACCGCGATATCCAGCGCGCGCAGCTCCTGCGCGATCCGCGCAGCACACGCGCTCTCACGTCCCGAGGGACTCTCAATGCGGCACAGCTCGGCAAAGATGTCGCCCAGGTAGCGCCGCTCCAGCTCGTCGGCGCCGCTGGCAGCGCTCACGAGCCGCCGGCCAGCGACTGCCGACCGGTCTGCGAGCGCTCGCGCTCCTCACCCTGCGAGGCATGGATTTCGAGATCCTCGCCTCGCTGCGTCGCATAGGCGAGTGCCGCAGCGACGAACTCTTTAAACAGTGGCGCGGGGCGCTCGGGACGCGACTTGAACTCGGGGTGATACTGCGATGCGACAAAGAACGGGTGCTCGTCGAGCTCGATGACCTCGACGAGGCGCTCGTCCGGCGAGGTGCCCGAGATGCACAGGCCGGCGCTCTGCAGGCGCTTGCGCAGCAGGTTGTTGACCTCGTAGCGGTGGCGGTGGCGCTCGTAGACGACGGCTTCGCCGTAGATCTCTCGCGCGCGCGAGCCGTCGTGCAGCTTGATCGGATCGGCTCCCAGGCGCATCGTGCCGCCGAGATCCGCGACCTCCTTCTGCTCGGGCAGCAGGTCGATCACCGGATAGGGCGTCTCAAGGTCGAACTCCGTCGAGTTCGCGCCCTCCATCCCGGCGACGTGCCGGGCGAACTCGGCGACCGCGATCTGCATGCCGAGGCAGATGCCCAGGTAGGGCACGCGCTGCTCGCGCGCGACGC
Source organism: Solirubrobacteraceae bacterium (assembly GCA_036502205.1). GTDB lineage: Bacteria > Actinomycetota > Thermoleophilia > Solirubrobacterales > Solirubrobacteraceae > Palsa-744. The sequence continues at coordinate 38,555 of DASXZA010000007.1, read as the reverse complement.
GCGCGGCGGCGATCTTGCCCTCGATCCCGCGTCCACCGAAGCCGCCGGGGATCAGCACGCCATCGGCCTGCGCGAGCAGCTCGAGCGCCGCCCCGCCGTCCTCGAGCTGTTCTGAGTCCACCCAATCGATCTGCACGCGCGCGTCCTGCAACGCAGCGGCGTGGCGCAGCGCTTCGCAGACCGACAGGTAGGCGTCCTCGAGCTGCACGTACTTGCCGACCAGCGCGATCCGCACGGTCCGGCTCGCGCTCTCGGCGCGTTCGATCGGCTCCTGCCAGCGCGCGAGGTCCGGCGCGGCGGCCTCGACGCCGAAGTGCTCGAGGATGAAGTCGTCGACCCCCTGCTCGTTGAAGGTCAGCGGGACCTTGTAGATGTTGTCGACGTCGCACGCCGAGACGATCGCGCTCGGTGGCAGGCTCGCGAACAGCGCGATCTTCTTGCGGATCTCGCTCGAAAGCGAACCCTCCGAGCGGCACATCAGCATGTCCGGCGCGATCCCGATGCGCCGCAGCTCGTTGACGGAGTGCTGCGTCGGCTTGGTCTTCAGCTCGCCGGCATGGCCGATGTAGGGGACGAGCGTGAGGTGGATAAACATGCAGCGCCGCCGTCCAACATCAACAGGGAACTGGCGAATCGCCTCCAGGAACGGCAGCGACTCGATGTCACCGACGGTGCCGCCGATCTCGGTGATCACGAAGTCGACGTCGCTGAACTGCGCGATCAGCGCGATGCGCTGCTTGATCTCGTCGGTGATGTGCGGGACGACCTGCACGGTGCCGCCGAGGTAGTCCCCGCGGCGCTCGCGGCGGATCACCGTGTCGTAGATCCCCCCCGCCGTGACATTCGAGGCGCGCCCGGTGTTGGAGTCCGTGAAGCGCTCGTAGTGGCCGAGGTCGAGGTCGGTCTCCGCGCCGTCCTCGGTCACGAACACCTCGCCGTGCTGGTAGGGCGACATCGTGCCGGGGTCGACGTTGATGTACGGGTCGAACTTCTGCAGCCCCACCGTCAGGCCGCGCGCGACGAGCAATCGCCCGAGCGAGGCGGCGGCGATGCCCTTACCGAGCGAGGAGACGACACCGCCGGTGATGAAGATGAACCGCGTCTTAGCGGGGGCGTCGGCCGGTCGGTCAGGGAGATGCAAATTCATGAAGGGCTGCTCGGGAGTCTAGTCGGCGCTGTCACGGAAGCTAGGCCGCCTTGCGCAGCTCGCGCGCGTGCCGACGCGCGGAGGCGTCGTCGTCGGGGGCGCCGAGCATCCGCACGAGCTCCGCGAGCACCTCGGCCTCACGCAAACGGACCACCTCGGTGCGGGTCGGCTTGGCGGTCGTGTCCTTGACGACCGAGAAGTTCCGGTCCGCAAGCGAGGCGACCTGCGGCAGATGCGTGATGCACAGCACCTGCCGCGCGGCCGCGAGCTGGCGCAGGCGCTCGCCGACGGCGCGCGCGGTCTGCCCGCCGATCCCGGCGTCAATCTCGTCGAAGACGAGTGTCGCGCGACTCGGCTCAGCAGTGGCCGCACGGCCGCTCGCAGCGAGGGCGGCCCGCGGACGTCCGCGGGTGGACCGCCGCGCGGCGGAGCCACCGCCATCGGCGACGGCGCTGAGCGCGAGCATCACACGCGAGAGCTCGCCACCGGAGGCAATCTCGCGCAGCGGCCCCGGCGCGACACCCGGATTGGAGGCAATCACGAACTCGACGCCCTCCCCCCCGCTCGGGCCGACCTCACACGGCGTCAGTCCTACCTCGAAAGTCGCCTCGGGCATCGCCAGCGACGCCAACTGCTCGCCGACCGCCCGCGCCAGGTGCGGTGCGGCGCGGGCGCGCGCCGCGTGCAGCGCCTGAACCTGCAGATCGAGTGCGCTCTGCGCACTCGCCAGCCGCGCTGTGGCCTGCTCGAGCTCGACGCCGGCGCCCAGCAGCCGCTCGTGCCGGGCGCGGGCGCGTTCGGCGTACTCCACCACAGCCTCGATACTGCCGCCGTACTTGCGCGTCAAACGCTCCAGCAACGCGAGCCGCTCTTCGACGGCCTCCAGTGCCCCGTCCTGAGCCTCCAAACCTTCGCCGTAGCGCGCCAGCTCACCAGCGACATCCTCGGCCTCGATCTGCAGGGCGCGGCAGCGAGCAGCGAGCGCATCGAGTTCCACGTCGACACCAGCCTGCGCGTCCAGCCGCGCGGCGGCATCGGCCAGCAGCGCCGCAGCGCCGACCGCGTCGGGGGAGTCCGGTACGAGCGTCTGCGCGCCGAGGCCGGCGGCGGCGCGCAGCGCGTCTAGGCACCGCAGCCGCTCACGGTCGGCGAGCAGCCGCTCGGACTCACCCTGCTCGATCGCGGCCTCATCGATCTCGGCGAGCTCGTAAGCCAACAGGTCGAGCTCGCGCTCGCGCGCCCCGGCCAGCTCGCGCAGCTCGTCGAGCTCGTGCTGCACGCTGCGCAGGTCGCGAAACGCGGCGGCACACGCATCGCGCCGCGCGGCCTGCTCGACCCCGCAGAAGCGGTCGAGGATCTCCAGCTGCGCCGCGGCGAGCGTCAGCTTGCGATGCTCGTGCTGGCCGTAGAACTCGAGCAGCGCCGCTCCCAGCCGCCGCAGGTCGGCGACCGCGGCGGAGCGCCCGTTGACGTACGCGCGGGTGCGCCCGTCGGCGCCGACGCGCCGCGCGAGCACGATCTCCTCGGCATCGGCAGCCAGCAACTCGCCAAGCTCCCCCTGCAGCGCCGCCGTCAACGCGAAGCTGCCCTCAACATAGGCCTCGGCGGCGCCGGGACGCACAATCCCCGTACGCGCGCGCCCACCGAGCAGCAGGTCCAGAGCATGCGCGAGGACCGTCTTGCCGGCGCCGGTCTCGCCGGTGAGGACGTTCAGCCCCGGCGCCAGCTCGAGCTCGGCGCGCTCGATCAGCAGGAGATTCTCGACACGCAGCTCGTGCAGCATGCGTGCAGGTCTATCAGCGGGTGCCGACGGATTCGCCGCGCGCGCCGTCTGGCATTTGACTGGGGATCGTCCGCGCGAGTCGCGGCAAGGACCGCGGCCGTGGGCGCGGGGCCTCCTACCCCGCGTCGCCGGCTCGTGCTAGCTTGCCCGCAAGTTTGATCTGTCGCGATTGCTGAATCGATGCCGAGCCTGGAGACCGCATGATCGATCCCCTCTCGCTGAGCGTGGCGGCGCTGCTCGCCAAGGCGCTCGGGGGAGCCGCCGAGGAGACCGGGCGCGAGGCAGCCGACGCACTCGGACGGCTGCTCGCAACGGTGCGCGGGCGGTTCTCTGACGATAAGCCGGCACAGCAGGCGCTGACCGCGGTCGAGCGCGCGCCAGCCGACGAGGCGAACACCAGAGAGCTAGCAGCCGTCCTGCAGGAGCGCATCTCCGCGGACCCGTCGTTTGGCAAGGAGCTCGAAGGCCTGCTGGCCGAGGCCGAGCGCGATGCGAGCGTCGCACGGTTCGTCACCGAGGTCCGCGACAACGCCCACGTCGGCAAGGTCGTCAACATCGGCCGCGCCCGCGACGTCAGCTTCTGAGCGCGGCGGGCGTGAGCGTGAACCTGCGGCAAACCTGGTGAGCGAGCCGCGCGATCCGCTGTTGAAGACCGCCGTCAGCGGGCAGGCTCACGTCGAGCGGCTGTTGAACGTCGCGCGCGTCGAGAACCTCCGCGTTGACGACCACGTCGGGGCGCAGGCGTTGTTCCAGCTCGAAGCCGACATCCCCGACTTCGTCGGCCGCGAGGAGCTGCTGGGCGAGCTCGGCGCGCTCCTGCTCAAGGTGGGTTCCGCCGAGCTGGGAGTCGGCACCCGAATCGCCCTCTACGGCCCTCCCGGGGTTGGGAAGTCGGCGCTCGCACTGCGCCTCGCCCACGCGGCCAAGCCGGCGTTCCCCGATGCTCAGCTGTACGTCAATCTCGGAGCCGGCGCCGGCGCGCCGCTCGCACCGGGCGAAGTGCTCGCCGGCTTTCTGCGAGCGCTCGGAGTCGAGGAGCCGTTCCCGGAGTCCGTGGATGAGCGCGCAGCCTTCTTCCGCTCACGCCTGGAGGGCAGGCGCGCGCTGGTGGTGCTCGACAACGCCCGCGACCTCTCTCACGTCCGCCCATTGCTGCCGGGCTCGCCGACGTGCGCCGTGATCGTGACCAGCCGCCGGCCGCTCGGCGGGCTCGCGGGCGCGGCGGTGCACAAGGTGGACGTGCTCGACAGCGATGTCGCGGTGGAGCTGCTCGGCGAGATCGTCGGCGCGCCGCGGGTGGGCGACGAACGGGAAGCGGCCGTGTCGGTCGCGCGACTCTGCGGGGAGCTGCCGCTTGCGCTGAGGATCGCGGCCGGCCGCCTGCGCAACCGGCCACATCGCACACTGGCGTGGCTGGCCGAGCGCCTGACCGACGAGCGCGGGCGGCTTGGAGAGCTGGAACTCGACGAGCAGGCGGTGCGTGCGTCGCTCGCGATCAGCTACGAGGAGCTCGAGCCCGACGCCGCGCACCTGTTCTGCCTGCTAGCCGAGCTGCCAGGCCCCGACTGCTCCACCGCGCTGGCCGCGGGTGCTGGCGAGATCGAGATGAGGGATGCCGAGCGGCTGCTCGACTATCTCGTGGAAGCCCAGATGCTCGAGCCCGCCGGCCCCGAGCGCTATCGCTTTCACGACCTGATCCATCTCTTCGCCAAGGATTGCTTGGGGGTCGAGCCGAGCCTGGATCAGACGCTGATCCTCGCCAAAGCGACGTCATGGCTGGGCAACGGCGCCCAGGTGGCAAGCCAGGTGCTCGGCGGCGAGGATGCCGCCCACGCGGCAGCGCTCACGTGGCTGGAGGCCGAACGGCGGAGCCTGATTGCGGCCGTCGAGGCAGCAAGCGTCGCGGGCCACGATCGCGCCGTGCTTGCCCTGACGGTCGTGCTCACCGACTTCTTCTCGCTGCGGAGCTACTGGGACGACTGGATAGGCACGCACGAGCTCGCCCTGGAATCCGCTAGGGCACTTGGCGAGCGCTACGGCGAGGGCCTGATGCTCAATAGCCTCGCCACCGCATACTGCCACCAGGCCCGCTGGGATAAGGCGATCGCCAGCTACAAGCAGGCCCTCGAAGTCGCCGAGGAGCTCGGCGACCGCCACAGCGCCGGAAAGACGCTCAACAACCTTGCCAACGTCTACCTGGAGCAGGGTCACACCGAGCAGGCGATCACCAACTACGAACAGGACCTCGCGATCTGCCGCGAGCTCGAAGACCGCCGAGGCGAAGCGCAGACGCTCAACAATCTCGCCAACGCTCAGGGCGCGCAGGGTGACTCCGAGGACGCGCTCGCCAACTACGAACTGGCACTCGCGATGAGCCGCAGGCTCGGCGACCGCCATAACGAGGCGCTCGTGCTCCGCAATCTCGGGCTGAGGATGTGCAAGTTGGGCGACATCACGACTGGTGTGCAATATATGCGAGAGGCACTCGAGCTATTCGAGGTACTGGGCGCGCCGGAGGCCGAGGAGATATGCGGCTGGCTAGACGGGAACCAAGAAGCGCCGCCAGCCCAGTGACCGCGTCCCGCGCCGGCGCACAAAGCTGCGATGCGGGACAGGAGGTCCCGCGCCCGCGACCTCGTCCCTCGCGCCGACCCGCGTGGACGATCCCCGAAGATCAGCCCTTAGAGTTGCGTTGGTTGGGTGCCACGCACGAACTCCCCTGCCCGAGCGCATGACCGCCAGCGACAACGACAACTCACGAGGTCATTCCAGCGCGGGATCGATCGAATACGCCTCGGCGTCCGCCCTGCAGGCGCGCCTGCGCGAGGAGATCGCCCGCGCGGGGCGCAATGGCACGGCGCTCAGCTGCCTGCTGCTCGACATCGAGGATCTCGGTGAGCTCGCGCGCGCGCACGGCCCGGAGCTCGCCGAGCGGACGCTCGCCTACGCGGGTCTCGCGCTGCGTCGCGAGCTGCGCGGCTTCGATCGCGTGGGACGCCCCAGCGAGGACGAGTTGCTCGTCCTGCTGCCCGGCGCGGACGGGCCGCGCGGTGAGATCGTGGCGCGGCGGATGCTGGCCCGGCTGCGCGCGATCAAGCTCGAGGTGCACGGCGAACGTCGTGCGCTGCGCATCGTGATCGGCCTGGCCGCGTGGCGCGAGGGACTGAGCGCGGAGGCCCTGCTTGCGCAGGCGCGCGCGGCGGTGGGCCGCGAGCGGTTAGGTTTCCGGGATGCTCTCCGGCTCTGAGCTCTGGCTCCTGCGACTGATGGCCGACCGCGGCCTCGCGCTGCTCGACGCAAGTACCCTGCTGATGGTGATCGAGGAGCGCCGCGAGCTGCGCGTCGCGGCCTCCAGCGGCGAGGGCACCGTGCGCCTGCGCGTGCTGCCGGTCGAGGGCAGCGCGCTCGGGGCGCTCTACCTCGCGGGCCAGCCGGTCGCGCTCGATCGCCCGCGCGGACGCGACGCCGCGTGGCTGCACGAACTCGGGATCGAGGCCCGCGCGGCGCTCGTCGAGCCGCTGAGCATGGAGGGCCAGGGCAGTGGCCTCGTGATCGCGCTGCGCAGCGACGGCGGCTTTCGCGAGCCCGACCGCCGCGCGCTCAGCGCATTCGCGGCGAGCGTCGCGCAGCGTCTGGCGGCAGAGCGCTCGGTTGAGATTGAGCGCCTGCGCTACGGGATGGAGGCGCAGGAGCGCGAGCGCACGCGTTGGGCGCGCGAGATCCACGACGAGACGGTCCAGGGCCTGGGCGCGCTGCGGCTGAAACTCGCCAACGCGCGTGACCAGCAGGAGGCGGCCGCGCTGAACCTCGCCGTCGACGACGTGCTCGAGGGGCTCGGCACCGAGATCGACGGCCTGCGCCACCTGATCACCGAGCTCCGGCCCGCCGCGCTGGACGATCTCGGCCTGGCCGCCGCGCTCGAGGCGCTCGCACGGCGGGCGCAGGCGATCGACGGCTTGGACGTCCAGACCGAGATCGCCCTCGATCCCGAGCGCGAGCGCATGGACACCGAGCTCGAGAGCACGATCTACCGCGTCGTGCAGGAGGCCCTCACAAACGTCAGCCGCCACGCAGAGGCAACGCGTGCCGTCGTCAGCGTCTCGGCGACCGCCGACGGATCGTCGGTCATCGTCTCCGTGACCGACGACGGGCGCGGACTACCAGCCGGAGGAGCACCGACGGGGCCGCGTGGCGACGGCCTGCAGGGCGGCTTCGGGCTCTCCGGAATGCGCGAGCGCGCGGAGCTCGTCGGTGGCGAGCTGACGCTCGCGCCGGCGCCGGGCAGCGGCACGCGCGTGCGCCTGACGATCCCCGTCGCGGGACGCCCCGCCGCCGTCTAGTCGACGAGCCCCAGGCGCCGCGCGTATGCGGTGATCTCGGCGCGTGAGGAGAAGCCCAGCTTTTCGATCGCGCGGGCGCGATAGGTCTTGACGGTGCGCTCGGCGACGTGCAGCTGCTCGGCGATCTGCGGGTTGGTGTGCCCCAGCGCGATCAGCCGCACGACCTCGCGCTCGCGGTCGCTGAGCGCGATCCCGTCCTGATTGGACTCGCCGCCGGCGACCATCAGCGCGCCGAGCCGCGGATGCAGGTAGTTCCCGCCGGCGACAGCGAGACGGAAGGCCTGCAGCAGCTCGGCGGGCTCGGCCTCCTTGAGGACGTAGCTGCGCGCGCCGGCGCGCAGCGCCTGGCGCGCGTACTCGGGGTCCTCGCGCATCGTGAGGATCGCGACGGCGAGCGTGGGGTGCGCGACGAAGCACTGCGGTAGCGCCGCGAGGCTCGAGCCGCCGGGCATCGAGAGGTCGAGCGTGAGCAGGTCGGGCTTGTGGGCGCGAACTTCGCGGATCGTCGCCGGGACGTCGGCGGCCTCCGCGACGATGTGGAACTCATCGGCTTCGCGCTCGAGGACGGTACGGATGCCGTCGCGGACGACGGCGTGGTCATCTGCGATGATGACCTCGATCGGCCGATCTACGCCGGGTGTGCCAGTTTGCATGGCGCACACCGTAGCGAGCCGGGCAGCGGCAAAGTGCCCACGCGTCCTAGGCGGACCCTTCGGGACGACAGAGATCGGCACCTTTAGGACGACACGATCGGCACCCTGAGGCCGACAGACAAACGGCTCGCGAGGGCTCATCATGTCGTTTGTAGCGAACGATCGATCGGCCCCCGCTCCGGGCATCTATTAGTAGGTAGGCGGTGCGGACCGGCCGGTAGGGCATAAGGCAAGGAGCCGACCGCAATGCATGATGCAAGCGCACTAAGGGCAGCGACTGGGAGTGAGCTCGGATGAGCTTCGCCGGCATCCTCTTCGTGTGCTGGCTTGCGATCGGCGCGGTCGCGTTCTTCGTGTTCTCCGGTCTCGCGCGGCTTGCGGCTCGCGGCGATGTGGAGGCGGATCTCGGCATCGTGGGCGATGCGGAGCTGCGCGTGCTGGTCGGTGGACGCAACGAGCCACGTCCTTCCCTGGAAGCGCGCCTGTCGCAGTTCGGCGCGCCCGGCACACAACTGGCGTGGGCGAGCAGCGAGCGCGCCGGGCACGGCACAGCCGGCTACACGGGATCCACGAGCTACGCGGGATCCACGACATTCACGGGCGCGGGCTTTACGACATGAGCTTCCTGGGCACATACGAGCACCGGCGCACGAGCGTCCACCGTCCCCACCTGCGCATGCTGCGCGGCGGCGGTCTGCGCCCCGACCGCGAAGCACCCGAGCACGCACCCGAGTCTGACCGCGAGCTGCGCGCAGCGCCAGAGCGCTCGCAGATCCTGATCGCTGGCGCGGACCCAGCGCGACGCGCGGAGGTGCTCGCCGACCTCACCGAGGCGCTCCCAGCAGATACTCAGTTCGGCGAAGCGGGGGCCGCCTGGGAGGTACTCGAGCAGGCACCTGCGAGCGGCGTGGTGATGCTCGCCGGAGACCTCGATGAAGTGACCGCGGAGTCGTTGATGAATGTGTTGGGTCACCGTCATCCCAGCCTCCCGGTCGTCGCGCTCGGCCTCTTCGCCGAGCGCACGCCGGTGCGTAGCGGCCGGTTCGCTCAGGCCGCATCAGCCGCAGGTTGAGACGCTGTTCGGTAGCGCCTCGGCCGTGTCTCGCGGAGCGTCTGCCGACGATCGTCTCACCCAAGCGTTAGCGTGGCAGCGTGTCCGTGCTGCCCTCCTCGCCCCGGCTGAGAAGGATTCTCGCTGCCTACACGATCAACCAGCTGGGCACCTGGTTCGGCACCGTCGCGCTGTCGGTGGCGGTCTACGACCACACCCACAGCGCCGTCGCCGTCACGGCGCTGTTCCTCGCGCGCTTCCTGCCGGCGCTTGCAGTGCCCGCGCTGGTCGCGCGCGTGGAGGCCTCGCCGCGCCGCGGGCGACTCAGCGCGATCTACGCGCTCGAGGCCGTGTGCGCGGCCGCGATCGCGGCCTTGGTCTGGCAGTTCTGGCTGCCGGCGATCCTCGCGCTCGTCGCACTCGACGGCGCGGGGGCGCTCGTGGCGAGCGCCCTGCTGCGCACCGAGGCAGCCCGTGCGGATCCATCGCAGCCCCGGGACCCAGCCGCGCAGCACGACTCATACGAGCCAACCTCGAGCCCCTCGACGCCCGATGCACTGCTCGGCGGGGACCTCGATGCCGAGGCAGCGACACCCGCTGGGCACGACGCGAATGCGGCACTGAACATCGCGCTGTCGGCCTCGGTCGTCGTCGGTCCGATCCTCGCGGCGGGCGCGGTCCAGCTCTTCGGTGCGCCGGTCGCGATGTTGATCGACGCCGGCTCGTTCCTGGTCTGCGGTGCACTGCTGATCGACCTGCACCCCTACGTCGAGGAACGCACGGGCACGTCGGTGCTCGAGCGTCTGGGCGCCGCGTGGTCCTACCTGCGCGAAACACCCACGCTTCGCGCGCTACTGCTGACCGAGGCCGCGGCACTGATCTTCTTCGAGACGGGCGCCCCTGCGGAGGTGCTCTACGCGAAGAGCACGCTGCACGCCGGCGATCTCGGCTATGGCCGCCTGCTGAGCGCCTGGGGGGTGGGCATGGTCCTCGGCAGCATCCTGTTCGCGCGCGTCGGCAAGCGCTCGCTGGGCGGCATGCTGACGGGCGGGACCTGCGCGGTCGGGCTCGCCTACATCGGCTTCGCCGCGGCACCCTCACTAGCGCTGGCGGCGATCGCGGCCGCGATCGGCGGCATCGGCAACGGCGTCCAGTGGGCCTCGCTGATCGGAACCGTGCAACAGCTCACGCCCCAGCGGCTCCACGGACGCTTGATGGGAACCGTCGAATCGATCGGCGCGCTGTGCCCGCTGATCGGCCTACCGCTGAGCGCACTTGTGCTGACGCTGGGCTCGCCGCGCGTCGCGTTCCTCGTCTTCGGCCTCGCGGCGGCGGCGGCGACGGCGGGCTTCCTGCGCCTGTGGATGGGCTGGCGCGTCGCGATCGACGGCTCGGGCGCATCGGCCGAGCATCCTGGCACTTCGGGCGGCGGCCTTTAAGTACGACGTCGGATCGGCCGTTAAGGACGACAGAGGTACGTCGAACATGCCCGCGTCCACACTGACCAGACGACTCTTCATGCTCGCGGAGGTGTTGGCGTTCGCGCTCGCCGTCACTGTCGCCGCGCTGACCTCGCGGTCACAGGACTGGGAACCGCTGACGCTTGTCGGACTGCTACTCGGGCTCGCCCTGCTCGGGCAGCGCCTCACGGTCGAGATCCGCGGGCAGCGTCTGACAGCCGCGTTCGTCGCGTGGGTGCTCGCCATGAGCCTGCTCGGTCCGGCGCCGGCGGCGCTGTTCGGGATCGCAATCACGGCGCTGACCTCGGCGCCGCGGCGCCTGCCGCTGACCTCGTGGCTGAACAACCTCTCGACTGTCGCCGTGTTCCCGGTCGTCGGCGGCCTGATGGTGCGCGCGATTGTCGGCAACGTCCACGATCCGGCGAACCTCGAAGAAATTCAGAGCGTGATGTTTGGTCTGATCGTCTTCGCGGTGTTCATGGTCACCAACGCGCTGAACTTTGCGATGGTCGCGCTCGACAACCGCGTGATCTACGGACGCAAGCTGCTCGGCCAGGTTCGCGACCTGTTCGTGCCACTGCTACCGGGACAGATCGCGACGGGCGTGCTAGCCGCGATCCTCGCGGTCGCATATACCAACCTCGGCTTCCCCGCGCTGCTGGGCTCGGTGATTGTGCTGCTCGTCTTCCAGTCGCTGGCCGTCGCGCTGCTGCGCTCGGAGGATCGCGCCGATCAGCTCGAGGCGCGCTCGATGCACCTCGCCTCGCTGCAACTCGGCGTGCTGGTCACGCTCGTCGAGACCCTCGCGCTGCGCGACCGCATGACCGCGCGCCACGCGGCGGCCGTCGCGCGCTACGCGCGGGCGCTCGCGCGCGAGGCGGGCTGTGACGAGGCCGAACAAGACATCGCGCATACCGCGGGCCTACTGCACGACATCGGCAAGTTCGCGCTCCCCGATCGAATCCTAAACGCCGAGGTCCTCTCCGACGAGGACTGGGCGCTGATCCGCCGCCACCCGCAGGACGGCGCGACGCTCGTGGGGCGTCTCGACGGCTACGGCCCAATTGCAGACGCGATCCTCTACCACCACGAGCACGTCGACGGCAGCGGCTACCCGGCGGGCTTGATCGGCAACGAGATCCCGCTGATCTCGCGCATCCTCGCGATCTGCAGCGCGTACGACACGATGACCTCGCGCGACTCCTACCGCTCGCCCAAGACGCCGCAGGACGCGATAGCCGAGTTGCGGCGCACAGCGGGGCGCCAGTTCGATGGCGAGCTCGTCAACAGCTTTACCGCGATGCTCGAGCGCGATGGCCCGGTGACTACGGTCGCCGGCGATGACGCGGACTTCGAGGCCGAGCTCGCCTTCGAGCGTCGCGCGCGTGCGATCGCACAACCGACCTCCGGCTAGCTCCAAGCTGCGCTCTCCCGAACGCCGGACTGTCGAGGCCGAGCCCGAGTCATTGACACGGACGGCTTAAATGCGAGAAGCGCCGCCTAACGGCGACGCCTCGCATCCGAGCCTCCCGCGACCCGGTGGCCAAGCTCACAACTAGCTTGACCGTGCAGCTCTTAGCTTATTTCTGCCAGTGCATTCTGCTCTCCTTCGCTCAGGCCAGCGGCCGTCGGAGGCGTACGACCCCTGGCTCCAATCCTCCCAGGAAAGCCGTACCAATGAGTAGGTTTGCAGAGGATAGTACAGATCAACGGCGAATTGTCCAGATTGCACAAAGATCTGCAACTTTGCGTGCAAATAGGCGCTTTTGCAAGGTATTTGTTGGGGTGCCGGCGCGGAACCGCTCAGGTTTTTCGGGTCAGCTGTCGATCAAATGGCCACAAAGCTCCACTGCGCTCGACTTCCGCCTACATCCGGCCGAATCTCGACGCATCGGGAGCGTTGGGATACAGGGCATCCAGCCTGCTCCCATCTCGCCGCCCCCGAGACCGCGCGACCGCCGCGGCCCCACCATGAGAGGAACCGAGTACATGGCCTTCCCCCCCACCCCCGCACCTGTCCACGGCGATCGCCAGCTGGTCTTCACCAGCTCACAGGCCGCGCGCTACCTCGGCGTATCGCTCGCCACGATCCGCCGCTGGGCGGACGCGGGCTATCTGCGCTGCTATCGCACGCCCGGCGGTCAGCGCCGCTTCTCGCGCGAGCAACTGGATGACTTCGTCGCTTCGCTGCAGCGCACGAGCGAGCTCGACGTGCGCGTCGATACGCGCGTCGCCTGAGCTCTAGCTGGCGAGACGCCCGAACTTCTCGCGCAGCCGACGGTAGAAGGACGATCCGGGCAGCTGCGCGATCGTGCCAACGGCATCGGCGAAGCGAGCGGTGATCGCCTCCCCCGCCTCCAGCGCGCAAGCGGGCCGGCCGTCGACGGCGACATCGAGCGCCTCGCGCGAGCGATTGTGAATTGTGATCCTGTCGGTTGGCGCCGCGACGAGTGCGCGCGCCGTGATCGAGTGGGGCGCGATGAACGAAACGACGAAGCCCTCAACTCCCCAGGCCATCACCGGTCCGCCGTTGGCGAGGTTGTAGCCGGTCGAACCGGCGGGAGTCGCGATCACGAGGCCGTCACAGCGCACGCTGCCGACCTCCTCCCCACCGAGCTCGTAGGCCAGTCGCGCGACCCGCTCCCCGGCGCGACGGTGGATCGCGATGTCGTTGATCGCGGTCTCCTCGCCGCGCGGGGTCTCGAGCACGACTGCCGGCAATCGCAGCAGCTCGAAATCGCCGCTCAGCGCGCGCCGCAGGCCGTCCTCGAGTTCCTCCGGATCGACCGTCGCGAGAAAACCGATCTCCCCGAAGTTGATCGCGAACACCGGTACGTCGGTGCCGGCGTAGCGCCGCAGCGCTCGCAGGATCGTGCCGTCGCCGCCGAGCACGACACACAGCTGCTCCACGACCCCCGCACCCGTGCCTCCGCCGGGCGTCGGCTCGATCTCTAATCCCGTCGTGGCCTTGAGCCCGTGCTTGTGCGCCTCCTCGGCGTCGAAGCGCAGCGTCACCCCAGCCGCGCGTGCCTGCTTGAGCAGCAGTGCGAGTGCTGCCGCGGTCTCCTCGACGCGACCATGAGTCAGGACCGAGATGGTCCGCTCCCGATCGGCATGCGCTCCGACCGCGCTCGGAGCGTGAACCTGCTCCGCCGCGCGCTCGCCCCCCCCGCTCACGGCTCCACCTCACGCGCCATCCGCTCGATGTCCGCAACGGCCGTCGATGCCCCGTCGCCGCGCATCTCCGTGGCGCTCTCACGAGCCAGCCACACGAATGTCTCGCGGTTGCCCTTCGGCCCCGGCAGGCCAGAGGAGCAGAACCCGCGGACCGCTGTTCCGAGCTCGCACGCAGCGAGACCGACGGCTATCAGCGCGGAGCGACGATCGGCGGGATCGCGTACCACCCCGCCGCGGCCGACACGGCCGCGGCCGACCTCGAACTGCGGCTTGACGAGCGCCAGCACCTCACACGAGTCGGCCAGGCAGTCGAGCACCGCCGGCAGCACCTTGCACAGCGAGATGAACGACACGTCGATGACCGCTAGATCCGCAGGTGCGGCGCGCGGGCTCGCCTGCGGCGCTGGCCCGTCGTGCTCGTCGGCAGTGATTGGATCCGCATTGACCTTCGCGAACGCGCGAATGACGATCTCCGGTGTGAGGCCCCGCGCGTTGGTGCGCTCGAGCGTCCGTACACGTGGGTCGGTGCGCAGCGCATACGCGAGCTCGCCGTAGCCGACGTCGATTGCCAGGACCTCCGCGGCCCCATGCTGGAGTAGGCAGTCGGTGAACCCGCCCGTCGAGGCGCCGACGTCCAGTACGCGGCGACCCGTCACGGCGACGCCGGTCCCGGCGAGCGCGTTCGCCAGCTTGATCCCCCCGCGCGAGACGAACCGCGCGCGCTCGGCGACGCTGACGGTCGCATCGGGCGCGACCAGCTCGCCCGGCTTCTGTGCGCGCCTGCGCTCGGGCCCCACGCAGACCTCGCCGGCCATCACCGACGCCGCCGCGCGGGTGCGTGAGGGAAAGAGGCCGCGCTCGGCCAGGAGGGTGTCAAGACGCTGCTTACGCATCGGTCCGCGGTGGGAACGGTATCCGCTTACCGCGCTCGCCCCCAGCCGTGACACATCGCGCCCGACTTAAAAGAAACGGCCCGCTGGGGAAGCGGGCCGTTTCGAGGGAGGAGGGATGCTGCTGTACTTCGGGTCGAGAGACATAATCCGCCATCTGAGGCGTCTTGTGTGTGAGAGTGCGCACAGATGGGCAACGACTGTATAAGCAGCAATCCGCACAAGCCGCCGCTAGGCGGGAAAATCGGGGGCGAAGACCTCGATCATGCCGCCGATGTCGGAGGCGAGCCCCTGAAGGTGGCTGAAGCGTGCTCGGGACTCGCTAATGCCTATGCCCAGGGGAGGCTGGTCCTGCACGCTCACGTCCGGGCTTGGTCCCGGACAGGAGTATTCGACGGCAAAGACCTCTGTCTCACGGTCGTACCGGAACGGCTCGAATCTGGTTCCGATTCTCTCGCCCGCGTCGGCGTTGGCGACGAGCAGCTTGTCCAACGCTTCGCTATCGGGGAAGTCGATTGCAAACGCGGTCAGGTGGATAAGCCGATGCTTGTCGTGGTTCGAGAGGTCTCGGAGCGTGGAGAGCGCATGGCTCGCGCGTGGTGGTATCCGAGTACGGTAGGGCTGCATCTCGTCGATGAGTGCCTTATGGGCGTCCGAGACGCCCCCCAGGCACCGTTCTCGGGTGCTGCTCGTCTTCTTCCCGTTCCGCCATCCGACGCTCCAGTAGTTCGTGCCCGTGTCGCAGATCGGGAACTGGTTCGCCCCACTGGGGTTCTTGTTGTTGAGCCGAACGAGCTGCCAGACAAGGTGGTCAAGAGCAGAACGCAGGTTGTGGACAGCATCGCCGAAGATGACGCCCCACAGCAGGAGGTCATCCAAGGGCTTGCGCAGCTTCCCTGTAAAGACATACTCGCTGCTGTCCAGGCGGAACTCGCCGGAGATTTCGTACGGCTTCGGATCGACCCCAGGCTCGCCGACCCACTCGGCGATTGCGTCGTCGAGGTCATGCAGATGTTTCATCCCGCGCCGCTGCTTTTCGCGGCACCCCTCTAGCGACGGTTGCTCTGGCATACGCCGGAGCCTACTCGAACCTAAATCTTTACGTCAAGGCACTTGACACCCGCCAATGTGTCTAGTATCTTGACACCATGTCCGCAGGTAACCGCCACGATCCGACGCGCACCGCGTGTTCGGACTCGACCTTCTCGCTCATGGAGTTCATGCGGGACTTCCCCGACGACGCCGCCTGCCTGGAGCACCTATGGCGTCAGCGCTACGCGCCGGACGGCGAACACGCCGAGTGCCCCAAGTGCAAGCATGAGCGCGCCTTCCGCAAGTACAAGACAGCGCAGGGCCGGCAGTCGTGGACCTGCACCGGCTGCGGACACCACGTCCACCCGACAGCCGGAACGATCTTCCACAAGTCCTCCACTTCGCTGCACTTGTGGTACTTCGCGATGTACATGATGGTGAGCACTCGCTGCGGAGTGTCGGCGAAGATGCTGGAGCGCGAGATCGGCGTGTCCTACAAGACGGCTTGGCGGATGCTGAACAAGATCCGCAACGAGCTGATGATCGATGACGGCGAGCCGCTACGTGGTGACATCGAGGCCGACGAGACGTCGGTGGACGGTAAGCCCAAACGGAAGCAGGGTGAGCGGCTGGCGTTGTCGCCCGAGAAGCGCCGGGAGGCCGCGAAACTACGCGAACGTAGTAGAGCAACCGTTTTCGCCGCCGTCGAACGCGGCGGCAGGGTCAAGGCGACCGTTCTGCCGTCCCGTCGCGGGCCGAAGCTCAAGGAAACGTTGATCGAGTGGGTCGAGCCGGAATCGATCATCGTCACGGACGAGTGGCCCGCCTACAACGGCCTCGACAAGCACTTCATTTCCCATAGTCGGATCAACCACTCGGCGGGCATGTATGTCGTCGGGGACACCTACACGAACACGATCGAGGGGTTCTTTGGGCACCTGAAGCCCGCGATCCGCGGCACCTACCGCAAGGTCTCCCACCGCTGGCTACAGGGCTACCTCAACGAGTTCACGTGGCGCAGGAACGCGCGCTACTCGTCCACGTCGATGTTCGAGACGCTGCTCGACCGGATCACGGCATGAGCGACAGCGACGCGATCAAGGGCATCCGTCGCGCCGCCAAACGACGCGAGTACGCAGAGCGCCTACGCCACCAAGCAACCGACGAGCTGCGAGCCCGGATGCGCGAAGCCCAAGCGGACGGCGTGCCTATCGCTCAGATCGCTCGGGAGGCTCGTCTGTCTCGCCAGGGCGTCTACGACCTGCTGGCGGCGGCGCGACCTTCTTGACGATCTGGTCGAAGTCCTCGCGCGTCGGGACGAGGATACGGTGGCCCGCTGGCGTGGTCTGTTTCGGCTTATCGGGCTTCAGATGATCGGACACACACTCAGGCTAGCGTTCAACGCTAGAATGTGCAGCAGATAAGTATCAAGAGCCCGCAGGCGGCTGGCCCCGCCGCCCGCGGTGAGCTTTGAGGAATTACCCGGTCCCATGCCGGGAGACCACCTCTCCACCCTGCTCTTGATCTCCACCCCTCCGGCCGTCACCGTTGGGGGAAGTTTGGTGGGGTCGCGCAAAGGCGCTGACCCGGACCCGGGCGGGAGGTACCGGCATCCCGTGTTCAGCGGCGGCCCCATAGTCCGTAGGGGGTCGCGGCCCCGCGAGCCGGTAGAGCCCATCAGCAACTCGTTCCAGGTCGCCTTCTTTCGTCAGGCGCTGGACCATATTTCTTACGGCACCCTTGCTCACAAGAGCACCGGAGGCTTTGACCGCATCAACTACCTGTGCAGGGGTGCTCGGCTCGGAGAAAGACGCCACCGCTTTGAGCACGAGCTGCCGCGTTTCGCCACCAGGGCCACGCCCAAGTCCACGCCCGTCGCGACGGGCCTGTTGTGCCAGGGCGGCGTCAAGCTGCTCCAGCTCAACGCCGATCCGGCGGTAATCGGTCTCCGCCCTGGTGCGCAGCTTCTCAAGCTCCTCGCGGGGCAACTGGGCCAGAACCGAGATGATCGAGTTCTCCACTGCCACCATCCTACCACACGTTTCTCTACCATGATGTAGCACAAAGTTTAGTGGCAGCGAGAAGTGTTATGATCGGGTCGCAGCGCGCCCCCGTGGGGGGTCGTCTAACGGCAAGACGCCTAACTTTCCCCTAGAGAAATCTGGGTTCGAATCCCAGCCCCCCAATCCCAGTCTCAACATTCCCGCTGCTTTGCCGATACACTTGCCACGGAAAGTTAGGTGTCTTGCGGCCCTTGGGCCGTCGAGGCGAATTGGCCTAAAGGCTCGCCACGAGGAGCGGGAGTACCCAGCTTCGGCGGGCCTTTAGTCTGCCTTGGGCCTTGTGGTCGGAGCGGCCCCACCAATCCCCGAGGCTTGATGCTCCGCTGCGTCAGGTATCGCTGACCAGGCCGTCCAGCAGCGCTCCAGGCGGCACATCGAGGCCCTGCGCGAGGCGCAGAATGCTCCGCAGTCGCGGCTCACGGTCGCCTCGCTCGAACCGGCCGATCGCGGTTGGGTGGATGCCCGTCCGGCTGGCGAGCTGGTCTTGTGAGACGCCGCGCTCGGCCCGTAGCTCGCGGAGCCGTTCCCCGAACGCAACAGTCGCGGTCATCGCTCCGCCTCCACTTCGGCGGTGCGCACAAGCTCCTCGCACGAGACGCCAAGGCCATCGGCCACGCGGAACAGCGTTCCGAGCCTGGGGTTGCCGTGCCCACGCTCGATCACACCGAGATGCGCCGTTGACATTCCGGCCTTGCGGGCGACGACTCGGATCGTTAGGTGCCGGGCTTGGCGCAGGCGACGGATCGCGCGCCCCAAGTCCTCGCTTGTGGGCATCGGCTATACCGCGATGTCGCAAAGCGCGTCGATGCGCCTTGTGGCCGCAGACGCCTCGACAGTCTCGCCGTTGAGGGCGGCGACGCCGACGGCCGCGAGATACGCCACGGAGCCCCGGATCGCGTCCGGGGCCACGTCGTACAAGTCGGCCTCAATGTCCGCGAGCGACCACCGCCGTCGGTCGTCGCGGAGAAGCAGGAAGATCAGGATGCGTTCGGTGCCAGGGTCGCCAGGGGCAACCTGGGAGGATTCGGTCCGCATGGGAAGGTCCAGCCTTTCCGTGTCGCGGCCCGGGGGCAGTTAGCGCTGCCGCCCGGGCCAACTCGATTGATTGGACCGAGGACCGTAGACCCCTCCGACGACGGAATGCGGCCGGAAAATCCGCTTATACAGTCGCTGCCCAACTGTGAGAGTGCGCACACATGTTCGATGCTTCCAGACCGAACGCTTGCTCGTTGACTGCAGGCGGAGCTGTAGCGAGCACTGTGGCGTGGATGGAGTGGCGCTAAACCTCGACGTGGATGGAGTGGCGCTAAACCTCGACGGCGGTCGAGTCGCGGTCGAGGATCGCAGCGGCGACGCGCTCGGCGATCCGCTTGCCGGTGAAGCCGACCTCCTCGTGCAGTAACGCCGGCTTGCCGTGCGTCACGTACCGGTCCGGCAGGCCGACGCGCAGAATCCGCGGCGGCGTGACGCCGGCCTCGCTCAAGGTCTCCCAGACGGCCGAGCCAAAGCCACCCGCCAGCACGCCCTCCTCGACGGTCACCAGCAGATCGTGCTCGGCCGCTAGCTGGGCCATCAGGCCCGCGTCGATCGGCTTAGCGAAGCGTGCGTCGGCGACCGTCACCGCGAGCTCGTGCTCGGCGAGCAGATCCGCCGCTTCCAGCGCCTTGCCGACACCGCTGCCGTAGCCGATCAGCGCGACGCGCCGTCCGCGCGCGCCCGCCACTGCGCTCTCGCCGGCCTCGCGCAGAATCTCCCCGGTGCCGATCGCGAGCGCCCGCGGCTCGCTGGGAAGCGAGACCCCGATCCCCTCGCCGCGCGGATAGCGCAGCGCGATCGGACCGTCGTAGGTCAGCGCCGTGCGCAGCATGTGCACCAGCATCGCCTCGTCGCGCGGCGCCATCAGCACCATGTTTGGCAGGCAACGCATGTACGCGATATCAAACACCCCATGGTGCGTCGGGCCGTCGTCGCCGACGAGGCCCGCACGATCCATGGCGAACACGACATTCAGCCGCTGCAGGCACACGTCGTGCACGATCTGGTCGTACGCGCGCTGCAGGAACGTCGAGTAGATCGCCGCGACCGGCTTGACGCCCTCCAGCGCCAGGCCCGCCGCGAACAGAATCGCCTGTTGCTCGGCGATACCGACGTCGAAGTAGCGCTCCGGTAGCGCCTTCTGCAGGATGTTCAAGCCGGTCCCGGAGTTCATTGCCGCCGTGATCCCCACGACGCGCGGATCGCGTTCACATTCCCTGACGAGCGCGTCACCGAAGACCTTCGTGTACTGCGGTGCAGGCGGGCGCGCAGTGGTAGCTCCCGGACCCGCCTTCGCCGGGGAGGGGCGCGTCGGGTGAGTGGGGACCCCATTCAAAATCGACTTCGGCTTCGCCGCGTGCCACTTCTCCATCCCCTCCAGGCCACCGTCCTCGGCCGGCGCGAAGCCCTTGCCCTTGACCGTCGCGATGTGCACGACCACCGGGCGCTCCGCCGCCAGCGCCTCGCGCAGCGCCTTGCGCAGCGCGCGTACGTCGTGGCCGTCGATCACACCCATGTAGGCCCAATCGAGCTCCTCCCACCACAGGCCCGGCGCCCAGAACGCCTTGATCGACTCCTTCAGCTGCGGGCCCAGACGCTCAAAGGCCGAGCCAATGCCGCCCGGCAGCCGCGCGAGGCCGCCCTCGACACCCTCGCGCACGTGCCACAGCTTCGGGTTCAGCCGCACGCGGTTGAAGTACTGCGACAGCGCACCGACGTTGGGAGCAATCGACATTCCGTTGTCATTGAGCACCACCACGATCGGCGTTCCCAGCCCGCCGGCCTGCCCGATTGCCTCGAACGCGACGCCCCCCGTCATCGCGCCGTCGCCGATGACCGCGACCACCTTGCCTTCGTCCTCGCTCCCAGGCTCCGGCGAGCCGCCGTGGGCGCTCTCGGCCGCTGTCGGCCAGTTGCGTCCCGCGCCGCGCATGTGGCGCATCCCCTCCTTGATGCCCACGGCGTAGCCCACTGACGTCGAGGCGTGACCTGCGCCGATGATGTCGTGCGGAGACTCCTCGCGCGAGCAGAACGGCGCCAGGCCGCCGTACTGGCGAATCGTGTGCAGCTCGTCGCGACGGCCCGTCAGGATCTTGTGTGGATACGCCTGATGGCCAACGTCCCAGAGAATCTTGTCGCGTGGCGACTGCAGCAGCGAGTGCAGCGCGACCGCGACCTCGCAGGTCCCCAGATTCGCTCCGAAGTGGCCGCCGATCTCGCCGACGGTCTCGATGATGTGCTCGCGAACCTCCTGCGCAAGCGTCTGCAGCTCCTCCTCGGAGAGCCCGTGCAGATCATCGGGGCCGTCGATGCGATCGATCAGGGTCATGAGGTGCGTGTGTAGATGAAGTCGGTGATCCGCGCCAGCTCGCCCGTCTCGTGCGGGGCGCCGGCGCCAGCGCTCGCGGCCGCCTCGAGCGCCTCGAGAGCCAGCCGGTGCGACTCACCGGCGAGATCCTTCGCTTGGTCGATTCCGAACTCGCTCACGTACGTGCGCTTGCCGTGTCGCTCATCGCTCCCTCGTGGCTTGCCGAGCGCGTCCTCCGTGCCAGTGACGTCGAGGATGTCGTCGACGATCTGAAACAGCACGCCCAACTCCGCCGCGAAGCGGCTGAAGGCCATTGTCGCAGGTTCGTCCGCCCCACCGAGCGCTAGCACGCAGCGCACCGATGCCCCGATCAGACGACCCGTCTTCAGCTCGTGCAGACGGCGCAGGCCGGCCGCGTCGCGCGGTGCGCTCTCGCGCACGTCGGCGTACTGCCCCCCCACCATTCCCCCGGCGCCAGTCGCGGCTGCGAGCTCCGCCGCTGCCGCCAGCACACGCTCCGGCGCTGAGCGCTGGCAGGTCAGCAGATGCCTGAACGCTTCCGCATACAGCCCGTCCCCCGCCAAGATCGCGACGTCCTCCCCAAACGCGACGTGGCAGGTCGGCTGGCCGCGTCGCAGCGGATCGTCGTCCATCGCCGGCAGGTCGTCGTGGATCAGCGAGTATGTGTGGATCAGCTCGAGCGCTCCCGCCAGTGGCAAGACCTCCTGCGGCTCGAGGCCTACCGCGCCGGCCGTGGCCAGCGCAAGTACCGGCCGGATCCGCTTGCCACCCGCCAGCAGCGAGTAGCGCATCGCCTCGTCCAAGCCCGCCGTCAGTCCCTCCTCGGAGAAGCGCAGCCGCTCGAGGTAGCGCTCGACCTCCGCCCGCAGGTGCTCCGGGTATGACGCGCCCGGCGGCTCCGCGACGCCCACTACAGCAGCGTGCCCTGCCCGCGCGCCGGCGCATGCACGCGCCGCTCGAGCTCCGCCCCGGCGCGGTTGGCGAGCACCGCGCACTCCTCGACCAGCGTCGCCGCCGCGTCGGTCGAAAGATCCCCCGAGCGCAACTGTTCGGCCGCGACTTCCAGACGCCCGATCAGCCCCTCGAGCGCATCTTTCTGCAGGCTCTCGCCCACATGCGGGTCGCCGGTCGGTCGCACCGCCTCGGGCAGGTCCGTCTCCGGTGTTCGATCCGTGTCATTCATGAGATCGAGGAATTCTCGCGCACCTCGCGCAAAACCGCCGCCAGCACGCCGTTGACGAACGCCGGCGCCTGCGCTCCACAGAACACCTTCGCGCTCTCGACCGCTTCCTCGATCGCTCCCTCCGGCGGAATCTCGCGGTCCGCCGGAGCCGCGTCGGGATGCAGGATCTCGATCAGCGCGACCCGCAGGATGCTGCGCTCCAGCGGTTGGATGCGCTGCACCGACCAGCCGTGCGCGTGCCGGTCGATCACCGCGTCAAGCTCCTCCGCGCGATCCGCCGCCGCGTGTGCCAGCGCCCGTGCGAACAGCGACGCCGAGGAGCCCAGTGTCTCGCCGAGCTCACGGCCCGTCAGATCGTGCTGGTAGAGCGCGAACACCGCGATGCGGCGCTGCTCGGAGCGACGCAACGGCTAGAGCTCCTCAGGCGCGCGAGACATATTCGCCTGAGCGCGTATCGACGCGCACGCGATCGCCGACGTTCACGAACAACGGCACCTGGATACTCGCACCGGTCTCGAGTGTCGCCGGCTTGCTGCCGCCGCCGGAGGCCGTATCGCCGCGCAGACCCGGCTCGGTCTCGCTCACCTCGAGATCAACCGCGCTCGGCAACTGCACGTCGGCGGGCTGATCGTCGATAAACAGCACGTCGACCTCACTCGAAGGCTTGATCCAGCGCAACGCCTCGCTGAAGCTCGCCTCCGTCACTGCCAACTGCTCGAAGGACTCGGTGTCCATGAAGTGCGCATCGGTCCCGTCGGCGTAGAGGAACTGCATCTTGCGCGCCTCGGTGCGCACCGGGCGGAACTTCTCGCCCGCGCGGAAGGTCCGATCGATCACGTTGCCGTCGGTCGCCCGCCGCAGCTTCGTGCGCACGAACGCCCCGCCCTTGCCGGGCTTGACGTGCTGGAACTCGAGGATCTTGAAGATGGTGCCGTCGACCTCGATGTGGTTTCCATTCTTGAACTGGTTGGTGTTGATGATGGTCGATCAGTCCTTCTGGAGCCGGATTTTCAATGTCGTTCGTCTATCGCCCGGTCTGCCCGGCGGCTCGATCACGATAGCTGTCCGCGCCCAATCGAACGCACACGACCTTCCACGCTGCGCGCGTCGCACAATGCCTCGGACCGACGACCGCACCTGGCCTGGTGCACGCATCACCGCATCCGGTGCCTGCGTCGCTGAGCTCGTTCGGGCACTCAGCAGACGTTAAGCGTGCGCTCGCTCGACTAACGAGAATCCAACCTCTCACACCAGGAAACCAACGTTCCGGCGGGTTTACTGGCCTTGACATGGTGATCGTCGACATGCGGCGCGAGCGCGGCGAATCGCTCGCGGCTCCCGAGCCGGCAATTACCGCAGACTCGCTGCTCGGCATCTTCGCGGCGACCGTCGCCCGCCACGGCGCGCGCCTGGCGATCGATGCTCCGGACGGCGCACTGACCTACGTGGAGCTGGCGCGAACCGCCGAGCGCCTCGCCGCGGAGCTCCGCGAGGCGCAGATCGGTCCCGGCGACCGCGTCGGCATCTACCTGCCGAGCGGCACCGCGGAGCTCTACATCGCGATCCTCGGTGTCCTGTATGCGGGCGCGGCCTACGTGCCGGTCGACGTCGATGACCCACCGTGCCGCGCCGCCGCGATCTGGGAGCAGGCCGGCGTCTGTGCGGTACTTGAGCAGGGGCTGCGCCTGCGTGAGCACGGCTGGGCCGAGGCCGGCGGCGAGCAGCGCACGGCGTGGGGCGAGGACGACGCGTGGATCATCTTCACATCGGGCTCGACCGGCCTGCCGAAGGGGGTCGCGATCGGCCACCGCTCCGCTGCGGCCTTCGTCGAGGCCGAGACGCGCTTGTGGACAGTGCTCCCCGAGGACCGCGTGCTCGCCGGGCTTTCGGTCGCCTTCGACGCAAGCTGCGAGGAGCTGTGGCTCGCCTGGCGCAACGGGGCGACGCTCGTGCCGGCGCCGCGCGCACTCGTCCGCGAGGGCACCGGTCTCGGCCCTTGGATGGTCGAGCGCGGGATCACCGTGGTCTCGACCGTTCCGACGCTCGCGGCGATGTGGGATGAGGATGCGCTCGCCGATGTGCGACTGCTGATCCTCGGCGGCGAGGCCTGCCCGCCCGAGCTCGGCTGGCGTCTGGCGCGCGAGCGCGAGGTCTGGAACACCTATGGCCCGACGGAGGCGACCGTCGTCAGCACCGCCGCCCGCATCCGTCCCGGGGCGCCCGTCACGATCGGTTGGCCGCTACACGGCTGGGATGTCGCCGTGATCGACGAGCACGGCGCGCCCGTGACCTTCGGCGAGCCCGGCGAGCTGGTCATCGGCGGAGTCGGGCTCGGGCGCTACCTGGATTCCCGACTCGATGCCGAGCGCTACGCCGCGCTGCCCGCGCTCGGCTGGGAGCGCGCCTATCGCTCGGGGGACATCGTCCGCGAGACGATCGAGGGTCTGGACTTCGTCGGCCGGCGCGACGATCAGGTCAAGCTCGGGGGCCGACGCCTGGAGCTCGGCGAGGTCGAGGCGCAACTGCGCACCGTCGCCGGCGTGCGCGCGGCGGCAGCCGCCGTGCGCACCACCCCGGCGGGCAACTCGGTATTGGTGGGCTACGTCGTCGGTGAGGTCAAAGCGGCCGAGGTTCGCGCCGAGGCGGCGGCGCGGCTGCCCGACGGCCTCGCCCCGCTGGTCGTCGTACTCGACGCGCTGCCGCTCGCGAGCTCCGGCAAGGTCGACCGCACGGCGCTGCCGTGGCCACCGCCGGACAGCGCCGACCCACGCGACTCGCTTCGCGACGGCACCGTGGCCTGGCTGGCCGAGCGCTGGGCCGAGCAGCTCGGCCCGCTCGCGATGACGGCCGATACCGACTTCTTCGCCGTCGGCGGCAGCTCCCTGATTGCCGCCAAGCTCGTCTCTGAGCTGCGCGCGCGCTTTCCCGCGGTCGCGGTCGCCGACGTCTACAAGCACCGCCAGCTCGGCGAGCTCGCCGCACGCCTGAACCAACTCGGCGAGACCACGCGCACCGACACCGACGCGGCGGAGCCCACCGCCATCGCCCGCCCGCCGCGCCGCCTCGGCGCGATGCAGCTCGCCGGCGTGCTCGTCCTCACGACCCTGGCGTCCCTGCAGTTCGCAATCGCGGCGCTCGGCTATGGCAACATCGAACCCGACGGTCTGCCCCACGTCGACTGGTGGTGGCTGATCGGCGCGTGGCTGCTGCTCTCAAGCCCGATGGGCCGCGTCGCGATCGCCGCGCTCGCACGGCGCGTCCTGCTGCCGCGGCTGCGCCCCGGACGCTACCCGCGCGACTCGTGGCTTGCCTGTCGCATCTGGTTCCTCGACCGTCTCGGCGAGTACTGCCAGCTCGCGCGCCTGGCGGGCACCCCCGCCGCCGGGCGCTACGCGCGACTGATCGGCGCCGACGTCGCCCGCGATGCGCGCCTGGGCAGCATGCCGGCGCTGACCTCGCTGGTGCACGTCGGTCGCGGCGCGACCGTGGAGTCGCAGGTCGACCTGCACGGCTGGTGGATCGACGGTCAGGAGCTCGTGATCGGCGAGCTGCGCATCGGTGCCGGCGCAAGCGTCGGCGCGCGCACCCTGCTCGCGCCCGGCGCCGACATCGGCGAAGGCGCCGAGATCGAACCCGGCAGCGTCATCGGCGGCTCGATCCCGGCCGACGAGCACTGGGGCGGCAACCCCGCCCGTCGGCTTGGCCCGGCTGGGAAGGGTTGGCCGGCGCAGGCCTCGACGCCGAGCCGGCACGCGCGCCTGTGGAAGGCGATGTTCGCCGTCAGCTTCCTCGGCGAGGGCCTCCTCGCGCTGCTGGCCTTCGCGGCCGGGATCCTCCCGCTCGTACTAGCCGGTGCTCCGACCCCCTCGCTGGGAGGCTCGCCGGCCATCCTGGTCGGCGAGGCGGCCGCGATCGTCGTGCTTTCAACGATCGCATTTGCGCTGCTCGTCGCGCTCACCCTACGCGCGGTCTGGAAGCTGGTGCGCCCCGGTTGGCACAGCGAGGGCGGCAGACTGGCCTGGGCGCTGTGGTTTGCCGGCGATCTGCAGGAGTCCGCCGGGGGCGCCCTGTTCCCGCTCTACGCCTCGCTCTACACCCGCGGCTGGCTGCGACTGATGGGGATCCGCATCGGCCGGCGAACCGAGATTTCGACCTCGACTGGCCTGAGTCGGCTGGTCTCGTTCGGCGAACTCAGCCACGCGACCGACGATGTCGGCTTCTGTAGTACTCGCGCACGCGGCGGCTGGTTGCACCTCGCGCCGATCGAGGTCGGCAGCCGTAGCTTCATCGGCCCCGGCGCGGTGCTGCGTGAGGGCACGCGGCTGGAGGACGACACGCTAATCGGCGCGCTCACGCTCGCGCCGCGGCAAGCGCCGCGGCAGACCTCCTGGTTCGGGGTCCCCGCGCTCGAGCTGCCCCGCGTCCCCGAGACGAGCGACCCCGCCAGGACGACTGAGCCGCGGCCGCGGCTCGTCCTTGCCCGCGGGATCATGGACGCGGTGCGGATCTTCCTGCCCAACACAATCTCGCTGACGATCGGCCTGCTCGACCTGCTGATCCTCGACGCACTCGGCGGACGCCTGGGCGTCGCGGCGATGATCGCGCTCTCGCCGCTGGTGATGCTCTGCTCGGGCCTGCTGTCGGCCGCGGTCGCGGTCGCGATCAAGTGGGCGGTCATCGGCCGCTACCGTCGCGGGCGCCACCCGCTGTGGTCGTTCTTCGTCTGGCGCGATGAGCTCGTCAACTCCGCCCACGAGCAGCTTGCGGGCGAGTGGCTGCTGCGCTTCGCGCTCGGCACGCCGCTGATGTCGCTCTACCTGCGGGCGATGGGCAGCAAGGTCGGGCGCGGCGTCTGGTGCGAGACGACGGCGGTCACCGAGTACGACGTCGTCGAGCTCGGTGACGGTTGCGCGATCAATCGCGGCTCGTGCCTGATGACCCACGTCTTCCACGACCGTCTGCTGAACATCGGCCCGACGTGCATCGGCGCAGGCGCCACACTGGGCCCGACCGCGGCGGTGCTGCCCGACACGAAGCTCGCGGCCAACAGCTGCATCGAGGGGCACTCGGTGCTGCTGCGCGGCGAGTCGCTGCCGGCCGGCAGCCGCTGGCGGGGGGCGCCGGTCGTGAGCGTGTAGACACGCGCCACGCTGCTCGTCGAACCCGCGGCTCGTGCGGGATTCGCGCTGCGAGATGCTCAAGCTGCTCGGCGGCAAGGCCGATGCTGGACGTATGAGCCGTCGAGCGCTGCGGGCGGGGCGTGAGAACGCCGTGTGCGCGCTCGCGGCGGCATGCGGAGTCGCGACGATGGCGTGGCTCGGCCTGACGGGCTTCGCGTGGAGCGACTACGAAGTTGAGGCGCGCGGACCGTTGGAGGCGCTTGTGCACGGCCACCTCACCGAGTTCCTGCGCGAGATCCCGGTTTACGGCGGCTCGCTCGTCCTGCGCGCGCCGTTTGCACTGATGACCGATCTGTGGGGCGGCGGCGAACTGGCGGTCTACCGGATGGTCGCACTGCCCTGTCTGCTGGCCGCGGCGGCGCTCGGCGTGTGGCTCGTCGCCAACATGCGCCAGCGCGGGCGAGCGCCGCTGGCGCGCGCCGTCGCGCTGGCGCTGTGCGTGGCGAATCCGCTGACGCTGAGCGCGTTGGAAGTCGGCCACCCCGAGGAGTTGCTGGGCGGCGCGCTGTGCGTGGCGGCGGTGCTGCTCGCCGCACGCGGACGCGCGGCGTGGGCCGGCCTGCTGCTGGGCGCTGCGGTGGCGAATAAGGAGTGGGCGCTGCTCGCGCTCGTCCCGGTGCTGCTGGCGCTGCCCTCGCGACGACTCTTGTGCCTGCTGCTTGCGGGCGCCGTCGCGAGCGCGATCCTGGCGCCTGCGGTCCTGGTTGGAGCGGGAGCGTTCGTCGCCGTGACGCGCGCGACGGCGACGCCATCGAGCTCGATCTTTCAGCCGTGGCAGATCTGGTGGTTCCTCGGCCACCATGGCCCCGTCGTACGCGGCACCTTCGGACGCATCAAACTCGGCTATCGCACGGGGCCCGCTTGGACCGGGGAGCTCAGCCACCCGCTGGTGCTCGCGGCAATGGTGCCGCTCGGAGGGCTGTTGTGGTGGCGCAAGCGTGCCGCCGTGCGGCTGCGTGGCGGCCGCCTCGCAGGCGTTGGTCGCGGCAGCCCAGTCCGCCACCCCCGTGTCATGGTGAGCGAGCGCGAGGCGTTGCTGCTGCTCGTGCTGCTGCTGCTCGCGCGCTGCATGCTCGACACGTGGGACACGGGCTATTACGCGCTGCCATTCCTACTAGCGCTGACTGCGTGGGAGTGCCGCGGCACACGCGGTCTGCCGGCGCTCGCGCTGGGCGCGACGGCGGCGGCGTGGGTGGACTTCCAGTGGCTGCCCTACCACGCCAGCGCGGATGTACAGGCGGCGTGCTTCCTGCTGTGGACGCTGCCGCTCGCCGCGGGGCTCGCGCTGCGCCTATATACACCGGTCGCGCTCGCGGGGCTCGCGCGCCGCACGGCGCAGGCCGGCGAGCTACTCATTCGACGACGCTCAGCTCCTTCGGCAGCCCGTTGAGCACCTCGTGCCCGTCGTCGGTGACGGCGATCAGGTCCTCGATGCGCACGCCGATCCGGCCGGGTATGTAGACGCCGGGCTCGACCGTCACGACGTGCCCGGCGCGCAGCGGCTGCTCGGCGGCGGTGCGCGAGAGTCGCGGCGCCTCGTGAACCTCGAGGCCGACGCCGTGGCCGACGCCGTGGCCGAAGTGCTCGCCATGACCGGCCTGCTCGATGAGCTCGCGGGCGACGGCGTCGACCGCGCGCCCGCTCGGGCCGGGGCGCACGGCGGCCAGGCCGGCGCGTTGTGCGCGCAGGACGAGCTCGTAGATCTCGCGGTCCTCCGCGGGCAGGCCCTCACCGGTGGCGAAGGTGCGCGTGCAATCGGAGCAGTAGCCATCGAGCAGCGCGCCCCAATCGATCGTGACGAGCGTGTCGGGCGGGATCGCGACGTCGCGGGCCTCAGCGTGCGGCAGCGCTGAGTGCGGGCCGGCGGCGACGATTGAGGGGAAGCTCGGAGCGCTTGCGCCGAGCCGGCGCATGCGCAGCTCGAGGTCAATCGCGATGTCGCGCTCGCTGTGCCCGACAAGACCGGCTTCAAGCAGACCGCGCAGCGCCTCGTCGGCGAGCTCGGCGGCGGCGCGGATGCGCTGCAGCTCAGCGGCGTCCTTGAGCTCGCGTAGCCCCTCGATCAGCCCGGCGGCGGGAACCGGTTCCCAGCCCGCGGAGAGCTGCTCGCGCAGGCGCCGGTGTTGCTTGACGCTCAGCGCGCCATCGTCGAATCCGAGACGCCCGCCGCGACCCTGCTCGGCGAGCTGGCGTGCGGCGGCCTCCAGGAGGTCCAGCTGGACGACCTGCCGGTCGTAGATCGCGGGCACCTGCTCGGCGCTCTGCGTCGCGTAGCGAAAGTCGGTGAGGAACCATTGCGGGGCGTCGCTGGCGGCGGCGAGCAGGGCGAGGCCGTTGGTGCCGGTGAAGCCGGTGAGGTAGCGGAGGTTGACGGGCTCGCTCACTAGCAGCACGTCGAGCTCTTGCTCGCGCAGCAGCGCGGCGAGCCGCTCGGTGCGCGCGATCTCGGCGGCTGACTGTGAGACCCCGCTCATCGGCCGGCCTGCTCCAATGCCTCGCGCAGGCGTTCAAGTGCAACGCGGTAGCCGTCGGCGCCCTGCCCGGTGACGCTCGCGATGCAGATGTCCTCGATCACTGAGTGCCGGCGCCAGGACTCGCGATTCTTGACGTCCGAGAGATGCACCTCGACGGCTGGCAGTGCCGCGATCTCGAGCGCGTCGCGGATCGCCCAGGCGTAATGGGTCCAGGCGCCGGGGTTCAGCACGATCCCGTCGGCCTCCTCGCGTAGCCGGTGCAGGTGCTCGATCAGCTCGCCTTCGGAGTTGGTCTGGGAGAAGCGCACGCGCAAGCCGAGCTCGACGGCAAACTCTTCGATGCGGACCTGCAGCTCGGGGAGCGTCATCGTGCCGTAGATCGCGGGGTCGCGGTAGCCGAGCATGTTCAGGTTAACCCCGTGTAGGACCTCGATGCGGTAGGACGCGTCGGCCATCGACTCAGAGCCTAGCCGCAGGTGCTCGATGCAGCCGCGCAGGCGCCCCGCACGAGCTGCCCGCGAGCGCGCTCAGCGAGTAGCGCCGCTCGCGCTCACCAGGGCGCTGACGGCGGCGCGCAGCTCCTGTGCGGCGACCTCGCAGCCGACACGTGCCTCGCCGGGCCGGTCGAGCAGCACGAATGGGACCTGCTTGCCGACGCGCTTCTTGTCGTGTGCAACGGCGGCGATCACATCCGCGAGATCGATGTCGGCAGCGACGGTGACCGGCTGCTCATGGGC
Organism: Solirubrobacteraceae bacterium; assembly: GCA_036502205.1. Taxonomy (GTDB): domain Bacteria; phylum Actinomycetota; class Thermoleophilia; order Solirubrobacterales; family Solirubrobacteraceae; genus Palsa-744. Next base: position 8,021 of record DASXZA010000007.1, on the reverse strand, counting down.
GATCAGTAGTTCGCGGACCTGCTCGCGTAGCGCGTGCTGGCCGGATAGCTCCAGCGCGGCAAGCAGGCCGAGACCGACGGCTTCGCCGTGGCGGTAGCGGGCGTAAGCGGTCGCGGTCTCGATCGCGTGGCCGACGGTGTGCCCGAGGTTGAGCACCTGCCGGCGGCCGCCATCGCGCTCGTCCTCGGCGACGACCGCGAGCTTCAGGCGCGCGCAAGCAAGGATCGTGCGCTCATCGACGGGCTCGTCGGCGGCGATTCGCTGCCACAGCTCGCCGCCGGCGATCAGCGCGGTCTTGAGCACCTCGACCCAGCCCGCGTTCAGCTCGGCGGCGGGCAGCGTGTGCAACGCATCCGGGTCGACGATCACGGCGTCCGGCTGGTGGTAAGCGCCAACGTAGTTCTTGGCCTCGGGCAGATCGACGCCGGTCTTGCCGCCGTAGGCCGAGTCGACCTGCGCGACGAGCGTCGTCGGCGCCTGCACGACGGGGACGCCGCGCTGGTAGCTCGCTGCGCAGAAGCCGGCGAGATCGCCGACAACGCCGCCGCCGAGGGCGACGAGATAGTCGGCGCGGGTCATGCCCGCGGCAGCCAGCTCGCGCCAGACGCGCTCGGCGCTGGCGAGCGTCTTGTGCGCCTCCCCGGGTGCGATCGCGATCGGAGCGCTCTGTGCACGCAGCGGCGGCGTGTAGAGCGCGGCGACGTGCTCGTCGGTGACGCAGAACGGGCGCGACTCGCTGCGACGGGCGCCAAGCTGCCAGACCTCAGCCGGCGCGCTCGCGTCGAGCAGCCCGCGTGCGACCAACACGGGGTACTCGCCGGAGGCCGCCGCAGCCCACAGCAGCCGCCCGCCCCCACCCCCGCGTGCGTGGTCGCGAGCATCGCGCACGGCGGCGAGCGCGCGCAGGGCGGGCAGCGCACGCACCGCAACTCCCGGCAGGTGGGCCGGCAGGATCGCGTCGGCGAACTGCTCGTAGAGCCCGCGGCGCTCGGCGTGCAGTGCGCGGAACGCCGCGGGGTCGCTCGCGAGCGGACGCGGCTCGCCGCCGTCCTCGCGCTCGCTGCGCACGCGCTCCCAGGCGAGCTCGGGATCGACGTCGAGCAGCACGACGACGTGCTCGGCCAGCGTGGCGCGGACGCGCGGCGAGAGCACCGCGCCGCCACCCAGGGCAATTACCACCGAATCGACCCCGCCGCGCGCGCGCTCGCGCGCGGCGGGGTCGAGCAACTCACACACAACCTGCTCCTCCTGCTCGCGGAAGGAAGCCTCGCCGCGCAGCTCGAACTCGCGCGCGACGGAGTGCCCGAGGCGCTCGGCCAGCAACAGATCTGAGTCGAGTGCCGCCACTCCGAGGGCACTGGCGACCTCGGCGGCGGCGGTCGACTTGCCGGCGCCCATGAAGCCGATGAAGACCAGCGAGCGCGCTAGCGGCACCACGTTGCACCGCCGTGCGCGAGGTGGCCTAGCGGCGCCACCGGATCCGCTCCTCGTAGGCGCGGAGGGCCTCGCGGACGTCGTCGATGTGATCGCCGCCGAACTTGCGTCGGTAGGCGTCGGCGAGCACGAGCGCGACCATCGCCTCGCCGACGACGCCGGCGGCAGGGACGGTGCAGGAGTCGGTGCGCTCGCGCAAGGCTTCGGCGGGAGCGTGGGTGGCGGTGTCGACGGAGCGCAGCGGCTTGGTGAGGGTCGGTAGCGGCTTCATCGCGCCGCGCACGACCAATGGCTCGCCGGTGCTCATCCCGCCCTCGAGACCGCCGGCGCGGTTGGTCTCGCGGAAGTAGCCGTGCTCCTCGGAGTAGAAGATCTCATCGTGAGCCTGCGAGCCGGGGACGCCGGCGACACCGAAGCCGTCGCCGATCGAGACGCCCTTCATCGCCTGGATCGAGAGGATCGCCATCGCGAGGCGCCCGTCGAGGCGCTCCTCCCAGGAGACGTGCGAGCCGAGGCCGGGGGTGAGTCCGAAGGCGAGCACCTCGAAGACGCCGCCGAGTGACTCGTTGGCCTTGCGCAGGGTGTTGATCTCGGCGACCATCGCGCGCGAAGCGTCGGCGTCGAGGCAGCGTACGGGCGACTCGTCGACGGCGTCGAAGTCCGCGAGTGCCAGGGCGCGCGTCGGCGCGGGCGCGTGCACGGAGGTGATCTGCACGACATGCGAGCGGATCTCGACGCCGAGTGCGCGCAGGAACGCCTTCGCGAGCGCGCCGCCGGCGACGCGTGCGGCGGTCTCGCGGGCGGAGGCGCGCTCGAGGATGTTGCGGACGTCAGTTTGCTTGTACTTCCAGGTGCCGACGAGGTCGGCGTGCCCGGGCCGCGGCAGATGGACCTCAGGAATCGTCTCCTGCACGGGCCAGGGGTTCATGCGCTCTTCCCAGTTGGCGTAGTCGCGGTTGGCGACCTGTAGCGCGATCGGCCCGCCGAGCGTGCGGCCATGACGCACGCCGGCGGTGACGGTGGCGGCGTCGCGCTCGATCTTCATGCGCCCACCGCGGCCGTGTCCGAGCTGGCGGCGCGCGAGGTCGTTGTCGAGATCCTCGGCACGCAGCTCCAAGCCGGCGGGCAGTCCCTCGACGATTGCGGTGAGGCCGGGCCCGTGGGACTCGCCGGCGGTGATCAGACGGACGATCATGTCCGCCTTAGCTTATTTGTGCTCAGCCTCGGTGGTGGGCGACGTAGACGAGGACGCCCTTGGTGGAGGAGAAATGCCAGCGCTTGAGCACTGCCGGGTTGAGGCGGCGCACGAGCGCGACGCCGGCACGGTTGCGGCGGTTCAGGCGCGCCGCCGAAGCCGCGGAGGCCTGTCGCTTGGCGATGCTGACGACCTTCAGCTCATACGTAGCACTCTGCCCGTTGGCTTCGACGTAGTCGAATTCCTCGATCTGACCGGCGGCAAGCACGACCGCTTCGCACTGCGTAGCGCTCGGCATGCAGCCGCCTTCGCCTTTGAGGATCGCTTCGCCGACGAGCGTGAAGATCGCGCCCTTGCCGGTGTCGCTGACACCGGAGAAGACGATCTTCGGATCGCTGGCGGATGGCAGCGGCTCCAAGCGCTTGAGGCCCGCGTAGGGCGTCAACTGGGACAGCTGACCGGGGGTCGTCGGCGACGGCCCGTAGAGAATGTTCACGACGTAGATCGTCTTCGGTTTCTGCTTCTGCTTGGCGGGCGGCGTCGGTTCGGCGGGCGTGGCCGGTGTCGTCGGCGTCGTGCCTGCAGCCGAGGAACCCGATTCCCCGGATGGCGTGGAGCTCGACTGTGAACTCGAAGTAGAGGAGCTGGCGCTCGAGCTCGACGCAGCGGCGCCGGCGGTAGCGCTGCTGGAAGCGTGCGTCAGCGGCGTAAACGGGTTGCGGGCACCGCTGTGGTGCTGGTAGCGCGTGCCTTCGGTGGTCTCGGCGACCGCGGCGTTCTGGTTGCCGGTTGTGGCGCTGACCGACAGCGATGGACCGCTGGACCCGTGTGTGTTGGGCGCTACCCGCGCAACCGGTGTCGAGGACGAGCTCGAACCGCCGCCGAGCACGGCGTAGGCGATCGCTGCGGCGAGAATCGCTCCCAACAGCACCAGCACTGGCAGCAGTCTGCGATCGAGCAGGTCGGCCTTCAACGATGTAAAGAGCTCACTCATGGCTTTGCCTCGACGACTGCGGGGTTTGCGGGCGATCCCGACGCGGCGGCGCTGGCAGCCGATGCCGCGCTGGGGGTACCCGCGGGGCCGGAAGGTGTCGCGCCGCCGGTTAGGCCCTGGCTGGCGGGCAGCACGTAGGCGCTGGCGGTGATCGTCGCCGTCAGTTCGCTGCCGCTCTGGCGCTTGGAGTTAGAACCCTGCCCTTCGATCGCCAGGCTGACGCCCTGGATCGTGAGCAGGCGACCGTTGACATTCACGCCGGTGGGCGTCGACGTACTGGCGTCGCTCGCCGTCGAGGCTTGCCCGCCGGTCCCGCTGGTGGAGGTGATCCGTGCGAAGCCGTTGATCTGCCCAAGTAGATGGGCGAGGCCGAAGAAACTGCCCTTGAAGACGAACGTGAACGGCATCTGCGTGAATGCCGACGCACTCGCGGCGCTCGCGCTGGCGGACGTGGCGCCGGCACTGCCGGAGGGCGCCCCCGAGCTGGAGATCGAGTTGAAGTCGATGGAGCGCTGGTTGGATGCCTGTTCGAGTTCGTAGACGAGCGAGGGCACTTCTTCCTCCGGCGGCACCGCTTTGCCGAGTTTCACGACCGAGACGTAGGCCGAGGCGTAGCGGGTCTCGGCGCTGCGCTCGCTGGCGGCTTGAGCTTGAGCGGTATCGAGCTGCTCGCGGGCGGTTTCAATCTGGGTCTGCGCCTGCGCGGCCTGCTTGCGCTCGGGGGAGACGAGCAGCATCCAGCCACCGGCGAGCACGGCGAGCACGGCGATCGCCATGATCACAATTCGGTCGCGCCCGGTCATCGAACTCGCCCCCCGGTAGATACGGCGGCGGCGGTGTGCTTGCCGCCCTTCGTGGCGTTGGGAGAAGACGAGGAGGTCAGCGCTTGGATGCTGGGCGTAGCCGCGGTGGGGAGCGGTTCGAAGCTGACGGCGACGCTGAAGACGGGATCGTCGGTCGCGCATGGTCCGAGGCTGGCGGAGCTCGCCGCTGAGCTGGCGGAGCCAGCCGCCGAACCGCCGCCCCCGCCGCCGGGCTTGGTCGAATTCTGTAGCGCGACGCTGCTGACGCCGCTAATCAGCCGGAGGCGCACCAGCATCTGCGCGACGACCGACTGGCTGCTCGCGCACCCGGCAAGCGTCACCGTTGGGATGGCGCCGGGCGGAGTCGCGGAGCTGACCGTGCCGGAGCCGGCGGCCGTGGCGGCTTTCGCGCTACTGGCTTCGCTGGCGCCGGCGATCGTGCCGACCATCGTGCTCAGTGAGACGTCGTGCGGCAGTACGCGGCTAAGTTCGCCCATCACGTTCGACCAGTCGAAGCGGCCGCCGATCAACTGTGTGATCGAGTGCAGTCGCTGTTCGCGCAGCGCCATGAATGACGCGTAGGGCGCGAGCTGGGCTGCCTGCGCCTGAACCTGCGCGGCACGGGCGCTGAGTGTCGCGGCTTCGGCGCGGCGGCTCTTCACCTCGTGGTGGGAGCTGCCATAGAGGAATGCGAGCACGATCAGGCCGCCGAGCAGCCCGAGTACGAGGAACACCGCGCCACCGGAGCGCCCGCCGACGGTGCCGCCGCTGCGCTGCTCGGAGGGAATGAGGTTGACGGCTCTCATGTGGGCGCCTGCTCGGTGGCCAGGCCGGTTGCGATCGCAAGCCGGTCCGCGGGGACGGAGGCGAAGACGCTGTCGTCGACGCCGCGCACCGATTGGCGGCGTACCGTGAGACCGAGGTCGGCTTCGAGTGCCTCGGCGAAGCCGGACATCTCCAGGGCTGGGCCGCTGAGGACGACGCTGGTGACCTCGCCGCCGCCATCCTGGGAGCGATGAAAGTCGAGCGAGTTGCGCACCTCGCCGACGATCTCGCGGATGCCGTTCTCGAGCACGAGCCGCACCTCGGGATCGGGTGCGCCGGCACCGCGGGTGGGTGGCGCCTCGGCGTGCCCGACCTCGCCGGTGGCGGGATGAGCGACGTCCGATTGGCTAACGCTGCGCGCGGACTCGCCGCTCGGATCCTGCGCGAGCGCCCAGGTCTCGACCGGCTCGGGGGCGGCCGGAGGCGCGGGCTCGCCCTCGGGCGGGGTCCCGAAGCCCGCGTGAAAGTCGACGAGCGGCTCCTCGCCCTCGGTCTCGGACGGGGCCACGACCGCAGCTTCGACGGCGGGCGCCGGCGTCGCGACCGGGGGCGGCGCGGCAGCTGGCGCAGCTGGCTGGGCGCGACCGATGTCGTAGGCGGCGAGCAGCGCGCGCGCATCGACGAGCGGGATGCCGCGACGCTCGGCAATCTCACTGGCCATCGCCTCCAGGCCGCCGCCGACGACGCGCGTGAAGCGACAGACGGTGCCCTCGGCGATCGCCATGTTCGTGAGACCGCCGATGTTCAGGTACAGCACGCGCTCGCTGTCGGACTCGGTCGCGGCGCGCTGGTAGAGCGAGCGGATCAGCGCGAACGCGGATAGATCGACGCCTTCCGGTCGCAGGCCCGCGTGGCGCACGGCGCGCAGCAGGCGCTCGACCATCTCGCGTTGGGCGGCGACGACGATTACACGCTGGCGGGGGCCGGCGGGGGTGTCGAAAATGCCCAGCGAGTGGAAGTCGAGCACGGCGCTGGCGAGTGGCATCGGGACCTGGTCCTCGGCCTGGAAGCGCACGGCGGCGGCTAGTTCCTTACGGTCGGTGACAGGCGGTAGCTCGAGCGTGCGTAGCACGGTGCGCTGGTTGGCGAGGCCGATCCGCACTCGCTTGCCGAGGCGTCCATCGGCGAATAGCTCGCGCAGCGCCTCGCTAAGCGTGCGCTCGTCGAGCACCTCGCCCTCGCGCAGCGCGTCGGGCGCCAGCGGCGCGCCGGCGGCGTGCTGAACGGTGATGCCCCCGTTGACGTGGGCCTGTACGGCAGCGACGTAGCCGGGCTGAATGTCGAGGCCGACGAGGCTGCGTCCACGGCGAGCGCCGAGGGAGATGTTGAGGTTCGGAGGCTTGAGCGCTAGGGAGGGCATTGAATGTCTAGGCGGTTCTGGTAGAGGGGGTGTTGCCGGCGGAGAGCTCTCGGCCCACCGGTGGCGCTCCCCGATACGAGCGGGTCATCGACGGCTGGCGGCTCGCGCTGTAGGTCTGCAAGATGGCGTTGCCAATTCGTCCACTAGACATGTCAGTGCACGAAGTGATTGACGTACAGGTGGACGATCGGCTGCCCGAGGAAAATCGCGAGAATGCCGCCGAGCGCAAGAAACGGACCGAAGGGCACAGCGGTCTTGCGCCCAGCGCTAGCGCCCTTGCGCGCGACGATCACCGCGCCAAGCAGCACGCCGCTGAGCAGCGCGATCAACAGCGCCGGCGCGACGGCGGCGCCGAGGAAGAGACCCATCACCCCGGCGAGCTTGACGTCGCCCATGCCCATACCACCCGGGTAGGCGAGCGCGGCGGCGAGCAGAAAGCCACCCGCGGCGGCTCCAGCGACCAGTCGCCCGAGCTCACCGGAGGGGTCGAGGGCGGTCCCGAGGCCGAGCGCGAGCAAGGCGCCGGCGGCAGTCAGGCGGTTGGGAATGATGCGGTGCTCGAGGTCGATCAGCGCCGCCGGCACGAGGATCAGCACGAGCGTCACCGAGAGCGCGATCGCGGCGGCGCCGCTGTGCGCCAGGACGGCGCCGGCGCAGAGCAGCGCGGTCGCGGCCTCGACCAGCGGGTAGCGGGGTGAGATGCGCGCGGAGCAGTCGCGACAGTGTCCGCGCAACAGCAGCCAGGAGAGGATCGGGACATTGTCGTAGGGCCGCACGGGTGCGCCGCAGTTGGTGCAGCGCGAGCGCGGCTTGACGAGCGACTCGCGCCGCGGCAGACGGAACGTGACGACGTTCAGGAACGAGCCGAAGACGGCGCCGAGCAGGCCGGCGAAGGTAGCCTCCATATGGCTCTGATCGGCCTCGAGTCGCTGCGGCTTGAGCGCGGGCCCAACTCACTGGGGACCGACAGCGACCGCCGACCGACAAGCCGGCCGTGAACCGAAATCAAGCCGGGGGTTGAGATGTTGCCTACTGCCTGCGAGGTGGGAGGACGCGGTTAGCGCCCTCCCACTCGCCGGTCTTTCTCTACCCCGGTCTACGTCACACCCCTGCTAAGAGGACCAGGAGCCTTTCACGCAACCACCGTGGGTGGTTTCCGCGACCGTATTGCAGGTGCGTTCCAATTCGCCTTCGGCATTGCGCTTGATCGTGAACGTCGCGCCATTCGGAGCGGTCGTTTCAACGAGGTACGTGCTGGCGGTGCCGGAGGCTTTGCTGACGTACGCTTCGGTGGTGCTGGTTTTCACGAGGATCGATTTTTCATATTCGTGCAGCGTGGTCGTGCTGACCGTCGAGTAGCTGCCGCCGTTGTCGGTCGCGATCGTTTCCGCGGTCGTCTCGGCGGTGCTG
>DASXZA010000006.1:0-4125 GCA_036502205.1 Solirubrobacteraceae bacterium | reverse complement strand
AGAGGAGGCTGAACGCGTGGGCTCTGACGTGATCTACTGGTCGGCGATTCACGCGCCGGCGGGCGAGCAGCGGATCGGCCCGACCGCGACGTACCTGCTCAGCCGGCGTCCCTGCAGGGTGATCATCGAGACCGAGAACCGGCCCGCGCGCCAGGTCGAGCTCGTCCCCACGCCGGCCTGAGCGCCGATCGCGACACGCTCGATCGCATGTCGGGGTTTGACTCGCTCGATCGCGTTCCGCGGCGCGGCGGGCTGCACTTCTGCGGGGACGATGGATCATCATGGAATGACATGACGAGCGCGCGCCTGCTTTCTCCGCTGCTGCTGCGTTCCCAGCGACCGCCGCGTGTCCTCGGCGTACTGGTCGCGGTGGCCGGGGTGGCCGGTGCGACGGGAATCGTTTACCCCCTCAAGCACGTCGCGCCGGTCGTCTCGCTCGGCGTGGTCTACTTGCTGGGCGTCGTAGCCGTATCGATGTTCTGGGGCGTTTTCTTCGGCCTCGCGACGGCGTTCCTGAGCGCGACCGCTTTCGGCTTCTTCCACCTGCCGCCGGTCGGGCGCTTCACGCTCGCGGACGACCGCAACTGGATTGGCCTGTCGGCTTTTGTCCTCGTCGCGACGGCGATCGGTCTGCTGGCCGAGCTCGCCCGCACCGTTGCCCAGGAGGCCGATCGACGCCACCGCGAGGCCGATCTCGCCGCTGAGATGGCGCGACTGCTGTTGGGCGCGACCCGCCTCGAGGACGCGCTGCCCGTCGCGAGCCGGCGGCTCGCGACGGCCGTCGGTGTCGCAGACGCCGCGATCGAGCTGGGTGCCTTCGACGCTGGTGAGCGCTCGCTGTCGCTGCCGCTGAGTAACGACGGCGCACGCGTCGGAACGCTGGTCCTGCCCATGACGCTCTCCGGCGCCGAGCGCGCGCGGGTCGTCGGTCGCGTCGTGCCCTCGCTCGAGTCGATCCTGGCGGCGGCGCTGCACCGCGCCGAGCTTCAGGCTGAGGTGGTCGAGACGACGGCACTGCGCCGCAGCGACGAGATGAAGACGGCTGTGCTGCGGTCGGTCTCCCACGACCTGCGCACCCCGGTGACGGCGATCCTGACGGCCGCCGGAGCGCTCGACTCGCTCCACCCGACCGCGGAGAACGTCGGTGAGGTGCGTGAGCTGGTGATGGAGGCCGCCACGCGTCTGCGGCTGCTGATCGAGAAGTTGCTGGACCTCTCGCTGTTGCAATCGGGCAACCTTGAGCCGCGGACATCGTGGTGTTCGATCGACGAGGTGCTTCACGAGGCGATCGAGCAGGCCGGCGACAGCGATGTCTTCCGCCTTTCAGTCGAGCGGAACCTGCCACTGCTGCGCGGCGACGCGGCACAGCTGGAACGTGCATTTGCGAACGTGCTCGAGAACGCCGCACGCTATTCGGCGAGCAAGCCTGTGTCGGTGCGTGCGCGCGCGGTCGGCGAGCGGATCAGAGTGCGCGTCGTCGACCAGGGGCCCGGCATCCAGGCGAATGAGCTCGAGCGCGTGTTCCTGCCGTTCTACCGATCCGCCGACGGCCCGCAGGGCCATCTAGGCTCCGGCCTGGGTCTCGCGATCGCCAAAGGCTTCGTCGAGGTCAACGGCGGTCGCATCTCGGTCGAGTCCGCGCTCGGGCAGGGCACGAGCTTCGTGATGGAGTTTCCGCTTGCAGCGAGCGCCTGATGGCGCACGAGCGGATTCTGGTCTGCGACGACGATCCGCAGATTCGGCGCGCCCTGAAGCTGATCCTCGACGGAGCCGGCTATGACGCGCTGATCACCGCAACGGGCGAGGAGGCGCTGGATCGCGCCGCGCTCGCCGCTCCGCACGCGGCGATCGTCGACCTGATGCTGCCCGATATTCCTGGGATCGAGGTCTGCCGCCGGCTACGCGAGTGGAGCGAGATGCCGATCCTGGTCCTGTCGGCGCTCGACGAGGAGGAGATCAAGATCCAGGCACTCGACCGCGGCGCCGACGACTATGTGACGAAGCCGTTCGGTCCTGGAGAGCTCGTCGCGCGCGTCCAGGCGGCGTTGCGCAGGGCGGGCCGGAACGTGGGCGAGCCGCGCATCGAGCTTGATGGGCTTGTGGTGGACCTGGCTGCGCACGCGGTCTGGCTCGATGGCCGGGAGGTTCGCCTCACGCCGATCGAGTTCTCGTTGCTGCGCGTGCTCGCCGGCAACCGCGGCCTGCTGATGACCCACCGCCAGCTCTTGGTCGAGGTCTGGGGGCCGGAGTTCTCCGACGCGACGTCGTTGCTGCGCACGCACATCGCCAACCTGCGCCGCAAGCTCGACGCCGGCGAGCCGCACCGCTCGTTCATCCGCACCGACTCGGGGATCGGATACCGGCTCCGCGGCTGAGACGGTCCGCCTTGTGTTCTCGGGGCGCGGAGCGATTCCCGGTGCAGTTGTCTCTGACTGAAGGGAGAGGAAGAATCTTTGTGAAATCACCATGCCGAGCGGGCTGTTCTTGACACGGGCTTGACGCGCCTGGCACTACGGTTGGGCGGTGGCGCGTCTCAGCGAGCATGGGCTGCGCAAGTCGGTCGGGGTCTCCGGGATGTTCGCGACGGCCTATGGCAACGTCGGCTCCTCGATCTACTACGCGCTCGGGCTCGTCGCCGCGCACGCGCTCGGGCTCACGCCGCTGGTGTTCGTGTTCGCGGGCGGCCTGTTCGCGCTGACGGCCAAAACCTATGCCGAGGGTGCCGCGATGTTCCCCGAAGCCGGTGGCTCGTCCTCGTTTGCGCGGCACGCGTTCGACGACGTCGTCTCCTTCTTCGCCGGCTGGGCGCTGTCGCTCGACTACATCCTCACGATCGCGATCTCCGCGTTCTTCGTCCCGCACTACCTCAGCGCCTTTCCCGGCCTCGGCGCGCTGAAGCACAACCCCGACGACATCTTCGGCGGGCTGATCGTCGTCGGCCTGCTGGCGTGGCTGAACATCCGCGGGCTGGGCGAGTCGGCCAAGCTGAACATCGTCCTCGCGCTGCTCGATCTCTCCACGCAGATCCTGCTGGCGGGCGTCGGCATCGCGCTCGTCCTGAACCCGCACCTGCTGATCCATCAGATCCATCTCGGCGCGGTGCCCACCTGGAAAGAACTGATCTTCGCGCTGTCGCTGGCGATGCTCGCCTATACGGGTATCGAGACGGTGGCGAACATGGCCGAGGAGTCCAAGGATCCCGGCAAGCAGGTGCCGAAGGCGGTCAATCTCGTCGTGCTCGCGGTCCTCGGCGTGTACGCCGGCATCTCAGTCGTGGCGCTCTCGGCGCTGCCGATCGTGCACCACGGCGTCGGCTACAGCGCAGAGCTCAAACAGTCCTTCACCACCCCGGGCTACGCGACCTCGCTTGGCGGCTTCTTCGAAAACGACCCGATGCTCGGTGTCGTCGAACATCTCGGGCTGCACGGCACGGTCCTGAAACTGGCTCGCTACTACCTCGGGATCCTCGCCGCGACGATCCTGTTCATCGCGACCAATGCCGGCATGATCGGGATCTCGCGCCTGTCGTGGTCGCTGTCGGAGCACCGCCAGCTACCGCGGCTGTTCTCCCAGCTGCACGCGAAGTACCGCACGCCGTGGTTCACGCTGATCTTCTTCTCGATGCTCGCGAGCACGCTGATCATCTACGGCAACACCGAAGTCCTAGGCAACCTCTACTCGTTCGGCGCGATGCTCTCCTTCACGGTCGCGCACGCGGCGATCGTGCGCCTGCGCGTCAGCGATCCAGACCGCGAGCGTCCCTATCGCAGCCCTTTCGGCGTGCGCATCAAAGGGTCTGTGATTCCGATGACCGCGGTGATCGGCGGCCTCGGCACGGCCGCCGCCTGGATCGCTGTGACGGTTCTGCACTCCGAGGCGAAGATCGTCGGCATTCCGTGGATGGTGATTGGGATCGGCGGCTACTTCGTCTATCGCAAGCGCCAGGGCTTGGACCCCCGCAAGAGCTACAAGATCGAGCACGCCGAGCGGCCGGCGGATTTCGAGGAGCTCGACTATCGCACTGCGCTCGTGCCGATCTTCGGCGAGGACGTTAGCGCCACAGCGCTCGGCAGCGCGGCGAAGCTGATCGGCAAGGACGGCGTGCTCTATGCCGTGTTCGTGTTG
>DASXZA010000005.1:0-137883 GCA_036502205.1 Solirubrobacteraceae bacterium | reverse complement strand
GAGCGACACGCAGCGGGCGTGTCCGCTCTCAGAGCACCCTGCACGGCAACAGCTCAACGCCGAATCGGAACGTTCCCGTCATGGAGACGCGCGCACAGGTCACGCAGCGCCATCGGAGGCACACCTATTGCGATTTCGGTCGGGTTTTGCTCTGATCGCGCGATTCGACAATCAAGTGGCCGGGCGGACGTTGGTAGCGCCCGCCCGGCCTGAGCACCGAAGGAGCGTGCCTTCGATGCCCTGGAAACCGTAGCTCTCTGCGGTGATCTGGTCGTGCTCGTGTGCGCGCTCCTCGGTCTATCCGAGAGGAGCCGGCGAGATGACCAGCGATGCAGACAAGCAGCAGGGCAGGAGCGATGGCGAGTCAAGCGGCGGCGCCACGCGCGCGCGACATCAGCGACGCCTGGATATCGAGCTGGGTCGGTTTGAGCCCGTGTCTGATGCCCTCGTGCTCGCGGCCGTGGAGCGTGCCGAGCGTCATCGTGAGCGGGAGGGCGAAGGCGTGATGATGAGCGACATCGCCGAGCACCTGGGGTTCGTTCACGGCTCGTGGACGACGCGCCGGCTGCGTCCGCAGATCGACGCGCTCATTGCCGAGGGCTCGCTGGCGCGGTCGCGCCGTCACGGGGTCGTGGTGTGGGAACTGACAGCCGTGGGGCGTGGAGGGCTGGAGCGGACGCGTCGGGCTAGCGAGGTCGAGGAGCTGCCCGAGGCTCCGCAGCATCGTACGTGGCGCCATGCCCGCGCCACGGCTGGCGATCGGATCGACGGCTTCCGTAAAGAGGCGCGGGAGGCAGTGGAGGATGCCGCGATGCTGCTCGACGCAGAGGACCCACACTCGGATGCGTGGTTCGGCGTCGCTGAGCGCCTACAGGCGGCTTGTTGGCGCGTCGGTTCGGCCACGCACTGCCTTCGCGAGTGGCACGAGCCCGACGACGCCCGTCCAGACGTAGACGACCGCTGCGATACCGGCGACGACCTGCTCGACTCCGAGGAGTTGCGCCGTGTGCGCTATCGCCGTACTGGACGGCGCGGTGTATGGCGCTGGCCGAAGCCTGGCCCCCAGGATCTGAGCACCGCTTGCGGCCGTGTTGTCGCTGACACACGGCTGACAAGTCGCTGACAGATCACGCGAGCCGGCAGAAAAGTCTGCACCGGCGTGTAACTGCACGGGCTCGAATCGGCCTTCGTTCGGTGAGAGTCGCGATGGCCGCCCCGCATGGGGTGGCTGTACCGCGCGGCCCTCGGACCAGACCTTTGTGTGTGTCTGGTCCTCAACCGGCGGAAGGAAGGCAATGCAAGACCGTGTGCCTCGTGATCGGGTGCGCCTCGCCGCACCCCGCATACAGCCACTCTCCGCCGAGCAGCAGCACGAGGCCACCAGCTTGCTCGCAGCGCTGTTCGCCGATGCCGCAGAGCGCGAGGGGCGTGCAGCCGAGCAGGAGCGGCGTGCCGATCGGTGCTCCGTTCCGCTCTCCGATCCCACCTCCGGTTGGACGAGAGGACCGTCGAACGTGGAAATCCCCAGCAAACAAGCCAGATCGACGGCTTGCAAGCAACCCCGACAATAGAGGAGGTAGTTAGAAAATGAAGGAGATAGTTCGTCCCAGACGGCTCGGTCAGCAGGACGTGCTGCGGCTCGCATCGCATCTCACCGACCGTGACCGGTGGATCGCCCGAGACTGCTTCGAGTTCCATGTGCTGACGACGAGCCAAATCAGACGCCTGTACTTCACCGGCACGAGAACAGCAGCCGATCGCCTGGATGTCCTGTATCGCCTGCGTGTACTCGACCGCTTCCGCCCATCACTACCGATGGGGCAGGGAACCGCTCCGTATCACTGGATTCTCGATGAGGCAGGCGCCCTGATCGTCGCTGACCACCTGAACATCGAACGCGCGAAGCTCGGCTGGCAGCACTCGATCGCCGCGAGCATCGCCCACAGCCAGAAGCTGCCACATCACGTCGAGGTCAATGAGTTCTTCGTCCGCCTGGCCGTGGAGGCGAACGTTGCCGGCGGCGCGCTGTCGGAGTGGTACGGCGAGCGAACCTGCCACCACCTCTTCTCCGGCTACCTAGTCGCCGACGGCTACGGCGTCCTCGATCTCCCGGGCCGCGCACCGCTGCACTTCCTGGTCGAGCTGGACCGAGGCACCGAGACAACCGGACGGCTACGCGAGAAGGCCAAGACATACACGTCCAGCCTGCCCACCAGCTCCCTCGGCAAGCTCGATCCGTTTGTGCTGTTCCTCGTCCCGAGCGCGAAACGTGCAGCGAGCGTCACGGCCGCGCTCGCGTACAGCCCCGCGCCAATCACCGTGGCCGTATGGAGCAAGGACAGCACAAGCTTGGTGCTCACGATCGTGGTCAACGCCCGGGAACGCCTGCGGCAAAGCCAGCAAGCAGCGGCACGAGAGGACTTGAGATCCGGCGCCGGTTCTGATCTCCTCGACCAGCCAAAGGACCACGACGGCGAGCGATAGGAGACCTGCCATGACCCGCGTGTGCGTCTACACCCGCATCTCCACCGACGAGGAGAACCAGCCAACCTCGCTCGCCTCCCAGCACGAACGGCTGGAGGCGTTCTGCAAGGTGCAGGAGGACTGGCGGATCATCGCCCACCACGAAGACCGAGCCACAGGCACCAAGCTCGACCGGCCAGGACTCCAAGCCGCGCTCGACCTCGCCCGCCAAGGACGAATCGACCAGCTCCTCGTCTACCGCATCGACAGGCTCAGCCGCAAGGTGCGCCAGCTCGCCAGCATCGCCGAGGAGCTGGACACCCTCAACGTCGTGCTGCGCTCGGCGACCGAGCCATTCGACACCGGCTCCCCGGCAGGCCGGATGATGCTGCAGATGCTCGGCGTGTTCGCCGAGTTCGAGCACGCCACCATCGTCGACCGCATCACCGCAGGCATCGAGCGACGCGCCCGCGAAGGCCGCTGGTACAGCGGCCGCCCACCCTTCGGCTACACCCTCAAAGACGGCCAACTCTCACCCGATCCAATCACCGCACCAACCGTCCGGCGCATCTACCAGCTCTACATCGCAGACCGACTCGGCACGATCGCCATCGCCCACCAACTCCGCGCCGAGCACGCACCAGCACCCTCCGCAGGCTGGGGACACCCAGCCGTCCACCGTGTCCTTACCAACCCGACGTATCTCGGGCGCATCCGTTGGCGCGACCAAGACTTCATCTCCACACACGAGCCACTGATCGACCAGGGCACCTTCGATCAGGCGCACGCGATCCTCACCGAGCGCGGCGAGGATGCGTCCCGCCGACGCGGCAACCGCTCGGACTTCCTTCTCTCGGGCGTCGTGCGCTGCGGACAATGCGGCCGCGCCTACATCGGCATGTCCGCACGCGGCAAAGGCGGCCTCTACCACTACTACGCCTGCACCGCCCGCCAAAAGTACGGCCCCAAAGCCTGCCAAGGCCAGCGCGTCTCCCGCGAGAAGCTCGAGACCGCCGTCCTGCACCAACTCACCGGCATCTACCGCGACGCACCACTCATCCACGACGCCCTCGCCACCGCCCAACAACAAGCCGAGCGCGACCGCCCAGCGCTTGACGAACGCCGCAAGGCAATCGCCGTCGAGATCACCCGCACCGAACACTCCACGAGCCGCTACTTCGACGCCTTCGAGGAAGGCCGCCTTTCCCCCGAGCGCTGCGAGCAACGCCTCACCGACCTCACCACCCGCCTCGACGACCTCCGCGCCCAACAAGCCGAGCTAACCGACAACGACGAGGACGCGGACACGCCCACGGCAGCCGATCTCGCAGGCGTCGCCGATCAACTCGACAAGGTCATCGAGCAAGGCGAGCCCGAGCAGACCAAGGCACTCCTGCGCATCCTCATCGCCGAGCTGCGCGTCAACAGCAAGACCGAGATCCAGCCGACCTACCGCATCGTCGCGCCAGGGGTTTGCGCAACGTCCGAAAAAGTGGAGACGGTGGGAGTCGAACCCACGTCCGCAATCGCGTGAAAGGGCGGCATCTACGAGCGTAGCCGGCACTCTGATCTCATCCCCTACTCGCCTCGCCGGCGGGGTTGTGGGGGACCAGCTCTCTGAAGATGTCCCCGGTTCGGCGAAAGCGGACCTCGCCGGGTTAGCCTGCTATCTGATCCCGGTGATCCCCGCCGCAGGCTAACGGGGGCCGAGACCTCATGCCTGGTTTCTAATCAGGCCGCGAGGGCGTACTCGTGTGAGTCCGCACTTATGGTTTTCCCGGGTGTTTTACGAGGCCTCCCGGGACCTCGGCTCGCGACCACCCCCACGAACCGACCGCGTCGAAGCCTGTCGTCCCCGGGGATGTTGCCTGACCATTGTAGCCGGCGCGCGACCTGTAGCGCGAAGGCGAATTAACGAAGGCGACGCGGCCCCGGGCCGCTTTTCGAGGAACCTTCCCCTCGGGGCCCTAGAGCCCTTCGGTTCGGGTGGCGCGGCCTCACACCTCGGTGGCCTCGCTCTTCAGCGGCTCGGTTCCGCGTCTAGATTTGAAGCTACGCCGATCCGCGCGCGATTGCAAGACCTTCTTTGTCACGCTCCCCGCACGCACCGAGAAAAAACGTGCCTTAGGCGCGGCTTAGCGCAGGTGCGACAATGAGAAGAGCATGGATGACGGCCCGATCACACCCACTTCGTATCCCCCTCTGGGGGCCTATCCCTCGCACCGAGCGCCCGCGCTTTCACCGGTCGTCGCTCCCGCGGTAGACACACCGCCGGGCGCGGCCAAGCTCGACGGTCAGCCCTTCGGCGCCGAGCGGCGTGGATTGCGCAAGCGTATTGGGAGCGCCCTCGCGGGCATCGCGGCGCTGGCGGCCAAGTTCGGGGCGGCGCTCAAGGCACTGCTGATCGCGCTCCCCAACCTGAAGCTGTTCACGACCGCCGGCACAGCACTGGTCTCGGTCGCCCTCTACAGCCTCTTCTGGGGCTGGGAGTTTGCCGCGGGCTTCGTGATCCTGCTGTTCGTGCACGAGATGGGTCACGTAATCCAGCTGCGCCGCGAGGGAATCAAGGCCAGCGCGCCGATGTTTATCCCATTCATGGGCGCCGTGATCACCTCCAAGTCACTCGGCGAGAACGCGCTCGCCGAGGCGCGCGTCGGTCTCGCTGGCCCGATCCTCGGTAGCCTCGCGGCCGCCGCTGTCGCGGTAGTCGGCGAGCTCATCGGCAGCGACATGCTGATCGCGCTCGCCTACGTCGGCTTCCTGATCAATCTCTTCAACCTCCTGCCGATCGTGCCACTCGACGGCGGCCGCGCGATGGCCGCAATGGCGCCGTGGATGTGGTTCGTCGGCTTCGGCGCCCTGCTGGTGCTGGTGTTCACACTCCCGTTCAACCCCGTCCTGCTGATCATCGTCCTATTCGGCGGCTTCGAGCTATATCGCCGCTGGCAGCTGCGCAAAACGCGCTCCGCTGCACAGACGGCGTACTACAGTGTCGCCCCCCGCCATCGCCTGCTGGTCGGCGCGGTCTACATCGGGCTCGCCGCCGCGCTCGCCTTCGGCATGTCCGAAACCCACGTCCTCACCAGCGCCGGTCACAGCTTCCGACTCTGATCCCAGCTCCTGAGGGGTCGCTGGGCAAGCGATGCAAGGACGCACCGAGCGAAGTGTGCTGTGCACACGAGGGAGGGAGGACGCAGCAGCGCGCCGCCCAGCGACCCCTCAGCGCCTGACGTTCATCGCGCGTTCCATATCGCGCTTGACCTCGCGCTCGCGGATCGTGTTGCGTTTGTCGTAGAGATCCTTGCCGCGCGCGAGCGCGATCTCGACCTTCGCGCGACTGTCTTTGAAGTAGATCCGCGTCGGCACCAGCGTCAACCCACGCTCGCTCACGCGAGCCTCCAAGCGCTCGATCTCGCCGCGGTGCGCTAGCAGCTTGCGGTCGCGCTCGGGTTCGTGGTTCTCGCGCGAGGCGGGCGCGTACGGCGGGATGTGCACGCCGTGCAGCCATAGCTCCCCCGCGCGGATCGCGACATATCCCTCTTTGAGCTGCGCACCCGAAGTCCGCAGCGCCTTGACCTCGGTGCCCCTCAGCTGGATCCCGCACTCCAGGCGCTCGAGCAGCTCGTAGCGATAGGACGCGTAGCGGTTGCTCGCGACGTCTCCTGCACCGACCTTGCGCTTGGCGCCCTTTTTCGACATCTATCGAGCCTAGCCGGCGCGTCGCCGCGACGAGCGCTTGCGCGTCGAACTGGGCGACTTGGCCTTGGGCTTCGCGCCGGTGGGAGCATCGGGGGGACCTTTGCGCTTCGCACTCGACGACGAGCCCTTGCGAGTCGAGCGCGACGCCGAGCTCTTATGAGCCGGCTGCGATCCCGAAGTAGTCGTCGCCTCCTCTGTCGCGGCCGGCACGAGGTCGACGCGCCCGCGTGGCGCGTCGACGCGATCGACGCGTACGGCGATCGGATCGCCCAGCCGCAGCACGGCCCCGGAGCGCTCGGCATTAAGGATCGTGCCCTCCTCGTTGAGCTGCCACCAGTCGCGGCGGCCCGCGCGCGCCGCGGTCGCGGCGGCGAGCAGCCGCACGGGCAACATGCCTTCGTAGTCGAACGCGGCCTGTCCGCGACGACCTCTGGCGTGTCTCTCGCCGAACGCGACGAACGCGCCCGCCGAGATGAGCCCGACGATCTCCCCGGCAAAGGTACGCTCAGGATTACCGGCATAGAGCACGCGCTCGAGCGCGAAGCAGCACGCGACGTCGTCGGCGTCGCGCTCGACCTTCATCGCGTCGCGCTCGCGCTCCGAGCACCACTCCCCCAGCTCCTGCGTGCTCCCGACGCGCGGCGCGCGCTCGGTATGCCCGAGACTCGCGAGCAGCGCGCGGTGGCACACCAGATCCGGATAGCGACGGATCGGCGAGGTGAAGTGGCAGTAACACTCAGACCCCAATCCGGCGTGTCCGAGGTTGTCGGGCGTGTAGTAAGCCTGGCGCAGCGAACGCAGCACGAGCGCGGTCAGCGCGCGCCGGCCTCCAGAAGGCGGCGCCTGCTGGTCACCTGCGACTGCACGGGCGGCGGCGCGCTGCACGTGCTCCTCGACGCGTCGCGAGATCTCCCCGAGGAGCGCCGCGGCCAGGGTACGCGAGAGGCCCTCCGGGATCGGTGGCGTCGGGACCTCGAGCGTCGCGAGCTGGTCGACCAGGCGCTCGACGCGCTCGGGCAGTGGCCGCTCATGAACGCGGTACAAGCACGGCGTCCCGCCTCGCTGCAGCCGCCGCGCGACGGACTCGTTCGCGGCGATCATCAGGTGCTCGATCAGACGGTGCGACTCGGTCTGCGAGCGCGCGAGGATCGCGCGGACTTCACCGCGCGCGTCGAACTCGAACTCGGGCTCCTCGGAGTCGAGCGTCAACGCCCCGGCGCGTGCCGCACGCGCCTCCCCTAGTACGCGCGCCGCCTCGCGCGCCGCGCGCAACGGCTCCTGCCACGGGTCGCTGGCCTCCTCCTCGCCCGCGAAGATGCGATCGACGCGCTCGTAGTCCAGACGCTCGTCGGAGCGGATCAGCGAGCGATAGAAGCTCGGCTCGACGGGCTGCTCGGCGATCGTGCGCGGCTGGGAGAGCTCGATCTCCATCTCGACGGTCACCGCCAACCGGTCGCGGCCGGGCACCAGCGAACAGGCATCGTTCGATAGCGCCTGTGGCAGCATCGGCTCGACGGCGCCCGGCACGTAGACGCTGGTCGCGCGCAGGCGCGCCTCGACGTCGACCGGCGAACCCTCACGCACATAGGCGCTGACGTCCGCGATGTGCACCCACACTCGCACCGCACGCCCACCGTCGAGCAGCTCCGCGGAGATCGCGTCGTCGAAGTCGCGTGCGGAGGCCGGATCGATCGTGAACGTCGCTAACTCGCGCAGGTCGCGCCGCGCCGGCCCACTGTCCGTGATGCTCTCCGTTTCGCGCGCGGCGGCCTTGCGCGCGGCGCGCTCGACGGCTCCCTCAAAGCGGCGCGCGAGCCCGCGCTCGCGCATCAGCACCTCGATCGCCTCGCGCGCGCTTTCGCGTCGCTGCGGCGGCCATACGACGCGTGTATCGCGCGGCTTGCGCCGGCCGCGAGGGGGCTCCTTCACCGGACTTTCGCGGCGAGCGTGCTGAGCGCGACCGTAAGGCCGTGAGGTCCGTCGACCCCGTGCGAGATCAGCACTTCGGGCGTGATGCCGGCTCCCTCACGCACACCGCCACCACCGAGGTTGCGACCGTTGGGCGTGAAGTACTCGCCGACCGTGATGTCCAGCGCGCCACCGTTCGACAGCGGCTGCTCCTCCTGGAAAACACCCTTGCCGAACGTGTGCGTGCCGACGACCGTCGCGCGGCGGTGATCCTGCAGGGCGGCGGTCACGATCTCCGAGGCCGATGCGGTGTCGCGATCGACGAGCACGACGACCGGCACCGACGCCGGGATCGGGTCGCCTGCAGCGCGCAGCGTCTGCGTCGGCTGCGTGCGTCCGCGCGTGGTCACGACGACCGCTTCGTGCGGCAGGAAGATGCTTGCGATCAGCCGCGCCTCTTCGACGAGACCGCCGCCGTTGCCGCGCAGATCGAACACGATCCCGCGCGCGTGCGCGTGGTGCAGCTCCTGTTCGACCGCTTCGCGCACTTCGGCGTGCGCGCCTTCGCTGAACGTCGCGAGCGCGACGACGCCGAGCTTGACGCCGTGCACGGTGCGCGTCAGCGACGCGACGACCGGCTCGGAGATCGTCGCGCGGGTGAGCGTCACGGTGGATGTGCGCGTGTGCCCGCCGCGGCGCTCGGCGACGCGCAACGTGACACTCGTGTCGACGTGTCCTTTGATGAGATCCACCGCGGTGTTCTCGGGAACTCCGGCGAGGCTGCGGCTGCCGACGGCGACAATCAGGTCTTCGCTCTGTAGGCCCGCGCGCGCCGCCGGCGAAGAGTTGAAGACGTGCACGATCCGCAGTCCCTTCGGGTCCGGGGCGACCTCGACGCCGATCCCGCTGAAACTTGCGGGCTCGCCGAAGCTGTGATATTCCGCCGGGCTGAGGTAGTGCGAGAAGCGATCACCGAGGCTCGCGACGGCACCCGCGATCGACGCGTTCGCTAGCTGCCCTTCGCTGAGCGGGCGGTAGTAGTCCTTCGTCATCCTCCCCAGCGCTTCGTTGACGACGAGCGTGTCGTGGCTGGCGACGAATGCGCCGCGCGCGAAGCCCGGGAGGTCTTCCGGATGCCCGCCCAGCCAGATGCCGAGAATCAGCAGCACCGGCAGCGCAAGGCCCAGCAGAGCGATCGAGAGCTGACGACGGCGGGGTGTCACGGTCCCCAGCCTACGGATCGCGCCTTAACGAAGCGACGCCACATGTGGATAAGGTGGAACTGATGGCCACCGTCTCCACGACCACCGTCTCCGCGAATGAGCTGCCGGTGCACCGGATCGCGGTGCCGGGCACGCGCGCGCTGACGGTCCTTGTCGCATTCGACGCCGGTGCGCGGACCGAGCGCGAGCAGGAGAACGGGATGGCGCACTTCCTCGAGCACCTCGTCTTTAAGGGCGGCGAGAAGTACCCGACCTACTCCGACGTCAACGAGACCGCTGAGCGCCTCGGCGGCGTGTTGAACGCCTACACCAGCCACGACCTCGTTGCCTTCCACATCACGGTCCGCGCCGAGTCCGCGCTGCAGGCGGTCGACCTGCTCAGCGACTTCGTCGGGCGCCCGCGCATCGACGCCGAGGAGCTCGACCGCGAGCGCGGCGTCGTGATCCAGGAGATCAACCGCGCCTATGACCAGCCGTCGACGGTCGCCGAGTACCTGATCGACCGCGCGGCCTTCGGCGAGCATCCGCTTGGTCGCACCGTCCTCGGACCGGAGGAGAACCTCCGCAGCTTCACGCGCGATGCGATCGTCGCCTTCCGCGAGCGCCGCTGGTCGGGCGCGCGCGGTGGCGCATTCCTGGTCGGCAACCTCGATCACCTGCCCTCCGACGCGGAGCTGCACGAGCTTTTCGGCCGCTTTCCTGCGCTCGCGCAGCCCGAGCCCTACGTGCCGGCGCCGGCGTTCGCACCGCAGCGCATGGTCGAGCAGCGCGACACCAACCAATCGCACCTGCGCATGATCTACCGGCCGGCGATTGACGTCGCCGAGCGCTCGCAGCGCGCCGCGCTGTCGATCTACTCGACGTTGCTTGGTGGCTCGATGGGCTCGCGGCTGTTCGACGAGATCCGCGAGAAACGCGGTCTGTGCTACTCGGTGTACGCGATCGACCACACTTTCGCCGACGTGCCGATCCTGCAGCTTGGCTCGGGCCTGGACTCGGCCAAGTGCATCGAGGCCTATACGCGCATGCGCGAGATCGTCGATGAGCTGCGACGCGATGGCCCGACCGAGGAGGAGGTCGCGCGTGCACGCGCTTACGCCGCGGGCAGGGTGGTCTTGGCCTTCGAGAACACGAACGCCGTCGCGCGCTACGCCGCGGGCCAGTCGATCGTCTTCGGTGAGCAGATAGACCCCGACGTCGCGATCGCGGCGCTCGACGCGGTCACCTACGACGAGGTTCGTGAGATCGCTGCCGATGTTGCCGATGAGCTCGCGATCGCCTGCGTCGGACCGCATACGGTCGACGAGTTCTAGAGCACGACGGCGTCTACCAGAGGACCGACACGTCGTAGGCAGCGATCCGCGTATCGCGCGTGACGATTGTGAAACCCTCGGCCTGGGCTTGGGCGACAATGATCCGGTCAAATGGGTCGCGGTGATGCAGCGGTAACGCTCCGGCTGCGCGTGCGTGCGCAAAGCTGATCCCGAGTTCGATGAAGCTCGCCCTTGTGACCTCCTCCAACAGATTCTCGGGAGCCGAGAGCTTGCCGGCGGCTTGCTTGATCGCGATCTCCCAGATGCTCGCCGCACTGACATATGTCGCTACGGCGCCGCTCTCTAGAAGCTCGTGCACGGTCGGCGAGAGCTGGCGATCGTCGCCGAGGCTCCACAGGAGCGAGTGAGTATCGAGCAGCAGCGGCTTCAATCGCGTGTGCCAAACAGACGCTCGAGGTCCTCGTCGATCGCGTCGAAGTCCTCGCTCATCCGGATCTGACCACGTAGTGCACCCAGCTGACGACGGACGGGAGTGGTGTCGTAGCGAATCAGCTTGGCCACTGGCTCTTGGCCTCGGCGGATCACGATCTCCTCGCCGTCGGCGACGCGCTCGATCAAGCTCGAGAGCTGGGTTTTCGCCTCGGTGACTGTCACTGCCACTGCCCTGGACACGTTTAGCAGCGTATCAGACCTGGTCAACCTGGTCTGATTTAGCTCGATGAACGCCCCCTCGTGCCCGGCTGGGACCCGCGACCTCAGCCGATCGCGACCATGCGGTCGATCGGCACCCGCGCGCGTGCGGCGATCGCGGCGGGCACGCGGACCTCGTATTGCATCTCGCGCAGCGCGTCGCGCAACTTGGGGAGCGTGATCATCTTCATGTAGACGCAGCTCGCCTCGGCGTTGGCCGGAATGAATTCGACCTCCGGGGCGGCCATCTGCAGCGGGTGGAGCATGCCGACCTCGGTTGCGACGATCGCCTGGCGCTTGACCGCCGCGGGCTCCTTGCCCGCGGCGAGCTCGTGTGCGGCGTGCTCGGCATATTTGAGCATCCCCCCCGTCGAGAGCATGTGAACGCCCTCGGCAGAGACGTCACCGGCGGCGACGTACTCCATGACACTCGTGGTGCATCCGCACTCGGGATGTACGAGAAAGTCCGCGTCGGGGTGCGCGGCGCGCGTGGCCTCGATATCGGCGGGACGGATCCCGGCGTGTACGTGGCACTCGCCGTCCCAAACGTGCATGCGCCGGCCGGTGCGCTTCTCGACGTATGCCCCGAGCCACATGTCGGGTCCGAAGAGGATCTCGGTGTCCGCTCCGTGTGTCTCGTAGATGTGGCGTACGACCTGCTCGGCGTTGGCGGACGTGCAGCAGTAGTCGGTTAGCGCCTTGACCTCGGCGGTGGTGTTGACGTACATCACGACCACCCCCTGTGGATGCTCGGCCTTCCAAGCGGCGAGTTGCTCGGCGTCGATCGAGGCCGCCAGTGAGCAGCCGGCGTCGAGGTCGGGGATCAGGACGGTCTTTTCGGGGCACAGGATCGAGGCGGTCTCGGCCATGAAGTGCACGCCACAGAAGACGATCACCTCACCCTCGGCGGCGGCGGCCTGGCGCGAGAGGCCAAGTGAGTCGCCGACATAGTCGGCGACACCCTGAACCTCGGGCACCTGGTAGTTATGGGCCAGGATCACAGCGCCGCGCTCGGCGGCTAGCGCGCGGACCTCGGCCTGCATCGCGGAGATCTCCTCCTGAGAGAGTGACGCGGCCTGCGTCTGCGAGGGCGCCAGTGGCAGGGAGACGGGCATGTCAGAGCCTCCAAAGGATCAAGGAGAGGTCCAAGGCGGGCGCCGAATGGGTGAGGGCGCCCATCGAGATCCATTCTACCCCCGTCTCGGCACGCTCCCGGAGCGTCGCCAGCGTGACACCGCCGCTCGCCTCGAGCTGCGCGCGACCGGCGACCTGCGCGACCGCAGCGCGAAGCTCGGCGTCGTCCATGTTGTCGAGCAACAGGCACGGCGCGCCGACGGCAAGGGCCTGCTCGATCTCCTCGGCGTCGCGCACCTCGACCTCGAGCGTGCCGGCCAGCTCGGGGGCCGCTGCACGCGCGCGCTCGACGGCCTGCGCGATCCCGCCGGCGGCGGCGATGTGGTTCTCCTTGATCAGGATTGCGTCGTAGAGGCCGGTGCGGTGGTTCTGTGCACCGCCGGCGGCGACAGCGGCCTTCTCCAGCGTGCGCAGCCCGGGTGTGGTCTTGCGTGTGTCGAGCACTTGCGCGCTCGTGCCCTGGACTGCGCGCGCGGCGCGTGCCGCGCTCGTCGCGACGCCGGAGAGACGACCGAGGAAGTTCAGCGCGGTGCGCTCACCGGTGAGCAGCGCGCGTGCGCGACCTTCGATCGCGAGCACCGGCCCGCCCTGCTCGCGCCAAAGGCCCTCCTCGACGAGACGCTCAGTGCGTGCCGCGGGGTCGAGCTGCTCGAAGACGGCCTGCGCGGCGTCCAGACCGTAGATGACGCCGGGAGCCTTTTGCGTGATCGTCGCGCGCGCGTGTGCGTCGGGCGCGACAGTCGCGCTCGTCGTGATGTCTCCGGAGCCGACGTCCTCTTCCAGCGCTCGCTGCACGAGCGCGACGAGCTCGACCTGCGATGTCGCATTTGGCACCGACGTCAGCATATGCCTCTCGCCGACCCCGTGCAGTGGGAATCTGCAGTGCGCGCACTCCTAGGACGTGCCCACATTCGGTGTACTCCATCTGCGTCGCGCTCAGGTGACCCGCTGCGTAGGACAGCGCGGCGCTACGCAGCCGCGGGTCCAGACGGCGGCCGCGTTCGCACTCCGCCGCGGCACGCCGCGCTTCTTGGCGTAGGCGCACTGTTGACTCGTACTGTGATGCGCGAGTCCCTCCGGCACCGGATCGACGCTGGCCGCCGGCATGCGCACCGGCGGATCGTCGGCGTGCGGCGGCGAGTGCGGTGGCCCCGTGGCCCGCGTGGACGGCTAGTAGTAGGCCGGACGTCAGCGTCGCGGTGCCGATGACTGCCGCGAGCATCCCAAGCGCGCCGTTCGCGGACAGCTTGCCGGCGAGCGCACGGCGGGCCGCGAGCCCGGCGAGGTGTCGCGAGACGAGCACGAAGGGAGCGGCGAACGCGCGCAGCGGCGAGCCGTCGAGCAGGCCGCGCCGGGCGCGATGGATCAGCGTCTTGATCGCCGCGACGGTGGTCTGTTCGCGACTGGCGAGCTCGCGGTAGCTGCGACCTTCGAGAGCGTGACCGACCAGCGCGTCGCGTTGACGCGTCGGCAGAGCCCCGATCGCGCCCATCAGCCAATCCATCCACTCGCGCTGCTCGATCGTCTCCGCGAGCGTGGGCCCACCGGCTGCGGCGTGGTGCGGCTCCTCGAGTGCGCCTGGAGGCGGGGATATACGAATGGCGTTGATCGCCGCGTTGCGGACGATCGCAAACAACCAGGCCCGCATGTTCTGCGGCGTCGCGGCGCCCGCCGCGAGATGCCGGTAGGCGTTCAGGAAAGCCTCCTGGAGTACGTCCTCGGCGAGCTCCGCGCGGCTACCGAGCTGGCGGCGCGCGAAGCGCAGCAACTCGGGGCTGTGCGCGTCGATCAGCGCGCGAAACGACTCACGCTCATCGGCGGTGCCGAGTGCGGTCTGCCACCCGACCGGCCCGCGTGCGCGCACAGCGGGAGTGTTCTGCGGTCCTGGTGTGGACGGCTGCTGGCGTTCATCTGATTGGTCCATGCTCGGTGAGACGTGTTCGGCGTGCAGATGTTGCGCGGCGCACTGGAGGCTAGTTGGCCCTGGCCTACCGCGGGCTTGGTCGGACCGGCGCAATCCCACCGGGAGCCAAGTGCGCCTTGCCGCTAGCCGACTGCGGCGGCCTGCAACAGATAGGCCCTGACGAACCCGTCGAGGTCCCCGTCGAGCACGCGCTGGACGTCGCCCATCTCATAGCCGGTGCGGTGGTCCTTCACGAGCGTGTAGGGGTGCAGCACGTAAGAGCGGATCTGCGAGCCGAAGTTGACGTCCTGCGCCTCGCCCTTCTCGCGCGCGATCTCTTCCTGTCGTTCGCGCTCGACGCGCTCGAGCATCTTGGCGCGCAGCATCGCCATCGCGGTCGCACGATTGGAGGACTGCGAGCGCTCGTTCTGGCACTGCACGACGATCCCGGTCGGGCGATGGGTGATGCGTACCGCGGAGTCGGTCTTGTTGACGTGCTGGCCGCCGGCACCCGAGGCACGGTAGGTATCAACCTGCAGGTCGTCGTCGAGGATCTCGATGTCGCCGGTCTCCTGTACGACGGGTGCGACCTCTAGGCCGGCGAAGCTCGTCTGCCGCCGGTGCGCGGAGTCGAACGGCGAGAGACGCACGAGACGGTGCACGCCGCGCTCGGCACCGAACAGGCCGTAGGCGTTCTCACCGGACGCACGGAAGGTCGCCGCCTTGATGCCGGCTTCCTCCCCGGCGCTTGCCTCCAGCAGCTCGACGCGAAACCCGCGTGCTTCGGCCCAGCGCATCTCCATGCGTAGCACCATCTCGGCCCAGTCCTGCGCGTCAGTGCCACCGGCGCCGGCGTTGACGCCGACGAGCGCGTCACCGGCGTCGTAGGGGCCGGAGAACAGCCGTTGCTCCTCGAGCTCCGCGAGGCGCTCCTCGACACCTGCGAACTGCTCGTCGATTTCCTGCCCCAAGGATGCATCCTCGGCGGCCATCTCGACGAGCCCGTCGAGGTCTGCGACGTCGCGCTCGAGCGCCTGGAACATCTCCAGGCGTCGCGCGATGCGCGCGTGCTCGGCCGACACCTTCGCGGCGCGCTCGGAGTCATCCCAGAACCCCGGGGCTTCCATCTCCCCCGCAAGCGCCTGCGCCTGCTCACTCAGCCCAGCCGGGTCAAAGATAGTCCGCGAGCAGCTTCAGCTGATCGCGAATCGCGGCAAGACGCTGTGGCGTGGACTCAGGGGGAGCGTTAGTAGGCATGAAGCCACGCTATCAGCGCGACGTAGATCAGCCACACTCGGTCAACACCAAGCTGGTAGGACGGTCGTGGATCAAGCGGAGCAAGGACGCAGGGAGCGTGGCGTGCTCCGCACGCGAGCAACCGAGGACGCCGCTGCGCGCCGCATCCACGGACGTCCTACGAGCCGTGGCACTTCTTGAACTTCTTACCACTGCCGCACCAGCACGGATCATTACGCCCGACCTGATGCTCGGTGTCGAGCACGCGCTGCTCGACGACGGGCATCGCGAGCTCGCCGTTGTCACCGTCGCCGGCATAGGCGGCCTGTGCGACCCCTCCGGGACCAGCGGCGGCAGCAGCCGCGGCAATCGCGCCGGCGCCCATCGCGGCGCTTCCACCCGAATAGGAGACCCGTCCGGGACGGGTCGCGTTGCCGGCGGCGGCGAAGGCCGGCGCCGGCGCGCCACCGCCGTTCTGGCCCTCGACGACGACCTGGACGTTGAAGATCATGCGCGCGTAGTCGGCCCAGATGCTGTTGACGAGGTCGCCGAAGAGCTCGTAGGCCTCGTTCTTGTAGGCGATCAGCGGATCGAGCTGGGCGATGCCGCGCAGGCCGATACCTTCGCGCAGGTAGTCCATGTCGTAGAGGTGCTCGCGCCAGCGTTCGTCGATCGTCTGCAGCAGCAGGTAGCGCTCGAGCTGACCCATCAGCTCCTCGCCGAGCTCCTGCTCGCGGGCGTCGTAGTGCTCCATCGCGGCCGCGAGCACGCGTTCGCCTAGATGTGTGCGGTCGAGCGCCTCCGGGTTGACGTCGCCGGCGGCGAGCTCGATCGGGAAGAACTGCGAGAGCGCGGTGAACAGGCCGTCGAGATCCCAGTCCTCGAGGTAGTCGCCCTGCGTGTACTCCTCGATCGTGCGCTCGATGACCTGTCCGATTTCGGTGCGCGCCTGCTCGCCCATCGACTGGCCCTCGAGCACCTGGTCGCGGTAGGCGTAGATCACGCGGCGCTGCTCGTTCATCACGTCGTCGTACTCGAGCACACGTTTGCGGATCAGGAAGTTCTGTTCCTCGACCTTTTTCTGTGCTTTCTCGATCTGCTTGGAGAGCATCCCGGCTTCGATCGGCTCCTCGTTGCCTTCGTCGTCGACGCCGCCGAGTTTGTCGAGGATGCGGTAGATGCGGTCGCCCGCGAACAGGCGCACGAGATCGTCCTCGGCGGAGAGGAAGAAGCGCGACTCGCCTGGGTCGCCCTGGCGTCCGGAGCGGCCGCGCAGCTGGTTATCGATGCGTCGCGACTCGTGGCGCTCGGTGCCGCAGATGTAGAGCCCGCCGGCAGCCATCACGCGCTCGCGGTCAGCCGCGATGTTCGCTTCGACGCCGGGGAGCAGCTCGGCAAAGCGCTGCTCGTACTCCTCGGTCCCGGTCTCGAGACCCTGCTTGGCGAGCTCCAGGCGCGTGAGGTGCTCGGCGTTGCCTCCGAGCTTGATGTCGACGCCGCGGCCGGCCATATTCGTCGCGATCGTGACCGCACCGGGCTGGCCGGCCTCCGCGACGATCTCGGCCTCGCGCGCGGCGTGCTCGGGCTTGGCGTTCAGCACGGTGTGCTTGATCCCGAACTTCTTCAGGCGCTCGCCGAGCAGCTCGGAGACCTCGACGGAGATCGTTCCGACGAGCACCGGCTGTCCGTTCTCGTGGCGCGCGGCGATCTCGCGCGCGACCGCGCTCCACTTGCCCTCCTTGGTCTTATAGACCTGATCGTTGCGATCCTCGCGCAGCATTTTCACGTTCGTCGGGATCTGCACGACCGACAGCTCGTAGATCTTCATGAACTCGGTCGCCTCAGTCAGCGCCGTGCCAGTCATGCCGGCGAGCTTGTCGTAGAGGCGGAAGAAGTTCTGGTAGGTGATCGTCGCGAGCGTCTGGTTCTCCTCCTGGACGCGCGCTCCCTCCTTGGCCTCGATCGCCTGGTGCAGCCCTTCCGACCAGCGCCGGCCGTCGAGGATGCGCCCGGTGAACTCGTCGATGATCTTGACCTCGCCGTCGATCACGGCGTAGTCGACGTCGCGCTTGTACAGCGACTCGGCGCGCAGCGACTGGATCAGGTGGTTGACGAGGTGGCCGTTCTCGGCGCGGTAGAGGTGGTCGATGCCGAGGAAGCGCTCGGCCTTCGTCACGCCCTGCTCGGTGATCGAGACCGTCTTGTGCTTCTCCTCGAACTCGTAGTCGAAGTCGGCGATGAATTTCTTGCGCGAGCCGGGGTCCATCCCTTCGGGGGTCTTGCCCGGCGTCAAGCGTGGCGCGAGCCGCGCGAACTTGACGTAGAGGTCGGCGGCCTGTTCGGGTGCGCCCGAGATGATCAGCGGCGTGCGCGCCTCGTCGATCAGGATGTTGTCGACCTCGTCGACGATCGCGAAGGGATGGCCGCGCTGGACCTTTTCGGAGAGGTCCTTGGCCATGTTGTCGCGCAGGTAGTCGAAGCCGAGCTCGGAGTTGGTCCCGTAGACGACGTCGCAGGCATACGCGTGGTGCTTCTCCTCATAGGGCTGCATGTTCTGCAGGACTCCGACCGTGACTCCGAGCGCGTCGTAGATCGGGCGCATCCAGTCGGCGTCGCGCTGGGCGAGGTAGTCGTTGACGGTCACGACGTGCACGCCCTTGCGTTCGGGCTGCGGGAGCTTGCCGTTGCCATTCGCCCCTGGGTCTGTCGTGGCCTTGGCCTCCCTGACCGCAAGCGAGTTGAGCACGACAGCGAGCGTGGCGGTGAGCGTCTTGCCCTCGCCGGTCTTCATCTCGGCGATACAGCCCTCGTGCAACGCCATCCCACCGATCAGCTGTACGTCGAAGTGGCGCATCCCCATCGTGCGCTTGCCGGTCTCGCGCACAATCGCGAAGCACTCCGGAAGCAGATCGTCGAGCGCCTCGCCGTCGACTGCGCGCTCGCGCAGCACATCCATGCGCTCGCGCAGCTCGGCGTCGCTGTCGTGTTCGAGCTCGGCCTCGAAGGCCCCGATCAGCTCGACGCGCTTCTCGTACTGTTTGAACTTCTTCGCCTCGCCGACGTTGAGTGCGCGATCCAGGAGGGACACGCCCCCAGGGTAGCGCCTGGCGGCGTGTCCCGGCCCGGGCGAATCGGGTGCTTTACGGAACCGCTGGAAGACCGCTGTCGGCAGCCGGTGTGGGTTCGGACACAGCCAGCGCACGTCGAGCCAGCGCGGCGCGCGTCTCGCGCCTGCGACGGCGTCGATCGCGATGGCGCTTGACCTGACGCGCGAGCTCGTCGACGACGAGATTGAGCGAGTGCAGCATCTGCGGCGACGCGTCGCGGGCGCGCAGCGTGATGCCCTTCAGGTAGAGCGTCGCCTCGACGACCTCGTGATCGGCGACCCGCGGGTTGCGCTCCCGCAAGAGCTCGATCTCCAGGCGAGCGAATTTCGAGACCTGCCGCGAGACCTTCCGCAGGCGATCCTCGGCGTGTTTACGCAAATCGTCGGGAACCGGAATGTTGCGGCCCTTCATCTCGATCTGCATGCGTGCCTCCTAGTTCGTTCAGGGGAGACTGTCTCTATCGATGCTACGCCCGCAAGCGGCGAATGTCCATCGGCTTTTTGCGGATCGACAACTCGTGGTTTACCCGACTTGGGGCGCGGTCATGCCCGGCTGTGGCCTGACCGGGGAGCTTGGGTGAGCTCGTCGGCTCAGCCGCGACGCGGCGGCATGCTCTGCAGAATCCCGAAGCGCCCGGCATGGCGCCGATACAGCCGCGGCACCATTACCAATCAGTGACCCGATAGGGCCGTCGGGCGGTATTCCCTTGTCGAGGGGTGCTGTTCGAGCAGCCCTACAGCCCTCAAAGTCTTGACGTATCGATGCGTCGTCGACGGCGCCATACCCAGCTCTTGAGCAAGATCGATGATCGTCCGCCACGACCGATCGGGACCATAAGTCGACAGGATCGCCAGACCCCGAAGCAGACTCGCCGAAAGTTGTGGATCATCCAGCGCTTCCTCCAAAGTCCCTCTTACTGCCTCCCGCAAATCCCTGTCCTTGCCGGGGAGTCCGTAAGCCTTGTCCAGCGCCTCCAGCAGCGGGTTGGAGATCGCGTCCGCGTGCTTGCCGGGCGCACGCAAGTCATTCTCAAGCCGCCCTTCTGAGAACAACGTCCGCGTGCTCCCGTCTGCTGCCACAAGCACGACGGCGCGATCTTCTTCAATTGCCCGGTCGATTACGTCGCTCGCGTTGGGCTCCTCGAGGTTCACGAACGCCGCCTTCTCGGGATAGGGCGAGCGTTCCAAGATCGCCAGCTCAACCGCTGTCTTCATAGTTCGCATCGCCGCAGACCCGCGGCCCTCGGACGTCACCGACTTAGCCATGATTCGATCATCGCTTCGTAGCCACGTTCAATCTCGTCAATAGCCATACGCATGCCCACACCGAGGGTATCGCGACAAAAGACCTCCGCAGGCTGCTTGCCACCTTGCTCGGTATATCGGTGCAGCTCGTTCTTCCCATGAGCGCCGTCGTAGAGGCGGACGGTCACTCGCAACCCATCCCTCTCTACGAGCAAGACAATCGAGTAGTCGACGACATCACGACGTTCGGTCGCAAACCTCACGCTCATTGAAGCCTTCAACCTCCTGTCAAGCTCAATCAGATAGTCCGGCACGTCTCTTGCGCCGTCGCGCTACCTGTATCTCTCAGCCGCGACGCGGCGGCATGCTCTGCAGAATCCCGGCGTGCCCGGCGATCGCGCCGATCAAGATCGCGCCGGCGGCGATCTCGGTGCCGGGGAAGACGATGCTCTCGCGCAGCTGCGCCCCGGCGCCGAGGCGCGCGCCGTCACCGAGGACGATCGGGCCGGTCAAACGCACGCCACTGCCGATCTGCACATCGGCACCAACCCATACCGGCCCCTCGGCCTCCAGGTCCTCCGGAAGCCTCTCGGTGGCGCTGGCGAGCACGACACCAGGCGCGACCTCGCGCCCATCGATCTGCAGCTGCAGCTTCCCGCGTAGCGCATCGAAGGTGCCCTGACGCAACTCGGCCAGCGAGCCGACGTCGTTCCAGTAGTCGTGCACCTCGTGGATATGGAACGGGACGTCGTGCTCTAGCAGTGCCGGGAAGACGTCCTGCGCCCAGTCCGCGAAGGGACGGTCGGGGAAGTAGTCGAAGATCGCGGGATCGAAAATGTAGATGCCGCAGTTGCCGAGGCTCGAGAGCGCCTCCTCGGGCGCGGGCTTCTCCTGGAAGCCGGTGATGCGTCCGTCGCGGTCGTGCAGTACGACGCCGTACTCGCGGGTGTCGCTGACCTGCTTGACGGCAAGCGTTGCGATCCCCCCGGCCTCGCGGTGACGCGCGGCGAACGCGCTGAGATCGATGTCGGTCAGCGCGTCGCCGGAGATCACGAGGAAGGGCTCCTCGCCGAAGAAGTCCGCGCAACCGCGCACGCCGCCGGCCGTCCCCAGCAGCTCGGGCTCGAAGCGGTAGGCGAGTCCGCCGTCCTCGCCGAAGTACGCGCGAATCGAGTCCGGGAAGTAGTGCAGGTTGGCGATCACCTCCTCGAATCCATGCCGCGCGAGCAGGTCGAGGATGTGCGCCATGACGGGCCGATCCAGCACCGGCACCATCGGCTTCGTGATCTCATACGTCAGCGGGCGCAGACGGGTACCGAGACCCGCGGCGAGGACCATGGCCTTCATGAGACGGCACGCTACACGAGCGACACTCGCACCGACCCCGCCGCGCGCACACGTGCACGTACGCGCGCGCGGCGGGGTCTCCGGCGACAAACACTCAACACGGCCCCAACGACGCCGCCGCACGACACCGCCCCGCACGACACCGCCCCACGACGCCGCCCCACGACGCCGCGCAGCGACGCCGCGCAACGCAGCGCCCAATTCCGCACACGACCCGCACCGCGTGGTCGGTGCCGGGGCGACGTCCTAACCGCGCTGCTCCCACGCGCTGCGGTAGACGCGCTGCTCGTCGGTCAACTCGTCGATCCGGACCCCAAGCGAGTCGAGCTTCAGGCGCGCGACCTCGCTGTCGATTGCCTCGGGCACCTGCAGCACACGGGTCTCGAGCTGACCGGCGTTGGTGACGAGATGCTCGACGCAGAGGGCCTGGGCGGCAAATGAGACATCCATCACGGAGGCCGGGTGTCCTTCGCCGGCGGCGAGGTTCACGACGCGTCCCTGCGCGAGCAGGTGCAGGCGGCGGCCGTCGGCGAGCGTGTGCTGCTCGACCAGCGGCAGCACCTCCTGCGAGCCGCCGGCGGCGAGCGCGCGGAGGTCGTCGAGCTTGATCTCGACGTCGAAGTGCCCGGCGTTCGCGAGCACGGCACCGTCCTTCATCCGCTCGAAGTGCTCGGCGCGCAGCACGTCGCGACTGCCGGTGACGGTGACGAACACGTCGCCGCGCTCGGCGGCGAGCAGCGCGGGCATCACCTCGTAGCCCTCCATGCGCGCCTCGAGCGCGCGCAGGGGATCGACCTCGCAGACGACCACCGAAGCGCCGGCGCCGCGCGCGCGCAGCGCGACTCCGCGGCCGGTCCAGCCGTATCCCAGGACCACGACGGTGCGACCTGCCAACAGCAGGTTGGTGGCCCGCAGGATCCCGTCGATCGTCGACTGGCCGGTACCGAAGCGGTCGTTGAACGCGCGCTCGGTGCGCGACTCGTTGACTGCGAGCACTGGACAGGCGAGCGCGCCGCGTGCCTCCAGCGCGCGTACTCGCAGTAGCCCCGCCGTCGTCTCCTCGGTGCCGCCGAGCATCTGGGCGGCACCGTCGGGACTGGTCTCGTGAATCCGCCCGATCAGGTCGGCGCCGTCGTCGATCGTGACCTGTGGCGCGTGAGCGACCAGCGTGTCGACGTGTGCGGCGTACTCCTCTGCGCTCTCACCGCGGCGAGCGTGAACGCGCGCACCGCCGCGGCCGCCGAGCGCCGCGACGACGTCGTCCTGCGTGGAGAGCGGGTTCGCGGCGCACAACCCGACTTTGGCGCCGCCGGCGAGCAGCGCCTGCACGAAGTTGGCGGTCTCCGCGGTGATGTGCAGGCAGGCGGCGACCCGAATGCTCTCGAGCGGACGCTCGCGGGCGAAGCGCTCGCTCACCTGGGCGAGCACGGGCATCTGAGTCTGCGCCCAATCGATCCGGGCGCGACCTGCGGCGACGCTCCGCGCGTCCTCAACAGGCACGTGGAGCGTCTTCCTGCTCGCTGAGCGCCGCGGCCGCTGCTAGTAGCGGTAGTGGTCAGGCTTGTAGGGACCCTCGACGGGCACGCCGATGTAGGCGGCCTGCTCGGCGCTGAGCTGCGTGAGGCGCACGCTAAGCGCGTCGAGGTGCAAACGCGCGACCTTCTCGTCGAGATGCTTGGGCAGCACGTAGACGCGCTTCTCGTAGTCGTCGTTCTTGGTGAAGAGCTCGATTTGGGCGATCGTCTGGTTGGTGAAGGAGTTGCTCATCACGAAGCTCGGATGGCCGGTGGCGTTGCCGAGGTTCAGCAGGCGTCCCTCGGAGAGCAGGATGATCGCGTGGCCGTCGGGGAAGACCCACTCGTCGACCTGCGGCTTGATGTTGATCCGCTCAATGCCGGCGATCTTGGTCAGGCCGGCAATGTCGATCTCGTTATCGAAATGCCCGATGTTGCCGACGATCGCCTGGTGCTTCATGGCGGCCATGTGCTCGGCGCGGATGATGTCGCGGTTGCCGGTGCAGGTGACGAAGATGTCGCCCTCGCCGATGACTTCCTCGAGTGTGCGCACGGCATAGCCCTGCATCGAGGCCTGCAGCGCGCAGATCGGGTCGATCTCGGTGACGATGACGCGTGCGCCCTGGCCGCGCAGCGATTCGGCGCAGCCCTTGCCGACGTCGCCGAAGCCACAGATCACGGCGACCTTCCCGGCGATCATGACGTCGGTGGCGCGATTGATGCCGTCGACGAGCGAGTGGCGGCAGCCGTAGAGGTTGTCGAACTTGGACTTCGTGACGGAGTCGTTGACGTTGATCGCCGGGAACAGCAAAGTGCCTTCCTGGGTCATCTCGTACAGGCGGTGCACACCGGTCGTGGTCTCCTCGGTGACGCCTTTGATGCCTTGGCCGATCCGCGTCCAGCGCTGCGGATCCTCGCCCAGCGAGCGCGTCAGCAGCGAGAGGATCACCTGGAACTCCTCGGAGTCCGCACCCGCGGGATCGGGGACGGCGCCGGCCTTCTCGTACTCAGTGCCCTTATGTACGAGCAGCGTCGCGTCGCCGCCGTCGTCGAGGATCATGTTGGGACCGGATGTCAGGGACCCGCCCGCCCCGCCGTCCTCATCCGGCCAGCGCAGGACCTGCTCGGTGCACCACCAGTACTCCTCGAGTGTCTCGCCCTTCCACGCGTAGACGGGGATGCCTTTGGGATCCTCGGGCGTGCCCTCGGGACCGACCGCGACCGCGGCGGCGGCGTGGTCCTGGGTGGAGAAGATGTTGCAGCTGCACCAGCGAACCTCGGCACCGAGCGCGGTGAGCGTCTCGATCAGGACGGCGGTCTGGATCGTCATGTGCAGCGAGCCGGTGATCCGCGCGCCGGCCAGCGGCTGGGAGGCGGCGAACTCCTTGCGTAGCGACATCAGGCCGGGCATCTCGTGCTCGGCGAGACGGATCTCCTTGCGTCCGAACTCGGCGAGCGAGAGGTCGGCGACCTTGAAGTCGGTGTCGGTGAGGGTGGCGGTGGGGGTCATGCGGCCTCCATGGATCGGGGGGATGAGGTGGCGGGCGGCGGCGCGGCGACTGCCAGCAGCCGCTGGTGCTTCTCCTGCTCAAAGCGCAGCCAGTCGGCGGCAGCGACGTGCTCGGGCCGGGCGGGCTCGGCATCGAGCCAATTCTCGACCGCGACACGCAGCTCTGGCTCGCGGCGTAAGCGCACGGCGAAGCCGATCTCGGCAAGCCCGACCTCAAACCGGTCAAGCAACTCGCGCAGCGTCCGAAGCCGCTGCAGCTGGGCGGGCCCGTACAGCCGATAGCCGCCGGTCGAGCGCGCGGCCTCGACGAGCCCGATGCGCTCGACATAGCGCAGCATCCGCGCCGTCCAGCCGGTGGTCTCAGCGGCTTCGTTGATCGTCAGCGCATCCGGCGCCGCAACGTCCATGCGGGCAACCTTATCACGGCTGTGTCAAGGTTTTCCAACCACCCCCCTGAGGTGGTCGAGGGCCAAGCGGAGCAAGGACGTACCCCTTCGGGGCACAGGCAGTTCGCGAAGTGGGCTCCAGCACATACCCCGTTCGGGGCACAGGCGAGCGAGCGAGGACGCCGCTCCGCGCAGCGCCCATACCCCGTTCGGGGCACAGGCGGCCGCCTCAGCGACTGGCAAGCTCGCTCTTGAGCTGCTCAATCATCTCGACGGGCCCGGGATCGACGCCGCGCAGAACGGCGAGGTAGAGCGAAACGAGGTCGCCGAGCAGCACCAGCGAGAAGATGCGCTCGATCGCGGTCTGCCCGCGCGTCTCGAGGTGCAGGGAGGCGGTGGCGTGGTCGGCGATCAGCTTCTCGGTCAGCTCCATGCGGGCCTTGACACGCGGATGGGCGTCGCTGTCGTCGAGGAACACGGCGGCGAAGCGCCCGACGGTCTCGGCGCCCTCCCAGCCGATGATCTCGTTGTGGTCGAGCTCGGGCAGTTCGTGCGCAAAGGCGGGCAGCTTCGCGTTCTCGTTGATCTGTGTCTTCCAGCGGTAGGCGATCGGTGCGGTGAGGCCGGCGCCGGCGATCACGGGGGTGCTACCGAGCAGCGACGCTGCGATCTCCTTGGCGAGCGAGCCCTCGCTGGCGTCGGGACCCCACTCGGCGACGAGCTGCTCGGCGTGGGAGGCGGCGACGTCGATCTCGGATGTCAGGCGCGGCCCGGCACCGCAGAGCGCGGCGACCTCGAGTGCGGCGACCGTCATGTAGGCGACGGCGGCGCGTGGCTGAAAGCCTCCGGGCAGCGGGATCACCGGCACGCGATCGGCGCGCGCGAGCTCGGCGAGACGCCCGCCGGTGGTTACGACGACGCGCTGCGCGCCGAGCGCTGCAGCGGACTCGTAGCAGGCGAGGGTCTCCTCGGTGTTGCCGGAGTAGCTGGCACAGAGCACGGTGGTCTCGGGTGTGGTCCACGGCGGTAGCCCGTAGGCGCGCGTGACGAAGATCGGCCGTGACGCGTGGTCACCGAGCGCGGCGCGCGCGAGCGCGCCGCCGATCGCCGAGCCGCCCATACCGGCGACGACGAGCCCGCCGGGCGTGTCCCACTCGTTCATGATCGCGGACTCGACGCGCCACAGCGCGTCGCACAGGTGCTCGGGCAGTGCGAGCACGGCCCCCAGCTGGTCGGAGAGGTCGATCCGAGCAATTGCCTCGCGCGAGAGCGCGTCCATAAGTACCTCCTCGGCCATCAGAACTTCAGCGCTCCGTCGGGCAGGGTCACGCCCGGGAAGATACGCGCACCGCGGGTCACCGTGTTCTGCGCCCCCAGCGTGACCCCCTCGCCGAGCACGGCGCCGTCAGTGATCTGGCTGCCCTCGCCAACGCGTGCGCCGGCGGCGACGATGCAGTCGCGCAGCGTGCAACCGGGCCCGATCTCGGCACCGTTCATGATCACGGCACGCTCGACGGTGCTGCCGGCGCCGATCGAGACGCCTTCGCCGAGCACGACGAGACTGCCGACCTGCGCACCCTCGGCGACGTGCACGCCGCGCTCGAGGACCGCGGGTGGAATCACGCGACCCTCGACCTGCGAATCCGGATCGACCGCCAGGTAGCCACTGCCGAGGCGCTCGGCGACGGCGGTGCGAACGTTGCCCTCGATGATGTCGAAGGTGCCCTTGAGGTAGCGCGCGGGTGTACCGATGTCGAGCCAGTAGCTGTCGGAGGCGTAGCCGTAGAGACCGTTGCCGACCAGCACGGGCCAGACCTCGCGCTCGATCGAGACGTTGCGATCGGGCGGCACGAGCTCGAGGATCTCGCGCTCGAGCACGTAGGCGCCGGCGCTGATCAAGTTGTTGTAGGACTGAGGACCGGAGCCGCGCCCACCGCGACTCGCGGCCCTACGGTCGGCTGCGCCACCCTCGATGCTGTCGGAGCTGGGCTTCTCGACGAAGTCGCTGACGGAGTTGTCCTCGGCGAGGTGCACGAGCCCGTAGGCGCTGGGGTCCGCGACGGGGACCAGCGCGAGCGTGGCGCGGGCGCCGCTGCGCTCGTGCTGGGCGATCTGCGCGGTGAGGTCGATGTCTGTGAGGACGTCTCCGTTGAGCATCAGGAAGCGCTCGTCGAGCATCGACTCAGCGAACTTCAGCGCACCGGCGGTGCCGCGCGGGTCGGGCTCCTCGACGAAGCGCAAGCGGATCCCGAGCGCGGAGCCGTCGCCGAGCACGTTGCGGACGCTGGTGGCGAGAAAGCCGCAGGACATGATCACGTCCTCGATCCCGTGCTGACGCAGCCATTCGAGCATGTACGAGATGAATGGCCGATCGACGAGCGGCACGACGGGCTTAGGAATCGTCGAGGTCAACGGTCGCAGCCGCGTGCCCTCACCGCCGACCAGGATCACGGCCTGCATCTAGACCTGAACCTCATGACGACGTCCCAGCGCGGGCTCGCCGAGACCGCGCCCGATTCCCTCGTAGAGCAGTCCGGCAGCGTTCACGGCAGCGCGATCCAGCGCGTTGCGCCCATCGATGACGACACGCCCGCGCATCGCGGTGGCGACCTCGTGCCAGTCCAAGCCGGTGCACTCGGGCCACTCGGTTACAAGCACGACGGCGTCGGCGTCGACGATCGCATCCATCGCGGAGTCGGCGAGCTGCAAGCCGGCGAGCAACTTGCGGGCCTCGTGCTCGGCGACGGGATCGTAGGCGCTGACGCTCGCGCCGTCGGCGTGTAGCCGCGCGGCGAGCACCAGCGAGGAGGCCTCGCGCATGTCGTCGGTGTTCGGCTTGAACGCGAGACCGAGCAGCGCGATGCGCTTGCCGACGAGGCTGCCGAGGTGCTTGTGCAGCTTGCCGATCACGCGCCGCTTCTGCAGCTCGTTGACCTCGATCACAGCCGTGAGCAGCTGGAAGTGATAGCCGGAATTACCAGCCAGTTGTTTGAGCGCATCGACATCCTTGGGAAAGCAACTTCCCCCGTAGCCGATCCCGGCCTGCAGGAACTTCGGCCCGATCCGCGCGTCGAGCCCCATCCCACGGGCGACCTCGACGACGTCGGCACCGGTCTCCTCGCAGACGTTGGCGATCTCGTTGATGAACGAGATCTTGGTCGCGAGGAAGGCGTTGGAGGCGAGCTTGACCATCTCGGCGCTCTCGACGTCGGTGCGCACAAGTGCGCCGGAGCCCTCGCCGCCGTGTACGGCGTCGAGTAGTGGACGGTAGAGCTCGACAACGGCGTCGCCGGCCCAGTCGCCAACGTCGCCAACGACCACGCGGTCGGGGTTCAGGAAGTCGGCGATGGCGGAGCCCTCCTTGAGGAACTCAGGACAGGAGACGTAGCGCAGGCCGGGCTTGCCCTGCTCGCCGAAGACACGCTGGATCGAGGCGCCGGTGCCGCAGGGCACGGTGGACTTCATCACGAGGGCGTGGCGGTCGGAGGCGGGGATCGCGTCGACGACGGCGTGCACGGCTGAGAGATCGGCGTCGCCGGAGTAGGTCGGGGGTGTGCCGACGGCGACGAACAGCAGTCGCGCATGCTCGAGCGCGGGCTCGAGCTCGGTCGTGAAGTGCAGGCGATTGTGGTGCCGGACAAGCAACTCTTGCAGGCCGGGCTCGTAGATCGGCACCTCGCCGCGCTGCAGGCGCTCGATCTTGGCGGCGTCGATGTCGACGCACCAGACCTCGCTGCCGAGCTCGGCGAAACCGGCGGCGGTGACCAGCCCGACGTAGCCGGTGCCGATCACTCCGATTGGCTCACGCTCGTTACCCATCAGGCGGGGAAGGCTAGCTGGTGTGCGTGACCGCGGGAGCGCAGGTGCGGTGTCCTCCCTAGTGGAGCCGAAACACCGGGTGCTTGGGAGCGGCGGCGAGCAGCTCGGTCTCCTCGGAGTCGGCGCCGACACCGTCGAAGAACACGCCGACCTCGAACTTCCAGCGCTTGAGGTAGGCGCGCAGCACTGGCGGCTTCTCCTCATCGGAGACCTCGACGGCGGTGAACTGCTCGCTGCGTGGCCCGACGAGCAGCCGCCCTTCGCCGCTGGCGCGCAGGTTTCGAGCCCATTGGGTGTCGCCGCGGGGAGCTACGAGGTAGCGAGTGCCGTCGAGCGTGAGCAAGTTGACGGGGGTGCGCCGGGGTATCCCGGAGCTGCGCCCCTTGACCTCGAGCACACGCGAGCCGAACAGGCTGATGCCCATGCGCGTGAGGCGGGCGACGAGCGGGTTGAAGACGTGCGCGGTGAACCAGCCGGGACGCTTGCGCTCGAAGTGGGCGGTGGCGGAGGCGTGGCCGGCGATCTCGGGAGCGTGATCGTCAGCCACCGGCGCTACCCCTCGACCGCGAGAAACGCTTCGGAGCGTTTGACGTCGCGCAACGCCCGCGCGCGGGCCTCGCTGCCCTCGGCGGCCTGCTCGACGGCGGCACGGGCCTCGTCGAGACGTGTCTGGATGGTTGCGCGATCCAGTGCTCCCGGAGCGATGGCCTCCGCGACGAGCACCAGCGCGCGGTTCTCGGCGAACTGCAGGTAGCCCTCGGCCTGCGCGTAACGCACGATGTCGGATTCGGACCGATAGAGGCGCAGCTCGGTCGGTTCGAGCATCGCGAGCATTGGCTCGTGACCGGCGAGGATGCCGATCGAGCCGACGGCGGTGCGCGTCGAGAGCATCTCGATCTCCTCGGAGAAGACCTCGCCTTCGGGCGTGAGGACTTCGACCGGGAACTTGGTGCGCGCCACGGCGAGCCCTAGCCTTTCTTGGCGCCCTCGAGCACCTGCTCGATGGTGCCCTTGAGGAAGAAGGCACTCTCGGGAACGTCATCGTGCTTGCCCTCGATGATCTCGTCGAAGCCGCGGATCGTCTCGGCGATCGGGACATACTCGCCGGGGGTACCCGTGAACTGCTCGGCGACGTTGAACGGCTGGGAGAGGAAGCGCTCGATCTTGCGGGCGCGCTGGACGGTGAGCTTGTCCTCATCGGAGAGCTCGTCGATGCCGAGGATCGCGATGATGTCCTGGAGCTCCTTGTAGCGCTGGAGGATCTCCTTGACGCGGTTGGCGACGCGGAAGTGATCCTCGCCGAGGATGTCGGCCTTAAGGATCGTCGAGGTCGAGTCCAGCGGGTCGACCGCGGGGTAGATGCCTTTTTCGGAGATCGCGCGCGAGAGCGCGGTGGT
Organism: Solirubrobacteraceae bacterium; assembly: GCA_036502205.1. Taxonomy (GTDB): domain Bacteria; phylum Actinomycetota; class Thermoleophilia; order Solirubrobacterales; family Solirubrobacteraceae; genus Palsa-744. The sequence continues at coordinate 108,029 of DASXZA010000005.1, read as the reverse complement.
CGCGTTGAGGTGCGCGAACACCGACGCGGGAGCGGGATCGGTGTAGTCGTCGGCGGGCACGTAGATCGCCTGGATCGAGGTGACGGAGCCACTCTTGGTCGAGGTGATGCGCTCCTGCAGCTGGCCCATCTCGGTCTCGAGCGTCGGCTGGTAGCCGACCTGTGAAGGCATGCGTCCAAGCAGCGCGGAGACCTCGGAGCCGGCCTGGACGAAGCGGAAGATGTTGTCGATGAACAGCAGCACGTCCTGGCCCTGGTCGCGGAAGTATTCGGCCATCGTCAGGCCCGAGAGCGCGACGCGCATGCGGGCGCCGGGCGGCTCGTTCATCTGCCCGAAGACGAGCATCGTCTTGTCGATGACGCCGGACTCCTTCATCTCGAGCCACAGGTCGTTGCCCTCACGCGAGCGCTCGCCGACGCCGCAGAACGCGGACAGCCCGCCGTGCTCCTTGGCGAGGTTGTGGATGAGCTCCTGGATCAGCACGGTCTTGCCGACGCCGGCGCCGCCGAACAAGCCGACCTTGCCGCCCTTGGCGTAGGGGGCGAGCAGGTCGATGACCTTGATCCCGGTCTCGAACATTTCGGTCGTCGGGGTGAGGTCCTCGGCGCGTGGGGCCTCCTGGTGAATCTGCCGGCGCGGCGTGTCGGCGGGGAGATCCTCGCCGAGGTCGATCGGCTCACCGAGCAGGTTGAAGATGCGTCCCAGCGTGACCTCGCCGACGGGCACAGTGATCGGGCTGCCGGTGTCGATGACCTCGGCGCCGCGGGCGAGGCCGTCGGTGGTGTCCATCGCGACGGCGCGCACGCGGTCGTCGCCGAGGTGCTGCTGGACCTCGCAGACGAGGATCTCCTCGCCCCCACCCGGGCTGACACCCGGAGTCTCCTCAGCGGCGGCCGAGGCGGGCCGCGCGACGGTGATCGCGTGGTTGATCTCGGGCAGCTTCTCGGGGAACACGGCCTCGATCACGACGCCCTGGATCTCCTCGATGCGTCCGACGTTGCGCGTGCTCGACGCGTCCGCGGAGGCGCTCGTCGGCTTGGGGGCGGTGGTTGGCATGGTTCCTCGGGTCTCCTATCTCTCTATCTAGTGCGTGCGTTGAAGATAATGGGGAATGGCTACGGGTGGGCGGGCCTGAATCCGCTCCGCCGCGCGGGTTCGGCTTGTGTGGCCAGCTGGCATCAGCTCAGCCCCTCGGCGCCGGCTACGACCTCCATGATCTCCTGCGTGATCTCGGCCTGGCGGGCGCGGTTCATCTGCAGCGTGAGGTCAGTGATGATCTCGCCGGCGTTCTCGGAGGCGCTGCGCATCGCGGTCATCTGCGCGCCGAAGAAGCCGGCGGAGGACTCGAGCAGCGCGCGGTAGATCGAGATCTCGACGTAGTCGGGGATCAGGCGCTCGAGGATCTCGGTGGGTCCGGGCTCGTACTCGACGAGCGCGTGCGGACCTTGATCGCTCTGTGCGTCCTCTCCCCCGTCCTCATCGTCCTGTGCGCCGGTGAGCGTGGCCTGCGATAGCGGCAGCAGCGTCTCGCGGGTGATGACCTGGGTGAGCGGCGAGACGTAGGAGTTGTAGAGGATCTCGACGCGGTCGAGGCGGCCGTCGGCGTAGTCGGCGACGAGCTGCGAGGCGATCTCGCGCGCGTCGGCGTAGGCGGGGCGATCGGTGAAGCCGGTGTAGCCGCCGCTGACCTCGCGGCCGCGGAACGTCAGCGAGGAGACGCCGCGGCGCCCCGCGGCGTACCAGACAGTCGCGAGTCCCTCTTCGCGCAATTGCGCGTCGGTGCTCATACCGGCGCGGATGACCTGTGAGTTGAAGCCGCCGGCGAGACCGCGGTCGCCGGTGACGAGCAGTAGCCCGACGTTGCTCTGGCCCTCACCGCGCTCGCGCTCGGCGAGCAACTTCAGCGAGGAGGCCTCGGCGCCGGCGTCGCGCGCGGCCTGGCGCGTCATGCGGCGGATCGCCTCGGCGTAGGGCCGCAGCGCGGCGATGCGCTGCTCGGCGCGGCGCAGGCGCGCGGCGGCGACCATCTCCATGGCGCGCGTGATCTTCTGGATGTTCTTGACCGAAGAGATCCGGTTCTTGACGTCGCGCTGCGATGCCATGACTACGCCGCCTTGGCCTCCGGCGGGGCGCTCTCGTCGAGCGGCTGGCCTTCCTCGTCGAGGTCGTAGCCGAAGTCGGCGGCAAAGGCCTCGACGGCGCCGTGCACGGCCTTCTGGGTCTCCTCGGACCAGTCGCGCGCGGCGATCTTCTCGCGCACATCGCCGTGCTGGGCGTGCATGCGTTCGGTGAGCTGGGTGAGGAACTCGGGGACGCGCTCGGCGTTGATGCGATCGACGAAGCCGTTCGTGGCGGCGTAGATCTGGACGACCTGGTCCTGCACGGGCAGCGGCTCGCGCTCACCCTGGTTGAGCGTCTTGACGAGGCGCTCGCCGCGCGCGAGTGTGCGCTGGGTGTCGGCGTCGAGGTCGGAGCCGAACTGCGCGAAGGCCTCGAGGTCGCGGAACTGTGAGAGCTCGAGCTTGATGCGCCCGGCGACCTTCTTCATCGGGCTGATCTGGGCGTTGCCACCGACGCGTGAGACGGAGATGCCGACGTTGATCGCGGGACGCACGCCGGAGTTGAAGAGCTTCGGCTCGAGGAAGATCTGCCCGTCGGTGATCGAGATGACGTTGGTGGGGATGTACGCCGATACGTCGCCGGCCTGCGTCTCGATCACGGGCAGCGCGGTCAGTGAGCCGCCGCCGAGCTCGTCGTTGAGCTTGACGGCGCGCTCGAGCAGGCGCGAGTGCAGGTAGAAGACGTCGCCGGGGTAGGCCTCGCGACCGGGGGGACGACGCAGCAGCAGCGACATCTGGCGGTAGGCGTAGGCGTGCTTGGTGAGGTCGTCATAGACGCACAGCGCGTGTTTGCCGTTGTAGAGGAAGTGCTCGCCCATCGCGCAGCCGGCGTAGGGGGCCATGAACTTGATCGGCGCGGCCTCGTCGGCGGGTGCGGCGACGATGATCGTGTTCTCGAGTGCGTTGTGTTCGTCGAGCAGCTGCGCGAGCGCAACGACGGTGGCCATGCGCTGGCCGATGGCGACGTAGATCGAGATGACGCCGCTGTCGCGGTTGTTGATGATCGTGTCGACGGCGATCGCGGTCTTGCCGGTCTGGCGGTCGCCGATGATGAGCTCGCGCTGGCCGCGGCCGATCGGGATCATCGCGTCGATCGCCTTGATGCCGGTCTGCATCGGCTCGGTGACGGGCTGGCGCTGGACGACGCCGGGCGCCTTGAACTCGGCGGGGCGGGTCTCGGTGGTGTTGATATCGCCCTTGCCGTCCAAGGGCCGGCCGAGGGGGTCGACGATGCGGCCGAGCAGCGCCTCGCCGACGGGGATCTCGAGCAGGCGGCCGGTGCGCTTGACGGTGTCGCCCTCGGAGATGTGCTCCCACTCGCCGAACAGCACGGCGCCGACGTTGTCGGACTCGAGGTTCAGCGCGAGGCCGGTGACGCCGTGGGGCAGCTCGAGCATCTCGAGCGACATGCAGTTCTCCAGGCCGTGCAGACGGGCGATGCCGTCGGCGACGGAGAGCACGGTGCCGACCTCGGTGAGCTCGGCCTGCCCGGCGTCGAGCCCCTCGATGCGGCTCTTGAGGATGCTGGTTATCTCGTCGGGATTGATCTGCATGGCGGTCTCTTAAAACGCTCCTTGGGCGACCTGCTTGCGCAGCCGCTCCAGTCGGTTACGGATGGAGGCGTCGAGGATCGAGTTACCGACCCGTACGACAATGCCTCCGAGGATGTCGGGGTCGACGCGCGTGGAGAGCATCACCTTGTGCCCGGTGTTCGCACCGATCCGCTCGCCGACGCTGGCGGTGGTCGCCTTGTCGAGCTCGATCGCGCTGGTGATCTCGACCGGCAGCACGTGGTTCTCCTGCTCCCACAAACGCTCGTACTCGCGGCGCGCCCTGAAGATCACGGGCATGCGGTGGTTCTCGATCAGCAGCTCGAGGAAGTTCACGAAGCGCTCGTCGGCGTCGCTCAGCAGCCGCGCGAGCGCTTCCTGCTTCTCAATGCTTGAGAAGTAGGGCGAGAAGAAGAAGATCCGCAACTCGGCGTGCTCGGTGAGCGCGTCGGCGAACTGGCCGAGCTGCTCGCGCAGCTTCTCCAGCAGATCGTGCTCGCGGGCGATCTCGAACAGCGAGCGGGCATATACGCGGGCTAGCTCGTCCATATCCCTAGTTCTGGCTCGCTCCCTCGGAGAGCCCGGAGAAGTCGAGTTCGCTGAGGGCCTCCTCGACGAGGCGCTTCTGGTCGGCACTGTCGAGCGCCTTGCGGGTGACCTTCTCGGTCGCCATGACGGTGAGGTCGGCGACCTCCTTGCGGAGCTCTTGCAGCGCGCGCTGGGTGGCGGCTTCGATGTCGCGCTCGGCGCGCGCGGAGGCCTCGGCGGCGAGCTCGCGTGCCTGCTCGCGCGCCTCGCGCTCGTGACCCTCGGCGGTGGTGCGGGCGTGCTGGACGATCTCGTCGGCCTGCGTGCGCGCCTCCTGCAGCCGCTCGCGGTACTCGGCAAGGATCCGGTCGGCCTCCTCGCGCGTGCGCTCGGCGGTATCGATCGAGTCTTCGATCGTCTTCTGGCGACGGTCGAGCGCGGCGGTGATCCGCGGGAACGCGAGGCGCGCGAGCAGAACCATCGTGATGCCGAAGACGAGCAGTGTCCAGACCATCAAGCCCACTCCGGGCTTGATCAGGAAACTGCCGTTGGAGGCGGCGAACGGGATCATGGCGCTAGACGATGAACGCGGCGAGCAGCCCGGCCACGAGTCCGTAGAAGAAGCAGGCCTCGGTCAGCGCGAAGCCGAGCCACTGGATCTGGGTGATCTCGTCGCGCATCTCGGGCTGACGGGTGACGGCCTCGATGACCTTGCCGAAGATGATGCCGATACCGACACCGGCGCCGACGGCACCGAGACCACCGCCGACCCCGAGGCCGATCGACTTGCCGGCCTTCGCGATTTCTTCGGTCACCGCGAAGACAGTGATGAGAGCTATGTGCACAGCGATTGACTCCTTTAGTGATCTTCGGCGACGGCGCCGCCGAGGTAGATAGCGGTGAGAGTGGCGAAGATGAACGCCTGCAGGGCAGCCACCAGGGCGACCTCGAACGCGAACAGCAGGACAGCGAACGGGATCGTGAACCAGCCGAGCGCGGCGATGCCGAGCAGCACGGCGAGCGCGCCACCCATGAACAAGATGATCAGATGGCCGGCCAAGATGTTGGCGAACAGACGAATCGTCAGCGAGAGGATGCGCATCAGGTTGGAGAGCACCTCGAGGAAGAAGATCGCGACGGCCATGCCGCCGGTGACGCCGCCGGGAACGAGGCCTTTGAGGTAGCCGATCGGACCCTTGGCGCGGACGCCTTCGACAGTGAAGGAGACGAAGACCACGAGGGCCAAGACCAACGGGATCGAGAGGTTCGCGGTGGCGGCGTACAGCGAGAAGGACGGGATGTGCGCGCCGAAGATCGTGAGCTCGTGCTCGGTGTTCGTCGGCAACGGGATGTAGCCGATCAGGTTCGAGAACAGGATGAATAGGAACAACGCGCCGATGAACGGAAACCAGCGCGCGGCCATGTCCTGGTTCATGTTGCCCCCGGCGATGTTGTCGCGCATCACTTGGTAGATGACCTCGACGGCGGTCTGCACGCGGTTGGGCCGCTGCTGCATGCGGCGCGCGATGTAGATCATGCTCGTGCTGGTGAGCACGGCGGCAATCACGAGATACATGACGGCCTTGTTGATCGAGAAGATGCCGAGGTTAACCCAGGTGTCGAGCTTGAACTCGTTCTGCGGCTTGAAGGTTTCGTTGCGCGTGCCGTGCGCGCCGGTGAGGGCGATGATGACGATGAAGCCGACGATGTAGACGGCGAGCACGATCAGCAGCTTGCGCTTCGTGCTCATCCCGGACTTCGCAGGCGGGCTCGCGTCGTTGGGAGTTTTCGCCGGTGAGCTCGCGCCGCTGGGGACTGTCTGAACTGCGCTCATGACGGGCTCGGCTTGCGGTGCAGGCCGGTGGGGTCGCGATAGACGACGGCGAGCGCGAAGTAGACGGTAAACGCGGCGAGCACGAGCGCGGCGGCCATGATCCCGTCGTCCTTGCCGCCGGCGTAGCGCGCGAGCAGGATCGCGAGCGCGATGATCCAGACGCGCCCGAGCATCACGCCGACTTGCAGCCCGGCGCGTGTGCGTGGGTCGCCGAGGCGCAGCGCGCGCGCGTGCAGCGCGGCGGCGCCCAGGCGGGTCAGCAGCCAGGCGGCGGCGCCGATTAGGTATCCGATCAGGGGCATACCGGCCGCGATCACGAAGGGCGCGGTGGCCAGTACTAGGCACACGTCGAGGTACCGAAAAATGGGTATCTCGGGCACGTTCAGACTTCTTTGATGTGGAGCTCTGGCATGGGTGCGGCCAGCCTACAGACGCAAAAGCCCGCGCGCATTTCGCGGCGGACTTCTCCCGGGCCTCCTCAGACCGTCTGCAGCAGCCGCGCCGGAGTCTACCTGATCAGCGACTTCGTAACAAGTTTGTGACATGCGCTACGCGCAGCGGAAAGCGACGGGTGCGGTATCGGCGCGCGAGCGCTTCGACCAGCACAACGGCGAGCGCGGCGGTGGCGATGCCGGCGAGGACGTCGGCGAGGAAGTGGTTGCCGGTGGCGAGCACGGCGAGCGCGGTGAGGCAGGGATAGAACAGCGCGAGCAACCTGACCGAGAGCCGCGCGGATAGGCGCCAGAGCACGACCGAGCACCAGACCGCCCAGGCCATGTGCAGGGAGGGCATCGCGGCGAGTTGGTTCGCGTCCGAGGCGAGCGCCCCGGTGTGCCAGGAGCCGAAGGCGTGGGTGGAGGCGACGACGTCGCTGAAGCCGGCACCGAGCAGCATCCGCGGCGGCGCGACGGGGTAGAGCCAGAAGACGAGCAGCCCGAGCACGTTGATCGTGACCAGCGCGTTGCGCAGCGGCCGGTAGATGTCGGGGCGCTTGTACCAGAGCCAGCCGAGCAGTCCGAGCGTGACGATGAAGTGGGCGTTGTCGTAGTAGTCCGAGACGACCAGTCCCAGCGTGTGGTGGGCGGCAAGCCAGCGGTTGAGGGTGAGTTCGGGATCGAGGTGCAGCGTGCGCTCGAGCCGCAGCACGCCGAGCGCGTGGGCGAGCGCGGCGTGCAGGCGCAGCGAGGCGAGGTTGGAGACGGCGTCGTAGACCCAGCAGAGCCAGACGATGACGAGCGCCTCGACCCATAGGGGGCTGCGCTTGACCACGTTGGAGTTGCTGGTTGCCGGGATGCGCCCGATCACGACGTCGCCGAGCGACGTCAGATCCAGAGCGCCAGGCGCCGGCTCGATCTCGGCGCGCGAGGACATTCGGCAATCCTAGCCAGCCGATGGGCGGTCAAACGCCATGTGGCGCGAGGCGAACCTATGGCGCGACGGGCCGCAGGCCGCGTTGGGCGAGCGTCTCGAGCGCCAGCGGGAGCGCGGCGACGGTGCGCCGCCAGGAGCTGGGCGAGCCGTAGTCGTCGGCGTCGTGCAGCAATAGCACGGAGCCCTCGTCGGCGTTCTCGGTCAGCAGCGCGGCGATCGACTGTGGGGTCGCGCGCGCGTCCCAGTCGCGACCCCAGTCGCTCCAGAGCAGGGTGCGCCAGCCGCGACGGCGCGCGAGCGCGAGCGCGGCGGCGTTGAGCACGCCGTAGGGTGGGCGATAGAGCGCGGGTGTCGCACCACCGGCCTGCTCGATCGTGTCGCGTGCGCGCGCGATGTCCTCGCGGACCTGCCACGGCGCCAACCGCAGCAGGTTGCGGTGGCGGTCGCAGTGCAGACCGACCTGGTGACCGGCGGCGAGGATCTCGCCGACGAGCGTCGGGTTGCGCCGGACCTGCTCGCCAACGAGAAAGAACGTCGCCGAGACCTCGGCGCGGGCGAGGATCTCGAGCACCGCGGGCGTCCCCTGCGCGTGGGGCCCGTCGTCGAAGGTCAACGCGTAACCGCGGCCGCTAGCGGTGCGATCCTCGACCCCGAGCGCATGGCGCAGCGGGCCGTAGAGGTGGGCGATCCCGGGCAGCAGGTAGCCGAGCGCGAGCGTCGCGGCCCCGGCGCCGACGAGCGGCGCGAGAACGGTGCTGCGATCATCGGTTGCAAGCATGCTCAAACTGGTCCTCGGAATCGCGGCTGCGGTGGGCGCTTCGATGCTGTACAGCCTAGGGGTCGCGCTGCAGGCGATGGATGCCAAGCGGGCCCCGCAGCGCGAGTACCTGCGTCTCGGCTTGGCGCGCGACCTCATCAAACGTGGCCGCTGGCTGCTCGGCACGGGCTTGTCGCTGCTTGGCTGGCCGCTGCAGCTGCTCGCGCTCTCGCTGGCGCCACTGGTCGTGGTGCAGCCGGCGATGGCGGCCGGCTTGGTCGTGCTGCTGATGGTGAGCGAGCGGATGCTGGGCGAGCGCGCGGGACGCCGCGAGCATCTCGCGGTGAGCGCGATCGTGGTGGGAGTCCTCGGCGCGGCGCTGTGCGCGCCGCCGCACACGACTAGCCAGGTATCGGATGCGACGATCGCGATCGTGCTCGGCGTGCTCGGCGTGGCGAGCTTGCTGCCGTACATCATGATGCGCCTCTCGCGCCGCCCGCCGGCGACGATCGCGATGGCCAGCGCGGGACTGGCATATGGGTGGACCGGCGTGGCGACGAAGCTCGCGTCGGACAACCTGCACTATGGCTTCATATGGATCGCAGTCGCGTGGGGCCTGGCGACCGCGGCGATTTCGGCGATCGCGGCGCTCAGCGAGATGAGCTCACTGCAGTCACTCCCGGCGATCCAGGTCGCACCGGTGGTGTTCGTGACTCAGACGGCGATTCCGGTCGCCTTGGCGCCGGTGCTGTTCGGCGAGCACTTCACCGAAACGCCGCTGAGCGGCGTGCTGCTGGCGGCGTCGCTGCTGGTGTTGATCGCCGGAGCGGCGACTCTCGCGCGCTCGCCGCTCTTGCTTGCTTTGATGGCGGGCGAGGGCGAGCGGGTCAGCGAGGACAGCGACTCGGCACCGAGCCGCTCGCAGCTGAGCGAGAGCGCGATGCGCTCGACTCCTCTCACCGAGGCTGGCGATCCGTCGACGGCGACGACGACGACATCACCGGCGCGTAGCTGACGCTGAGGCAGGCGCGCGGTCGCGCTCATGCGGATCGCGCCGCGCACGGGCGTGGCGTTGGTGGTGCGGGCGAGCACCATCTGGCCGACAGTCAGGCCGCCGCTGGGTTCGAGGAAGTAGAAGCGATGCCGTAGCCCCAGCGCTTGCGCCTGTGAGCGCAGCGCACCGCGCGTGCGCACCCAGCGCAGAACGCTTTTGCCGGCGGGCACTTCGGGCAGCAGTTGGTCGTCGAGCGCGCGCAGCGTGGCGATCGTGGCGGGCGCGTCGGCGCCGTCGTCGGCGAAGGAAACGTGGATGCCGCGCGCGGCGAGCTGCCGGGCGACGCTCGCGACCTCGCGTGGCGGCGTGCGCAGGACGAGGCCGACGTCGCGCTGGTCGGTCTCGACGCGGACGAGCGGGTGGACGCGCAGGATGATCGCGGCGAGCGCGCTGACCTCGTCGGTGGACATCGTCCAAGCGCCGACCCCGAGCAGCAGCATCAGCTGGACGGCGATCGCGGTCGCCTTCAACCGCCAGGCGGGAATCGGGTGCACGCGCCGGGGGGCGCGGAGCACGAGGTCGACGGCCTCGGGGTGTTCCGCCGGAAGACTAGGCGCCGAGGGCGACTTAACCGCCGCGAGCTCATCGCGGCGCGCCGCCAGGCTCGCGGTGCGCTCGGCGACGCCTTCGGTGAAGCTCGCCTGCACGTGCTCGCGCAGCTCACTGGTGTCGTTCGCGAGTCGCAGCAGCTCGAGCTCGGCCATCGCTCGCGTGTTCAGGCGCGCGTGGCCGACGGGCAGGCCGTAGGAGACGACGGGAGTGCCGGTGGCCTTGGCCTCGAGGCAGGTGACGCCGCCGGTGGAGTGCACGAGCGCGTCGGCCGCGGCGAGCAGCTGGGGCATCTCCTTGGTGAACCCGTAGACGTGCACGCGCGACTCGGCGGCGAAGGTGGAGTTGAGCCGCTCGCGCAGCTGCTCGTTGTAGCCGGCAAGGCAGACGATCGCGCTGACCTCGCTGACGCGGCAGAGCTCGCGCACGGCGCCCTCGACATCGCCGACGCCCCAACCGCCGCCGGAGACGACGACCAGACGCCCGTCCTCGGGCAGGCCGAGCGCGCGGCGCGCGGCGAGGGGACAGCGGGGCTCGAGGAACTCGGCGGAGATCAGCGGACGCACCAGACGGGCGCTGTCGCGCCCGGCGATGCGCTCGACGGAGGGCATCGACTCGCCGTACATGACGAGATGCATGTCGATGCCGGGCTGCGCCCAGAAGAACAGCCCGGTGAGATCGGTGATGGTGGCGACGGTTGGGCAGCTCACGACACCGGTGCGTCGCAGGCGCGCGAGCACGACGGTGACGGCGGGATATGTGGAGACGATGACGTCGGGGTCGTACTCGGCGATGCGACGCGCGAGCGGGCGCGCCCCGAATAGGCGCAGTTGTAGGCGCGTCAGCCAGCGGACGGGCGCGACGTGCTCGAGCAACCAGTAGACGAGCGTGTAGCTCCAGGGAAAGAAGCGCAGCTGCACGCGATAGCCGTCCTGGACGACCTGGCGCAGCACGCGTCCCATCGCGGCGAGGCCGTCGATGACGATGACCTCGGCATTCTCCTCAGAGGCATTGATCTGCTGGGCAAGTGCGCGCGCGGCGGCGGCGTGACCCTCGCCGACGTCGGCCGAGAGAATCAATACCCGGCGTCGATCGCTGTCCGCGCGCTCGCCGGGCGGTGTGGATTTGCGGTAGCTGCGTCGCATAGGGCCTGGGGACCGCACGTCGGGATCGACGGTGTGACTTGTTGCGCGTACGTCGATTGAAGACAGGGGACGACTGTCGCGGCGCACCGCGCGACATAGAGTATTGGGCGCGCGGGACGTTTGTGCGGCGCCCGAACGAACAAATCAAACGATAACGCGATCGCAATGTTGGGCTGCCGCCGCTATCCGGCTTGCGGCACGCGCTCGATCCGCGCGCGAGATTCCTCAGCTGGACGGTGAATCGACGTCCTGCAGCAGCGCGGCGGCGGCGGGCGTGGCGGGTAGCTGCCGGAGGGTCTGCAGCTCGCGGACGAGCACCCCGAAAGCGGGTCGCAGAACACCGTTGGCGGCGATCAGCGCGGAGTCCCACGGCGCGTGGCGGTCGGTACCGGCCTGCCACTGGTAGAGATAGACCCGCGTGATCCTTGGGCTGAGGCGCGCGAGGCGCGTGAAGATGAAGCGCGTTACGAGCGCGGCGTGTTTCGCGGATTCGGGGAAGCCGTGGGGGCGGTGGTTGTAGCGAGCGACGAGGCCGGCAGTCTCGGTGAACCAGATCTGCGCGTGAGTCGCCTTGAGCAGGGCGAGTGTGGAAGCGGTCTGCAGACGGTTGGCGCCGATGTAGTTGTGCAGGCCCCAGATCGCGGGTTCGCCATGGAGGGCACCCTGGAAGCGGCGCACCCAAGCGGCCATGGTGGGTTCGTCGAGCAGTTCGGCGCCGAGGATGTCGCAGCTGCGACAGCTGCGACGCAGCTCGCGGTAGTAGGCGGCGACGAGCCCCGGACGGCGGCAGGTGGGCTGGCCGCAGTAGTCGGCCTCGTTCCAGGTCGCGAAGTCGGTGACCCAGGGGTAGCGTGCGCGCAGTGTGCGGAACTGGCTGCCGAGCTGCGCGGGAGTCGGCAACTGCTTGTGGCGGCCCGGGAACGATGACTGTTCGAAGCCGACCAGCGGCCGCACGTGGTCGGCGCGTGCGGCATCCAGCCAGGTCGCGATCCGGCGGGCCTGGCTGCGGTTCTGAAGCGCATTCCAGCCGATGCTGAGCCGCGCGTAGCGGATGCCGAGCGCTTGAAAGCGAGGATCGTGGAACATGTAGGGCTGCTGGTCGCCGATGCCGACGACCAGCGCCGGGGAGCTCGCGGGAAGCACGAGCAGCGCCAGCAGCGCGACCGCGAAGAGTCGCATCATGCGCAGTGGGGAGCTCATGAGGAGATCGTCTGAAACTCGCCGGTCTCGAGGTCGTCGGTGACGTCCTGCTCGATCTCGCGCGAGGAGGCCTCGGGGCGCAACCGGCGCAGGCGGATCGCGTCGAGGCGACGAAACTTGAGGATCTCGAGGACGTAGACGAGATAGACGCTAGCGAGCGCGGCAAGCAGGCCGATTGCGGCGACGACGAGCGTCCAGCCGAGGTAGTAGTGACCTTTGTGGTCGCTGTAAGGGACGAAGCGTAGGGAGAGCGCGAGCCCGGCGAGCATCAGCGTCCAGGCGTAAAGGTAAGCGATGGTGCGCCGGCGCGAGAAGCCGATGCGAGCCATGCGATGGTGGAAGTGCTCGCTGTCGGACGCGTAGATCGGACGGCGGTACTTCAGACGCTTGAGCACGACGAAAGTGGTGTCGAGGAACGGCACGGCGAGCAGGATCAGCGGCAGGACGAAGGAGAGCACGACTTCGGTCTTGACGGCGCCCTCGACGGCGAGGCAGCCCATCAACAGGCCGAGCAGGTTGGCGCCGCAGTCCCCCATGAAGCTCGAGGCGGGCGGGAAGTTGTGCAGCAGGAAGCCGAGCGAGGCGCCGGCGATCAGTGCGGCGAGCACCCCGGGCGCGTAGCGGTCGAGGCTGAAGGAGATCACGGCGAGCGCGGCGGCGATGATCGCGCAGACCCCGGCGGCGAGCCCGTCGACGCCGTCGGAGAAGTTGACGACGTTCATGATCGCGACGAGGCCGACGACGGTGATCGCGTCGCCGGCGTGCGGGAAGGTGAGCAGGCCAAGGAACGGCAGGCGGATGCGTTCGACGAGGACCCCGTAGTGCGCGACGATCAGGGCGGCGAGCACCTGGCCGGCGAGCTTAGCGACGGGCGGCAGATCGAAGCGATCGTCGAGAGCGCCGACGAGCGTGATGACGGCGGCGGCGATCAGCACGCCGTGCCAGGCGCGTTCGTCGGGCAGCCAGATCAAGCCGGCGAGCAGTGCGCCGGCGAAGATCGCGAGACCGCCGAGCAGCGGTGTGGGTTGCTCGGCGAGCCCGCGCTCGCGCGGCTGGTCCATCGCGCCGACGACTCGCGCGAGGCGCATCGTCAACGGCGTCAGCAGCGCGGTCACCGTGGCGGCGGCGAGGAAGGCGTAAAGCGCGTCTAGCTCGGTCGGGTGCATCGGCGCGCCCAAAGCATCGCAGGCGCGGCCGTCGTATGTGCGCCTTACGCGCACGCGCGCGCGGCGGGCCCTTCAGCGGGAACCGACAGCACTCGACGATCTCACACGCACGTAGACGCACACAGACTCCCCTTGCGCACGCACGTAGACGCCCGGGCTCTCACACAGACTCCCCTCGCGCGCACACGTACGCTCGGTTACGCGCGCACACACACCCGCACGCCCGGCGGGCCCCCTCCCGGAACGTAAGACACCGACGATCTCGCGCGGGGCGCGCGGCGAATGCGTTCTCGTTCTAGTTGGTCACGCGCGCGGTGGCGAGCCCGTCGTAGAGCGGATAGCGCTCGACGATCGTGCGCACGCGCGCGGCGAGCTCGCCGGCACGCCCCTCGAATCCTGACGCGAGCGCGGCGGCGATGATCGCGCCGACCTCGCGGAAGTCCTCGAGCTGCAGCCCGCGGGTGGCTAGCGCGGGCGTACCGATGCGCAGGCCGGAGGCTTCCATCGGTGGACGAGGATCGAAGGGGACGGCGTTGCGGTTGACTGTGATCCCGAGCTCGTGCAGGCGATCCTCGGCCTGCCGGCCGCTGGTCTCGGGCCGCAGGTCGCGCAGATCGACGAGCACGAGGTGGACGTCGGTGCCGCCGGTGAGCAGTTTCACGCCGTCGGCTCCGACCAGGCTCTCAGCGAGCGCCTGGGCGCCTTCGATCGTGCGCTGCTGGCGCTCGCGGAAGAGCTCGCTTTTAGCGATCCGTAGTGCGACGGCCTTGGCGGCGATGACGTGCTCGAGCGGCCCACCCTGCTGACCGGGGAAGACCGCGGAGTCGAGCTTCTTGGCGTACTCGCCCTTGGAGAGGATCAGCCCGGCGCGAGGGCCGCCGATCGTCTTGTGAGTGGTGGTGGTGACGACATCGGCGCCGTACTCGAGCGGATTGGGGTGCAACCCGGCGGCGACGAGCCCGGCGAAGTGGGCCATGTCGACCATCAGCAGCGCACCGACCTCGTCGGCGATCTCGCGAAAGCGTGCAAAGTCGAGCTGGCGCGGATAGGCAGACCAGCCGGCGAGCAGCAGCTTGGGGCGACGCTCGCGGGCGATGCGAGCGACCTCGTCCATGTCGATCAGGCTGCTCTCGCGGTCGACCTCGTAGGCGGCGATGTCGTAGAGCCGCCCGGAGACGTTGATCTTCATCCCGTGCGTGAGGTGCCCGCCGTGGGCGAGCGAGAGTCCCATGATCGTGTCGCCGGGCTGTAGCAGGGCGTGGTAGACGGCGGTGTTAGCCTGCGCGCCGGAGTGTGGCTGGACGTTGGCGTGCTCGGCGCCGAAGAGCTCCTTGGCGCGGTCGATCGCGAGCTGCTCAGAGACGTCGACCCACTCGCAACCGCCGTAGTAGCGGCGGCCGGGGTAGCCCTCGGCGTACTGGTTGGTGAGCACGGAGCCTTGGCATTCGAGCACGGCGCGCGGGACGAAGTTCTCGGAGGCGATCATCTCCAGCGTGTCCTGCTGGCGATGCAGCTCGCCGCTCAGCGCGGCGGCGACCTCTGGGTCGACCTCGGCGAGGGGCTGGTCGAAGTAGTCGGGGCTCAGCTCAGTTGCGGCAGCGGACGTGGCGGCGGGACTCGGCTGCGATGTGGCGGTGTTGGACTCGGACATAGGCGCGCGCTCCTCGGTGAATGAAGGCTGTCTGTGCCCAGGCGCGCGGCTGCTGCGATGCGGCGGCTCATCGCTTCCCGGTGGTGCTCCACCTCGTCCGGCGCCAGTCGCGCGAGCCGAGTCCGAGGCTAGCAGGCGAGCGAACTGGCTGCGAGATGGCTATCAGCCGCGCGCTGCTCCGCGCTCCAACGGACCCAGCAAGACCTGTATCTCGCGCTCCCCCAGCGGCCCCTCGCGCACCACGCGCCAGCGACCTTCGCGCTCGAAGTCGTTGAGATCGAGGACGGTCGAGGCGACTCCCGGCAGCTCACCGCCGTCGAGCACGAGGTCGGCGCCGTCGAGCACAACCCCGTCGACATCCGCGACGCGCCGCGCCTCGACTCCACCCGAGAGATTTGCGCTCGACTGCATCACGGGAACGTCCAACGTCTCCAGCGCGGCAAGGCGCTCGGGCAGCCGCGGCACGCGCAATCCCAGAGCACCGGACCCACACGCCAGCGGATAGCGATTGCTGCGGTTGGGCAGCAAGACCGTCAGAGGGCCCGGCAGCAGCGCCAGCAGCGCGGCGCGCTCGCGCTCGGCGAGCTCAGGCAGCGCGTCCAGCGCGGCGTCGAGTGCGAAGAACATCACCGCGGCGGGACGCTGCGGAGGCCGTCCCTTCAGCTCGTAGAGCTGACCGACGGCGGCGTCCTGCAGCGGATCGCAAGCGAGCCCATAGACAGTGTCGGTGGGCAGCACTGCGACACCGCCGGCTCGCAGGCAAGCTCGCAGGCGTTTCACGCCCGCTTCGTCTACGGCGTGCATGAGGGCTTGTCACGGTAGCCGACAGGCTGCCGTGGAAGGTGGCGGAACATGTGGACGCTGCGGAACATGTGGACGCTGCACTCAGCGCTCTTACTCATGCGCCGCGCTGGCCGATGACGACGCGCTCGATCCCGGCGAGGTCGCGCTCACTCCGCGCGGACTCGAAGCGCGCACGTCGCATCAGTTCAGCGACCGCCGAAGCCTGACCGGCGCCGACCTCGAGCGCGGCAAACCGCACGCGCTCACGCGCGCCGAGCTGTTCGAGCAAGACGCGGACCGCGTCGAGCCCGTCGGACCCGGCGAACAACGCACCGGCGGGCTCGTGGCGAAGGATCTCGGGCGCGAGTGTGGCGCGCTCACCCTCAGCGACGTATGGCGGATTGGCGAGCACGGCGTCGAACTCGTCGGGCACCCCGTCGAGCAGGTCGGCATGCAGCCAGTGCACGGCCAGCCCGAGCCGCGCGCCATTCGCGCGCGCGAGCGCGAGTGCGGCCTCGCTGATGTCGCTGCCGCTGACCTCGAGGTCGGGCCGCTCGTGCGCCAGCGCAAGCGCGACGGCGCCGCTGCCGGTCCCGACGTCGAGCACACGCGCGCGCGGCGGCAGCGCGAGCGCGACTTCGACGAGCAGCTCGGTCTCCGGTCGCGGAATCAAGACGCGGCGGTCGACATGCAGCTCGAGATGGCGAAAGCCACGCCGACCGGTGATGTAAGCGACTGGCTCGCGCTCGACGGCGCGGCGGCGCACAGCGTTCTGGAAGGCGCGCACGGCGGGCCCGGCGACGGTTAGCTGACGATCGACCAAAAGCCGCGCGCGGTCGACGCCGAGGACATCGGCCAGCAGCACTTCGGCGTCGAGCTTCGGCGTTTCGCACCCTGCGGCGCCGATCGCGGTGGCGGCGCCGTCGAGCGCGTCGCGCACGGAGGTCCTGGAGTCTATGAGCGCACCCATCGCCCGCGCAACGCACGCCTCAACCGGCGGCCTGCGTCTCGAGCCGCCGGCGCTTCTCGTCGGACTGCAGCGCCTCGGTGAACTCGTCGAGCTCGCCTTCGAGGATCTGGTCGAGGTTGTGCGTGGTGAGCTTGATGCGGTGATCGGTGACGCGGCGCTCACCGTAGTTGTAAGTGCGAATCTTCTCGGCGCGATCGCCGGTCCCGACCTGTGCGCGACGGTCGGCGGCGAGCTCGGCTTGCTGTTCGGCGAGCGCGCGCTCGTAGAGCCGTGCACGCAGGACGCGCAGCGCCTTCTCGCGGTTCTGCAACTGGGACTTCTCGTCCTGCATCGCGACGACGACGCCGGAGGGCTTGTGCGTGATGCGCACGGCGGAGTCGGTGGTGTTGACGGACTGCCCGCCGGGACCGGTGGAGCGGTAGACGTCGATCTGCAGGTCGTTGGGGTCGATCTGCACGTCGACGTCCTCGGCCTCGGGCAGCACGGCGACGGTGGCGGTGGAGGTGTGGATGCGCCCTTGGGACTCGGTCTGCGGGATACGCTGGACGCGGTGGGTGCCGCCCTCGAACTTGAACACGGAGTACGCGCCGTCGCCCTTGCCGGAGGCGCCCTGCCCCTTGACGGCGAACGTGTACTTGCCGTCGCCGACCTCGAGTGACTCGGTCTGCAGGCCGCGACGTTCGGCGTAGCGGGTGAGCATGCGGAAGAGGTCGCCGGCCCAGATCCCGGCCTCCTCTCCCCCGGCGCCGCCCTGGATCTCGACGATGACGTTCTTCTCGTCGTTGGGGTCGCGCTCGACCATCGCGAGACGGATCTCCTCCTCGAGCTGCGCGATGCGCTCGCGCGCGTCGTGCAGTAGCTCACGCAGCTCGGCGTCGTCGCCCTCGGCGAGCATCTCCTCGGCGCCGGCAGCGTCGTCTTGGGCATGGCGCCACTGGGCGGCGAGCTTCGCGGCGGGCTCGAGTTGGCTGTAGGCGCGTCCGACCTCGGCGTAGCGTTCGCGGTCGCCGATGACGGCGGGATCGGTGAGCAGCTGCCCGAGCTCGGCGAAGCGCGTCTCGATCTGCTTGACGAGGTCTTCGATCACAGCAGCCAGTCTAAAGACCGGCTACGCGACGACCTCGACCCCGAGCAGATCCTCGGCGGAGGCCTCGCCGGGCGTCTCGAGCGCGAGCACACCCTCCAGTGCCGCGATCGCGACGGCGAGCTGATCGAGGTCGGGCTCGCGGGTGGTGAGCAGCTGGAGCTTGAGCCCAGGCCACATCAGCACGCGAACCCAGCGGCGGCTGCGGTTGCGCCCGGCGAACTTGATCAGCTCAAAGGAGATGCCGGCGATCACGGGGACGCCGAGGATGCGAGTGGCGATCAACCAGTACCAGGCGGGCAGCCCGATGGGCGCGAAGACGAAGATCGCGACGATCATGACGAGCAGCAGGAAGCTGGTGCCACAGCGGGGATGCAGCCGCGAGAAGCGCTGCGCGTTCTGCGGCGTGAGCGGCAGCTGGGCCTCGAAGCAGGAGATCGTCTTGTGCTCGGCGCCGTGGTACTCGAAGACGCGGCGCAGGTCGCGCAGCCGCGAGAGCAGCAGCATGTAGCCGAGGAAGATCGCGGTGCGGACGAGCCCCTCGACGACCCAGAAGAGGATCGAGGAGTTGCTGAGTTGGCCCTTGATCAGGCTGGTGATCCCGACGGGGATCAGGAAGAAGAGGCCGATCGCGAAGAGCATCGCGATCACGACCGTCCCGATCCAGACGGCGCTCGGGATCTCCTGCGGAGACTCCTCGGCTTCGCCGGGCGGTAGCTGGGCGTTGGCGGAAACGCTGAGCGCGCGGAAGCCGATCGCGAGCGACTCACCAAGCGCGACGACGCCGCGTACGATCGGCAGGCGCAGCAGGCGGTGGCGGCGCAGCAGCGAGGTGATCGGGAAGCTCGAGACCTCGATCTCGCCAAGCGCGGCTTCCTCGGCTTGCAGCCCGCCGTGCTCAAGCTGCGCGTGGTTGGGCTTGCGTACGGCGATGGCCCAGTGGGCGATGCCGCGCATCATGACGCCCTCGAGCACGGCCTGACCGCCAAGCGGGGCGTCGCGCTGAGCGACCATCTGCTCGCCGAGCTCCGCAGCCGGTGCCACCGCCGTGTCGGGGGCGACGGCTGAGACGGCCATCGCTACTCGGCGGGCTGTGTCTGGCTCTGTGCGCCCTCGCCGGAGGCGCCGGCGAGCGACGGTGAGGTACTGCCGGCGAGCGAACCGGCCGCGGACTGGGCGCCAGCGGGCCTGGCGTTGCCGGCCTGGGCCTGACGCAGGCGCCCCTTGGCCATACGACGCTGGAAGCGCTCGACGCGCCCGCCGGTATCGACGAGCTTCTGCCGGCCGGTGTAGAAGGGATGGCAGTTGGAGCACACCTCGACGTGGATCTCCTCGCGTGTGGAGTGCGTGGTGAACTCGTTGCCGCAGGTGCAGCGGACATGCGCTTCTACGTAGTCGGGGTGGATCGAAGTCTTCATGCTCAGCGCATTCTAGCGGCAGTGGCGCCTGCTTCGGCGAGCGGGCAGGTCATTGTGTCCGACTCGCCGCCACCGGTGGCCTCGACGATCTGGTGCAGGGGGTCGAGGACGACTTCGATCGCGCTCGCGACGGCGCAGCGCGGAGCGCGCTCCTGGAGCAGGGTCTTCTCGCCGGCGCCGAGCGCGGTGACCTGCAGTGAGGGCTGTGTGAGGCCGTTGACGCTCAGGGCAACGGCGAACGGACCGGCAGCGCTGTGTCCTTCGTTGCGCACGAGCACCTGGTAACTGGCGAGTTGCGGCGCACCGGGCACGGGCAGCACCTGGACCTGGGTGACAACGAGCTTGGGGCGCTCGTCGGGCTGCACGCAGGTGGGGGTGCGTCGCACGGCGCGCTTGATGACGCGCCCCTTTTCGCCGAGCCAGCGAAACTCGACGACAGCGCGAAAGGTTCCGGGGGCGGGCAGGTCGGTGAACTGGCGGACGTACTTGTAGATCTTCACGCCGACTTCCGATCGACGCCAGCCGCCGGAGCTGACTGTGGTAGCGCCTGAGAGCGTGCGAAAAGCGGCTTCGCCGGCGCCCTGCTCCTCGACCAGGATCCGTATCGCCATCAGGCGGGTGCCGGGAACGGCGCTCATCTGGCCGTTGAACGTGGCGGAACGCGCGGTGGGGTCGACGGCGGTGAGACACTGTTCGAGCGTGGCTGAGGCGAGGGCGGCGGGACTCGACGTCGGAGTGATGCTCCCACTCCCACCGGCCTGCCCGCCGGCGCTCGGCAGCTTACTGTTCGTGACACTCAGTGGGCGAGCACTCGCGGCCGGAGTTGCAGCGGCACTCGCGCGCGCACCCACACGCGCACCTGCGGGCGCGGCGGGGCCCAGAAAGATCAACCCAACCGCAAGCGCCACCGCGAACGCGAGCGCCACCGCAAGCGCGCGCGGCGACCTGCGGATCGAGACGAGCCTGCCTGAAGCGATCGCTGCCATCGTCTCCCTAACACTCGCCGCCGCCGCCGGTTGCGCAGCGCACGGCGAGCGTACTGCGCTCAGAGGATCTGGTAGAGCGGCCCGTCGCCGCCCTCGGGCGTGGTGAGGCGCCCGCCCTTCGCGGTGATCGCGCCGCACTGGACGCAGTTGGTGTAGTTGACGATGACGTCGACGGAGCCGTGCTCGGGGGCGTCGTCGGGGATCTCGTAGACGCCAGCGGGGCACATCCAGCGCCAGGTCTCGGCGACCTCGCGGGGCACGTGCTTCTGCACGCGGATGTGGTTGGGCGCGTCGTCGCGTGTGGCGTTGCCGGTGATGAACACGGAGGAGAGCTTGTCGAAGGTGTATTTGCCGTCGGGCTTGGGATAGCGATCCTTGGTGTTGCCGATGAACATCGGCTCGGCGTCATCGCGATGCCACTCCTGCCGACCGGGAGGAACCTTGCCCTTCGACATGATCGAGGGACCGGCGAGCGCGCTGCCGACGAGGAAGCCTTTCTGGAACGCCTGTCGGGTGTTGCGCACCTGGTAGAGCTCGGTTCCGATCGTCGATTTCTCGACGGCGCTCTCGTAATCGGATAGGTCGCTGCTGCCGCGCTTGAGCGCGGCGTAAATCGACTCGGCGGCCAGCATCCCTGACCTGATGCAGTGGTGCACGCCCTTCAGGGCCGCGGTGTCGACCATCCCGCCGGCGTCGCCGACGATCACGGCGCCGGGCATCGAGAGCTTCGGCATCGACCAGTAGCCGCCGCCCGGCAGCGCCTTGGCACCCCACGCGATGCGCTCGCCGCCCTCGAGGATGCCTTTGACGAGCGGATGCAGCTTGAAGGTCTGCAGCAGGTCGTGGGCGGAGGTCGTGGCGTCGCGGTAGTTGAGGTCGACGACGAACCCGATCGAGACGAGGTCCTCGCCCTTGGCGTTCTTCATCGGGTACATCCAGGTGCCGCCGAGCTGTCCGTACTTGGCGGCGACCTTCAGCGGCCACGGCTGCACGAACGTGTGGATCACGCGGTCGAGCGGCTTGGGAACCTTCCAGACCTCCTTGACACCGAGCTCCCAGACCTGCGGCTCGCGACCCTCGGCGAGGTCGAACTCGCGGATCGCGGCGCCGGTGAGATGGCCCCAGCAGCCCTCGGCGAGAACCGTGGCCTGTGCCTTGATGTCGGTGCCGGGCTCGAAGTTGCCGAGTGGCTCGCCGTCCTTGCCGCGACCCTTGTCGCCGGAGCGCACGCCGACGACGCGACCGTCGTCGACGACGAGCTGCGTAGCGGAGGTCTCGGTGAGGATGTAGGCGCCGGCCTCTTCGGCCTTGGCCTGCTGGAAGCGGGCGAGCGCGGAGACGGACATAACCTCGTTGCCGTGGTTCTTGAAGTTCGGCACCGCGGGGATCGGCACCGGGAGCTTGGTCTTCGGACCGGTGAGCATGTACACCGACTCCTTCTTGACCTCGCCGAAGGCGAAGCCCTCCTCCCGCCATTGCTCGCGCGTGAGGTCTCCGAACAGCTCTTCCAGCGGCCCCGGTCGCACGACGGCCCCGGAGAGGTTGTGACCGCCGCAGGTCTTGGCCTTCTCGACGACGGCGACGGGTACTTCCCCGAGGCGCTCCAGCGTCTCGGGATCGTCGCCAAGCAACTGCAGCAGGCGGTTGGCGCAGGCGAGGCCGGCGGTGCCGCCGCCGACAATCGCGACGCCGACCTCGATCAGCTCATCCTCGGGGTCGAGGCCGCGCTTGACGAACTCCTTCTGGGAGTCGACGGGCGGCGGAAAGGCCGCGGGCGCGACCTTTCCGTTGTTAGAGCCGTTATGAGATGACATCGCGTTTGCTCCTTTGCGTTCGCAAGACCACTCGACCCGGACCGTGCGGGGGGCTAGCTGCCCTTCTTGGCCTTCACGGCCTCGGTGAGCTTGGGCAGGATCTTGTTCAGATCGCCGACGATGCCGAGGTCGGAGAATTCGAAGATCGGCGCGTTGGAGTCCTTGTTGATCGCGACGATGTTCTCGGAGGCCTGCATTCCGACCTTGTGCTGGATCGCCCCGGAGATCCCGGCGGCGAGGTAGAGCTTCGGCGCGACGGTCTTGCCAGTCTGCCCGATCTGCGCGGCGTAGGGGTACCAGCCGGCGTCGACGACGGCGCGGGTGGCGGCGACGGCGGTGTTGCCACCGAAGGCGTCGGCGAGTTGCTGGCAGAGCTCGAAGCCCTCGGCCTTGCCGAGGCCGCGCCCGCCGGCGACGAGGATGCTGGCACCCTCGATGTCGACGTCGGCGCCGCGCTGTTCACCGCGCGTGAGCATCTTGGCCTGCGATGCGTGAGCGCTGAGCTCAAAGGAAAGCTGCTCGACGGGAGCGTCGCCGGCACCGGTCTCCTTGATCTCAAAGGCATTGAGGCGGCCGATGATAATGCCGACCTCGGAGCGGTATTTGATCTCAGATATCGCGGAGTCGCCGAGGATCGGCCGCTCGGCGATCAGCTCGCCGCCCTCGGCGCGAACACCGGTGACCTCCATCGCGACACCGGCACCGAGACGCGCGGCGAGGCCGGCGCCGATCTCGAAGCCGAGCAGACCGCCGCCGAACAGCGCGTACTTGTAGCCGCCGTCAGTGATGGCCTTAGCCATGGCGTCGACGAGCGGCTGGGCAAGCCCCTCGGGACCCTCGGCGACGAGGACCTTCTTGGCGCCGTAGTTGCCAAGCGAAGCGGCGAGCCCCTGCGGGACGTTCTCGCCGAGCAGGATCGCGTGCGCCTCGCCGCCGAGCTCGGCGGCGAGCTTGGCGCCCTCGCTGACAGCGCCGAGCGAGTTCTTGTTGATGGCGCCGTCGTAGTGCAGCGCATAGACCAGGATGTTTGCCATATCGATCGGTCCCCTTCCTAGATGAGCTTGCGCTCGTCGAGCCAGGCGACGATCTTTTCGACCGTCTCGGCGGTGTCCTCGTCTTCGATGATCTCTCCGGCGGCCTTGGCGGGCGGCGCCTTGGCGGCGACCCACTGCGCGGCGGAGTTATCGCCGCCGACTTTGGCGGCGTCGATGCCGACGTCGCTGGCGCCGACGGCGTCGAGCGGCTTCTTCTTGGCGCCCATGATCGCCTTCAGTGAGGGGTAGCGGGGCTCGTTGATGGCGTCGCCGACCGAGATCACGGCGGGCAACTGGATCTGGACGGTGTCGTAGCCGTACTCGGCCTGACGCTCGCAGCGCAGGGCGCCGTCGGCGACATCCATCTTGATGACCTGCGTCAGCGAGGGCATGCCGAGATGCTCGGCGACAACAGCGCCGATCGTGTAGCACTCACCGTCATCGGACTGTTGGCCGAGCAGGACGAGATCGGGGCTCTCGCGCTCCAGCGTCTTGGCCAACGCGTAGCCGGTGGCGGCGACGTCGGAACCAGCGACGGCGGGGTCGGACAGGTGCACGGAGCGATCGGCGCCAAGCGAGACAGCCTTGTGCAGCGCGCGGACGGCGCTATCGGGACCCATGGTGACGGCGACGATCTCCTCGACGGGCACGGCGCCGCCCTCTTTGATCTGCATGGCGGCCTCTATGGCGTGCGTGTCATAGGGGTTGAGGTTCTTCTCACCGCTGCGGTCCATGCGCCCCGTCGATGGGTCGATGCGCTTCTCGACGGCGGCGTCAGGAACCTCCTTGACCAAGACGCATATCTTCATTCAGGCAATCTCCTTGACGATCTGGACGAGCGAATCGTACCTTGTTTGGCGGTTGACTGACGAGTCAGTCAAGGATTGTGGGCGGCGAAGCCTCGCCTACCCGATCTGTCTCGACTTCGGCGGCCCGCCGCGCGGGCACGCACGCACGCGCGCACGCGGCGGGGCCCCAAATTGCAAAACCCACCCCCGCCCCCACGGCGGCCCGACGAGGACCCTCCCGCGAGACAGTCAGCCGGCCCTCGGCTATTTAATCCCTCACGCGCGCGCGGCGGCCCCGCTGCGGATGAAGTCAACGATTGCCTGCGTGGGAGCGCCGGGCGTGAAGACCTCGGCGACCCCGAGACGCTTAAGCTCGGGGATGTCCTCAGCGGGAATGGTTCCCCCGACCGTCACCAACACGTCGTCGACGCCCTGCTCGTGCAGCAGCGCGACGACGCGCGGGACGAGCGTCATGTGGGCGCCGGAGAGGATCGATAGCCCGACGGCGTCGGCGTCCTCCTGAATGACGGTCTCGACGATCTGCTCGGGCGTCTGGTGCAGGCCGGTGTAGATGACCTCCATGCCGGCGTCGCGCAGCGCGCGGGCGATGATCTTGGCGCCGCGGTCGTGCCCGTCGAGGCCGGGCTTGGCGACGACGACGCGGATCTTGCCTTGGGTGGAGGTTGGTGTGGAGGACATGCCGGGAAGATTATGACCGCGGTTGAGCGCGCTCGCCGGCTCGTCCGTGCACGACGGTGCCGAGACCGCCGAGCGTGGCGGCGGCGGCGAGCGCGACGAGCACCTTCAGTCGCCGCCCGAGGTGGTCGAGGCGCAGGATCTCCCAGCCCTCGTGCGCGGCGATGCGGGCGAGGTCGGGGTCGGGGTTGACGACGACGGGATGCCCGACGGCGCGCAGCATGGGCAGATCGGACTCGGAGTCGGAGTAGGCGTGGGAGGCGGCGAGGTCGATGTGCTCGCGGGCGGCGAGCTGACGCAGCGCGTGGGCCTTGCCCTCGCGGTAGTTGAAGGGGCCGGCGGCGCGACCGGTGTAGCGGCCGTCGGCGACCTCCAGGCGCGAGCCGACGCCGCCGTCAAAGGCGAGCACGTAGGCAAGCAAGTCGGCCATCTCCTGGGAGGCGGCGGTGACGATATATACGAGTTCGCCAGCGTCTTGATGACGGTAGGCGCGCTCGAGCATCTGCGGATAGAGCCGAGGCAGCACACCGGCGAGGACGCGCGGGGACATGCGCTGCAGGTCGCGCACGGGAACTCCGGCGAGCATCTCCCCGACGCGGGCGCGCACGGCGTCGGCCCAGTCGTCGGTGGAGCCGCGCAGGCGGAAGCGAAGGTTCTGGTAGAGGTCGCCGGCGAGCTGGGTGCGCGTGATCATGCCGGTCTCGAAGGCGGCGCGGGCGAAGAAGATGCCGGAGGAGCCGGCCATCAGCGTGCGGTCGAGATCGAAGAAGGCGGCGCCGCCCGCCGCGTCGGGCTCGGACCGCGCCACGGACGTCCTCAGACGCGCACGATCAGCGCGTCGCCCTGCCCGCCGCCGGAGCAGATCGCGGCGCAGCCGAGGCCGCCGCCGCGACGGCGCAGCTCGAGCACGAGGCTGCCGATGATGCGTGCGCCGGAGGCGCCGATCGGATGGCCGAGGGCGACGGCGCCGCCGTTGACGTTGACGCGATCCTCGTCAATACCGAGCATGCGGATCGAGTTGAGCGTGACAGAGGCGAAGGCCTCGTTGATCTCCCAGACATCGATATCGCCGGGCTGCAGACCGGCCTTGTCGAGGGCCTTGATCGCCGCAGTCGCTGGGGTCTTGGCGAGGTAGGCGAAGTCGGTGGCGCTCTGGGCGTGGGCGACGATCTCGGCGAGCGCCTCCTTACCGTTCTTGGCGGCCCACTCGTCGGAGGAGAGCACGAGCGCGCCGCCGCCGTCGTTGACGCCGGGCGAGTTGCCGGCGGTGTGGGAGCCGTCCTTGCCGACCAGGCCGGGCAGCGCGGCGAGGCGCTCCAGTGAGGTGTCGCGACGGGGACCCTCGTCGATCTCGACAACAGTGTCGCCCTTGCGGCCCTTGACGGTGACGGAGACGATCTCTTCGGGCAGGCGGCCCTCGTCGGTGGCCTTCAGCGCAAGCTCGTGCGAGCGCAGCGCCCAGCGGTCGAGGTCGGCGCGGGTGATCTCGAGCTCGTCGCCGACTTCGGTGGCCTCGACGAACATCTGCTTGCCGGAGAAGGGGTTGGTGAGGCCGTCGTGGACCATGGCGTCGAGCGTCTTGACGTCGCCCATGCGAAAGCCGAAGCGCGCGCCGGGAAGTAGATAGGGAGCCTTGGACATCGACTCCATGCCGCCACCGACGCCGACCTCCATGTCACCGACGCGGATCGCCTGGTCGATGATCGCGGAGGCGCGCAGCCCGGAGGCGCAGACCTTGTTGATCGTCTCGGAGGAGACCTCCTTGGGGATCCCGGCCTTGATCTGGGCCTGGCGCGAGGGGATCTGCCCCTGCCCGGCCTGTAGGACCTGGCCCATGACGACGTGCTGGACCTGCTCGGGCTCGACGGCGGCGCGCTGCAGCGCGGCCTCGATCGCGATGGCGCCGAGCTCGGTGGCGTCGAGCGTGGACAGTCCGCCGCCCATCTTGCCGATGGGGGTGCGCGCGGAGCCGAGGATCACGGTCTTGGGCATCGGATGCAAACTCTCCTGGGTAGGGGCTGAGCTTGGGAGGGGTCTGCCGGTTTTCGCGTTGAAAGCGGCGACCAGATGCCGGCAATGCTAGCGAGGTGGATAAGGTTGGCGTGATCGTGCGGGTCTCAGCGACAACCGAGAGCGTGGCGGCGATCGCGGCGGACACGGTCGCGGTGGGCCTCTTCGGCGGCGACCGACCGGCGGCTGCGGGCGCGGTCGAGCTGCCGGCGGCGGTCAGCGAGCTGTTGGCCTCGGGCGAGGCGCGTGGAGCCTTCAAAGCGCTCGCGCTGGCACACGCGGACGGACGACGATGGCTGCTGGTGGGCCTGGGCGAGCAGGCGGATCTCACACCGGAGCGGGCGCGTGCGGCGGCGGCGAGCGCGCACGAGCGGGCGCTGGAGATCGGCACGAAGACGCTCTGCTGGGTGGCGCCGGCGAATCTTGCGGTTAGCGCCGCACTCGTTGAGGGGACGGCGCTGGCGGACTACCGCTTCGACCGTCACAAGTCGGCGGCAACGGAGTCGACGGGCGCAGCGCCAAAGCACCTACAGGAGCTGATTGTGGCGGCGAGTGGTGCCGAGGCGGCGGAGCTCGAGCGCGATGTCTCCGAGGCGGCGATCGTGGCGGAGGCAGTGAACGCGGCGCGCGATCTGCAGAACCGCCCGGCAAACGATCTGACGCCGACGGCACTGGTGGCACACGCGCGAGCGCTGGCGGAGCAGATCGATGGCCTGTCGGTCGAGAGTGAGGGTCGCGAGGGCCTGCTGGCGCGCGGCATGGGCGCGTTCGCGGGGGTGGCGCAGGGCTCGGAGCAGGAGCCGGCGCTGATCACGCTGCGCTACGAGCACGCGCAGGCGCGCGGCCCGGTGCTGGGCTTTGTAGGCAAGGCGGTGACGTTCGATAGCGGCGGTATCTCGCTGAAGCCGGGGGCGAAGATGTCGGAGATGAAGTTCGACATGTCGGGCGGCGCGGCGGTGATCGAGGCGATCGGCGCGATCGCGCGCCTGGGCCTGCCGGTGAAGCTGGTGGGCGTGGTAGGCGCGACGGAGAACCTGCCGAGCGGCGGCGCGGTAAAGCCGGGCGACATCGTGACGGCGGCGGCGGGCAAGACGATCGAGGTCAACAACACCGACGCGGAGGGCCGGCTGGTACTGGCGGACTGCCTGCACCACGCGGTCTCGCTAGGCGCGGAGCAGATTGTGGATCTGGCGACGCTGACGGGCGCTGTGATCGTGGCGCTGGGCTCGACCTACGCGGGTCTGATCGCCAACGACGACGAGCTCGCGCAGCGCATTGCGACGGCAGGCGAGCGCAGCGGCGAGATCGTGTGGCGACTGCCGCTGCACGCGGAGTACGACGAGTTGATTAAGGGCCGCTACGGCGATCTGAACAACGCTCCGGAAGAGCGCAAGGCGGGCACAATCGTGGGCGGGGCGTTCCTCTCGAACTTTGTGGGCGAGACGTCGTGGGCGCACCTGGACATCGCGGGCTCGGCCTGGGACCTGGGCCGCGCGTATGCGCCAAAGAGCGCGTCGGGTTACGGTGTCCGCCTGCTGGTGGAGCTGGCTCGCTCGTACGTCTGAGCGGGCGCTCTCGGCATGGACTTCGACCTCTCCCCCGACCACGAGCTGATCCGCCGCACGGTGCGGGAATTCGCGGAAGGCGAGGTGGCGCCGGTGGCGGAGGAGCTGGACCGGACGAAGTCGTTTCCGTACGAGATCGTGGCGAAACTGGGTGCGCTGAACCTGATGGGGATCCCGTTCCCGCAGGAGTACGGCGGGGCGGGCGCGGACACGCTGGCGTATGCGTTGGCGGTGGAGGAGCTGACGCGGGTGGACTCGTCGGTGGCGATCACGCTGTGCGCGCACACGTCGCTGGGTACGCAGCCGATCTACCTGTTCGGGAACGAGTCGCAGAAGCGAGAGTGGCTACCGCGCCTGTGCGCAGGCGAGTGCCTGGGCGCGTTCGGCCTGACCGAGCCGGAGGCGGGGTCGGACGCGGGCAACACGCGCACGCGCGCGCGGCTGGCGGACGGCGAGTGGACGATCGACGGCGCCAAGCAGTTCATCACGAACGCGGGAACGCGGATCTCGGGCGTGGTGTGCATCACGGCGGTGACGGGCGAGGATGGCGAGGCGAAGGAGATCTCGAACATCATCGTGGCGAACGGCACGAGCGGCTACGAGCAGGGCGAGCCATATCGGAAGATGGGCTGGAACGCGTCGGATACGCGCCCGCTGACGTTCAGCGACTGCCGCGTGCCGGAGGAGAACCTGCTGGGTCCGCGGGGGGCGGGCTTCAAGCAGTTCCTGCACATCCTCGACATCGGGCGGATCGGCGTTGCGGCGATGGGCGTGGGCCTCGCACAGGGCGCGCTTGATGAGGCGCTGAAGTATGCGAAAGAGCGCCGGGCGTTCGGCAAGCCGATCTCGAAGTTCCAGGCGATCCAGGGCAAGCTAGCGGACATGGCGACGGAGATCGCGGCGGCGCGCCTGCTGGTCTACAAGGCGGCGCGCGAGAAGGACGCGGGGCGCAACTTCACGCTGACGGCGGCGCAGGCGAAGCTCAAGACGGGCCGCCTGGCGGTGCGCTGCGCGGAGGAGGCGGTGCAGATCCACGGCGGCTACGGCTTCATCGAGGAGTACCCGGTGTGCCGCTTCTATCGCGACGCGAAGATCCTGACGATCGGCGAGGGCACGGACGAGGTGCAGCAGATGGTGATCGCGCGCGCGCTCGGCGCGTAAGCCGCCTACCCACCCGAGGCGCGACGGCGGTAGACGGTGGGACGACCGGTCGACTGGATCTTCAGCAACGAGGCGGTAGCGCGATTGAGCGGGAGCCGCTGGTAGGAGTCGACGTCGAGGACGATGACGGGCACTCCGATGCCTGCCGGCTGAGCGGCGCGGGGAGCTTCGATCGTGACGCGGACCGGCGCGTCGGTACGAGGATCGACGTCGTACTCGACGGGCCATGGCGGATCGCTGCCGCGAGGCTCCTTGCCGAGCAAGCGCTGGACCGCGCGCCCATTCACGGTGCCGCGCCCGGCGCTGTGCAGCCGTCCGGCGGCGAGCAGCGAGCGAACGGTGGCCACCGGTTCTACACCCAGCGGCCCCTGTGGAGCCGCGTGCGACCCGTCGTCACGTAGGCCGGTCGTGACTTCAAGCGTGTTGGGCCGCTGGGAATAGAGCTCCTCGGTGCCATCGCGGTAAGCGATCTGCATCGGTCCGGTGACCAATCCGTCCAAGTTGCCGACGGGCTTTCCGCCGGGTGTGCTGGTGGGAGCGGGAATGCTGAAGGCGACCCGCCAGCGAGTGGGATCGGAGGCGGACCACTGCTGGGATGTGGATGTGGATGTGGCACCGGAGCGCCCCCTGGTCTCGAAGTGAGTCGTGGTGAGAAGATGAACGATCTGTCCGGGAGGCGCGAGCGCGGCGCGAGCCTGTGCGAGCACGTCGAGATGCGTGCGTGGCGCGATGCCGGCGAGCACGAGAGCAAGCGCCGCGAAGCCGACGAGCGCCAATGTCCCAGCGCCGGCACGCCGGCGACGGCGTCGTCTACGGGCGTGGCGCGCTGCGCCAGCCGCAAGCGCGCGCCCGAAGTCCTCCAACAGGAGCTCGTACGCGGGGTGGCCGGTCTCGGTCATGTCTCCAGTGCCTCCGTGGTCGTTTGCAGGTCCAGTGCGTGCGCCAGGGCGCGCAGGCCGCGCGAGACACGCATGCGCGCGGCCTGCTCGGAGATCGCCAGGCGCGCGGCGATCTCGGGGTAGGGAAGCTCGTCGAGGATGCGCAGCCCGATCGCCTCGCGCGCATCCTCGGGCAGGGTCGCGAGGGCCCCGGAGAGCGTGTGGCGGAGATCCTCTAGACCGGCGCGACGCACAAGCTCGGCCTCGACATCGGGGTCGAGCTGGGGACGCTCGATCCCGAGCCGCTGCATCGCTCTGCGCTCGGCACTGCCGCGGCGATAGAAGCGCGAGAGCTGCCGGCGAGCAATCGCGAACAGCCACGCCGCGGCCTCCTCGTCGGTCGCGCCGTGATAGCGCCGGCGAGCTGTGAGCGCCTGCGCGAACGTCTCGGCCCACAGATCCAACGCGACCTCGGGGTCGGCGGTGCGGCGTACCAGGAATAGCAGCAGCTGGTCGCGGTGGCGCTCGTAGAGCGCGGCGATGTCGAGTTCTCGATCGGCCATGCACTTCTCAAAGTGCCACGACCCTCCGAGCTGTGACAGGCGCCTGCGCTCGGTACTAGGCGCCGTTGGCCGCGCCGTCGTCGTGCGAGGGTCAGCTGAGTGCGCTGGTGATGCGCTCGGACGTGGCGAGCACTAGCGGACCGAGCTGCTCGACGAGCTGCTTGGTGGTGTAGGCGCTCTCGGGAACGGCGAGCTCGACCGCGGCGATCGGTCTGCCGTGCTCGTCGAAGACGGGCGCGGCGAGCGCGCGGCGCCCGACCAGTAGCTCCTCGTCCTCGACGGCGAGCCCGTCGTCGGCGAGGATCGACTCGAGCGCGGCGCGCAGCGCGGACTTCGTGGTGATCGTCTTGGCGGTTCGCCGTGTGAGACGCAGCTTGGCGATCAGCTCCCGCCGCTCCGCCTCGGGCAGATGCGCCAGGAGCGCCTTGCCCGCGGCGGAGCAGTGTATGGGTAGGCGTGAGCCCAACCCGACCCCCAAGTCGATTGCGTACTGCCCGCGACGCGATCCCTGCCAGCGATCCACATAGGAGACTTCGCTGTCGTCGAGGATCGCGAGCCCAACTGTGTGCCCGGTGCGTGCGCGCAGCTCGCGCAGGTGCTCGCGTGCGAGCCGCCGGACAACCATCGAATCGAGCAGCGAGAGGCCGAAATCCGAGACGCGTGAGGAGAGTCGGTACTTGCGCGAGGGCCCCTGCTCGAGGTAGCCGAGGGTAACCAGCGTAGTCGCATAGCGGTGCGTCGTCGAGCGCCCGAGGTCCAATGCGTCAGCCATGTCGGCGATCCCGCGCACGGGATGCTCGGGGGTGAAGCAGGTCAGCATCGCCAGACCTGCGCACAGCGACGAGGAGAACCTGCCGGGATGCTCGGGATCTAATGGTTTGGTCATCGTCGATGGTTGGATCCGTGGGTAAACCGCTTTAGCGTGAGTTCTCTGATTGTGCCCAAAGAACGCGCAGGACTAACCTCAACTCTCGAAGCAAGGGACAATTTTGGCTGTCAACGGCAGTATTCATCGATAGATCGGGCTGGAGAGCTCCGCTCAGGATGTTTCTCTGACGGAACGCAAAGGAGCGTAAATCGAGAATTGTTCGGATAGGCCAGTGCAGTCGCTAACCGGTGCACCTGGCGTCGACCGCCGGAACGAGCAGCCGTTACCAGTGCGGCGGCGAGGCGCTCGCGTTCTCTCTGGAGCAGCTTCTCAGTGAGTGGAGCTGGCTCGCTCGAGCAGCGCGGCGGCGGCGCTCGCGGGGTCGAGCTGGCGCTTGACGACCTCGTCGAGAAGTCGCTGGAACTCGGCGTCCCCGGAGAGCTCCTCCTCCAGGCGGCGGCGCATCCGCGCGGTGGCGAGCGAGAGCACCTCGTTGCGCAGGTTGCGCCGCCGACGCTCCTGCAGCCGGCCTTCGTCGAGGATCTTGGCGCGGTGCGCGTCGAGCTGCTCGACGAGCTCGGCGATCCCGCGCCCGCGCTCGGCCTCGGTCTTGACGATCGGCACGCGCCAGCCGCCGCTGCGGTCGGTGTCGAGATTGGCCAGCGAGAGCACGCCGCGGATCTCGCGCACCATCGTGTCGGTCAGCGGATGGTCGGCCTTGTTGATGACGATCACGTCGGGGATCTCCATGATGCCGGCCTTCAGCGCCTGGATGGAGTCGCCGGAGCCGGGCATCAGCACAAGCACGACGGTGTCGGCGTGGTCGATGATGTCGACCTCGGCCTGGCCGACGCCGACGGTCTCGACGAACACGTCCTCGCGACCGGCGGCGTCGAGCAACAGCGCGGCCTGCAGCGCGGCCTCCGAGAGACCACCGAGCGCCCCGCGATTTGCCATCGAGCGAATGAAGACCCCGGGGTCCAAGAAGTGCTCGCCGAGCCGAATCCGGTCGCCGAGCAACGCGCCGTGCGTGAACGGCGAGGAGGGGTCGATCGAGAGCACGCCGACGGTGCGCCCGGCAGCGCGACGCGCGCGCGTGAGCGCTCCGATCAGGGTCGACTTGCCGACTCCGGGTGGACCGGTGAAGCCGAACACGGCGGCGCTGCCGGTGTGGGGGTAAACCTCGCGCACGAGCTCCCACCCCTCCGGGCGGTCGTCCTCGACGAGCGAGATCGCGCGCGCGAGCGCGCGGCGATCGCCGGCAAGCAGACGCTGGGCCAATGTTCCGGGCTCGCTCATCGCGGGCGCAATCATCGCAGGCGCAAGGCACGGCCAACGGCGTGATCGGCGGTCCGGGGGCCTTGCGTGGATGCGGTAGCGACCGAGCAATACGATTCGTACTCGATGGAGCAACCTGACCTCGTGGCCGACCGTGCCGCCGGCGAGCGACCTGCCGAGCCGGCCGCCAAATCGCCGTACCCCTCTCCCCCGGGCCCAGCCGCAGCGCCGCGACTACCGCCACCGCCGCGCCACGGAGGCCTCCTGACGCTGCTGCGCTTCATGCGCGCCAACAACATGCTCTCGACGGCCTATGCGCGCATGCTGGCGCGCCTGGCGCTGCTCAAGCTTCGCCATCGAGGGCGCCTGCGCACGGACGGACTGTGCTTCATCTGCCCGGGCGTGCAGCTGGAGATCGGTCGCAACGCGACGCTGCACATCGGCCGCTGGGCGTGGATCGGGCACGGCACCAAGATCCGCGTGCACGAGGGCGAAGTGCGCATCGGGGCGAAGACGGTGATGGGCCAGGAGTGCACGATCTCGGCGTTCCAGCACGTGACGATCGGGCGCGAGTGCATCGTCGCGGATCGCGTGATGCTGATCGACTTTGACCACGGCATGGTCGAAGTGGAGCGCCCGATCCGTCTGCAGGGCATCTACAAGCGCGACGTGGATGTGGGGCACAACGTGTGGATCGGTTACGGCGCCTGCATCCTGCGGGGAGCGGCGGTTGGCGATAACAGCGTGATCGGGACCAGCGCGGTGGTGACGGGCGACGTTCCGGCTAACGCGGTGGTGGGCGGGATCCCGGCGCGCGTGATCCGCATGCGCGAGGCGCCACGATCGATGCGCTGGGGCTGAGTGCTTCGCACTGGGGCTCAGGCCTCGCGCTGGAGCTGAAGCGTTGGCTCGCGCTAGGACGCCAGCAGTAGCGCGCGATCGGCGCGCGGCGCGAGGTTGCGCAGGCCGCTGGTATCGGCGTCGCGACCGGCGGCAAGCGCGCGCTCGACTCCGACGCGATGACCCTCGAAGCGCTCGCGGGCATAGGGCACGGCGAGCCCGCGGGAGATCATGAAGGCCCAGTCGCTGGCTTGCAGCGCGAGCAGCTCGCGCACGGCGGCGCTACCGGCGCGCGCGCCGTCGCGCAGTACGGCGAGCTCGGCGGCGCGCGTGGCGTATGCGATCTCGGCGACGGCGGGGCCCGACCAGGTGGAGAGATCGCCACCGTCGCCCCAGGTGCTGGCACCGTCGCACTCGGACTGGGCCAGCGGCGCCGGCTCGTGGCGCTCAAGCGCGTCGTCGAGACGTACGAGCTCGAGCCCTTGGCTGGTGCACTCCTCGACTACGGCGCTTAGCCATTCGAGACCCTCGTACCACCAGTGACCGAGCAGCTCGGTGTCCAGCGCGCAGACCGCCAGCCCGCCGCCGGGCAGCCCGGCGCCGTCGCGACGCAGGCGCTCGGCGGTGCGCGCGACGAAGTCGGCGGCGTGTGCGCGGGCGAGCGCGAGCGCGCGCTCGTGATCGTAGGCGCCGCCGTCGTTGGCCCAGGGGTTGTGGTGGTGGACGGTGTGGCGGTGGTAGTCGCGGTAGTGGCCGTGCGCGGGATAGCCGGTGTCGCTCCACACCAGTGCGATCGTGGCGCGGTCGATCGGCGCGAGCACGACGCCGGCGTCGCCGACGAGCGGTTGCAGGTGCGCGGGAGCACCGAACCCGAGGCGGCGGGTCAACTCGACGCAGCTCGCGCGCACGCCGGCGCCGGCAAGCGTGGACTCCAGCTGAGCGTTGTGCGCGCACTCGGGCAGCCAGAAGCCGCCGCGCCAGGATTCGCCAAAGCGCGCGCGGTGGGAGTCGATCCCGGTCTGCACCTGCAGTCGCAACGCGCGCTCACTGGCCAGCAGCGGCAGGACGGCGTGAGTCGCGGCGGACGTCCACTGCGCGTAGGGCGCGAGCGCAGCCAGCAGATCACCTCCGCGCCGCTCGAAGCTGCGCAGGGCGCGCTCGTAGTCTCGCCACGAGCGCTCGAGCGCGCGCGCGAGCATCTCGTGTCCACCGTCGCGCAGACCTGCGATGTCTTCGGTGTGGGTGCGGCGGCGGACCTCGTCGAGGAACGTCGTGAAGCGCTCGCCGACGCGGGGCGCTTCGAGCTGATCGCAGAGCACGGGCGTCAGGGAGAGCGTGAGCGGCGCGCCGCGCTCCAAAAGCTCGAGCAGCGGCAGATAGCAGCCGGCCATCGCCTCCCACAGCCACTCCTCTCCGAACGGCCAGGTACCGAAACCCTCGACGTAGGGCATGTGCGTGTGCAGCACAATCGCCAGGCGACCGTTGGCCTTTCGGCCTGGCGTCGCGTGCCGCGGGGCACTCACGGGCGCACCGGCGCCGGCGCCGAGGCTCACGCGCGACAGACCGCGATGAAGTCCAGCGCGCGCTCCAGATCGGCCTGCCCGCGAGGACGCAGCGCGAAGTCGGCGGTCGAGATCGCGGGTGTGAACCAGCGGTAGAAGCGCTCGGTGAGTCCGAGCCGCGCGTGCACAGCGTCCCACCCGACTTTCAAGGCGAGCTCGTGTGCGTGCAGCTTGCGCGCGTGGTAGAGACCGAACAGGGCGACCGAGGGGAAGTGCTGGCGGCAGAGCTGCTCGAACTCGCTGGCGCGGTACTCGTGAACGTGCCACGGGTTGTCCGAGCGCTCGGCGCCCTTCGGCGCCAGGGTGCGGACGTTGGGGGTCGACAGGTAAACGACGCCTCCGGGCCCGACGAGCCGGCGAAAGTGCTCGAGCGCAGCGCCGGGATCCTGCAAGTGCTCGATCGTCTGCAGAAACACGACGGCGTCGGCGTCGGCACTGAAGGTTTCGATCAGATCGCGCTCGTAGCGCAGGTTCGCGCGCCGGTAGCGCGCACTGGCGTGGGCGTGGGCGTCGGGGTTCGCGTCGACGCCGACGACGCTCGCGGCGCGGCGTGCAAGCACATCGGAGCCGTAGCCCTCGCCGCAGGCCATGTCGATCACCCGCAACCCGTCGGCGCGCGCGGCGATCCAGTCGTAGACGACGAGATGGCGGCGAAACCAGTAGTTCTCCTCGGGCACGTCGGGCAGCGTGCGCTCGCCGGTGAGCTCGAGCGGGGGCACGCCGTCGGGCTGATCGAGCTGCACGTACGAGGGCGCCGACACGGGGCGCGAGTATATGAGCCCACGAAGTCGCGCGGTCGTCTAAGGTGCCGACCCGTGCCACCTGCGCTGTCCGCCGAGGAGATCCGCGACGTCAATACGCGCTACCACGATGTGGCGGCCGATCACTATGACGCGAAGTGGGGCATCGACTTCGGCGACATCGGCCTCGAGCAGGTCGGCGCCAAGGTGCGCAAGGTGCTGGGCGGCAAGCCGCAGCACTATGCGCGCTCGTTGGAGATCGGCTCGGGCACGGGCTACTTCACGCTGAACCTGATGCGCGGTGGCCTGATTGAGCGGGCGACCTGCACGGACATCTCGGCGGGGATGCTCGCGACGCTGGGCGCCAACGCGCAGCGGTTGGGGCTCGAGGTCGAGACCGTCGTCGCGGATGCGGAGCGGCTGCCGTTCGCGGACGCGAGCTTCGATCTCGTGCTCGGCCACGCGGTGCTCCATCACATTCCGGATCTGGAACGGGCCTTCGGTGAGTTCGCGCGTGTGCTGGCGCCGGGCGGCACGCTGCTGTTCGCCGGCGAGCCCTCGCGCTACGGCGACCGTCTGGCGCGGGTGCCCAAGCGCTTCGCCGGCACGGTGGCCCCGTTGTGGCGTCGCGCGCTGCGCGCACGACCGGCGCCCCCGGCCGAGGGCGGAGCGCCGGACGCGGCGCTGGAGAGTGTCGTCGACGTGCACGCCTTCGCGCCCGGCGAACTGCGTGCGCTGGCGGATGGCGCGGGCCTGAGCGACGTGCGTGTGATCGGCGAGGAGCTGCTCGCGAACTGGTTCGGCTGGACCAACCGTACGCTCGAGGCGACCGCCGATCCGGCGGACGTGCCGTGGGCGTGGCGCCAGTACGCGTATCGCGGCTATCTGGCTCTGCAGGAGCTCGACCGACGGCTGTTGGAGTCGCGGCTGCCGCCGGCGATCTTCTACAACCTGATGCTCGCTGCACGTAAGGCTGGCTAACAGCGGGCGCGCGCGTACAGAGCGCGCAGGCCAAGCCTTAGACTGTTCCACATGTCCGACCGGCTACTCAAGGGCTTCCCGCTCTTTCCGCTCGACATCGTGGCACTGCCGACCGAGAGCGTGCCGCTGCACATCTTCGAGGATCGCTACCGCACGATGATCGAGCGCTGCCTGGACGCGCGGCATGAGTTCGGCATCGTCTGGCTGGCCGAGGACGAGCTGAAGCCGATCGGCTGCGCGTGCGCGATCGACAAGGTCCTCGAGCGCATGGCGGATGGGCGCATGAACATCCTCGCGCGCGGCACGCGTCCCTTCCGCCTGCTCGAGCGCCAGGAGGATCTCCCTTACCCGGCCGGCGTAGTCGAGTTCCTGCCCGAGCAGGACGATGAGATCGACCCGGAAGTCGCCGGCGCGGCGCGCGAGCTCTACGCGGAGCTGGTCGCGCAGGCGACCGACAGGACGCTCTCGACGGAGGAACTGATGGAGCTTGATTCCTACCGGATGGCGGCGACGGTGGAGTTCGGCACGGACGCCAAGCAGGAGCTCCTGGAGTTGCGCTCTGAGAACGCACGCTTGCAGCTGCTCACGATGCTCTTTCGCGCGGCGATCAAGCGCATCGAGCTGGTCGAGCGCGCGCAGACCCGCGCGCGCTCGAACGGCAAGGTGCGGTTCGGCTAGCGCCGCGCGACTCGGCCAGCGCACCGGAGCGAACAGGCCATTGCTACCGGCGTGCCGACAGCGTGCGCCGACCGATGCGTGCGCCGACCGACGGCGTGAGCGCGAAGCTCCGTTCATGCAAGCCGACGGGCGTGCCGATCATGAGCGGATGGAGGCTTCGGCAAATGCCTTCGCTCATGGGGTGCTCCGTACGCGTGGCGCGCTGCGTAACTGGCGGGAAGGACATTGGCGGATCATGCTGCGCTGGGGCGCGGGCTCGGCCTGTGCGGCGGCGGGTCTGCTGGGCGCGGTGCTGGTCATCTCCGCGCTGACGGGCGCAAACGCCGAAGCAATCCCCTCCGAACCGCCGTTCGCGGTGGGCGGCGCAGCGGATGTCCTGAGTGTCTTCGCGCGCAACCTGCTGGTGCTGGCACTGCACGCGATGGCCTGTGTTGCTGGCTTCATCGCGGGTAGCTCGTTGCCGCTGCAGGCGGCCGGGCGCCGTGGCGTCTCGCGTTGGGTGCACGAACACGGAGGACGCATCGCGATCGCGTTCGTGATTGGTGCGACAACTTTCTCGCTGTCCGCGCAGGCGTACCTGCTGGGCGACCGTCTGGCGGCCTTCGCGCACTCGCTCGGGGTCGCCCCAGCGTTGTTGCTGCTCGCGGTGCTGCCGCACGCGGTACCGGAGCTGATCGCGCTATTCCTCCCGCTTGCGGCGTGGATCCTCGCGAGCCGCCGCGGCGAGTGGGATCAGCTGCTCGCCGCGACGTTCGTGACGGTCGCGGTGGCGCTGCCGCTACTGTTCGGCGCGGCGCTCGTCGAGGTCTATATCTCTCCGCACCTCTTTCACACCCTGCTCGGCGCGCGCGCTGCGGAGCGCTGAGATGCTCACCCCGCGGAGCGGCAGACGCGCTGCTGGACTTCCAGCACGAAATACGCGAGGTGGCGAAGCACGGAGGGCTGTCCCGCGGAGTTATCGGCGAAGCGCACGGTGCCTTCGGCGTCGCGCACGTAGTAGCTGAAGACCGACGCGGGCCGTGGCGCAAGCGCGAGATGCTTCGCTGAGGGGCCCTGCAGTTCTTCCTGCAGGCCGCGTGCGAGCACCAGCTGGGCATCGCTGAGCTGGTGCACGGGGCCGCCGTCGCAATGTACGGCGCCGCCTTCGTTGACAACGACCGTCAACTTGGGTCCGGTGCCGGTGCGCTGCACGACGAACAGGTCGGGCAGTTCGACACTCTCGCCGCAGCCGGCGCAGATCAGCCCGAGCAGCAGCACCGCGATTCCCGAGAGCGCGTACCGAGCGCACGCTCTTGGGACCTTCGTGCAAGGTCGCCAGCGACCGGCGGGGTGCCTCATGCGGCCACCGCGACGCCGCCGCGCCGCGGGTCGCCGGCGCCGACGAGACGTCCGGCGCTGCGTTGCACGGCCTGCACTCCTCCGAAGAAGAGGTTCAGCTCGTGGAAGCCGACGACGCTGCGACCTTCGGCGGTGAGCGTGCTCACGTCGATCCCGGGCTCGGCGTAGATAACTCCGTCCTCGAAGTGCACGCGCGGGGCGCGCACGGCACTCGCGGCGTCGAGGCCGTGGTCGACTACCCCGACGATCGTCTGCAGCAGCGCGGAGCGGATGCGGTTGGAGCCGGCGCTGCCCAACACGAGCTCGACCTCGCCGGCGCGGGTCACGACGGAGGGCGCCATCATGCTCGGCATCCGGCGCCCGGCGGGGTGGCGGTGAAACCCGAGTGGGTTGAGGTCCTGCTCGCCCATGATGTTGTTGACGTGGATACCGGTCCCGGGAACGACGACCCCGGAGCCCTCGCCGTTAGTGCACGTGACACTGCACGCGCGACCGTCGCGATCGAGCACCGAGATGTGGGTGGTCGCTCCGAGGTGGCCGCTCGTCCCCCCACGACCGCTTCGGCCCGCGCCGCCCACATCCCCGAGGCGCTCGGCGAGAAACCGCTCGAGGAAGTCCGCTTGTGCGAGACCCTCGACGAACTCGGCGGTGCGCTCGGCCTGAGCGGCTTCCATCGCGCCGACGATCTCTCCCAGTGAAGGCGGCGCGGGACGCTGGTCGAGCAGTCCGAGCGCGTAGGCGATCAGGGTTCCTCCGGCGGATGGCGGCGGGTTGGTGAGCAGCACGCGATCGCGGTAGCTCATCTGTACGGGCTCGCGCACGATCGAGCGGTAGTCGGCCAGCGCGCCAGCCATCACCGAGCCGCCGCGCGCGGCGAGCCAGTCGCTCACGGCGGCGGCGATGTCGCCGCGGTAGAAGGGCGCGGCGCCTTCGTGACCGAGGCGCTCGAGCGTCTCGGCGAGCTCGGGGTTGCGCATGACCTCACCTTCGCGCAGCACGCGCCCGGTGGGCGCCCAGAGTGCGGCGCACTCGGGGCTCGAGACGAGCAGCTGCTCGAGGATCGTCGCGACGTAGGCCTGCTCGGCGTTGAGCGCGACGCCCTCGCGCGCGAGCTGCGCGGCGGGCGCGGCGAGCTGCGCCAGCGACATCGTCCCCCAGCGTGTGATCGCCTCGCAGACGCCGGCCGGCGTGCCGTAGACGCCGCACGAGGCGGGCCCGATGTGGAAGACCTGCGCGGCGTCCCCGAAGGACACGTCGATCGCGACGAGCTCGGCCGCAGAGCCGTCGTCGGCGCGCGGCGGGGCCTCGACGAAGAAATCGAGCAGCGTCGGCTCCCAGTCACCGCCGGCGACCATCAGGTAGCCGCCGGCGCCGAGGCCGGTCAGCAGCGGCTCGGCGGCGAACGAGCTCAACATCGCGGCGACGGCTGCGTCGACGGCGTTGCCACCTTCGCGCAGCACCTGCGCTCCGGCGTGCGCGGTCAGCGGATGACCGGCGGCGACGACGCCCGCGGCGGCTCCTCGATCGGCGGACTGCATCCGCGAAGGTTAGGGATAGCGCGCGCGGCGATCGCCGCGGCAGCTCGCACTCGACGGGCGCGGCCTACAGGTTGGGGATGAACTCGGGCACGTCGAGCTCGTCAACGGCGAGGCCGCCGCGGCGACCCTCGCGCTGTGAGCTGCCGCGGCCGCGCTGCACCCGCGGCTCGCCGGCGGGCTCCTGCAGCCGTCCGCGCCCGGTGACGCGTGCGTCCTGCTGCTCGTAGCCGGTGGCGACGACGGTGACCCAGACCTGCTCCTCGAGCTTCTCGTCGACCATCGCGCCGAAGATGATGTTGGCGTCGGGGTGGGCGGCCTCGGCGACGGCCTTGGCGGCCTCGTTGACCTCCCACAGCGAGAGGTCGCTCCCGCCGGTGATCGACAGCAGGATCGAGCGCGCGCCGTCCATCGAGGTTTCCAGCAGCGGCGAGGAGACGGCTTGCATCGCGGCCTCGGTCGCGCGGTGCTCGCCGCCGGCGCCCATGCCGATTCCCAGCAGCGCGTTGCCGGCGCCGCTCATAATCGTGCGGACGTCGGCGAAGTCGAGGTTGATCAGGCCCGGCAGGGTGACGAGATCGGAGATGCCTTGCACGCCCTGACGCAGGACGTCGTCGGCGACGCGGAAGGCGTCGACCATCGAGGTCTGCTTGTCGAGTACGGTCAGCAGGCGGTTGTTGGGTACGACGATCAGCGTGTCGACCTCCTCGGCGAGCGCGCGCACGCCCTGCTCGGCCTGCTCGGCGCGCCGCGAGCCCTCGAAGCCGAACGGCTTGGTGACGATCGCGACGGCCAGCGCGCCGACTTCGCGTGCGATGCGGGCGATGATCGGCGCGGCGCCGGTGCCGGTGCCGCCGCCGGCGCCGGCGGTGATGAAGATCATGTCGGAGCCCTTCAGCAGGGCCTTGGCGCGGTCGTAGTCGTCCATCGCGGCCTGCCGCCCGAGGCTGGTGTCCGAGCCGGAGCCGAGACCGCGGGTGAGCTCGGCGCCGATGTGCAGCGTGATGTCGGCGGTGGACTGCTGCAGCGACTGCAGGTCGGTGTTGATCGCGAGGAACTCGACGCCGGCGACCTCGGCCTCGACCATGCGGTTGACGGCGTTGACGCCGGCGCCACCGACGCCGACGACGCGGATCACGGGGTGAATAACCGGTACCCCACCCGCCCCCGCGGCGGTGCCGAACGGGCGGGGCTCCTCGCGGGCGTAGACGTCGTACGCTGGAGGCGCGTCCGGCGCGGGCGGCTCGTCCCGCTTGGCGCGGGCCTCCCCAGCCGCCGACGCGGGCGCGACCGGCGGTTCCATCACGTTCGCGGGAATCTCGGAGGAGAACACGTTGCGCAGTCGCTCGCGCGGGCTCGGCACGCGCTCCTCCTCGGCGTCGGCGTCGGCGGCGGCGCGCTCTGCGCTCTGCGCTCTGCGCTGTGCCTCACGGGCGCCGCGCGCGCGCGCGGCGGGGTCGGCTGCCGAAGCCTTGTCCTCCGCGGCGGCAGCCGCCGCCTCTGGAGCCGGCGCGTCTGCCTTTGCGACGGGAGCTTGTGTCTCGCCGGCGGCGGTCTTCGTCTCTGGGGCGGGCGTCTTCGCCTCGGCGGCGGCCTTCGTATCGGCGGCTGGCGTCTGCTCCGCGGCTTTGGCGGCGGCCTCGCTCTGCTGCGCGTCGTCTTCCTCGGTTTTGCTGAACAGCGCGGCGAGGGGGCCTTCGCGCATGCTTGCGCGCTTATTGTGAGCCATGTGCGAGCACCTCCTGTGCCAGCTGACGGTAGGACTGCGCGGCGACGCCGTCGGGCTCGTACTTGAGCACCGACATGCCCTTGACGGGAGCCTCGGCGAAGCGGACCGTCTTGCGGATTCGCGAGGCGAAGACGCGATCGCCGAAGTTCTCCTCGAGGATCTCGATCGCCTCCTTGGCGTGGATCGTGCGCAAGTCGACCAGCGTCGGCAGGATGCCCTCGATGTCGACGTTCGGGTTGAGGTTCTCGCGAATCATCGCGAGGGTGTTCTGCAGCTGGATCAAACCGCGCATCGACAGATACTCGCATTGCACGGGGACGATCACCTTGTCGGCGGCGGTCAACGCGTTGATCGTCAGCAATCCGAGACTCGGCGGCGTGTCGATGCAGATGAAGTCGTAGTCCTCGCGGATCGGCTCGAAGGCCTTCTGCAGCGAGCGCTCGCGGCCGATCATCGTGGACATCGCGATCTCGGCACCGGCGAGGTCGATCGACGCGCAGGCGACGTCGACCTCGCGCCGACGCACGACCTCGCGAATCGAGGTTTTGTAGACGAGCACGTCGTACATCGATTTCTGCAGGGTGTCGGGATCGATGCCCTGGGACATCGTGAGATTGCCCTGCGGGTCCATGTCGACGCACAGCACGCGGTGGCCCTCCTCGGCGAAGGCCGCGGCGAGGTTCAGCGTCGTCGTTGTCTTGGCCACGCCGCCCTTCTGGTTGGCGAACGCGATGACCTTGGCCCTTCCTTGCACGGGAGACTCCGATGCTCGATTATTGGAAAGCCGTCGTCGGG
Source organism: Solirubrobacteraceae bacterium (assembly GCA_036502205.1). Taxonomy (GTDB): domain Bacteria; phylum Actinomycetota; class Thermoleophilia; order Solirubrobacterales; family Solirubrobacteraceae; genus Palsa-744. The sequence goes on along the minus strand of DASXZA010000005.1, from coordinate 65,010 downwards.
GGTATTCGCAAGCCGACTGGCGATTCCTGCACGACTACGATCCTGCGATGCCGATCGATCGCGTCGAGCCGGAAAAGCAGCCGCCAGCCAAGCGGGGCAGCGGCGGGGGTGCGGGCTCCTCGAAGCGCAGTGCGCGCGGGCGCGGGCAGCCCCGTCACACGCTCGCGGACCGGCTGGTCGATCAAGACGTGTGCGTGCTCGCCGGCCCGGGCGGTGTCGGCAAGACGACGACGGCGGCGGCACTGGCGCTCGGCCTGGCGGCTCGAGGTCAACGGGTGGTGGTCGTGACGATCGATCCCGCCAAGCGCCTGGCCGGGGCGCTGGGCGTGAGCGGCCTCGACAACGAGCCGCAACGCGTGGATCCGGAGTTGCTGGCCGCGCACGGTGTGCAGCCTCCGGGCGAGCTATGGGCGACGATGCTCGACGCGAAGGTGACCATGGATGCGCTGATCTCGCGCCTGGCGCCCGACGAGCGCTCGCGCGAGCAGGCGCTCTCCAACCGCATCTACCAGGAGGTCTCCTCGTCGGTCGCGGGCACGCAGGAGTTCGGCGCGGTCGCGAAGCTCTTCGAGTTGCACCGCGCAGGAACGTTCGACACGATCGTGCTCGACACGCCGCCGTCGCGCAACGCGCTCGACTTCCTCGACGCGCCGTCACGGATGACGAACTTCCTGGAGGGACGTGCGCTGAAGATGTTTCTCGTGCCAAGCGGCCTGGCGGCGCGCGTGATGGGACGTGGAGCGGGTCTCGTGCTATCGGTGATCTCGCGCTTCACCGGCGTGGACATGGTGAGCGACCTCTCGGCGTTCTTCGGGTCGCTCGCGGGCATGGTCGACGGCTTTCGCGAGCGTGCGCATGCGATCGAAGAGCTGCTGCACGACCCCGCGACGGCGTTCCTGCTCGTGACCTCGCCCGAGCCCGAGCAGACTCGCGAGAGCATCTTCTTCGCCGAGCAGCTCGCCGCAGCGGGCATGCGGCGCGCGGCGGTGATCGTCAATCGCGTGCACAGCGACGGCCTGGAGGGCCGTACCGCACAGGAGGTGCAGGCGTTGCTCTCAGCGGAGCTGGGAGAGCGACTCGCCGCGCGGGTCGCTCAGAACCTGGCGGATTTCGACGTACTGGTGAATCGTGACCGCGCGAGCATCGAGCGGCTCGAACAGACGCTGGGCGACCGCGAGCCGATCGTGGTCGCGCACCTAGATCAGGATGTCCACGATCTCGGTGGTCTCGCGCTGATCGCGCAGCGGCTCTTCGCTTAACCCTGATCCGGCATGCTCGAGCGGCGCCGCCGGCGCAGGTGGCTCGGAGGCTGTCTCGCGGTCGAGCAACTCGTCGGCGAGCGTAAGCAGATCGGGCTCTAGATGACCGCAGATGACATCGCGCAACAGCGCTCGCAGGTGGCCGGCGAGCTCGCGCACGAGCGGCTCGCACGCGGTGCGCTCAAAGATCTCCCCGGCGACGATCTGATACTCCAGCTCGAACCCCCGCGCGACGCGCCGCTCGAGCAGCGAGCGGTCCTCAGGCAGTGCGCAGAGCGCGGCGAGGCGGCTGGCGAGCAGCGCGCCATTGGTGCCTTCGGGTTCCAGCAGCGCGCGCAGCGCAAGCAGGTAGTCGCTCAAGGCTTCGTCCTCGCTGGTGCGCTCGCAACCGCGCTCGAAGCGCCGCAATGCCCAGGCGAGCTCGCCCTCGCGAGGCGCGCGCCGCGAGACGAGGTTGCAGAACGCGCGCAACTCGTCCTCTTGCTCGGCGCTCACTACCAGCATGCCGTGCGGCCGCCCGCCCCAACCGAGCGCGCGTGCGCCCCAGCCACCATCGCCGACCCGTAGCCAGGCGAGCCGGCCGAGCGTGACGCGCCCGTCACCGAACAGGCGCAGCGCTCGGAGCAGCTCGCCGAGTACATCGCGGCCGCGGGCGAGCGCGGCGAGCACGTCGGTGTCCTCGACGACAAATGCGACGAGCAGGCGGGCGCTCTCCTCACTGCCATCCTCGAGCACCGGCGTAAGCGCCTCCTCGGGCGCGTCGCTCAGCATCTCAGCGTGAGCGATCGTCAGGCCCGGCGCGAGCGTGAGTTCGGGCGAGGTGATCGTGAGACCGTGCAGCGTCGCCAGCAGCGTGACCTCCGCCGGACTTGAGCGCGCGGCGCGGTCGAGGCGCTCGAGGGCGCTCTGTAGACGCTCGTCGCGAACCTCAAAGCCGCTCTGCTCGGCGAATACGTCCTCGATCAGGGCGCGCAGCGCGGCATCGGCCCGCGGCCCGCCGGCGCGGGGAGCACCGTCGTACCGGCGTTGGCGGCGCGCATCGCTTCCGACCGGAGTTTCGCGCGAGAGTAGGTAGCGATCGAGCCCCTCAAGGCTCTCAAGCAGCGCGACCGCGGTGCCGTGGCTCGGGAGCCGGCGCAGGGGCGCCCAGCGCTCGCGGATGAACTCATCGGTCAGCGGCTGATAGCAGTAGAGCTGGGGACCGCGCCCGCGCGTGCTGCGTGTCGCGCGCGACGCCAGCTCGAAGGGGACCTCGGCGCCCGCGTCGAGGTCTGCCTGCAGGCGACTAGCTGCCTCCCTCGCGAAGACCGCGAGCGCTGTCTCGAGCTGACGTGAACGCATTGCCAATCCCCTTCGCCGCGGCCAGGCGCGCTCCTGCCCGGCGCAGCGCGCCTTGCACTCTCAGCCCGCTACGGCGGCGATCTCGGCTGACGCTTGTGGCTCGCGCGCGGCGCTCAGCCAGCGCTCACCGTAGGCGCGCATGTCTTCGACGATCGGGATCAGATCGCGACCCTTGTCGGTCAGCGCGTACTCGACGCGCGGCGGGACCTCCGGAAAGGTGTGGCGCTCGAGCACACCCTCGTCCTCCAGTGCGCGCAGTCGCAGCGAGAGCGTCCGCGGACTGATGCCCTCAAGCGAACGCTCGAGCTCGCAGAAGCGCGCGTGCCCGGCTGCGAGATCGCGAATCAGCAGCAGCGTCCACTTGCCGCAGACGACTTCCGCGGTGCGACATACCGGACACGTATCCCCATCGGACATGGCTTCACTTTACCAAATGAAGTTTTGAGTATCGGTGCGCGTGCGCACGCGCTCGGGCCGCAGATACCTGCCAGCTGGAGGAGCCGCCGGAGCCGCCAAATCAGGTGGCGCGTCAGGCGCGCCGCTCAGGAGACGGTGAGCGGCGGGGCGCTCAGGAGACGGTGAGCGGCGGGGCGCTCGCGGGCGCGCCGCCGACGGGGGGCGCCGTGGGCGCTTCGCCGTTGCGCTGGCGCTCGGCGTTGGCGACGTCGTCCATCGTGGTCCCCTTGCGGCCGTCGGCCTGCACGAGCAGCTTGAAGTCGTGGGGGCTCGAGGCGACGTGCATCGCGTCGTCGAAGGTCACGCGCCCGGCCTTTAGGTGCCCGAAGAGCGCCTGGTCGAAGGTCTGCATCCCGTAGTAGCCACCGGTCTCGATCACCTCCATCAGCTTGCCGGTCTGCGCGGGGTCGACGATCATGTCGCGCGCGCGGCCGGTCATGCGCAGGATCTCGCAGACGGCGACGCGGCCGCCGCCGGCGCCGGGCACGAGGCGCTGGGAGATGACGCCCTTGACGGTGCCGGCGATCATCGAACGCGCCTGCCCGTGCTGGTGGGGAGGGAAGAAGTCGAGCATGCGGTTGATCGACTCCATCGCGTCGACGGTGTGGATCGTGGAGAGCACGAGGTGCCCGGTCTCGGCGGCGGAGAGAGCGGTCTGCACGGTCTCCTCGTCGCGCATCTCGCCGACGAGGATCACGTCGGGGTCCTGGCGCAGGACGCGTCGCAGGGCGCGCTTGAAGGACGCGGTGTCCATGCCGACCTCGCGCTGGTTGATGACCGAGCGCTTGTCGGTGTGCACGAACTCGATCGGGTCCTCGATCGTCACGATGTGCTTGCTCATCGTCTCGTTCATGTGGTCGATCATCGCGGCGAGCGTCGTCGACTTGCCGGAGCCGGTGGTGCCGGTGAGCAGCACGATGCCGCGCTCCTCCTCGGCCAGCGCGCTGATCACGTCCGGCAGCGCGAGCTCCGCGATGGTGCTGATCTTGTGCGGGATCGCGCGGCAGGCCAGCGAGATCACGCCGCGCTGGCGAAAGGCGTTGATGCGAAAGCGCGCGACGCCTGAGATTTCAAAGGAGAAGTCGACCTCGTTCTCCTCGGAGAATTCGTCCAGCTTGTTCGCGTCGTGCAGCAGGTCGTGCAGCGCGCGCTCGGTGTCCTCGGCGCTCAGTCGCTCGACGGCGTCGTCCTTGCAGAGCTCGCCGTGCACGCGGTAGAGCGGCGCGGAGTCGACCTTCAGATGCAGGTCGGAGCCCTTGCGGGCGACCAGCTCACGCAGAGCTGACTGCACGTCGAACATGCACAGACCATCGGCACCAATGCCGGCCGGCTTGAGCGCCCCGAGCGAGGGTGGACGGGGCTGTCCCCCGCCGCGCATGCGCGGCGGGGCCGCGTGGCGCATGCGCCACGCGGAAGGAGGGCTGCATGCAGCCCTCCACGACACCGAATCAGAGAGACACACTCGCCTTCGGCGAGCATCCCCGTTTCGGCCAGCATGCGCGCCGTCGCTTACCGGCGCATGCGCCGGTAAGAACAGACTCAGGCGACGTCGCGAAGCTTTTGCGCCTCAGCGAGGCTTTGTAGCTTCTTCAGCGACTGGTTCTCGATCTGGCGGATGCGCTCGCGCGTGACGTTGAACGTGCGACCGACCTCGTCGAGCGTGCGGGGGTGCTCGCCGCCGAGGCCGTAGCGCAGCTCGAGCACGCGGCGTTCGCGGTAGGAGAGATTCTCGAGCGCCTCGCGCAGCGCCTCCTTGGTGAGGATTTCGGCGGCGCGCTCGTAGGGCGACTCGGCGCGCTCGTCGGCGATGAACTGGCCGAACTCGGACTCCTCCTCGTCGCCGACGGGCTTCTCCAGCGATACCGGAGCCTGCGCGGAGCGCTTGATCGAGTCGACCTCTTCGGGATCGATGCCGGTGACCTCGGCGATCTCGTCGGCGGTCGGTTCGCGGCCGAGCTCGGTGACGAGCTTGCGCTCGGCGCGTCCGATCTTGTTGAGCTTCTCGACGACGTGTACCGGGATGCGGATCGTGCGTGCCTTGTCGGCGAGAGCGCGCGCGATCGCCTGACGAATCCACCAGGTCGCGTACGTGGAGAACTTGAAGCCCTTGCGATAGTCGAACTTCTCCGCGGCGCGTACCAGGCCGAGCGTGCCCTCCTGGATCAGGTCGAGAAACGGCAGTCCCTGGTTGCGGTAGTTCTTGGCGATCGAGACGACCAGGCGCAGGTTGGACTCGACCATCTTCTGCTTGGCGTCGAGGTCGCCGCGCTCGATGCGCTTGGCGAGATCGACCTCCTCCTGGGCGGTCAGCAGCCGCACCTTGCCGATGTCCTTGAGGACCAGCTGCAGGGAGTCGGTCGTCATGTCCGGCTTGAGGTCCAGCGTGGCTTTCGCTTTGCGCCGTCCGCGCTTGTCCGGCGCGCGCTCGACCTGAAGCGCGGCGGCGGTCGCGGGGTCGATGTCCTCGACGAGCTCGATCTCGGATTTCTCGAGGAAGCCGTGCAGCTCCTCGACGTCGGTCTCGTCCAGATCCAACTCGGAAGTCGCGGTGGAGATCTCCGCGAAAGTCAGCACCCCAACCTGCTGCCCCTTGGCCAGCAGACCCTTGATCTCGTCCAGCTCCTGCAGTTCGACTACTGACATCGATTGTCTTCCGTTTCCGTTGATGGATCTTCTCTTCTGGGAACACCCGCTGCAGGGTGGTCCCACCGGACGTGACTGAGGACCTGCCCCGCTCGGGCGCATTCGAGCGCGGCCGAAGCCCGCCCGACATTACAACCCAGTGTGGCTCCTATGCTAACGCTTTGCGGCCCGTCTTCCTTATGCGCGATGATGCGCGCGCGTGACTCCCTCGAGCGACAGCAAGAAGCCTAAGCGCACCGGCAAAGGCGCGACCGAGCACGGACGGAGTGAGCGCGACCGAAGCTCCCCGCGACCGACCCGCGAGACGGGCGGCGAGGAACGCGGCATCCTCTCGAACCTGCCGAGCACGCGTCCGCAGCGACCCAGCGCGCGGCGCGCTGCGGCCAAGCGCGCGGCTGCCGCGGCCAGCAAGCCGGCACAGGCGACGCGCTCGACCACCGCCAAAGGACGTAGCGCGCGCTCGGCGACGATGAAGGCCACCGATCCCGCCCCCCAGCCGACCGGCGATGTGGCGCCGACCGGCGCGCCCATCGAGCCGACCGGCCCCAGCGCGCAGCCCAAGACCAAGACCGCCGGGCGTCGTCGCACGACCGCGAGGCGCGTCAAACCGACCCGCGCGGAGCATCGAAGCACTCCGCCGCCGCCTCCACTATCGGAGCCCCCCGTCCCTCCGCAGGGCTTCGAGGGAGAGGGCGAGATCGAGCCGGGCACGCCGGTCCAGCCGCCCAGCCGCCCGGAGGTCGCGGGTGCACTGGCGGAGCTCGTCGGCGACCTCGCGCAGACAGGTCTCGCGCGCGGCGGCCGACTGGTTAAAGAGGCGCTGGGTCGGCTGCCGGGCATCTGATCGCACCGCGCGCGAGCCTCAAGCGCTGACCGCGGCGCCCTTCGAAACGTCGTCGGCCGGACCTGTATACTGCCCCGCACGCCGAGCTCTCGCGGTTCAGATCGCGAGGGACGGGGGACCCAATGTGCGTCGAGCGATCGATGCACTGGGGCGAATCGGTTCGTTCTGGACCGTAGCGCCAACAAGCGCGAGCCCGTCAGCTCACCCCGTAGGCGAATCCGACTCATGATGCGTACAGCTTTCGCCAAGCGCGCTCTGCGTGCCGATTCTCGACTGGCCCTGCTGGGGTTCGTCTGTCTGGCGCTGTTTTCGGCGAGCGCGACGCGTGCCCTCGCGAGCACGACGGGCGGCGCCGCCGCGAAGTCGGCGACCGTCTCCTCCGAAGTGAGCGGCGCCGGCGCGAGCAGCGGTGGCGCGGCGCCGGAACCGCAGCTGAGCAAGCCGACCCTCGCTACGTGGTTCGGCCCGGGCTTCTACGGCGACGAGACGGCGTGTGGACAGACGATGAGCCCGACGCTCCTCGGTGTCGCCTCGCGGACTCTGCCTTGCGGGACACTCGTACAGATCGGCTACCGCGGACGTCACCTAACGGTGCCGGTGGTCGATCGCGGCCCCTACGGGCACATCGGCGCGGTCTGGGACCTCACGGCGGGGACTGCGCGCGCGCTGAAAGTCAAGGAAACGGTGCACGTCACAACTGAGATCGTGGGCAGCTTGCCGAACACCTCCACCCTGGGCGAACCCGCAGAAACGGGCCTGCCGAGTGGCGAAGCGGCGCCGGCGAGCCCCGGCGCGAGCACCGCACCGACTGCCGCTGCCAGCACCGGCGGCGCAGCCGCCGGCTAGGAGAGGCGGAGATCGCTGCGCGCCCTACGCCGCGTTCAAGCGGACGGCGCGTTCAGGCGGACGCCGCGTTCAGGCAGGCGGCAGTGTGCGACCGGCGACGCGTGCCGCGTAGAGCCCGACGTCCGCGTGCGCGGCGAGGCTTGCGGCGTCGCGACCGTCCTCGGGACAGCTGGCAATGCCGATCGCAATCGTTGGTGCGAGGCCGAGCTCGCCGCCGAGCGAACAAATAGCTTCGACTAGACGCTCGCCGACGGCGCGTGCGGCTTGTGCGTCCGTCTGAGCGAGTGTCAGCCACCAGCGGCCGGGACTTTCGAGTGTGACGTCATCGACAGGACGCAGCTCTTGGCAAAGGGCCGGTTGCACACGAGCGAGCAGCTGGGCGATGTCGCCCGCGGGCTCGCCGTCGGAGAGACGAGCGGCTTCGGTGACCTCGACGAGCAGTGCGGCGAATGGCTGCGTGTCGCGCTGGTAGTGCTGGAGTCGATCTCCGACCGCTCGCACCCACGCCGATGGCCCCTCCCCGCGGGCGTCGCGAATCGAGATCTCCTCTGAGCTGGCGGGCGGCTCGGGGGACGGAGACGACTCGGGGAGCGCGGGCGGCTTGGGGAACGGAGGTGACTCGGGGGCCTCGCCGATCGCGGCGCGAGCGCCTGTCGTCGCGGGCACGAGTGGTGTGCAGCGCCGAGCGAGCTCGGCGACGGACGCGCAGACCTGAGCCAGACGCACGGCGAGCTCAGCGACCGGAGTGCCGCGCGCGTCGGGCGGTGAGCGGCGCAGCTCCTCGTGCAGCGCGTCCCACAGCGCGGCGCACAGCTGCTCGGCCGCCCGGGCGGCGCGTGCGAGGCGCTCGGTGGAGCCGGCCTCCGGCTGACCGTCAGCTGGGGCGCGGGCCGACCGGTAAGGATCGAGCTGGTCGGGATCCACGACACTGTGCATATCAGCAGTCGAGGACGGCGTCTGTGGATAGCCTCCATCGAAATGGATGAGGCTTCGATCACGAACCTGCGTGACACGACCTCGGTGGATCGCGAGACGGGAGCGGTGTGCTCGATCCAGACCGCGGACCTGCTGCTCAGTGAGGAGCGGCTCACTGAGTTCTGGTCGCCGGTCTACCTCGAGCGCCTGGCGCGTACCTATTGGCGCTTTCTGACGCGCGTGACCCTGGGGCTGGTGCGTGTGCACTACACCGAGCACGAGCGCTTCGTCGTGTTGCTCTTCAAGCCGCTGAAGCTGCTCACGTTCGGGGCGCCGGAGTACCAGCTGGAGGACGATCACGGCATGGTGCGGTGGCGCATCGAGCGTGGACTGCTGGTCGCGCGCGCGGGGCGCGACGGCGATGGGCACCTGCAGATCGATGTGCGCCGCTTGCCGAGCTCGCCCCCCGCGCGCGGGGGGCTGCACGTCGAGGTTGAGGTCGCGAACTTCTACCCCGCGATCTCGACGGGTATCAGTCGTTGGCTCTACAACGTGACGCAGTCACGCATTCACGTACTCGTGACGCATGGGTTCCTGCGCTCGCTCGCACGTCTTGACCTAGCACCGTCGCGCACGGGGCGCTTCGCGGAGTCGGCGCTCGCGACCGCCGCGACAGCGGTGGCCGAGGACCGTCACGAGGAGCCCTGAGCGCGTCTCGCGTCTCGCGTCTCGCGTCTCGCGTCTCGCGTCGGGAGTGTCGCCGGCGGCGCGCTAGGCGAAACGCGCGTCGCCGTAGAGCGCGCGGAGCTTCGCGCGGTCGTGGCGCGCGCTGACGCGGCGCACGGTGCCCGAGCGGGTGCGCATGACCAGCGATTCGGTGCTCGCGCCGCCGGCGCTCGGATAGCGCACGCCCTGTAGCACGTCGCCGTCGGTGACGCCGGTCGCGGAGAAGAAGACGTCGTCGCCGGCGACGAGGTCGTCGCGGTCGAGCACGCGCTGCAGGTCGTAGCCGGCATCCAGCGCGGCGCTACGCTCGTGCTCATCGCGTGGCCACAAGCGTCCGAGCAGCTGGCCGCCGAGGCACTTGATCGCGGCGGCCGAGATGACGCCCTCGGGGGTGCCGCCGATGCCCCAGAGGAGGTCGACGGGCGAGCGCTCGGTGACGGCGAGCAGCGCCGCGGAGACGTCGCCGTGGGCGATCATCCGCACGCGTGCACCGGCCTCGCGGATCTCCTTGATTCCCTGCTCGTGGCGCGAACGGTCGAGCACGACGACCATGACGTCCCCGATCTCGCAGCTCTTGCGATCGGCGATCAACTGGAGCGTCTCGGGCAGCGGGCGGTCGAGATCGAGCAAGTCGGCGATCTCGGGTGAGCCGGCCATCTTTTCCATGTAGACGCACGGGCCGGGGTCGAACATCGTGCCGCGCGCGGAGAGCGCGATCACGGCGAGCGCACTCGGCATCCCGTGGGCGGCGAGTGTGGTGCCCTCGAGTGGGTCGACGGCGATGTCGACCTCTGGCGGCGAGCCATCACCGATGCGCTCGCCGTTGTAGAGCATCGGCGCCTCGTCCTTCTCGCCCTCGCCGATCACAACGACACCGTCCATCTGCACGGAATGCAGCGCATAACGCATGCCATCGACCGCGGCTTGGTCGGCGGCCTCCTTGTCGCCTTTGCCGACGAGTCGCGCGGCGGCGAGCGCGGCGGCCTCGGTGACGCGGACAAGCTCGAGCGCAAGGTTGCGGTCGGGGCGTTGGTGAGTGGAGTCGGGGCTCAAGTGAGTACCTTTGTTGCGGCGTGCGCGCGAAACCTACACCAGAGGAGCAGCTGTGACCCAGATCGGCTTCGTCGGACTCGGCAAGATGGGCGAGAACATGGTGCACCGCATCTGTCGCGACTCCGAGCACGAGGTGGTGGCCTTCGACTCTGATCGCGACGCTGTCAAGCGCGCGGTGCGCGACGGTGCAGTCGGCGTGAACGCGTTGACGGACCTCGTCAAGGAGCTGCGCGGGCCGCGCATCGTCTGGCTGATGCTGCCGGCGGGCGAGATCACGCAGCGCACGATCGACCGGCTCGCAAAGCTGTTGCAGCGTGACGACACGATCGTCGACGGTGGCAACAGCAAGTGGACCGACGACAAGCGCCGCGCAGCGGAATTGAAAAAAGCCGGCATTCACTATGTCGACGTCGGCACCTCGGGCGGCGTGTGGGGCCTGCAAGTCGGCTACTGCATGATGGTCGGTGGCCCGCAGAAGGCGGTCGGACGCCTGGCTCCGATCTTGGATGTGCTGGCCCCCGAGACCAACGACGTCAGCCGCGAGGCGATCGGGCCGCGCGGCTGGATGCACTTCGGCCCGGCCGGCGCGGGGCACTTCGTGAAGATGGTCCACAACGGAGTCGAGTACGGGCTGATGCAGGCCTACGCGGAGGGTTTCGACCTGTTCGACAAGTGCGAGTACGAGCTCGACAACGCGAAGATCGCGCATCTATGGGGACAGGGCTCGGTCGTGCGTTCGTGGCTGTGCGAACTGGCGGCGCGCGCATTCGAAGCCGACGGCAACGACCTGCACGCGCTAACGGGCTACACCGAGGATTCCGGCGAGGGTCGCTGGACGATCGCGGAGGCGACCGACCGCGACGTGCCGACCCCGGTGATCACGGCGTCGCTGTACGCACGCCTGTACTCGCGCGGAAACGGCGACTACACGCATCGCGTGCTGTCGGCGCTGCGCAATCAGTTCGGCGGTCACGCCGTGCAGAGCGCGAGCCCCGCGAAGGCGGCGGCCGCACCCGTGCAGACCAAACCGGCCGGGAAAGCGAAATCAGCCGCGAAAGCCAAACCTGCGGCGAAAGCGAAATCGGCCGCGAAAGCCAAACCTGCGGCGAAAGCCAAAGCCGCTGCAAAAGCCAAACCGGCCGCAAAGGCCAAACCGGCCGCAAAAGCCAAACCGACCGCGAGAGCGAAATCGGCGAAAGCGCCGGCGACACGCGCCGGGAAAGACCGCGCGAACCGATGAGCGACGCTCCGGCGGCGGTGGCGGAGGAGCCCGAGAACCCGCTCGTCGCGGGCCTCGAGCGGCTGCCGGTCAACCCGACGACGCTCGTGATCTTCGGAGCTACCGGCGACCTCGCGCGGCGTAAGCTGCTGCCTGCGCTCTACAACCTCGCGCACGAGGGCGCACTGCCGGAGCGCTTTCACCTGGTCGGCGTCTCACGCAAAGAGAAGGAGGACGACGACTACCGCGCGGAATGCGAGAAGGCGATCCGCAGCTTCTCCAGGCGCACTCCCGACGAGCAGGTGCTCGCGGGACTCCTAGAGGATGTGCGCTATGTACCGGGCACTTTTGACGAGGAGTCGGTGTACGCGGAGCTCGAGCGGGTTCTCGGCGAGTTCGAGCAGCGCGCGGGTGAACCTCTCAACCGCGCCTTCTACCTCTCGACCGCACCGAACTTCTTCCCGGTGATCGTGCAGGCGCTCGGTCGGCAGGGCCTGGCCGTCCATGAGCAGGCCGATGTGCGGGTGATCATCGAGAAGCCCTTCGGGACCTCGCTCGCGGAGGCGACCGAGCTCAACCGCGAGGTGCTGTCGGTGTTCGAGGAGCCGCAGGTGTTCCGCATCGATCACTACCTCGGCAAGGAGACCGTGCAGAACATGTTGGCGTTTCGCTTCGCCAACGGCATGTTCGAGCCGCTGTGGAATCGCAACTACATCGAGCACGTGCAGATCACCGCGGCGGAGGACATTGGCATCGGCAGCCGCGCGGGCTACTACGACCACGCGGGCGCGCTGCGTGACCTGATCCAGAACCACATGCTGCAGCTGCTCTGCCACGTCGCGATGGAGCCGCCGGTGAACTTCACCTCGGAGGAGGTGCGCAACGAGAAGGTGAAGATCCTGCAGGCGATCCACGCCCCGACACCGCAGGACATCGGTGAGATAGCGGTACGCGCGCAGTACGCGTCAGGCCACGCGGGCGGCGAGGACGTGCCGGGCTATCTACAAGAGGACGGCGTGCGCGAGCACTCCAACACGGAGACCTTCGCGGCGCTGCGCCTGGAAGTCGACAACTGGCGCTGGGCCGGCGTTCCATTCTACCTACGCGCAGGCAAGCGCCTGGCACGCAAGATCACCGAGATCGCGATCACGCTCAAGCCGGTCCCGCACCTCGCGTTCAATCAGGAGGGCTCGCTGGGGATCCGACCCAATCAGCTGATCCTCACGCTGCAGCCCAACGAGGGCGTCTCGCTGCAGCTCGGCGCGAAGATCCCCGGCACGCGCATGATCATCCGCCCGGTGAACATGGAGTTCCTCTACGGCACGGCCTTCCTCTCGCAGTCGCCGGAGGCCTACGAGCGCCTGATCATGGACGCGATGCGCGGCGACCCGACGCTGTTCACACGTAACGATGAGGTCGAGGCGCAGTGGCAGATCTGCGACCCGATCGTCAAAGCTTGGGAAGCGGCGCCCGGTCCGCTGCCGCAATACGAAGCGGGCTCGCAGGGGCCGCCGGAGGCGGCGAGCATCATGCGCGAAGGCCATAGCTGGCGCGCGATCTGATGCCGGCCGTCAGCGACGCGGTCTGGAGCGAACAGGGCACGACGCCCGACCGGATCGAAGCGGCGCTGCGCCGTCTCCTGGCCGAGCGCCATGTCGAGAACGGCGGCTTTGTGCCGGCGCGCGCGCTCAACATGATCGCGTTCGTCGATCGCGAGTGGAGCGGTGAAATCGCCAACCGCCTGCGCGGCGTGGGGCGCTATCACGCCTCGCGCCTAGTCGTGCTCTCCTACGAGCCGGGCCGCGAGCGCCTGGATGCGCGCGCGACGGTCGCCTCCGACGGCGACCCACGGCCGGGCGAGCTGAGTCTGTTGCGCGAGACGGTCGTCGTCGAGCTCGGTGACCGCCATCTCGATGACCTCGCGACGATCGCGGACCCGCTAGTCGTGACCGATCTGCCGACGCTGCTGTGGTCGCCGCACGGCCACCACGAGATCATCGACGGGCTGCTGGGGCTCGCGCAAGCGGTGCTGCTGGACTCCGTCGACGAGCCCGACTTCTGCGCGGCGATCGAACGCGCTCGTGCGCTCTCCGAGCGAGCCTACGTGGTGGACCTGGCGTGGCTGCGCTCGACCCCGTGGCGCGAGCGGATCGCGACGACGTTCGACCCCCCGGCGATGCGTCGCGAACTGCGCACGATCGTCGACGTCTCGATCCGCCACCACCCGGAGTCGGCGATCGCGGCGATGCTGCTGGTCGGCTGGCTGGCTTCGCGTCTGCAGTGGAAAGTCAAGCCGCTGCGAGCCGACGGCCACGACCTCGTCGGTACGGCACACGCCAGCGGCGCGAACGACGGTGCGACCGACGCGATCGCGCTGCGTCTACAGGCGGCCCCGGAGCTGCAAGTACGCGGCCTCGCGGGCCTCGCGCTGGAGACAGCATCCGGGCGAACCCTACGCTTGGATCGCGGCGCGGGTGGCCTGCACGCATACAGCCGTGACCCGCAGGGTAGGGAGCAAGAATGGACGATCCTGGGTGCTTCGCGCGGCGAGGCCGGCATCCTCGGCGAAGGCATCCGTCAGGCGCTACTGCGCGATCCGACCTACACCCCGGCGCTCGCGGCCGCTGCGCAACTTGCGCCGTGACATCGAGAGACCGAGTGAGCCAATGTGGCGAAAACGTCGTACATTGATTCAGCAGCATCTGGAGCCATGGCTCTCTCCAACCCTCAAGACACCGCCGCACCCCCAGTCGACGTCGCCAAGGTCCTCAGCGACCTAAGCGAGGTCCGCGACGCAACGCTGACACTCGTCGCGCACCTCGACGATGCGACGCTGCAGCGCACGCTCTCGCCGATCATGAGCCCGCTCGTCTGGGACCTCGCGCACATCGCGGCGTATGAGGATCTCTGGCTGGCGCACCGCCTTGCGGGCCTGCCACTGCTGCGCCCGGACCTGGCGGCACTCTACGACGCCTTCGAGACCCCGCGGGCGGTGCGCGGCGAGATCGACTTGTTGGATGCACCGGCGGCGCGCACATACCTGCGCGATGTCCGCGAGCGTGTCCTCGCGGCGCTGGCGCGGGCCGACATCGGCGAGGACGTGCTCTGCGAGCTGGTGCTACGCCACGAGCTCCAGCACACCGAGACGATGCGCCAGACGATGGCGCTCGCCGGCATCCTGCCGCCGGGCGAGCCACCGCCGGCGAGCGCCAGCCAGAAGATCGCTCACGAGTCGAACAGCGCGTCGGGCTGGGCGGAGCTGCCCAGCGCGAGCTTTGCGATGGGCGCACCGCCGGAAGGCTTCGCGTATGACAACGAGCGTCCGCGACACACGGTGGCGCTACCGGCCTTCGCCATCGCGCGCCATCCGGTCAGCAACGCGAGCTGGCTGAGCTTCAGCGAGGGCGGCGGCTACGAGCGGCGCGAGTGGTGGAGCGATGAGGGCTGGGCGTGGAAGGAGGAGTACGACATCACGCATCACCCGACGGTCACAACCGGCGATCCGCGGGCCGCGGCCTGTCATATCAGCTGGTTCGAGGCCGATGCCTTCGCCCGTGCGCACGACGCGCGCCTGCCGACGGAGGCGGAGTGGGAGCGGGCGGCGACCTCGAACCAGCTGGCAGGGACACGACAGGTGTGGGAGTGGACGAATACACGCTTCAGCGGCTACCCGGGGTTCGTGGCGTATCCCTATCGCGAGTACTCGGAAGTCTTCTTCGACCGCGACTACCTCGTTCTGCGCGGAGGATCGTGGGCGACCGACCGGCGCGTGGCGAGCACGACCTTCCGCAACTGGGACTACCCGCAGCGCCGGCAGATCTTCGCCGGCGTGCGGCTGGCGAGAGCGGCGGCACAATGACGAGAGCGACCCAGAGGGAGGCGGCGTGATGGAGCCCGTCCAGGACCCGGCCGATGCGGTCGCGATTCAGATCGACTCACACCTCGGTGGCGCCGAGGAGCGCTCACTCGCCGAGGACGTGCTCGACGGGCTCACGCGACCGTTCAAGGAGCTGCCACCCAAGCACTTCTATGATGCGCGCGGCGCGGAGCTGTTCGACCAGATCTGCGAGCTGCCGGTCTATTACCCGACGCGCACCGAGCGCGCGATCCTCGACGCGGCGGCGGCCGACGTCGCGGCGCTGACCGGCGCCGTAGAGCTCGTCGAGCTCGGCTCGGGGACGGCCGCCAAGACGCGCGTGCTGCTCGATGCGCTGCACGAGGCGGGCACCCTCGCGCGCTACGTACCGGTCGACGTCACCGAGAGCATGGTGCGCGACTGCGCTGAGGAGCTCACGCTCGAGTACCCCGGACTGCGGGTGCACGGTGTGATCGGCGACTTCGAGCGTCATCTGGAGCACGTTCCGGCACCCGATGGCCCGCGGCTGGTTGTGTTCCTCGGCGGCACGATCGGCAACTTCCCACCGGGCAGCCGCCGGCGCTTCCTGCGCCAGATCGGTGGCCTGTTGGGCTCGGGCGACCATCTGCTGATGGGCACCGACCTGGTCAAGGACCCGCGCGTACTGGAGGCCGCCTACGACGATCCGGAGGGCGTGACGGCGGAGTTCAATCGCAACGTCCTGCACGTCCTCAATCGCGAGCTCGACGCGGATTTCGACCCCGCGGACTTCGAGCATGTGGCGCTGTTCGACGGCCGCCACGAGTGGGTCGAGATGCGCCTACGCGCGCGGCGCGACCACACGGTGATGGTACGCGCGCTGGAGTTGCCGGTGCACTTCGACGCCGGCGAGGAGCTGCGCACGGAGATCAGCGCGAAGTTCACGCCGCGGCGCCTGGAGGGCGATCTCGACGCGGCGGGCCTGGAGCTGGTGCGCTGGTTCACCGATCCCGAGGATCTCTTCGCGCTGACGCTCTCGCGGCCAAAGACTTGAAGTAGGCTCCCGGGCGTGCGGATCGAGGGCAGCTCAGCGATCGTCGTCGGCGGCGCCTCGGGGCTCGGGGCGGCGACCGTTCACGAGCTGCACGCGCGCGGCGCGATCGTGACGATCGCGGACGTCAACACCGAGAAGGGCAGCGAGCTCGCAAGCGAGCTGGGAGCCGAGTTCGTCGCTTGCGACGTGCGTGATGAGGCGCAGGTGCAGGAGGCAGTGGCGTGCGCGGGCGCCGTCACGGGTGGCTTGCGCATCGCGGTCTGCTGCGCCGGCACCGGCTGGGCGCAGAAGCTCGCGGGCTCCAAGGGCCCGCATCCGCTGCTGCCGTTCGAGACGATCTTGCAAATCAACCTGATCGGCACCTTCAACGTGCTGCGCTTCGCCGCGAGCGCGATGCTCACCAACGAGCCGATCGAGGATGCCGACGGCGAGCGCGGAGTGTGTGTGAACACGGCTTCAATCGCCGCCTACGACGGTCAGGTCGGCCAGATCGCCTACTCGGCTTCCAAGGGCGGCGTCGTCGGAATGACCCTGCCCGCTGCGCGCGACCTCGCGCAGTATGCGATCCGTGTGTGCACGATCGCCCCTGGCCTGTTCGACACCCCGCTGCTGGCGGCGCTCCCTGAGGAGGCCCGCGTGAAACTCGGCGCCGGCGTCCCCTATCCCCCACGCCTCGGCCATCCCGAGGAGTACGCGCAGTTGGCTGCGCACATCGTCGAGAACCGGATGCTCAATGGTGAGGTCATCCGGCTCGACGGGGCCTTGCGGATGCCTCCGCGCTAGAGCGAGGACGCGTGAAGCGGGCTGTTGCGGTCCTACTGGGGCTGATCGCCGTCGGACTAGTGGTCCTCCTCACAGCCGGCAAAACTGGGTCGACCAAGCACGAGCAGCCGGCCGCACCTCGCCGCTGCGAGGGCGCTGCGGCGCTCTGTAAACGACACCTCAACGAAGTGCTCTTCGCGGGCACGCATAACTCCTACGCAGCCTCGGCGCAGCCTGGCTGGCACTTTGCCAGCCAGCGCTACGGGATCTCGCGCCAGCTCGACTCCGGCATCCGCGCGCTGCTACTCGACGTGCACTTTGGGATCTACGACCGCGACACCGGCCGCGTGCGCACCGACCTGAGCGCGGAGGGCTCCGATCGCAACAAGGTCGCCAAGCAGGTCCCGCCGCGTGCCCTAAGCCTGGCGGATCGGCTCGTGGGCCGCGTAGGCGTGGGCAGGCTGCAGGGCACGCCCGAGCTCTATCTCTGTCACACCCTCTGCGAGCTGGGAGCGGATCCCCTGAACCGCGAACTGAAAGCGATCGCAAGCTTCCTGGCGCAGCACCGCGACGAGGTGTTGATCGTGATTGTCGAGGACTACATCCCACCGGCGGCGATCGCGCGCGCGTTCGCACAAGCGGGCTTGGAGCGCTATGTCGCAACCCTCGACCGCCACGCGCCGCTCCCGACCCTGGGAGAGCTGATCGCCCAAGATCGTCGGCTGGTCGTCTTCGCGGAGAAGGACGCCGGCACACCGGCGTGGTACATGCCGGCGTTCTCCTTCATCCAGGACACGCCGCTCGGAGCGCTACGGCCAGATCAGCTGAGCTGCAAGCACTACCGTGGCGAAACGGACAGCCCGCTGCTCCTGATCAACCACTGGATCCCGCCGTTCCCGCCTAGCCAACCGCTGAACGCGGCAATCGGCCGCACGGCATTCCTGCGCCGACGCGTCGAGCGCTGCCTGAAGCAGCGCGGATCTACTGGCGCGATCGTCGCGGTCGACTTCTATCAGCGAACGTCGGTTGTGGCGGTCGCCAAAGAACTCAACGAACGCAGCCGTTGAGCTCGCCTGCGTGCGCCGCCCGCTACGGCCGGCGCACGAGGCCAAAGCTCAACTGAGGCTCACCGAACTTCAGCGCGTCAGCTGATCCGCTCGACGAGCATCGCCATGCCCATGCCGCCGGCGACGCACATCGACTCGATGCCGTAGGTGCCGTCGAGCGTCTGCAGGCCGTTGATCAGCGTGGTCATGATGCGCGCGCCGGTCATCCCGAAGGGGTGCCCGAGGGCGATCGCTCCGCCGAAGGGATTGAGCTTGTCGTCGTCGATCCCGAGCTCGTCTTTGCAGGGCACGATCTGCGCGGCGAAGGCCTCGTTGATCTCGACGACGTCGATGTCGCTCATCGACATGCCGGTGTTCTTCAGGAGCTGCTGGATCGCGGGGATCGGACCGAGGCCCATCACCTCGGGACGAATCGCGACGACGGTCGAAGCGAGGATCTTAACTTTCGGGGTCAGGCCGAGCTCTTTGGCGCGCTCGTCGGAGGTGACGAGCAACGCGGCGGCGCCGTCGTTGAGCGGACAGGCGTTGCCGGCTGTCACGGTCCCGTCGGGCTTGAACACGGGCTTCAGCTGGGAAAGCTTCTCCAGTGTCGTGCCGGCACGCGGGCCGTCGTCCTTGGTGACGACCTGCTCGGGGACGTCGATCTCGTTACCTTCGCGGTCGCGGTCTTTGTGCGCGGGCGCGGTGACGGGGACGATCTCGACATCGAAGTGCCCGGACTCCTGCGCTTTGACGGCGCGATCCTGAGAGATGACCGCCCATTCGTCCTGGGCCTGGCGGCTGACTTTCTTTTCCTCAGCGACGTTCTCGGCGGTGAGGCCCATCGGGATGTAAACGTTGTAAAGCGAGCCCTCCGAGCCGTCGAGCTTGGGGTGGAATTCGAACTCGCCGCCCTGGGTCGCGCGCGAGACCGCCTCGACGCCGCAGGCGATGTAGGTATCGCCCTCGCCGGCCTTGATCGCGTGGAAGGCCATGCGCGTGGTCTGCAGCGAGGACGCGCAGAAGCGGTTAACGGTGGTGCCGGGCACGTGGTAGTCGATCCCGGCGAGCAGCGAGGCGTTGCGACCGATGTTGTAGCCGGACTCGCCCTCGGCGAAGCCGCAGCCCATCATGACGTCGACGATCGAGCTCGAGTCGAGCTGCGGATTGCGCTCCAGCAGCGCCTTCAACGGCACCGCCGCAAGGTCGTCGGCGCGAACGGATTTGAGTGACCCCTTGACGGCGCGCCCGATGGGCGTGCGCACGGCGTCGACGATTACGGCGTCAGGCATCAGAAAGCTTTCTCCTTGGTCGTTTGTGCCCCGGCGCAGCGGCTGCCGCTCCCCTCGAGCGCGCATCTTATGGCAGTTACGCCGATCTGGCGTTTCGCGAGACTCGCGGCGCTACAAGTCGAGCCTACTTACGCCGAGCTCGTCGAACCCGACGTGGTGGGCGAGCTCGTGGCGCACGGTGCGCACGACCTGGTCGCGCAGCAGCTCGGGGTCGTGCCCGAAATCGCGCCGCAGGGTGTCGCGGAAAATGATGATGCGGTCGTGGTAGTTGTCGCGGATGGCGCCGTCGCCTTCGTAGCGGCCGTAGGCGCCGGCGCGGCGCCCCTTGTCGGAGATCACGACGGCGACATGGCGCAGTGCGTTGCGCAGCAGGTCGGGCAGGTCGTCCAGCGCGTCGCGGACGAGCTCTTCGAAGTCGTCGTCGTTGAGCGGATCGAGCTCCATGAACTCGGCTTCCTCGGGGTCGACCGCGAGCCCTTCGCGACCGAGCCGCTCGGCGCGGCGGACGATCTCTTCGAAGTCCTCCTCGGACTCGGGCTGCTGCCAACCGGCGAGACGCACGGCGATCGAGGCGGCAATCGCGGTGAGGATCGCGATCGCGGCGATCCCGAGGAGCAGATCCTCGACGACGCGCACGGCACCATCGGTGCTGAAGCCCTCGCCGAGGACGATCACGACGAGGCCGAGCGACAGCGCGATCAGCGCTGCCAACCCGATCCGTCTGAGCTGCCCGAGAGCACTGGGGGGCTTGGGTGCGCGCATCGCCAGAAGCTCCAGTGCCCGCCCGTCCGCGCTTATTTCAGCGTGCGGGCGATCACGAGCCGCTGGATCTCGTTCGTGCCCTCGTAGATCTGCGTGATCTTCGCGTCCCGCATCATGCGCTCCACTGGATACTCCTTGACGTAACCGTAGCCACCGAGCACCTGCACCGCATCGACTGTGACGGCCATCGCGGTATCCGAGCAGAATACCTTCGCCATCGAGGAGTACTTGGCGCGCAGCGGATCGCCGCGGTCGGCCATCGCACAGGCCTTGTAAAGAAGCTCGCGCGCGGCTGCCGTGCGTGTTTCCATATCGGCCAACTTGAACTGGATCGCCTGGTGGTCGATGATCGGCTTGCCGAACTGGACGCGCTCGCGCGCGTAGCCCACGGCGTAATCGGTGGCGCCCTGCGCGATGCCGACGGCCTGCGCGGCGGCGCCGAGACGGGTGCGCTCGAGCGTGCCGAGCGCGACTGACAGCCCGCGGCCGACCTCGCCGATGACGTTGGCCTGGGGCACGCGCACGTCCTCGAAGATCGGCTGGCCGGTCGGTGAGGCGCGGATCCCGAGCTTGTGCTCGAGCTTGCCGACGCTGAAGCCGGGCCGGTCGGCCTCGACGACGAAGGCGGTGATGCGTCGGCTCTCGCGGTCGGTGACGGCAAAGCAGATGTAGAAGTCGGCGACACCGAGATTGGTGATCCAGTTCTTGGTGCCGTTGATGACCCAGTCGTCTCCGTCTTTGACGGCGGTGGTCTTCATCCCAGCGGGATCCGAGCCGGCCTCGGGCTCGGAGAGCGCGAAGGCGGGCGTCCACTCGCCGCTGGCGCACCTCGGCAGGAAGCGTTCCTTGAGCTCATCGGAGCCGAACAGCTGGATCGGCAGCGTGCCGAGCTCCTGGACCATCAGGATCAGCGCACAGGCGGCGTCGACCTTCGCGATCTCCTCGATGCCCATGTTGAGCATCAACGTGCCGGTGCCGGTGCCGCCGTACTCGGTCGGGAACGGCAGCCCGAGGATGTCCTGCTCGCCCAGCAGCTTGCGGATGTCCCAGGGATATTCGGCGCGCTCGTCGATCTCGGCCGAGCGCGGCGCGATCTGCTCCTGGGAGATCTGGCGGATCGTGGCGCAGAAATCGAGGTGTTCTTGGGGAATCGTGTAGACGTCGCCTAGGGCCTCTGTGGTCATAACCTGATCCTAGTGGCCTGCGCGCGCAGATGGTGACTCGACTGTTAGCGGCCGCTAGTCTGATCGTGATGAGCGCGCCATCGGAGCCCGATCCCGCGGATATCGACGTGGATCCCGCGCAGGTGGCGGAGTGGCTCGCGCGCGAGCCTGAGCTGCAGGTCGTCGATGTGCGCGAGGTCTACGAGCGCGAGGCCGGCCATATTCCGGGCAGCCGCCATATCGAGCTCGTACAACTCTCGGCCCGCGCAGGCGAGCTGGATCGTGAGCAGCCGGTGGTCTTCTACTGCCGCGTGGGCGCGCGCTCGGCAATGGCGGCGCAGGCGTTTCGCGCTTCGGGCCTGCGGGCGTACTCGCTGCGCGGCGGTCTGCTGGAGTGGGCGCGCCAGGGTCGTCCGCTGGCGCCGGCGGACGGCAACGTCGCCGATCATTGACGATCAATCGAGAGCAGGAACCGAGAGGAGCTGAGCGGTATGGAGGCATCGGCGTATCCAAAGGTCAGAGTCGGCGAGGGCTACGCGGTCGGCTCGCTCGACGATCTGGGCGAGGGCCCGGGCTTTCGCAAGGTGCGCAAGGGCCTCGGCGTGACGGCGTTCGGCGTCAACGCGATCGTGATGCCGCCGGGCATCGAGAGCGGGTTTCACTCGCATGAGACTCAGGAGGAGCTGTACTTCGTGCACCGCGGGACGATCGAGATGGAGTTCGGCGACGGCTCGGTGCAGCGACTGCAGGAGGGCTCGTTCGCACGGGTGGACGCGCCAACACTGCGCCGGATTCGCAACGTCGGCGATGTCGACGCGGTCTATCTGTGCGCGGGCGGCAAGGATGGTTACGTCGGCCGTGACGGGCGCGCGCCCGACGGTGAGCAACGCGTAGGTACGATCGGCGGCGACGGTGAGCGGACCTGAGCACCCCGCGGGACTGCTCCCGATCACGCGGGACCTGGCGATCCCGCTGGCGGAGATCGCGCTGCGCGCAAGTCGCTCCTCAGGCCCGGGCGGTCAGCACGCGAACGTGACGGCGTCGCGAATCGAGGCGAGCTTCGACGTGCTGGCATCGCGCTCGCTGAGCGAGCGCGAGCGGGAGCGCGTGCTGGCGCGCTTGGGTCCGCGCGTTACAGCGGTCGCACAGGACGAGCGCTCGCAGGCCCGCAACCGCGAGCTCGCGCTGCGCCGGCTCGCCGAGCGACTGGCGCGGGCGCTGGTGGTGCCGCGAGCGCGGCGCGCGACGCGCCCGACGGCGGCCTCGCGCACGCGACGCCTGGAGGCTAAGCGGCGCGCTGGCCAGCGCAAGCTCGCGCGGCGCCCGCCGTCGGCGGGCGAGGACTGACGCGCCGCTCAGTTCAGGAGTTCTTTGACGTAGCGCTGGTGCAGTTCTCCGAGCGGCGTCTTGCTCGGATGGAAGCCAAGCGCGCTGTCCATCGCGGTCGCGAGCGGCATCCACGTGAGGATCAGGTAGGCGCCCAGCACGAGTGCGACTACGCGCAGCTTGCGCGAGCGTGAGAGCGCAGCCATCGGCAGCACCCAGAGGATGTACCACGGGAGCACCCAGGCAAGCGTGAGCAGCAACGCGATCGTCGCCCAGCCGGATGCTGTGAGCGAGTCACGCCAGCGCCAGGCGAGCAGTCCACTGAGCAGCACGGAGCCGACGAGCGCGATGCTGAGCAGCGTGCGCAACGTGTCGGTCTCCCCCCCCAAGCCGAGCACTAGGCCGAGCAGGTTGGGCAGGCTGACCGAGATCACGAGGCGCCCCTGAGTACCGAGATCGGGCAGGTGCGGCCCGAAGGCCAGCAGGCTGCACGCGCCGAGCGCGAGACCGGCAAGCAGCATCCCGAGCAGCACGGCGAGCAGCCGTCGCGGCGCGCGCAGGAGCGCGGCGAGGACGACCGGGATCACGATGCCGGCGGAGGCCTTCAGCGACATCGCCGTCACGAAGGCGGCGCCGGCGCCGATGTCAAGCGGCGCGAGCGTTGCGCAGAGCGCACGCACCCGCTCGAGCCGCGCGCGCCGGGGGCTCGCAGACACGGCGGGCGCGGCGAGCGGCTGCGCGGCAGACCCGGCCGGTCGCGGCGCGTCGGACGCGGGCGCAGCTGCATCTGAGAGCGGCTCGCGGCGAGCGCCGGCGACGACGTCCGCGACGCCGCCGCGCAGCAGCAGGTAGAAGCCGAGCACGATGCAGAAGACGGTGATGAAGTCGTTGTGGACACCGCCGAGACCCCACATCAGCACGATCGGGTTGAGACCGACGAGCACGAGTGCCTGCACGGGATCGCGGTCGAGCAAACGTGCGCACTTCCACACGAGCAGCAGCGTCGCGAGGCTCGCGCTCATCATCAGGAGCTTCAGGGTCCAGAGTGATCCGGCGATCCCGAGCGGGACGACGGCGTAGGTGATCAGCGTGAAGGTGGGCCCGTAGGGGCTGAGTAGGCCGTGCCAGTTGCTGAGGTCGTAGCTCGCATTGCTGTGCGGCTCCAGTGCGGGAATCGTCGTGTAGGGGTTGAGATGGTCGACGATCCCCATGCGCCCGTAGTTGATGTAGTTGAAGACGTCGGTCAGCGAGATCGGCGGCGCGAGGAACAAGATGACGTGCGCGGCGAGGACGGTCGCGATCACCCAGCGCGCGCGCAGCTGCGGCACGTACTTGAGGCCGACGAGATAGGCGGCGTACATCACGACGAGCGCACCGGTGAACAGCGACTTCAGCACCGCTGGACTGCGCGTCAAGCCCGGCCACAGACCGCCAAGCGGCCCGGCGAGCCAGTGCGGGAAATAGCCGACGTGGCTCGGCGCGGAGAGAAAGCTGGGACGGTCGGCGGCGCCGAGCACGATCACGGCGGCGCAGAGCAGGATGATGCTGAGCACCGCGACCGCAATGGCGGTCTGCGCACGCTCGCGTGGAGCCCCTGCGACCTGCTGATCGCGAGCGACATGGCGCCCAGACGGGATCGGCTTGCGCCGCGACGCGACCTGGGGCTCACCCAGCAGCGGATCCCTGAGAGGGAGTGTGGTCGCGTCGCTCGACATACCTTTGGGGACCCGGCCGGAACCGGGCCCTCAAAGGGTACTGAGACTAGATTGTGCTGACGTTGACCGCCTTCGGCCCCTTGTCGCCCTCCTCGGCGTCATAAGAGACTTTGGTTCCCTCCTGCAGCGAGCGATATCCCTCTCCATTGATGCCGGTGTGGTGGACGAAGAGATCCTTGTCCCCGTCGTCGGGAGTGATGAAGCCGAATCCCTTGTCGTCGCTGAACCACTTCACTGTGCCGGTAGGCATGTGACATTTCCTCCACGATTCGTGCGTGCTGCTGCGCGGAGGATGCTGCGAAGAGCTTCGACCTGCGAGAGCTTGCACTGCTTTCGCCGACCTTTCAGGCCGGCCATACAGGCACGACGGTAGCACGTACGAGGGATGTGGTGTTCTCAAGTTGTTGCAATAGCCGGGCTCGGATGGGCGGGCTGGCGCGCGGCACGTCTCCGACTAAAAAAGCACACCGCTCGCGAGCGTCGACCTCGCCGCGCGCAGGCCCTAAGGTGGGCTCGTGAGCGACTCACGACAACCGGTCGAGCTCGTGCGTTTGCTGAGTGCCCAGGGGCGAGACGGCGGCGAGACACCGTCGCGATCGCCGACTGCGGCGGAGGTCGTCGAGGAGCTGAGATTGTGGGATCCGCCGGATCCGGCGGAAGTTGCGCAAGCGCGCGGGGAGCGTCCCTACGTGTTACTCAACATGGCCAGCACGGTGGATGGTCGCGCGACGATCGGCGGTCATTCCAGCCCGATCGGCAACCGTGCCGATCAAGAGCTCTTCCATGCGCTGCGCACCGCGGTCGACGCGGTGCTCGTCGGAGCGGGCACGATGCGCGCCGAACACTACGGTCGCCTGGTCCGTACCGAGGCGGCGCGTGAGCTGCGGCGGACGAGAGGCCTCGCGGAGGAACCGCTCGCGTGCATCGTGACGGCGAGCCTCGCGCTGCCCGCGCAGGAGATTCCCCTGCTCGCGGACCCGGCGGCGCGAGTCGCGATCCTGACACCGTCGCCGGCAAGCCTCGCGGCTTGCGCAGGCGAAGTGCGTTACGTGCGCAGCGAGCGCGAGGGACGCCTGGATCTGCAAGCGGCGCTGATCGAGCTGCGCCGAACGGAAATCCGTACGGTGCTGTGTGAGGGTGGCCCGCACCTGAACGCTCAGCTACTCGCGGGGGGCCTGGTCGATGAGCTCTTCCTTTCGCTCGCGCCGAAGCTGGCCGGCGGTGATGCGGCCAGCGAGTCGCTGCGAATCGTCTCCGGCGGAGAACTGCACCCGCCCGTTGAGCTCGAGCTGCTGACGGTGCTGGAGAGCGAAGACCAGTTGCTATTGCGCTACCGCGCGCGGCGCGCCGGCGAGCCGCGGGTCGAACCTGCGGGAGGTGGCGGCGGAGCTGGAGGCGCGGTCTGATCGGGGTCGCCCTCCGTGCGCGCGGAGCCGGCGGGGGACGCTTCAGCGGTCTTGTAGGTCCTGAGCGTGCCGGCGCCGGTGTAGACGGCGACGTTGAGCACGACGCTGTTGGGTACGAGGATTGACCCCTCGTCGGTCGCGAACGTCGTGTAGAGCAGCCCAAGCGTGCTCGCGATCCCCTCGATCTGGCCGGCAAGCGGACCGCCTTGCAGGCGCACGCGATCGCCGACGCGGAACGGCCCGGCGCTAAGTAGCACCGTCCCGGCGATCAGGTTCCCGAGCGTCTGCTGCGCGGCGAGGCCGAGGATCACGGCGGTGAAGGCGCCGCCGACGGCGAGCGTGCGCGTTTCGACGCCGGCGACGACGAGCGCGATCAACAGCGCGATCGCGATCGTGACGAGCCGGATCAGGAAGCCGACGATGCCGGCTGTCGCGGGATCGAGGCGGCGGAACAGCGCTGGTCCGAGCGCGCGGCCGAAGTCGCGGGCGATCGCCCAGCCGAGGATCAGCAGCACGATCGCGGTCGCGGCCTGCACGAGCCCTTTGACTTCGGAGGTGCTGTGCTTCAGCCCGAGCTCGGCGCGGTGGTCGTAGAGCAGCACGACGGCGACGAACAGCGGCACGAGCAGCAGCGCGCGCAGGCGCGCGCGTTTGACGGCGGCGGGGCTGACCTGGTGCACGAGACCGACCTCGCGCCAAGCCTGGCTGCGGGTCTCGAACATCTTCGGCGGGGTTTTGGGGAGCTGTGGGGTTCTGGGCATGGATTTGCGGGCGACTCGGGCCTAAACGACCCGGGGATCACATGATGGCGACTGCTGGCGAGACTTCTGCACGCCGCCCCTCATACCCGCGATCGTCGTGCTCGGCACCCCCGTCCAGCCCGATTTGCTGCGGCACCGTCAACACGAAAGCGGCGACTCCTACATGGTTGGGCAAGCGATGGGTATTGCTCACGAGTGTTCTTCACGCGCGCACGCACGCGCGCGGCGGGGCCTTCTTTCAATACATCGCCAACCCTCAGCGAGCCGCCGACACCCCGAGCTCGACCAGCCGCTGCTCCAACCCGTCGATCCGCGAGCTGTCCTCGTAGAAGTCCTCCTGGCGCACGATTCGCCCCCAGCGCGTGCGCGCGAGCAGGACGGTGCGGTTGCGATAGATCTCGACGCCGTCGGGATCGTGCGCATGATCGTCGAAGCGCACGAGCAGGGTCATGCGCCAGAGCGGCCCGGCCCAGAGCAGCTCGCTGATCTCGCCCTCGATGCGAGCGGCGACGAAGTCCTGCAGAAACCGCTCGATCGCGGCGCGACCGCGATGCTCGCCGGCCCAGCGGTGCTCGCCGTCGTTGAAGCACAGCACGGCGTGCGGCGCGTAGTTGGCGAGGATCGGCCGGTGGTCACCGGCGTTGAGCGCGCGCACGTCGTGCCGCAGCTTGGCGAGCAGGAGACGCGTAAGCAGAGCCCGCGCGACCACCGCACCGCCGGCCCCGACGAGCAGCGACAGCGCGGGCCGCGTGCCTCCCGACCTCTCTCCGGCGAGATGTGGACGATTGGCGGACCTCATGAGATGGCCTCCGAATCCTGCGGGCGGAGGGCCTGCGCAGCGGCCGGCACGGCCTGCTGCTCGGCGGTTTCGCACAGGAACTCGCGCATGCATGCGATCAGCCGCGTCGGCTGGTCCTCTGTGATGAGCGTGTAGGAGTCGGGGATCTCGACGAGTCGCCCGTACGGCAGCAGCTCGACGAGGCGGCGGCCGTGCTCGCGCGGCATCATGCGGTTCTCGCTGGCCCAAGCGACGAGCGCGGGGCCTTCAAAGCCGCGCAGGGCGTCGGCGGCGGCGAGCAGGTCGCGGCGACCTTGGGCGGAGCTGCGGACGTACTTGGCGACATCGCGACGGACGGCGCGCTGGGCGATGGCTGGCCCGAACCAGCGATCCATGACCTCGCGCGGAACGGGCCGCTTGCTGAGCGCACCGTAGGTGAAGGGCAAGCGGCGCAGCGCGTCGAAGCGAAATGGGAAGACGACGGCGGCGATGCCGCCGGGCAGGCGGGCGATGTGGGGCAGCGCCTTGGCGGTGCCTTTGGGCGGGACGTTGTCGAAGGCCTCGCAGGAACAGATCACGAGGCGCGCGATGCGCTCGTGGTAGCGGCTGCCGACGAGCAGCTGAGGCCCGCCCCAGTCACTCATTGCGAGCGTGACCTCGCGCAGCTCGAGGCGCTCGATCAGCTCACCGAGCAGCATGGCGATGCCGCGCATCGAGAGATCGGCCGCGGGACGCATTGGGCGGCGCTGAGCGCCGAGCGGCAGCGTGGGCAGCACGCAGCGATAGTCGCGGCGCAGGTCAGCGACGACGTGGCGCCACTGGGAGCCGTCCATGAACAGGCCGTGTGAGAAGACGATCGCGGGCCCCTCGCCGCCGGTGTCGTCGTACTCAATCGTCCCCGCTGAGAGCTCCAACTCGGGCATCTTGCGCTCCTGTCTGTCGACCGTGATTTAATAGATCGCTCTATCTAGGCAGAGCGTATCATCACGTCAACCGAATCGGACCCCGCCGCGCGCGTGTGTACGCGCACACGTACGCGCGCGCGGCGGGGTCTTCAAACATGAAGAGAGGATGCAGCGATGGCAGTGGTGAGCACCAGAGAGCGCATCGTGGACTCGGGCGCGGAGCTGTTTCGCCGCCAGGGCTATACAGGCACGGGCGTCAAGCAGATCGTGGCGCAGGCGAATGCGCCATTCGGCTCGCTCTACCACTTCTTCCCAGGCGGCAAGGAGCAGCTGGGAGCGGAGGTGATCCGCACCTCGGGGAGGCTCTACGTGGAGCTGTTCGCGGGGATCGCGCTGGCGGCGCCCGACGTGCTGAGCGCGGTGGGCGAGTTCTTCAGCGGCGCGGCGCAGACGCTGATCGAAACGGACTACGCGGACGCGTGCCCGATCGCGACAGTGGCGCTGGAGGTGGCGAGCACGAACGAGCCGTTGCGGGAAGCGACGGCGGAGGTCTTTGAAAGCTGGATCGCTGGTGCGACCGAGCTGTTCGTGGCGGCGGGCATCGAACGCGAGACGGCGCGCGAGCTCGCGCTGACGATGCTCTCGCTGCTGGAGGGTGCATTCCTCTTCAGCCGAGCGCTGCGCACGACCGAGCCGATGGAGACGGCGCTCACAAGCGCGGTCGCGGCTGTCCGGGCGGTGCTACCAACCCCGTCGTAGCAGCTCGGCAAAGGAGTAGCCTCGAAGGACACCATTGGAAGTGCCCCGGTCGGAACGGCCGAGCGCGCGGCCGGGAAGGGATTCGTCATGGCCCCCACACAGACATGCAGGGAGACGCGTACCGATGCGGCGGGCGCGGGAATGCTCGCAGGGGCAATCGGCGAGGACATGGTGGTGGGCGAGCACGAGACGCTCGACCGGATCGCGAACCTAACCGTGACGGTGCTGCCGCTAGCACTGCTGGGTCTGGCTTCGTGGCTGGCTTGGGGCGGGGTGCTGCAATGGCAGGATCTGGTCGTCTTGGCGGTGACGTATGTACTGACGGGGCTAGGGGTGACGGTGGGCTACCACCGGCTGTTCACGCATCGCAGCTTCAAGACGAGCGCTCCGCTGCGGATCCTCTTCGGCGCGCTGGGCTCGGCGGCGATCGAGGGACCGGTGATCGAGTGGGCCTCAACGCACCGCCAGCACCATCGCTTCTCCGACAAACCGGGCGACCCGCACAGCCCGCACACCGAGCATGGCGAGGGCTGGCCTGGTGCGCTGCGCGGCCTGTATCACGCACACGTGGGCTGGACGTTCGGCCCGGCGGGTAGCGGTCGAGCGAGCTCGGAGCGCTACGCGAAGGACCTGCTGGCGGACCGGGCGACGCGTTTCGTCGATCGTGCGTTCCTGTTGTGGGTGGTGTTGGGAATGGCGTTTCCGTTCGGCCTCGGGGTAGCACTGACGGGAACACTCGTGGGTGGACTAACGGGTCTGTTGTGGGGTGGCGCGGTGCGCGTGCTGTTCCTGCACCACGCGACGTTCTCGATCAACTCGCTGTGTCACTTCTTCGGCCGTCGACGCTTCAGGACGGGCGACGAGTCGCGCAACCTGCTGTGGCTGGCGCTGCCGACGATGGGCGAGTCGTGGCACAACAACCACCATGCGTTCCCGACCTCGGCGCGCCACGGTCTGCGCTGGTGGCAGTTGGACCCCTCGGGCTGGCTGATCTCGGGGCTGGAGCGCGTGGGGCTCGTGTGGGGTGTCGTGCGGATCTCGCCGGAGCGCCAGCGGGCGAAGGCGGTCGGCGCCTGAGCGCGGAGCGAGGCGACCGGAGCGAGGCCACAGTGCGATCTCTCCGGAGACCGTGCTCCTACGCGATGATATGATGCGTGTATGAAGCGAGCGACTATCAGCTTGCCGGAGGATCTCGCGCGGGACGTGGAGCGTGAGGCGCATACGCGGCGCGTATCGGTCTCGGAGGTCACGCGGGAGGCGCTGCGCGAACACCTCGATCGACGTGCGGAGGGCGCTCTCCCATTCATTGGCATCGGGCACAGCGGCGAGCACGACACGGCGCGACGCGCAGAGGAGATCCTCGCCCGCGAGTGGGGCGATGCTCGCGGTCGTTGACACCGGGCCGCTCTATGCCGCGCTCGACCTGGACGATGACGATCATGAGGCATGTGTGGCGGCGCTGCGCCGTCGGGACGTGCGTTTGGCGATTCCTGCGCTAGTCATCGCCGAGGTGACTTATCTCGCGGCGACGCGCCTTGGGGCGGAGGTGGAGGCGACCTTTGTTGAAGCCCTCGCTGCGCTCGACGTCGATGCGCCCCCACCGCAGGAGTGGACGAGAATTGCGGAGTTGATCCGCCAATATGCGGACTTTCCCCTCGGCGCGACCGATGCTTCGGTTGTCGCGTTAGCGGAGCGTCTCGAAACGCCCTATGTCGTGACGTTAGACCACCGTCACTTCCACACCGTTAGGCCGCGACACTGTGAAGCGCTGCAACTGCTGCCGGAGTAAGTGGTGACACTTCGCCGCGACCACTCACCTCAAACCCCCGGTAGACCCCAGATTTCCTGGTCCTCCTCCCCCAGTCGCCAGAGCCCCACGGCGAGCCCAAAGCGACGGGCGATGCCGAGCCGCTGCGCGATCGCCTGGGCATCGAGGTACCAGACGTGGTGGGCGAGGCCGGCACGGTTGTAAGAGAAGGTCATCTCCCCGGAGGCGGGGTCGCGCGCGGGCCTGCCCCCCGCTGAGTGCGCGAGCGCGATGACCGCGGCGTACTGCAACGCAGTCGCGGGATGCGCGGGGCCGCCGTGGGCGGCCCAGTCGAGCCCGTACATGGGTACGCCGAGCACGAAGCGCGAGGCGTGCGGCAGCCGCGTGAGACGGCGGGCGACGCCTTCGACGTAGGGCAGCGGCGCGATCGGACCGGGAGCGGAGCGTTCCCAGTGAATGCCCCAGGCCATGACGAAAACCGTGTCGGCGGCGTCGGCGAGCGCGCGATCGTCATAGAAGTAGGTGGCGCGGCGGGGGTCTTCGCGCAGGACGCCGTCGATGTCGACGGCGAGCTTGCGGCGCGCGGCATGTAGGCGCGCGGCAAGCGTGGCGACAAACGAGCTAAGCGCGCCGCGGTCGCGGGCGCCATCGTTCTCGAGATCGAGGTTCAGACCCGCGTAGCTGGCGCTCGGCATAACCCCTCCCCCGTCGATGAGCGCGACTAACCGTGCAAGCGTTTGCGAGCGCAGGCGCGGGCTGGTGAGGATGCGGTGCACGGTGGCACCGTCCTGACAGGTGAAGCGCGGCAGCTCAGCGAGCGCGTGGGTGGCGGCGTAGGCGTCGACTTCGGGATCAGCGGCGCCCTGCACAGCGCCGTTGGGAACGGCGCACTGGAAGTAGGTGGGGTAGATCGTGCCGATGGCGCCGCCGTGGGCCTGCAGGTCGGCAAACGAGTCGGGTGAGCTGGTGAGAAGGAATGCCTGCAGCGGTCGACCGACGGACGATTGAACGGCTGCTCGCACTGCGGGTGAGACCCTGGGGGCAAGCCGGTCCGCGCGACTGACGGCGGCGGGTGGTGCTGCGAGCGCGAGTGCCAGGGTGGCGCAAACGACAAGCGGACGTCGGCGGCGGGCCTGCATGTAACTCAGGGTATGTGGGCTTGACGAGTCGCGGCTGCGATCGACTCAGCCGCCGAGCCCGGGCAGTTCCCAGATCGACTGGTCCTCGCTACCGAGGTGCCACAGCCCGACTCCCAATCCGAGCGATTCGGCGAGCGCGACGCGGGTGGCGATCGACTGCTGGTCGGAGTACCAGACGCTGTGTTGGACACCGTTGCCATCGGTATAGGAGAAGTGCGGATCGGCGGCCGTGGGTTCCCATTCGGGTGTGGCGCCGTAGAGGCTCGCGAGCGCCATGATGCTGTTGAACTCGAGCGGCGTGCCGGGGTTGGCGCCGCCGCCGCCGTTGGGCCAGTCGATCCCGTACATCGGCATACCGAGTACGTACTTGCTCTTTTCGGGCAGCGTCGCGGTGTATTCGGCGACGCGCTGGAACCACGGCAGTTCATCCATCCCGCCGGGCGCGGAGGTGGTCCAGTGCAGGCCCCAGTCGAGCACGAACATGTAATCGGAGGCTTTGGAGAGGGCGGCGTCGTTGTACATCGCGGCGCGGCCGCTCATGATGTTGTAGTACTTCGCGGTGACGACAGTGGAGAGTTTATCTCCTTGTGAATGCAGCCGTTCGCCAAGCGCGGTGATGAATTCGGTGAACGGTTCGCGCTCGGCCGGCGCGGCGCCCTCGAAGTCGACCTGGATACCCTGATACCCGTTGCTCGCGCAGAGTGCGGCTAGCTGTTCGATCATGTGCGCGCGTGTGGCGGGTTCATTGAGTATCTGGTTCTCGTCGGTCGAGTTCTGGCAGTTCAGGCGTGGCATGACGGCGATCTGGCGTGCCTCGGCCCAGCCGGTGACGAGTGGGTCGTTGTTGCCGGTGACGGCACCGCCAGCGCCGCAGTCGAAGTAAGTCGGGTAGACGGTCCCGATCTGCTGATAGTGAGCCTCAAGGTCGTCGAAGCTCTGATCGGTGGAGGCGAGCAGGAACGCTTGTACGTGCCCGTGCGTGGGCGTGGGATCGGAGGTTTCAAAGGACAACGGGGCGGTGGGCGCACTGATCGCACCGAGTGAGTCGACGGCGACTACGGTGATCTTGTAGGCACTGGAGGGCGCGAGACTGGCGAGCGTCATGCCGGTGCTCGAGGTCTGCCCGACGGGGATTTCGTTGCGGAAGACGCGGTAGCCGACGATCGTGCCGCTGACGGGTTGACTCGGCGACCAGCTGAGCGCGGCGGAGCTGGCGGTGACTTCGCCGGCGCTGAGATTCGCGGGCGTGGAGGGCGGGGTGTGCGTCGTGACAACAGTGAGATTCGGGGCGGGCGTGCTCAGATAGCCGTAGGAGTCCAGTGTGCGCACGGTGAACGTGTATTTGCGATTGGAGGCGAGTGTGACGGTGGTGGCCTGACCGTCGACGACGCGCTTGGGCTGGCCATCCTGGAAGAGCAGGTAGCCGACGATCCGGGCACCGTTGACCGAGCCGGCCTGCCAGGAGAGCGTGGCCGAGGTGTCGGTGACGCGCAGCGCGGAGATCAGTGCGGGCCCACCGGGCGGGACGTGGCTGGTGGTGAGGCTGAGGGCGGGTGTGCGTGGGCCTTCGCGATGGTTGGCGTCGACGGCGGCGACGACGATCGTGTAGATGTGGGTGGGAGAGAGGTGCGTGAGGCGCATCGAGTCCTGTGTGGTCTGCCCGACCAGGGTGCCATCGCGGTAGAGGCGGTAGCCGATGATCCGCCCGGAGCCGGCTTTCGCGGCCGTCCACCACACGGTGGCGCCGGCTTCACTGACTTCCGAGACGCTGAGAGCGCCGGGAACGCCGGGTGGCACGCTGCCGGCACTCGCGCCGGGACCGGCGATCGTGAGCGCACGACTGAGTTGCCCGACGTGCCCGCGGGTGTCGACGGCTGCGATGGCTACGCGATGCGAGCGCGCGCCGCTCAGTTTGAGCGTGAAGTTGCGAGCATGTGTCTGCGCGACGACGGCGCCGTCGCGCAGCACGCGATAGCCGGCGATCGGGGCGTCGCCGGGCTTGGCGCTGCGCCACCCGATCCGCACACCGGTGGAGCTACTGGCGAGGACTCGCAGCCCGGCGACGCGACCGGGCGGACGCAATGCGAGGCGACTCTGCAGGTGCGCGGCGCAGACCTGCGGCCGCTGGGCGTAGCGAGCCTGAACGGTGAACGTGGTGTGCCGCCCGAGCACGACGGCGAGCACCATCGAGGTTCGTGTGGTCTGGCCGACGGTACGTCCGGAGCGCAGAATGCGGTAGCCCGATGGAGCCGGTGTGCCGCGCGGCGCGTGCCAGCTCAGCCGCACGTGCGGCCCGTGCAGTCGCGCGAGGCGCAGCGTGGTCGGGGTACGACCGGAGCAGCCCGCGGAGGCACTGGCGGATGCGAGCGGACTCACGGTGAGTGGCGCGAGCAGGAGATCGGCGCTCGCGAGCTGTGCGGGCGCGGCGAAGGTGAGCGCCGCGGTCGCGACCGCGGCGAAGACGAGCGGGAGACGTTTCATCGCGTGCGCGGCGCTCGCTGGGTGGAGATATGCGACAACTGGACGGGAACGGTTGGAATGTGCAACGGCTCACCGGAGGCGGTGGTGAGTTCGCGTCCGCGTGCAATCAGGACACTCGGCGTGCGGCTCCCTTCCAGCTGCGCGGCGGACTGTGCGGCCCATTCTGGTTCGGCGAACGGCGAGTAACCGACTTTGGGTGTGAGCGCACCGGCGTAGCCGTCTTCGAGTACGTCTATCTCGAGCCGCGCGGGCCCGACGAGGTAGTAGCGCGGACCGGCGGCTTCGTGGTGAACTTTGCGCGGGTGCGCGGGTGCGAGCGCGTGCGCAGTGTGGCGCCAGAGGGTGGCGGGCGCGCGCACGAGCGAGGGCGCGAGCAGCAGCACGGGGACCAACGAGATCGGTAGCAGCAGCGCGGCGAGCACGCGCCGCAGCAGCGGCGCTTGCAGGCTCACGGTCCACCTCCGTCCCCGCCTGCGGCGGTGCCAGCGGTCGCGGGCCGCGTACCCCAGGCGGCGGTGCGACAGGTGAAGATCGCGTAGTAGGTCTGCCACAGCATGAAGCCGAGGTAGAAGAAGACGAACAAAATGCCGTACAGCCAGAGCACGTTGTAACGGTCTTGGAAGAGCAGGAAGTAGAAGGAGTAGACGAGCGCGAGCGCGTAGATTCCGGCGAGGTAGGTAAGCGGCAGCACGCCGTGGTGGGTGAGCGGCGCCCAGACGAGCGAGTGCAGCGCGGCGATCGGCGCGAGCAGCGGCAGCAGAATGCTCATGTAGGTGAAGAAGGCGGCGATCGGGTGCTTGCGCCAGATGAACTTGGCGACGAGCAGCGACTCGCGCGTCCAGGAGCGCTTCCAGCGGGTCTGCTGGATGATGAAGGCGCGCAGCGTGGTGGGCACGATCGTGTGCGAGACGGCGCGCCGTTCGTAGAGGACGCGCCAGTCGCGCAGCACGCAGTTGGTCAGCGAGCGGTCGTCGCCGAAGGTGGACTCGATGCCGAGGAAGGTCTGGCTCTCCCACCACTCCAGGCGCGGCAGGATCGCTTCGCGGCGGTAAGCGGAGAAGCAGCCCGAGCAGCAGGTGACGGCGCCGAAGACCGATTCGGCGGCCTTGACGACGCGGAAGGCAACGAAGTAGCGCACGGCCTGCATGCGGGTGATCCAGGTCTCGCGGACGTTGAGCACATCGGCATGGCCGCAGACGGCCCCGACGCGGGGGTCGGCAAGCGGCTGGACGAGCAGTTTGAGCGCGTCGGGCTCGACGGAGGAGTCGGAGTCGACGAACACGATGACCTCGGCGGAGGTGGCACGGATGCCGGCGGCCATCGCGGCGCGCTTACCGCGGTTCTGGGGGAAGTTGATGACGCTGACGCGCCCCTGACAGTCGGCGGCGACGCGCTGCATCTCGGCGAGCGTGTTGTCGGTGGAGCCGTCGTTGACGGCGACGAGCTCGAGCTTCTCCTCGGGGTAGTTGAGCGCGAGCAGCGAGTGCAGTGACTGCGCGATGGCCTCCTCCTCGTTGAAGCCGGGCATCACGATCGCGATGTGCGGCTCCAGCCCGGCGTCGGGCCGCGTGCGATAGAAGAGGCTGAAGACGAAGCGGGAGACGATGTAGGTAGCGACGCAGATGCTGTAGACGCCGAAGAAGACGTTCGAGAACAACAGCCCGGCGAACGCGGCCTTGTAGGCCATGACGGCCGCGAGCAGCGCCACCAGGTAGAGGCCGGCGAGGACCTTCAGGATGCGGTGTACGCTGAGACTGCGGGTCGACTTCGGGCTCATCGGATCAGCGGCTCACGGCAGGAAGCGCCGCTGTCCGGCGTCGGGGCGGCGGTAGGTGCAGTCGAGCACGGCGGGGCAGCGCGCAAGCCACTCGTAATCGTGGTCGGGGTGCAGCGTGGCGAGGATCGCGAGGTCATAGCTCTCGGGGTCGGGCTCGACGCCGCTGAGGACCTCGCCGTCGACGGCGAGCGTGGGCACGAGTGGGTCGTGGTAATCGACGTGCGCGCCCTCGGCACGCAAGCGGGAGATGATCTCCAGGGCGGGCGCCTCGCGGGTGTCGGCGACGCCGGGCTTGTAGGAGGCGCCGACGAGCAGCACGCGCGCGTCGGGCAGCGGGCGGCCGAGCTCGACGAGCGCTTCGTGCGCACGCCAGGCGACGTGGCGCGGGCGGCCAGAGACCTTGCGCAGGGCCTCCTCGGCCATCGTGGCGGGACGACCGCGCTCGCGCAGGTCGTGCAGCAGGTAGTAGGGATCGACGGCGATGCAGTGTCCGCCGACACCGGCGGAGGGGTAGTGCGGGAGAAAGCCGTAGGGCTTACTGGCGGCGCCTTCGGTGACCTCGATTGGGTCGAGCCCGTGGGTACCGCACGCTTCGGCGAGCTCGAAGGCGAGCGCGATGTTGACGGCGCGGAAGGTGTTCTCGTAGAGCTTGACGAGCTCGGCGGCCTCGGGTGAGGAGACGTGGTGCAGGTGCTTGCAGGTGTGGCGCAGGACGGCGGCGGCGCGCTCGGTGCACTCGGGCGTGCTGCCGCCGAGCACGCGCGGAGTCTTCAGCTGCGCGTGGTCGGTGACGCCAGGGTCGATGCGCTCGGGGGCGAAAGCGACGAACACGTCCCTGCCGACGCGGAACCCGCGCTCGGCGAGCGGCTGCACGAGTAGCTCGCGGGTGGTGCCGACGTAGGTGGTGGAGGTCAGCACAAGCGTCTGGCCGGGACGAGCGTGGCGGACGACCTCGGCGCAGGCGTCGCGCAAGATCTGCAGGTCGGGGCGCAGTTGCTCGTCGACGGGGGTGGGCACGCAGATCAGGACGAGATCGGCGGCGTCGAGTGCCTTGATGCGATTGGTGAGCACGAAGCCGTCGTTCTGGAGGTGCGCGGCGAGGTCGCGCTGTTCGGAGTCGAGCAGCTCGGCGCGACCACCGCGGATCGTGCTGAGACGGGCGCCGGAGACGTCGATCCCGACGATGCGGCAGCCGGCGTTGCGCAGGGCGATCGCGGTGGGCAAGCCGACGTAGCCGAGACCGACGACGGCGACGACGGTGTGTCCGGTCTGCTTGGCGCGGCGCTTGCCGCGGCGTGGCGTAGGGGTAGCGGACGCGGGAGTAGTGGACGCGGGAGCGGCGGGCGCAACTGGAGCGGTGGAGGCGGCCTCCACGGTGAGCTGCGGGGTCACGGGATCACCCGAATCTGGGATGCGGTGAGCATGGCGTACATCTCCTGACTTGACTTGTCGTCCTGGCTGTGTCAAGGGGAGGGCGCTCGCCCGCGAACCCGCAATTTGGGACCTCCGCGTCCCTTCTGCGGCTCGTGTCGAACCCCCTGTGCTGCGGTGCTGGCCGTGCAGGATGGATGGTTGAGAGCCATCTTTCATGTCGCCTGGACAATCGATGTAAGTCCGTCACCAAAAGCCATACAAGGACGTCGTCCTATCGGCCCCTGCGGCCGTCCCGAGCGGGCAGCAACCTGTAGGGCGAGCTGGCGTCGATGTGAAGATCAATCAACATTTACACGACCGTGTCAAGGTTGGTCGATCCGTTGCTAGGATCTCGAGCATGCGCGACTACCTGCAGGCGCTCGCGGATCGCGTCGTGGTCTACGACGGCGGCATGGGCGCAACCCTCGAGCAGTTCGACCTGACACAGGAGGACTACGGGGGCTTGCAGGGCAAGTGCCATGAGGCGCTCGTGCTCAATCGCCCGGACGTGATTGAGGGCGTGCACACCTCGATGCTCGACGCGGGCGCGGAGGTCGTAGAGACCGACACCTTCCAGGCCTCGCGCCTGAAGCTCGAGGAGTGGGGCCTGGCGGACTACACGGTCGAGATCAATACGAAGGCGGCAGAAATTGCGCGCAAAGCCGCCGGTGAGGACCGCTTCGTGGCGGGCTCGATCGGTCCGACAGGCTTCCTACCGGCCTCCGACGACCCGACGCTGGGCCAGATCCGCTTCGGTGACCTAGTCGAGGTCTTCGAGGAGCAGGCAGCGGGCCTGATCGACGGCGGCGCGGACCTAATCATCATCGAGACGGCGCAGGACATCCTCGAGGTGAAGGCCGCAATCTTCGGCGCGCGGGCGGCGTTTCAGAGCACAGGGCGCACGCTGCCGATCCACACCTCGGTCTCGCTGCTGCCCAACGGCGGCAAGATGCTGCTCGGGACCGACATCGCGGCGGTGCTAACGACGCTGGCGGCGCTGAGGGTCGACGTGATCGGCCTGAACTGCTCGACGGGGCCGGAGGACATGCGCGACGCGATCCGCTTCCTCGGCGAACACAGCCGACTGCCAGTCGCGTGCATCCCCAACGCGGGCCTGCCGCTGCAGGGACCGGACGGCGAGACGATCTTTCCGGAGAAGCCGGAGCCGCTGGCGCAAGCGCTCGGCGAGTTCGTGGAGCGCTATGGCGTGAACGTGGTGGGCGGCTGCTGCGGCACGACGCCGGAGCATATCCGCGCGATCGTCGAGCGCGTCAAGGGACTCGCGCCATCTCCACGAGAGCGCGCTGCGGGTCCTCCCCTCCTCTCCTCGATGATGACCGCGACCCCGCTCGTACAGGAGCCACGCCCGAGCATGGTCGGCGAGCGCGTGAACTCGCAGGGTTCGCGCAAGGCGAAGGAGCTGCTGCTCGCGGATGACTACGACGGCCTCGCACAGATCGCCGAGGACCAGGTGACGGGCGGCGCGCACGTGCTCGACGTGTGCGTGGCGCTGACGGAGCGCGCGGACGAGGACGAGCAGATGCGCCAGGTCGTCAAGCGGATCTCGCTGACGCAGCCGGCGCCGATCCAGATCGACTCGACCGAGCCGGAGGTGATCGAGACGGCGCTGGAGCAGATCCCGGGTCGCGCGATCGTCAACTCGGTGAACCTGGAGGCGGGTCGCGCGAAGCTCGACCGCGTGGTGCCGCTGGCGCTGGCGCACGGCGCGGCGCTGATCGCGCTGACGATCGACGAGGTCGGCATGGCGAAGACCGCGGAGCGCAAGGTCGAGGTCGCCAAGCGCATCCGCGACCTGTGCTGCGAGGAGCATGGACTGGACCCGGAGCTTTTGATCTTCGACTGCCTGACGTTCACGCTGACGACGGGCGATGAGGAGTGGCGCCCGTCGGCGGTGGAGACGATCGCGGGCATCGAGCGGATCAAGGCGGAGATCCCGCACGTGAAGACCTCGCTGGGCGTCTCGAACGTGTCCTTCGGTGTCTCGCCGGGCGCGCGCGCG
Organism: Solirubrobacteraceae bacterium; assembly: GCA_036502205.1. Lineage (GTDB taxonomy): Bacteria > Actinomycetota > Thermoleophilia > Solirubrobacterales > Solirubrobacteraceae > Palsa-744. Next base: position 25,546 of record DASXZA010000005.1, on the reverse strand, counting down.
GTCCTGAACTCGGTGTTCCTGCACCACTGCGTGCAGGCGGGCCTGGATCTGGCGATGGTCAACCCGAACCACATCACGCCCTATTCCGAGATCCCCGATACCGAGCGCGAGCTCGCCGATGACCTCGTATACAACCGCCGCGAGGACGCGCTGGAGCGCTTCATCGCGCACTTCGAGTCCAAGGGTGAGGAGGACGGCCCGCAGGGCGCGGCGGACCCGACGGAGGGCATGGAGCCAGAGGAGGCGCTGCACTTCCACATCCTGCGCCGCCGCAAGGAGGGTGTGGAGATCTGGATCGACCTAGCGGTGGAGAAGCTCGGGGCGGTGCCGACGCTCAACGACGTGCTGCTGCCGGCGATGAAAGAGGTGGGTGACAAGTTCGGCGCGGGCGAGCTGATCCTGCCGTTCGTGCTGCAGTCGGCTGAGGTGATGAAGCGCGCGGTGGCGCAGCTGGAGAAATACCTGGACAAGATCGAGGGCTACACCAAGGGCACGGTGGTGCTGGCGACGGTCTTCGGCGACGTGCATGACATCGGCAAGTCGCTGGTGAACACGATCCTGACGAACAATGGCTACACGGTGGTGGACCTCGGCAAGCAGGTCCCGATCCAGACGATCCTCGACGCGGCACAGGAGCACAAGGCGACCGCGATCGGCCTCTCGGCGCTGCTGGTCTCGACCTCCAAGCAGATGCCGGCGTGCATCCAGGAGCTGCACGCCAAGCAGCTCGATTACCCGGTGCTGATCGGCGGCGCGGCAATCAACCGCGCGTTCAGCTTCCGCGCGCTTTACCCGGGTGGCAAGGAGTCCGACGAGGTCTACGACCCGGGCGTCTTCTACTGCAAGGACGCCTTCGAGGGCCTTGCGGTGATGGACCAGCTCGTCGACGCGGACGCGCATGCGGCGCTCGTCGAGAAGCTGCGCGCCGACGCGACGGCCTTCCGCGCCAAGGGCGAGGCGCCGGTCGAGGAGCTGAACTTCGCCGACGACTCGGTGCGCTCGGCGGCACGCACCGACGCACCGGTGCCGACCCCCCCGTTCTGGGGTGTGCGCGAGATCCCGGTGGACCTCGATGCGGTCTACAGCCACCTCGACACGCATGTGCTCTTCAAGCTGCACTGGGGCGGGCGGGGCGTCAAAGGCGAGGCGTGGCGCAAGCTGCTCGACGAGGACTTCCAGCCGCGCCTGGAGCGCATGTGGCGCGAGCAGGACTATTTGCATCCGCGCGCACTACTCGGCTTCTTCCCATGCTACGCGCAGGGCAACGACATCGTGGTGCTCGACCCCGAGGATCGCGCCAGCGAGCTGACGCGCTTCGTCTGCCCGCGCCAGCCCAAGGGCGACCGCATCTGCCTCGCGGACTTCTTCCGCCCGGCGAAGCCGGATGGCTCGCCGCCGGACGAGCTCGACGTGATCGCGGTGCAAGCGGTGACGGTGGGCGCGGAGGTGACAGAGCTGATGGCAAAACTCGAGGCCGACGGTGAGTTCGCGGAGCAGCTGTTCGTGCACGGCCTCGGCGTGCAGACCGCAGAGGGCCTGGCCGAGTGGCTGCACGCCGAAGCGCGCGCGATGCTCGGCATCCCGGCGACTCAGGGCCGGCGCTACTCGTGGGGCTATCCGGCGGTGCCGGAGCAGTCAGAGCACCTCAAGGTGGAGAAGCTGCTGGGGCTCGGCGACATCGGCATGCGCATCACCGATGGCTACGCGCCGGAACCCGAGCAATCGACGCTCGCGCTCGTCGCGCACCACCCGCAGGCGATCTACTTCGGCACGCGCCAAGGGCGGCTCCTGACAAACGGCTCGCCGGATGACCTGATCAAGGGCTCCTACCGCGACCCGTCGCTGTTCGGCCAGCGCGAGGATGGCCCGGCGCTCGGCGACGAGGACCCGCCGGACGGAGCGGTGGAAGAAGAGGACACCCCGCAGGGGGGCGCAGGCGAGCCGGCGATGGCCGGCTGAGGACCCGAATGTCCCCTCACGACCGCATGGGTCGGATGAAGGGGCATGGCAAAGAAGGTGCATGAGGCGATCGCGATCCTCGAAGCACACGGCTGGAGACAGGCACGTCAGCGCGGGAGCCACCGTCAATTCAGACACCCCCTACATCCAATCGTGGTCACCGTTACCGGCAAGCCAAGCGGTACGATGACGGTCGCCCATTGGCAAGCATCAGACGCAAATCTGGAATTGAGGAATTACGGTGACCAAGTACCTCGTCATCTATGAGCCAGCGGAGAGCGGTGGTTGGGGGGCTTACTCCCCCGATCTGCCCGGCTGCGTCGCGTGTGGCGACACCAAGACGGAGACCGAAAAGCTGATACGCGAAGCGATCCCGATGCACATCGAGGCAATGCGCGAGATCGGCGAGCCGGTTCCCGAGCCACACCATGAGACCGGTTTCGTCGCCGCTTAGATCAATTACCGGAAGTGTGGACCTCGAGCAGCGCCAACTTCCCGGCGCGGTTCAGGCCCTTGATCCGCACCTCCTCGCGCCGCGCGGCAGTGCGATCGGGCATCGCTAGCGCCAGCGCGAGCTCGACGGGCAGCCGGCTGGCGGTGTAGCGGCTGGCCTTGCCCGCGCGGTGACGCGCAAGTCGCCGCTCCAGATCGGTGGTCCAGCCGGTGTAGAGCGAGCCGTCGCGGCAGCGCAGCATGTAAACCCAGGCGTCGCTCGCGACCCCGGTGGCCCCTCCCCCATCGAGCTCGTCACTCACGACTCGGGCGCTCGGGCGAGAGCTCAGCGCTCGACCAGCGCGCTCCGCGACTGACCACGCTCGGCGCGCTCGGGCAGCGGCGGCAGCTTGACGGGCGCGGCGTGCATCGTGCGCAGCCGGACCTCTTTCCAGGAGAGCCCCTCCTTGACCAGCGCGGGCATCCCCATCAGTACGGCGGTGGCGACCTCGACGGCCTGCAGAATGATCCCGTAGGCGATGGCGTCAGGGGTGGAGACGTGGTAGGCGCCGGTGAGCACGGCGACGCAGGCGGCCTGGAAGACGCCGACGTTCGCGGGCGTGGCGGGGATGACAGCGGTGACGTTGACCGCGAACAGCACGCCGGCGGCGCCGGCGAAGCCGACGCGGTGATCGAGGCCGAGCGCCATCAGCAGCAGCCAGCAAGAGGCACATTGCAGCCCCCAGGCGGCGAGCTGCACGCTCGTGGCGAGTGCGGCCTGGCGCGGGGAGCGAAAGACTCGCAGACCCTCGCGCACGCGCAACAGGGCGCTACGCAGAGCGCTCGCCAGCGCATGCAGGCGCGCGGAGCGAGAGACGGCCGAGGGCGGCACGAGCACCGGCGCGAGCAGCACGACCAGCAGCGCCGCAAGCGGCACCAGCGCGGCGAGGGCGAGGGCGCCGTCGTGTCCGTGCAGCAGCGGCACACCGGAGAGCATCGCGAGCCCGAGCAGCGTCAGTGCGAGCAGATTCAGCAATGTCTGGGAGACCATCGTTCCGAGTACGACGGGCAGCGTCTCGCGCGCACGGCCGATGCGCCGCGCGACGATCAGCGCGCGCGAAGGCTCACCGAGACGTGCGGGCAGCGTGGCTGACATCAGCACGCCGATGAACGTTCCCTGCAGGGCGTCGCGACGGCGCGCCTTGCGCCAGGTCGGCGCGGCGCTGAGGATCGCGTGCCAGGCGAGGCCGCGGACGACCATCGAGAGGCACATCAGCGCGAAGCCGGCGGCGATCAGCCCGGGGCTCGAGGCGACGAGGCTCGAGGCGACGCGGCCGAACCCGATCCGTTGTAGCGCGGTCAGCGCGAGACCGAGACCGGCGAGCGAGACGGCGGCAAGCGCGCCGCGGCGAGCGATTCGCAGAGCACCTCGGGTCCGTGCGCCGGCCGGCGCGGGCTCGGGGCTCGGCAACCGCTGCGCGGACACGCGCGGGAGTAAGTCGGCGGGCGCGAGGCCACCGCGCACGGCGAGACGGTGAGCGCGCGTCGCGGCGCGTCCGACGGCGCGGGCGCGCTCGTAAACCTCGAGTACTTCGCTTGCGACGTGCGGCCAGGCGAAGCGCTCGGCGCGCTGGCGGGCAGCACGCGCCATCTCCACGCGCCGCTGCGGCTCGAGCGCGAGATGCCGGAGCGTCTCGGCCAGCGCCTGCGCGTCGCCGCGCGGAGTGAGCACTCCGTCGACCCCGTCGCGCACGACGTCGCGATAGCCGGCGATATCCGACGCGACGACCGGTGCGCCGGCGGCGAAGGCCTCGGTGAGGACCATGCCGAAGCTCTCGCCCCCGAGCGAGGGCGCGCACAGGATATCGGCGCGGGCGAGCTCAGCGACCTTACGCTCCTCGGAGACCTTGCCGAGAGCGCGCACACCGCGATCGTCGAGCAGCAGCGGCGCGATCTCCTCGGAGCCGGCGCCGACGAGCGTGAGCGTCGCCGGCACGTGCTCGCGCAGTGCCTCGAAGGCACGCAGGAGGATCGGCAGCCCCTTGCGCTCGACGGCCTGTCCGATGCAAAGGATGCGTAGCTGCTGCGCGTCGGCGCCGTCGCGGGCATCGAGGCACGGCTCCTGACCACTATCGGCACCGGCGCGCAGGTGCACGCCGTTGGGCACGATTGTGTAGCGACCGCCGAAGAAGCGCTGCGCGGTCCACGCGGCGGCCTCGGAGACCGCGATCCGCGCGTGCAGGCGGTTGATGTGCCGGCGCGCGCCGAGCGCGTTGCCGATCCCGTTCGTGAAGGCGTTCTCGGAGAACGTGTGGAAGGTGCCGACGAGCGGGACATCGCCGGCGCAGCTGGCGGCATAGCGCCCGATGAGCGGGACGACGGGCTCGTGGACGTGCACTAGGTCATAGCCCCCAGTCGCGAGCTCGCGCCACAGGGCAAGCACGGAGTCGACCGTGGGCGCGAGGTTCGAGATGGCGCCGTTGGCGGGGAATCCGGCGGTGCGTCCGAGCGGCACGAGGCGCTCGGGCATCTCCATCGGCTGTGGGCGCGCGCCGCGATGCATGCGCCGCGCGAGCGCGTCGTCGGGGTCGAAGGGCGCGAGTACGCGCGCCTCGTGCCCAACGGCCTCGAGCTCGTCGGCGAGCGCCTCGATATGCCGAGTGACACCGCCGGGGTACGTCCAGGAGTACGGCGAGACGAGCGCGATCCGCACACGCAAACTGTAGCCTCTGTGCTGGATATGAGCGAGCGCCACTTCGTCAAGTACACGTTCCTGAAGATGGAGTCGGCCTGGCGCCGGACCGACGCCGAGCGGCGCGCGCAGGACAAGCGCGAGTTCCTCGCGGCCTGCGAGGACTTCGCGGACGGCCACCTCCTGCAGTCGTTCTCGCTCGTCGGCACGCGCGGAGATGCGGAGCTGCTGCTGATCTCCGAGGCGGAGAACCTCGACCGAATCCATGAGTTCCACGTGGTGCTCGCGCAGAGCGGCTTGATGCGCTGGGCGCAGACGCCGTACTCGTTCCTGGGGATGCGCAAGAGCTCGGAGTACTCCGATGACCTGCGCACGACGCCGCGGGGCTTTCGCGGCAAGTACGTGTTCGTCTACCCGTTCGTGAAGTCGCGCGAGTGGTACGGCCTGCCGGCGGAGGAGCGCTGGCGCATCATGCAGGGCCACATCACGGTCGGTCGCGAATACCCGGGGGTCGACAACCACACGACCTACTCGTTCGGCCTGGACGACCAGGAGTTCGTGGTGGCGTTCGACACGGACGACGTGGGCACGTTCCTGGACCTCGTGCAGCGCCTGCGCACGACGGAGGCCTCGCGCTACACGGTGCGCGACACGCCGAGCTTCACCTGCTTGGCGGTTTCGCTGCCGCGCGCGCTGAACGCGCTCGACGGCGAGCCGGTGGCGCTCGAGACTACGGTGCTGCGCTCTGCCTAAGGGGCTCGCGCACCTGCGCCGCTCGGATCCGGTCCTGGCGGCGGTGATCGAGTCGGTGGGTCCCAAGCTCCCGGACGCGCGCGACGGTCGCCCCGCCGACCACTATGGCGCGCTGGTGCGCGCGATCGTCGGCCAGCAGCTCTCGACGAAGGCGGCGCGCAGCATCTTCTTGCGCCTGACCGAGCGCTTTGACGGCCGCACGCCGACACCGGAAGAGGTGCTCGCGGACGAGCCCGAAGCGCTGCGGGCCGCGGCGGGCCTGTCGCGCGCGAAGGTCAGCTACCTGCGCTCGCTGGCCGAGCACGTGCTCGCAGGCGAGCTCGAGCTCGAGCGGCTGGATGAGCTGCCCGACGAGCAGGTGATCGCGGAGCTGGTTGCAGTGAAGGGCATCGGCGTGTGGAGCGCGCAGATGTTCTTGATGTTCCACCTGCAGCGCCCCGACGTGCTGCCGGTCGGCGACCTCGGCATCCGCCACGCGATCGAGCGCGCCTACGCCTTGGAGGAGATCCCTGACGCGGCAACGATGGAGCGGATCGCGGCACCGTGGCGCCCACACCGCACGCTGGCCTGCCGCTATCTGTGGCGCTCGTTGGACAACGAGCCCACTTAGACGGCTGAGACCTGCTCCTCCTCGGCGACTCTGAACGAAGAGCCGCAGCCGCAGGCAGCGACGACGTTGGGGTTGTTGACCTTAAAGCCGGCGCCCTGGAGGCTTTCCTCGTAGTCGATCACGGCGCCGCGTACGAATGACAGGCTCTCGTTGTCGACTAGCAGTCGCAGGCCGTGGCTCTCGAAGACGGCGTCGTTCTCGCGTTGCTCGTCGAAGGCGAGCTGGTATTGAAAGCCCGAGCAGCCGCCTCCGCGTACTCCGACGCGCAGTCCCGCGAGGGCGACATCGGCGTCCTGCGCGGCGAGGAACTCGCGAACCTTCTCGGCACCTTTGTCGCTGAAGGAGATCATCACTATCGAAAGTGTAGCGCTGTACGGCTGCGGCTATCCTAGTGGCCTAGATGCCGACCCCCGAGGAAATCAAACAGCGCATCGAATCCGCGATTCCGGGTGCGCGGGCCGACGTCGAGGACTACACCGGCGGCGGCGACCATTTCCGCGCGACGGTCACCGCGGAGGCGTTCGCGGGACGCAGCCGAATCGAGCAGCACCGGCTCGTCTATGACGTCTTCGGCGCGGAGATTGGCGGCGCGATCCACGCGCTGTCGTTGAAGACCGAGATCGGCTAAGCGACCGGAGCGCCCGACGCCAAGCAACCTCACCGCGACCCACCAGCCGCAAGCCCACACACCGCACCGCGCGAAGAACCAAGGAGCCCGTAATGCACAGCATCGACCCCATCACCGCCCCATCAGAGGGCGCGTCTAACCCGATCCGCTCGGCGATCGAGCAGGCGATCGCGGAGAACCCCGTGATTCTCTTCATGAAGGGCACGCCGGAGGCGCCGGCGTGCGGCTTCTCGCGTGCGACGGTCGGCGCGTTGCAGGCACTCGACGCGCGCTTTGCGGCGGTCGACATCCTGCCGGACCCACGCATCCGCCAGGAGCTCTCGGCGCTCTCGAACTGGCCGACGATCCCCCAGCTGTTCGTCGGCGGTGAGCTGATCGGAGGCTGCGACATCGTGACCGAGATGTTTGAGACGGGCGAGCTCGCGCAGGTGCTCGGCCTGGAGGGCTCGGGCTCGGCACAGGAGCTGGCGACCGACGCGGCATCCGCCGGCGGCCTGCAGATCGAAAACCGGCTCTAGTCGCTGCAGGGGAGTACCTCACTGCGGCGACCGCACCACGGCGCGCGACATAACGACAGGCGGACCAGGCCGGACGTCACGGCCGACGACTGGCGGCGGCGCTAGACCCCCAGGCCGCGCAGAACACCACTGGCTTGGCGCAGCGCGAAGCCGGCGAGGCGCAGTCCTGGCGGCTGCTGTGTGCCGGGCGGCGCGAGCCGCGCCTCGTGCTCGCGATACCAGTCGATCGTGCTCGCGAGCGGATCCTCGTGGTGGCCGGGGTCATAGCCGAGCTCGCGCTTGGCCTTGGCGCTACTGAACGCCCACCACAGTGATCCGGCGCGCACCTCGGCGGTGGTAACGGGCGGCGTGCCGGGCATTCCTTCGCCGATCCGCGCCAGGGCCAGCGCGACATGGCGCGGCAGCTTGACGACAGGCGGCTGCACACCGGAGAGCCGGCCGAGATCGGCGAACAGGCGGTCGAGCGTGAAGTTGCGATTGCCGAGGATGTAGCGCTCGCCGACCTGACCGTGTTCATCGGCGAGCAGATGCCCGTGGGCGACGTCGCCGACGTCGACGATGTTCAGCGCGCCATCGACGTACGCGTGGATCTCGCGCCGCAGGAAGCGTCGCACGAGATCGGTCGAGGAATTGCCGAAGTCGCCGGCGCCGAGCACGAAGGCTGGGTTGACGATCACGACCGGCAGGCCGCGAGCGGCGAGGCGCAGCGCTTGCACCTCGGCCTCGCGCTTGGCCTCGACGTAGGGGATCGCGCAGCCGCCCGCGGGAAACAGTTGGCGCTCATCGGCGACGGCGCCGCGCGAGGCCGGTCCGATGGCGGCGACCGAGGAGGTGTGCACGACGCGCTGCACACCGGCGCGTAGTGCCTCCTCCAAGACGATCCGCGTGCCTTCGACGTTCACGCGGAAGACCTCGTGCGCGGGCGCTCGCAGGCTGGTGAGCCCGGCGACGTGAAAGACGCGCTCGACGTCGCGCAGCGCACGGCGTACGGCCTGGCGGTCGAGGATGTCGCAGCGTACTGTCTCGTACTCGAAGTCGAGGTTGTCTAAGCGCGTGTGCTCGCGCACAGTGAGGCGCAGCTGGTCTCCGCGGCGCGCCAGCTGGCGCGCGACCCGCGAGCCGACCAGGCCCGCTCCGCCGGTCACGAGTGTCTTGGCCACCGCGGCGCAGTGTAGAGCGCCTGCTTGTCCTATCACGCGCGAAGTGGACGGTGCACCTGCGAGAACATCGTCGACCTCGGCATTACCAGGGGCGGATGGTCGCCGAGCACGCGCGACGCCAACCTTCCGATAGGGTCCGCGCGCATGCAATCCGTCGCGATCGTCACCGACACCACGCACTACCTCCCGCGGACGCTCGCGGACAGCCAGGGAATCCATCAGGTCAGTCTGTACGTCGGCTGGGACCGCGACGGCTCGGACGTCGGCCTGCAGCGCGAGAGCGAGATGCAGAGCTTCGATGAGTTCTACAAGCGACTGGGCTCCGATCGCGACCTGCCGACGACCTCGCAGCCGTCAATCGGAGACTTCCTCGCGGTCTGGGAGCCGCTGCTGGAGGCGGGCTCGGACATCGTCTCGATCCACCTCGCGGGCGGCATCTCGGGCACCTGCGACGCGGCGCGCCAGGCACACGGCCTGCTCGTCGAGCGTGGCCTCGGCGAGCGTGTGGAGGTGATCGACAGCGAAACCGCGTGTGGTGGCATGGGCATGCTGGTGCTCGCGGCGGCGGCGGCGGCTCGCTCGGGCGCGAGCAAGGACGAGGTCGCAGTGCGCGTGCGCGAGGCGCGCAAGGCGCTGAAAATCTGGTTCTGCATCGACACGCTGGAGTACCTGCGCCGTGGCGGACGCGTGGGGCGTGCACAGGCGTGGCTCGGTGGGACGCTGAGGATCAAGCCGATCCTCTCGCTCGAGTACGAGATCACGCCGGTCGAGCGTGTGCGCACGGCGGGGCGTGCATTCGAGCGCATGGTGCAGTACATGCACGAGCTGCGCGAGGCGGGCTCGGACGCGTGGGTCGTGCAGCACATCCAGGCGACTGAGCAAGCCCAACGCCTAATCGAGCGTGGCCGCGAGATCTACGGCTCGGAGCCGCTGTTCTTCTCAGAGGTGGGGCCGGTCATCGGCACCTATGTGGGCCCGGGATTGATCGGCGTCGGCGGGCTTCCGCGGGCGTTGGTGGCCTGAGCCGACGCCAGTCACGCCGCGTGGACAAGGGCGCCGAGCAGACGCGGGAGCTATCGCTTGCGGCCCTTGGCTCGACTGCCGTACTTTCTGCGCACCTTGGCCTCGCACTTCGCACGTTTGCTTTTGGGCTGCTTGCGGCACTGCTTCAGTCCTAGGGCGAGCAGCTGAGCGCGCGTGAGCGGCTTGGGCTTGGATACTTCTTTGTCTGCTAGGACGCCACCGTGCGCGGTGGGTCCTTGCGCAGTGGGTCCTTGCACGGTGGATTCTGCTTTGAGTTTTGCGGCTTCTTCGGCACGGCGTTGCGTGTCCGCCGCTTCCAGTGAAGCGACTTCTTCTCGCAGTTTCTGGGCGTGTTCTTCAGCCGATTTCGTGGCTGCTGCTTCTTTCTGTTTCGCTTCCTGCTCTTTGGCTTCCGTTTCCCTGACTTCTTGTTCTTGGCGTTCCTTGGCCTGAGCGTCAACTGTTCCGATGACAGCCTCGGCGCCGTTGCTCCTCGAGTAGCTGATTCGCATCGTCTGCGACTGCTGTTCGCAGCTTTTGGCAAACTCGATCGCTATTTCGGGACCGTCTTCGGGGGCGTTGCCAAACATGCCCGATAGCTGCCCGGTCGTGGAGATGAAGGTGAACTTCTCGCCCGGGGTGAGCACCGGACAAGCGGCTTCTTTTGATGGTTTGTCGACTACCACGGCGATCGCACCAGCCAGTTCGACCGACCCGCCTGATGTGAGCTGTGAGTAGTCGACCTTTGCGGTCGTTCCGGGACCTGTGATTGAGAAGAGCATGCCGCTATTGGAGTCGAGCTTTGCGCTGGCCGCTTCGAGGCCTTCATCGGGCTTACCCTCGTTTCCGACGACCAGCGTGGCGTCGTTAACGGTCAACGGGCCGAGCGCTCCGGTCCCTTCGAAGTAGACACGACTCAATTCGACCGGCTCGCGATCGGTGGCATTGAGCTTGCCGTTGCCCATGAGCACCGAGCCGTTATCGATGTGCTGACCGGTGGCGTTCGGCCCTTCGATCGTCAGCGATCCGACCTCGGTGTCGTTTTCAAGGAGCAGTGCCGGTCCATGATCGAGTTCGATCGTCAGTGGCATTCCGGCGCCGGTGACTGTTTCGCCCAGGAACAGTCCATTTTCCTCAATTGCACCACCGCTGGGCTCGGTGATGCTCCAACGTTGCGGCGAGCTGAGCTGCAGTGGCAGAAACATGAAGGCACCTCCACCACCGCTTGCCCCACCGGGCGCAGCGGTGAGCCCGCCGCCGCCCAGCGTCATCGCTTCTCCTGCCAGCACGTAATCGTCGGAGTCGTCGAGTTGCATCGATTCGGCGCTCAGCCCACTGATGTCATTCGCGCTGAAGTAGCAGGCATCGGCCGGCGACTCGGATTGGCACGTACTGCTTGTCAGGCGAGGAAAATCAAGCGTCGCGAGCGCCTGCGCGGAGCTCGGCGCGACAGTTCCTTCCCAGTTCCCCGCGACCGACCAGTCTTCCGAGCTTTCAGATCCGGTCCAGGTGAACGAGCTACTTGCCGCTGCGACCGGCGCCAACGCCAGAGCGAGGACTGCGAACACGCTCAGCACAGCAGCAACCCACTTCCCGCGCCGTGCACCGCGCATGTCGCGGCCGCACATCCTTGCACGCATCTTCATCCTGTCCCCTTGAGTCGCCGACAACGGTCTGGGTCGCGCAAGATACCATAGGTTGGAAAACCTACGCTTATCTACCAGTCTGTACATGTACACAAACTGGTAGCTGGCCCGCAGCGACTGTGACTAGCGCCTGCGGCGCCGGCGCAACCCGCGTGCACCGAGCACGAAGCCGACGACCGCTACGCCGATCATGATCTCGCGTTGATGGCGCGCGACGTGTGCGCGCCAGTCGGTGAGCTGGGTGACCTCGCCGCGCAGGCGTTGCAACGAGACCTCGAGCTCGGCACGGTTGGCCTCCATCGAGTCGCGGATCTCAGCCGGTGAGCGCTGAGCCATCGGTTAGCTCACCGCTCCCGGACCGGCCTGGGCGCCGCTAACGCTCTCGCGGATCTTGCGCGCCTCGTCGATCGCCATGCTGGGCACCGGCGGCGACCCTTTTTTGACGACTTTGGCAGCCACTAAGCCCGCGATCGCGCCGAGCACGATGAGGATCAGGGCCATCGCAAAGAAGCCCCAGAAGTAAGCGAAGGCGCCGACGGGGAAGACGTAGTAGAGCAGGAACGCGAGGCCGATCAGCACGAAGAACAGCGCGGTGACGAGGAACACGCCGGCCGCGACGGCGACGATCGCGCCCTTGGCGAGCTTCGTCGTCTTTTCGGTGATCTCGGCCTTGGCGAGCTCGATCTCCTCGTGGATGAGGACCGTGAAGCGCTCTGTGACGTCGGTGATCGCGGTGGCGATGTTCTGAGGCCCGCCGCCGGGCCCATCCGTGCGAGGCCCGCTGCGGGGCGCCTCGCTCACTCGGGCGGCTCCTCGTCGAACACCTTTCGCCAGACCAGCGCGGCGCCGCGCTGCGTCGCGATGCTCGCGAGCGCACCAAAGGCGGTGAGCAGGCCGGACCACATCAGTCGCTTGACCATCTCGTTCTCGATCATCCGGGGAGTGTATTCCCCACGGTGGTCGTCTCCAATCCACCGCAGACGGTCTCGACGACGAGCCACTTGGCGTGCTCGAAGTCCTCGGCCTCGCGTGGCAGCAGCCCGAAGATCCAGCCGGTGAGCATCTGCTCGATCGCACCGTAGAAGGCCATCGCGGCGAACTCGGCGTCGATCTCGGCCTTGAAGGCGCCTTCGGCCTGCGCGGCGGTGACGATCGCGGCGATCAGCTCGTAGGCCTCGCGGATCTGCGCGAGGTGGGTCTGCCCGAAGGAGTTCGCGGCGCGCGTGACCTCGACGATGATGACCTTCATCAGGTCGGGGTCGTGGCTGTAGCTGTCGACGATGAACGACGCGATCGCGTGGAGCTTGGCGCGCGGATTGGTCTCCTCGACGTCGACCTGGCGGATCGTCGCGAGTAGCACGGCCCAGCGCTCGAGGAAGAGCGTGTCGAGGACCTCGTCCTTGGAGGCGAAGTAGTGGTAGACGAGCCCGTAGGCGACCCCGGCCTCGTCGGCGATGTCGGAGACGCGACAGGCATGAAATCCCTGGTTGGCGAACACGCGCACGGCGGCGTCGAGGATCATGCGCCGCTTGTCGGGGCCGTTCTTGGCGCGCGCGGCCGGCGGTCGGGAGGCGCTCATGCGATCGCCCCCGCAGATCGCGACGCGGTCGTCTCGACGCGACCGTAGACGTCGCCGCGGCGGTGCGCCAACACGGGCAGCTGTGCGCGGATCTCGCGTTGACGGTCGAGGTCGAGCTCGGCGGCGATCCAGCCCTCGCTCTCCTCGGCGCGGGCCAGCACGACGCCCCAGGGGTCGACGATCAGCGAGCGCCCGCCGGAGTGGTGCCCGCCGGGGTGCTCGCCGACCTGGTTGGCGGCAATCACGAAGACCTCGTTCTCGATCGCCCGCGCGCGCACCAGGATCTCCCAGTGGTCGCGCGTGGTCGGCAGCGTGAAAGCGGATGGCAGCACGATCACGCGGGCGCCACGCCGCGCGAGCGCGGCGAAGAGCTCGGGGAAGCGCAGGTCGTAGCAGATCGCCAGTCCCAGCTCGAGGCCGTCGGCGCTCGCGCTCGAGACGATCTCGCTACCGGGCTCGGTGACGGCAGACTCGCGGTAGGCGCGGCCCTCGACTTCGACGTCGAACATGTGCAGCTTGCGGTAGACCGCGCGCAGCTCACCGTGCGCGTCGATGTGCACGGAGGTGTTCGCCAGCAGCGGACTGCCCGCGCGCCGCTCGACGATCGATCCGGCGATGAGCTCGATGCGCAACTCGTGCGCGAGCTCGCGCGCCCACGTGATGGCTGGCCCGTCAAGTGTCTGCGCACCGGCGCGTAGATCCTCGTCGCGTCCCAGCGCGGTCCACTTCTCCGGGAGTACGATCAGACGCGCACCGTCGGCCGCCGCGGCGCGCGTCAGGCGATCCGCCGTGGCCATGTTGGCGGCGGTGTCGGCGGTGGAGTTCAGCTGGACTGCCGCGACCTTCAAAAGCGCGTTGCCTCCCGTGAGCGTCCCTTCACAAAATAGATTGACTAGTCAGTCAACAACGGAAAGCATAGCCGCGACTGACCCAGAGAGGTTCGTCGCACCCGCGCGCGCGACGGGCTTCGCACCGGTCCCCCCTGCGCGCATGCCGCTGCTGCGCGGCACGCGTCCGCTCAAGCGCTGGCGCTATGTGGCGATCTTCTGCGAGGAGCTGATGGCGTGTGCGGCGACGGTCCAGGTCGGACCGGCGCGGCAGAGCTTCTGGGCGGTGCTGCTCCGCGGCGAGCAGTTGGGATCGTCGCCGCGCCTGCTGGAGCGCACGCGGCTGCTGCCGCGACGCGGCACGGTTGAACTCTCGCCGGGCCGGCTGCGAATCCACGACAGGAGCGTCGACCCGCGCGGCCGGCGCCAAACTGCCGGCACCGTCATCGCGTGCGACTTCGCGCTCGAGGAAGGCGCCGCGGTCGAGGCGACGTGCGCGCACGGCGAGGGCTACGTGTGGACGCGCAAGCAGGCCGGGGTCGCGGCGCATGGCACGATCGCCATCGGGGGCGACAGACCGCAGGCGATCGAGGCGCGCGCCGTGATTGACGACACGGCGGGCTATCACGCGCGCGTCACGGAGTGGCATTGGGCGGCGGGCGTCGGCGTGGACCGGGCGGGGACACCGCTCGCGTTCAACCTCGTGGAGGGCGTCAACGATCCGCCCAACGGCAGCGAGCGTGCGATTTGGGTGGCGGGCGCGCCGCGCGAGGCGCCGGCGGTGAGCTTCGCGGCGGACCTCACACGAATCGAGACGGCCGACGGATCGGTACTGCACTTTACGCCCGAGGCGCAGCGCGAGCGCCGCGAGAACCTGCTGCTGGTGCGCAGCGAGTACCGCGCGCCGTTCGGCGCGTTCAGTGGGACGCTTCCGGGCGGGCTGGAGTTGCTCGACGGCCTCGGTGTCGTGGAGCACCACCGTGCGCAGTGGTAGACCGGGCGTGAGTCCCGTAGAGCTGGTGATCTTCGACTGCGACGGCGTGCTCGTCGACAGCGAGCCGATCGCCGTGCGGATCGACTTGGTCATCCTCTCGCGATTCGGCCTGAGGCTCTCCGAAGCCGAGGTGATCGACCGCTTCGTGGGACGTTCCCCCGACGCCATGCGACAGGCGATCGAGGAGCATCTGGGCCATGAAGTTCCAGGGTTCATGGAGCGCTTTGCTCCCCTGTACGACGATGCGTACCGCTCGGAGCTTTCGGCGGTTCGCGGAGTGAAGGAGGCCTTGGACGGCATTGAGCTTCCCGTGTGCGTTGCTTCGAGCAGCCAGCCGGACAGCCTGCGGATGAAGCTCGAGCTCGTGGACTTGGCGGCGCGCTTCGCTGGCGATGTGTTCAGCGCCAGCGAAGTCGCCAACGGCAAGCCGGCGCCGGACTTGTTTCTGTATGCGGCACGCCGGATGGGCGTCGCTCCTTCGCACTGTGTCGTCGTGGAGGACAGCCGCCACGGCGTCGAGGCGGCGCGCGCCGCGGGCATGCGGGTACTTGCATATGCGGGTGGTCTGACGGTCGGCCAGACTCTCGCAGGGCCGGAGACTGTCGTATTCGACGACATGCGCGTCCTGCCGGACTTGATTGCGCCGGGGACAGCGTAATGATTGGCCCGCTCTGAGCGATCAAGCCGATCGTCGATTGCCGGGCCCGCCGGCAGGCGTCCGTCGTTACGTGGACAGGCTTAGACGGACACCGGCTCGCGCTCGCGCGCAGGCCGAGCCTCGGGGACACGCGCTCTGACGCGTACGCGTGTGCCGTTACGCGGTGAGAACGTGACGTTGCGACGCGTGACGCGCTCGGCGCGGAGGCTCGCGGGCTCCAGGGCGCGCTCGCGCAGAACCGTCTCCAATACGACGCGCATCTCGAATTCCGCGAACGATGCTCCCAGACAGCGGCGGACGCCGCCGCCGAAGGGAATCCAGCCGTAGGTCTGCGGCGCGCTCTCCAGGAAACGCTCGGGTCGAAATGCGTAGGGCTCGGGATATAGATCGGGGCGTGTGTGCGTGAGCCAGATCGCGGGGGTGACGTCGGTGCCGACCGGCAGCGTGAGGCCGTCGAGCTCGAGCTCGACGGCGAGCCGTCTGCCGGCAAGCGGCACGACGGGACGCAGCCGCAGCGACTCGGAGACGACGGCGCGCAGGTACTCGTCGCTCTCCCCCGCGTCGACCTCGGCGGTCAGGCACGCGAGCGCGGCGGGGTGGCGCAGCAGCAGGTCAAACGACCAGGCGAGCGCAGTCGCGGTGGTCTCGTGGCCGGCGAGCAGCAGCGTGAGCAGCTGATCGCGCAGGTCGCGATCGTCCATCGCACTGCCGTCCTCGAAGCGCGCAGTGACGAGCAGCGAGAGGATGTCCTCGCGCCCGGCGTGGTCACCCTCGGCGCGGCGCTCGGTGATCTCGGCGAACAGCAGCTCATCGATCCCGCGCAGCTGCTGCTTGAGATCCTTGAGCGGGTCGCTGCGCCCGAGACGCGGCGCGAGCAGCATGCGCAGCTGTAGAGCGACCGAGGCGGTGTCCGCCAGCAACAGCGGCAGGCGCTCGCTGAGCAGTGCGCGCCGCCGCGGGTCGGTGACGCCGAACACGGCGCGCAGGATGACCTCGAGCGTGATCGCCTGCATGCGGGGATGGATCGCGAACTCCTCGCCCTCGCGCCACTGTGCGAGCTCGCGCTGGGTGGCTTCGCGCACGATCTCCTCGTAGGAGCGCATCCGCTCTCCGTGAAACGGCGGCAGCATCAGACGTCGGCGCGCTAGGTGCTCGCGGCCCTCGAGCAGCAGTACCGAATTCGCGCCCAAGATCGGCAGCAGCGAAATCTTGCGCCCCGGCGGCAGACCGTTGGCGGGCTCGGTGTAGAGCGCACGGATCGCCTGCGGATCGCTAAGGATCACCATCGGGCGCTGGAACCCGACGAAGCTGACGCTGAAGGCGTCGCCGTAGCGCCGCCGGCAGGACTCCAAGAAGGCGATCGGCCGCGCGATCCAGCGCAGCGTCTGCATCAGCGGCGGCTCGGAGGGTCCGGGTGGCAGTGCGGACATCCACACAGAGTAGGCGCTTGGCGCGCTCGCGTCTGGGCGAGCGTCAACGCGCCGCTACGGTCCGACGGGCGTCAGACCTGCTCGATCTGCTCGCGGATTGCGTCCTCGATTTCGTGGCCTCGGGCGGTAAGGCGCCAGGCGTTGGGCTCACCGCGCGCGGAGCCGACGCCGAGGTTCTCGACTAGCTCTAGATGCTCGAGGCGAGCGAGGAGCTTTGAGATCTGGCCGGGGTCCTGCACGCCGGCGACCGCGGCAACCCGGCGATTGCTGGCGCGGGGCTCGGAGGCGATCGCGCTCAGCACGCGCATCGTCCGGTAGGTCAGGCGCATGCCGAGACCCGCCAGCGGATTCGCGTGATGCATGGCATTCGGTCGCGGCGCCGCGGAGTCGGGGACCGCGCGCTCCATCTCCTTGGCTGCAGCAGCGGAGCCGAGATAGGGCAGCACGATCATTCCCATCAGCGGATTGAGCAGCGCGGTCATCGGCTCGGTGGAGCGCGGCGTGCGCTCGGCCAGCCGTCCGTAGAGCACCGAAAGGACTCCCCCGACGACACCCTCGGCGGTCAGCCGCGTGGGCTTGCAGGTGGTCTTGGCATCCGCACGGCCCCCATCGACGACATCAACCAGCGTCCGCACGACACCCGCGCGACGCTCGAGCGCAAGCGAACCGGCGCCCAGCGCGTCGACGATGCACATCTCACCAAGAGCCGGCTCGTCGTCCAAGAACTCCAAGAGAGCGAGCAGCCCAAAGCGTATCCGCGCGCGCCACGACTCGGAAGCTTCCATGAAGACCGGCAGCACGCGCGCGGCGGCGCGCTCCAGCGCGTGATCGAGTGTCGCCAGAAAACAGGCGTCGCGATCCTCGAACAACTCATAGAAAGTACGACGCGAGACCCCCGAGCGAGTAACGATATGAGTGACCGTGACACGCCCCGTCCCGTACTCACGCGCTACTTCCACAAGCGCCGACATGATCCGGACACGCTGAACCTCAGGCACCCCACCACGGTTGGCGCCAATCGCGACATCTGACGCTCCGACTCGCGCCGTGCTCTTGCCGCGGCGCGAGTCGACCCGGCCGAGATTTCTGCTTTTGATCGTCATCGTCGGCATCGCTCACGCAGAATGGACCGGCGCGGGATCGGTGGATCGCCGCGCAAGCGGCCCTACCTCCCGCTCCCCCCTCTCATATGTCTGGCATGGCTAGCGGCGGGTTTGGCCGACGCATGCTTCGCCTTGGCGCGTTTGCGCGCCGGCTTTTTCTTACTCTTGATGCCCCGCTTGGACTTTTTCTTGGCTGCACTCGATTTGCTCGCCGCGGGAATCGTCGGGAACGCGACGGCGGGGCTCGCGACCAGCGGCGCGGCCGGTGGCTGCGCGATCGGAGTGGGCACCCCGGGCGTCGTGAAGGTCATGTCCTGCCCGTAGGTGGTGCCGTCCTCATTGGTCGCGACGAGTCGGTAGTGGTAGGTCGTGCCGGGCACGAGGTATTGAAGGCCGGCGGAGACCGTTTCGGCGCCGGCACTCCGTCCGGCGTTGCCGAAGAGCTTCGCGCCGGAGTAGCTCGTGTCGGTTCCGACTTCGAACTCGTAGCTGGTCTGCAGCGCTTGGGCTTCGACCGTCCCGCTGAGCAGCGCGGAGGTCTGCGTGACTTCGCCGGCCGCACCGGTGCTAACGCCCGGAGACGTGGGGGGCGCCGTCGTGAATGTGCGGTCCTGGCTGTAGGAGGTGCCGGCGATGCTGTGCGCGGCAAGCCGGTAATGGTATGTCGTCCCGGCGGTCAGCCCCTCCAGGGCGATCGGCCCAACAGACTCGTCTGCGCTCAGGGCTTCGAGGGTCACGCTCGGCGAGCTCGCGCCGCGCGCGTACGGGTTCGCCGCCCCCGATCGATATTCACCGTCGGATACATATTCGATGACGAGGGAGCTCTTGTTGTTCTCCGGGTCGACCGTCCCTGTGACCTGCGCGGTTGTGCGTGTGAGCCCGCTTAGGACCGGAGGTTCGTCTTCGACGGTCGGGGGAGGCAGTGTTTCGGGGGGCCCGTAGATGTTCACCGTGGTGCTGTTGCCGGCGTAGACCTCTCCGGTGGTGTTGTTGACCGCCAGGCCGAAGGATTCAGTGAGCTTGCCGGGTTCGGTCGCGCCGAAGCGGGCGAGCAGTTCCGGCCTGCTCGTATCCGAGTACTCCGCGATCGACCCGAGGTCGTCCACGAACACGCTTGCGCCCGTGGGCCCAGACGTGATCGTGCGAGCGACTTCGTCGAAGGGGGCCGTGGGGCTGGCGACTGCGGATTCGCCGGTGGTGTTGAACTGCGAGGATGCATACCTGTGTACGCCGCCGGTCCAGACCACTGCGAATATGTTCCCCTGGCCGTCGACGGAGACGTTGCAGGCTTCGTTCAATCCGCTGAGCGAAGAGACGTAGTCGGCGTTCGTGACGGGGTTTGCGGTGGGCACGTACTGGCGGACTTCGTCCGGGTAGATGCCGACGTAGACGTGGCCGTCGGCGCCAACCGCCACGCCGCACATTTCTCCGCCGCTCAATTCGCCGAGCAGTTCTCCCGCCGGGCTGAACACCTTCACCTCGCGGTTCCCTGACACGTAGATGTCGCCTTTGTCCGGTCCGTTGGAGTCGTCGATCGCGATCTGTTCTTCGGCGTACCCCGTGCTGCCGACATTGCCGATGAAATTGCTGCCCGCGAGTCCTGAGAACGCCACCGGTTCGCCGTCGGCGTTGAACTTGTAGAGGCGGCCGCGTTCGACGACGACACCGAGATGTTCCACTACGGTGGCGTCGTACACGTAGACGTCTTCGGTCATCTGATCGACCCCGACGGCCTCGACGCGCGAGAACGTCCCGACACCGGGCCCACCAGGTCCGAACGAGACGCCGCTGAATGGATAGACCTGGGTCGCCTCCGCGGACGCGCCGGCAAATAGCGGCAGGATGCAGAGCGCGCAGAGAGCTGTCGCCGTGATCGTCTTCGTGCGGTTCATGATCCCCTCCGGTTGCTGTCGCGCAGGGTCGTCCGCGTAGCGCGGGACCCCTTGGCCTTGCTCTTGGACTTGGTCTTCTTTCGCTGCTTGGCCTTGACCTTGCAGTTGGTGACTTGGATCGGGGTGCTCTTGTGGATGGCGGTGCCGTTCTGACCGATCATTTCCGTGGGCATGACGAGCTTTTTCTTGCAGAGGTTGCCGGTGGCGGCAAGCGCCGAATAGGGGCCCTCCGGCAGATAGAGCTCGAAGCTCGTCACCGGCACGTCGGGCACGGCCCCGAACGTGCTGCTCGTGATTCCCTGTTTGCTGATGAAGGTCGCCCCGATGAGGTCGACCCTGACGCCGTAGCCCTGGAGCACGACGATCAGGCTCGGGAACGCTTCGCCCCCGTGGGAGACGAAGTACGCCGGGCCGGTCAGCTGCACCGGGAGCAGCGGCGTGGTCGCTCTGGCGTATCCGACACGTGAGGCAACGGGGCAGTCGGCAGGATTCGCTTCGAAGACCGCGGCGGTGCAGGCCTTCTGCAGTGTCGTCAGCCGCGCGGGCAGGATCTTCGGCAGTTCGACTTTGACCTTGGCGATGTTGGCCTGCCCGCCGTTGGTCGCGAGGATCGACCGTCCGCCGGCCTCGGGCTCGAGCAGCCTCGCATCGAGGCTCGCGCCGTCCGCGCGCGAGGTTCTGCCCGACGTGGCGACTTTGAACTGGGGTGTGAAGCTCAGTGCAGCGCAGTTGGTCGCCTGGAAGTGGGTCGTGACCGGTGCGCTGGCCCCGAGCGCGCTGACCATCGTGGCCTGGATCGCCATCGGGTTGCAGTTGGTCGGGTTGAAGATGAACCGTTCGCGGTCGAGCGTGACGTTGACCGCGCGGATGTGCAGTGGCACGCCTTGCAGGATCTGCGGCAGCGGTTCGCTGGTGACCGTGAGCGCGGCCGTGTGCGGGTCGACGTTCACCGCGGCGCGAACGATCACGACGCCCAGGTTCAGCGGACCGGCGACGGCCGGGACCACGAACGCCAACCCGTATGGCGCGCCGTTGTAGGAGGCGGTCAGATAGATGCTGCCGGTCACGTAGAACGGGTTGCTCCCCGCGCCGACGCCAACCGTGACATGCCCGATCAGGCTGTCCGGGCCACACGCGCCCTGACTCGCCTGCGGTTCGGGGCACAGTGCGACGCTCGCCAGGCTGCCCAGCAGGCCCGGCGGGGTCGTGACCTGTATACGGCTCATGTTCTGTTCGGCGTCAGAGCGGTCGAACGTGAGGCTGAACGGGGTGAATCCGCCCGCCTGGTTGCTCTGCGTACCCGATACCAGACCGGGGGTGAAAGGTTGAGCGGACAGGCACGATGATCCACCGGGGCCGGACGTGATCTGAAAGCTCGCGGACGGGCTCGCCGACGCCCCGCCGGACCAGGGCGTCATCTCCGTGCTGGTCGTGTAGGTCCCGCACAGCGGCGGATTTACCAGCGCGGCGCGCGGTCCGCCGAAGAAGCTCAAGCGCAGACTGTCGAACGGAACCGCGGGGTTGTTCAGGAACGTCGTCACCAGCTGCCCGGTCGCCGAGTCGGCTTTGACTTCGCCGGCGAGCTTCACGAGCACTCCCGAGACGGGCTCCCTGACGACGATGTAGAGCGCTAGCAGCGATCCGAACGGGTTGGACCCGTTGCCCGGCAGGTTCCCCTGCTGGGCCAGGAACACGCCGCCCGTCAACGGACGGGGCAGCAGGGGCGTGCGGATTTCGACCTCGCCGACCTTCGACGCATCCGGACACGCCTCTTCCAAAGTGTCGTTCAAGCCGGCCTGTTCCTCGCTGCACGCGGCCAGCCCATCGGCCGCCGACGGGTTCACCGCGACGCCTGCCGGCAGCGTGACCGTCGTGTTCTTGAGATTTGCCTCGGCCAATCCTTCCGGGTTTTCATAGGTCTGGGGAACCTGGATTTCGACACTCAACCCCGAGGGTGAAGCGGCCTGCGCCGGTTCGGGCTGCACCACGAGCCGCGGGCTGAAATCGAGCCTGTCGCAACCCGTCAAGCCGGGCATTTCCGTGGAGTCCGTCGAGTAGGCGGCCGGCTCTTCATAGGAGTCGACCCGTGCGGTTACCAGCAGCGGCCCTTCGCATGACGTCGGCAGGCTCAGGAACGGCTTCGGCGGGACCGACGTGTGACATTCTTCGAACGAGCCTTTCGGGATTACGCCTTCTTCGACTTCGGAGTTGTGCTCGAAACATGTACCGCGCTGCAGGTCATGCGCTGGGTCGGCCGGCACTCCCCAGAGGCTCACCGACCCGGTGATCATGGAGAAGCCCTGCGCGATGTTCGTCAAGTCGACGCTGATGCCGTAGTCGCCGCCGGTGCGCACACGCGGGACCAGCACGATCGGCGAGCCGAGCACCGAGAAGCCAAACTCCGCCGGCATGCCCTTTGGCGGCACGATGTTGTACACGGGGCCGTTCAAGCGCAAGCCGGAGACGTCGAGACGCACGACGCCGACCTGACTATCGATCGGGCATCTCGTCCCGACGCTGAAATTGAAGTTTTCTCCGAAGGTCTGCTGAGAGCAGTCCGGTGTCGCTTCGGGATCGCCGACGAGCCCCGCAGGCAGGTTCACTTCGATGTTCTTGACGTTGCCGCCGGCGGAGATCGGTTTGCCCTCGGAGATACCTTCGTTCAGGGCGATGGTGGTGGTGAACGCGAACGGGTGAGAGCCGGCTTGTGTGTCCGGCGTGCCATCCTGGTTCGTCGCGGCGGCCCTCAACCCGTCTTCGGCGAAGCCGAATTCTCCAGGCGTCGAGGCGCTCGCCGCGGAGACCAAAGCGAAGGCCATCAGCACGCCGACGAGCAGCGTGGCGAGCACTCTCCGGCGACCGATGCCGCGGGTCCGTCCACTCCGCGCGGCGCGCCAATCGGATGTCGGCATCATCACCTGCCCGCCTTTCTGGAGTGCTTGGCTTGGATGCGCTTGGTGCTGCGGCGCTTTTTCGGTTTTTTCTTGTGCTTGGACGCCTTGTGCTTCTTGGGCGCCTGCTTCTGCTTGACCGTGGCGCCAGTCGATGGCTGTGCGCTCGGGTTGCCCGGACCGACGAAGGTGGCGCTCGGCGGAGCGCCGTAGATCGCGGGCGCCGGTGTCACCGGCGGCCGGCACGCTTCACCGCCGCAGGGCGGCGGGCTCCCCGACGGAAAGCCGCCATCGATCCGCGCGTCGTAAAGGTCCAGCTCTTCGTCGCCGTCGGCGGCGACGAGCTGCTGGGCCGTGATGATGAAGACGTTGCTGCCATCGGCGCTGGCATCCGTGAAGTGGGACGCCCCCTGGCTCGTGCCGCTGGAGATCAGATAGACGCAACCGGCGATGAGTTGGCAGCTGCCGACTCCATTGGGCTCCCACTCATAGATGTTGCTTTGCCCATTGCTGGCCTGCGGCAATAGTTGATCGGCGCTCTGGAAGAAGACGCGGCCGTCGTCGAGCAGGTAGCGCTGCTGCTGCGTGCTGGTCTGCCAGCCTGGGACCGACTGGAGCGCGTGCAGCGTTTCGGGAACCAGCGAGGTACCTACCGGCCGCACGCCCGTCGGGTTGCAGGACGCGCAGGCGAGTTTATTTGTCTGCGTGTCGTACTCATAGACCTCCATGCAAGCGCCGCGTTCAAAGCCGGATGGACACCCTTCCGGCACGCTGGACACGTTGTCGTAGCCGGTGAGCGAGACCATCGACTGGAAGACGACGTAGCGACCGTCGGGTGAGACTCGCGCTGAGCGAAAGTTCGGCGAGCGATCCCAGTCCCGTTCTTCCTGGTCTTCGTTTTCGAGCGTTGCGATGAAGCTCGTGGTGCCGTTGTGCCAGACGTAGAGATTATGCGCGAGTGTGCCGGCGGATCGCGCGCCGGGGGCCAGCACGCCGTCGGCCACGAAGTACACATATGACCCGTCTTCGCTGGCCCCGATCACACCCTTCACATTGGCTGTTTCCCCGGGATTACGATCGACTGTCAGGTCGCTCAGAACACCCGTGTTGACGTTAAACTGGTAGAGATCGTCACCCTGTTCGCCCGCTTCGCCGAATGTTCCAGCATCTCTGAAGCAGTCGGAGCCTTCTTCGAAGGCTTTGGCGGTCGAGTCGTTGGTCAACTGCGCACAGCTGGTGAAGTAGACCAGTGAACCGTCACTGCTGGCGGTCCAGAAGTGTGATGACAGAGGGCCCCTCGGATCGGTCCCACCTGGTCCCGTTCCGTTTGTCTTCTGCGATGCGGAGACCTCCACGGTTCGTGGCCCGGTCGGCGTGAGTTCGTGCATATAGACCT
The DNA here is from genome assembly GCA_036502205.1 of Solirubrobacteraceae bacterium. Lineage (GTDB taxonomy): Bacteria > Actinomycetota > Thermoleophilia > Solirubrobacterales > Solirubrobacteraceae > Palsa-744. Next base: position 1,355 of record DASXZA010000005.1, on the reverse strand, counting down.
GACGGCTGACGCCGTCGTTCTGCCAGAACGCGCGCTCTCCATCGCTGGAAATGGCGTGACTGTAATCGTTGCGCGCGCCCTGCTCGAGGTCTTCGGGCCTGCTGCCGAACGCGGAGGACGGCGTTGTACCGTTCACCTGTTCCAGGTGGCCTTCGTTCCACTCGTAAAGATTCACACGACCGGGCACCGCATCGGTCGTCAACGCGTCGTCGGCCGCGAAGATCACGTGCTGACCATCGCTCGACATGCCTGCGTAGTAGGTGACAAAGCCGTCGCAGCAGTCGCCTGGCCCCGGAGGCACGGTCGGCGGCGTGACGTCGGAGAGCAGCGTGAACGCGCCGTCTTCCTCGTTCTGGAGATAAGGGCTGTAGTAGTCGACTGGCGCTCCAGGTACCGGCGCCGGTTCGTCGGCGACGAGATAGGCGCGTGTGAGGCTTTCGTTGAAGCCGAGGAAGAGGCTCTCGTCCACGGTGCCCGAGCTGGTGCTCACGCGCCCGCCGGCGATCGACTGCTTGGGGGTGACCGCCTGCGTGACCCAGCCTGCCGCCGTACGCCGCGAGATGTACTGCGAGGTTGGCATCGCGCTTGCCGAGTTCCCTTCGGCGAAGGCGGTCTGCGACCCGTATGTGACAGCTTCGCCGTCGGAGGAGGCCTGCTGGGGGCTGGGTTCGGTTTCCAGCGTGGTGCCGCCGTCGACCTGACCGCCGTTCTTGCTTGGCGGCGAGACCATCTCATACGCGCGGCAGTCCGGCAGGTTGGCCGCGGGACCGCTGCGGAAGCCTTCGTTGGGACAATTGCTGCTCGCCAGCGCACTGTCGAGATGCGTGGACATCGCGAGCACACATAGAGCAAGCGCGAGACCACTGATCCCCAGAAACCGCAACACGCCGCGCGAGCTGCGAGCGATACCTAACCTCATGAGCACAGGCTCCTCTCAGGGCACAGGCCAACGCCCGCGCGATCGAACGAAGACGAAGATGAAGGCCCTGGCGTACGCCCAACCGCGGAGGATCGGGGCGAACCCGCAACCGCGTGCGTCTGCGCTAGGCACACGGGAAACGCGTCGATGTCGACAGATGAACCAGGATCCCTCGGGCGCTTGGCCAAAGGGATGGGCAATGGCGAGGCTCCGTGAACCCCGGCGAAGCTGCCGCGAGAAGCGAGCGAACGGCCCCCGCGGGGGCCGTCGAAGAAGCTAGCTGCTAGCCCAGGGTTCGTCCAGAGAGAGAGAGAGAGAGAGAGATGCATCGGCGATGCCGATGCATCTAGCTACAGGCCCGACCGGACCCGCAGCAAACCCCATCACGTATGTCCCTCCAGAACTCACGCGTAAACAACTCCCCATAAGCAAGACT
>DASXZA010000004.1:0-31768 GCA_036502205.1 Solirubrobacteraceae bacterium | reverse complement strand
CGTGGAAGCTGATCGGTCCCTGCGTGGTCTCGGCCTGAAAGTCTGGGGCGGTATCGCCGATGGAAAGGCTCATTAGTCGGTCTCCTTTCGCCTGTTTCCTAATCTTTAAATTTACTCCGCCCGGACAGACAGCCGGGCGATCTTAAGTGGAAGGATCGAGTTTCGGATGAATCTGGGCCTGAACGGACGTACCTGCGTGGTCACCGGCGCAACCGGTGGCATCGGATCGGCGACCGCCCGGCTGCTCGCGCGAGAGGGAGCCGACCTGGTGCTCGTCGGGCGTCGCCTCGATGCGCTCGAGCGAGTAAGGCAGGACTGCATCGAGGTGGGCGCCGACCAGCCCAGGATCGTGACTGCGGATCTGACCCAACCGGACGCACCTGAGCCGATTCTGGCCGCCGCGGGCCGGCTCGACGTGCTCGTCAACTGCGCCGGAATCACCGGTACCCGTCCGCTCGAGGAGCTGCCCGATGAGGCCTGGCAGGAGCAGTGGGACCTGCACGTGATGGCGTCCATGCGACTGATGCGGGCCGCCGCGCCGCGGATGGCCGAGCAGCGGTGGGGCCGGATCGTCAACGTCACCTCCTCCTCGGCCAAACGCCCGAGCGCCAGCCTCGACATGGCCTACTCCGTGACCAAGGCGGCTCAGCTGTCGCTCTCGCGGGCGTTCGCGGACCGGTTCGCGTCCCAGAACGTGATGGTCAACGCGGTGGCCCCGGGGGCGATCGACGGCGACATGTGGCTGACCGAGGGCGGCCTGGCCGAGCAGATGGCGGCCCGCACCGGCCATTCGAAGCAGGAGGTCATGGAGCAGATGGCATCCCGCACTCCGCGTGGCCGGCTCGGCACCGAGGAGGAGGTCGCGGCGGTGGTCGTGTTCCTGTGCTCGGAGCAGGCCGCCAACGTCAGCGGCGCCGCCTGGACGGTCGACGGCGGATCCGTCCCGACGATCTTCTGAGAGACTGCGCCTGAGGTGTCGCTGCCCACCGACAAGATCGGCAAGACCTACCCGGCTGAGACCTACGCCGTCGGGCGCGAGAAGATCCGCGAGTACGCGTCCGCGGTGGGGGAGACCAACCCGCTTCATCATGATCTCGACGCCGCCCGCGCGGCCGGTTTCCCTGATCTGGTGGCCCCGCCGATGTTCGCCGTTGTCTACGCCGGGCAGATGCTCGGGCCGGTCCTGTTCGACCCCGAGCTTCAGATCAATTTCGCGATGCTGGTCCACGGTGGTCAGGAGTTCCGTTGGGATCGGCTCGTCGTGGCCGGCGACGAGATCAGCACCACGGCCGAGATCACCGAGATCCGGCAGCGCGGGGAGCTGGCCTTCTACGCGTTTCGCACCGACTCGGTCAACCAGCGGGGCGAGACCGTCTGCGTGGGCACCTGGACCAACATCATCCGAGGAGTTCCGGCCGAATGAAGACCGGCGACCAGATCGAGCTCAAGGTCACCCCCGACCGCTACGTGACCGTCCGCTACGCGGGCGCCTCCGGCGACTTCAACCCGATCCACATCGACGAGGAGTTCGCGCGCGCCGTCGGCCTGCCCGGGCGCATTCTGCACGGCCTCTGGACGATGGCTCAGGTCGCGCGCGCGCAGACCGAGGCCGCTGGTGGCCCCGAGCACCTCAAGCGCCTGTCGGTCCAGTTCCGCGGCATGGGTGTCCCCGAGCAGGAGGTCGTCGTCAAGGGCACCGTGCGCGAGACCGGCGACGGCCGCGTGCTGATCGACACCGTCGCCGAGCAGGGCGAGAAGCAGATTATTCGCAACGCCGAGGCCGAGCTCAGTCTCTGAGCTTCCCGTGGGTGCTGTTGCCGGGCCGCGGGGGTCCGGCAACGCTCCGAGATCCGCCGCCCACCCAAGCGGCTCGTAGAATCAAATCCATGTTGAGCGCCAGGCAAGAGCTGATCCTCTGCAAGGTCGTCGACGGCTACCTGAGCACGGGCCAGCCGGTGGCCTCCAAGACGATCGCCTCCGACCCCGATCTTAACTGCGGGCCCTCAACGGTCCGCAACGAGCTCGCGCTGCTCGAGGAGCAGGGGCTGCTCGCCCACCCGCACACATCCGCCGGGCGAATCCCAACCGACGCCGGTCAGCGCCACGTCGTCGATCGCATGCTTGTCTCCGGCAAGGGCCTCGTGCCTGCCCCGGCGCTCGAGCTCTCGCTGATGCGTCAGGAGGTCGAGGAGACGATGCGCGCGACGACCGCCACCCTCTCGGAGGTCACCGACCTGCTGGCAGTCGTCTCCGCGCCCTCTCCCAGTACGGCCACGATCCGTCATATCGAGGTACTCGCGCTGCAGCCGCGCGTCGTCGCCGCCGTGATCATCACCTCGACCGGCGGCGTCTCGAAGGTGCTGGCGACCTTCGAGGATCCCGTCGACCCGGGCCTGGTCGCCTGGGCCGGCGAGTACCTCAACGAGCGTCTAGTCGGGCTCGCCTTGGGCGCGCGGATGCTCCAGCAACGCCTCGCCGACCCCGCGCTGTCGGCGACCGAGCACAGCTTCCTTGCGCGCCTCACGCCGGCCTTCGGCGAGCTGGCCGCCGAGACCCAGGACGTGCTCTACGTCGACGGCGCCGCGCGGCTGTTCTCCGAGACGCACATGCACGACGTAGGGCAGATCAATGAGCTGATGGAACTCCTAGAGCGGCGCGTCGCACTGCTCGGCGTGCTGCGCGCCGCACTCGGTGAGCCCGACCTCTATGTGCGCATCGGACGTGAGAACGAGATCCCCGCGATGCGCTCGCTCGCGATGGTCGCCGCCGGCTACGGTGTACCCCAACGCAAGCTCGGGATCGTCTCGGTAATCGGCCCCGTCCGCATGGACTACGCCAATGCGATCCCCGCGGTTCGCGAGATCGCGCACGAGCTCTCGCGCTTCGTCGAAGACGCCTACGCCGAGAGCTGAGAGACGAGGACATTCGAGCATGAGCCGCGCATCTACGCCACGCGACCCCTATGAGGTGCTGGGAGTCTCTCGTGAGGCGACCGAGCAGGAGGTCAAGAAATCCTTTCGTCGGCTCGCACGCGAGCTGCACCCCGACGTCAACGCCCACGACCCGCAGGCCGAGGAGAAGTTCAAGGAGGCCGCCGAGGCCTACGAGATCCTGTCCGACCCGGAACGGCGCGCGACCTATGACCGCTACGGCCACGACGGTCTGCGTTCCGGTGGATACGCCCCCAACTTTGACGGGTTCGGCTCGATCGGCGATCTGTTCGACACCTTCTTCGGCGGTGCGAGCCCCTTCGGCGGGCGCGGTGGCCCGGCGGGTGGCAGCGACATCGCGGTCGCGGTCGAGATCGACCTCGCGCAGGCCGCGCAGGGAGCCACAGTCGAGGTCGCCTTCGACGCCGTCGAGCGCTGCGCGCATTGTCGCGGCAACGGTGCCGAGCCGGGCACGCCGATCGACACCTGCAAGCGCTGCGGCGGCGCCGGGCAGCTGCAGGCCGTTACGCGCACCCCCTTCGGGCAGATGGTGCGTACAGTCGCCTGCGACGTCTGTCACGGCGACGGTCGCGTGCCACGCGAGCCCTGCCGTGAGTGCCGCGGCCGCGGGCGACTCGCGGCTGAGCGCAGGCTCACCGTCGAGGTGCCCGCTGGGATCGCCGACGGCCAGCGCATCCGCCTCGAAGCCAAGGGACACGCAGGCGAAGCCGGTGCGCCGGCCGGCGATCTGTACGTGCAGGTTAAGGTCCACGCCGACGAGCGCTTCGTGCGCGAAGGCGACGACCTGATCACCGCGCTCGACGTCTCCGCGCCGCTGGCCGCCGTCGGCGCGAGCCTGCAGGTGCCGACGCTCGACGGGCCCGTCGCGATCGAGATACCACCCGGCACACAGCCCGGTGAGGTCCTGAACGTGCGCGGCCAGGGGATGCCCAGTCTGCGCCGTAACCGCCGCGGCGATCTGCGCGTGGTCGTCAACGTCGTCGTTCCCCGTCGCCTCAGCGCCGAGCAGCGCGAGCTATTCGAGCGCCTGCACGACACGCTCACCGAAGAGAACCTTCGCACCGACGACTCGGTGTTCGCCAAGCTGCGCCGCGCGCTGCGCAGCCAGGCCGCGTGATCCGCCTCGCGATCCGTGTGCAGCGCGCGCAGGCCGAGCTCGTGCTCGCCGACCTGCTCGAGCTCGCGCCCTCGGGCGTCGAGGAGACCGAGCTCGACGGGGAGACGATCGAGTACGCCGTCTACGGCGCCCCCGGTGAGCTGCCCGAGCTGCCCGACCTGCGCGCGGTGACCGGCGGAGCGCTGATCGAGATCTCCACCAGTGAGCTGCCCGACGACTGGAGCGAGCGCTGGAAGAGCTTTCATCGGCCGGTCTTGATCGCGGCGCCGGTGCGCAGCCGCGACGCCGCGACAGTCGACTCCCAGAGCCCGCTGCCATCGCTGTATGTGCGCCCGCCGTGGGAGGTGCCGAACGAGCAGGCCGGCGTACTCGAGATCGTGATCGACCCCGCACAGGCCTTCGGGACCGGGGCGCATGCCACGACACGTCTCTGTCTCGAGCTGCTGCTGGAGGTCGCAGCGCGCGACGATCGCCGCGGCGCCGTCCTCGACGTCGGGACCGGCTCCGGTGTGCTCGCAATTGCCGCCGCCCAGCTTGGTTTTGCGCCTGTGCTTGGGCTCGACAATGAGAGCGAGAGTGTCACCGCCGCGCGCGAGAACGCGAAGGTCAACGGCGTCGAGATCGAGACCCAGCGCTTTGACGTGAAGGTTCAAGCGCTGCCGTGGAGCGAGGAGCCCGAGCTAGTGCTCGCCAACCTGCTGCGCCCACTGCTCGCGGAGCTCGCACGCACGATGCCCGCGGCCCCGCGCGACCTGCTCGCCAGCGGCCTGCTCATCGCGGAGGTCGACGAGACCGTCGCAGCCTTCGCGCAGCTCGGACTGCGCGAGCGCGAGCGACGCCACAGCGGCGAGTGGGCCGCGGTCTGGTTGAGCGCAGCAAGCGACTGACGGGTCTTGGAAGAGCGGCAGCCCGTACGGTATCTTCGGTCACTCGGGGGTGGGTCCGATCGAGGCGAGGTATCAAAAGACTCAGAGCTCACGCGGAGGAATTGCGCCGGCGGCGCGCTTCGGCGTCGCGGTCCGCGGCCGGCGCTCGGCCGGCATACGTTGTGCTCTTCCACTCTGTATCGCAGTCATTCTCGTCGGCTTGGCGTGCCCGTCGGTCGCTGCCGCGGCGGTCTCGCCGTTGCCCGAAGCCGACTACGCGACACGCTCACTCTGCGGCGCTCCCGCGCCGGGCCAGGCGAGTTGCCTAGCGACGGAGTTGCTGCCGATGACGGCCGCCGCGCGTGCACGCACTCATCCACTGGGGATGACGAGGGATCATGTCGCCGCCGCCAGCCCCGACTCGGGTACCTACGGCCTGAGCCCGGAGGACCTGCGCAGCGCCTACTTCCCCGGCGAACGCCCCGATGCACCCGTGGGCGAACCGCAGACGATTGCGCTCGTGGACGCTTACGACGACCCCGACGCCGAAGGCGATCTCGCGGTCTATTCCAAAGCGTTCGGGTTGCCGGTACTGCCGCGGTGCGCGAACGAAGCGGGCAGCGACTGCTTCGCGCAGGTCAACCAGAATGGGGAAACCGGGAACCCGCCGGTTGCCTACGATCAGCAGGAAATCGAATTGGCCTCGAATTGGGCAGGGGAGATCTCGATCGACATCGAGGTCGCCCACGGCATCTGTCGTAACTGCCGCATCCTGCTCGTCGAGGCATCCTCCGCGGGCGGCATCGCGCTCGAAGAAGCCGTGAAAACCGCCGAGCGGCTCGGTGCGACGGAGGTCTCCAACTCCTGGACCGGAGGAGAGCGCAACGAACGCGCCGAATCCCCGTTCGACGATCCACGGGTCGTGATCACCGCTGGTGCCGGCGACAACGGCTACCTCAACTGGGCGGCCGACAATCCGGACGTGATCGGCGCCAACTTCCCGGCGTCCTCGCCCTACGTGATTGCGGTCGGCGGCACCAGACTGACCCTGACTTCCGCAGGGACGCGCGCAAGCGAGACGGTCTGGAACGGGGACGCCCGCAAGGAAGTCGGCGGCGGGGGCTGCAGCGCGTGGTTCTCCGCTCCCCCCTGGCAGACCGCGGTGCCCGACTGGGACTCGGTCGGCTGCGGCACCGGCACTGAAGCCAAACGCGCGGTCGCCGACATTGCCGCGGACAGCGATCCCGATACTGGGGTCGCGATCTACGACTCGATGCCCTATTACCTCAGCCCAGGATTCGAGGTCACACCCGGTTGGCAGACGATCGGTGGCACGAGCGTCGCCTCCCCGATCGTCGCTTCGCTGTTCGCGCTCGTCGGTGGGGCGCAAAACGTCGCATATCCCGCCGCGACGCTCTACTCCCACCTCGGCGGCGCGTCGCTCTACGACGTCACCGCAGGGGGAAACGGCAAGTGCGACGACAACTACAAGAACGGCTGCGAAGGCTCGATGTCTTCGCAGTCCGACTGCGGCGCGGCGGTCCTGATCTGCAACGCCGGCCCCGGCTACGACGGCCCGACCGGCGTCGGTGCACCCGCCGGGCTTGCCGCGTTCGAAGCGGGCTCCGAAACAGGGCACGCCGAGCGGGTCGCGGTGCGCGAAGCCGCCGCCGAGAAAGCCGAAGCAGAACAGCAGGCCGCGGAAAAGAAAGCCACCGAAGAACGACACGCCGCCGAACGGAAAGCCGCTGAAGAACGCCAAGCCGAAGAAGAACGGCTGGCCCCCAAACGGAAAGCCGAAGAAGAACAGCGCGTGGCGGAAAAACTGGCCGCCGAACAGCAAGCTGAAGCAGAGCGCAAAGTCGAAGAACTGGCGAGTGCCGAACAGAAAGCCAAAGACGAAGAGGCAATTCGGGCGGCCGAAATCAAAGCCAAAGAAGAACAGAAGGTCACGGAAGCGGCGAGAGCGGCCGAAGCAGAACGGCAGGAGCAGGAGACCGCGGAAACTCTGCGCAAGGTCTTCGAAGCGGATGGGCTCTTCGGCAAAGGCAAGCGCAGCCACTCGCACGGCGCAACCGCCCATCTCGTCGGCCTCGCCCTCACCGCCCGCGCGAGCGCGGCGATCGCCGGTGGCTTGCCGACACTCACTCAGGTGGCTTTCGCTTTTAGCCTCAGCGGTCCCGCGCGTGTGCGGGTAACGCTCTCACGGCCGCTCGCACTAGGTGCGCACAGCCGCTGGGTCGCGGCGACCGGCGCGCTCGTGTTCACGGCCGCCCAGGGCCATGACCACTGCCATCTGAGTGGCGCCACCAAACTTCAACCGGGTTCCTATCGCCTCACCGTCGCACCGGCCCGCGGTAGCGCGCAGTCGATCGTGTTCGCGGTTAGCGCGAGAACTTCCCGGCGCGCCGCTTGAAGAGGTTTCGGAGCTGGCCCTACTCGGCCAACTCGGTCGCCGCGCGCGCCATCGAGCGGAACACGAGGTCGATCGCCCCGCGAATCCCATCCTCGTCGACGAGTAGCGCCTCGGCGGCGCCGAGCGCGGTGCCGATCGTCTCCAGTGCCTCCCCGACGTCGCCGGGCTCGGGATCGCGACAGGCCGCGATCGCCATCTCGAGCATCGCGCGCGCCTGATCGACGACGCCGGTGAACAGCGCCGGGCCGACGAGGCTACCGTAGCCGTAGACCCGTGCCAGCCGCCCCGAGAGCGTGATCTGAGGACCGCGGCGTGGAGCGGTGACCGGTGGCAGGCCCTTGCCGTCAAAGAGCCCCGCGACCGTCTCCCCGAGCAACAGGCGCGTCGCGTGAACGTCCAGGCGCGCGTGGGCGGCGAGGCGCAGCGCGAGGTATAGCCCGCTCTGCGTGCGCCCGTAGGGAGGGTCGGTTGCGAACACGATTCGCTCGACTGGGACGCGCGCGAGCAGCTCGACGACGTCGAGTGCGAAGAAGCACGAGGTGTCGTAGAGCACGCCCGGGTGCTCGGCGAGCATTGAGGTGAGGATGCCCTGGTCGCAGATCGCGCCATGCGCGAGGATCAACACGACCTCGGGGTGGCGCAGAGTAAGTTCGGCGAGCTCTCGTCCAACCGGCGGCAGGCCGCGACCCGCGTGGATCAGGATCGGCACCCGCATCTCTTCGGCGACCGCGAAGATGCTCTCGAGCTCCTTGCCGTCGAAGCCGAACTCCTGCGCGCGCGGGTGCAGCTTGATCCCGCGTGCGCCCGCCGCGATGCAGCGCTCGGCCTCCGCGACCGGCTCTTCGGCTGGGTCCAGACGGCAGAACGGGATCAATCGGCCGTCGCTTTCGCCGGCCCACGCGAGCACGCGGTCATTAGGCAGGCTGTAGGAGGGGCGACGCTCGGGATCGTGCAGCGGGAAGACGCACGCGCGCCGCGCGCCGGCTTCGTCGAGTTGAGCGAGCAGCTCCGCGAGGCTCAGTGAGCGCCCGTCCTCGTCGAGACCGAGGTGCGTGTGAGCGTCGAGCACTTCCGCATCGGTCGGCAGCAGGTCCTGCGCTTCCTTGGCGAATGGCGCGAGCGCGGCAGCGTAAAGAGCGTGGTCCATGCCCGCACCTTATTCGCTCGCGGCGCTCGTGACATTGGCCTCTACCGCCGCGTGGCCCTAGCCTCTATGTCATGGCCTGGAACATCGTGATCGCCGGCGGCGGCTTCGGCGGCTTCTACGCCGCGCGCACCCTCGAGCGCGTGTTGCCTCACCACAGCGCGCGCGTCACGCTCGTCAGCGACGTCAACTTCCTGTTGTTCACGCCGCTACTGCCCGGCGCGGCGGCCGGCACCCTGGACCCGCGCCACGTCGTCGTGCCGCTGCGCGAGGAGCTGCCGCACACCGACCTGTGGCTCGGGCGCGTCGCCGGCGCCGAGCCCGAGCGCGGTGAGCTGATCGTCGACTCGCTCGATGGTCGGCGGCACGAGCTGCGTTATGACCAGCTGATCGTCGCGCTCGGCTCGATCTCGCGCACGCAGCCGATCCCGGGCTTGGTCGAGCACGCGATCGGCTTCAAGACACTCGCCGACGCGATCGCGCTGCGCAACCGTGCGATCTCGATGCTCGAGATTGCCGAGACGATCCACGATGCCGAGGCCCGCGCGGAGTACCTCACGTTCGCGTTCGTCGGCGCCGGTTACGCCGGCCTGGAGGGGATCGCCGAGCTGCAGGACTTCATGGCCGACGTGCTCGACCTGTACCCACGTTGCAAGGTGCAGGGGATGCGCTGGGTGCTGCTCGAGGCCCGCGAGCGCGTGATGCCCGAGGTCGCACCGAGCCTCGCCGCGTTCGCCGTGCGCGAGCTGCGCGGACGCGGCATCGAGATCCACACCGGCGTCGCGCTTGACCGCGTCGAGGATCGCTCGCTGAGCCTCGCCGATGGACGCTCGATCCCCACGCGCACCGTCGTCTGGACCGCCGGCGTGCGCGCCCATCCGGTGCTCGCGCGCTGCGGTCTGCCACTGGACGAGAGTGGCCGCGTCGAGGTCGACCGCACGATGCGCGTCGCCGGCCACGCCAACGTCTGGGCGATCGGAGACGCCGCCGCCGTGCCCGACCCCGCGCGCAAAGGCAGCATGTCGCCGCCGACCGCCCAGCACGCAATCCGCCAAGGCCGCCGCGTCGCGCGCAACGTCGCCGCTGAGCTCGGCGCGGGTGGGCACGTGCGCACGTTCAAATACCGCACGCTCGGCGTGTTCGTCGACCTCGGCCGCCATCAAGCCGTCGCGAGCACCGTCGGGATCCGTTGGCGCGGCTTCCCCGCATGGTTTCTCGCGCGGACCTACCACATGGCGAACATGCCCGGGACCAAGCGCAAGCTGCGCCTGCTCGTCGACTGGACCGTCGCGCTGCTGTTCAGCCGCGACACCGCCGAGCTTGGCCAGCTCGGGCACCCGCCAGAGCTCGAGGGCATCGATGCCCCGCCCGGTCGCGAGGAGCCCGGTCGTGAGGAGGCCGCCCGCGAGGAGGCCGCCCGCGAGGAGGCCGCCCATGAGCAGCCCGGTCGCGAGGAGACAAAGGCCGGGTAGGCCGGATCGACGCGGCGCCGATCCGCACGGCGCTACGCTGCGCGGACCCATGCGCTTCGCGGTCAAGTTCCTCGGCTGCAAGGTCTCCCACGCGGACGCGATGCTCGCGCGCAGCCGGCTGCTGGCCGCCGGCCACGAGGAGGTACCCGAGGACGCCGCCGAGCTGCACGTAATCAATACCTGCTGCATCACCGGCGAGGCCGAGGCGAAGTCGCGCCAGTCGGTGCGCCGCTCGCTGCAGACCGCGCGCGAGGTCTATGTCGGCGGCTGCGCGGTCAATTTGAACGCGGCGCAGTTCGCCGAGATCGATCCCGGTGTGCGCGCGTTTACCGGCACCGCGGACGATGTCGCTGCGGAGATGGCCGAGCAGCTCGGAGCCTGCATCGACCTCGAGCACGAGCCGCTCGTGGGTCGTCGCGCTGAGCCCCGCCGCGCGGCCTCTGCTCCGTCCAGCCGCTCCGCGGCGGCGCGCACGCGCGGCTTCGTCAAGGTTCAGGACGGCTGCGACTGCCACTGCGCCTACTGCATCATCCCCACGGTTCGCGGCAGCGCGCGCTCGCGCCCCGCGGCGGCAGTGCTCGGGGAGGTGGAGCGTCGTGTCGCCGAGGGCCAGCCGGAGATGGTGATGACGGGGATCAGTGTCGGCGACTACCGCGATCCCGAAGCGGGTCTGGAGCTCGGTGAGCTGATGGTCGCCGCCGCGCAGGTGTCGGGTGTGCAGCGCGTGCGGCTCTCCTCGGTTGAGGTGATCCACGTGCGCGACACACTGCTCGATGCGCTGGCGCGGGAGCCGAAGGTCTGTCCACATCTGCATGTGCCGATGCAGTCCGGCGACGATCGCGTGCTCGCGGCGATGGGCCGTCACTACACCGCCGCGGAGTATCTGCAGGCGATCCGCGAGCTGCGCGCCGCGGTGCCGGCGGTGAACGTGACGACCGACATCATCGTCGGCTTCCCCAACGAGGACGACGCCGCCTTCGAGCGCACCCTTGCACTGGTGCGCGAGGCTCGGATCAGCCGCGTGCACGCGTTCTCCTACTCGCCGCGTCCCGGGACCGTGGCGGAGTCGTTGGGAGACCGCGTCGCACCCGCGGAGAAGAAACGCCGCTCGCGCGAGCTGCGCGGTCTCTCGGAGGTCAGTTCCCGCCATCACCGCACCGAGAAGCTCGGCACGCGTGAGCGGGTGCTCGTCGACAAGGTCGCCGATACCCAGTGCTCCGGCTATACCGCCGACTACACACGCTGCTACCTGCCCGCCGGAGCGGCCGCCGCGGGCGAGATGATCGAGGTGCGGGTGCACGAGCTGCACGCCGACGGCCTACGCGTGACGCCGGTGTGAACATGCGGACACGTCCGTGTCCGCGCATCGGCCGCGGCTATGCTTGACGACGAACGTGACCGTCCTCGAGCAGCTCAAGAGCGACCTGACCACCGCCATGAAGGCGGGGGAGAGGGAGCGTGTAGGCGCACTGCGGATGGTGATCTCCGAGTTGCAGAAGGACTCGAAGGAGGGCTCCGGCGATGAGCTGGCGGTGCTGCGGCGCGAGCGCAAGCGTCGCTTGGAGGCCGCGGAGGCTTACCGCGAGGCCGGCCGCCAGCAGCTGGCCGATGGCGAGGAGGCCGAGGCGCAGCTGATCTCCAGCTATTTGCCCACCGAGCTCTCCGACGCCGAGCTGCAGGAGATCGTGGCTGGCGCTGTGCGCGAGAGCGGCGCGGAGTCGATCAGAGACATGGGCCGCGCAATGGGAGTCGCGATGACCGCCGTCGACGGTCGCGCCGACGGCAAGCGCGTCTCGGCACTGGTGCGGGTATCGCTCGGAGGATGAAGACGCAGATCGAGCTGCCCGCCGAAGTCGCCGCGGAGCTGGCGGGCAGTCAGGACGCGGTGCTGCGCGCCCTGGAGAGCCACCTGGACTGCCGCGTGTTCCTGCGCGGGAACCTGCTGACGCTCGACGGGTCCGAGGAGGAGATCCAAGCCGGCACACGGGTCGTGCGCGAGCTCTCCGACCTGATCGCCCGCGGCCACGAGATCGGGCCCGGGACGATCGCAGCGGTGACGGGCGCACTCGACGCGCATCAATCCCCGGCGCGCGTGCTCGAGGACGTCGTCTGGCGCCACCACTCGCTGCGTGTCGCGCCCAAGACCGTCAACCAGAAGCGCTACGTCGACTGCATCCGCGAGCGCACGATCACCTTTGGCGTCGGCCCAGCCGGTACCGGCAAGACCTTTCTCGCGGTCGCGATGGCCGCCGCGGCGCTCTCGCGCAACGAGGTCAACCGCATCATCCTCACGCGTCCCGCGGTTGAGGCCGGCGAGCGCCTGGGCTTCCTGCCGGGCGACCTGATGGCGAAGGTCGACCCCTACCTGCGACCGCTGTTCGACGCGCTGCACGACATGCTCGACCCCGAGAAGGTCTCCCAGCACATCGAGCGCGGGGTGATCGAGATCGCGCCGCTCGCGTTCATGCGCGGGCGCACGCTCAACGACTCCTTCGTGATCCTCGATGAGGCGCAGAACACGACGCCCGAGCAGATGAAGATGTTCCTCACGCGGCTCGGCTTCGGCTCGAAGATGGTCGTCACCGGTGACATTACCCAGGTCGACCTGCCGCGCGAGCAGCAGTCGGGCCTGATCGTCGTCGGTGACGTGCTGCAAGCGGTCGAGGACATCGAGTTCGTGCGCTTCGGCGCCGGCGACGTCGTTCGCCACAAGCTGGTGCAGCGGATCGTCGAGGCCTACGACGTGCACACCCAGCGCGATACGCCGCAGGCCGCGCAGATCGCCCAGCGACCCGCCAACCTGCGCCGGGCCTAAACGCGGTCAGCGTCACAGCGGGTGAGCTCAGCGGCGATGGAGGGCGCGACGGTTGAAGTGGAGATCCTTGGCGAGGGCGTGCTCGAGGAACTCGCGCTCGAGGAGGCCAAGGCGCGACGCCTGTGCACCCTCGCCGCGGCGAGCGCCGGCGTGGAGGAGGGACACCTCGCGATCGCCTTCGTCGACGGCGAGCAGATCGCGGCGCTCAACGCCGAGCACCGCGGCAAACCGGCGCCGACCGACGTGCTCTCGTTCCCGATCGATGAAGCGCAGGCGCTCGACGGCGTGCCGCGCGAGCTGGGCGACGTCGTGATCTGTCCCGAGCACACCGCCGATCTCTACGAGGCGATCGTGCACGGCGTGCTGCATCTCGTCGGGATGGACCACGAGCGCGACGCCGGCGAGATGCTCGCGCTGCAGGCCGAGCTGCTGCGCTGGGAGACGCTGTGACCCGCGCCGGGTTCGTCGCGCTGGCCGGTCGTCCCAACGTCGGCAAGTCGACGCTCGTCAATGCGATCGTCGGGAGCAAGATCGCGATCGTTTCCGACCGCCCGCAGACGACCCGTCGGGCGATCCGCGGGGTGCTCACAGCCGCCGACCGCCAGCTCGTGATGGTCGACCTGCCGGGCGTGCAGCGCCCGCGCGACGGTCTGACCACACGGATGGCGCGCCGCGTCAACGAGGAGCTCGCTGGCTCCGACGCGGCGCTCCTGATCCTCAACGGCGAGCAGGGTGTCGGTCCCGGTGACCGCTTCATCGCGCGGACGCTCGCCGAGAGTCGCCTGCCGACGACGGTCGCGGTCAACAAGGTCGATCGGCTGGGCCGCGCGCAGGTGCTGGATGTCCTCGAGCAAGCAGCGGACCTCGGCCTCGAGGGCGAGGTGTTTCCGCTCTCCGCTCGCACCGGCCGCGGGGTCGCCGAGCTGGTCGAGCACCTCGGCGCGTTGCTGCCGGAGGGGCCCTTCATGTTCGACTCCGCGCAGCGCTCCGACCAGCCGCGCGAGCTGCTGCTCGCCGAGCTGATTCGCGAGGCCGCGATCAGGCGCACCTTCGCCGAGCTGCCGCACGCCGTCGAGGTCGTCATCGAAGAGATCGAGCAACCGCGTGCGGATCTCCTGCGCGTCAGGGCGCTGATCTGGGTCGAGAGCGAGTCGCAGAAGCGCATCCTGATCGGCGCCCATGGGCGGATGATCAAGGCGATCGGCAGCGCCGCGCGCCGCGAGCTGCAGCGCGAGCTGGATTGCCGTGTGCACCTCGATCTCTCGGTGCGGGTGCGACGCGACTGGCGCGGCGACGAGGGGCTGCTCGACCGCTTGGGTTTTGCATAGGGATCCGTACTCAGATCAAGCCCGCGCGCCTGGCATTGACGATTTGGTCTAGTAGATACCCTAATTGTCAACTTATTGAAACCGTTCGTCAGAGCTGCGAAACGCGGTGTTTTGGTGTACGGTCTAAGACAGTCAGTGGGGGGATCTGAAGTCAAGCGTAACGAGGAGTGAGCGGGGGAGCTATGTCCGCGAAGATTGCTGTCTTGGGACTGGTGATCGAGGAGCCCGGTCCACCGCATCGTCTGACGGCCAAGCTGCGTCAGCGCTTGTCCTCGGCGGAGTTCGTCGACTCGAATGTCTACTCGGCGCTGAGTCGCTTGGAGCGAGACGGTCTGGTCCGCGCGCTCGACGGCTCCGAGACGCCCGAGCCGGTGAGGCTCGCCGCGGTGCCCGCGGACGGAGCGCCGCGCCGCGTCGCGGCCCGTCGCAGCGCGGGCACGCGCAGCGATGCGCGTGTCTTCGAAGCAACCGCGGCCGGCGTCGCGCACTTCGAGGAGTGGCTGCTCGGGTCCTCCTCGGCGCCGCCGTTGCGCGACGAGCTGCACATGAAGGTCGCGCTCTGCCAGCCGCACAACCTGCCGCGCCTGATCGAGCTGGTGTACGGACAGGAGCTCGTCTGCCTCGGGCGCGTGCAGGAACTCAGACGCTCCTTCCAGCGGCTGGCGCCACCCGCGCCCGACCGTTGGTCGGGACTGGTCCTCGTCCACGTGCGCGACGCAGAGCTCTCATTCTGGGATGCGCGCCTGACCTGGCTGCAGGGCGTGCGCGCGTCACTCGAGCGCATGCACTCGGCCTACGAAGGTGCCACGCGGCGATACTCTGGAGCCTGAAATGGGTGCGTTGCTCTCGCTGCGGGGAGTCGGGAAGAGCTACTGGCGCGGAGACTCCGAGGTCAGAGTGCTCGGCGACGTCGCGCTCGAGGTCAACGTCGGGGAGTTCGTCGCGGTCTGGGGGACGCGCGGATCGGGCAAGACCACACTGCTGAAGCTCGCCGCACGGTTGGAGAGCCCCGATCGCGGTCACGTGTACTTCGGCGGCAGCGACCTCGCACAGCTATCCGAGGCCCAGCACGCGCGTCTGATGCTCGAGCGAATCGGCTGGGTGCGACGCACGGGTCCCAAGAGCGACCTGCGAATGCTCGACTACGTCGCGCTGCCGCTGCTAGCCGAGCACGGGCGCCGGCAGGCCTACACCCGTGCGGTCGAGGCGCTCGAGCGAGTTGGAGTCGACGAGCACGCCGGTCAGTACTGGTCGAGCCTCTGCGACGGGGAGCGCGCGCTGATCGGGATTGCGCACGGCATCGCCCGCACGCCGCGGCTGCTGTTGGTCGACGATCCGACCGCGAACCTCGACGTGTTCGAGCGCGAGCGGGTCACCGAGCTGCTGCGCTCGCTCGCCGACGACGAAGCGATCGCGGTGCTGATGACGGTGCCCGACATGGCCGCCGCGATGCGCGCCCACCGCCTCGCCTCGCTGGGCGGCGGGCGGCTCAGTTGGGCGCCCGAGCCGCCGGAGATGCCCGGCTCCGAGCAGACGCCGGGCAAGGTCATCCAGATGCACGGCAGGCAGTAGCCCGGCGCGATGCTCCAGCTGAGCAAGCTGGTCAAGCACTACCGGCTCGGCGAAGAAGAGCCGGTACGCGCGGTCGACGACGTCTCGATGTCGCTCGCCGGCGGCGAGCTGGTCGCGCTGTATGGGCCCAGCGGCTCGGGCAAGACGACGCTCCTGATGCTGATCGCGGCGCTGCTGCGTCCCGACAGTGGCACGGTGGCGCTCGAAGGGCGAGATGTCTCGGCGCTCTCCGAACAGCAGGGCGCCGAGTACCGCCTGCGCGACCTCGGGTTCATCCGCCAGACGTTCAACCTGATCCCCGGCGTGAGCGCGCTCGACAACGCGGCGCTGAAGCTGTTGGGAACCGAGCTGAAGCCCCGCGAGGCTCACCGTCGCGTGATCCCGCTGCTGGAGCAGTTCGGGCTCGGCAAGCGTCTGCACCACCGTCCCGAGGAGCTCTCGATGGGTGAGCGCCAACGGGTGATGATCGTGCGCGCGCTCTCGACCGAGCCGAAGCTGGTGCTGGCCGATGAGCCGACCGGCAGCCTGGACTCGCGACGCAGCCGCGAGATCCTCGAGCTGCTGACCGGCATCTGCCGCGACCGCGGAGTCGCGGTGCTGCTTGTCACGCACGACCCGCAGGCGGCCGCCTACGCCGATCGTGTCCACGCTCTGCACGACGGCCGGCTCGTGGACTACGAGCCCGAGCACGTGCTGGCATCCGCGGATGCCAACTAGCGACGCGCCGCCACAGCCGCGATGAGGCTGCGCAACGTCATCCTGCTCTACCGCGTGCGACTGCGCGTGAGAGCCGTGCAGGAGCTGTTCGCCGTGCTCGGGATCGCAGTCGGGGTCGCATTGCTGTTCGCCTCGCAGATCGCGAGCACGAGCCTCGACGGCTCGGTGCCGAC
This sequence comes from Solirubrobacteraceae bacterium, assembly GCA_036502205.1. Taxonomy (GTDB): domain Bacteria; phylum Actinomycetota; class Thermoleophilia; order Solirubrobacterales; family Solirubrobacteraceae; genus Palsa-744. The sequence goes on along the minus strand of DASXZA010000004.1, from coordinate 15,197 downwards.
GCTGATCAACGGCGTCGTCGGCAACATGCGCTTGGCGCTCGTCGCGCGCAGCCCGCAGGGCTTCCCGGAGGGGCTGCTCGGCGAAGTACAGCAGCTGCCCGGCGTGCGCTCGGCGATGCCCGTCCTCGAACAGCGCGCCACCGTGATCGGTCCACGCGGTCAGGAGCCGATCGTCCTGTTCGCCACCAACGCGCACTTCGCACACCTCGGCGGCCCGCTGCTGAAGCACTTCACCGCCGCCCAGATCGAACGCCAGCACGCGTTCGCGCTGCCGCTGCCCGTCGCGCGGACCGTCGGCCTGGCCTCGCTGCAGTCGGCCCAACTGCAGATCGGCGCGCGCAAGCAACCGGCGTTCCTCGGCGCGGTACTGACCGAAAGCGAAGTCGGCGGCCTGATCGACAGCCCGGCGGCGATCGCGCCGCTGCCATACGCGCAACACCTGGGGGGGATGTCGGGGCGCCTGACGAGCATCTTCGTGCGGCCCGCTCCCGGGCGCGAACGCGAAGCGCGCAACGGCCTGCTGCGGCTCGCGGCCGGTCACCTGAACGTGCAAGCGGCCAACGCCGACGCGGCGCTCTTCAACCAGGCGGCCGGCCCGGTCAACCAGTCGGCGCTGCTGTTCGCAACGATCAGCGCCCTGGTCGGCTTTCTGTTCGCTCTCAACGCCATCCTGTTCACCGTGCCGCAGCGTCGCGACCTCGTCGAGGACCTGCGACTCGACGGCTACTCGCGCCGGATGATCGTCGAGGTGCTGCTGTTCGACGCACTCGTGCTCGGCGTCGTCGCCTCGCTGCTGGGGCTGGCACTGGGGGATCTCCTCTCGCTCGCCCTCTTCCACGTGAGCCCCGGCTATCTGTCATTCGCCTTCCCGCTCGGCTCGCTACGGATCGTGACCTGGCAGAGCGTCGTGGTCGCGGCGGGAGGCGGGCTGCTCGCCGCGCTGGCCGGAGTGCTGATTCCGCTGCGCGCCGACATCTTCTCGCGTCTCGCGCTGGAACCCGGCGGCAGACGCTCCGCCCGCACGGGAAGCTATGCGGTGCCGATCGCCGGAGTGCTCTGCCTGGCCGCCACGACGGCGATCGTCGTGTGGGCACCGAAGCAGGCGATCGTCGGGATCGTGTGTCTCGTCGCGGCGCTGCTGTTGTTGCTGCCAAGCGCGATCCGCGCGATGCTGCTGGCATTCGGATGCCTGACGGGCTCACGCGGCGGCGCCGCCTCGCATCTGGCGTTCGTCGAGTTGAGATCGGACTCCAATCGAGCGCGTTCGCTGGCGATCGCCGCCACCGGTGCGATCGCCGTCTTCGGCAGCGCCGCGATTCAGGGGGCTCACGCCAATCTGCAGCGCGGTCTCAACAGCGCGACACAGGCGGTGAACAGCTACGCCTCGGTCTGGGTCTCTCCCGAGGGGCCGGGAAATCTGCTGGCGACCACTCCCTTCCCCGACCGCTTCGGCCCAACTCTCGCACGGATGCCGGGTGTGCGATCGGTGCAGGCCTATCGCGGCGGCCTGCTCGACTATGGCGTGCGACGCACTTGGATTATCGCTCCCTCGCGCACCGTCGCTCAGCCGATTCCCGCAAGCCAGCTCGTGAGCGGGGATCCCGCGCTCGCGGCGGCCCGACTGCGCGCCGGCGGTTGGGCGGCGCTCTCGCAAGCGATCGCCAAAGAACACCATCTGCACGTCGGTCAGGCATTCGTGCTGCCCGCGCCGCGACCCCAGGTATTTCGCGTCGCGGCGCTGATCACGAACATGGGTTGGCCGCCCGGCGCGATCATTCTCAACGCCGCCGACTTCGCGCGCGCCTGGGAAAGCAGCGACGTCAGCGCCTACAGCCTCACGCTGATGCCCGATGCCACCGCGCGACAGATATCCGGCGAGCTGGGACGTGCACTCGGCCGGGGCTCCGCGCTCAGCGCCGAAAGCGCACTACAGCGTGAGCAGCGCGGCTACGGCACCAGCCATCAAGCGCTCGCGGGATTGACGCAGATCACCTCGCTGGTGTTGATCGCCGCGGTGCTGGCGATGGCGGCCGCGATGGGAGCGATGATCTGGCAGCGGCGCCGGCGCCTGGCGGACATGAAGGTCGACGGCTTCGGCAAAGGCATCCTCTGGCGCGCGCTGCTGATCGAGAGTGGGCTGCTGCTTGGCGGCGGTTGCTCGATCGGCGCGGTGCTCGGACTCTTCGGGCAGCTGCTGCTGACGCACGCGCTGGCCGTCGTCACCGGTTTTCCGGTGGTCTACTCACTCGGTGCGCTGGCCGCGATCAGCAACTTCGGCCTGGTCACCGTGGTGGCGCTGATCATCCTCGCCGTGCCCGGCTATCTGGCGGCCTGCGTGCGGCCCTCGATCATTCTCCAGGATTGAAAGAGGGCCGCGCGACCCTCGCCGCTCGGGCTCGATCAAGTCGCGTCAGAACGGCTGACAAGGGCTGCTCGGATCGCAGATTTTGTTCAGAGGGTGGACTTCGGTGGTCCGTGCTCAGCTCTCTGCAAAGAGAGTTAATCCGACCGAACCGTTGCCTACGCTACGGCGGGGGTTACGATTCCGCGAGGATCCACAAATCCAGCGCCACTGTCTCCCCGTCAGGTTTGGGAACTGATGGCCGCCGCAGCTCGCGAGCTGCTCTGGGGGCTGCGCTCGGTCTCTTGCGAGCTGGCCGCCTGGCGGCGCTATGCGCAGGTGATTCCCGATGCACCGCTGCGCGAAGACGCCCTCAGCTCGTTGACGTGCAAGCGCACGCACGCCGATGGCGCCGCGCTGTTCTCGATTCTGCCGCGGCGGCGCAGTCTGCGGCTGTTGCGCCTGCTGGTCGCCTACGAGATCGTCTTAGATTTTTTGGACAATGTGAATGAGCGTGAGGCAAGCGGCGGCAACGGTCGTCAACTTCACCTCGCCCTGGTCGAGGCTCTGGATCCGCAGCGCGGCCTCTCAGACTATTACCGGCATCATCGCTGGCGCGACGATGCCGGATATCTGCGCTCGCTCGTCGAGAGCTGCCGCGAGGGATGCGGCCAGCTACCTGGTTACTCGCGTGTGCGCTCCGACCTCTGTCGTGAGACGGTAAGGGCGCTCGTGCTGGGCATCAACCACGAGCTCGAGCCGGCGCTGCGCGATGGGGAGCTCAGACGCTGGGCCGACCAGGAATGCTCCGAGCACCGCGACGCGAGCTGGTTCGAGCTGACCGGCGCCGCCAGTGCCTCGCTCACGGTGCACGCGCTGCTGGCGCTCGCGGCGGAGTCCGTCTTCAGCGACAGCGAGATCGACGCGGTGCTCGCAGCCTACTTTCCCTGGATCGCGGTGACAAGCACAATGCTCGACAGCTACGTCGACCAGCTCGAAGACGCGCGCGTGGGGGGCCACAGCTACCTGGCTCACTATCCGAGTCGCGCCGTCGCCGCGCAGCGCGTGGGGGAGCTCGTTGAGCGATCCGTCGCCGCCGCCCGCCGTCTGCAGCGAGGTCATCGACACGCCGTCATCGCCACGTGCATGGTCGCGATGTACCTGTCCAAGGACAGCGCGCGCACGCCGGCGATGCATCCGACGACACGCAACCTGGTGCGCTGCGGCGGCTCGCTGGCGGTACTGATGCTGCCGGTGCTGCGCCTATGGCGGATCTTCTACGCGCTGCACTCCGCATAGAAGAAGTTGGCGAAGCGGAAGATTTTCACCTGTGCATTGAAGATCTGCGCTCCACGATGAATGCTTGCTCGCGCAATGCGGAACATGTGCGTCAGCCAATGGGTCGTGGCCTACCGGTGTGGAACGGTGTCGCGTCACACGCGACGCCCGGCCGGGAGAGCCAGGGCTGAGCGCTGTACCCCGCGAAGCGCTCCACGGGGGCTCGGGTGCCACTGCCGGCATCCGGGTCTCACCGTGGCGCAGCTTGCGCCGGCGTCCCGGGCGCTGGCGCGGAGGTATGTGTGCCGGTGAGCGGTCGTCCACGGGCTCCACGCGGGGACGATTCAGACGGCAAAACCTCAGGGGGTACAGCGGAGCGCAACGGGCGCTTCTCGTCATCGCTGCGCGCCGGACTGGCGATCTTGAACTGCTTCAGCGCCGAGCACCCGGTGCTCGGTATCGCGAACCTCGCAGATGAGCTCAGCATGAGCCGCTCGACCACGCACCGTTACGCCTCGACGCTCGTCGCGCTCGGCTATCTCGAGCAAGATCAGGCGCGTCGCTACCGCCTCGCGCCGCGGGTCGTCGACGTCGGCATGTCGGTGCTCGATTCGATGGCGCTGCGCGGCAAGGCGCGCGAGCACCTGCTTGAGCTGCGCGAGCAGACCGGCCGCACAGTCTCGCTCGCGGTGCTCGACGGCGCGGACGTGCGCTATATCGATCGCCTACGCGGCTGGCGGCGCGGACAGCACGCCGTGGACCTCAATCTTGGCGTCGGCGCGCGCGTGCCGGCTAACTGCAGCGCGATGGGCAAGGTACTGATGGCGAACCTGCCCGATAGCGAGCGCGATCGGCTGGTCGCCGGGCTGGACCTCGCGCGGAGGGGTCCGAAGAGCATCACCAGTAAAAAGGCCTTGCGCAGCGAGCTCGACCAAGTGCGCGAGGATGGCTGGGCGATCGGCGATGAAGAGCTTGCGCCGGGCGTTCGTACGATCGCCGCGCCGGTCATGAACCGGGAGGGCGAGGTCGTCGCCGCGATTGGGATGCCGGTGCCGGCCGAGGCGTTCACGCGCGAGGAGCTACTCGAAGTGCTCGGCGAGCCGCTGAAAGCCGCCGTACAGCGCCTCTCCGCTGCGCTCTGAGTCTTGCTGTGCTTTGAGTCCGGCCGCGCTCCTAGTCCCACCGTGCTCTGAGTCTCGCCGCTAGAGGCTGCGCTCCAGGCGGTCGGCGATGCGCTGTACCGCCGCGAGATCGAGCTTGGCCTGAAAGACGAAGGGGACCGTGGTCACCGCGACGCCGCGACGGCGCAGCCGTGCGATCTGCCCCTGCTGCGCGCGCGAGCGCGCCTGCACCGCGTGGGCAGCACGAGCCGCCGAGCGCTTGACGAGGAGGTCTGAGCTCTGCTGTGAGCTTGTCCTCTGACGCGACGCTCCCTTCGCCGAGCTCAATGGCGCCTGTGCGCTGGCGAGCTCGGCGATCTGGCTCAGCTCACCGAGCTCAAAGCGCCGCGGCAGCGAGCCGTTGATCAGCACCGCGTCCAGCTCGCGGCCCAGCTCGCGTCGCAGGCTCTCCTGCAGCTCGATCGTCTCCGAAGCCGCCATCTCGGTGGCGTGTGTCACGCCCAGGTAGGCCGAGAGCTCAGGATCCGCGAACAGCTCGCGCACCTGTCGCGCCTGGCGCGCGACAGGACCGGTGCGCGCGATCGTCGTGAACAGCTGCGGCGAGCGCAGCATCCCAAGAGCGTGGCCGGTCGCGGGGGCGTCGAGCACGACCAGGTCGTAGTCGCGGGCGACCTGTCGCTCGGCGCTTTGATCCTCGCTTGTGCGTGCCCCGCGCGCTGCGGGACGCCGACCCTGCGCGAGCTCCCAAAGCTTGACCATGCTGATCATCTCACGCGCTCCGGGGGCCGCCGCTACGAGGTACTGAAAGGTTGAGCTCGACGTCAACACGCGCGCCGGTACACGGCCGCCGATCGCGCGCAGCCACTCGGCTGCGACACGGTCGCGGTCGATCGACAAGCCCCAGAGATTCTCGGTGAGCAAGACCTCCTCGCCGTGCGCGGGAGCCTCAGCGTGGTCGAGCAGCGCCGCCAGGCGCCCCGCTGCCCCTGCATCTGAGCCGGCGCCACTGACTTCCACGACGATCGTCCGCCGTCCGCGGCGCGCCGCGAGCAAGCCGAGGGCGGCAGACAACGTCGTCTTGCCGACGCCCCCCTTGCCGGTGACCACGACCAGCCGGCGATCGAGCACCGATGACATCGCTCAATAATGATGCCCTACCCCGTCGTACGGTGCTGGCGAGGGCGCCACCTACAATTCCGCGGATGGACACTCCAGTCGCCGATCCAATCGAGACGCAGCTTGTCTTTGACGAGCGCGGCCTGCTGCCGTGTGTCGTCCAGGACTGGAGCAGCGGCGAGGTGTTGATGCTCGCCTACATGAACAAGGAGGCGTTCGCGCGCACGCGCGACACCGGCGAGCTGCACCTCTGGAGCCGCTCGCGCGCCGAGCTCTGGCACAAGGGGGCGACCAGCGGCAACATCCAGACTGTGCGCGCGCTGCGCCTGGACTGTGACGGCGACACGCTGCTGGCGCTGGTCGAGCCCGCGGGGCCGGCCTGTCACACCGGCGAGCGCACCTGCTTTCACCGCGGCGAGCTACAGCCGCCGGCGCCGCACGAGACATTCCCGGGCTTGGAGCGGACGCTCGACGCGCGAGCGCGCGAGCGGCCCACGGGCTCCTACACGGTCGCGCTGCTCGACGATCCGCCGCTGATCGGCGCGAAGGTCATGGAGGAGGCCGAGGAGGTCGCGCGCGCGGCGCGGGAGGAGACCGATGAGCGCGTCGACGAAGAGGCCGCCGACGTCCTCTACCACCTGCTCGTGCTGCTGCACAGCCGCGGACGCGCTCTCGCCGACGCCGAGCGGGTGCTCGATGCCCGTCGCCGCTGACCCCGTGGCGGGCGCTCCGGCCGGCGGCCTAGTGCTCGAGCCGACGCTCGCGCAGGCGCGGGAGCTGGCCGCGCAGAGCGCGCCGGATGGCGGTGCCTACAACCTGCTCCCGCTGCGCCACAGCTTCATCGAGGACTGCGAGACACCGGTCTCGGCGTTCCTGAAGCTACGCGCCCTCGCGCCCTCGCAGCCGGCTTTCCTGCTCGAGTCGGCCGACCAGGGCCAGCGCGTCGGGCGCTGGTCGTTCATCGGTTTCCGGCCGCGCTCGGTGCTGCGCTGGTCACTGGCCGAAGCGCAGGAGAACGGCGGCGGGCGGGACGATCCCTACGCGCTCGCGGCGGCACGCGTCGGTGAGTTTCGCCAGGCGCCGATGAGTGACGCGCCGCCGTTTGCGGGCGGCGCAGTGGGCTTCTTCGGCTATGACCTCGTGCGCACCGTCGAGCCACTGGGGGACCCGAATCCGGACCCACTCGGCCTGCCGGACATGGCGCTGATGCTCTCCGACGCGCTCGTGATCTTCGACCACCTCAAGCACACCGTAACGATCCTCGCCAACGCCGACCTGCAGGCCGAGCCCGACATCGAGCGCGCGTATGCGGCGGCGGCGGCGACGATCGCGGAGATTCGCGAGCAACTCGCCGGGCCGGTGCCGCGCGCCGCGGAGGGCGAGGAGGGCGGGCGGGCCCAGCGCGAGATGCCGGAGTTCCAGTCCAACATGCCGCGCGAGCAGTTCGAAGCGATGGTCGAGCGCATCGTGCGCTACATCTACGCCGGCGACGCCTTCCAGGTCGTGCCCTCCCAGCGCTGGTCGGCGCCGGTGCCCGTCGAGGCGTTCTCGATCTACCGCGGCCTGCGCGCGGTGAACCCGAGCCCCTACATGTACTTCCTGGACTTCGGCGACTTCCAGGTCGCCGGCGCGAGCCCCGAGCCGCTGCTGACGGTCAGCGCCGCCGACGCCACGCCCGGCGCGGGCGCGCGCGTGAGCACGCGTCCGATCGCCGGCACCCGCCCGCGCGGCGCGGACGCCGCTGCGGACGAGCGCATCGCGCGTGAGCTGCTCGAGGATCCCAAGGAGCGCGCCGAGCACGTGATGCTCGTCGACCTCGGGCGCAACGATCTCGGTCGTGTCTGCGAGGCGGGCAGCGTCGAGGTTGAGACGTTCATGGCCGTCGAGACCTACTCGCACGTAATGCACATCGTCTCCTCCGTCGCGGGCACGCTGCGCGAGGGCGTCACGCCGATGGACGCGCTGCGCTCGGCGCTGCCGGCCGGCACGCTCTCGGGCGCGCCGAAGGTCCGCGCGATGCAGATCATCGACGAGCTCGAGCCGATCAAGCGCGGCGGCTACGGCGGCGCGATCGGCTACCTCTCCTACAGCGGCGAGCTCGACACCTGCATCCACATCCGCACCGTCGTCCTCAAGGACGGCGTCGCGCACATCCAGGCCGGCGGCGGCACCGTCGCGGACGCGAAGCCGGAGTACGAGTACGAGGAGTCGCGCGCGAAGTCGCGCGCGGTGCTGCGCGCGATCGAGCTCGCAATTTCACAGCCCGAGTGGCCCTAGAGTCTGGGATGCGATGCGCGTCTTGATGATCGACAACTACGACTCGTTCACGTACAACCTCGTGCAGTACCTCGGTGAGCTCGGCGCGGACGTGCACACGGTGCGCAACGACCGCGCGAGCGTCGACGAGCTGCTGGCCGAGGACTACGAGCGCTGCGTGGTCTCACCGGGGCCGTGCACGCCGGATGATGCGGGGATCACGCTGGAGGTCGTGCGGCGGATGCCTGAAGCGGGTGTGCCGACGCTCGGGGTCTGCCTCGGCCATCAGGCGCTCGCGCAGGCATTCGGCGGCAGCATCTCGCTACACCCGCCGGTGCACGGCAAGGCGACGACGATCGAGCACGACGGGCGCACGATCTTCAGCGGCCTGAGCTCGCCGTTGACGGTCGGTCGCTATCACTCGTTGGTCGTAGATTCGGCGCTGCCGGACTGCCTGGAGGCCTCGGCGCACGGCGACGGGGTGCTGATGGGCCTACGCCACCGCGAGCTGCCGGCGGAGGGTGTGCAGTTCCACCCCGAGTCGGTGCTGACCGACGAAGGCAAGCGGTTGCTCGGGAACTTCCTGGCCTGATGCCCAACGCGGTGCTCACTAGCGCGATCGACGCGCTGGCCTCGCGCGAGGACCTCAGCGAGCAGCGCACCGCGGAGGTGCTCGCTGAGATCATGCACGGCGACGTCTCCGAGGTCCAAATCGCGGGCTTCCTGATCGCGCTACGCACGAAGGGCGAGACCGAGGAGGAGCTGGCCGGCCTGGCGCGCACGATGCGCGAGCTCGCGGCGCGGGTCCAAACGACGCGCAAGGACCTGCTGGACACGGCGGGCACGGGCGGCGGGCGGCGCACGTTCAACGTCTCGACGACCGCCGCGCTGATCGCGGCGGGCGCGGGCTGCGCGGTCGCCAAGCACGGCAATCGCTCGGCGACCGGGCCGTCGGGCTCGGCGGACCTGCTGGAGGCGCTCGGCGCGCGCATCGACCTACCGCCGGCGGCGGTCGCGCGCTGCATCGAGGAGGCCGGCTTCGGCTTCATGTTCGCGCCGGCGCACCACCAGGCGACGCGCTTCGTGGTCCCCGTGCGCGCGGAGCTCGCGGTGCGCACGATCTTCAACCTGCTCGGGCCGCTGACGAACCCCGCGGGCGCGACGCGCCAGCTGATTGGCGTCTCCGACGCGCGCTTCCTGGACACCGTCGCGGGCGCGCTCGCGCGGCTGGGGGCAGAGCGGGCGCTGGTCGTCAGCGGCGAGGACGGCCTGGACGAGGTCTCGATCGCGGGCGCGACGCACGTCGTGGAAGTGCTCGGCGAGAGCGTGCGCCGCTACACGATCGAACCCGAGGAGGTCGGCCTGCGATCCGCTCCCGATGCGAGCGATCCGGTGCTCGCCGGCGGTTCCCCAGCCGAGAACGCGGCGATCGCGCGCGCGATCCTGGCCGGCGAGCTGGAGGGTCCGGCGGCGGACCTCGCGCTGATCAACGCCGGCGCCGCGATCTACGCGGCCGGTGTCGCGAGCACGCTCGCCGAGGGTGTGGAGGCGGCGCGCGCGGCGATCGCGAGCGGCGCCGCGGCGCGCTCGCTGGAGGGCTACGTGCAGGCAAGCCAGCGGCACGCCGACGCGCAGCGGGAGATCGTCGCATGAAGCCCGTCGAGCAGGCGAGCGTGCTGGAGCGCATCCTCCAGAGCACCCGCGCCGGGCTGCGCGCGCGCCAGGAAGCGCTGCCGCTGGAGCAGCTGCGCGAGCGCACGGAGCAAACGCCGCGCGGTGCGATCGAGCGTGAGCGCCGCTTTCATGGTGCGCTCAGCGCCCCTGGGATCGGTGTGATCGCAGAGTTCAAGCGCCGCTCGCCGTCGGCCGGCGCGATCCGCCAGGAGCCCGACCTGCGCGAGCTCATCGGCGCCTATGAGCGCGGCGGGGCGAGCGCGATCTCAGTGCTGACCGAGGGCCCGCACTTTGCGGGCTCGCTTGAAGATCTGCACGCAGCGCGCGCCGCGTGCGACCTGCCGCTGCTGCGCAAGGATTTCATCGTCGACCCCTATCAGCTCTACGAGGCGCTGCTGGCCGGCGCTGACGCGATACTGCTGATCGTCGCGGCGCTCGCGCAGGGCGAGCTGGCCTCGCTGCACGCGCAAGCACGCGCGCTGGACCTCGACGTGCTCGTCGAGGTCCACGACCGCGATGAGCTGCAACGTGCGCTCGCGCTGGAGGGGGCGGACTTGATCGGGATCAACAACCGCGACCTGCGCGACTTCAGCGTCGACGTGCAGCGCACGTTCGACCTGCTGGCTGGGATCCCGGCCGGCGTGACGGTCGTCTCGGAGTCGGGGATCTCCGCGCCGGAGCAGCTGCGCGAGCTCGACGAGCGGGGTGTCGGGGCGGTACTCGTCGGCGAGGCGCTGATGCGCGCCCCCGATCCGCAGGTCGCGCTGCGCGAGCTGCGGAGCGCGGAGCGCGTAAGTTTTAGAGACAGCAAGTCAAGGCTTTAGATCGTCTTGATCGCGATCGGTCATTCTGTCAATCGATGAAACGTGCGTTTGCCATCCCGTTCCTATCGGCCCTCGTCGGAGGCGGTGTCGTCGTCGCGGTGATCGCCGCGCTCGGTGGGCTCGGTGCCTCGCAGAAGACAGTCACCGAGATCCAGCAGGCTCCCCTTTCGCCTGCCACCGCCTCCGCGTCTTCCGGGGGTAAAAACACAAGCACGACCACGACGGCGCCGAGCGCTCACGACATCTACGAGCGCACGGCGCCGGGCGTGGTTTACGTGACGTCGAACATCGTCAAGCAGGCGGAATCGCCGTTTGGCTTCGGCGAAACCGAGCAGCAGGGCGTCGCGACGGGCTCGGGCTTCGTGATCAACTCGAAGGGCATCATCCTCACCAACTGGCACGTCGTCGAGAACGCGGTCAAGGTGACGGTCAGCTTCGAACACTCCAAGACCGTCGAAGCGAAGGTGGTCGGCAAGGACCCCTCCAACGACCTCGCGGTGCTGAGCATCCCGACCGAAGGCGTGACGCTGCATCCGCTCACGCTCGGCAACTCCGCGAACGTCGAGGTCGGCGAACCGGTGCTCGCGATCGGCAACCCGTTCGGTCTCAGCCGCACGCTGACGACCGGTGTGATCTCGGCCCTGCAGCGCAAGATCACGGCGCCCAACGGCTTTGAAATCGACAACATCCTGCAGACCGACGCGCCGATCAACCCCGGTAACTCGGGCGGCCCGCTGCTCAATGCGGTTGGCGAAGTGATCGGCATCAACTCGCAGATCGAGACTGGCGGCAACGGCAGCGACGGCAGCGTCGGCATCGGCTTCGCGGTGCCAATCGACACCGCCAAGAAGGAGTTGCCCGAACTCGAGCAGGGTGCGAACATCCGGGGCGCGTACCTCGGGGTCAGCACGCTCACCATCGATCCCTCGCTCTCGAGCCTAAACCTGCCGGTCAAGAGCGGCGCGTTGGTCGAGAAAGTCGAAGCGGGAACCGCCGCCGCGAAGGCCGGCTTGCACGCCGGCAACGTCGAAGCGAAGATCGGCGGCAACGAAGTCGACGTCGGCGGGGACATCATCGTCGGGATCGACGGCAAAGCGGTCAAGAGCTCCGAAGAACTCGCGTCGGACGTCGGCTCGAAGAAGCCCGGAGATACCGTCTCGATCGAAATCCTGCGGGCATCGGGCACCGGCAGCTACACCAAGAAGACGATCACCGCGACGCTCGGGCAACGCCCGAACTCGGTTCCGAACCCGAACACGCCGGAATAAGGCTCTACCGAGAGGGTGGCGCAGCCGGCCGTAGGCCGGCTGGCCGAACCGGGGATGCGAGCCGAAGGCGAGTGTCTTTTCCGGCTTCGGTCGGGCCCCTCTTCGTCAATCCCTTAACGTGGGGGCCATGGTCCCCCAAGTAAAGGTCTGCGGCGTGACGCGCCTCGAGGACGCCGAGCTCGCGGTGGAGCTCGGCGCTTGGGCTGTCGGGATGGTCTTCTACGAGCCGAGCCCGCGGCGCTGCTCGCGCGAGCAGGCGCTGCGGATCACGAGCGCGCTGCGCAAACGCGTGGAGCTGTGCGGGGTGTTCGTCAACGCCCCGCTCGATGAGGTCGTGAGGACGGCGGATGAGCTGGGGCTCACACTGCTACAGCTGCATGGCGACGAGGGGCCGGCGTACTGTGCGGAGGTGGGGCATCGCAGCGGCGCGCGCGTGATCAAGGCGGTGCAGGTCTCCTCGGTCGGTGAGGTACGCGACGTGGAGCGCTTCCACACGGACTTCCACCTGCTCGACGCACGCGCCTCGACGCCAGGTCGCGAGGGGCTGCGCGGCGGGACGGGGGAGACCTTCGAGTGGTCGCTGCTGGCGGCACGCCGCTCGAGCGTGCCGCTGATCCTCAGTGGGGGGCTGCGCCCGGAGAACGTCGTGGCGGCGCTCACGGAGGCCTCACGGCAGGGGCTGCGGGCGACGCCGTTCGCGGTGGATACCGCGAGCGGGACCGAGGCGGCGCCGGGCCGCAAGGATCCGGAGCTGCTACGCGGGTTCTTCGCGGCGCTGGAGGGACTCGCGGTAGGCTCGCCGGCGTGAGCGCCGTCGAGCATCGCTTCGGTCTCTACGGGGGCCAGTATGTGCCGGAGACCCTGATGCCGGCGTTGGCGGAGCTCGAGCAGGCGTGGACGGCGGCGTGCGCGGACCCGGCGTATCGCGCGGAGCTCGACGGCCTGCTGCGCGACTTCGCGGGACGCCCGACGCCGCTCTACCGCGCGCAGCGGCTCTCCGAGCGCGCCGGCCGGTCGATCTACCTCAAGCGCGAGGATCTCAACCACACGGGCTCGCACAAGCTCAACAACGCGCTCGGCCAGGCGCTGCTGGCACGGCGCATGGGCAAGCGGCGGATCATCGCCGAGACCGGCGCCGGCCAGCACGGCGTGGCGACGGCGACGGTCTGCGCGCTGCTGGACCTGGAGTGCGTGATCTACATGGGCGCCGAGGACACGCGCCGCCAGCGACCGAACGTGCAGCGCATGGAGCTGTTGGGCGCGACCGTCCGCCCGGTGGACGTGGGCGCCAGAACGCTCAAGGAGGCGACCTCGGCGGCGATCCGCGACTGGGTGAGCAACGTCGCGGACACGCACTACGTGATCGGCTCGGTCGTCGGCCCGGCGCCCTACCCGGCGATCGTGCGCGACCTGCAGCGCGTGATCGGCGACGAGGCGCGCGCGCAGCTGCTCGAGCGCGAGGGACGGCTCCCCGAGCGCGTGATCGCGTGCGTCGGCGGCGGCTCGAACGCGCTCGGGATCTTCACGGCGTTCCTCGCTGACGAGCAGGTGCAGCTGATCGGCGTCGAGGCCGGGGGAGAGGGCATCGAGAGCGATAGCTCGGGATCGCCGCGACATGGCGCACCTTTGACCGTCGGCGGCCGCGCGGGCGTGCTGCACGGCGCGCTCTCGGCGGTGATGCAGGACGAGGAGGGGCAGATCATCGAGGCGCACTCGATCTCGGCCGGCCTCGACTACCCCGGTACCGGCCCGCAGCACGCGTTCCTGCGCGACAGCGGCCGCGCGCGCTACGTCGCGGCGACCGACCGCGAGGCGTTGGCGGCCTTTCGCGAGGTGACGCGCCTGGAGGGGATCATCCCGGCGCTCGAGACCGCGCACGCGCTGGCGTGGACGCTCGCGCAGTCCGACGGCGAGCTCGATCTCGTGTGCCTCTCGGGTCGTGGCGACAAGGACCTCGCCGAGGTCATCGCGCTGTCATGAACGAGGCGTCATGAATGAGACGATCGGCTCCGCCCTTACGGGCTCCGCCCCGCGGGTTGGCTCGCGCGAGGACCTCGGCGAGCGATCCACCCCCAGCGGGGTTCAGCGTCTGGCGGCGGCGTTCGCGCGAGCCGACGGACGTGCGGCGGCGCTGATGCCCTACATGATGGGCGGCTACCCGACGCTCGCGGAGTCGATGCGCATCGGCGAGGCCTACGTGCAGGCCGGCGCGGACGTGATCGAGCTCGGGATGCCCTACTCGGACCCGCTGGCCGACGGCCCGGTGATCCACGCAGCCGGCGCGCAGGCGCTGGCGGCGGGGGCGAACGTCGCGGGGGTGCTGGAGGTAGCGCGCACGCTCGCGCCGAGCGTGCCGGTGGTGTTGATGTGTTACGCGAACATGGTCTTTGCGCCGGGCGTCGAGGCGTTCGTCGAGCGCCTCGCGCGCACGGGCGCGTGTGGGCTGATCGTGCCGGACCTGCCGCTGGAGGAGGCGCCGGCGGTGCTCGCGGCGTGCGACGCGCAGGGAATCGCGCTAGTGCCGCTCGTAGCGCCGACGACCCCCGAGGAGCGCCTCGCGCAGATCGGGGCTCGCGCGCGTGGTTTCCTCTACACGGTCTCGGTCGTCGGTACCACCGGCGAGCGCGCAGCACTCGCCGAGCGCTTCGCCGAGATCGTCGCGCGGGCGAAGGCCGCAACGAGCGCACCGGTGGCGCTGGGTTTCGGGATCAGCACGCCGGAGCAGGCGCGAGAAGCCGCGGCGGCCGGCGCGGACGGCGTGATCGTCGGCACGCGCCTGGTGCGCGCGGCGGGAGAGTCAGAGGATCCTGCGGCTGCCGTCGGGGCGCTGGTCGCCGAGCTCGCCGGGGCACTGCGCGGCTAGCGCGGCGCGCGTCGCGACCGAGGTCTCGCGTGCGTCTCGACCGAGGTTCTCGAGTGCGTCGCGGGCGGCGGGCGGGGAGTACGTGATGGAGCATTCGCGCGGCGCGGCCGATAGGATGCGGCGCAATGGGATTGGTTCTCGCTGTGACAGGTGGCCTGATGGTCTGGATCGTGCTGTGGGCACTCGGCGCGAAGGGCTTTGACGCGTTCATGCTCGCGGCCATGATCATGCTCGTCGGCGCCTGCCTGCGGATCATCTCCGGCTACCTGCCGGGTCGTCGGCGCAGCAGCGGCTGAGCAGCCGCTTGAGCCCGCGCCGGCTGTCTCTGCTCGTACGCGCAATCCTCCCCGCAGCTCTGCTCCTCGCGGCCGTGGTGGCTATCGGCGGCTGTGGCGGAGTCGGTGTCTCCTCCGCTGGAATGGTCAGCGGCGACCATCTGACGATCTACTCGAGCCT
>DASXZA010000003.1:0-32004 GCA_036502205.1 Solirubrobacteraceae bacterium | reverse complement strand
GTCGCAAATCATCAGACTGAAACGCGCGCAGGACCGCGCCACTGACCTTCTGAACAGCTGGGCCGAAACTCTTCAAACTCGCCGAGACATCTTTTCCCAGCGACAGGCGATCCGCCTCGCCTAGCTGGCTGCGGCCGCCGGCCACGGATCTAGCCTGTCGGGATTCGAGACGCAACGCCGCGTGGATGACCGCCGAGGTCGGAGGAGAACGACGGCGGGACACCGGGGTGCAATCTGAGGAGCAGCTCGCGGTGCCGTCGAATATCGTCAGCTGGCCGGCTGGCGACGGCGGCACATCCAGGTTCGGGTTACGTGCCGCCGCGAGCGCGCGGTGGACGGTCAACGGCGGTATCGGCGAACGCGTCGACCACCCGCAGTAGCTCGATCAGCGCGTCTCCGAGCGGGGTCGACGGGTCGAGCCGTACGTGACCCGCGCCGTCCTCCGTCACAACATGCAGGGACCGCAGCGCGCGGACGGTCTCAAAGACCGTCGTACGCCCGCAGCCGAGCGTCGTAGCGAGCTCTGAAGGCTTCCAACCTGCGGGCGCCGGTGGCGCAGCGAGCGCGGCGAGCACCCGCCGCTTGCGGTTGCCGCCGAGCAGCCAGTCTGGGATGAAGTCGCCCGCCGGCGGTTCGTTGTGTCCGTAAAAGGGCGTCATCGCCAGTGCCGTCGGGTACAGTGAGTACGGTTCAACCGTACTATGACGCTTCGCGTTCTTGAGGGCGGCGGCGACCAAACGGTCGAGCCCTACGCCCCCGCTCAGTTCGATCTTCAGGTGCACTCGCTGCGACCGGGGATGGCGCACGAGCGCATCGAGTTGGCGCTCGACGCCGATCAGGCCGGTGCTGTCGAAGCGTCCGCTAGCGCCGAAGGCATACCCAGCGAGCTGTGGGCCGCGATCGCGATCGAGTCCGAGCGAGCACTGCGAAGCGCCGCCGCGGCCACCGGCACGACGAGTCACCATCTCCAGGGCGCGCTGAACGACGCGGCGGTGCACCCGCCGACGGTCACGACGGCACAGCGCGGCCGGCGTCTGGCCGGCTACGCGCGCGCTCTACGGACCGGCGCGCGCGCAACGCCATCCGGCGCGGCTCCCGGGCTGGCGGTGGTCGTGCCGTACCACACACTCCTGGCCTGGGAGCTCGAGGCCGCCCACGCAGGAGCAGCGGTGGAGTGGTGGGCCTGCGCGCTTCTCGCCGTCATGCCACAGGGGCGCGCACAGTGGGAGGCGGCTGCGGCGGAGGCGGGCCAGACACTCAGCGAGTGGATAGCCCTTCAGGCTGCGCGGCGCGCCAGCTGCTGAAGCGCCGCGGCCCAGCCGCGTACGATCGGTGACGGGCTCGAGGCCAGCCGTGCAGCGTACGCAAGGCGCTCCGCGGCGGCCAGCCGCGCGGCGCGCTGAAACTCGTGCAGATTGTGGATGCGAGTAGCGAGATGCTGATCGCCTGGTCCGTCCGGGGCAGGGCAGTCCACGACCTGGCAGGAGACCGACGCCCGCCCCTCCGATGCGGCAAGCCCGACCGTGGCGCCAGGAGCCTCCCACAGCAACTCGCCGGCACCGCCCCCTCCGCCAGCCGGGTGCAGGTCATCGGAGACCTTGCGAAAACGCCAGGCATTGGTGGCGAAGCCGTCGGCTCCGCTAGCAACGAGCACTGGGCCGAGGCGCCCGACACAATCGGCGACCATGCGCACACCGGCGCCCGTCCCTGCGTCGATCACTCCGGCATAGGCGAGCACCTCCTCGGGCGTCGCGGTCTCGGGCTCAAAACGGCGCACGCGCACGAAGATGACCGCGGCACCGGCGTCTGCTACGCGCTTGACTATTGCGCCCGCGCTCCCGTCGAGAAGGTTCCGGCGCATGATCTGCAGGTACGCGATCAGCGCGCGGTCGCCCGCAAGCTCGCGACTGCGGGAAAGCAGACGCAGGTTTACCGCCAAGCGCGGATCCTCGAGCGTTGAAACCTCGAGATACGGGGCGGCGAATGCGCGACTGCCGAGCTGGTGCAACGCCCCCGCCTCGACGAGCGCGTCGATCGCGTCCTGCCCGGCGAGCCGCTGCGCGCCGAGCGGTAGCGGGAGCGCCTGAGCAAGCGGACGGTTCGCCGCGCGAGGACTTTGGCGGTGGCCGGAACCTTTCTGTTCGAGCCGCGCGGTGTCGGGATCAACGCTCCAGCGGACCGACTTACGGTCGAGCGCCGAAACCAACCGGTCGCGCGGCTCGCCGGAGCGAGCGTGATCCTTGGGGTAGTCGGCGAGGTAGCGGTCGCTGATGACCGCCGCATCGAACGGCAGTGGCTGTTGCAGATCCTCGATGAAGTCCCACTCGTCGGACTCACAGCGAAGGTAGAAACGCCCACGTGACATATACAGCCAGCGTAAGTGAGCGTTCGGACGCGAGCTCGGCCTCGATCGGACCGGGTGTACCCTCGCTCGTATGCGTAGCGTCGCGATCGCCGATGCGGGCTTTTGAGCCGTGGAGCCTGAGGAAGCAGTCGACCAGGCACTCGAGGTGCTGGCGGCCGATCTGGAGCTGCGCGAGGCGCACACGCATGACAGTCATATCGCGCTGAGCGTCTCCGGCCTCGCCGAGCAGGCCGTGATCGACGCGCTCGGTCTCTACCTGGTGGGGCTGCTCGCCGGGATCGTCCGCACGAACCTAAGGCTGTCCGCGGCGCTGCTCGACCGCACACCCGAGGGGCGGGCACAGCTGGCGGCCGACGTGGAGGCTCGGCTCACGCCGCCGGACGGGGCGTCGCCGTACGCGGTTGAGCATTTCGTCGCCGACGTGCGCGATCCCTGGATCGCCGAGGGAATCGGGCACGTGATCCTCGCCGTCCGCAACCGAGTCGAGACGTTGTGCCTCAGCGGCGCGGTCGCAGCAATCACGGTCCCGCACGGCAAACCGTCACAGCAGGGATTGGACCTCTTCGCGATCTACAACGAGGAGGGGATGCCGGCAATCGCGCTCGGTGAGGCGAAGGCGACTCGCGAGAACGGAAGCGCGCGCCTTACCGAGGCGATCTCGTTCTTCCGCACGGTCGAGGCCGGGGACCGCGACGTCGATATTCGCATGCAGGTCGTGCTGCTCAGGGAGGCGCTGGACGAGTCGCTCCAGCAGGAGCTGTCCGGAAGCTTCTGGCGCCAGCGTGCCTGCTACTTGCCGCTGATTGCACACGGTGACGACCTCGACATGAGCGCGGCCCGCCCAGCGCTACTCGCGATCGCACGGCCGGCCACCCACAAGCGAGTGATCTACTGCCGCCCGGACGACTACACGCGCTTCTTCAACGCCGTCGCAGCCGCAATGCGCCGCGCCGTCCCGACGATCAACCCCTAGATGTTCAACCGCGGAATCACCCAGCTGCTGACGGAGCTGCCCGACTTCGAGGGGCTCGACGGCGACAGCGTCAAGCGTCTGCTCACCAGTGCCTATCTCGAAGGTCTCGACCTAGCAACGCTCGCCAGCGAGCACAGGCCGCTCGCCGCTCAGCTGCGCCGGCTCGTGACCGCACTGGAGGTGCACGCGATCCTCGTGCCCGGCGTCCAAGAGCCGGCGCGGCGCGCCTCGGCCTTCGTCGCGGCCGAGAGCCTCAACCTGCTCAGCGACCTCGATGACGAGGGCAGGGACGCCGCCGAGGAGGAGGTGTTCTTCACCGCGTTCGGGTCGCGTGAGCGTTACCGCCGGATCGAGGCCGCCCTGCTCTACCGCATCTCGGCGTTCGACGCGAACGCCGAGATCGCGGCTCGCAACGTACTCGAGCTTCCCACCGGCGACGGCTTCGAGACCGAGCAGGAGGGCGTGGCCTGCGAATGGGCGCTGCGACAGATCATCGCGTTTATCCGGCTACGGCCCGCAGCCAACGCGGATGCCGAGCCACCGGCAGTGGATGATGCCGACGCGCCCGAACAGCTCGTGTCCAGGATCCGCGCTGCGCTGTGGCGGCGGACGGGAGAGATCTGCGGCGACCATATCCGGTGGCTGCGCCTGGAAGATGAGGAACCTGACAGCGGTGCGGTCGAGGCGCTTGGCGCACTCGGCCAGCTCCTGGAGAGCGGGACCGGAGCCGCCTACGCCGATATCGCGCACGTCGCCCGCCTGTTGCGCTTCGCGTGCGAGGGCACGACGGGCCGTGCGCTGCGAGGAGTGCCGCCGCCGCAGGACCCTTCCGTATTCCTCGCCTACCAGCAGCGACGCTGCCGGCAAAAGCCACTGCTGTGGCCCTCCGCCGAGCGCTACCGCCAGGTATGCCTACCTGGACCCGCCTCCCACGCCGCCGTGTCGATGCCGACCGGATCCGGTAAGAGCGGCGTTGCTGAGCTCGCCGTCGCGCAGGCGCTCACGCGCGGCTGGGTCGTCTACCTCACCCCAACACGGGCACTCGTGCGCCAGGTGCGCCGCGACCTGCGAGCGGCGTTTGGCTCCGATATCGAAGTTCGCGAGTTCCTCGGTGGTGCCGAGTTCACGGCGTTGGCCGACGACTCACTCGAGGGCGACCCCGGTCGCGCCGTGCTGGTGATGACCCCCGAGAAGTGCTCGCTTGCGCTGCGCCAATCCCCCGAGGCCTTCGCCCGCCTCTCTCTGTGCGTCTTCGACGAGTGCCACCTGATTGGAGAGCCGGGCAACCGCGGCGTCCTCGCTGAGCTGGTGCTGGCGCAGATCCTGCACCTCGCTCCTGCCGTCACCGTCCTGATGCAGTCCGCGCTGCTTGAGAACCCCGAGGAGCTCGCGGCATGGCTGCGCCAGGCGACCGGCCGCCCCTGCGAGCCGATCCGGGAACCCTGGCGGCCCACCCGCACGCTGCGTGCCGTGGCCGGCTTCGACGGGCCCGGCCTGGAGCGCGCACAAGAGCTTGCCTCCCGTGAGCTGGCCGCGCTCCCGCGCCGGGTGCACATGCCGTTCAACGCGCCGCTGAACCTACTCGTGAGCCTGCAGGGTGCTTGGGCCCAGGACAACCCGGCTGACTACGCGCTCGCCCGCACAGTGCTCACCGCGCCGCTGACCGTCTCCCGCACCGACGACGGCTTCGACGTAAATGCCGACGGCTACGTCAACAACGCGACCGGCGCGGTCGCCCAAGGCCTCGCCGACGCCGGCCACCGCGTGCTCGCCTTTATCCCTGCCAACAAGCACTACAGCTTCTCAGTGGCGGCGAAGCTGCGCGGCTTCGCCCAGGAAGGCGGCCCCGATGACCAGATCGAGCACCTGCTCGATCTGGCCGACTTCGAGCTAGGTGCACCGAGCCTGCTGCGACAGCTCCTCGCCAGGGGCATCGCCGTGCACACCAGCGCGATGCTCCCCGAGGAGCGCCGCGCGAGCGAGCGCGCCTACGAACGTGGCATCGCGAAGGTCGTGTTCGCGACCGGGACGCTCGCGCAAGGCCTCAACCTCCCCGCGACGGCGGTCGTCATAGGCGGTATAAGAATCGGCTACGACCCCAAGCTGAGCACCGCACAACGCGAGGCACGCCAGCAGGCGCAGCTGCTAAACGCAGTAGGTCGCGCCGGACGGCCGTACGTCGCCGCGCGCTCCCTGGCGATCGTGCTACCGAACGACGCCTGGGAACTCGGACCCGAGGACCCCGCACAGGTGGTTCGCGCCAAGGCGGCGCCGTTCCTCGCCCAGGAGGACGCGTCGTTTGCCCTGCGCAGCCAGCTCGAGGGGCTCGTCGGCCAGGCTCTCCAGGGCGACCTCACGGTCGACGGCATGGGTGTCGAGGGGCTAACAGCGTTCGCATTCCTGCCCCTCCGCTCGAACGTGGAGGAGGCGGTCGGGATCCTCGGACGCACTTACGCTGTCGCGCGGCGCCCAGACGTCGCCGAGGAGCAGGTGCGCACGGTCGCCGCCTCCATGGTTCGACTCGGCGAGCAAGTGCTGCGCGAGCAGGAGGCCCCCGACTGGCTCGTCGAGGCCGCATACGAGTCAGGGCTGTCGCTACGCCAGGTCGTCGCGTTGTGGACGCAGGTTAGGCGTCTCGACCAGCGCGAGTTCCCCGACACGATTGTCGGGTGGGCCGACGTGCTCGTCGACGTCCTGCGAGGCACGAACCACGCGATCGTGAGCGAGATGTTGCGACTCGGAGATTTTGACGGCAGCCTGATGCGCGACCTCGCCGACCAAGCCGCGATGACGCGCCACCCCGCCGCCTGGACGGTCTTCAATGACTTCGTGAAGGGATGGCTGGAAGGCGTGTCGCTGACCGAGCTAGCGGCGGTCGCGGTCCGTGCCGACGCGGCTGGCAAGAACGGCCGGGGCAGCGGCAATCCGCTGCCGAAGATCATCGGGCTGACCGAGCAGATCCTTGTCTTTGGGATGACCCGTGTCGCCGGTGGTCTCACGGTGCTCATCACCTCCGCGGTAACGCGCGAGACCGACCTCGCCTGGCAGCTCGCGCCGCGGGCCGGCCGCGCACTCGAGCAGCTTCCAATGGGCCTGCGCGCCGGCGCCGGCAACGACGCCAGTCTGGTCTGGTGGCGGTTCGGTGGCCTTCGCTACCGCCGCCTGGCACATGTGGCCGCCCGTATCCTGCCGCCACCGGAGGACGTACTCGCGACAGACGAGAGCGCACGGCAATGGGCCCGCGGCGCGCGCGAGACGCTGCTCGACCCCGAGTACCTCTTGGACGACCGGCGCGTCGCGCTCTCCGGGATGAGCGCAAGGCGCTGCTGGCGGTCGCACTGCTGAACGACGCGTAGAACCCTACGAGCCTGCGCGACCGCTTGCCCACGAGGACTCCAACTGGATCGCAGGCTAGTCGTGAGCGCCACCGGCCGCGAGGGGATCCAGCGGCACGGCCCGTGGGTTGAGCGCAAACAGCTCAGGATGCTCGTCTATCCACGCGTCAACTTCGCCGTAGTCGCAAGCATCACAACAAACGGAACCCTATTGGAACCTTGGCCGTCTCCGGCCACCCCGCGTGGCCACGAAAAAACCCCGCCTGAGCGGGGTTTTTTCTCATAGCGGGGGACGCTCAGGTCAGAAATCTGCTACCGAACCGCTCCCCGCAAAAGTCCCCGATTTGCAGGCAGATCGTAGCATAGGCGCAGCCACGGCGTACAGGGTCGAGGAGTCGTGGCCGCTCGGACGGGAGCCTGTCTGGCGTATGCGCCTGGCTCGGGTCGGCCCTGCATGAGCGGGGCTGTTGAGGAGGCTAGCTGGGGGCTGCGCGGCGCAGAAGGAGCCTCCTCAGGTTCGAGCAAGTTTGCTACCTCTGCGGTGATCGCCGGAGCGGCGAGGGTATGCCCGCCACCGCGGCGCGGCCTGTCCGCTCCTGCTCCTATGGTGCGACGGTCATGAGTCTGCCCAGCTATCCGGGCGGTGACGCTAGGCGATTCGCTGAGATCGCCGAACTGTTCGCGAGCTGCCGGGCAACGTTCCACGATGTTCTGCGGGACACGCAGTGGCAGCCCGCAGTTGGCTCCTCAGCGCTCCAAGACATAGAAGCGCTGTCGCGGCACGACCCCGCGTATCCAGCAGGTGCAGAGACGAAGATTCCGCGCCTCCTCTTTTTCTACATGCTCGCGGCGAGCGAGCAGCTGGGGGGCGTCGCTGCTCTCTACCGCGCCCATGAGGTCTTGCTCCCGCCAGGGCCCTTAGTGAGGAACGCTCTTGAGTTCTGCGCGCGCGCTAACTGGGTTTTGAGAGCACCATGCCTGGAGGACCGGCTTGCGCGGACATACCTCGAGGAGCTCCTGAGTTCCCGGGAGGCGGCGAAGACGGCCAGCCAGCTCCTCGGCAAGAACGACGAGCGATACGCCAAACGCGCGAACGCGCACAAGGATCTCATGCAGGAGATCGACCGCGTTTTCCCAGGAGAACTGAAGACTGGCAAGAGAGGCACGACATTGAAGGGCAACCGGATGCCAGGCCCGGGGGAGTGCGTCACGTTGATGTACAAGTCCGTGAGTCGACCAGTAGGTGCGAGCGCGAAGGGCATATACACCTTCTACTCCAACCTCGCCCACCCCACGCTCTACCAGCTAGCCGAATTGTGGGCCGTATCCCAAGAAGATGGTCATGTGGCCCTTGCTCCTTCGTATGGAGCCGAGGGCCACGAGAAGCAGGTCCGATTGACAGTCGTCGCCTTCTACGAGATGCTCTCCTACGTGATGAGCTATCACGGTCTCCCGCACTCGCGCCACGATCAGCTCTCGGACGAACTCGAACGGCTCCTGCCAGGCTTCTTGAAAGGACGCCAACGTCTATAGGACAACATCAGTCTGCACCGCGCGCTGTGATTGGACGCTTGGCGCTCGGCGGGATCAAGCCCTAGCGCTCCCGAGCAGCGTGCGATAGCTCACTGGGACGTGGCCGGTCGGTCGAGAGGCAGCGTCGTCACTCGGAGACAATCTTGGCGCCTATCGGCGCCCATTGACAGACCCAGTTCTGGGTAGGTGCCGGAGACCACTGCTGGAGGCCGAGGTTACGTGCGCAACTTGCGACTGCCAGATCTCCCGCGGAGTTAGCTGGGCACCACTTCATGATGCTGTCGTCGTCCATCCACGGAGCCGATAGCTCTGGCTCTAGCAGGATGATCGGGAACTGCGGGACAATCATGGTGCCTCGGGCACGTGGGGCGGTTTCGCAATAGCCCCGCAGGAGTTCGACCTCACCGTCATCGAGGTTGGGGCGCAGGGTCGCAAAGAGTGGCCAGCAGTCGATGTCCTGGGACGCGAACCACTCCTGCACGGCTCGCATGTTGTTTAGGTCAGCTTCCTCTACTCGACATCGGTGCTTGACCTCGCCGACGATGACTTGCGTCTGTCCGCGAAAATCGCCAAATAGGAGAAGGTCCATCTCGCATGATGTATCGCCGGGTCGTCGTCTTACGGCCGGGTCAGTCGCCGTCAGCTTCGCGCCAAAGATGTGAGGTGTCGCATTTCCAGTGTGGTTCCAGGTTCGAAGAGCGGCTCGCGTGGCGAGCAGGGCGATCGCCTCCAAGAGGCGGTCCTCATCAATGTCCGGCGGGGTGCGGTACATCCAAGCAGCCTGTGATTCTGTGTGGGCCAGAGCAAAGCCGAGGGGATAACGAGCCGAGCACATCGGACAGGTGACCTCGGTCTCAAGATCTTCGGGACGCATCGCGGCCGGAATCGTGCATTCTGGGCATCGGACGTACAGGTACGGTCGCAGTAGCTTCCGACGAAGCAGTCGCAGCGACACGCCTCTTGCATACACGTTCGGCTCTTGGTCGGCAAATAGGAACTCGCCTGGCCAGTTTGCCTGGTGCTTGCGGGCGATGGCGTCAAGCTGATTGCGAGTCTTTCCGCGGGGTGAGCGGATCACGGCAGACAAGATCTCTCTCGTCGCTGGTTCCATCGGCGCCGACGTGTCCGGGCCTCCGAGGATCGTCCCGAGCCTGGTGGCGAATACGCCATTATCACTTTGCTTGAATGACCACTGTGATCCTCGAAACAGGGTCGCCACAGCGTCGTGGGACGGCACAAGCTCAAGCTGGCAGTCGGTGGCTGTGGTGTCAACTACGGTTACGCGACCTTCGCTTACGGGCCGATGCATCGGTGTGGAAAGTGGTGTCCTGCCGAGTAGCTCTGACAGTGCGCGAAGATTAGGTAGGGTGGCCCAACGTGTCGCGGTCGGGTCGCTCTCGCCAGAAAGAGAGATTTGTGCCGCTACTAGCATCTCAGCGGCATCAGACCGTTGTGCGATGTCTACGGGCAGCGTGGGTAGCGGGATCCTCGGATACCAGTCGCTGGGGGCGGTGTCGATAGAGAAGGTGCGCGAGAACCGGGTCTGGATCGGATGGGCTCCGTTCCAGCCTATGAGTTCGATCTCGTGCTCGACAAATGGGTCTACGTTCGCGCCACGCAAGAGGGCTAGAAGCTCATCGGGCACTGCCGTGTCTGTAGGGCGCAATAGCACAGCGACGCGCGGTGGGAGCGGGGTGCCATCGCCGCGTCGCCAGCGGTTCAGCGCACCGTCGGCGCGCAATTCATCGAGCCACGCCAGAGCCATCTCTGTGATTCTGTCGCTATGACCTACAGGCCACGGAAACACTCGGCCGCCATACGCACGGGCATTCCAAAAGCGCGCCAGGTCAATAGGATCGGATGGGTCCAGGACGACGAAGCCGTCAAACGTGGATTCGCCCGTGTAGGTGACGTGAGCCGCAGTGAGTTGTACCGGCGTAAGGCCCTCAATGGGCAAAATCTGGGCTCCTGGATCTATGACTATCTCGCTTGCCCGATCCGCGAATTGTGCCTCCATCGGGTGGTCGAAATCTGAAGGCCCATATGCCCCGAACCAGACAGCAAATAACAACGCCAATGGGTCGGTGGGCGCCCAACTATGGTGAACCAGTTGACAGTCGTGGCCGATCGAGCCTAGGAGGGTGTTCGCAGCGAGTAGGCGAGACGGCCTGTATTCGTTTGGCTCATCATAGGGGCCGAATGGCGAGCGACTGACCCATTGATACCCCGGCGTTGCGGTGATCTCTCGCACGGCAGGATCGTCGGCTGCGGCATAGATCGCATCGACGCTCAGAGCATTGGCGCGGCGCAGTGTGCTGTCGCGATCACCAGGATCTAGAAACGGTGTGTAGATCCCTCCCCACGAGGAGATCGCACACTGGGCGGCACGGGTGAGTTCGTCGTCGCTCGTTGCCACAAGCAGACCCAGACGCACCGGGCGGATCATCACCCGGCCGCTAAGACTTCCGTTAGCCATCCTGATCGGGTGCCTCACTCATGAGTATGTCCTCCCGATCATTCCGACTACCGAGCGAGTCGCCGAGGCATGTTGGCCAGGTGCTGCTCGCCAAGCGCGCGAACTTGCTTACGGTAGTCGCGATCCGTAAATGTGGTGCGGTGTGGCTTACGCATGCCATTGATGACCACGATGCTCGGGCTGGCAAGTCCTCGGCGTTTCAGCTCAGCAGGCGCTGCGTTCTCCAGTAGGCAGAACAGGCGGAATTGCTCACGACCAGGCCCGGTGAGCCGTATCTCGTAGTAGCCACCCATGGAGCCGTGCATGGCCTCCCACTTGCCGCCGCCGCTGAACTTCGGTGGCGGCGCCGCGGCGACAGCATCGAGCACGGCGTTGAATTGAGCGTCGATCTTGCGCGGACACCCGTCGAGGAACTCTGCTGCCGGAACGCTGCCATCGCCGTGCTCGTAGTACTCAACCTGCCACGCCACGCTCGGCAGCTTAGTAGTGGCGGTGGCGGCTCAGTTCAGGCCGCGGGTACTCTTGCATGCCCAGCATCCCGACCTTGCCGCTCGCGGTGCCCGCGGCGGGGGACGATCACCACATCTGCATCGAGATCGTTAGCGATCTGGACTACGAGCCGGAGCTCGGGGTTGGATTGCGCCGTGAACAAGCGACGAATGCTCGATGGGTTGCGTCCAATCCGTCGCGCCAGAGCGGCCTTGCTCGTCCCATTGGTCTCGCGCAGTTCGTCAAGAGAGCGGACGACAGAGTCGATCTGTTCGATCTCGCCGCGGGCACGCTCATACTCGCCGCGGAACTCCGCATCCCGCATACGTTCGGCCTTGCGGCGCTCATGAAAGCTTTGATGACTCATCGACGCTCCTAGACTCGGACGATCATAGCGTATCATAGGTGCAACGCTAATCTAAAGGCTGCTCCTCCCACCGCCCAACCTGGCTGGACTTCCGGCCGGTAGCCGTATTTACCTACCAACCTGCCTGATCGGGAAATCCAACAAAGGGAGGCAGGATGAAGGCGTTTGCGTTCTATGGGCGCGTCTCGAGCGATGACACGCAAGATCCATCGCTGTCGATTCCACGCCAGTTGATGGCGTGCGAGCGTGCCGTGGCGGCATTTGGCGGTGAGATCGTCAGCTGTTATTGGGACGTAGAGAGCGGTCGTAGGGCCTTGGGGGATCGTGGCCAGGGTCACAGCGAAGCTTGGCGTTCAAGGGTCGCGGTTCCTTGGAAGGGCGGTCTGCCCGACCTGTTGGCTGCTGCCTACCATGGGGAGACGTTGTTCGCTGTGATCGTCGAGAGCATAGATCGTCTCTCGCGGATCACGGCGGATGCGACGAGTATTGAGCGTGAGCTCGAACGACGTGACATAGGGTTGTTTGCCGCCGATGAGCCAATATCGACCAGCGCAACGTCGATCCTCACACGACGGGTCAAGCAAGGCGTCGCGG
The DNA here is from genome assembly GCA_036502205.1 of Solirubrobacteraceae bacterium. Classification (GTDB taxonomy): domain Bacteria; phylum Actinomycetota; class Thermoleophilia; order Solirubrobacterales; family Solirubrobacteraceae; genus Palsa-744. The sequence continues at coordinate 19,872 of DASXZA010000003.1, read as the reverse complement.
AGTGGTACGTGCGTGATCTGATCGAGCGCAGCCGTCGCGGGATGGAGGAGAGCGTCCGTCAGGGCTGGCACACCGGCGGTCGTCCACCCTATGGCTACCTGCTGGAAGAACACCGGCATCCAAACCCGGCGCGGGCTAGGGAGGGCAAGCGCAAGCACCGTCTTGTGCTCGACCCGGTGCGCGCGTCGATCGCGCTGATGATCTTCGAGGACTACTGCCTACGCGGCCTCGGTCTCGGGGAGATCACCGACAAGCTCAACCGCGACCTCGACCGCTACCCGCCACCAGTCGCCAACGCGAAGGACGAGATGGCGCTCAGGAAGACCTGGAGCCGCTCGCAGATCCATGCGCTGCTGCGCAACCCAAAGTACACGGGCTACAACGTGTGGGGCCGACACGACAAACGTCCCGGACGTCCGCTCATCCGCCCCCGCGATCAATGGGTCTGGAGTCCCGCACCGACGCACCCCGCGATCGTGCCCCGGGAGCTGTTCGAGAAGGTCGAACAGCGCGCTCGCCGCAACCAGATCGCGGTCAAGCAATCGCCAGCCGACTATCCGACGCGGCGCGGTAGGAGAGCGGGACGGGTCTACGTGCTGCGTGGCCGCGTTCGCTGCTCGCTATGCGGAAGGCGTATGGAGGGCACCCATCAGAAGGACTCCAACTACTACCGCTGCCGTTTCGCCGCGAGCCGCGGACCTGGCGCTGCCGAGGCGACCGGACACCCACGCTCACTGCAGATCAAGGAGGACGCACTTCTCCAAGCGCTGTTCGGCTTCATGGACCGGCGCCTCTTTGGCCCCAAGAGTCTGGAGTACCTACGCAAGGAACTCACTCACGTCAAAGCACCGAAACCGAGAGCCAGCACCGCGACGAGCTGGCACGCCTGCAAGCCGAGCGCGAGAAGATCGACCAGTCCATGCGACGGCAAACCCTGCGCATGGAGGAGCAAGACGACCCCCGTCACCCGATCATCGTGCTGGCCAAGCAGCGCATCGACGAGCTCGCGATTCAACGCGAAGCCGTCCGCGAAGCGATACGAGCCCTCGAAGCCAAGCAAACTGCCAGCTCCACCAGCGAGGAGATCGAAGCAGCACTCCAACTCGTCCCGGACCTACGCCGCACCCTCAAGAGCGCCGATCCCGAACGACTCGCCGAGATCCTCGCGGCCTTCGAGATCACCATCACCTACGACAAGGCCAACCAAACCCTCTCGATCGCCGCCACGATCAACCCGGGAATCTCAACCGCCACAAGCAAAACTCGATTGGCGCGAAAGCAATCGAGGACAGGCCCAATAGCAGGAGAAGCGCCCGGCCTTCGACCCCCGGTGAAGCCGCGAATCGAAGAGGTGGTCGAGCTCCGCAGCTAGCGCACCTACGACCGGACATAACTCACCAAATGAAACCGACCGTCACAAGGGCGGTCGGGGAAATCTTTAATAGCGGGGGCAGGATTCGAACCTGCGACCTTCGGGTTATGAGCCCGACGAGCTACCAGACTGCTCCACCCCGCGGCGGACAATCAAGTCTAGCAAGGCGCCTACTCCGCCGAAGGCCTCACCACCCACGCGGTTCCGCCACCGCGACACAGTCGCGCGTCGCGCAACCCATCTACCATCCCGCCGATGCGCGTCGCGGTCGTCGACATCGGCACGAACTCCACCCGCCTGTTGATCGCCGACGTCGATCGCGCGAGCGGCTCGGTCACGGATCTGCTGCGCAAATCGCGAGTGACGCGTCTCGGCGCCGGCGTGGACTCCGGCGGGACGCTCTCACCGGAGGCGGTCGAGCGTACCTGTGCCGTGCTCGCCGACTACCGCGAGCTGATCGACGAGCACTCGTGCGAGGCCAACCTCGCGGTCCTCACGTCGGCTGTCCGCGACGCGTCCAACGGCGCGGACTTCACGGCGCGCGTCCGCCGCGACTACGGCCTCGACGCGCGCGCGCTCTCCGGCGACGAAGAGGCCCAGCTGACCTTCTTGGGAGCGATGAGCGATCGCGAGCCTGACCCCGAGCCAACCGTTGTCATTGACATTGGCGGAGGGTCCACAGAGTTCGTCGTCGGCCACGATCGCACCGCCGGCTTCCACGCCTCGCTGCAGGCAGGCGTCGTGCGGATGAGCGAACGCCACATCCACAGCGACCCGCCGGCCCCGACCGAGCTACAGAACCTCGCCGAGGACACCCGCGCGATCTATCTCGCGGGCCTGCCGCCGCAGGAGCGCGCGCCGGTGAGGCACGCGATCGCCGTCGCCGGCACCGCGACGTCCGCTGCCGCGATTGACCAGGAGCTCAGCCCCTACGACCCGGCGCGCGTACATCGTTATCCCCTGCAACTCGCCACCGTCGAGCTGCTGCTCGCGCGCCTCGCCGACATGGACGAAGCGCGCCGCCGCGAGGTCGTCGGATTGCACCCCGACCGCGCACCGACGATCGTCGCGGGCATGATTCTGCTCTCCGAGGCGATGCGCGCGTTCGAGCTCGACGCCGTCGAGGTCTCCGAGCACGACATCCTCCGTGGCGGCGTCCTGCGGCTCGCTGGCCTCGGCTGATTCGCTACAGTCGAGACCGCTTGCAACGCCTCATCGACAGGTCGCGACATGTCGCCTTTCGGTCAAACTTTCCGCTCGTTGGGGTTGCGGCCTATTCTGATATGCGATACACTGCCGGGGAGGCAGTGTAAGACCTCGTGTCTTACACGTCTCAGCCGGTCCATAGACCTGGGCGAATTTGCCGAGTAATCGGCACTCCCGCCGCCCAGGTCACCCTACCCCCAAGGCCTTTGAGGTACGTACCCCTGCCTGTCCCTCGAGGCCGACCTGAGGAGGTCGCCCCCTGCCGGGCGGCCTCCTCTTTTTTGGCTTAGGTGCGTGCCTAAGCGAGATTCGATTTGCGCGGGTATGCGACCGCCGGATCGGTCAGCACGTTCACCAATGCCGGCCTCCCCGCCGCCAGTGCACGTTCAAGCGCCGGCCGCAGCTGCTGCGGACGCTCGACCAGCTCGCCGTAACCACCGAGAGCCTCGACGACCGCGTCGTATCTCGTGCCCGGCCTCAGCTCGGCCGCGACGGAGTATCCGTAGAGGAACTCCATCGGATGCTTCTCGAGGCCCCAGATCCCGTTGTTACCCATCACCCCCACGACGTTCACCCCGTGGCGCGCCAGCGTGTCGAACTCCAACCCCGCAAACCCGAACGCGCCGTCGCCCAGCAGCAGCACTACCTGGCGCTCGGGATGTGCGAGCTTCGCCGCCAGCGCATAGCCCGGGCCGGTGCCCAGGCAGCCGAACGGCCCCGGGTCGAGCCAGCACCCGGGCTCGAAGCTGTCGATCATCCGACCCGCATACGAGACAAAGTCGCCGCCGTCGCCGATCACGATCGCATCCCGATCGAGCACGCGCCCGAGCTCCGCGTAGAGCCTCATCGGATGCAGCGGCGCGCGCTCGTCCTCGAGCTCGGCGCGCTCCGCCTTACGGCGCTCACGCTCGGCCTCCCGTAGCTCCACGACCCACTGCTCGCGCTCGGAGTCGCTGGCACGCTCGCCGCCTTTCTCACTGAGCGCGCCGAGGATCTCCGGCAGCGAACCGTACAACTCCGCCGCCACCGCGCGCGGGTGCGCGCGGGCGGGCGCGGCAGTATCGATCGCGACGATTTGCGTCTGCTCGCCGAACACCGCCCCGAAGCCCAAGCGGAAATCCATTGGCACGCCGATCACTAGCGCGACGTCCGCTTCGCGCAGCGCCTGTCCACGCGTGCGCGAGAAGAACAGCTCGTGATCGGCCGGCACGCAGCCGCGCGCGAGCCCATTGAGGAACACTGGTATACGCAGCCTCTCGGCGAGCTCCAACAGCGCCGACTCGCCGCGGCCCCAGTAAAGATCGGTGCCCGCCATGATCGCCGGACGTCGCGCCTTGGCCAGCAGGTTGGCTGCCTTCTCGATCCCCGGCGCGCTCGTCAGAAGCGCGGCCGCAGTCTCGATTGCCGCCGCGCGCGCCGCCTGCGCTGCGGACTCTGCGCCTCGCGGCTCTCCGGCGCGATCGCCACTCCAATCGGGTGCCTCCATGAACACGTAGTCCAGCGGCAGGTCCACGAACGCCGGCCCGCTATGCGGCGCCAGCGCCGCCGCGAGCGCGTCCTCGACCAAGCCCGGGATCTCCTGCGGACTCTGCGCCGTGCGCGCGAGCTTCGTCAGCGGCGCCACGAATGGCACGTGGTCGATCTCCTGCAGCGACCCCTGGCCCCAGCGCCCCTGCGGTGCGCGCCCGCCGAGCACAACGATCGGCGAGTGATTCGCCTGCGCGCTCGCGATCGCACTCATTCCGTTCGTCACGCCCGGGCCCGCCGTCAAAGCGCAGACCCCCGGCTCGCGCGTGACCTTCGCCCAGCCCTCCGCCGCGAACGCCGCGGTCTGCTCGTGGCGCACATCGACGATCTCGATCCCCTCGGCGCGGCAGCCGTCGTAGACGGAGAACAGATGTCCACCCGACAACGTGAACAGCCGGCTCACGCCGTGCGCGCGCAGCCGGCGCGCCAGCAACCGTCCCCCGTGGAAGGACTCCCCAGCCCCCTCTGTCGCGGCAGCGCCCTCGGGCATCGTCCCGCGACTCTACCCGCCGCCGGCGCGAAAGACATACCCGGGGTGGGACTCGAACCCACAAGGCCCCTCGGGGCTACCGATTTTAAGTCGGCCGCGTATACCAATTCCGCCACCCGGGCCCGGAGGGCAAGTCTATAGAGACATTCGCGCGCAATTGCCGGCACGGCACCGGCGTTTAGCCTGCGTTATGGGGGTCGTCCTATCCTGCAAGGAGCCCACCACCCCATACACACCGGCCGCAACTAAGCGACTGCCGCAGTGTCTTTAGGGGTAGGAAATCCCTAGCAGCAACGCGATTGGACCACCGTGGAGGTCTCCGCTCTAAAAACCACCGCACCGACGACCGCCCTGCGCGGCCCGTCGCCGCTGCTCCGTCTGCAATCCGACGAGCGGTTGATCGCGCTCACGCGTCGTGGCCAGCACGCCGCCTTCGAGACGCTCTTCTCGCGCTACCACTCGCGCCTGCTGTCCTTCTGCCGGCACATGCTCGGCTCGCGCGAGGACGCCGAAGACGTCCTGCAGGAGGTGTTCGCCGCTGCCTTCAACGCGGTGCTCGCCGACGAGCGCGCGATCAACGTGCGGCCGTGGCTCTACCGGATCGCGCGCAACCGCTCGCTGAACCATCTGCGACGCGCCTCCGCAATCGGCGTCGACTCGATGGACGTCCACTTCGCCGACCACGGCCTCTCAACCGGCGAGCAAGTCATGCGTCGCGAGAGCTTCCGCCAGCTCATCGGCGATGTCCAACAGCTCCCCGAGACGCAGCGCACCGCGCTGCTGCTGCGCGAGATCGACGCGCTCTCCTATGACCAGATCGCGCTCGCGATGGAGACCACCGTGCCCTCCGTGAAGTCGCTGCTCGTCCGCGCTCGCATCTCGCTTGCCGAGGCCGCCGAGGCGCGCAAGCTCAGCTGCGACGAAGTCCGCACCGAGCTCGGCGAAGTCGCCGAGGGCCTCGTCAAGATCTCCCCGCCCGCGCGGCGCCACCTGCGCGACTGCGAACGCTGCCGGTCCTTCCGCAAGCACCTCAAGGACAACAACCACGCGCTCGCCATCGTCCTGCCGATCACGCCGCTGCTGCTGCTCAAGCGCTTCGTTCTCGCCAAGCTCGGCGCCTCCGCCGGCGCGGGACATGTAGCCGGAGCAGGCGGAGCCGGCGCGGGCGCCACCGCGGGAGCCGGCGCGACCGCCGGTCTTGCTGCCGGCGCCGCCGGCAGCGGGGCCGGTGCGGCGGCCGGCGGCCTGATCACCGCCGGCGCCGGCGCAATCGCCACGAAGGCCGCCGCGACGCTGGCCGCCGCCGCACTGGTCACCGCCGGCGCCGTCGCCGCCGACCACACCGGCCGGCCCGCACACCACCATCGTCACGGCACGAGCGCCGTCTACTCCGCAACCGCCGCGGCGTCCACCGCACCGCTGGTCGTGCGCTCGACCGCGCAGCCGGTCACCGCCGGCACCAGCGCCGTCGCCGCGAGCGCCGCGGCGCTGCACACGCGCCACCGTCACCCCGCCAAGAACGCCGTCGTTCACCCGACCGCCGGCGGCCCGAGCACCGGCACGGCGCCCGACACGTCCCTCGCCACCGCGAAGGCCCCCGCTACGACCGACGTCAAGCCGCCCACGACGCAGCCGGTCGTCGAGGTCACGACCGAAACTACGCAACTCGCGGCAACGCCCCCGCCGGCCCCCGCCGCAAGCTCGGCGCCGCCCGCTGCGCCACCGGCGAGCGTCACGACCATCCCGACTACGACGACGAGCACCGGAACGCCCGCGCCGACCGAAGAATCGACGGCTCCGGCGCCCGCTACCGAAACACCCAATCCGGCGGGCTCGGAAGGCAGCGGCGGCGAACCGGCGACGCCCGGCACACCGCCAGCCGAAACGGGCTCCGCCAGCGAAGTGCCCGAGAGCAGCACGCCGTCGGAACCGTAGTAGTCACCGGCGCTTCCGATCGAACCGTCGTCGGCCTTGCTCCCGGGAGCTGCAGGGACTACGCGAGCGCGTGCAGGACCAAGCGCCTATTCGAGCGCGAACGACGTCAGCGGCGCTTCGAGCGCGCCCTTCGTGCCGATCAGCAGCGGCGAGGACACCTGCCGGTTCGCGGCGACCTCGCTCAGCATCGAGATCGCGACACCGCGACGCTGCGCGAGCCGTTCGTGCAACAGCAGCACGTCCCTGCCATACATCTCGCGACCCGCGACGCGCGCGGTATAGAAGACGTTGTAGACCGCGTACGGCGAGATCGAGTCGACCTGCGTCCAACCCTCGCCGCGTAGGCTGAAGCCCGCATAGCGCTGAGCAAGCCGACGGATGTACCCGGTCGCATACAGCGCGAGCGCCGCGCTCGGCCGACCGCGATACACGGGCACCAGCAGCGGCGCGACCGCGAAAGAGTCCTGCAGCTGTCCGTCCTGCACGCGGCGCACCCGCACGTAGCCGCCGGCTTCGGGGCTCGTGCGGTACAGGCCGCCGTAGCGAAAGCTGAACGACACCAGCCCGCGGTAGGAGAGCGTGGGGTGCTCGAATCTCGCGAACGCCGCGACGAGCACCGCGATCAGCGCGACGCCGGTAGCGAGCGCGATCGCCCGCCACGCTCGCGACGCCCCACGCCAACGCGGTGCGAGCAGCTCCCCAAGCGTCGGCCCGTACTCGCTCTTCAACGGAATCGCCGGCATCGGCGCAGTCTATGCGCGCCGGTCAGCCGAGACCGATGACCTTCAGCCGGCGCTGCAGCGCGCGCGCCGCAAACTCACGCGCATCGCTGACGCGCGCGCCAAACAGTTCGACGTCCTCTTCGGACTCGTCCATCCACTTCGGTCGCAGCACCCCCTGCGCCGCCGGGGCGACCTCGGCGAGCGTGCGCGAGATCGCCTGCCGGTAGCGCTCGTCCTTCTGCGCCATGTCGCGCAGGAAGCGCGCGCCGAACGCGACGTGGCGGTGCTCGTCGCGCGCGACATTCGTGAAACCTTCGACGAACGCCGGCAGCGTGCCGACGTTTTCGTTGTACGAGATGATGAAGTGCTGGCCCGTCAGCGCCAGCATCCCCTCGATCACCATGTGGTAGATCGTGACCGCCTCGACCAGCGCCTCGGTGTCCTGCGGCTCCTGCGCGAGACGATCGACACGACGGCGCAGCAGTTCGTCGAAGAGCACCGCGAAGTCACTGTTGAGGTGCGCGCTGGTCTCCGCCAGGCGACCCTCGAGGTCATCGGCCTGCAGCACCCCGACCTCGGAGTAGAAGCGGTCGAAGAACGCGACGTGGCGCGCCTCGTCGGCGATCTGCGTGCAGAGAAAGATCCGCATGTCCTCGTCGGGGCACGCGCGCATCATCGGCCCGAGCTCTGCCGCGACGCGCTGCTCGCCGACGAAGAACGAGCTCAGCCCGTACATCCGCGCGTAGCGCTCCTCGGCATCGATGCGCTCGTGCCAGTCGATGCGATCCTGCGTGAAGTCGAGGTCCTGCACCGCCCACTGCTGGCGCTCCCACAGCGCGTAGAGCTGGCGGTAGTCGAGTAGCTCGACGTGACCGCGGTCCGTCGACTCTGAGAGCGCCGGGTCACTCGTCGCGCGGAAATCCTCGCGCTCAGTCAGGCGCGCCGTGCCGTCCGCCTGTGCGCCGCTGTCGGCCACCCGCTCAGCCTACACGATGACTTGGCCGCGCGGCCAGCTTCGAGGCCGACTGCGCGGGACCCCCAGCGACCCCGGCGTGCGTCACTCTCCGACCGAGAACAGCGCCTCGAGGTCGTGCCGCGAGTAGGCCTGGAAGGCGACCAGCGTCTGCGTGCGCGCGACGCCCGGCAGCGCCGTGATCGCACCCGTCACGACGTCCGCGAGCTGCTCGTGGTCGGGGACTCGTACGATCGCGACGAAGTCCCATTCACCGGTCACCGAGTACGCCTCCGCGACCCCCTCGATCTCCGCGAGCGCGCCGCCCAGTGAGGAGAGCTCGTCGCGTTCGGCCTCAATCAGGACGACAGCGTGTGTCATCGTCATCGCCTCGCTCCCGCGGTCCTCGCCATATGTGCGCAGCTCGGAGCGCTCACGGCGTAAGTGTCTCCCCGGGCGCGAGCACGACTACCTGCCCGACACCGGCGCTCTCGACGTCGGCCTTGAAGGCCTGCACGTCGGTCTCGATCGGTGGGAACGTGTCGTAATGGCAGGGGACGATCTGCGCCGCGCCGACCAGCCGCGCGGCCTCGACGGCGTCGTGGCGATCCATTGTGTAGTGACCGCCGATGCACATCAGCGCGACATCGATGCGATCACGACGACCGGGCAGCGCCAGATCGGAGAACAGGCCGGTGTCGCCAAGGTGGTAGACGACCTTGCCGCCAAAGCCGATGACGAGGCCCGCCGGAGTGCTCGCGGTGCCGCCCGGCGTCGTCCCGGTGTGCCACGCTGGCACCAGCCGCACCCAACCCCAGTCGCGCTCGATCGTGCCGCCGATGTTCGGGTCGTGCACGTTCTCCAGGCCCTCGCCGCTGAGCTCATTGGCGACCTCGACGATCGCGACGACGTCGGTGCCGGTGCGCTTGGCAATCGAGACCGTGTCGCCGAGATGATCGCCGTGCCCGTGCGTCAGCAGGATCGCGCTCGGACTCAACTCGTCGGCGGCGACCGCCGCCTTCGGATTGCCGCTGAGGAAAGGGTCGATGAGTATCGACGTCTCGCCGTCTTTGAGCTCGAACGCCGCGTGCCCGAGGAAGCGAATCTCCATTGTCAGTCTCCTCCTGATCTTTTGCCGGTTAGCTCGTGCGCCAGCTCGAAGCCTACGGCGACACCGACGAACATGCCGAGCCTCGTCTGCTCCGCGACAAGCGTCGCGACCGCGCGCGTGCGCTCCGCCACATCGGGCTCGGCCGCCGCGCGCGCGACCTCGGCCTCGTGCGCCGACCCGAACCAGCCGCCTTCGTGCAGCGCCTCGGCGAGCACCCGCTGCAGCGCGGGTGCTGCGTGCGTCACGATCTCCTGCGCGTGACTCAGGCGTCCGGGCGCCTGGAGCGCCTCGATCGCGGCGTCCACCTCCTCGGCGGTGTAGGTGCGATCGGGCAACTTGCGACCAATGATAGGCGCGCCGCTCGCAAGCTCGGCGCAGTGCCCGCGCGCCGCTCGCTCTACGCCGCCGCGCCGCGCACTGACTGACTCACTCGCCGCTCATGCGACTCAGGCCCAGGCCGAGCACCAAGCCGATCAGCGCACCGGCCGCGCCCGCCAGCCAGTTCGCTTCGGGGCGCGCAAACGGCATCGCGAGCAGGACCGCCGCGATCGCCGCGACGCCGAGCAGGTCACCGTCGTAGTAGCGGCGCGCGCGCAGCGCTTGCAGATCCGGAACGGCCCACGCCGCCAGCAGAGCCAGCGCGCCCGCGTTGGCACCGCTGACGATCGGTAGCGGATAGACGGCCAGCGCAGCCAGCGCGCCCGTCGCGCCGGCGCCCAAGAACACCACTAGCACCGCCAGCGGTCCGTGCCGGCGCTCCAGCAGCGATCCGAAGATCGCGACCGCGACGAGGCTCGCGAACGCGTAAAGGCCGCTGTAGAAGCCGCCGAGATACGCGAACTGCGTGCTGAAGAGCTTCCACCAGTCCCCCCGCAGCGGACCGATTACAAGCAGTTTGCCGAGCGCTACGTAAGCCCCACTCGTCAATACCCACGCGATACACGACGCCGCGACGAGCGCGATCGTCGCGTACGGCGGTGCCTCGGCGCGCACGCCCGCGATCTCCCCGCGGCGCAGGCGCCCCAGCGGCGGTATCGGGATCCGCGGCTTGTGCGCCGGTCCGCGCGACTCGCGCTCGCGCGGCAGCTTCGGCGCACGACGACGCAGACGACTGCCGCAGTAGGGGCACTCGGTGATGTACGGGCTGACCTCCGATCCGCACTGCTTGCAAACCACGAACAGATCCGCTCCCGAAGACATCGCCCGATCCATTCTAGGCGTGCCACGCCTTCACCCGAGGTGCCTCTCGCGATAGAGTCCGGCGCATGGGACTCGGCTATGACAAGAAGCTCTACATACTTGCGTTTGACCACCGCGGCTCTTTCCAGAAGAAGTTCTTCGGAATCGAGGGCGAACCCGATCCGGAGCAGACCGCGATGATCGCCGACGCCAAGCACCTGATCTACGAGGGCATGCTGCAAGCCGTCGCCGCGGGTGCCGCGGCGGACGTCACCGGAGTGCTGGTTGACGAGCAGTTCGGCTCCACCGTTCCCGAGGAGGCCCGCGCGAAGGGCCTCAAGCTCGCGATGCCCGCCGAGCGCTCCGGCCAGAACATGTTCGACTTCCAGTACGGCGAGGACTTCGGCGAGCACATCGAGCGCTTCGACCCGGATTTCACGAAGGTCCTCGTGCGCTACAACGCCGACGGCGATGCCGAGGAAAACCGCGAGCAGCTCGGCAAGCTCAAGCGCCTCTCTGATTGGCTGCACCAGCACGATCGCAAGTTCCTCTTCGAGCTGCTCGTGCCCGCCGAGCCGGCGCAGCTCGAGGCGGTCGGCGGCGACAACGAGCGCTACGACACCGAGCTGCGGCCCGAGCTGATGCGCCGCGCGATCGTCGCCTGCCAGGACGCCGGGATCGAGGTCGACATCTGGAAGATCGAGGGCGTCGACGAGCGCTCCGACTGCGAGATGCTCGTCGCACAGGCCCGCAGTGGCGGCCGCGACGGCGTCGTCTGCGTCGTCCTCGGCCGCGGCGCCAACGACGACAAGGTCGATCACTGGCTGACACAGGCCGCCCCCGTCGACGGGTTCGTCGGGTTCGCGATCGGACGCTCGATCTGGTGGGATCCACTCAAAGCCTACGTCGAGGGCAAGCTCGAACGCATCGTCGGTGCGCGTCAGATCGCGGAGAACTATCTGCGCTTCGTCGAGGTCTACGAGCGCGCCGAGGGCAAGGCCCCGGTCGTTTGACGCCAGACCGCCGCGCTACGCTCTGAGATATGTCCGCCATGCGAATGCGCCAGAGCGTGGCCGAGATTGAGGAGGCCTTTGCCGAGGAGATCTCGATCGACCGCCACCGGCGCGACTCGCTGCGACGCACCGCCGAGCAGCGCGCCCGCAAACGTCACGTCGAGCGTCGCAACAAGCGCGGCTCAGTCCGCTTCGTCTTACTCGTCCTTGCCCTGATCATGACCGCGGCGATCGTCACCGTCATCATGTTCCGTACGCTCTATCTGCTGCTCGGCTAAGAACGCCGCCTCGCGCTGGACGAAACAGGGATGCGAGCCGCAGGCGAGTGTCCCCCGGCTTCGGTCAGCGGCTTCCCTCGGTCGGCTTAGCGGGGCTTCCCTCGCCTAGATCCTTGATGGCCTCGTCGACATCCGTGACGACCTCCTCGGTGGGCTGGCCCTCATTCTGCTGGCGCTGGATCTCCAAGTAGATCTCGGTCCGGAAGACCGGAACGTCGGTCGGTGCCTGGATCCCGATGCGCACCTTCTCGCCGACGACGGACAGCACCGATATCTCGATGTCGTCGCCGATCATGATGCTCTGGTTTGACTTGCGCGTCAGGACCAGCATGCAGCGCACCTCGCCCTTCGCCGGCCGATAAGCATCACAGAGCCCCCCATGAGGCGATCAAGCATAGTCCGGCGAGCGGCGAAAGATTCGATTCTCTGACAATGCTGCCCGGCAGCTCCGGCAACCGCGAGCGCACGAAGACAAGGGCTCGCTGAAGCGCGAGCCCTTGCGCAGCCAGAGGAGCTGCATGGGTCTCCCATGTATAGAGAACGCGGGCGAACCGTGGATTCTGTCGCGCACCGCCGATGAATCGTGCGATGCCCCGCAAAACGACCTGCAATCCCTGCAAAAGCGCTTCGGCAATCGGTGAGCAGGCGTTTGTAGCGCGGCGCGCGCGCCCACTCTTCAGGGCCCCTCGCTCGACCAGTCGCGCGATCGCGATGACGATGCGCTAGTCTCCCGGACCGTTCATGGCACGAAAGTCCCTGCGTCCCCAACTGAACCAGATCCGCGCCTGGGTGCGCCAAGGTCGCACCGACGCCTGGGTCGCCCACCAGCTCGAGGTCACGGTGCAGGAGATCGAGCAGTTCAAGCGTCAGAACGAGCTCGCCGGCGGCGAGGACGCCCCCGAGGGTGTCGCGACGGTCGATTTCCCCGATGAGATTGACCTGCGCGCGGAGGACGATGCGTTGATCGCCGCCGAGCTCGAGGCGGCCGCGCTCGAGGCCGAGCGTGCTCGCGCCGAGGCCGAGCGTCTGAAGGCCGAGCGTGGGAGCGACGAGGATGAGGACGAGGACGAGGAGCGGCCCGCGCGCCGCCGCGGCCGTCGCGGTGGCCGCGGTCGGCGCACTTCGGCGCGTACCAGTGGCCCCCTCGAAGGCACCTTCGATCACGGCGAGGAGGGCTACGGCCTGTGGCTCGACCCCGCGATCCAGGACAACCCGATTTACGCCGAGCATTGGGCCGGCCACCGCCCAGTCGAGATCCTCGTCGAGGAGGATCAGATCGTCATTCGCCGCGCCGGCACCGACGACTGACCAGCAGTAGCAGCGACCCTAGGACGGTCGCTGGACAAGCGAGGCGAGAACCGCAGGTCGCGTGGCGTGCTGAGCACGCGAGCGACCGAGGACAATGCATCGCGCCGTTCAGCGGCTGTCCTAGGCGAGCGTGCGGCGGCCGCCGGCGTAGTCGACGGCCTCGCGCAGATAGCGCGCGAAGGCGGCGTCGACGACGACCGCGGAGTCCCACGCCCAGGGAGCGTCGGGCGCGACGTCCATCGCGACCTGCAGGCACCAGGCGGTGCCCTTCTCATAGAGCTCGACCAGTTCCTCGGCGGCGAAGCGACCACCGAGGCGACGCCGCAGCTCGGCGACCAGCATGGTGGTCACGCGCTCTAGCAGAGCCGTGCGCTCGGGCGCCGCGCGAGCGAGGCGGCGCTCGCCTTGCTGCCACTGGTAGATCGCGTTCTCGAAGCCGGGCACGGACCCAGCGTAGCCGGAGTCGCCGTCTGCTAGTTCGCGGGCAGGCCGCTGACGACGTAGGCGTGCTCACCGGGGCGCACCATGCCGAGGCGACGCGCCTCTTCGATCAAGGTCCCCGGGCTCGTCAGCGCGGCGTGCTGGGCGACGAGCGCGGCGTGCTGACGCTCGAGCGTCGCGACCTGCGCGCTGTCGTGGCCGGCCTCTTTCCAGGTCGAGAGCAGCGAGAGCCCGGCGCTTGCGTACAGGTAGAGCAGCGCCGCGAGCACGCACAGCATCGCGATCCTCCCGAGGCGATCCCAGCGCAGGCGCGCGGGCGCGGGACGTGAGCGAGCGCGGGGGCGGGCGGCGGCAGCGGACATTGCCACTGCATTCGCGCGCAGCCGCAAACTTCCTGCTTCAAGCGCGAAAGACGCTGCGACCGGGGAACTCGGCGTCGGCGCCGAGCTGCTCCTCGATGCGCAGCAGCTGGTTGTACTTCGCGACGCGGTCCGAGCGCGAGGGCGCGCCGGTCTTGATCTGACCGCAGCCGGTCGCGACGGCGAGATCGGCGATCGTGACGTCTTCGGTCTCACCGGAGCGGTGGCTCATCACGGCGGTGTAGCCGGCCGCGCGCGCCATCTCGATCGCGGCGAGGGTCTCCGAGAGCGTCCCGATCTGGTTGACCTTGATCAGGATCGAGTTCGCGACTCCGAGCTCGATGCCGCGCGCGAGGCGCTCGGTGTTGGTGACGAAGAGATCGTCGCCGACGAGCTGCACGTTCCCGCCGAGGCGCTCGGTGAGCGTCTTCCAGCCGTCCCAGTCCTGCTCGTCCATGCCGTCCTCGATTGAAAGGATCGGATAGCGCTCGGCCAGCTGCGCCCAGTAGTCGGCGAGCTCGGCTGCGCTCAGCGTGCGACCCTCGTGCTCGAGCACGTACGCACCGTCGTGATAGAGCTCGCTCGTCGCGGGGTCCATCGCGATCGCGACGTCGACACCGGGCTCGTAGCCCGCGGCCTCGATGCCCGCGACGAGCGCTCCGAGCGCGTCCTCGTTGGAGTCGAGGTCGGGGGCAAAGCCGCCCTCATCGCCACCGGCCGTCGAGAGGCCGCGGGCGTGCAGCGTGCGCTTGAGCGCGTGGAAGACCTCGACGCCGATCCGTAGGCACTCCGAGAAGCTGCTCGCCCCGCAGGGCACGATCATGAACTCCTGAAAGTCGACGCGGTTATCGGCGTGTGCGCCGCCGTTGAGCACGTTGAGCATCGGCACCGGCAGCACGCGCGCGGCCTCGCCACCCAGGTAGCGCCACAGCGGCAGACCCTCCTCGGCGGCCTGCGCGTGCGCCGCGGCGAGCGAGACGCCGAGGATCGCGTTGGCACCGAGTCGCGACTTGTTGGGCGTGCCGTCGAGCTCGATCAGCGTCCGGTCCAGCGCTTGCTGGTCGGCGGCATCCAGACCGCGCACCGCCGCGGCGATCTCACCGTCGACGCCGGCGACCGCGTGGGCGACGCCCTTCCCGTTCCAGCGCTCACCGCCGTCGCGCAGCTCGGTCGCCTCGAACTCGCCGGTCGAAGCCCCCGAAGGCACCGCTGCGCGCCCGAACGCACCGGAGCGCAGTGCGACCTCAACCTCAACCGTCGGGTTACCGCGGCTGTCGAGAATCTGCCGAGCGTGCACTCTCTCGATTTGACTCATCGAGAGCCTCCGGGGAGATCTATTCGGTGCCGGCTGTGCCGGCTACGCCCGCCGTGCCGGTCGTGCTGGTCTTCGGGGCTTTGTAACCCTTGCAGTCTTTGACTACCGCCACGAATTCCGAGCGACATTCGGTCCGTCCCTGCCAGGTTTTCTGCAGTTCCTTGCCGAATTTTTCGAGCGACTTCTGCGAGCCCTGCGAGGAAAGCTGCTGTTTGATCGTCGTCTTCACCTGAGCGAGCGACTGCTGGCTCGCGGGATGCGTGGCCTTGACTTCGAAGACGTAGTACCCGAAGGGGGTCTTGACAGGTCCGGTGAGGACGCCCTGCTTGGCGGCGAAGACGGCTTCGCTGAGTGCCTTCTGCTCCTCGCCCTTGACGACGCCCGGAAGTTCGCCACCGCTGTTCTTGCTGGTGGGATCGATCGATTTGCTCTTCGCGACGCTCGCGAAGCTCTTGCCCGATTCGATTTCGCTCTTGGCCTGCTTGGCCGTCGCTTCGTCCTTGGTGAGCACTACACGCAGGTCGCGCTTTTCGGGTTGACCGTACTGCGACTTGTGTTCGTTGTAGTACTTCGCGACTTCCGCTTCACTCGCGTTTTTGTGGGCCTTGGTGATCGATTCCTGGAGCTTCGTCGAGATCATGCTGTACTTGACGCGCAGCAGCAGATCCGAGACCGTCTCGCCGGTTTTCGCCAGGAATGCCTGGAAGGCGGGTTCCGTTTTGAAGGATTCTTTCTTGAGTGTGTTGAAGTGCTTGACGACTTCGGCATCGGACACGTGCACGCCGTGTTCTCCTGCGGCGCCGAACACCCAGTCGAGTGAGATCAGATAGCCCAGGACCTGCTGCGTGAGCTCTTTGTACTGCTGTTCGCACTCGGTCTTGAGCGCCGCCGGCGTCTTCGCCTTCTGGCCTTTGGTGGGCTTGGGTTCGATCGACTTGAGGTGAGCGATGCAAGCGGTGTAGGCCGGAGGTTCGGGAATCACCGCTTTACCCGTCGTCGAGACCGCGCTAGCGGATGCCGCGATCCCGAGCCAATGGTTGAGCGTCGTCTTGCTGATCGGCTGGCCGTTGACCTGCACGACGGCGTCGCTCGGAATGCCGCTGCTGCCACACGCGGCGATGCCCACTACCGAAAAGAAAACGGCGCCAAGCGCCGCGATTGATCTGACTGGCCTCAACACAACGCGGGCACTCTAGCGGATACGACATGCGCCGTGCTTAACGAGTTCCTTAAAGCTTTCGAAAGACCCCGCACGCGCTCTCGTCAAGCGGGTGCGCGCCGCGTCAGGCCGCCTCGCGCACGACCGCGAGCAGCGCGTCCGCCGCGTGGATCACCGCCGGGAAGCGCTCCGGCCCTTCGGGCGGCACCCGCACCGAGACCTGCGAGCGGCCCGACTCGTACAGCGCCTGCGGCAACGCCTCGCGCAGCGCCCGCGCCCGCTTCGAGTCGAGCTCGATCGGCGTCACCGCGAGGCGCTCGCCGCGCAGGCTCACATCGCGCGCGCCGGCCTGGCCGAGCTTGATGCGCGCGCGCTGCAGCGCCAGCAGGTTCGCCAGCGGCTCGGGCACTGGGCCGAAGCGGTCCTCAAGCTCCTCGCGCAGACGTTCGACGTCGGCGACCTCGAGTGCACTGGCTATCCGACGATGGATCTCGATCTTGGCCTGCTCGTAGGGGACGTAGTCCGGCGGCACGTACGCGTCGACCTTGACGTCGAGGCGCACCGGCTCCGGCAGCGTCTCGCCCTCCTCCTCGGGACCGGCGGCGCGCACGGCCTCGTCGAGCATCTGCATGTAGAGCTCGAAGCCCAGCGCCGCGACGTGCCCGGACTGCTCGTCGCCCAAGAGATTGCCTGCGCCACGGATCTCCAAATCGCGCATCGCGATCTTGAAGCCGGAGCCGAGCTCGGTGTAGTCCGAGAGCGCCGAGAGTCGCTGCGCGGCCTCGGGGGTCAGCGCGGCGGCGGAGTCGTAGAGCAGGTACGCGTACGCGCGCTCGCGGCTGCGTCCGACGCGCCCGCGGATCTGGTAGAGCTGCGAGAGGCCGAACGCGTCGGCGCGCTCGACGATCAGCGTGTTGGCCTGCGGGATGTCGATGCCGGACTCGATGATCGACGTGCAGACCAGCACCTCGGCGCCGCCCTGCAGGTAGTCCATCATCACTGTCTCGAGCTCGCCCTCGGCCATCTGGCCGTGCGCGACGGCAAAGCGCACGCTGGGGCACAGCGCGCGTAGGCGCTCGGCGGTCTCTTCGATCGACTCGACGCGGTTATGCAGAAAGAAGGCCTGCCCCTTGCGCTCGTGCTCGCGCAGAATCGCGCGCTTGACGAGCTCCTCGTCGTACTCGCCAACATACGTGCGCACCGGCCGGCGACCCTCGGGCGGGGTCTCGATCACGGAGATGTCGCGCAGTCCCGCGAGCGACATCTGCAACGTCCGCGGGATCGGCGTCGCGGACATCGAGATGACGTCGACCTTCAGCTTGAGCTGGCGCAGCAGCTCCTTCTGCTTGACGCCGAAGCGCTGCTCCTCGTCGACGATCAGTAGGCCGAGGTCCTTCGCGCGGACGTCGCGCGAGAGCACGCGATGCGTACCGATCAGGATGTCGACGGCGCCCTTGGAGAACCCGGCGATCGCCGCTTTCTGCTCGGCTGGCGTGCGAAAGCGCGAGACGTGGTCGATCGTCACGGGGTAGTCGGCGAGGCGCTCGCTGAAGGTCCCGAAGTGCTGCTGCGCGAGGATCGTCGTCGGCGCGAGCATCAGGACTTGCTTGCCCTGCGTCGCGGCCTTGAACGCCGCGCGTAGCGCGACCTCGGTCTTGCCGTAGCCGACATCGCCGCAGATCAAGCGATCCATCGGGCGCCCGCTCTCCATGTCGGCCTTGACGAGCTCGATCGCTTCGCGCTGGTCGGGTGTCTCGGTGTAGGGGAAGCGCTCTTCGAATTCGCGCTCCCAGTCGGAGTCGGGCTCGAACGCATGGCCCGAGCGGCGGCGGCGCTCGGCGTAGAGACTCAGGAGCTCGCCGGCGAGCTCCTGCGCCGCGCGCCGCGCGCGCGCCTTCATCGTCTCCCAGCGCGTGCCGCCGAGCTTTGAGAGCGGCGGATGCTCGCCGCCGGCGCCGACGTAGCGCGAGATCTTCGCGAGCTGCTCGGTCGGCACGTACACGCGGTCGTCGCCCTGGTATTCGAGGTAGAGGTAGTCGCGCGTGACGTCGGCGACAGTGCGCGTCTCAAAGCCCGCGAAGCGCGCGACGCCGTGGTCCTCGTGGATCACGATGTCACCGGTGCGTAGCTCCGTGAACGAGCGCAGCGCGCCGCGCCGGCTGGCGCTGCCGCCGGTCGGGCTCTGCGCGCGCTCGGCGCGGCGGCGGCGCAGCAGGCGGTGCTCGGGGAACACCGCAAGCTTCAGCGTCGGCGCGATGAAGCCTTCGCGCAACGAGGCGGCGGCGAAGCGCAACGAGGCCTCCAGTGGCGCCGCGCTCACGTCCACCGAGGCACCGACCGTCGATCGCGAGTCATCGCCGCCCTCGCCCGGTCCCTCCAGCCACGTGGCTTTCAGGCGCGCGAGGTTGTACGCGGCGCGCTCGCCCTCGCCGCGACGCGGGAAGGCGACGACGGTGCGGTAGCCCGAGCGCACCAGCTTCTCCAGTTGCGGCTCGGCTTCGGCCAGTGTGCGCGCCGCGGTGTCGGCGGATTGCGCGCGGAATTCGAGCTCCTGCCCGCTGGCCAACGAGGAGAGCCAGACCCGCGCGCGCTCGCGCAGGACCGGATGCAGCTCTTGCGGACTCACGTAGAGGTGATGCGCGTCCTCGTCGTGGAACGCCGCGCAGACATCGCTCCAGTGGTCCTCGAGCGCTGGCGCGAGCTCCTCCTCGGCGGCGATCAGCAGCTGCGTGTCGGCGTCCAACAGGTCGAGCAGCGCACCGAAGCGCTCGACCGGTAGCAGCTCGGCGACATCCGGCGACGCCGCCTCGCGATCTCTGCCGGCGCCGTCGGGCGCCGCGTCGTCGGCGCCCCCCTTCTTTCCTCTACCCGCTGCCGCCTCTTGCTCCTGCGCGGCGCGGTACTCCAGCGCGGCGATCTCGGCGAGCTCGCGGTGCTCAGCGGCGAGCTCCGCGGCGGGGGCAATCTCAACCTCCTCGAGGTCGCCGAGCGAGCGCTGCGTGAACGTCGAGAACCACCGCAGCGACTCGATCTCGATGTCGAACAACTCGACGCGCACCGCGCGCTCCTCGGTCGCGGGGAACACGTCGAGGATTCCGCCGCGCATCGCAAACTCACCGCGCTCCTGCACCTGGTCGACGCGTTCGTAGCCCGCGGCGACGAGCTCGTTGGCGCATTCCTCGAGGTCGAGTAGCTCGCCGCGGCGCAGCGTGAACGAGCGCGGGCGCAGCGCGGGATCGGGCACCTTCTCGGAGAGCGCGACCGCCGAGACGACGACCACGGGCGGCTCCTTCTCACCGCGCTCGAGCAGCGCGTCGAGCGCGGCGACGCGCAGGCCGACGAGGTGCGCGGGCGGCGTCAGGTGCGACTCGTAGGCGACCCCGCGCGAGGGGTAATAGCGCACGCGCCGCGGGGCAAGCCACGCGCGCAGGTCACCCGCGAGCTCGCGGGCGGCGCGGTCGTCGCCGACGACGACCAGCGTCGGCCGCACGCGCCCCTCGGCGCC
>DASXZA010000002.1:0-2514 GCA_036502205.1 Solirubrobacteraceae bacterium | reverse complement strand
GTAGGTAACCGTCACGGCGCGCTTGCCGTCGAGGTAGGACGGGGCGTACTGCACGTTGCCGATGATCACGCCGGTGTTGCCGTTCAGCGGACCGCTGATCGCCGGGTTTTCCAGCGGAGCCGCGCGGTTCCACAGCCAGCCACCGTTCTTATCCGTGAAGAACGTCTTGCCGCCCCACAGGCGCGGGATCACGGTGTTCAGCAGCTCGACCGACGCGCTTGATCCGCACGCGTCGGCCCAGACGCAGCGGAACATCCCCTTCGCCGGCTTATCCCAACCCGGCATCGGGCCGGCAGCGAGGCTCCCAAACACTGGGTCGATCTCACTGAGCGGCTGCGCGAGGAGACACTTCGACGCCGCGACGTTGTCCCCGGGGAACTGCCGACACGGTTGTCCTCCCAGCGGTGCCGCGGGTGCTTGCGTGCTCGTGCGCGCCCGCCGGTGGGTTGCGCCGTGGCGGGAGTGAAGGCGCTGTGCCCTCGTAGCGGCCTGAGCGGTGGGCACACCTACTGCCAGCGCCAGGATGAGCGCCGCCGCGGCGCGCGACAGGCCGCGCGCGCGTGTTGTGGTCGTCACTTGATGCCTCCCCTGCCAGGGTGTTCGATGACTGACGAGTCAACACAATAATGACTCAAACGTCACATTGTCAAGACGCAACCGATCATTCGCGCGTGTCTGGCCCGTCATCAACGCCCGAACGCGACGTCATCGCCCGGTATGCTTCCCGGCATGGCAAACCACAGCCGCGCCCTCGCCCCCGCCGACGCCAGCCCTGAACCGCCGTCGAATCGCCCACACCCTGCGGCGGCGGTGGTCGGAATCGAGCAGCTCGCCGCCGACGTCGTCGTCGAGGTGGTGCCGCGCCGCCCGACGCCGGAGGAGCGCGCGGCGCAGCGTCGCGAGGAGATCATCGACGCCGCCGCGCGCGTATTCGCGTCCAAGGGCTACTACGCAGCCGGCATCTCGGACATCGCCTCAGACCTCGGCGTCGCTCACGGCACCCTGTACCGCTACTTCAACAGCAAACAGGAGATCGCCGATCGCCTGCTCGACCGCGTTCTGCAACTCCTCGCCCAGACACTGCTTCAAGAGGACCCGACGGCCAGCGACACGCTCGCCGACTTCCGCGCGCAAATGATCCGCATCATCAACGGGGTGTTCGACCTCTACGAGCGCAACCCCGACCACATGCGCTTCTTCCAGCACCAATCGATGACGATCGACGCCGAACGGATCGGCGCGGCGCTCGACAGCTTCACCGACTTCATCGAACGGTTCATCGCCAACGGCGCCGAGAAGCGCTTCTTCCGCGACGACCTCGACGTCGAGGTCATGGCGCAGTCCTTCGTCGGCGTCATGTTCGACATCCTGCGCCGGATGCTCCGCTCCCCCGACGCCGCCGAACTGCGCAACCGCTGGATCGCACACGGCCCGACCGCAATGCTCGACGGCATCGCCTCACGCTAGAGCTTCGCCTGCCGGGCTCGACGCGCCCGGCTCGAACACGCGGAGCCACCGCAAGGCTCGACTTCCACCCCGCCGATCAGGTGCGCGTTCTGTCAGTCGGACGTCGCGGAGAGCGTCGGCGGGCGGTAGCCGACGACCTCGCCGCCGGACGGCGTCAGGCGCTTCGCGGCCAGCTGCTCGGCCAGCAGCGCGAGCATCGTCTGCTGCAGGGCGCGAGAGCGCTCGTCGGCGTGGCTTGGGTGCGCGAGGTTGCGCTCCTCGAACGGGTCGAGCGAAAGGTCGTACAGCTCGAACTCGTCGGGCTCGGGCTCGGTGACCGTCTCGGTGTGACGGCCACGCAGGCGCTCGTCGCGCTCGGCGGGGAGCGTCCAGAACTGCTCGTTGTCGTAGTAGCGCGAGAACTTGACCAGGTGCTGCTCGCCGTCGATCTCGACCTCGGCGATCACGGTCTGAATGTGGTTCGGCTGCTTGACGGTCGACAACCGGTCAAAGCGCGCCGCGAAGCGATGAAACGGGCTGGCCGAGCGCTCGTTGCCCTCGCTGATCTCATCGTCGGTGGTGAACAGGATCGGTTCCGTGGGCGCGGCCGGCTCGGCAGCACGGATGGCCTGCGAAAGGTCGCGCCCGACGAGCGCGCGCGCGTCGTTGTGGTCCGACTGCAAGCGGGTGAGCGCCCGACCGGCGTCGATGCTGGCGAGGCCCAGCAGCGTCGGGATGAGATCGGCATGGGTCGTCGGGATCGCGAGCTCGCGCGCGCCGCCGGGCAGCAAGGGGCTCGAGACGATGAACGGCACGTGCAGCGCTTCCTCGTAGGCCACATGCCACTTCTCGTGCATCCCGCCGTGCGCGCCCTGCATGTCGCCGTGATCGGAGGTGAAGATCACAATCGTGTTCTCGTGTGCCCCCGTTTCCCTCAGGGCGTCCAGGACGCGAGTGATCTGCGCGCCGACCTCGGCCTGCATCTGGTAGTAGAACTTCAGGTGGGTCTCGATCCACGGCTGCGGCGCGATCATCGTGCCCCAGTTATCGACGTAGCTCTGCTGGCAC
>DASXZA010000001.1:0-122968 GCA_036502205.1 Solirubrobacteraceae bacterium | reverse complement strand
GGAGATGATCAGGATCCCCGACTGCCGCAGCCCCTCGCCGAAGAAACGAAAGACGCGCAGCCCGTAGACGTCGCGCACGATGTTCCCGCCGAAGGCGCCGATCTCCCCGACCGAGGAGAACAGTTCCCGCGGCAACGCAAGAAACTCGTTCATCCGCGCCGGTCGCTTGCTGTGTAGAGGTATGCGTCTAAGGGCCGCATTACGCGCCGCACTCGCGTCGCGGCGCTCATTTGATCACCAGGATCTGTGGGTGCGTCGCGAGCAGCGTCTGTGTGAAGACGGTATTGAACGCGCCGATCGCGAGGAACGAGATAACGACGGCTTGGTTGACGGCGCGGCCGACGCCCTCGGCGCCGCCGGAGGCGGTCATGCCCTTGTAGCAGCAGACGATCGCGATGATCGCGCCGAATAGCACGGTCTTCACGACCGAGCCCCAGAGGTCAGTCGTTGACGCGTTGGTGAACAGGTTGTCCCAGAAGGGGCCGAGCGGTTGACCGTAGACGAGCTCGGCGAGGATCCCGCCGAACAGGCCAAAGAGAACCGCGTAGATGTCGAAGAGTCCGGTGACGAGCATCAGCGCGAGGAAGCGCGGGACGACGAGGTTCTTGACGGGGTCGACGCCGAGTACCTGTAGCGCGTCGAGCTCCTCGCGGATCTTGCGCGCACCGAGGTCGGCGGTGATCGCGGTGCCAGCGACACCGGCGAGCACGATCGCCGTCACATTGGGCCCGATTTCACGGATCGCGGCGAGCACGAAGATCCCACCGAGACGATCCAGCGCACCGAACAGCGACAGAAAGTTCGCGCCTTGCAGCCCCGGCGCGGCGTAGCTGATGCAGAACGTCGATACGAGTAGCGGAAACCAGCAGAGACGCAGTGCGAAGAGGAACTGTGAGACGAACTCGCCGCCGTATGGGTGCGGAGAACGCAGAGCCGAGGAGATCGTCCGGCCGGTGAGGAGGATCAGATCTCCGATCTCCTCAACGAAGTTCCGCGCCGGAAGCAGCGTCCGCCGCGAAATGCCGGTGGCCATCGAATGCGGCCCCGGCCTAGCAGCGCCCTCGGTCATGCGAGCAGAGTATTAGTTTGCTAGCACAATGTCAATGCCGCCTTTTCGGTGCTCGACCCGTTCGTAGTCGCGCCCCGCGCCAGGGATCGCGCGACGTCCGCGCGATCCCCTACATGTCGACCCGCAATCGATTAGCGCATGCGCGGATCGATGAAGATGTCATCGATCTGCGATGAGCCCGTGAGCTCCGTAAAGCGCAGCGCGAGCTCGGCCGTGCCTCCGGAGAGCAGGCCCGCGACGACCGAGGCCGTCAGCATCGACGCGGTCGGCTGCCACGTCGTCCCCGGGGTGACGACACCCAACGGCACCGCCAGCGTGCCCAGCAGAGTCTTGTAGACCACTGAGACCGCGAGCACCGACAGCGCGACATTGCCACGCGCGAAGAAGCGGAAGGTCGGATCGCTGGCCGTTACGCAGGTGAACGGCGATTGCGCCGAGCTACCCGCCGAGAGCGCCAGCGACTGCTTGCCAACGGTGCCGGTCGTCCCGTAAGGCTCGCTACCGGCCGCGGCGCTCGCGCCCGTACCGAGCGTCCACTGCGAGAGCGAGCCCTCGAAGTCCCCCTGGGCGACGAGTGAGTAGGAGTTCGTATCGCCCCACTGCGAGAACGGCTCGCTGACTGTCGTCGCGGGACAGCCGCCCGTGCTCGCTTGCGCGGCCGCCGGCAGCGAGCACAGTGCGAGTGCCGCGATGAGTAGGACGACGGCGACGGCCAGATGCGAGAGCTTGCGCTGGGGCCGTCCGAGATAGGTGAGTCTGAAATGGTGCGGGAACACAAGAGCCTCCGTAGATCTACCGGCAGCTGAGCCGTCTCCCTTGGGAGACCTCTGGCTTTGCGTCCCCGCCTCGCGACGAGTTTGCCCTTTTCAGTTTTTGCCTGTCGCCGACCTACTCGTCAGCGGCGCCGCGCGGTCGCCGCCCATTCCTTTTATTTGGACGCATGTATGAACACCCTCTAATCCAATATTCCAGCCACCGGATTTAATGTCGCTGGCCTGCGTTTATTCCACTTAGTCAAACTGGACTCGAAGTCATCCGCCCGCGCAGCGCGCCGGTCGCTCAAGCCACCTCGGCCGTCTGGCGATATCGAGTCGGGGGACAGCGACCGTGCGGCAAAGACAGGGGTAACGCAGTGTCGGCTTACGCCATCATCGAGTCCGAGCGCGCTCGGAATTCCTTCCTACGACAGGGCCAGCGGATGAGTCTGGCCGAGCGCCGCGGCGAACTGCTCGTCGGTGCCGGGTTCGTGTGCGGCGCGGTTGCGCTTGCGCTCACGGGTTCCACCGTGCGCGACTGCTCGCTGCCGATCGCTGCCCTATACGTCCTCGCGCTCGCCGCCGCTGGGCACATTCGGATCGATGTCGGCTCCGGCTTCACTGTTCCCACCCAGGCCATCTTCGTCCCGCTGCTCTTCGCGGTTCCCGTCGCGCTCGCCCCGCTGCTCGTCGCGCTCGCTCTGGCCCTCGGCATGCTCCCCGCGGTGCTCGCTCAGCGCATCTCGCCGAGCCGGCTGTTGACGGTGCCCGCCAACAGTTGGTTCGCGCTCGGACCCGCGCTCGTCCTGAGGGTCGCCGGCGAACCGGCGCCCGACACCTCGATCCTGGTGTTGCTGGCGGCGCTGCTCGCGCAGTTCGCCGGTGACTTCGCCGCCAGCGCGGTCAGAGAGCGTCTTTGTGGTGGGATCGCCATCCGCGAGCTCGCCGGCGAGGTGCGCGAGGTCTACCTGATCGATCTCGCGCTCGCTCCGCTCGGCCTCGCGGTCGCGCTCGCCGCCGTGCACCATCGCTGGGCGGTGCTGTTGATCGCGCCGCTCTTTGCGATCCTGCGGCTCTTCTCCAAGGAGCGCCGCGCGCGCCTGGAGCAGCTGATCGAGCTCGGCGACGCGTATCGCGGAACCGCGCTGGTACTCGGCGACGTCGTCGAGGCCGACGACGCCTACACCGGCGAGCACTGCAAGGGCGTCGTCCGCCTCGCGCTCGACGTCGCCGACGAGCTCGCGCTCGACGCTCCGCAGCGGCGCAACGTCGAGTTCGGCGCGCTGCTGCACGACGTCGGCAAGATCGCCGTGCCCAAGGAGATCATCAACAAGCCCGGCAAGCTCGACGAGCACGAGTGGGAGATCATCAAGACCCACACGATCGAGGGGCAGCGGATGCTCGAACGCGTCGGCGGCCTCATGCGCGAGGTCGGCGAGATCGTGCGCTCCTCCCACGAGCGCTGGGACGGCGGCGGCTACCCCGACGGCTTGCGCGGCGAGGCGATCCCGCTCGAGGCGCGCATCGTCTCGGCGTGCGACGCCTTCAACGCGATGACCACCAACCGCTCCTACCGGCGCGCGATGCCGCTGGCAGAGGCGCTCGCCGAGCTCCGCGCAAACGCCGGCACCCAATTCGACCCGCGGGTCGTCGACGCGATGGTGCGGCTGATCGAGCGCTCCGCTCAGCCCGGCGAGTCGCCGTTGCGCGAGGCGATCGTCTCGCGCCCCGCGTCGGTCCAGAGCACCTGATCGCGACCCGGGCCGACCCCGACCAGCGCCACCGGAGCGCCGCTGTGCGCGGAGATGAAGTCGAGGTACTCACGCGCCGCCTGCGGGAGATCCGCGAAGCTGCGGCACTCGCCGATGTCCTCGCTCCAGCCCGCAAGCTCGGTGTACTGGCCAGTCGTGTGGTGCAGCACCGTCTGGTGGTAGGGGAAGCTGTCGAACTCCGCGCCCTCCGCGCCGCGATAGCTGGTGCCGACCTTGATGCGATCGAGGCCCGAGAGTACGTCAAGCTTCGTGATCGCCAGCGCCGAGAGCGAGTTCAAGCGGGACGCGTAACGCAGCGCCACCAGATCCAGCCAGCCGGTGCGGCGCGGGCGACCCGTCGTCGTCCCGAACTCGCCGCCGCGGATTCGCAGGCGGTCGCCCATCTCATCGCTGAGCTCCGTCGGGAACGGCCCGGCGCCGACGCGCGTCGTGTACGCCTTCGCGATCCCCCAGACCTCGTCGATGTCCTTCGGACCGACGCCCGCGCCGATGCATGCCGCGCCCGCCACCGGGTTCGACGAGGTCACGAACGGGTACGTCCCGTGGTCGATGTCGAGCATCGTCGCCTGCGCGCCCTCGAAGATCACGCGTCGCCCGTCGTCCAGCAGCTCCCACATCAGCTTCGCGGTATCCGCGATGTGCGGCTCCAGACGATGCCCGTAGGTCAGGTACTCCTCGGTCATCGTGCGCAGGTCGAGCGTCGGATCGCGCTCGTAGGGGCGCAGCGACAGGCGCTTGGGCTCCATCGCCGCGACGATCTTCTTCTTGAGGATCTTCTCGTCGAGTAGGTCCTGCACGCGGATCCCCAGGCGCGCGGCCTTGTCGGCGTAGCAGGGGCCGATGCCGCGCCGCGTCGTCCCGATCTGCAGGCGGCCCAGCTTCGCCTCGCCCGCCGAGTCCAGCAGCAGGTGGTAGGGCATGATCAGATGCGCGTTCGCCGAGATCCGCAGGCCGCTCACGTCGATCCGTCGCGCACGCAGCCCGTCGAGCTCCTCGATCAGCACCTTCGGGTCGATCACCACGCCATTGCCGATCACGCAGCGCTTACCCGGATAGAGGATGCCCGAGGGGATCAGGTGCAGCTTCCACTCCTCGCCGTCGCGCACGATCGTGTGCCCAGCGTTGTTGCCGCCCTGAAAGCGCACGACCGCATCGCTGTGTTCGGCCAGGAGGTCGACGATCTTCCCCTTGCCCTCATCGCCCCATTGGGCGCCGACGATCACTATGCCCGGCATCTCAGCATGGAGTTTACGGAGAGCGGCCCCGAAACCGGGTGGTGGAGCCGCTGCTCGGGCCACGCGCAGCGCCGCGCCGGCCAGCGCCGCGCGCGTCGCTGCGCTGGCTCTGCTGCGGCCGCTAGGCCAGTGCCTTGCGCTTGAGCGTCTCGAACTCCCCCTGGTCGATGGCGCCGCTGTCGAGTAGTTGCTTGGCCTTCGCGATCTGCTCGGCCGGGTCGCCCTTTGGGGCCACCGACTGCACGTATTGGTCGAACTGCTTCTGGGTCGATTCCTGTCGCTTGATCGTCCGCTCCGCCATGCCGCGGTGCTCGGCGATCAGGTAAACGAACACGCCCAGATATGGCAGCACGACGATGAAGATGATCCAGAGCACCTTCGCCCATCCCGAGGTGTCGTGCCGGCGGAAGATATCGGCGAACACGCCGATCAGGATCCAGATCCAGATCACGAACACGAAGAAGATCAGCATCGTCCAGAACACTTCGAGGAACGGGTAGCTGCTGCTTGCGAGTATCACGGGGTCGGCCTCCATCCCGGTTGATTGGTGAGGCTCACGTCGTCCAGCCGCGGCCGACTCACAACCGCTTCCCCCTGTGAAGTATCAGCCGCGATGCGTATCGGAGAGGCGTAGAGCGCAGAAGCACAGCTTACTCTTCACTGCGCGTAACGTTCACCCGCGTAGTTCATGAACTTCGGGTATTCCTTTTGGAAGGTCAGCGTGACTTTCCCCACGGCTCCGTTGCGATGCTTGGCGATCAAGAGGTCCGCCTCGCCCGGACGCTCGGAATCCTCGTCGTAGTACTCGTCCCGATAGATGAACATCACGAGATCCGAGTCCTGCTCGAGGTTTCCACTCTCGCGCAAGTCGGAGAGCTGCGGCTTCTTGTCCGGCCGCGTCTCCACCGCGCGGCTCAGCTGCGAGAGCGCGATCACCGGCACTTTGAGCTCGCGCGCGAGGATCTTCAGGCCACGGCTCAGCTCGCCGACGGCGGTCACGCGGCTGTCGTAGCGGCTGTCGGTTCGCATCAGCTGCAGGTAGTCGATGATGATCAGGCCGAGGCCGCCCTCGCACTGACTGTGCAGGCGCCGCGCCTTCGCGCGGATCTCGAGCATCCCGACGTCGCTGGAGTCGTCCACCCACAGCGGCGCCGCCGCCAGGCGCTGGCTGGCCGAGAGGATCTTCGGCCAGCGCTGCTCGGCCACGCGGCCCTTGCGCAGCTCATCGCCCTTGATGCGCGCCTGGGAGGCTACGAAGCGCTGCGCCAGCTCCGCCTCGGCCATCTCCAGCGAGAACAGCGCCACCGGGCGCTTGTGTTCGACGGCGGCGTTCTCCGCGATGTTGCATACCAGCGCGCTCTTGCCCATCGCCGGGCGCGCCGCGATGATGATCAGGTTGCCCGGCTGAAAGCCGCCCGTGATCTCGTCGAGGTCTTTGAAGCCCGACGGCGTCCCCGTTAGTGCGGTGCCTTCGAGCGAGAGCCGGTGCAGCTTGTCGAGCTCCTCGTGCAGCACGTCCTCGATCGCGCGGAAGTCCTGCTGGCGATCGTCGCGCGCGACCTCCAGCATCGCCTTCTCCGCCTGCTCCACCAGCTCGCGCGGCGGCGCGTCGTGGCCCAGCACGCTTGCCTGGATCTCGTAGGTGCTCGCCAGTAGACGCCGCAGCAGCGCGTTCTCGCGGACGATCTGCGCGTAGCGCCGTGCGTGGCCCGCCGCCGGCACGACGCCCGTGAGCTCGTCGATCGTCGCCGGCCCCCCCGCGTCCTCGAGCTTGCCCAGCTGGCGCAGGCGGTCGGTCACCGTCAGCACGTCGACCGGCTCGCTCTCGTTGTAGAGCGCCAGCATCGCGTCGTAGATCAGGCCGTGGCGCTCGCGGTAGAAGTCCTCTGGGCGCAGGCCCTCCTCGATCACCAGCGCATACAGCGAGCGATCCGAGAGCAGGATCGCGCCGAGCACCGACTGCTCGGCCTCGAGGTTGTGCGGCGGGGCGATCGCGTTCCCCGGCGCCGGCGAGGAGCCGTTGCCCTGGGTTCGCTGTCCATTTGAGAGGGAAGCCGTGCTCATCGTTCCGCGAGTCTAGATCGGGGGGCGCCCCGGGTCCGGACGCCAAGTCGCTAAGTAGGAGGAAATCAGGCGCGCGAACATATGTTCGCAGCGAGAGCGGATGTGTGCAAGGGCCGCCGACTCAGTCGATCAGTCGCCGACCCAGCTGCGAGATCGCCAGGCGCCACATCGCGAGCGCGAACACGAGCAGGAAGCCCGCGTGATACAGATCGACGGCCCCCAGTGCTTCGAACGACGCATCGCGCACCAGCTGTACACAGTGGAACAGGGGGTTGAACTGCGCCACCGTACGCACCCCCGGGGGTAGTGTGGAGACGGGGAAGAAGGTGCCCGCCACCAGGAACAGCGGCGTCAGCACCGCGCTCGTCACATAGTTGAAGTTGTCGATCGTCTGCGCCACCGCCGCGATCGCCACGCCGAAGGCCGCGAAGCCGAAGCCCGTCAGGCAGCCGATCGCCGGGATCAACAGCATCCCCCACGCCGGTTGCAGGCCGAACGGTATCGCCACCAGGATCGGCGCGATGCCATAGACGCCCGCTCGCAGCGAGATCCACAGCACCTCGGCCGTGATCAGCTCCTCGACATCCACCGGTGCCGCCAGCATCGCGTCGTAGGTGCGCTGGAACTTCCAGCGCACGAACGTGTTGAACATCCCCGGGAACGCCGATGAGAACAGCACCGCCGTCGCGACCACCCCGGTGCCGACGTACTCGACGTAGTCGACGTGGTTCACCTTCGAGACCAGCGCGCCGATGCCCAGCCCAAACGCCAGCAGGTAGATCGTCGGCTGCACCACCGAAGAGAACGTCGTCGCCTTCCAGTAGCGGCCGAACAGCGTCACGTCGCGGCTCATCACCCCCATCAGCGCCGCCGGTTCCAGGCGGCGCAGCGGACGCTCGCTGGGAGTCTCCGCCGAGCTCATTCGATCTCCTCGCCCGTCAGCGCGACGAACGCGTCCTCAAGGTTCGCCGGGCGTAGCACGCCCTCCGGAAGCTGGCCGTTAAGTGTCTCCGCCCGCAGGATCGCGATCGCCGGCCCGCTGTGACGGCTGGCCCATCCGTGGCTACGCGCAAGCGCGTCCACCTCCGCTAGCTCCGCCGGCGGTCCGTAGACCTCGAGTACCCGCTCGCCCGCGTGCGCCCGCACCAGCTCCGCCGGCGAGCCTTCCGCGACGATCCGCCCCTTCGACATTACCGCGACCATGTCCGCCAGGCGCTCCGCCTCCTCGATGTAGTGCGTCGACATCAGCACTGTCACGCCCTCCGAGCGCAGGCGGTCGATCAGTGACCACAGCTCCTGGCGAACCTGCGGATCCAGACCTACCGTAGGCTCGTCCAGTAGCACCAGGCGCGGCTGGTGGATCAAGCCGCGCGCGACCAACAGGCGCCGGCGCATCCCGCCCGAGAGCTCGACCACGCGCGTGTCCGCGCGGCCCTGCAGGTTCGCGATCTCCAGGGCTCGCTCGACCGCGCCCGCGCGCTGCGCACGGGGTACGCGATAGAGCCGCGCGAAGACCGCCAGGACCTGGCGGCACGTCAGCTCCACGTCGAGGTTGTCCAGCTGTGGCACCACGCCCATCGCGATCCGCGCCCGCTTGGATTCGCGCGGCAGCGCGTAGCCCAAGACCGTGATCTCGCCCTCGTCGGCGAGCGCCTGCGCAGTCAGCATGCGCATCGTCGTCGACTTGCCCGCCCCGTTGGGGCCGAGCAGGCCGAAGCACACACCCGGCGCGACCTTCAAGTCCAGGCCGTCTACTGCCGTGATCGCGCCGAAGCGCTTGACGACTCCCCGCAGCGAGATCGCGGGTAGCTCAGCCTCATCCATCGCGCTGCCTCTCTCTATCCGGGTCAGCGTCGAGCCGGCCCCACCGAACCGGCGCCGACGCCGGTCCACCGACCTACTTCTTGGCGACCACCATTGTCTTGACCGTCGCCGTCACGTCGTCGACGACATCGACGACGACCATGTAGGTGCCGACGTTCTTGATCGCTTCCGGCAGATGCACATTGGCTTTATCCAGGCGCAGACCCCGCGCCTCGCGGATCGCATCCGCGACGTCCTGCGCCGTCACCGACCCGAACAGCCGGCCGTCTGCGCCGGCCTGCTGGGGGATCGTCAGGACCGTCTTGTTCAGCAGGCCCGCGTTATCCTGTGCGCGCTCCACGTATTCGCGCTCTGCCCGCTCCGCCGCCTCCGCGCGGCGGCGCTGCGCCTCCACCGCGCCGTGCGTCGCCGGTTGCGCGAGCTTGCGCGGAATCAGGTAGTTGCGCAGGTAGCCCTTCGAGACTTCGACGACCTTGCCCTGCTCGCCGAGCGTCTCGACATCCTGGAGAAGGATCGCCTCGGGCATGTCCGACCTAGCGTCCCCGGTCGCGATCGCCGCGCTCGCGGCGCGGGCTGTCGTCGCGGCCACCCTCGTTCACGTACGGAAGCAGCGCCAGCTCTCGTGCACGCTTGACCGCCCGCGCGATCTGGCCCTGGTGGCGGCGGCACGCGCCGGTGATCCGCCGCGAGCGGATCTTGCCCTTCTCGGAGATGAACTTGCGCAGCGACACGACGTCCTTGTAGTCGACCTGCTCGACCTTGTCGCGGCAGTGCTGGCATGGCTTGCGCCGCCCGCCACTGGTCCCGGTGCGCTTCTCTCGCCGTCGGGTCGGCTTGCTGCGACGTGCCTTGGCCACTGCTGTCTACCTCGCTGTGATTAGAACGGAATGTCGTCGTCGCCACTGCTGGCGCCGACCGGTGCGGCCTGGAAATCCCGCTCGTCGACCGGGACGTCGCCACCTCGAGAAGCGCCGTTGCCCACGAATCCGCCTCCACCGGAGGTATCCTCACGCGAGCCCAGGAACTGCACCGAGTCGGCAATGATATCGATCTCCTGGCGCTTTGCGCCCTCCTGGGTCTCCCACTCGCGCCACTCGAGGCGTCCGTCGATCGCCACGGGGCGTCCCTTGGCGAGGTAGCGAGCCGCGTTCTCCCCCTGCGCGCCCCAGACCTTCACCGAAAAGTAGTTCGGCTTATCGGTCCATTCGCCCGAGGCCGAGTCCTTGCGGCGCGTGTTGCACGCGATCCGCAGCTCGCAGACCGAGGTGCCGCTCGGCAGCGAGCGCAGCTCGGGGTCCTTCGTCAGATTGCCGGTCATCACGACCCGGTTGATGTTGGTGGCGGCCATGTCTCTCGCTAATTCCTTTCCGCTGTCTGTCGCGCTGGCGTGTCCCGCGGTGGGACGCTGCTCGTCATAGCTTTTTGGGTGCAGCCGAGTCTAGCCCCGGCTTCGGGCGCGACTTTCGCCCGTGCGTCTCGATCCCGCTCGTTGCGAGGTTCTGGCGCGCGAGTCGCGCGTGCTCAGCTGTCGGTGCGGTCTGCGTGCGCGCTCGCCGTGCGCGCGGTGCGCGGCGAGGTGCGGAAGATCTCGTCCCAGTACGGCGCGCTGATCCCGAACCCGCGCGTGTCGTCCTGGAAGTGATGGCGCATGTGGCGCTCGCGCAGCATCCGTCCCAGGCGACCCCGCGGTGTGAAGTGGTGCAGGTAGTAGTGCAGCATGTCGTACACCAGGTAGCCCGCGAAGAAGCCCACCGCGAGTCCCGGGGCGTAGCGTTCCCCGAAGATCAGGTAGAGCACGCCGAACACCGCCGCTCCGAGCGGGATGCTCACCGCCGGCGGCATCACCAGACGCAGCGGGTCGTTGGGGTGCTCGTGATGGATCCCGTGGATGATCCAGTGCAAGCGCGCTCCGACTCCCGCCTGCGGCTCGAAATGGAAGACCAGTCTGTGCAGCCAGTACTCGAACAGCGTCCACAGTGCGTAGCCGCCGACCGCGAGCGCGATCATCGCGAGGACGCTCACCTGCGCCAGGCCCCACACCGCCATCCCCACGATCACCGGCACGAACACCAGCAGCGGTACCAGCGGATGCACACGCGAGAAGAAATCCAGCAGCCGCGATTCGAACATCGGGGGAGAGGCCCGCAACACGTCTGTCCTACTTGCCGCTCCGCTGCCGCTGCGATCCACCGTACTCACAACTCCGAGTCTATTACGCCTGCGTGGACCCCGAAGGGCTGCATCGGTGCGGTCAGGCCGGCTGGCCGGCGGTCTCGACCTCGGAGTCGAGCTCCGCGGGCCTGCTCGCCGCCGGCGAGGACATGTCCGGTGCGGCCGGAGTGCCCGGCTTCAGCTTGACGATCCGAAAGCGCACCACGCCGTCGGCGATGCGCAGTGAGCGATCGAGCCCGCTCAGCAGCTCCGGCGTTCCCGCGTGGAACTGCAGCAGGTGATATTCCGCCGCCGTCTTGTGATCGATCGGGTACGTCAGCGGCCGATCGCCCCACACGTCATGGCGCAGCAGCTCGCCCTGCGCCTTGATCGCCTCGCTTGCGTCCGCGACGATCTTCGCGCGTACATCTGCCTCCACCTGGGTGTCGAGCAGCAGCACGAGGTCGTATGTCGGGGCGGGCAACGTCATCTCCGGCGGCAAAGAGTAGCGGGTCTTGTGATGGGGCTCCGGTGTTGTTGTTCCCACCGGCGCATGCGCCGGTGGGCGGGGTGGTGCATGCACCACCCCGTGGAACGGCCGCATGCGGCCGTTCCGGAGGCACCGCATGCGGTGCCTCCAACCTCAGGCCCCTACCGCGAACGCCCCTTCGCGCGGATATCCGCGAGCTGCTCATCGATCCAGTCCCCGGGGTCGCGCGAGGTCACGATCTCGACCAGGCCACCCGCGCGGCGGCGCCGTTCGCCCGGTGCCATCGTCAGCGCGGCGTAGATCGAGTCCGCCAGCTCCTGAATGTCGAAAGGGTTGACCGACAGCGCGAACTCTCCGAGCTCCTCGTGCGCACCGGTGTTCTCCGAGAGGATCGAGACGCCCTCGCGCTCGTTGACGAGCGGACCCTCCTTTGCCACCAGGTTCATGCCGTCGAACATCGCATTGACCAACAAGACGTCGTAATGCTTGTAGGCCGCCATCGCCTCCTCGAGGTCATCGCGCAGCTTCAGCTGGATCGGCATCCAATCCGGTGTTCCGTGGCGGTGGTTGACGACCGCTACCAGCGCCTCGATCCGCTCCAGGTACTCCGCGTACTGCGGCACGTCCGTCCGCGAGGGCATCAACTGCGCCATGAATGTGATCCGCTCGGAGAACTCTGGGTGCTGCTCCAAGAACAAGTCGAACGCCGAGAAGCCGCGCAGCACGTTCTTGGAGAGGTCAGCGCGGTCGACCCGCAGGATCAGGAAGTCGCGCCGGCGCGCCAGCAGCTCGCGCTCTAACTCGCGCACTCGCTCTCCCTGGGCAATCCGCCGCGTCGCGCGGTGGTCGATCGGCAGCGGATAGGCCCGCACCCACACCTCGCGCTCACCGAAGCGCACCGTGCCGCGCTCGAAGTCCACCTCGAGGTCCATCAGATCGCGGCAGCACTGCAGAAAGTTGCGCCGGTAGGAGCGCGTGTGGAAGCCGATGATGTCATTCGCCAAGAGGCCCGTGAAGATCTCCTCGCGAATTCGCGACGGCAGCACCCGCCACGCGTCCGACTGCGTCCACGGAATGTGGATGAAGTGATGCAGAAAGACGTCCGGTCGCGCTCTGCGCACCAGATCCGGCAGCGTGTACAGGTGATAGTCATGCACCATCACCACCGGCTCCTCGCTGTCCTGCAGCTCCTCTACGACCGCCCGCGCGAGGTCCTCGTTGACGACGTTGTAGCCGAACTCGAACGCCTCGATCTCATGACGGCGGATGTCCGGCGCGTTTGAGAGATCCCACAGGTAGTGCTGGATGAACCACAGCATCGGGTTCGCGAAGACGTTGTAGAAGCGGTCATACGCCTCCGGATCGCTCGCCACCAGGCGCACCTCGTACTCGCCGCCCGCCGGCGAGCGCACCGGAAACGCTCGCCCGCCGTGCTCGCGCGAGACCTCCGCGTCCTGCTCGCTCATCGCCGAGGCGATCCACACCGCCTCGCGGTGCGACGCCAGCCCCGTCAGAGCAGTCACCAGGCCACCCGAGCCCCGCTGCACCTCGCCGCCCGGACCGAACGTCACCGGACCCCGGTTGGACACCAGCACCAGCGGAGCCCGCTGCGCCGGCGCCTCGGTCATGACTGGCGCAGCTCGTTGAAGATCTTCAGGTAGTCGCGCAGATAGCGCGGTGTCAGGAAATGCGCGCGCACGTGCTCCTTGCCGCGGCGGCCCAGCGACTTGCCCAGGCCCGGGTCCTCGAGGATCTCGAACGTCCGCTCCGCGCACTGCTCCGCGCTGTCGACCAGGAAGCCCGTCACGCCGTCCTCGACCTGCAGCGGGATCCCGCCCACGTTGCCGCCGATGAATGGCCGCGCCTTCCAGATCGCCTCCGAGACCGTCAGGCCGAAGCCCTCGCGCGTCGACTTCTGGATCAGCACGTCCGCGTGCGATTGGAACGCGTTGACCTCGATCGCTCCGACGTTGTTGAAGTTGTTGAGGATGTGCACGTCCGGATCGCCGCCCGCGTGCGCGATCGTCGCGTTGAAGAAGTCCCAGCCCTCCGGGTCGTCGCTCGCCATCGAGCCCACCAGCGCGAGCTGCACGCTCGGCAGGCGCTCCTTGACGATCCGGTAGGCGTCGATCACCCCCAGCGGGTCCTTCCACGGATCGAAGCGCGAGACCTGGCACATCAGCGGCCGGTCCACGTCGATCCCGAACTGCCCGCACACATACGCCCCGTCTTCCGGTGAGAGCGCCATGTTCTTCGGCGTCAGCGGATCGATCGCCGGTGGCACCACATTGACTTTGCCGTTCATCCCCGGGGGGACGTAGTCCTGCATGTGGAAGAGCGACTGCGGATAGTCCTCGATGTACGGCATCAGCCGCGCGATCGTCTCCGGGTTCGGCGTCGAGAGGTCGATGTGGCAGCGCCACACCCAGCCCTTCGCCTTCTCCGGGACCAGCTTGTGCAGCGCCGCCGGCTGCGGGTCGTGGATCAGGCACACGTCCCAGTCACCCGAGAGCTCGCGCGCGTTCATCTCGTTGTACTGGCGCCAGGTCGCCCACTGCTCCTCGTCGAGATCCTGCGGCGCGCCCTGCAGCGCGTTGTGCATCAGCTTCGTCGCGTTGAAGAATTCCTCGCGCCCGTAGATCACCTGCCACTCGCACTCCAGGCCCACGTCGCGCATCAGCGGCACTAGCGTGTACAGGATCTCTGAGACGCCGCCTCCGAACGCCGTCGCCGAGATGTGCGCGACGCGGCTGCCCTTCAGTGGCTCCGCGAGCTCTCTGATCTCCTCGATCAGCTCGCGTCCACATATATGGGTGTAGTCGGCGAGTGTCTTCGTTCCGACGGCGACGGGCTGGAGCACGCGCGCACGATACCTGAGGGCGCCGTCGCGAGGGTGCGTGTGTCCGTGGTGGATGGTGCATGTGTTCGGTTGGGGGCCCCGCCGCGCGTGTGCGTGCGCGCCTGCGCGCGGCGGGGCCCATCACCGAATAGTCCGCCTACCCGAACGCCGGCTCGACGATCGCGCCAGGCCGGTGTCGCGTGAGCGCTGTGCGCCCGCTATCACGCCAACATGAACATTGTGTACCTCGCTATCGCGGCAGCGCCAGCGTGAACACCGTGCGCCCCGGTGTCGACTCGACTGTCAGCGCACCACCCATGCGCTCCGCGAGCTCGTGCGCGATCGCGAGGCCCAGTCCCGAGCCCTGACCCTCGTCGGAGGTGTAGAAGGGCTCGAAGATCCGCTCGCGCTCGTCCGCCGAGATACCCGGGCCGAAATCTCGCACCGTCAGGCGTGTCTCTCGCTCCGCCGCCGCGATCGAGATCACGATGCCGGTTCCCCGTGGAGTGTGCGCGATCGCGTTGTCGATCAGGATTCGCAGGATCTGTGCGACCCGTTCCGGATCGCACGCCACCACCGGCGCCGGCGCCACGCGCCGGCGTAGCTCCGAGTCGTGCTGCGCCAGCGCCGGGATGAACTCCGCACTCACCAACTGCACGATCTCCGCGAGGTCCACCTCCTCCGAGCGCAGCTCCAGCGCGCCGGCCTCCAGCCGCGAAAGGTCCAGCAGGCCCGTCGCCAGCTGGCCCAGGCGCTCCACCTGCGTGCGCACCTGTCCGAGGAACTGCCGGCGCTCCTGCTCGTCGAGCTCCTCGTCCTGGATCAGCTCGAGGAAGCCGCCGATCGAGAAGATCGGGGTGCGCAGCTCGTGCGAGGCCGTCGCGATGAACCGTTCGCGCGCGCTGTCGAGCTCCGCGAGCTGGCGCTGCATCGAGTCCAGCGCGCGCGCCAGCTGGCCGAGCTCGTCCTCGGAGTCCACCGCGAAGCGCGCGCCGAAGTCGCCTTCGGCGACCCGCCAAGCTGCCTCCTCCAGACGCCCCACGCGCAAGCTGATCGCCCGCGCCAGCAGGTAGCCCCCCGCGAGCGACAGCGCGAGCGCCAGCGCCCCCGCGATCAGCATCCGTTCGCGGATCGCCGCCACGCTGCGCTCGACGTCGCTGAGC
The DNA here is from genome assembly GCA_036502205.1 of Solirubrobacteraceae bacterium. Lineage (GTDB taxonomy): Bacteria > Actinomycetota > Thermoleophilia > Solirubrobacterales > Solirubrobacteraceae > Palsa-744. The sequence goes on along the minus strand of DASXZA010000001.1, from coordinate 107,606 downwards.
GTTCCCGAGAAGACCGCCACGCCGACCACCTGGCCGTGGTCGAACAGCGGCTTTGCCGCCTCGCCCACCGGTCCGCTCGCGCTCGACTCGGTCGCCGTCAACAGCTTGCGCTCGCGCACCACCCGCGCCGCGATCGGGAAGCTCAGGCTGCCGACGCGCTCGCCTGTCGACTCAGCCGCGGAGTCGTCGATGTAGAACGTCTTACGCGCGCCGACGGCTCCGCTGACCCCGATCATCGTCACCCGGTAGTTGGAGACCTGCGCCGCGTCGTGCACCGCGCGCGCCAGTTCGCGCCGGTCCTCATCGCCCACCAGCGCGCCCTGCAGGCGGCGCGAGTATGCCTGTCCCGCGATCTGCAGCGTCCGCAGCTTCTGCGCCCGCAGGCCCGTTCCCAGCGTCGGCGTCACGTACACGTAGACCACCGTCAGCGCGACGAACGTGATCGCGAAGAACAGCAGCGCCAAGCGGTATCGGATTGACCGCAGGCCGCGCGGCGCACGCTTCATCGGTCTTCAGACACGCGCATCACTGCTTGCCAGAGCCACGCTCGCGTTCGTCATCGCGAAAGCGGTAACCGACGCCGCGCACTGTGAACAGGTACTCCGGTTCCTTGGCGTCGCGCTCCACCTTCTCCCGCAGGTGGCGGATATGCACGTCGATCGTCCGCGGATCGCGATACGCCGAGTCGCCCCAGATGCGCGCCAGCAGCACGTCTCGTGTGAACACGCGTCCCGGGCTCAGTGCCAGTGCGCTCAGGATCTCGAACTCGACGAACGTCGTCTGCACGTGCTCGCCGCGCACTCGCACCGAGCGCTTCGCGAAGTCGATCGCCAGCTCGCCACTCTGCAATGGCGGCTCCTCCGCCTGCTCCGCAGCGCCGTTTGTGCTCGCCGCCGGTGCTCCCATCCCCGCTCGCCGCAGCGCCGCTTTGACGCGGCTGCGGAACTCGCGCATCGAGAACGGCTTGGTGATGTAGTCGTCCGCCCCCAGCTCCAGGCCCAGGACCTTGTCGATCTCCTCGGCCTTCGCCGTCAACATGATGATCGGCACCGAGCTTTGCGCGCGCAGGCGCCTGCAAACCTCCAATCCGTCGAGCTTCGGCATCATCACGTCCAGTACCACCAGGTCGAAGCGGCTCTCCGCAAAGCGACTCAGCGCTTCACCGCCGTCGGCGGCCTGCACCACCTCGTACCCGTCCTTGCGCAACGGATAGGAGAGCAGTGTCAGGATCGCCCGCTCGTCGTCCACCAGCAGTATGCGCGAGGCGCGTTGAACCATGTGCGTTAGCGATTATGGTCTCTTGCGAGCGTGCTCAACGGACGTATCTATCGCGCAGCCTTCCTGCCGCTGCTCCTCGCCCTCGCGATCGCCGGCTTCTCGCTGGCTGACCGCCCGGCGCCGCTCGGCTCGAATCTCGCTCCGGACGCCTTTGACGGCGCGCGCGTCGTCGCCGAACTGAACAGCCTCTCCGCTCGCTTTCCAGATCCTCGTCCCGGCGGTCCCGGCGACCGGGAACTGGCCGCCTATGTCGCTGCCCAGCTACGCGCTTTCGGCGACACCGCAGGCGGTGGCTTCACCGTCAAGACGCACACCGTCACCGCCCCGACGATCGCCGGTCGCCGCACGCTCACGACCGTGCTCGCGCAGCGACCGGGCAGCACTAGCGAGCCGCCGATTGCAATCGTCGCGCACCGCGACGCCGCCCCCGCTCCGGCGCGCGGCGAGCTCTCCGCAACCGCGCTGCTGCTGGAGCTCGCACGGGTCTTTGCCGCCAGTCAGACCCGACGCAGCATCCTGCTCGTCTCCACTAGCGGCGGCTCCGGCGGTAACGCCGGCGCCGCCGACTTCGCCACGCACGCCGCCCAGTGGGCCGGCGGCCCGATCGACGCGGCGCTCGTGCTCGGCGATCTCGCCGGCACGCGCCCGCTGCTCGTCGCACCCTTCTCCACCACGCCCGGCTCAGCTCCGCAGCTGCTTCAGCGGACCGTAGCCCAGGCGCTTCGCCAGCAAGCCGCAGTCAACGCTCGCGCTCCCACGCTGCTCGACACGCTCGCGCAACTCAGCTTCCCGCTCACCGCCGGCGAACAGGGTCCACTCGATGCGAGCGGCCTGCCCGCAGTCCTGCTCGGAGCCGGCGGCGAACTGCCGCCCGCTCCGCGCGCTCCGCTGAGCGACTCGCGGTTGGAAGGAGTCGGTCGCGCCGTGCTCGCCGCCGTATACGCGCTCGATGCCGGACCCGAAGTCAGCGGCGTGGAAACCGCGCTGCCGATCGAGCGCAAGCTGCTTCCCGAGTGGGCCGTGCGGCTGCTCGTCGCGGCGTTGCTGCTGCCGCCGTTGCTTACCGCCGGCGACGGCCTCGCGCGCATGCGCCGCCGGCGGCGCAACCCGATCGAGCGGCCCCTCGCGCGCTCGATCGCGTGGGTCGCTGCCTGCGGGCTGCCGTTCCTGGCCTGTGCCCTCTTCGCGATGCTGCTCGGACTGCTCGGCGTCTTCCCTGCCCCCCGCCCGCCCGTTGCTCCCGTCGCCGCGCCGCTCGCCGGCTCCGCCCTGGAGGCCGTCCTCGCGGTCGCGCTCGTGTTCGTCCTGTCATTGCTGACCTGGCCCATGCTGATGCGCCGTCTAGGGCTCCCTCCCCGTCCCGACACCGACGCCGCCGGCCTCGCGCTGGTCCTGCTGCTCGGCGCGCTGGCCGTCGTCGTCTGGATCATCGATCCTTTCACCGCGCTGCTGCTCGTTCCGGCGCTGCACCTCTGGCTCGCGCTCGCCGATCCGGAACGGCCCGTCAGCAGCAGTTCGTGGCTTACGTCGCTGGGACTCCTCGTGCTCGGCGTCGCGCCGCTAGGACTGCTGATCGCCTTCTACGCCGTGCACCTCGGGCTCGGTCCAGGCGGCGTCGCGCACACCGCCGTGCTGCTGCTCGCGGGCGGTCGCATCGGGCTCGTCGGCGCCGTGCTTTGGAGTCTCGCGCTCGGCACCGCGCTCGCCGCGCTGCGGCTCGTCATCGCCTCGCCGCGCGAGCGCCTCGCCGGCCCTCCGGATCCCGGTGAGGAGCTTCCCGAGCGCGAGACCTTCGCGACCCGGGGTCCGATGTCCTACGCTGGTCCCGGGTCGCTCGGCGGGACCGAGTCCGCGCTGCGACGCTGAAACCCGGTCGCGACGCCGCCGGGACCGAACGTGTCCGACATCCTCTACACCACCCGACCCCCCTCCGGGGAAGCGCCGCAGCGCTCCCGGCTGCACAGGCGCGTGCTGCGCGTCCTCTCAACGTTGCTGATCGTCCTCGGCACGCTCGCGCTGATCGATGCCGGTGTCACGTTCGTCTGGCAGGAGCCGATCTCCGCGCTCTACGCCAAATTCGAGCAGGATCATCTGCGCAGCACGCTACGCAGCGTCGAACGCGCGCAGCCCGACACCGCCGAACAGGTAAGGCTCGCGAGGCTCTCCGAGGAGCGTCGCATCGCCTTTCTCGCGCGTCGCCTGCAACGGCGCGCCGCGCCCGGTAGCCCCGTCGGCAGCATCCGCATCCCGCGGATCGACGCCAGCTTCGTCGTCGTGCAAGGCACCGGCACCGACGAACTGGAGAAGGGCCCCGGGGTCTATGCCGACACCCGCTTTCCCGGCGCCGGCGGCACTACCGCGATCGCCGGTCACCGCACGACGTGGCTCGCGCCCTTCCGTCGTATCAACGAACTGCATCCCGGCGATCGCATCGTGCTCGACATGCCCTACGCCCACTTCCTCTACACCGTCAGCGGTCAGCGCGTCGTCGAACCCACCGACGTCAGCGCCGCGACCGCGCAGCTCGGCTACAGCCGCCTCGTCCTCTCCGCCTGCACGCCGCTATTCAGTGCCGCTAAACGCATCCTCGTCTACGCGCGGTTGACGTCCGCCACGCCCGTCGGGGCCGCCGCGCGCGCGTAATAGCGCCGTCCCCGCCCGGTCTGCCCGCGGTCCCGCCCCGTCTGCCACCGCGACAAGTGTCCGCTACCAGCGGTGCTCGAAGCCTTCCAGCTCGCGCTCCCTGCCGTCCTCGAGCAGAGCGACGCCCGGTGCCGCCCCAGGGTCGGCTTGCGTGGCTTTTCCGATCCATGTGATCCCGACACCGCCCGCCACTCGCAACGCTCGCTCGACGCTGCTGCGGTCGGCGGGCGCCACGCACACGCACAACTCGTAGTCCTCGCCGCTTGCCGCCGCCAGGTGCCACGGCGGCTCGCCGAGCTCGCCCGCCACCTCCGCTACCCCCCGCTCAATCGGCAGCGCACTGAGGTCGATCTCCAGCCGCACCCCGCTCGCCCGTCCCACATGCTCCGCGTCGGTCGCCAGGCCGTCGGAGAGGTCGATCATTGCGTGCGCCCCCGCCTGCGCCAACGCTTTGCCCTCCGCGAACCGCGGGGTTGGATGCAGGACTCGGTCGACGATGATCCCGGTATGAGGGCCGCGCGTGGCGCGGCCCTCGAGCACCGCCAGGCCCGCGCCGGCCCCGCCGAGTGCACCCGTCACCCCGACCAGGTCTCCAACTTGCGCCCCGTCGCGGCCGATCAGCGCTTGCTCGTCCTCGGCCCAGCCGACCGCTGTGACCGAGATCGTCAGCGCCGGCGCGCTAACGACGTCACCTCCCAGGATCGCGACTCCAACACCCTGTGCCAGTTGCTGTGCGCCGCGCACGAGCTCCAGCGCCTGAGCCTCGCCGAAGCCTTGCGGAAGCCCCAAGACCAGATAGGCCTCGCCGGGGTCAGCGCCCATCGCGGCGAGATCTGAAAGCGCTCCCCCGAGCGCTCGCGCACCCACCTGCGCCGGTGTCGCCCAGCCCGCGCGCAGACGGAAGTGCACGCCCTCGACCATCGCATCGACCGAGGTCGCGCATACCGCGCGCCCACGCACCACCGCCGCGTCGTCGCCGATCCCGCGCACGACGCGCCCACCGCTTGTCGAGTCCGTGTTGTGCGCGAGACCCAGCTCCCGCGCGATCGCGTCGATCAGTGAGCGCTCAGCGATGCCGATAAACGATTCGCGCGCGGTCCAGGTCGTAGGGGGAGAGCTCGCAGCGCACGCGATCGCCCGGCAGGATGCGGATCCTGAAACGGCGCATCTTGCCCGCCACGTGCCCGAGCACGACGTGATCGTTGTCGAGCTTCACGCGGAACATCGCGTTCGGAAGCGCCTCGATCACCTCGCCCTCGAATTCGACCTTATCTTCCTTTGCCACCTGTGCGTCCCATCCGGGTCACGTGCCGTGCGGCCGCGACCCAAAGCGTCGGATTTTCCGATCCTCAAACTACCAGCGTCAGCCCGGTGGGGCCGTGCCGCCCGTCTTAACGCCGCCGGCGCCCGTGCCGGCCCCCGGTTCGGATGCCGCTTTGTTCGGTGCTTCGCTTGGCGGGGTCGGGGCGCCGTTGCCAGTAGCGCCGTGTTCCGGAGTCGCGCCGTTGCCGGCGCCGGCCGGTTCGGTCCCCGGCGTCGGCGCCACGCCGCCCGTGTGCGGCTCGGCTTTGCCGTGGCTCGGCTTCGTTGGGGCCGCCGGCGTTTCGGGTTCGCTCGTGAGCGCCGGCGTCACTGCCTCTCCGGTAGTGGCGAATTTCCCAAAGAACGGCCGATAGGTGATCGGTTCGGTGGGCTGCGGGAATTCGACGCAATGCGTGCCGACGACGCCGGACATATAGTCGTGCCAGATCTCGGCCGGCAGGGCTCCGCCCTGTTGCGGTTCCCCGTGGACATCGGTCATCGGGACGCGTTTGTTCGGGTAGCCCATCCAGACGACCGACGAGTATTCCGGGGTGTAGCCATCGAGCCACGCGTCGACGAGTTCGCTGGTCGTACCGGTCTTCGCGGCGGTCGGACAATCGATCGCCGAGCGCACCGCGGTGCCGCTGAGCACGTTCTCGTGCAGGATGCTCGTCTCCTCCGAGGTCACCCCGTCGCTGAGCACCTTCACGCGATGCGGCTTACCCCAGCTCGCATCGACATGGCCGTTGGGGAAGACGACCTTCGTGATCGCGATCGGGCTGTTGCGCCAGCCGCCGTCAGCGAGTGTCGCGTAGACGACCGACATCTCGAGCGGTGTCACGCCTAGCGTAAGGCCCCCGATCGCCTCGGCCGGATAGCTGTTGAGGTGGGTTTTGACACCCATCTTGTAGGCCATTTCGGTGATCGTCGACTCCCCGAGATCGGCGGCCAGCTGCGCGTAGACGGTGTTGTCGGAGCTCAGCGTCGCTTGCACGAGGTTGATCGACTTGTTCAGCGACGTGCCCTCGAACGTGTGCACTTCGTAGTTCGGTTCGGCCGCTAGCCACCCTTTGGGGAGCGTGTGCGAGAGGTAGTAGGTGCTGTTTGGGTCCACGCCTCGCGAAAGCGCGTCGGCGAGGTCGATTGCCTTGAACGTCGAGCCCGGCTGGCGGTGGCCTTCGGCGGCGAGGTTGTATTGCGACTGCTCGTAGCTCTCGGACTCGGCCATCGCCTCGATGTAGCCGTTGTGCGGGTCGATCGTCACGATCGCCGATGCCGGGTCTTCGGGCTCGTCGAGCACTTCGGCGATCGCGTTGTGCGCGAGTTCCTGCATATGCAGGTCAAGCGTCGTATAGACCTTCAGGCCGCCCTGTTCGACGGTATGTTTGCCGTAGCGGTCGATCAGTTGCTGGCGGACGTATTCGAAGAAGAAGCCTTCGCGTTTTTCGGAATAGAAGTAGCCACGTTTGAGCTCCAGGGATGCGTGCTCGGCGGACGCGGCCTGGGCGGCGCTCACGTAGTGCAGTTCGGCCATCTTCGCGAGCACCTCGTTGCGCCGTTCGCGCGCCGCGCGCGGGTCGAGGAAGGGGTTGTATTCCGATGGTGCCTGCGGCAGCCCCGCCAGCAGTGCGGCCTGCTCGAGGTCGAGCCGCGCGGCCGGCTTGTCGAAGAAGATCCGCGACGCCGCCTGCACGCCGATCGCCGTCTGCCCGCCGAGCGTGCCGTAGGGAACGCTGTTGAGGTAGCTCGTCAGGATCGAGGTCTTGCTGTGGTGTTCCTCGTATTCGAGGGCGAGCTTCGCCTCGGTGATCTTCTGACGCAGCGTGTGCTGGTCACCGCCGAGGTAGATGTTGCGCATCAGCTGCATCGTGATTGTCGAGCCACCCTGCAGCGCCTCACCGCGCGTGAGGTCCTTGACCGCCGCGCGGAAGATCCCGGTGGGATCGACGCCGTTGTCTTTGTAAAAGCGCTGGTCCTCGATTGCGACCGTCGCGTTGCGCAGGTTCGCTGGGATCTGATTCCAGTCGATCGGCGAGCGCAGCTCGTCGGATTGGATGAAACCCAGACGCGTGCCGTTGGCAGCAAAGACCTGCGAGGACGCGCCGGCCACGATCGCGTGCCGCGAGGCCACGTCGGGGGCCGATTGCGCGACCGACAGCACGTAGGCCACCGCTCCGCCGATCGCGAGCAGGAGCGTCGCGGCGAAGGCGCCGAGGCCGATGAACACCGCGCGGGAGAGCCCGCCGTGATTGCGCCGTCGGCGCCGCTGTCGTGCTTGTCGAGACATCGACCAGAGAGCTCCGGTCCCCCGCGTCGCGGCATTCGGCCGCCTGCTGAGGACGGACGCCGGGAGACCCAGATGCAGAATATCGCCCGCAAGTGTGATTTCCTGCACTTCGTGCCCGCGGCCCGGTCCGATCGGGTCGGCAGTAGAGCGGAGCGCGGCGTGCATATGACTTCCGACACCGCCGAGATCGTCACCGTTGATCGCAGCGAGCGTGCCCGTGCGCAGTCGCATGCCGCCGATCTCGCGACCGCGTCCCGCGAGGGCGACCGGCGTCGCTGGATGCGGCCGTTGGTTGGGCTGCGATCCGATCCTGCTCGCCGGGCGGCGGTGCGCGACACGTGGCGCGCGCTGTGGGTCTCGCGACTGCTGGTGTGGGCCGCCGGCATCGGCGCGGTTGCGATCTTCGGCGTGGTCACCAAGCGCGCCGCGTTCGACCCGCCCCACGTAACCAGTGGCTTCGGCTGGCTCGGCGATCTGCTCGTCGCTCCCGCGGCGCGTTGGGATGCCGCGTGGTACCTGGTGATCGCGCACTACGGCTATTTGCCCGGCCTTGCCCCCCCGCGTTCGGCCTTCTTCCCGCTCTACCCGCTCGGGATCCGCGGCATCGCCGAGATCGGGGTGCCGCCGGTGCTCGCCGGGATTCTGCTCTCGCTGGTCGCGTTTGCATTCGCGCTTTATGGCCTTCACCGTCTTACGGCGCTCGAAGCGCCGCGGCTGTTGGGCGTCGGCGGCCGTTGGCCGGTCGGTGGCGCAGTCGATGTCGATGTCGATGCCGATGCCGACGTCGGTGTGGATGTGAATGTCGACGCAAAAGGCCCCGCCGCGCGCGCGGGCGGGGGCGCGCACACACGTGCGCGCGGCGGGGAGGTCGCGCGACTTGCAGTGCTCGCGCTCGCGCTCGCGCCGATGGCCTTCTACTTCTCCGCGGTCTACTCCGAGTCGCTCTACCTCGCGCTCTCGATCGGTGTCTTCTGGTGCGCGCGTCAGGGACGCTGGGCGTGGGTCGGAGTGCTGGGAGCGCTCGCCGGTGCGACGCGCAGTGCGGGGCTGGTCCTGGCGCTGCCGGTCGCGATCCTCTACCTCTACGGTCCGCGTGAGGACCGTCCGCCCGACTTCGCGCCGCGTCGATGGCGGATCGCGGGGATTCGCTACCGGGTCTGCGGCGAGGCGCTGTGGCTGCTCGCGCTGCCGCTGGGGGTGCTCGCCTATGCGGTCTATCTCGCGCTCGCGGGCGGCAGTCCGCTCGAGCCGTTCCACGCCCAGGAAGTCTGGGACCGGCAGTTCGCGGGGCCCTACGTCGCTGTCTGGGACGCCGCGCGCGCGGCCTTCGAGGGCGTGTGGCAACTGCTTTCGATGCAGCGCCGCCACATCTACTTCACGCTCTCCGGTGGCGACCCGCTCGTCAGCGCCGAGCACAACGTGGTGCTGTTCGGGTTTCTGCTCGCGGCTGTCCCGGCGATCGTCGGCGTGCTGCGTCGGCTGCCGCTCGCCTACGGCGCCTACGTGCTCGCGGCCCTCGCGCTACCGCTCTCTTATCCGGTCGCGGCGCAGCCGCTGATGTCGTTGCCGCGCTTCCTGCTGGTTCTGTTCCCCCTCTTCATGTGGCTTGGGGCATTCCTCGAGCGCCGACGACCGACGCGGTTGGTCTTACTGGGCTTCTCCACGCTCGCGCTCGCGTTCTTCGCCGGCCAGTTCGCTACCTGGCACTGGGTGGCCTGACGCCCACCGCGGCGCCCATCTTGGGACCCGGCGTGCGCGCGGTCCTGCTGGACGGTTTGGGGACGCTGCTCGCGCTCGCGCCGCCGGCACCGGCGCTCGTACGAGAGTTGCACGACGAGCACAGTCTGCGTCTCGCCGAGGCCGACGCCGAGCGCGCATTCGCGACGGAGATCGCCTACTACCGCGAGCACCACCTCGAGGGCCGCGACGCCGCCACGCTCGAGGACCTGCGCCGGCGATGCGCGCAGGTGCTGCACGAGGCGCTCCCGGCGACGGTCGCCGGGGAGCTGTCCAGCGCGCAGCTCACCGCGGCGATGCTGGGCTCGCTGCGCTTCAGCGCCGATCCCGATGCGCACGCGGTGCTGGCGGCGCTGCGCGATCGCGGTGTCGCGCTCGTCGTCGTGAGCAACTGGGACGTCTCGCTGTCCGCCGTGCTCGCCGACGTGGGGCTCGCGGGGGCGCTGGATGGCGTGCTGACCTCGGCAGCGCTCGGAGCACCCAAGCCGGCGACGGCGATCTTCGAAGCCGCGTTGGCGCTGGCAGGCGTGACGCCGGCGCAGGCGGTCCACGTCGGGGACTCCGTCGTGCACGACGTGCGCGGCGCGCTCGCAGCGGGAGTCGCGCCGGTGCTGCTGCGGCGCGCCGGCGAGGTCGGCGCGCCGGCACCGCCCGCGGTGCCGGTGATCGCGTCGCTGGCCGAGTTGCTGACCTAAGCTCGTGAGCGATGGAGTCCTCACAGACAGCTCTCGCGCCGCTCGGACCGAACCCCTCACCGGAGCCGGCACGCGGGGCAGCGAACGAATGGCCTTGGTGGACCGCGCCCGCGGCGCTCTTCGGGGGACTGCTGCTGGCCGCGGTCGCGGGGCTCATAGTCGACCTGCCCGCGGCGCTCTTCGGGGTCAGCATCACCGCCGAACACCTGCCGGGCTGGCTCGAGCTCCTCGACACCGTGGTGCAGGACGCCGCATTCGTAGGTGCCGCCGTGATCTTTGCTCACATCGGCTCTCGCGCCGTGCACGCGTGGCAGTTTGGATTGCGTCCCCCGCGCTTGCGCTGGCGCCAGACCGCGCTGCTGATCCTCGCGCTGCTGGTCGCCTTCCTGATCTTCAGCGAGATCTGGGCCGAACTCCTCGAAGTGCACACGAAAGAGAAACTGCTCGAACAGCTCGGCGCCGGCGAAGGCACGCCGCTGCTGCTGCTCAGCGCGGCGCTGACGTGCGTGATCGCGCCTTGCTGCGAGGAGTTCCTGTTCCGCGGCTTCATCTACACCGCGCTGTGCAACTGGCGCGGACCGTGGCCGGCGGCGGTCCTCACGGGGATCGTGTTCGGCGGCGTGCACGTGGGCTCGGCCCCGGCTGTCGATCTCGTGCCGCTCGGGGTGCTCGGATTCGGGTTGTGCCTGCTCTACCGGCGCACCGGCTCGCTGTATCCGTGCATCGCGGCGCACTCGCTGAACAACTCGCTGGCGTTCGGGGCGCTCGAGAACTGGGGATGGCAGATACCGGTGCTGATGGTCGCCGCGCTCGCGTCGATCGCGATGCTGGTGCTCGCGCTCGAGCGCGTCGGTGTGATCACGCCGCCTCCCACTCCAGCCGCACCCGCGACCGTCGTCTCCACCGCGTAGCATCGCGCTCATGATCTCGCCCCCCACTCCCCCCACACCTCCACCAGCTCCCGCCGCGGCGCCAGTCGCCGGGCAGATGACCATCGCGACCCAGGGTTCGCGGGGACGCCGTCCGGACTTCATGCTCGACGGCGAGCGGCTGGTCGTCAAAGGTGTCGTCAAGCCCTTTGTCGCCGGTCAGAGCGTTGTGGTGAGCTTCTCCCGCGACGGCCGCGCGGTCGCGACGAAGACCGTCGCGGTTCTGCCCGCGAGCAACGGGACCGGCAGCTTCCGTCTGGGCTACGCGAGCCGTCGGCCGGGAGTCGTGAGGGCGACGGCGACACATGCTGCCTCGCCACAGATGTCGGCGTTCACCGCGCAGGCCGCCGGTGTGCGCTTCATCGCGCCAGACATGCGCGAAGGCGCACGCGGTCCGGGGGTGTGGCTGCTGCAGTCCAAGCTGAACGCGCTGCACTACGCGGTTCACCTCAACGGCGTGTTCGACGAAAGCACCGGCCAAGCCGTGATCGCGTATCGCAAGCTGACCGGCCTCGCGCGCGTGCCGTCGACCGACGCACGGGTCTTCCACCTGCTCGCGCGTGGTGCCGGGCGCTTCCGCGTGCGCTACCCCCGCGACGGCGCTCACGTCGAGGGCAATCTCGCCGAGCAGGTCCTTGCCGAGATCGAACCCGGCGGCCGCGTGCGGCGCATCTACACGATCAGCTCCGGCAAGCCCTCGACGCCGACCGTGCTCGGACGTTTCCGCGTCTATCTCAAGACGCCCGGCGAAAACTCCGAGGGAATGGTCGACTCGAACTACTTCATCCGCGGCTACGCGATCCACGGCTACCACGAAGTCCCGACGTACGCCGCCAGCCACGGCTGCCTGCGCGTCCCGATTCCCGACGCTCCAGCGATCTATTCTTGGGTGCAAGTCGGGATGCCGGTTGACGTCTACTACTGAGCGTCCGAGGTCATATGACGGCGGAGGCTCGCTGGGCGGCGCGCTGTGGGACCGCCGGTAGCGGCAGCTAGACGCGAATTCGCAGCATCCGCGAGAGGTAGCCGATGCCGATCCCGTAGACGAGCAGCGCCAGCAGCGTGCCGACGCCGCGGGTCACCCACTGGCTGGTCGAGCCCGCCGTTACGCCTGAGAACGGAGAGATCAGGGCGTTTGCGACTTCGTCGAGCACGCGGTGCACGGTGTTCTTGCGCGAGTGCTTTTCGCTGTGCGGCGAAGCCGACCCGGTGGCGCTTCCGGTGACCTCGTTCTGCTGATGGCTCGAGGCTTCGCTGGTCTGTTCGAGCGCGAAGATCGCGAAGGACACGATCACGATCACGCACGCGATTCGCGAAGCCAGGCGCAGCAGCGTCGCGAGGGGGAGCAGCACCTCGCTAGATTAGATCGCGCCGTGGACAGCTCGAACGAACCCAGCAGCAATCTCGACACAGCCCGCGCGCGGCTGCGAGAGGATCTGCGCGAGCACGCATTGGTGATCGGCGAGGTCACGCTGACCAGCGGCCGCACCGCCTCCTACTACGTCGACGCCAAGCGCGCGATTCTGCTGTCCGGCACGTTCGCCGCACTGGGCGTACTGCTTGCCGACGCCGCTCGCGCCTGCGCGGCGAGCGCCGTCGGCGGGGTGCCGGTGAGCGCGATTCCGGTCGCGTGCGCGGCACTCGCCGCGGGCTTTCCCGAGCGCGGGTTCATCGTGCGCAAAGAGCGCAAGGAGCACGGTCTGCAACGCTGGATCGAGGGCCCCGAGCCGATTCCCGGCGAGCGCTGTCTGCTCGTCGAGGACGTCGTCACCACCGGCGGCTCGACGATCGAAGCGCTCACACGCGTGCGCAGCGAGGGGCTGGTCGTCGCCGGCGTCGTCAGCGTGCTCGACCGCCTCGCGGGCGGCGGAGAAGCGATTCAGGCCGCCCTCGGCGACGACGCACGGTACATCGCTCTGACGACGATCGACGACGTCTACCCCGAGCGGCCCGACCGGTGAGTGGCCGCGGTGCTGGGTCGGGCGGGGTTCCCGATCCCTCGGCCGCACCCGCGCTGATTCGCGACGTGGTCCCGGGCGATGTTCCGGCGCTGCTGGAGATGTTCGCCGAACTCGCCGACTACGAGCACCTCACGCACGAGCTGCGCGCCACCGAGCAGCAGCTGCACGCCGCGCTGTTTGGCGCCCATCCCGCTGTCGAGGCGCTGGTCGCCGAGCAGCCTGGCTCCGGGGCGACGATCGGGTACGCGATGTTCTTCCCGACCTTCTCGACGTTCCTCGCGAGCACCGGCGTGTGGCTCGAGGATCTGTTCGTGCGCCCCGCGCACCGTCGCGGCGGGATCGGGCGCATGCTGCTCGCGACGCTCGCCGCGCGGATGCGCGCGCGCGGCGGGGAGCGTCTGGAATGGGCCGCGCTCGACTGGAACGAGCCGGCGCTGGATTTCTATCGCGGGCTCGGCGCGCGGACGATGGGGGAATGGATCACGCATCGGCTTACCGGGGATGAGCTCGAGCGGTTGGCGGGGGAGGGGCGCGCGCCTCGGTAGCCTTCCCGTGGCCGCAAGTGGGCCGCGCCCTCGTAGTCCAATGGATAAGACAACCGCCTCCTAAGCGGTGGATCCAGGTTCGACTCCTGGCGGGGGCATCGGGACAGCTCCTAGAGCCGCCCGCCCTTCGATTGGTTGCACTTCGCGCACAGCAGTTGCAGGTTCTCCACGGTAGAAGAGCCACCCATGCTGAACGGGATGATGTGGTCGTACTGGAGATCAAAGTCGCTTCCGCACTCCAAGCACTTGCCTTCGTCGCGCTCCCACACGGTCTTGCGTACATCGCGCGGGATAGGTTCACGCTTACGTACCGTGGGCGAGCCTGAGGCGGCAAGCACGGCATGGGCGTGCTCCAGCTCACGTTCGCCTTGGCGTTGGCGCTTGAAGAGAAGCGCCTTGATGTCCTTGCTCGCGTAAGCGCTGGCGGTGCTCCAATAGAACGTGTCCCCATACCACCAAAACGCCCGGTCGCGCCACGTGCCAAGGTATTGCGGCTGCTCAAGTCGCGTGTCCACGATCTCCGTCCACCGGCCTTCGGAAATCTCGAGCGGCGGCGTCCCCGAGCCAACGAACCAGCGACGCCGACGGAAGAAGATGCCACCGCGGTCAGCGAAAACGCGCGCATTGCCGTCCTGGCGCAGTTGTGGGCGGACATTCCCGTTGGACTGCCACTGGCGCCCTACGCTCACGTCAGGCGGGCGGCCGCGCAGTAGGTTGGCTCGGGTCGTGCGGCTAAACACGCTCAACACAATCCACCAGAACCACCAGCCGAGGGGGGAGAGAACAGCGAGCCCGACCAACGAGCCGTCAGGGTCTCGGCTGCTTGCCGCGGCCGCAACCGCCACGATAACCGTGATGACAACTGCGGCGATGCCGCGATCCGTATATAGGCGGCGTCGCCGCATAGCGTCCTTATCGGGATTCGTTCCGTTTTGCTGAACCCTGCGAGGACATCTCCTCGATACATAGGCATCAGATGCGCTGGTTGCTAGCATCAAGTGTCATGCCACGCACGACCCTCGACCTCGACGCATCGGTTCTAGAGCAACTGCGTCATCGGGCCGCGACCGAGCACAAGAGCATGGGCCAAGTGGCGTCCGAGCGGCTGGCGATTGGTCTGGGAGAGGCCACGAGCGGGAAGCTACATCCGCTCGGTTGGCCGAGTAAGCAGATGGGCACGCCTCGGATTGACATTGAGGACAAGGACGCTCTCTGGCGAGCGCTCGACGAGTGGCAGCCCGACCCGGGTACGCAACTCGACTCGCAAGCGCGTTGAGCGCGACCGTCGACACGAACGTCCTGCTCTACGCGGCCAACGCCGATGACCCGGCGCACGACAAGGCGCGCGAACTGCTCGTGCGCCTCGCAGGTGGTCCGGACCTCTTCTATCTATTCTGGCCGACGATCATGGGCTTCTTGCGAATCGCAACGCATCCCGCGATCTTTCCCAATCCCTACACCCCCGAACAAGCCACCGCGGCGATTGCGGGCTTACTCGACCGTCCCAATGTTCGTACGCCCTCAGAGCAGGAGGGTTTCTGGGAGTTGTATAGCGCGACGGCCAGCGATCAGACGCGCGGAAATCATGTGCCTGATGCTTACCTTGCGGCGCTGATGCGCCACCATGGTGTCGCAGTGATCTACACGCGCGACAGAGACTTCCGCCGCTACGACGGCATCGACCCGCGCGACCCGTTCGCGTGACGCTCAAGCGCCGCCGTCTGATCCTCGCGATCTGCTGCATGAGCCTGCTGATCGTGGGCCTCGACAACACGATCGTGAACGTCGCGCTGCCGTCGATCGGCCGTGAGCTGCACACCGGCGTCACGGGCCTGCAGTGGACGGTGGATGCGTACACGCTGGTGCTCGCGAGCCTGCTGATGCTTTCGGGCTCGATGGGCGATCGACTCGGTCGCCGTCGCGTCTTTCAGACCGGCCTCGTGCTGTTCACGCTGGGCTCGCTGCTGTGCAGCGCGGCGCCAAGCATCGGCTGGCTGATCTTCTTCCGCATGCTGCAGGCGATCGGCGGATCGATGCTCAACCCGGTCGCGATGTCGATCATTCGCAATGTCTTCACCGATGCGCGCGAGCGCGCGCAGGCGATCGGCTTCTGGGGCGCGACGGTCGGCGTCAGCCTCGCGCTCGGTCCGGTGGTCGGCGGCGCGCTGGTGCAATCGGCGGGCTGGCGCTCGATCTTCTGGATCAACATCCCCGTCGGCATTGCCGCGCTGGTGTTGACGATCCTGTTCGTGCCGGAGTCGCGCGCGCCGCGTCCGCGGCGCGTCGATCCGGTCGGCGAGCTGCTGGTGATCGTGCTGCTGGCGTCGCTGACCTACGGGATCATCGAGGCGCCCTCCGCGGGGTGGGTCTCGGCGCAGAGCCTCGCCACGTTCGCGCTCGCCAGCGCCGCGCTGGCCGGTCTGCTCGCCTATGAGCGTCGTCGCCGCGAACCGCTGCTGGAACTGCGCTTCTTTCGCAGCATCCCGTTCTCGGGGGCGAGTGCGATCGCGGTCTGCTCATTCGCGGCGCTCGGCGGCTTCTTGTTCCTCAACACGCTCTACCTACAGGAGGTCCGTCACTTCTCGGCGCTTACCGCGGGCCTCTACACGCTGCCGATCGCGGCGATGACGCTGATCTTCTCGCCGCTCTCCGGACGCCTGGTCGGGCTGCGCGGCCCGCGCATCGGGCTGCTCGTCGGCGGCCTCGGGATCATGCTCGGCGCCGGACTGCTCACGGACCTCGGAGCGCACACCGCGATCTCATCGCTGCTGCCGGCCTACTTCATCTTCGGTATCGGCTTCGGCATGATCAACCCGCCGATCACCAACACCGCCGTGCTCGGCATGCCGGCCGCGCAGGCCGGCGTTGCGGCGGCGGTCGCCTCGACCTCGCGCCAGGTCGGCCAGACCCTAGGCGTCGCGGTCGTCGGCGCGGTCGCCGCGGCGGGCGCCGCAAAGGTTGGGCCGGGCTTCGTGCAGGCCAGCCACGCCGCTTGGTGGATTGTGACGGGCGCCGGCGCCACGGTGCTGGTGCTCGGGCTGCTCAGCACGACGCGACGGGCCGAGGAGACCGCGCGGCGGGTCGCCGACGAGCTCGAAGCGGACGCCGCGGCGCCGGCTCCTGCGGCCGAGCTGATCCGGGCCTGAGCGTTAGCGGTCCGGCTTGACGGTGCTCGCCGCGGCGCCCCTCCCCACGGCGCTGACGGCTGGTGCAAGCTGGTTCAGGCGTTCGAGGATCACCTGCAGGCCGCCCTCGGTTTCGAGGTTGAGACGATCGAGGATCGTCTCGGCATCTTTGAAGGTGTTCGCGGAGCGCGCGTCGTCGGCGAGGCTCTGGACGTTCTGTCCGACCATGATCACCGAGAGCAGCACGAGCTGCAGAAACGTCTGGGCGATCCACGCAACGATTCCCTCGCCGCCGGGTTTCAGCGCGGGGCCAAGGCCGATGAAGGCGATCGCCGCAAATAGGTAGGCGCACCACATGGTGCCGACCAGCCTGGTGATCAGCACGGCGAACTTCGCGTTGAAGCCGTCGGCCTCGCTCATCGCCTCCCTGAGCATGGCTGGGCTGGGGTGCAGGGCCTTGGCGAGGTGGTGCTCGGTCTTCACCGGTTTGCGCTCTGTCATCGCTTCTCCCTTGCCGCCGCCGGACGACGGTACGCGTGGTCGACACAATTCCGGCGAGTGTAACCTTGGGCCGATCGCGTCGCGCGCGCTTGTCACCGGGGCCACGGGCTTCATCGGCGGTCGACTCGCCGCGGCCCTTTCGCGGTCGGGCGCCGACGTGCGCTGTCTCGTGCGTGACCCCGCGCGGGCGGGTGCGCTGCGCGCCGCCGGCTGCGAGATCCGCCTGGGAGATGTGACCGACGCCGCGAGCCTCAAGGGCGCGGGTGACGGGGTCGACGTGGCGTATTTCCTGGTCCACGCGATGGCCGGCGGCGAGGGCTTCGAGGAGCGCGAGCGCGCCGGCGCGCGGAACTTCGCGCAGATGGCCAAGCGCGAGGGCGTGCGGCGCATCGTCTACCTCGGCGGCCTCGGCGAGGAGAGCGTCTCTAAGCACCTCGCCAGTCGCCACGAGACCGCACGGATCCTTGCCGCCGAGGGTCCGCCGCTGACGTACTTCCGCGCCGCGATGGTCGTCGGCGCCGAAAGCGAGTCCTACCGCACGCTGCGCTATCTGGTCAAACGCCTGCCGGTGATGATCGCGCCGGCGTGGCTGAAGACGGCGACGCAACCGATCGGTGTCGAGGACGTGATCGAGTATCTGCGGCGCGCGCCGCAGGTGAGCGAGGCGGAGGGCCGCGAGGTCCAGATCGGTGGTCCCGACGTGCTCTCCTACGGCGCGATGCTCGACCGCATGGCGCTCGTGATGGGCATCCGCCCGCGACCGAAGCTGCCGATGCCGTTCATCACGCCGTGGCTCTCGGCGCTGTGGCTCGGTCTGGTAACGCCGGTCGACACGAACGTCGCGCGACCGCTCGTCGAGGGCCTGAGGACGGCGACGGTCGTCACCGATCCCTCCGGGGCGCGACCGTTCGGGATTGCCCCGGCGTCCTTCGACGAGGCCCTGCGCCGCGCGCTCGACGAGGATGGCGGCAGACGGTGAGACCGCGTCGGTTCCCATGAAGACGACACCGGCCTCTGCGAAGACCACGCGGACGGTGAGACCGCACTCGCCGTGAAGACCGCGCTGGTCTTATTCACGCGCGACCTGCGCGTCCGCGACCAGCCGGCGCTCGCGGCGGCAGTGCGGGAGGCGCAGCGCGTGGTGCCGGCGTTCGTGCTCGACGACGCCCTGCTCGCAGGCGTGGGCGCGGCGCCGAATCGCCTCGCCTTCCTGCTCGACAGCCTGCGCGATCTCGACGGCGCGCTGCGCGAGCGCGGCGCGCGGCTGGTGGTGCGCCGCGGGGAGATCGTGGCCGAGACGCTGCGGCTCGCGCGCGAATGCGGCGTCGAGGCGATCTACATGGGCGGCGACGTCAGCGCCTATGCGCGCAGTCGCGAGCGGCGTCTGGAGGAGGCGTGCGAGCGCGAGCGAATCGCGCTGCGGGTCTTCGATGGAGTGACCGTTGTCGCACCCGGCGCGATCGTCCCGGCGGGCGGCGATCACTACCGCGTCTTCACGCCCTACTGGCGCGCATGGCGCGAGGTCCCGCGCCGCACGCCGCTGCCGGCGCCGCGCCGCGTCGCGATGCCGCGCGGCATCGCCCAAGCGAGGCTTCCACCGTTGGCGGAGCTGACGCGCGTGCAATGCTCGCCCGAGCTGCCGTCGGGTGGCGAGAGTGTCGCCCGCAAGCGCCTGGAGCGTTGGCTGCGCACGGGACTGGCCGAGTACGAGGCTCGTCATGACGATCTAGCAGGCGATGCGACAGCGCGCTTAAGTCCCTACCTGCACTTCGGCTGCCTCTCGGCGAGCGCGGTGCTCGCGCGCAGTGAGGATCGCCCGGGAGGCGAAGCGTTCGCGCGCCAGCTCTGCTGGCGCGACTTCTACCACCAGGTACTCGCAGCGCGACCGGACTTCCCTTACGCCGACTACCGCCCGCGCGGCAGGCGCTGGCGACGCAGCGCGCGCCTGGTCGAGGCGTGGCGGCGAGGTCTGACCGGCTACCCGATCGTCGACGCGGGGATGCGCCAACTCGAGCGCGAGGGCTTCATGCACAACCGTGCGCGACTGATTACTGCGTCGTTCCTCGCGAAGACGATGCGCATCGACTGGCGAATCGGAGCGGAGCACTTCGCGAGCCTGCTGCTCGACGGCGATCTCGCTTGCAACACCGGCAACTGGCAGTGGGTTGCCGGTACCGGCAACGACACGCGCCCGAACCGTGTCCTGAACCCGCTGCGCCAGGCGCGACGCTTCGATCCCGACGGTGAGTACGTGCGCCGCTACATCCCGGAGCTCGCGGCGATCGCGGGTCGCGCGGTCCACGAACCGTGGCGTTTGCCGGTGGGAGAGCGGCGCCGGCTGGACTACCCGCCACCGGTGATCGACTACGGCGCGACCGCGGACGAGCGGGGTGCGAGGGTCGCGCGCGGACGTTCGTAGCCCGCGCGCTCAGGCTCGCGCTCGCGCCCGTCCCCGCGGACGTGCTCGCGCAGCCACGGCGTGAGCTCCTCGGCGGGCGCGGGCCGCGAGATCAGATAGCCCTGCCCGGTGTCGCAGCCCATCGCGGCGAGCCGCTCGCAGACCGCGGCGGTCTCGATGCCCTCGGCGACGACGCGCAGCTCGAGGTGGCGCGCGAGATCGATCGTCGTGCGCACGATTGCCTCATCGCGCTGGCTCTCGCACATGCGCGAGACGAACGAGCGGTCGATCTTGAGCTCGCTGGCGGGCAGTTGTGCGAGGTAGGCGATCGAGGCGTGACCGCTGCCGAAATCGTCGATCGACACTCCGACGCCCAGTGCGCGTAGCGTGTCTAGCAAGCCGACCGCCGTGTCCGGGTCGGCCATCGCGGCGCTCTCGGTCACCTCGACCGTCAGCGCGGCGGCCGGGACCGAGTGGCTGTGCAGTAGCGCCTCGATCTGCTGCGCGAGCTCGGGTTCGTGCAGGTTGCGCGCCGAGAGGTTCACAGAGATGCCGATCTCGAGGCCCTCCGCACGCCACGCGGCGAGCTGCGCCAGCGCGAGCTCGACGACGTGCAACGTCACGGGTCCGACGAGCGCGGTCTGCTCGATCAGCGAGATGAACTCCAGCGGCGCGACCATGCCGCGCTGAGGATGGCGCCAGCGCAGCAGCGCCTCGACGCTGCTGACGCGCCCGCTCGCGAGATCGAGCTGCGGCTGGTAGAAAAGCACGAACTCGCCACGCTCGAGCGCCGGGCGTACCTCGCCGAGCAGCGCGAGGCGCGCGGCGCCGGATTGGTCGTACTCGGGCGAGTAGACCTCGATGCGGCCGCGTCGCGCGCGTGCCCGGTCGAGCGCCATGTCGGCGCGTTGCAACAGGGTGTCGGCGTCGTCGGCGTGGTCAGGCGTGACCGCGATGCCGATGCTGATCTCGACGTTGAGCGCGACTCCGTCGAGCGCGATCGGCGCCTCCATCGCGGCCTGCGCTGCGCCGGCCAGGCTCAGCGCGTCCGCGACACCGACGGCGAGCGGCTGCTGGATTGCGTACTCGTCGTTGCCCAGACGCGCGAGCAGCGCGTCGGATCCCAGTTGCGCTTGCAGGCGCCGCGCGACCTCGCGCAGCACCTCGTCGCCGGTGCGGTGCCCGAGCGTGTCGTTGATCTGCTTGAAGGCGTCGATGTCGAGTAGCAGCACCGCGCCCGCGCGCGGGGCGGTGCTGCCGGAGCCAAGCGACCGTGCGACGCACTCGCGAAAGAGAGTGCGGTTGGGAAGGCCGGTGAGCTGGTCGTAGCGCGCGAGGCGGTCGTTCTCGCGGGCCTGGCGGCTGAGCCGGCGGGAGGCCGAGGCGACGATCCGGAAGAGGATTGCCCACAGCAGCGCGAGGCCGAGGAACACGAGCAGCGCGATCATGTGCTCGTCGTGGCCGATCGCGGCCGCGATCGGCTCGTAGCTCAGGTAGATCTCGAATACGCCGGCCGGCGGGCCGGAGGCGACGAAGTGCAGCGGCACGTACACCTCGACGAGCCGTCCGAGGCCGACCTCGCTGGCGGTCTCGGTGTGCGCGCTTGGCGTGACGACCTCGGCGGGGTCGGGCTCGCCGCGCAGGGCGTCCTCGAGGTCGTCGCTCTCGGCGGGGCTGTGACCGATCAGCGCGTGGTCGTCGGAGTAGACGATGCGCCCGCGGTTGTTCCAGATCTTGATTCGCGCGAGGTCGCTTCTGACAGAGCGCGCGCGCAGCTGCTCGTCGAGCGCGTGGACGTCCCCCGCGCTGAGACCGTTGCGTAGCTCCTGCGGCGTGAGCCGTGGCTGGATCCCGAGGCGCGCGACCAGCTGCGCGGACTCGCCGGCGTCGGCGAGCGAGTGGGTGACGATCTGCGACTGCAGCACGCGCGCCAAGACGAACCCGAGGGCGAGTATCGGGATCAGGCTCAGCAGCGCGACCTGGCCGGTCAGGCTGAGATGCGTCCGCCTTCGCGGCATGCATCGCTCTTCGGCAATCGGCCGCGGAATCTGAAGCCTGGAACGTCGGCGCTCGACTACTGGTTCGCGGCTACTCGTCGTCCGGCGCCACTCGGCCGTCTGGCGCTACTCGCCGTCGGCTTCGTCCTGCTCGTCTGCGTCGCCCTCGTACAGCGACTCGCGCGCGAGCTGTTTGCCGCGTGGGCTCCAGAGCTTGATCTCGAGCAGGTGCTCGCGGTAGTCGTCGGGGGCGAGCAGTGTGAAGCGGTTCTCGATCAACTGGCAGCGATCGACGACGAGCTCGGAGAGCTCGGCGGTGACGGCGGCGCCCCCGCTCACGAGCGGACGCCCCCAGACGAGCGTCATCGCGGCGACCTCGTGGTCCTCGCCGCGCCAACGTCCGATGACTTCGTCGCAGAGGTCGAGCGTCCACCCGGGGTTCTCGGCGGCGGTCTGGTCGGTGAAGTCGACGTGCGCGGTCAGCTCGCCGGGCTCCGCGCCGTCCTCGCCGGGGGAGACGAAGCGGATGTAGCCGAACAGCTCGTAGCCGCCGGAGGTGCTCGCGGTCGCGGGCACGTAGGTGTGGCCATGCCAGCTGCGATCGGGGTACCAGAGGATCTCCTGCGGCTCGCCGAGATCGTCCTGCGCGTCGCCCAGCTCGAGGCAAGCGCCGAGCAGCTCCTGGCCGAGGCGCTCGGCCCAGCGGCCGTAGGGCAGGCCCTCCTGCGGCGGTTCGGCGGCGAAGCGCGGGACGTAGAGCTCGGTGGCGGCCATCGCCGCGCAGCCTAACGGGCGCGCTCAGGCGCCGCGCAGCGCCGCCGCGGCGTCCTCGGGCGCGACGATGTTGAGGTTGACTCCCGTCGAGAGCTCGAGGCCTGCGAGGTGTGTGAGGCGCGGCATCACGTCGATGCGCCAGCAGAAGCGCTCGGCGCCGCGCGGGGCGGTGCGCACCCAGAGGTTCAGTGGCGGGCTCGCACCGAGGTGGCGCGCGAGGCGCTGCAGTCCCTCGTGCAGCAGCGCGGCGCCGGTTGGACCGTCGTCCTCAAAGCGCGCGCGCGGGCGGCGCGGTGCGAGCATCAGCTGGAAGGGCACGCGCGAGGCATAGGGGGCGAACAGGACGGCGTCGTCGTCGATCGCGACGATGCGCTCGCGCCGGCGGACCTCCTCGGCGACGATGTCCTCGAGCAGGTCGTGACCCATCGTGCGCGTCGCGTGCGCGCCGGCGCGCTCGCGCTCGCGCGCGACGTCGGCGGGGACGAAGTCCAGCGCGTAGAGCTGCGCGTGGGTATGCGGCAGCGATGCACCGGCCTCGCGGCGCTCGTTGACGATCAGCTGCACGCAGGCGCTCGCGGCGTGCGCGCGCATCCGCTCGCGCCAGGTGTCGACCGCGGCAATGACCTGCTCGCGCGGGAGGTCGGCGAGCGAGAGCAGCGACTGCGGGCCGTTGATGATCACCTCGTGCGCGCCGCTCGCGGGAGTCGCGATGAACAGCTCCGAGGGTGAGGCCGGGCCGCTTCCAGGGGGGATTGCCGGCGCTGCGGCGCGCGGGTCGGCCGTTGGGTCCCCGGCGGTCAGCGCGGGGTACAGGTTGGGCACGACACGCACCGTCCAGCCCGGCGAATCGGGCGGGCCGCCGCCGGGTCGTACCGCATAGAGCTCGGGCGGCGTGCGGTCCTCGTGGCCCTCCGCGAATGGGTCCTTGGCCGAGTCGATCGGCTCCGCCGGCGCGCAGCGGGGCTCGCCGCCGGGCCGCCGCGAGCGCTCGCCGGCGACGATCGTCTTGTGCCCGGTGAGCGGGTCGATGCGCAGCTCGGGCATTGCTCAGGCGCCCACGGCGTAGCGCTTGACGTCGTATTCGAGCTTGGCCGTGCTCGGAAACGCGCCTTGGTGGATGTACTTGCCGCCGTCGCGGTCGTAGAAGACGGTGACCGGCGTGTTTGTCGAGTCGGTCGCTTCGACGCCGAGCTGGCCGCTGGCGTCGTAGTAGCTCGGGTAGCTGAGCGGGAAGGAGCGCAGGAAGCGCAGCGGGTCCGCGCGTGCGCTGTCGCCGGAGTCGATGCCGATGAAGGCGACGCGGCGGCCGAGGTTCAGCGAGACGCGCTGGAAGGCGCCGAACTCTTCTTTGCACGGCTCGCACCACGAGGCCCACTTGTTGATCACGATCGGCCATCCCCGCAGCACCGCCAGGCGCGCGCGCAGGGCGCGGGGACCGCCGCCGAGCAGCTCGCTGGCCTGCGCGTGCAGCGCCGCGAGCGGCGCCGGCGCGCCGGCCAGCTGGGCCTGCATCTGAGCTGCGGTGAGGCGCACGCGTGGCGCGGCGGCTCCCCGCGAGCGCGTCGCGAGTTCGACCAACCCGATCGCGAGCAGGCCGACCAGCACGAGCGCGCCGGCGGCGGTCACGATGCGCCTGGCGCTCATGCGAGTCCGTGGGTCGGAATGGACCTGCCGATCACGCAGTGAAGGGTGCCAGATGCGTGCGTCCTTCAACGCCGCCCCGCTGTGCTATATCCTGAAGGCACATTCGGGGCCGGGTTGCCCTGATGTACCCGGGGGTTCACTTGCCGGTATGGAGCCGGTGCCCCGAGCCTCGCCGAGTCTTCTTCTGCGGCGGCTCTATCTCGAAGTCCAGCCTTCTATGGCCGAGTCCACCCAAGTGGCCCTCGCGGCCGCGCCGATTCCAAGCTCCGCGGATATTGCGCGTGCGGAGAAGCTCGTGCGCGAGCGCTTCCTGCACGATGGCGAGGACGCCGCGGTCGTGCTCGCGCCCGGCTGCGCCCGCCGCCGGGCGCTCGATGCGGCGCTGAAGGAGCTCGACCAGCAGGCTAAGCATCCGAGCACGGCATGGCGCCGCGAGTTCTCGCTGCTGCTCGGGCTCGAACGCGTCCTCTCCGATGAGGAGCCGCGCCTGCGCGACGGGACGCTGCTCTCCGCGCATCAGGTCGATGCGCTCTCGGGCACACTCACCGCGCTGCTCGCGGAGGCCGAACGAAGCGCCGGAAATGGAAATGGAAATGGGAGCGGGAGCGGCAACGGCCGCGCGGCCGCCACTATCGCCTCGCCCGAGCTGCTGGCGTCGGCGTCGATCTTGGGCCCCGACGGAGACACCGCGCCGTCGGCGCCGCGCGCGCCAACCGATGGAGTCGCCGCCGAACGTGCCGCCGAGCGCGCGCGGCGCGACGAAGAAGCCGAGGAGGAAGCGGACGCCCGCCATAGCGGAGGGCAGGCAGGCGAGCTCGAGGATCTGGAGGCCGAAGAGGACGAGGATGAGGAGGACGGGCTCGGCGTCGCGCCGTCCGCGGCGGATGACGAGGACGAGGGCGAGGATCTGGGAGACATCGAGGACGAGCTCGAGCCGCTCCCGAGCGAGGACGAGGACGACGCCGAGGTCGAGGCCGAGAGCGAGGACGAGCCGCAGGACTGGGTCGATGACGAGGACGAGGAGGAGGCGCTTCCCGACCAGCCCGAGGACCCCAACGCGGCTAAGCGCTTCTGGTTCGAGCACGCGACCGGCGCCGGCAAGACCGTCGCGGCGCTCGGCTTCGTCGAGGCCTCGCAGACCGGCGGCGTGCTGATCCTGACGCACCGGCGCAACCTCGTCGACCAGTTCATCGGCGAGCTACGCCAGCGTGGCTACACCAAGCGCATCAGTCGGCCGCTGTATGTCGGGGAGGACTCGACGAAGGGTCCGGTGACGGTCGAGACCTACCAGTGGTTCGTGCGCAACGCCGGGCGGATCTCGAGCGCCTACACGATCGTGATCTGCGACGAGGCGCATACCGCGCTCGGCGAGAAGACCAGCGGCGCGATCCGCCAGTGGACGGGCCCGATCTTCGTCGGCATGACCGCGACAGGCGCGCTGATCGCGCGTCACGTGACCGATCTGTTCCCGACGCAGACCTCGCGCTTCGATCTCGCGCAGGCGGCGCGCCGCGGCGTGATCGCGCCGCTGCGCTGCGTACGCATCTCACCGGGTGCGGGGGTGCGCACGATTGCGAAGGTGCCGCTGCGCCGCGGCGAAGTCGACACGGAGTTCGATCAGGAGCAACTGGCTGAGTTGCTCGACCAGCAGCCCTTCAACCTCGCGATGGCGAACCTCTACAAGACGCGCTTCAACGGCGTCCCGGGCGTCGTTTACGCGGCGGGAGTGCGTCACGCGTACAACCTCGCGGAGGCCTTCCGCGCGGAAGGCATTAAGGCGCAGGGGGTCTCCGGGGAGACCCCCAAGCGCGAGCTCGCGAACGTCCTCGCGCGCTACGAGCGCGGCGAGATCGACGTGCTGATCAACGCGCAGTTGCTCGCCGAGGGTTGGAACAGCCCGCGCGCGACGGTCTGCGTGCACCTCGCGCCGACGGCATCCAAGCGCATCTACCAGCAGCGCGTCGGGCGCGTGACGCGCCGCCATCCGGGCAAGGAGGCGGGCCTGGTTGTCGACTTCGTGCACCCCGCGACCAAGCACGACGATCCCGTCGTCACGCTGCACTCGCTGCTCGACCGCGACGTGTATCGCGGTGGGGCGATCGTCGTCGGGCCGGTGCGCCGCGGGCGCGGACGGCGGATGCGCGTCGAGCGGCGCGTGCTGCCGGTGTGCTCGGAGGAGGAGCGGCGCTTCGCGGTCTTCGAGCGCGAGCTGTGGCGGATCGCGGTCGAGAACCTCGATTACGGCGAGCAGCACGTCTGGGCCGCGCTGGCCGGCGCGCGCGTCACCCCCAACGGTTGGCGCCGCGCGCGCGCGATGCTGCACTTCGACCGCACCGGCGAGCTGCGCAGCCGCTACCTAATCACCGCGGTGCAGCGCAACCCCAGCGCGCAGCTGCGCCTGCGGGCACTCGCAGACATCGCTGCGGGTCGCGACGCGGAGGCTTTCGACACCGCGATCGACGTGATCGGCTCCTGGTCTCGCGACGAGCGCCGCGAGGCCGCGAAGATCATGCTGCGCGCACTCGTCGAGCGGCGCATCGGCCGTCGCGACCAGGCCAGCGCATGGATCTGGCGCCTGGCGGAGTACACGCGCGAACTGCACGAGGAGTACGCGGTGCAGCGCTGGCCGGAGACCAAGCGTCTGCTGGGCCTGCTCGTGAACTCCTCGGGCGGCGCGCACGCGCGCAACGCGCGGCGCTTGATTCACGCGTCGCGCAAGCAGGACCGGCGCCTGGCGGCGGCCTTGCTGGCGGCTGCGCTCGCGCACACCCCGGAGGCCGAGGAGGCGCTGCGCGGCGCCCGCACGCGCATGGCGCGCAAGCCTCCGGCGCTGGCGCGGGAGCTACTGCGCAACTTCCCCAAACGCCGCGCGCGCGCCAACAAGCGCCGGCGCAAGGGACCCAAGGCGGGCGCGGCGGTGGGGCGGCCCGCGAACGTCGCACAGGTCGCGAACGAGCAGGCCACTGAGCAGTCCTCCGCGCCGGTGGCGGCACCCGCGTCGTCGCCGGACGCCGCGCAGGTCGCGACGCGCACGAGAAGCAACGGGAAGGTCGAGACTGACGTCGCACGCGACTCGGTGGACGCCGCGCAGGCGGTGCGGGCGGCCGCCGAGCGCGCTGCCCAGGCGCGCGGCGGAAAGCCGGTTGCGGATGGGAGAGGCCCCGCTCGAGATGCTCCTGCGGCCGAGTCGCGGGCGGCGGGCGGCGAGCCGGAGGCGAAATCGTCCGACGGTGGCGTTCGGGACGGGAAGCAAGCTGCACCGCGCAAACCGGGGAGGAAAGCGACGGGGACGAAGACGGCGAAGTCCAAGACGGCGAAATCCGGGGAGGCCGAGCGGGCCGAGCCAGGGGAGGTCAAGACGCCGGCGGCGAAGAAGGCCGCGACGAAAACGCCGGCGACGAAAACGCCGGCGGGCAAAGCGGACGCGACGAAGACAGCGGCCGCGACGAGGACGGCGGCGGCGAAGGCATCCTCGACGAAGCCGGCGGTCAAGAAACCGCGCGCGAGAAAAGCGGCCACCGCAAAAGCCGGGGGGGACAAAACGCCTGGGGACAAGACACCCGTAGCGGAGAGGGCCGGCGAGACCTCTTAGCTGCTCGCCGGCGTCGCCGGTGCGAGCGCTCGCAGGTGAACCTCGCCGGCCGCGAGCGCGGTGCGGGCGCCATCGGGCAGACGCACGAGCAGTCGTCCGGCGTCATCGATGCCGTCCGCTCGCCCGTGACCGTCTCCCCAGGCGATCTCGCTCCCGCGCAGCGCGTCGCGCGTGCGCCAGGCATCCAATGTCTGTGCCGGCGGGCCCTCCAAGCGCCGCTCGAGTGCCGCGAGCAGCTCGGAAAGTAGCGGCTCGATCGCCGTGCGTGGACGGCCGAGTGTGGCAGCGGTGGGGCGCAGCTCGGCGGGTAGCTCCTCGAGTCGCACGGCGACGTTGACGCCAATGCCGAGCACCGCCCAACCCTGTTGGGGGCGCCCCTCGACGAGGACGCCGGCGAGCTTCGCGAGTCGTGGCGCGCGCGCGTCGGCGAGGACGATGTCATTGGGCCACTTGACGAGCGTCTCTGGCCCGGTGATGTCGCAGATCGCGACCGCCGCGAGGAGTGGGAGCGTCGCGAAGGCCTGCTCGTCGGGGCGTAGCACGATCGACATCAGCAGTGAGCTGCCGGTCGGTGCGCTCCAGCGACGCCCTTGACGTCCGCGGCCGGCGCTTTGGGCGTCCGCGGTGACCAGCGTGCCGTGCGGCGCGCCGCTCAGCGCAAGCTTGCGGGCGCGGAGGTTGGTGGAGTCGACGAGTCGCAGATGCAGCCGCGGGCGCCCAAGCGGGCCGCTCACGCGGGGCGCACCAGCAGCTCGTCGTCGCGCGCGATCTGCAGCGCGTCGCGGGCGGAGCCGCGGTTGATGGCAAGCGCGGTCATGCCGTGCGCGTCCTCGTAGAGCAGCAGCTCACCGGGCGCGACGTCGGCGAAGGTCGTCGCGTAGCGCCCGCGTCGCTGCTCGGCGCCGAGCTCGATGACCAGCTCGGCGCCGAGTCGCAGTCCGGCTCGCCCAAGCTGGTCGTGACTGGCGTTCAGCGTGATGTTGCCGAAGTGATCGAAGTGCAGGGCGTGCGCGCGCAGCTCGCGCTCGCCGACGACCGCGGCGGGGAGCTCCAGGGCGCGCAGACTCTCGACGTCCAGCGGCTCGCCGATACCGGCGAGCGGCTCTCCGGCGGCGAGCGCGGCGGCGACGGGAGCGAAGATGTCGCGGCCGTGAAACGTCGCCGATACCGGCTCCAGGCGCTCACTGGAGCGGCCGATCTCGACCGCCTCGAGCGCTCCCCCGAGTCGCTCGAGGGCAAGCGCCAGCAAGCCGTTGTCGGGCCCGACAAGCAGGCTGCCCGCGCTGGCGGGCCGCACGGCGACCGCCCGTCGAGCGTGCTCGCCGACGGCGCCGACCTCGGGGTCGACGACCGCGAGATGCACGCCGGGGGGCATATAGGGGATCGACCCGGCGAGCACCAGTGCGCCGGCGCGGATGTCGTGGCGGGGGATCGCGTGGGCGATGTCGATCACGCGCGCCGCGGGGCAGCGCCGCGCGATCACGCCGTGGCAGACCCCGACGAACTCGTCGTCGAGCCCGTAGTCGGAAAGGAAGGTCAGCAGCGGGCGCTCGGCCATCACGCGAGTGCTATCAGCTTCGAAGGTCTTGCGCGCTCGACGGCGGCGCGATGTGCGCGTGTTTGGTCACCAGCGATTGGGGTTACTTAGGGCACCAGACATTGACACCGGGCGCCTCCAATGGGGGAGCCGAACGCGACACGGAGGCGGATCGATGCGTTTCAGCAGGTCGGTACCTACAGGAAGGCTCGCGCTATGCGCCGCGGTGCTCGCCGCCGTGTTGGCCGGGCCAGTGAGTGGTGCGTCGGCGAGCGACGCGAGCATCAAGGCCGCGATCAAGAGCTACAACTCCAAGCTCCTGATTGCCGACGGCCATCTCGAGACTGCGTTGGGGAAATACAAGAAGAGCGGCAACCCCGGCGAAGTCCAGGCGGCATTTGCGAAGTCGATCGCCGTGCTCAGTGCCCTCGAGTCCAAGATCGCAAGCCAAAAGGTATCCAGCCCACGCGTGAAGCTGGGCCAGGCCAAGTTCGACAAGGGGTTGACGTCGATCGTCGCCGCCTACAGGCGTCTCTCGAAAGCGATCGGCGAGAAGCAGGTAAGC
The DNA here is from genome assembly GCA_036502205.1 of Solirubrobacteraceae bacterium. Lineage (GTDB taxonomy): Bacteria > Actinomycetota > Thermoleophilia > Solirubrobacterales > Solirubrobacteraceae > Palsa-744. Next base: position 78,096 of record DASXZA010000001.1, on the reverse strand, counting down.
CCGACGGCGGCCAAGGCCGAGGCCAAGAAGGCGGTCGGCGAGATCGACAAAGCCAGTGTGCTGCTTAAGGAAGGCGCGAAACTGCTCGGCTGACGGGAGCGGGCTCGATGCGCGAAGTCCTTCCGAGGGTCTGGCACTGGGCTGCCGAGCATCCTCGTATTCACACCGCGGTCTCCTCCTACTGGCTGGAGGAGACCGCGGTGCTGATCGATCCGCTCGTCCCGCCCGATGTCGGCCTGAGCTGGTTCGCCGCGCGGTCCGCGCCACCGCGGGCGATCCTGCTCTCCAATCGCCACCACTACCGCGAGAGCGCGCGCTTCGTCGAGCGATTTGGGTGCACCGTGCACTGCAACCGTGTGGGGCTGCACGAGTTCGCGCACGAGCAGGTCGTCGAGGGCTTCGAGATCGGCGAGCGATTGCCTGGCGACGTACTGGCATGTGAGGTAGGCGCGATCTGCCCCGACGACACAGCTCTGTATCTGCCGCAGAAGCGCGCGCTGGTGTTTGCCGACGGCGTCGTGCGGAGCGGGCCGCAGGACCGGGACGGTCCGCTGGGCTTCGTGCCCGATGGGCTCATGGATGAGCCGGAGCAGACAAAGCAGGGCCTGCTCGCGGCCTGTGTGCACCTCTTGGACGAGCTCGACTTCGAGCACCTGCTGCTGGCGCACGGAGGCCCGGTGATCGGCGACGGTCGCGAGCGGCTGCGAGAGCTCGTGCGAGATGGCGGTCGCACCGCGTTCGAGTTCTCCTGAGGCCGGGTACCCCGCGAGAAGGGACCTCCGCGGGGAGCGACCTCCGCCGGGAGGGGCCTTCGCAGGGAGGGGCCTCCGCGGGCAGAAGCGCCGAGGGCGCTAGCTGCGTGGCGCGGCGGCGTCCGCGAGGATCGCCTGTACGACGCCGTCGACGTCGTGCCGCTGTGCCTCGATGTGCGGTGCGAGCTCGTGTTCGCGCAGCGTCTCGCTGGTGACCGGTCCGATCGAGACGATCCGCGTCTGCGGCGAGAGCTCGGCCGCGCCACCCGCGGCTTGCAGGAAGAAGCGCACGGTCGAAGACGATGTGAACGTGACGTAGTCCGCCGCGCGCGCCTGCGCGAGCACGCGTGGCGGCAGCGGCTCGGCGAGCGTCTCGTAGAGCTCGAGCACGTCGACCTCGGCACCCCGTGCGCGCAGCGCGTCGGGGAGTACATCGCGCGCCTCGCGCGCACGTGCGACGAGCGCGCGGCGGACGGGCAGCTCGGCGAGGGCCTCTACGAGCGCCTCCGCGACGAAGCGCTCGGGGACGACGTCGGCGAGGATCCCGTGCTCGGTCAGCGCGCGCGCGGTGCCCGGCCCGATCGCGGCGATGCGCGCGCCGGCCAGCGCGCGCGCGTCGCGCGGCGGCGCGGCGGCGCGGCTCAGACGGTCGAACAGCGCGCGCACGCCGTTGGGGCTCGTGAGGCAGACGAGGTCGTAGCCGGAGAGGTCCAGGGGCGCGGACTCCGGCAGGGGCCGCGTGCGGATCACGGGCGCCTGCACGACGCTCGCGCCGAGCGCGCGCAGCTCGCGTGCGAGCCCACTGGCCTGAGCGCGGGCGCGCGTGACCGCGACGGTGCGCCCGCGCAGAGGCCGCGGGGGCTGCCACGCGAGACTCTCGGCGAGCTCGGCGACGGGCCCGACGACCGTGATCGAGGGTGGGCGGATGTCGGCCTGGAGCGCTCGCTCAGCGATCGTCGCGAGCGTTCCCGCCACCGTGCGCTGGTCGGTAAGCGTGCCGCGCTCGACGATCGCGACGGGCTCCGAGGGGGAGCGTCCAGCGTCGATCAGTGATGTCGCGATGTGGTGCAGCTGGCGCACGCCCATGTAAAAGACCAGCGTTCCCGGGAAGGCCGCGAGGGCCTGCCAGTCGAGGTCGTGCTCCTCGCCGTCGGGGGCATCGCCGCGCGTGTGACCGGTGATCAGCGCGACGCCGGTCGCGAGGCCGCGATGGGTGACCGGGATGCCGGCGTACGCCGCGGCCGCGACCCCGGCGGTGACACCCGGCACGATCTCGAACGGGATGCCGGCCTCGCGCAGCGTTAATGCCTCCTCGCCGCCGCGGCCGAAGACGAAGGGATCGCCGCCCTTCAGGCGCAGGACCGCGCGACCTTCTTGCGCGCGACGCACCATCAGCGCCTCGGTGTGCTCCTGGGGAACCGACTCCCCGCCGCCCTCCTTGCCGACGAACAGCAGCTCGGCGTCGGCGCGCGCGCTCTCCAGTGCCTCCGATGGGATCAGGCGGTCGTAGAGGATGACGTCGGCCTGCGCGATCAGCTCGAGCGCGCGCGCGGTGAGCAGGCCGGGGTCGCCGGGCCCGGCACCGACGAGGTATACGCGGCCGCTCACCTGTACACCGACCCGTACCTCATATCGAGCCTGCGGAAGGCTCATTGACCGACGTGGCGGCGGCCTCAAGCAGCTCCCCGGCGCCGGCGCTCAGCATGCGCTCGGCAACGCGCCGTCCGAGCTCCTCAGGGTCGTAGAAGCCGCCGAGCACACCGTCAGCGACCCAGGCCGAGCCGTCGGGGAGTCCGACCCACGCGTGCAGCTCCAGGCAGCCGCAGCCGGCATCGCGCGCGTGCGCCCCGAGGGGCGTCTCGCAGCTTGCGCCGAGCGCTCGTGCGAGCGCGCGCTCGGCCCGCAGACAAGCAAAGGTGCGCTCGTCGGCGATCGCCTGAACCGCGGTGTGCGCAGCGGTGTCACCGGCGCGTCCCTCCAGCGCGAGTGTCCCCTGACCGGGTGCGGGCACGAAGCGCGCGAGGTCGAGCACCGCGCCGACCTCATCCTCGCGACCGAGTCGCTGTAGCCCGGCGCGCGCGAGCACGATCGCGTCGTACTCGCCGTCGGCGAGCTTGCGCAGGCGGGTGTCGACGTTGCCGAGCACCGTCTCGATTGCGAGGTCGGCGCGCGCGGCGCGTAGCTGGGCCGCGCGGCGCAGACTGCTCGTCCCGACGCGCGCGCCCGCCGCGAGCTCCTCCAAGCTGGCGGCGCCGCAGAGCACGTCCTCGGTGGCCGCGCGCGGCGGGGCGCCAAACAGCTCGAGGCCCTCGGCGAGCTCGCCGGGGACGTCCTTCGCGGAGTGCACCGCGAGATCGATCTCGCCGCTGTGCAGCGCGTCCTCGATCGCGTCGACCCAGCGAGTCTTGTCGGTTTGCGCGGGAGCGTCCGGCCGAGCCTCGTTCGCGCCCGCGCCCGCGCGCGCGGCGGGGTCGCGATCGCCGCTCACCGTGATCGTGACGAGCTCGGCCCCGCCGAGCAGCTCGGCGACCGTCCGCGCCTGCGCGAGCGCGAGCGCGCTGCCGCGGGTCCCGAGCCGCATCAGCTCTGCGGGCGCGCCATCAGCTCTGCTGCCGGCGGCGGTCGACGCGCGAGCGCTCGAGATCGTGGACCTCGGCGAGCTCGACCTCGGTGCTCTCCGTGGCGTCGGCCTCGGCGGGATCTTCGCGCAGCCCGAACAGCTCGCGCGCGACCTGCAGGCTCGAGTGGCTGTGCGCCTGCGAGAGACTGCGCAGACGGATCGTGGGCTCGTGCAGCAGGCGGTTGGCGACGGCGCGCGCGACGGCCTCGATGCGGACAAGGTCGCGCTCGGAGGCGCTCTCCCAGCGTCCGACGTTCTCGGCGAGGACCTGCTCGACGATCGCGTTGCCGTGCTCGCGCAGGGCGCTGACGGTCGGCAGCACCTCGAGCTGGCCGAGCCAGCGCGCGAAGCGCCGGATCTCGTCCTCGACGATCTGCTCGGCGTTCGGGATCTCACCGACGCGCGTGTCGAGGTTGCGCGCGACGACCTCCTGCAGGTCGTCGATGTCGTAGAGCGTCACGCCCTCGAGGTCGCCGCAGCGGGACTCGATGTCGCGCGGAACGGCGATGTCGATCAGCAACAGCGGTCGTCCGCCGCGCTGGGCGAGCACGAGCTCGAGCTCCTCGTGCTCGACGATCGGATGCGGCGAGGAGGTCGAGGAGACGACGATGTCGGCTCGCGCGAGCTGCTCGGGCAGGCCGTCGAGCCCGACGACCGAGCCGCCGAAGCGCTGCGCGAGGCTGAGCGCGCGATCGGCGTGGCGATTGGCGAGGAAGATCGTGCCGGCGCCCTGGTCGGCGAGCGCCTGCGCGGTCAGCTCGCTGGTCTCGCCGGCGCCGAGGATCAAGACGTGGCGCTCGCGCAGGTCGCCGAGGACGTCGCGCGCGAGGCCGACGGCGACGGAGGGCACGCTGACGCGGCTCGAGCCGATGCCGGTCTCCGAGCGCACGCGCTTGCCGGTCGTGAGCGCGGCGCTGAACAGGCGGTTGCTGAGCGCGCCGGTGCAGCCGGCGCGCAGCGCGGCCTCGAAGGCGCGCTTGACCTGACCCTGGATCTCGGCCTCGCCGACGATCATCGACTCAAGGCCGGCGGTCACGCGGTAGAGCTGGCGCGCGGCGTCGCAGTTGCGCGGCGAGTAGATCGCCTCGGCGAGCTCCGTCGGGCGAATTCCGGCGTCGCGCGCGAGCATCCCAAGCGCGTCGGCCTCGGCGCGCACGGGGTCGCCGACGACGAGATAGACCTCGGTGCGGTTGCACGTCGAGATGACGACGGCCTCGCGCACCTCGGCGGTGTTGGTCAGTCGCTGTGCGAGCTCGATGGCGCCGGGCTCGGTGAAGGCGAGGCGCTCGCGCAGCGCGACCGGCGCGGTCTTGTGCGAGATGCCGAGCGCGAGCAGCTCGCTCATCTCGCGCCTCCGCTCGAAGGCGCGCCGAGCGGTGCGGAGTGCGGCCGCCCGACGTCGTCGGCGTCGCGTGCGGCGTCGGCGGGCTGCGCGCGGCCGACCCCGGCGAGCGCGGTCTCTGCGGGCGCGGCGGTGGTCTGCGTGCGGGAGCGCTGCGTGAGCTCGGTGAGCTCGCCGAGCTCACGCTGGAAGCGGCCGAGACGGATGGCCATGATCGCGACGTAGATCAGCACCAGCGCGAACAGCGCGACGTACGCGGCGGCGACGTACTTGCCGGCCTCGTGCAGCGGCAGCGCCGGCAGCTCGCCGAAGATCGCGGCGGCGCTCACGCGGAGACCTCGTAGTGGGCCGGCGCGGCGCTGCGCCCGCGGCGCGGCGCGCTCAGCGGATACTCGTCGGCCAGCCGCCGTCGCAGCGCGCGCAGCTGCCAGCGCGTGCGCTTGGCGAGCAGCTCATAGCTGCAGAGCGTCGCGAACAGCAGTGCGATCGCGACGAGCGAGACGAGGAACGTGAGCGCCATCTGCGGCGGCAGGTTGGAGGTGCTGCCGAGCACGCGCGGATGCAAATAGGCGGTCGAGAGGCGCACGGCGATGAAGTTCATCGGTACGAAGGCCCCCGCGGTGATCGCGAAGACCGCGGCGTAGCGCGCCTGGCGCTCGGGGTCCTCGATCGCGAAGCGCAGCGGCTGGTAGGTCGCGTAGAGCAGGAAGACGATCAGGAACGAGACCAGCGTGGGCTCGCTCCAGACCCACCAGTGTCCCCAGGAGCCCTTCGCCCAGATTGAGCCGCTGATCAGCGTCCCGACGGCGAAGATCAGACTCATATGGATCGTGACGTAGGAGCGCAGGTCCCAGCGCGGGTCGCGGGTGCGCAGATATTGGATTGCGAATAGGCCGCCAACGACAAAGCCGCACAGCGCGACGATCGCGAGCGGGACGTGTACGTAGAAGATCTTCTGCAGGAAGCCCTGTTCGGCTTCGAGCGGGGCATAGAAGAAGACCAGTGCCAGCGCCAGCGCCATGACGGCGACGGTCGCGATGCTGAGCGTGCGCAGGCTCTTTGCGGGCATCGTCTGGCGTGAGGGGTCGATGGCGTTCAGCCTCCCAAAGGTCGGGGGGAGCGGTGTGGGTTGGCGGCCGCGGACGTCAGTCCTCCAGCAGAAAGTCGAAAACCGCGTACGCGATGAGGCCGAAGATCAGATCATAGACCGCCAACGTCGCAAGCCAGCGCAGTGGCGGCCCGTGGGTATGCCCGAGCGTCAGCAGCGGCGCGCTCGCGCGCGCGGCGCCGATCACGATCGGCACGAGCAGCGGCAGCGCGAGCAGCGGCCCCAGCAGGTCGCGTGCGCGCGTGCGCACGGCGAGGGCGGCGACGAGCGTGCCGATCGCGGCGACGCCGAGGTCGCCGAGCAGCAGCACCACCGGCAGGCCCGGCAGCGCGGGCCCCAGCGACGGTTCGAGCAGCAGCAGCGCGAATGCGGGCACCGCGACGAGCTCGAGCACGACCAGGTAGATCAGCAGCGCGAGCGCCTTCGCGAGTAGCAGCGCGCTGCGATCGACGGGCGCGAGCAGGAAGCCGTCGAAGCCGCCCTCCTCGGCGTCGGCGACGAACAGGCGGTTGATGCCGAGGACGGCGGCGAGCAGCAGCGTGACCCACAGGATCCCGGCGGCCTCGTCGCCGTTGACGGCGTTCTTGTTCAGCGCGAAGTGGAAGACGACGAAGACGGTGACCGCGAACAGCGACATCCCGGGCACGGACTCCAGTGTGCGCAGCTCGACCAGCAGCTCCTTGCGCAGTAGCGCCGCGACGGTGCGCACGAGGCTCGGTGCTGCGCGCGCGCGCAGCGGGTCCGGCGCGCTCGTTCCCGGCGTCGACTCCGCGGGCGTCGTCCCGGCAGGTGCCGACTCCGCAGGCGCCGCCGACGATCCCGCCGTCGTCCTTCGCAGGGGCACGGGGCGGGCGCTCATCGGTAGAGCTCCGCGATCGCGTCCGCGTCGAGCTCGCTGGGCCGCGCCAGCAGCGCCTGTCGGCCGGCGCGCAGCCCGAGCACGAGGTCGGCCTGCGGGAGGTCGGCGGCGGGGTCGTGACTGCACAGCACGCGGGTGCGGATCCTCCGAGTGAGGTCTGCTTCAGCGGTCCCGCCGGGCCCGATCAGGTCCTCGACGAGCTCGATCCCGGCGGGGTCGAGGTTGGCGCGCGGCTCGTCGAGCAGCAGCAGTTCGGGATCGTGCAGCACGGCACGCGCGATCGCGACGCGCTGGGTCAGCCCGCGCGAGAGCGTCCGCAGCGGCTCGCGCGCGCGAGCGGCGAGGCCGACGGCGTCGAGCAGCTCCTCGACGCGCTCCTCGTGGACTCCGTGCAGCCGCGCATGGAAGCGCAGATTCTCGCGCGGAGTGAGCTCGCGGTAGAGCAGCGGCTCGTGGCCGAGCAGGCCGATCCGCCCGCGTACGGCCCAGGCGGCGTCGGGCAGGTCGCTGCCGAGCACGCGCAGCACGCCGGCGTGCGGGCGCAACAGCGTGGCCAGCAGGCGCAGCAGCGTTGTCTTGCCGGCACCGTTTGAGCCCAGCACCACCAGCGTCTGGCCGGCGGCGAGCGTCAGCGAGACGTCGCCGAGGGCGGTGCGTTCGCCGTAGTGGCGCGTGAGCCCCTCCAGGCGCAGCGCCGGCGGGGGCGCGTGGGGCGATGCGGGGAGCGGGGTGGGGACCTCATCACTGCTCTGCGCGGCGAGCTCGGTCATCTGGCGGTGCGCGCGCTCAGGCGCGCGATGCTTGCGGCGTATGCGCGTGCTGTGCGGTCTCGATCAACTCGCGCACCGCGGGCTCCTCCCCGCGCCGCAGCAGCTCGACGGGGTCGGGCTCGCCGTTGACGATCCCCTCGAAGAACTCCTTGCGGTCCTGGTAGGTCGGCAGCGTCGCCTTGGCCCAGCCGCGAACCTCGTTGAGCAGCACGGCGAGCCGCGCGTAGGGCTCGCCGAACTCCTCGGCGACCTGGCGCTTGATGCGCTTGGCAAGCGCCGGCGAGGCGCCGGCGGTGGAGATCGCGATCGCCAGCGGGCCGGTGCGCACGATCGCGGGCAGGATGAAGTTGCACAGCGGCGGCACGTCGACGACGTTGACGAGCATCGCGCGGCGCTCGGCGTCGTCGTAGACGGCGATGTTGACGTCGGTGTCGCTGGTCGCGGCGATCACCATGAAGACGCCCTCGAGGTCGGCGGGCCCGGCGTACGCGCGCTGCTCCCAGCGGATTGAGCCCTCGGCGGCCAGCTCGTGCAGCGCGGGCTCGGCGTCGGGGGCGATCAGCGTGACCTCGCCGTCGCAGGCCAGCAGCCCCTCGACCTTCTCGAGGCCGATCTCGCCGCCGCCGACGACGACGCAGCGTCGGCCGCTGAGCTTCAGGCAGGCGATGTAGAAGGGGGTCTCGAGCATTCCGCGCACGCAGGACTGGTCGCAGATCCCCTTGCGCAGCTGACAGACGCACTCCTTGCCGGCGTAGGCCTGGGCGGGCATGCCCAATAGGTTAGGGGGTCGTTGGGGATCGTCCGCGTGAGCGAGTTGCACCCGGCGCTTGCGGGCGCGGGGCCTCCGTGCCCCGCGACGGTGTTCGGCGCGCGGTTCGGGGGCGATTCAGGGCCGGCGCAGCGCGCGCACGCCGACGCGCGCCAGCGAGCCGACGCCGTGGCGCCAGGCGCGCTCGCGGTCGGAGTCGCGCGCTGAGCGCAGCCGCGCGGCGGTGTGCGCGGCCTGCACCAGCAGCTCGTCGTACGGCGGCCACCAAAGGCTGCGGGCGCCGGAGGGATCCCACGTGATCAGCTTCTCCTGCGCGCAGCCGCGCAGGCCGGTCTCGCCGAGTGTGCGCCCGAGCCCCCCGCCGGCCGCCGCACCCCACGGTCCGCGCGAGAGGGCGGGTGCGGGGAGGTGGTCGTTGAGCCACACCATGCCGACGTGCAGCTCGCGCGCGATGCGCAGACCGCGGTGACGATCGGCGGTCCACACCGAGGCGCCGAGGCCGTAGTCGCAGTCGTTGGCGAGTTCGATCGCGCGGTCGCTGCTCTCGACGCTCATCACCGCGAGTACCGGTCCGTCGAGCGGCTCGCGCATCACGCGCATCGCGTGTGTGACGCCGCTCAGCACCGCCGGTTCGTAGAACGCACCGCGGCTCGTGCAGCCCTCCGGGGGAGGGTCTAGCGGGCCACCGCAGTGCAGTTGCGCGCCCTGCGCGACGGCCTCGTCGACCAGCTCGCGCACGTGCGCGAGGCGTCGCGGCGAGGAGAGCGGGCCCATCTGCACGTCGGCGCGCTCGGGATCGCCGACGCGCAGTGCGCGCGCGCTGGCGACCAGGCGCGTGAGGAAGCGCTCGTAGAGCGCGCGCTCGACGTAGATCCGCTCGACTGAGCCGCGCGCCTGGCCGGCTCCGGCGCAGCCCGACCACAGTGCTCCGTCGACCGCGCGCGAAACGTGCGCGTCGGCCAGCACGAGCAGCGCGTCCTTGCCGCCGAGCTCGACGGTGACCTCCTTCTCCTGCGAGACGCACGCGCGCGCCACCGCGCGTCCGACCCCGGGGGAGCCGGTGAACAGCACCTTGTCGACCGGCGCGCGCGCCAGCGCGACCCCGACCTGCGCGCCGCCGTGCACGATGCGCACGAGACCCTCCGGCAGCCCCGCGCGTGCGAGGACTCGCATGATCCGCTCGCCCGCCAGGCAGGCGCGCCGCGCGGGCTTGAAGGTGACGGCGTTGCCGGCGAGCAGCGCGCCGGCGATCTGTCCGAGCGGCTGCGCGAAGGGCGCGCTGCCGGCGCCGATCACGCCGATCACGCCGTAGGGCTCGTAGGCGACGCGCGCGCGCTTGGACAGCGCCATTGAGCGATGAATGCCAATACCGTGGGACCCCAGGACCCGCGCGCCCTCGTCGGCGATCCACTTCAGCGCGTCGATCGCCGGCAGCAGCTCCATGGTCGCGATCTCGGCACGCGGGCGCCCCTGCTCGCGTGCGAGCGTCTGCAGCAGCTCGTCGAACTCGTCGATCACGGCCTGCGCGACGCGCCGCATGTAGCGCGCGCGGTCCTGCACGCGCAGTAGCGCCCACAGCGGCTGCACCTTGCGCGCCTCGGCGACGATTCGCTCGACCTCACCCGGCGCCGTCGCGGCCACCTTGCCGAGGAGCGCGCCGGTCGCGGGGTTCCGCGCCTGCAGCTCCGTCGCCGGGGTCGCGGCCTCTGGTGGAGAGGTGCTCATGCGCTAGCGATTATCGCGCTCGCGGGAGGTGTGATCGTGCCATGTGCCGCTTCGCTGTGCTCCGGGACCGCGTCGTCATGCCTCGTGTGCCTCATCGTCGTTCCCCAGCTCCGCCTCGCCGCGCCCGTGTGCCTCGTCGTCATGCCCGTGCGCCGCCTCGTCGTCCCCCTGCGCCGCGTCGTCACGTCCGCGCGCCTTGCGAATCCACGCTAGCCGCTGTGCGAGCTCGGCTTCGGCGGCGCCGGGGTCGTAGAAGCGCGCGCCCGCGACGGCCTCGGGCAGCAGCTCTTGGGGAGAGACGCCGCCGGGGCGATCGTGCGGGTAGTCATAGCCGCCGACGTCCTGCCCCGGGCGCGGCCCGGATCGCAGCCAGCCCGGCACAGGCGCGGCGCCGTGGTCGCGCACGTGGGCGCTCGCGGCGCCGAGCGCGCGGCCGGCGGCGTTGGACTTCGGCGCCAGCGCGAGGTAGATCGCGGCCTGCGCGAGCGCGTAGCGCGCCTCGGGCAGGCCGACGTGCTCGACGGCCTGCGCCGCGGCGACCGCGACCTGGAGGGCGGCCGGGTCGGCGTTGCCGACGTCCTCGGAGGCGAGGATCACCATGCGTCGCACGATGAAGCGCGGGTCCTCGCCGCCCTCGAGCATCACCGCAAGGTAGTAGAGCGAGGCGTCGGGGTCCGAGCCGCGCGTCGCCTTGATCCAGGCGGAGATGTAGTCGTAGTGGCGGTCGCCACCGCGGTCGTAGAGCACCGCGCGCCGCTGCAGCGCGTCCTCGGCGCGATCGATCCCGACGCGCTGCTCTCCGAGCTCGGCCGCTGTGGATAGGGCGAGCTCAAGCGCGTTGAGCGCGGCGCGTGCATCGCCTTCGGTGCGCGCGGCGAGGAAGTCGAGCGCGGCCGGCTCGACCTCGCCGTCGAGCTCCGGCGAGGCCAGCGCTCGGCGCAGCACCTCGCCGACGTCCTGCGCGGAGAGCGCGCTCAGCGCGTAGACGCGCATCCGCGAGAGCAGCGCTCCGTTGACCTCGAACGCGGGGTTCTCGGTCGTCGCGCCGATTAGCGTCACGAGCCCTTCCTCGACGGCCGGTAGCAGCGCGTCTTGCTGGGCCTTGTTGAAGCGGTGGATCTCGTCGAGGAAAAACACCGTCCGGGCGCCGCTAGTCGCGTGGCGGTGCGCGGCGCGCTCGAGCACCGCGCGGACCTCGGCGCGGCCGGCCTGCACGGCGCTCAGCTCCTCGAAGACCGCCTGCGAGCGTTCGGCGACCATCCGTGCAAGCGTCGTCTTGCCAGATCCGGGCGGCCCGTAGAGGATCATCGAGTGTGGCTCGCCGCGCTCGATCGCGGCGCGCAGGCCGGAGGCGTCCCCCAAGAGGTGCGCTTGGCCCACAAATTCCTCGAGCGCGCGCGGTCGTATGCGTGCCGCCAGCGGTCGCGGGTCGTCCTTGCCCTGGGTATCCGCATCGGGCCGGGGTCCCGCGTGCGAGCCCCCGGCGGCAGCGCCGTGGCCGACGCGATCTCCGCCGGCGCCGCGGCGTCCGTGCGCTTGCGGGGCGGGCTCGCCGGGTGCTTCGGGCTCGAACAGGGTGTCCATCGCTAAAGAACCAGGCGGGAGGTTGCCGACTAGAGAGTGTCGAACTCCAACTCCTGGTGGCACACATTACGAACACATCGGCCCCTATGGGGGGGCGAAGGCTTTAGATGACCACCGGCGCCGCCGACATCCTCATTGGTAACGAAGGCCGCACTGACCTGCTTGAGCTGACTCATGCGGGCGGGGCGCTCTATGCCGCGCGCTCGCCCCGCCAGCTTTTCTGGCGGCGCTTTCGCAGCGACCGCTTCGCGCTGGCCTCGCTGGCTTTCATCGTGCTGCTGCTGCTCGTCGCGCTCGCGGCCCCGCTGATCGTCAAGCTCGCCGGTGTCCCGGGACCGGACGTCCAGAACCTCAATGCGACCGATGCCTTCGGCAGTCCACTCGGCCCCAGCGCGGCACATCCCTTCGGCGTCGATCAGCTTGGCCGTGACGTGTTCGCGCGCGTGATCTACGGCGCGCGCGTCTCGCTGGAGGTCGGCATCCTTGGCACCGCGCTAGCCGCCGCGATCGGCACGGTCGTGGGATTGCTCGCGGGCTTCTACCGCGGTTGGGTCGACACGCTGCTCTCGCGCACAATCGACGTCGTGCTCTCCTTCCCGGTGTTGCTGCTCGGTCTCGGTCTCGGCGCGGCCTGCGGCGTGCGCGGCTGCGTGAAAGGGGTAATCGGACCGGGAACGCCGACGATCATCGCGATCGTTGCGCTCGTCAATTGGACCTACATCGCGCGCATCGTCCGCGGCCAGGTCCTCTCACTACGCGAGCAAGAGTTCGTGCAGGCCGCGCGCTCACTTGGCGCATCCAACGCGCGCATCTTGCGCACCGAGATCCTCCCGAATCTCCTCGCGCCGCTGATCGTGTACTCGAGCCTGTTGATCCCCCAGAACATCCTGCTTGAGGCCGCGCTCTCCTATCTCGGCGTCGGCGTCCGCGCGCCGACCGCGAGCTGGGGGCAGATGCTCGCTGACGCGACCCCGATCTTCAACACCGCCTGGTGGTACATGGCCTTCCCCGGCCTCGCGCTGCTGCTTACCGTGCTCGCCTTCAACCTGCTCGGTGACGGACTCCAGGATGCGCTCAATCCGAGGACCACGACGCTCACATGAGGAGGGCTCAGACGATGTCCAAACCAAACCGGCGCGGCGGTCCGCTTGTCGCGCTTGCGAGCACGACGTTATTGGCGTTCGTGCTGGCCGGCTGTGGCTCGGGCGGCTCGAGTACGTCGAGCATCCCCCTCAAGGCGGGTGAGTCACCGCTCGGCCAGCAGCTCACCGGTAAGCACCGTGGTGGCACGCTGACGGTCTATGAGCATGAGGACTTTGAACACTTTGATCCCGGCGAGGCCTACGGCGGTCAGGATTACACGGTCCTCTACGCGATCGAGCGGCCGCTGTACTCCTATCCGCCGAATACCGCGAACAAGCTCGTCCCCGACGTCGCGGCTGCGGCGCCCGCGATCTCCGACGGCGGTAAGACCGTGACGGTGACGATTAGGCCGCACATCTACTTCAGCCCGCCGGTCAACCGCGAAGTTAACTCTGGCGACGTCGCCTACGCGATCGAGCGTGGCGCCAATCCGAACGTCGCCAACCCTTATTTTCACTCGTACTTCAACGACCTCGTCGGCGCCGCAAAGGCCGACGGCGGCCCGATCGCGGGTATCGAAACGCCGAGTCGTTACACGATCGTCTTTCACCTCACCAAGCCGACCGCGGGGCTGCTCTATGGCGCGCTTAGCCTGCCGCTCTCGGCGCCGGTGCCGCCGGAATTCGCCAAGCCGCTCGACGCGCACAGTCCGACGACCTACGGAACCGAATACCTCGTCGCAACCGGCCCTTACATGTTGAAGGCCGACAGTCGCGGCAAGTTCCTCGGGATCGGCTACCAGCCCGGCAAGTCGGCGACGCTCGTGCGCAACCCGACCTGGAACCCGCACAGCGACTACCGGCCTGCCTACCTCGACCAGATCAACATCAACATCGGCGGCGAACCGACGGTGATCGGCCAGCAGGTCCTCAAGGGACAGAACGTCGTGCAGAACGACTCGCCGGCGCAGTCGATCGTCAAGGAGGCCTATGAGCACTACCCCCAACAGATCACCTTCACGCCGGGCTCGGGCGACTACTACGCCTCGCTGAACAACGCCCGCGGGCCGTTCACGAACATCGACCTGCGCAAGGCCGTGTGGGCGGCACTGGACCGCGAGGCGATCGTCAAGGTCAGGGGCGGCCCGCTCGTCGCGCAGCCGATGACTCACTTCCTTTATCCGGGGGTCGCCGGCTACGATCAGGCCGGCGGCGCGGCGGGACCGAAGGTCGACTACAACGAACACCCCGAAGGCGACCTGGCGGTCGCCGCGAAGTACATGAAGCTCGCCGGCTACGCGAGCGGCAAGTACACCGGGTCCAAGACCGTGCAGGTCGTCGGCTCGACCGGTGAACCGCAGGAAGGGATGGCGCAGATCGTCAACCAGACGCTGCAGAACCTGGGCTTCAAAACGCACCTCAGCCTCGTCGATCAGTCGGTGATGTACGACAAGTACTGCACCGTGCCGTCGCAAGAGATCGATGTCTGCCCCAACGGTGGCTGGGTACGCGACTTCGCCGACCCGCAGACCGTCCTCTACGTGCCGTTCTACGGCCCGGCGATCGAAGCGCAGGGCAACTCGAACTGGAGCCAGGTCAACGATCCGACGATCAACGCCGCGATGCAGAAAGCCGAACTCGTCGTCGGCGAACCGGCACGTGCGGAAGCTTGGGCGAAGATCGACGAGCTGCTCGTCGAACGGGCCGTCGCGGCGCCCGAGGTCTTCGTCAACCAGGCGAACATCGAGGGCAGCGGCGTCGCCGGCGTCAACCAGCTCTGGAACAGCGGGGCCTGGGACTACGACTTCACCTCGTTGAAGTGAGCCGCGCTTTGAGCCCCTACCGCCGCCGGACCGCGCGCTGAGCACGAGGAGCGCCGCGCGATGACTCGCTACATCCTCCGTCGCCTGCTGTGGGGTGTCGCGCTGCTGTTCATCGTCTCGGCGTTGACCTTTGTGCTGTTCGACCTGCTGCCCTCCGGCGACCCCGCCAAGCTGCGCGCGGGGCGCACGGCGACGCCGCAGGCGATCGCGCACATCCGCCACGAGCTGGGTCTCGACAAACCGGTCTACACGCAGTTCTACGACTACATGAAGGGCGTCGTCCTGCACTTCGACCTCGGCTACAGCTACTACAGCCATGCTCCCGTCAAGAGCCTGATCGCCGAACGTCTGCCGGCGACGATCTCGCTGGCGGTGGGCGCGATCGCGATCTGGTTGCTCGTCGGGCTCTCGGTCGGCATCGTCTCGGCGGTGCGTCGCCGCACGCCGCTCGACCGCACGGCGATGGGGACCGCGCTGGTGTTTATCTCGGCGCCCGAATATTGGCTGGGACTGTTGGCGCTGTTCCTGTTTGCCTCGGACATCGGCAAGCTCGCCGTTTTCCCGGGCGCCGGCAGCTATGTCGCGTTGAGCTCCGAACCGGCCAAATGGTTCACCGCGCTGATCCTGCCGTGGCTCGTACTTGCGGCGAGCTTCGCCGCCGTCTATGCACGGATACTGCGCGGCAGCCTGATCGAGGTGCTCGGCGAGGACTACATCCGCACTGCGCGCGCCAAGGGCCTGACCGAGCGGCGCGTCGTCATGCGCCACGGTGTGCGCAGCGCGATCACGCCGATCGTCACTGTTCTCGGGCTCGACATCGGCACGCTGCTCGGCGGCGCGCTGCTGATCGAAGTCGTCTTCAACATCCCCGGCGTCGGGCGCTTGAACTACGACGCGATCACGCACGCGGACTTCCCGATCGTGCAGGGCACGGTGCTGCTCGCGGCGCTGTTCATCGTTGTCGCGAACCTGCTCGTTGACATCGCCTACGCGTTCATCGATCCCCGCGTGCGCTTCAAATGAGCGGCGTCATCAATTTCCGCGACGAGGGCATTCGGCCTCAGGGCGGTGTCGCGCTGCTGCGCGTCCAAGACCTGCGCGTGCAGCTGCCGACCGAGGACGGCGTCGTGCGCGCCGTCGATGGGATTAGTTACGAGTTGCACGCTGGGCGCACGCTGGGAATCGTCGGCGAGTCCGGCTCCGGCAAGACGGTCTCGGCGCTCGCGCTGATGGGTCTGCAGCCCAAGAGCGCGCGCCTCTCGGGACGGATCGACTTCGACGGCCGCGAGCTGCTCGCGCTCGACTCCCGCAAGCTGCGCGCGTTGCGCGGCGATGAACTCGCGATGATCTTCCAGGACCCGCTGTCCTCGCTGCATCCGCTGCATCGAGTCGGCTGGCAGCTGGTCGAGGCGATCCGCGCGCATCGCGACGTCGCGAAGGCCGCCGCGCGCGAGCGCGCGGCGGAGCTGCTCGACCTCGTCGGCATCCCCGACCCGCGCGCGCGGCTGCGCGCCTACCCGCATGAGCTCTCCGGCGGCCAGCGCCAGCGCGTGATGATCGCGATGGCCCTCGCGAACGAGCCGAAGCTGCTGATCGCCGACGAGCCGACGACAGCGCTCGACGTCACGGTCCAAGCGCAGATCCTCGCGTTGCTGAAGCGCCTGCAGCGCGAGCTGGGGATGGCGATGGTTTTCGTCACCCACGATCTTGGCGTCGTCGCCGAGATCGCTGACGAGGTCGCCGTGATGTACGCCGGCCGGATCGTCGAGCGCGGCTCCACCGAGCGCGTGCTGAGCGCTCCGAGTCACCCCTACACATGGGGCCTGTTGCGTTCGATCCCGCGGCTCGAGGGTGGCGCAGCCGGGCACGGGCCGGCGAGTGGGGCCGCTCGTGATTCCGACCGGGGATCGGTGGGCGAGCTCGAGCCGATCGCGGGGCGTCCCCCGAGCCTCATCAGCCCGCCCTCGGGTTGCCATTTCCATCCGCGCTGTCCTTATGCGCTGCCCGAGCACGCGCGCGTCGATCCGGTGCTCGCGCCTATTCCAGGCGAGCCGTCACATCGGGCGGCCTGCCTGCTCGAGTCTGCGGTGCGCGCAGCGCTGTGGTCGCGCCTGCGTGACGGCGAGAGCGTCGAGCAGGCGCGCGCCGGCGTCGAGCTCGTGGACATCGCGGCTCCGCCGGGCGGTGCCACGGCCGGCTTGGCGAATGAGCCGGCGGGTGAGACACATGGCTGAGCCGCTGCTCGAGGTGCGCGGGCTCGTCAAGCACTTTCCGCTGACACGTGGGGTGATCCTGCAGCGGCAGTTCGGCGCCGTCAAGGCCGTCGACGGCATCGACCTCACATTGACCGCGGGTCAGACGCACGGGCTCGTGGGTGAGACCGGCTGCGGTAAGAGCACGACGGCACGCCTAATCATGCGCCTGCTCGAGCCGACTGGCGGCGAAATCCGCTTCGCGGGGCGCGACATCGCGCACCTCGGCGGTGGCGCTCTGCGCGCGATGCGGCGCGAGCTCGCGATGATCTTCCAGGACCCCTACTCCTCGCTGAATCCGCGCCGCACGATCGGCTCGATCGTCGCCGAGCCGCTGGCGATCCACAACCTGCAGCCCGACCGCGCCGCGCGCCGGCGCCGCGTGCAGGAGCTGCTGGACAGCGTCGGACTGAACCCCGAGCACTACAACCGCTACCCGCACGAGTTCTCCGGCGGCCAACGCCAGCGGATCGGTCTCGCGCGAGCGCTCGCCTTGAGCCCCAAGCTGCTGATCGCCGACGAGCCGGTCTCGGCGCTTGACGTCTCGATCCAGGCGCAGATCCTCAACCTGCTGCGCGAGCTGCAACGCGAGCTCGGGCTGACGCTGCTGTTCATCTCACACGACCTCTCGGTCGTGCGCTACATGTGCGAGCGCGTCGCCGTTATGCAGCACGGCAAGATCGTCGAGAGCGGCGCCGTCGAGGAGCTCTACCGCTCGCCGACGCATCCCTACACCCGCGAACTGCTCGCGGCCGTGCCCAAGATTCCCGACGATCGGCGTACGATCATCGCGTGAGCTCCACCATCGAAGCCGCGACGCTCGCCGCGGAGGCCCAGCAGCTGCTGCGAGAGCTGATCGCCTTCGACACCGTCAACCCGCCCGGCAACGAGCGCGCCGCGCAGGAGTACCTGCAGACACTGCTCGCCGGCGCCGGTTTCGAGTGTGAGCTGCTCGGTGCCGAGCCGGGCCGCCCCAACCTCGTGGCGCGGCTGCGCGGCAGCGGCGACGGTCCGACGCTCTGCTATCTCGGCCACGTCGACACCGTGCTCGCTGAGCCCTCCGAGTGGAGCCACGACCCGTGGTCAGGCGATGTCGCCGACGGCTGCATCTGGGGGCGCGGCGCGCTGGACATGAAGTCGCAAGTCGCCGCCGAGATCGCCGCCGCGGTCTCGCTGGCGCGCGCGGGATGGCGCCCGGCGCGCGGCGAGCTGCTGATCGTGGCGGTTGTCGACGAGGAGACCGGCGGCCAACTGGGGGCGGAGTGGATCACGCGCAACCATCCCGAGAAGGTCCGCTGTGACCTGCTCGTAAACGAGGGCGGCGGCGCGGTGTTCGAGTACCGAGGGCGTCGTCGCTACGGGGTTTGCTGCGCCGAGAAGGGCGTCTTCCGCTTCACGGTGTCCACCACCGGCGTCGCCGGCCACGCGTCGATGCCGCGGATCGGCGAGAACGCCCTGCTGAAGATGGCGCCGCTGCTCGAGCGTCTGGGCGCGCGCCAGCCCGCCTACTCGCTGACCGCCGAGCCCGCGGCCTTCCTGCACGGGATCGGCGAGGACCCCGCGGACCCGGTCGCCGCGGTCGCCAACCTGGTCGCCGCCGACGCGCGCTTGGCGACGATGTTCGAGCCGATGCTCGGCGTGACCTTCACGCCGACGCGCATCAGGGCCTCGGAGAAGATCAACGTGATCCCCAGTCGCGCCGAGCTGAAAGTCGACTGTCGCGTACCCCCGGGGCTCGGCGAGGATGACGTCCGCCGCGGCATCGCCGAAGTACTTGGCGAGCCCGAGGGCGCACCGGGCTTCGAGATCGAGTTCACCGAGCGCGTCGTCGGCAACCGCTCCCCGGCGGAGTCGGTGCTGATGGAGAGCATCGCCGGCTGGATCGCCGAGCGCGATCCGGGCGCGGAGGTCGTGCCGGTGATCCTGCCTGGCTTCACCGACTCGCGCCACTTCCGCGCCGCGTTCCCGGAGTGCGTCGCCTATGGCTTCTTCCCTCAGCGCCACCAGACTCTGTTCGAGACCTCGCCGCTGATCCACGCGCCCGACGAGCGGATCGATGTCCGCGATTTGGCATTCGCCGCGGAATTCTTCAGGGATCTGGCGCGTTCTGTTCTTGGGTGAGACGCAAGCTGCCAAGACGCCATAATGTGAGCATGGAGCCAGGGACGGCGACATCGTCGGTGGCGGTGCGCCCATGATCGAGGCATCGATCGTGCAGGAAATTCAGAACACGGCGCTCAACTGGGAGCCCGTGATCGCGATCGTGTTCTTCGCGGCACTGATCATGATCCTGTGGCGCACGCTGAAGGTCATGCCGCGGGTCAAACCGCAGCAGATCAAGCCCGCCTCCGACCAGTCGGTCGCCTGGCAGGACATCGCCGGCGTCGACGAGGCCAAGGCAGAGCTGCAGGAGATAGTCGAGTTCCTGCGCGACCCCGAGCAATTCCGCAAGCTCGGCGCGCAAGTCCCAAAGGGCATCCTGTTGCATGGCCCACCGGGCACCGGCAAGACACTGCTCGCGAAGGCCGTCGCGCACGAGTCCGGCGCGCAGTTCTTCGCACAGTCCGCGGCGTCCTTCGTGGAGATGTTCGCCGGCCTCGGCGCCGCGCGTATCCGCAAGCTGTTCGCGGTCGCGCGTGAGCACGAGCCCGCGATCATCTTTATCGACGAGCTCGACGCCGTCGGCGGACGTCGCGGCATGGACATCTCCGGTGAGAAGGACCAGACGCTCAACCAGTTGCTCGTCGAGATGGACGGCTTCGCCTCGCGCGGGCGCCTCGTCGTGATTGCGGCGTCGAACCTGCTCGAGAAGCTCGACCCCGCGCTGCTGCGCCCTGGGCGCTTCGACCGTCAGGTATTCGTTGCGCCGCCCGACGTCAAGGGCCGCGAGGGGATCCTCAAAGTGCACACCCGAAACAAGCCCGTGGCTGGCGTCGATCTGAACCTGATTGCGCAGCAGACCAGTGGTCTCACGGGGGCCGACCTCGCCAACATCTGCAACGAGGCCGCGATCTTTGCCGCGCGTCGCCGCGCACCGAGCATCGCGATGAAGGACTTCGACGGCGCCCTGGAGCGCGTCGTCGCCGGCGCGCAGTCGCACCGCGTGCTGAACGCACATGAGAAGCGCGTCGTCGCCTTCCACGAGGCCGGACACGCGCTCTGCGGTGAGCTGCTGCCGTCGGTCGACCGCGTGCACCGCATCTCGATCGTCCCGCGCGGTCGCGCGCTCGGCTACACGCTGAACCTGCCCGCCGAGGATCGCTACCTGAAGACGCGCGAGGAGCTGCTCGACTACATGACGGTGCTGCTCGGCGGCCGCGTCGCCGAGCAGGTCGTGTTCGGCGCGATCACGACCGGCGCCTCAGACGACCTCAAACGCGTCGCCGACATCTCGCACTCGATGATCCAGGATTTCGCGATGGGCAACGCCCACGTCGGACGTTCACCGGAAGGCGACGTGCGGCTCTCGGAGACGACGCTGCGCATCCGCGACGAGGAGCGCCAGGACCTGATCGAAGAGGCGCGCCGCGCCGCGCTGAAGCTGATCGTCGCGCACCGCGCCCAGCTCGACGACCTCGCGCGCGAGCTGCTCGAGCACGAGGTTCTCGACCGCGACGCGATCGACCGCGTGATGGCCGGTACGCCACGCCTGGAGCGCGCTCCCGGCATCGGCCTGCGCGTCGTCGCGGCAAGTGCGCTCGATGCGCCACCTGACCGTTAGCACCGCTGGCTCGTGGAGATCGAAGGCGGTTTGGCTGGGGGGGGTCTTATGTCTTGTTTCGGGATGTAGCACTTCGTTGATATCTCCATATCAGGGATATCTCTGACGTGCTACATAGCTTTTTGGAATAGAGATCAGACCAGCCGGCTCGCGTTAAGCCTTCCGGGTCGGTTCGCGCCGGCCTGCGACACCCCGAATCGAGAATGAGGGTCGGGGGAGCCCTCTAATAGACTCTCGGCCATGTTCGACCGCATCGACCACGTCGGGATCGCCGTCGAGGAGATCGACTCCGCGCTGGCGCTGTGGCGCGACGGTTTCCAGCTCGACGTCGCGCATCGCGAAATCGTCGAGGAGCAAGGGGTTGAGGCGGTGCTGCTTGACGTCGGGGAGAATCACATCGAGTTGCTCGCGCCGCTCGGGCCCGACACGCCCGTCGGCAAGTTCCTCGCCAAGCGCGGGCCGGGGCTCCATCACATCGCCTACCAAGTACCCGACATCGATGCCGCGCTCAGCGCGATCGCCGAGTCGGGCGTGCAGCTGATCGACAAGCAGCCGCGCAGCGGTATCGGCGGCTCGCGCGTCGCGTTCCTTGAGCCCAAGGGGACCGGACGCGTGCTCACCGAGATCGTCGAACCCGTAAAGGGAGAGCACTAATGGCCACTGCGCGCCGCGTCAGCGTCGGTTTTCAGGGCGGCCAGGTATTGGCTCTGCGCGTCAGCGACGAACAGCTCGAGGCGCTGCACAAGTCGCTGGGCACCGGTGGCTGGCACGAGTTGCAGACTGAGGACGGACCCGTGCGGCTCGATCTCGCGCAGGTCGTCTACGTGCGCTCCGAGGAAGACGACGCGCGCGTCGGCTTCGGCTAGGACGGCCGCTGACGGCGCTGGCCGATCGACGAGCGCATCTTGATCGACGATCGGTCTGCGTCCTCCCGCTCTCGCCTGTGCCCCGAAGGGGTATTTGCAGAGCAACTTCGTTCGGTGCGTCCTTGCCTGGCTCGCTCAGCGATCGTCCTAAGGGCCGGGCGTTTGGATATTGAAAAATGACGCTTGATGAGCAGATCCTGCGCTTTGCGCGCACTCGTGGGCACGACGCTCGCGCGGAGCGCGCGGCGGCGGTGCTCTCGCGGCTGGGCGAGCACGGCGGGATCTGGATCGCGCTCGGGGTCGCGGGCGCGTTACTCGACGATCGCGAGCGCCGCGCGGGATGGTTGCGCGGGGTTGCGATCGTCGGCGGGACTTACGCCGCGAACACCGCGCTGAAGCTCGTCGTTCGCCGCCGCCGCCCGCAGCTTCCCGGCCTGCCGCCACTGGTTGCTACACCAACGCAGTTGAGCTTTCCAAGCGCGCACACCGCGACCTCGTTCGCGGGCGCGCGGCGCTACTCGCGGATGGGGCTGCCCGCGGCGCCGCTCTACGCCCTTGCGGGCACGCTCGCGCTTTCGCGGCTGTATCTAGGCGTCCACTATCCCTCCGACGTGCTCGCCGGGGCGCTACTAGGCAGCGCGATCGCCGCGGCCGTGCCGTGAGCGCGCCGATCGCTATCGTCGCCGGGACCTCATGAGCACGCGCATCGGCATCGTCGGGCTGCCCAACGCCGGCAAGTCCTCACTCTTCAACGCACTCACGAAGGCCGGCGCGGAGGCCGCGAACTACCCCTTCACGACGATCGAGCCGAATGTCGCCGTCGTTCCCGTACGCGACGACCGGCTCGATGAGGTCGCCGCGACGGTCGGCGCCTCGGAGCTCGTCTACGACACAATCGACTTTCATGACATCGCCGGGCTGGTCGCCGGCGCGCACAAAGGGGAGGGACTCGGCAACCGCTTCCTCGCGAACATCCGCGAGACCGACGCGATCGTGCACGTCGTGCGCGCGCACGCCGACAGCGGTGTGATTCATCCCGAGGGCGAGATCGATCCGCAGCACGACATCGAGACGATCGAGGCCGAGCTTGCGCTCGCCGATCTCGAGCAGGCTGAACGACGTCTGGAACGCGTCGTGCGCACCGCGCGCGGCGGCGATCGCGTTGCGATCGCCGAAGAGGCTTGGCTGGGCGAGGTCATCGCTGCGCTGCAGGCCGGACGACCGGTGCGCGGTGTGCCGCTGCCTGCGGATGCTCCAAACGCCGCCCGCGACCTCGGCTCGCTGACCGCCAAGCCGGTGTTGTTCGTCGCCAACGTCGACGAGGGTGACGAAGAGGTACCCGCGGCGATCGCCGCGCACGCTGCCGCGCAGGGCGCCGGCGCCGTCGCGGTCTCCGCGCGCATCGAGTCTGAGCTGGCGGAGCTTGACGACGAGGACGCCGCCGCGATGCGCGCCGAGCTTGGCGTCAGTAATTCAGATTCCCGCCCACCCCTCACGCGCATCGTGCGCGGCGCCTTCGAGTTGCTGCAGCTACTCGCGTTCTTCACCGCCGGCGAGGCCAAGCCCGCACAGTCCTGGCACCTACGCGAGGGTCTCACCGCGTGGCACGCCGGCGGGGAGATCCACTCTGACATCCAGAAGGGATTCGTGCGCGCCGAAGTCATCGGCTGGCAGGAGCTCGTCGACGCTGGTGGCTATGCCGGCGCGCGCGAGCGTGGGACGCTGCGCCTGGAGGGTCGCGACTACGTGATGCGCGACGGCGACGTCATCACGATCAAGTTCACGCCGTAGCGGCTGCCGTCTTCTCCGTGCCGGCTCGCCGCCTTGCGCTGTGAGAGGCCTTCGCCTTTCTCTGTGGCAGCTCACCGCCTGCTGTGACAGACCGCGGCCGTTCGCTGCGGCCCGTCAGCCGATCATCCCCTCCAGCCGCTTCCCCAGGCCGTTCATACCCAGCTCGCGCGCGGCGCGTGCGCCGGCGGCGAAGTCGGTACGCGTATCGGGCGGCCGCTTGACATCGATGTGTCGCAGCGTCGCGATCTCCTTGAAGGTGCGCAGTGTCTCGGCGTTATCGCGCAGCGCTGCCGAGACGCGCGGCCGCTCGGCGGTGACTGAACGCTGCACGGCCTCCAGCGCGCTCTCCAACGAGCCATGGCGCACGAGCAGGTCGCGTGCCGTCTTCGCGCCGACGCCCGGCGCGCCGGGCAGGCCATCGGAGGGATCGCCGCGCAACGCGATGAAGTCCCGCACCAGCTCGGGCCCGATGCCGTAGCGCTCGCGCACCTGCTCCGGGCCGATCTCCAGCGGGTCGCCGTCCTTGCGCAGCTCGAGGATCGCGATGGTCTCCCCAACCACCTGAAAGAGGTCGCGGTCGCCGGTGAGCAGTAGCGAGCGGCCGCCGCCCTCGCGCTCGAGCTCGGCGTAGGAGAACATCACGTCGTCTGCCTCGAGCTCCTCGCTCGCGCTCACCGTCCAGCCGAGACTCCCGAGCAGCGTCGGAGCGAGCTCCCATTGACGCGCCAACTCCGCCGGCATCGGGTCACGATGCGCGTGGTAGGGCGGGTAGAGCTCCACGCGGTATACCGCCTCCTCGGCGCCGAAGCACGCGACGACGGCACGCGGCGGTCGCGCTTCGCTCGCCGCGAGCAACGCGTTGACGGTGCCCAGCAACGCGCCGACCGGCCGTCCCTCGCCGTCCACGATCGAGCTCGGCAGCGCGAAGAACGCGCGGTAGAGCAGCCACGGCACGTCGGCGATCAGCAGCGGGGCAACGATGCTCCCAGCCTAAGACCTCGCCGTTGCACGGGTCGTCAGCCTATGTCCACTTCCCTGCGCGGGTCGTCAGCGCCTATGTCCACTTCCTTGCGCGGGTCGTCCGCCTATGTCCACTTCCTTGCGCGATCCGTTCGGCATCGCTCCTTTCGGCTCTTCATCGAAATGTCGGGCCGTTGCAGCGCCGCGTGAGGGCGCCCCGTGCGAGTCCGGGGCGCCCTCTGCGGCTAGCTCTACGCGGAGCGGCTAGGAGGCCGATCCGTTCTGCGTCTGGGTGTTGCCCTGCTGGGTGTTGTTGTCGTTACCGGCCGAGGACTTAGTCGTCCCCGTGTTGGACTGGGTGACGCTGCCACCGTTGCTGGCGCTCGAGCCAGCATCGCTCGGCGGGCAGCCACAGCGACCGCGATCCTCGCCACGGTTACCGCGTGAGGAGCCGCTCCAGCTGCTCGGCTCGTTCACATTGCTCTGTTCGTTGCTCGCCGAGCTTTCGGCGGACTGGCTGGTCTGGTTGCCGTTATCGGCGGACTGGCTCTGCTGCACCGAGCCACCCTGCCCGCGGCCACGGTCGCCGTGGCTCGAGCTGCCGGTGGCGGACCCGTTTTGGGTCTGGGTGTTGCCCTGCTGGGTGTTGTTGCCGTTACCGGCCGAGGACTTCGTGGTCCCCGTGTTGGACTGGGTGACGCTGCCGCCGTTGCCGCTCGAGCCGCCGCCGTTCTGGCAGCCGCAGTCGCGGTCACGCGGATGACGCGATGTGTCACCCGACGTGCTCGGTGCGTTTTCGTTGCTTTGCTGGTTGCTCGCCGAGCTGGAGGCGGACTGGCTGGTCTCGTTTTCGTTGCCAGCCGACTGGCTCTGGCTTACCGTGGAGCCACTCGGGCGACCGCCGCGGCCGCTCGGACCGTTGGGGTTGCTCTGGTTACCTCCCTGTGGCGTACCGCAGCCACACGACCCGCCCGGCGTCCAGCCGTGCTGATCGCCCGAACCGTGGCTCGAGCTGCCGGTGGCGGACCCGTTCTGCGTCTGAGTGTTGCCCTGTTCGGTGTTGTTGCCGTTACCGGCCGAGGACTTCGTGGTCCCCGTGTTGGACTGGTCGACGTTCCCATTGTCTGACCCAGAGCTGAGGATCGCGATGGGAACGTTGACGTTGCTCTGTTCGTTGCTCGCCGAGCTTGAGGCGGACTGGCTGGTCTGGTTTTCGTTGCCAGCCGACTGGCTCTGGCTCACCGAGCCACCCTGACCTTGACTGTGTTGATCGCCGGAGCCGCCGGTGGCGGACCCGTTCTGGGTCTGGGTGTTGCCCTGTTCGGTGTTGTTGCCGTTACCGGCCGAGGACTTCGTGGTCCCCGTGTTGGACTGGTCGACATTCCCGTCGTTCGATCCCGAGCTAAGGATCGCGATGGGAGCATTAATGTTCGTCTGCTTCGAGCTCGCTTCGCTCGAGGCCGACTGTTCTATGGCGTTCTGGTTGCTGGCACTCTGGGACTGCTTGACCAGACCACCCAGCAAACCTCCACCACCGTTGTCGTTGCCCGCGAGCGCGGTGCTCGGGACGATTGCGAGCGCGCAGACGCTCGCAGCCATGGCTATGCAATGGCGTCTCATATAATTAGCTCCTTTCAAGAGCCGAATCGACTTGATTACCGATGGCGCGCGATCACGAGCTGCGCGCCGCTGTGGACTCCGGTGGGAACTAGCCGGGTCGGTCGGGAATCAAGACGAACGGCGCCGGGCGCCGCGACTCGCTCGCAAGTCGCAGCCGGCGCAACGCCTGCGGTGCCCCCCAAGCCAGGAGGCCCGCGAGGGTCAGGAAGATGATTGAGCTGGCGCCCGCAGCGGAGCCCACCGCGCTCGAGGAGCTGCCGGCGGGAGCGGGAACGGGAAGCGGAGTAGGAGCACTGCCGCCCGGCGTCCGCGCGCCGTTGCCACCGGGACGCCGTGCAGCGGCAACAGTGGTGATCTCGGCGGCGGCACTCGCCATGGAGCTCACAAGGTCGATCGGGGAGGGCAGGCTGCGCATACGGCCCACCGACTGTGTCATTACCCCGAGTGAATTTCCGCCGCAGCACAAGGATTGCGCCCGAGGGATAGAGCTCCTGGCAAAGCTCGCCACACCTGTCTCTGCGCCTGGTGTCGCCGGTGGGCTGACGGCGGTCGAGGTCATGTAGCTCGGTGTCGTGGAGCCGGCTTGTGCGACGGGGGACACGGAGCCCTTCGAGCCGCTCCTCGCCGGCGCCAGCGGGACCGCCGGGATCCCTGGTGAGCTCGGGCCGAGTGGCAAGTGCCCGCTGGGCAGTTCCCGGCGTGCCGGGGGCAAGAGCTGACCGACGACGGGTAGGTTCGGCAGCGAGATTGGGAGGGTTCCCGGAGCGGAAGGGCTGGGAGTCGGCAGTGCCGTCGAGAGCACGTCTGCAACCGTCCCGCCGGCGCCGCTGACCGTGCGTGTGACGAGTCCTGAAGCGGTCGAGTCGAGGCCTCCGAGCAGCGACCGTGTCGTCGGCTTCGCGACCTGTCCGATCGCGCCGGCGGCGAACTGCTCGACTGGGGCGACGGCTGGGGAGAGCGTCGCGAGGGTATGCGTCAGGGTCGAGGTCGCCGTCGAGGCGGTCCGGGACAGCGTCGGGGTTATGGGGGTGACCGTCGAGGCGGCTGGCCCGAGTGTCGAGACCGTGTGCCGCGCTGCCGGTAGGAGTGAGCTGGTGGTGTTCGCGAGCGTGTGGTCAACGGTACCCGCCGCGTTCTCGCCGGCGGCGTTAGGCGCACTGGCGGAGGGCGCGACACTTGCGCTGACCGAGGGCGCGCCCGCTCGGGCGGCAGCGGCGAGCGCGGGTTGCGCGGTTCTCGTGATCGCGACCGTTGCGGCGTGTGAGGTGCTCGCGACGGTGGGGGCGAGCCCGCTGGCTCCTGAGCTCGGGGAGGACGCGCCGGGGGCCGGTGAGTCGTCTGGTGAGATCGAGGCCGGTGAGGATGGGCTCGCAGGCAGGGCGACACTTGGCGCGGTGCTGGGCGTCGACGCTTCGGCGGGCGGGGAGGTTGGCGTGGTCGCTGCGCTGGTGGTGGCCTGCGCGACGGTGCCTGTAGCGATTTGCCCGGCCGCACCAAGAACCCCGGGGGCTGCGGCGGCGTTAGCGGCGCCGAGTAGCAGCATCGCCGCGCATGTAGTGATTCCGCCGAGACCACGGCGCAGACGCTTCGAATCGAGGTGAAAAGCTTTGCTGAGCATTTGGGCGGTTTAAACCGGTTGCCCAGGCTTCGCTGCATAAAGCTTCACGGATCATTCATTGTTCGCAAATTGCATGCTTTTTATAGGCTCTGAAGCTGGATGGAGACAGCTTCGAGGGATAAGCCGACGCGTCCGATCAGTCGGAATTCTTTGGAGGTCGCGTACGCTTCCGATTACTTGAGCTGGCTCGGGCCTGGGCCTTGCGGCTCAGCCGGCCTGCGTGCCGCCGACGGGTCCCGCTGGACCACCGGCTCCACCCTGCACACCGACTTCTTGCGAGATGGATGTCGAGCTCGCTGCAGTCGGAGCGCTTACCGATGGCGCCGCCGGGCTCGCTTCAGCTGCCGGGGCGGTGTAGCCACTGAGGTCCGGCTCGGGCTGCAGGCCGCGCGCCGTGCGCACGCTGAAGTACGCCCAGCTGTCAAACAGGCCCAGACGGCTCTCCAGTTCGGGGCCACTGACCGCGGTGCGGCCGGCTGAGCCCAGCACCTCGGCCGCGACGATGCGCGGAGAGTAGCCGCGGTGCAGGACCTCGATCCCGCGGAACGAGCCGCGCACCAGGCCGCGCAGTCGTGCGGCAGCCTGCGCGAAGCTGATGCTCACGCTCCATGTGTGCTGCGGGCCTTGGTCGAACGGGTCCGGCACGCCTTGTAGCCACGGCTCCGGCGACGCTCCCGGAAAGCCGTTCTGCACACTCTCGGTCATCCCGCCCGAGCTCGCGAAGAAGTACGTGATCGCCGGCCTGCCGGCGTACGTCACGATCTGGCCCGCGGTCGCGGCGACTGCCGCCTCGGTCTGCGCCGTCTGCGCCTTGTGTCCCAGGTACAGCTGTGAGCGCGTGTCGGCGAAGACATCGAAGCGCGTTCCACCCGCGTGGTCGGTGACCGCGTAGGTGCGGCTCGCGACGGCCTGCGCCTCCAGTGCCGCCAGTGGCCAGCTCGCCGGCATCTCCGCTCCGACGACGCCCTCGACGTACGTTTCCAACGGCAGCTTGCGGACCTTGCCGTCGATCAGCATCCGCACGGTCGTGCTCGCCGGCACGCTACCCAGCGCGGTGCCCGTGTAGTAGTGCGCCAAGATCGCCGCGTAGCCGTAGCCGTGCTGGGCGAAGCCCAGCGCGCCCTCCTGGCTCATGCCCACGCCGTGGCCGTAACCCGCCCCGGTGATCACCAGCGTCGGACTCGCCACCGCGCCGGTCGCGTACCGCGCGAGGACGAACACGGCGGTCGCCGCAATGGCTACAGCGTTCCTCGTGCCGTGCCGCCCCGGGCGCGCGGTCGGAGGGCCGGTCGGCCGGTGGTAGCTTGAGCAGAGGCCATCCCGGCCGGGCGAGAGTTCGCGGCGCGAACTGGTTTCGCGCGTGAACATCACTCTGCGCAGGGAAAGGCGCATGCGGTCTGGATCGGCCGAAGACGGCTTCGGCATGAGCTTCGAGCGCAACAATCCCCCCAACCCCACCCACGGAGCGAATCGCGCACATGACTCTCACCAACGACGAGCAGACCGTGCTCGAGCAAGTCCCTACTGAGCTCTACATCGGCGGGCATTGGCGCCCCGCTTCCGACGGCGGCACCCTGTCGGTTGAGGACCCCTCCACCGGCGAGTCGCTGTGCGAGGTCGCCGACGCGCAGGTCGCCGACGCTCTCGACGCGCTCAGCGCCGCTGCCGAGCAGCAGGCCGAGTGGGCCGTGCACCCACCGCGCGAGCGAGGCGAGATTCTGCGCCGCGCCTACGAGGAGCTCACGGCGCGCAGCGACGAGCTCGCGCTATTGATGACGCTGGAGATGGGCAAGGCCCTAGCTGAGTCCAAGGCCGAGATCGCCTATGCCGCCGAGTTCTTTCGCTGGTTCTCTGAGGAGGCCGTCCGCATCCACGGCCGCTACATGACCAACACCACCGGCAACGGCCGCATCCTCACGATGCGCCAGCCGGTCGGGCCCTGCGTGTTCGTCACTCCCTGGAACTTCCCGATGGCGATGGGCACCCGCAAGCTCGCGCCCGCGCTCGCCGCGGGCTGCACCGTCGTCGTCAAGCCCGCCCAACAGACGCCGCTGTCGATGCTCGCCCTCACCGCGATCCTCGAGCGCGCCGGGCTGCCCGGCGGGGTGCTCAACACGATCACCGCGCGGCATTCCGGCGCGGTCATCGAGCCGCTCCTGCGCGATCGCCGCACGCGCAAGCTCTCGTTCACCGGCTCCACCGAGATCGGGCGCACCCTGATCGAACAGTCCGCCGAGCGCGTCCTGCGCGTATCGATGGAGCTCGGCGGCAACGCCCCCTTCATCGTCTTCGCCGACGCTGACCTAGACGCCGCCGTCGACGGCGCGATCACCGCGAAGATGCGCAATGTCGGCGAGGCCTGCACCGCTGCCAATCGCTTTCACGTCGCCGCACCTATCGCTGAGGAGTTCGCCGCGCGACTCGCCGAGCGGATGGCCGCACTGAAGGTCGGGCGCGGCACCGAGCCCGACACCGACGTCGGGCCGCTGATCGACGCGCGTCAGCGCGAGAAGGTCGCCGAGCTGGTCGCCGACGCCCGCCAGCGCGGCGCTCGCGTGCTCACTGGCGGCGAGGCCCTCGACGGTCCCGGCTACTTCTTCGAACCGACCGTTCTGCATGGCGTTCCCGACGACGCCCGCATGCTCTCCGAGGAGATCTTCGGGCCGGTCGCGCCGATCGCGACCTTCGACTCCGAGGACGAGGCGCTCGCAGCCGCCAACCGCACCGAGTACGGCCTCGTCGCTTACGTCTACACGCGCGACCTAGAACGCGCCTTCCGTGTCGCGGAGGGACTTGAGAGCGGGATGATCGGCCTCAATCAGGGGCTCGTCTCCAACCCCGCCGCGCCCTTCGGCGGGGTCAAGGAGTCAGGATTCGGCCGCGAGGGTGGCTTCGAGGGGATCGGCGAGTATCTCGAGACCAAGTACGTCGCGCTGAGCTTGTAATTCGCGGCGGCACGCGCAGGAAAGGCGTTGTGCCGAACCCCGCCGGCGGGGTGGCCGCCGCGGCTAGTGGCCGCTCTGCAGCTGCGAAAGGTCGACGGCGCCCGGCGGCGCCTTGAGCTGCACCGGCTGGTTCCAGCGGTTGAAGGTGATCTTGCCGCCGCCGCTCCCGCTCTTGGCGATCTGCAGAGGATAAGGCGTGCCGCTCGTCGCGACGTAGAGCGTGCCGCCGCGCGTGGCGTCTTTGACCGCGACCGCCTGCTGGCCTTCGACCGTGCTCGTCGCGCCCTTCACCAGCGTGCCGTGGCTGGTCAACGTCGAGTCCAGCAGCTTGCGTAGATTCGTCAAGGAGGTGAGTGAGGAGAAGGTCCCGCTGTTTGCCGAGGCCTTCAGCCACTTGCCGTCGAGGAGTTGCGCCGCCGCCGAGCCCGCTACGTGGCTGTAGAAGGCCTGGCTCCCTTTGATGTAGACGTAATTGCCGACCTCGATGAGTTCGAAGCTCAGGCCGTTCTCCGAGAGTCGGCCGCGACCGCCGGCGCCGTTGACGAGTTCCATGTCGAGCGCGATCGGAGCGCCGTTGTTGATGATCGAGCCGACGACGTGCACCGTGTGCGCGCTATCGGCCGCGGTTTGCGCCGCCGTCACGATCTCAGCGGGGCTCTTGGAAGCCAGGCCGCCGCTGCCGCTCGAGGAGCTGCCGCAGCCAGTTATGCCAGCGAGCGCAAGGGCCGCGAGCAGGCCTACCAAGATCTGAAGTCGACGATGCACGAGGACGCCCACCTTATCCACGGACGCGGACGGCCGTACATGTGCTCGACCGCGGCCAGTCGGACGGCGCGGCACTCAAGCCGCGCGCTCTCCGCGCCGATCATGTCGGCAAGGAGTCCAATCAAGTGGGAAAACCCGAATGGTGGAGTAAGCTCGAACCTGTGGGGAAGTCACCCACCGCAGAAGACCCGATCCGCGGTCGCCTCTCCGAGCGGCTTGCATGGACGTCGCTAGGCGCCGTTCTGCTGTTGGCCGCGGTCGGCGCCGTCGCGGTGCACGGTGACGTCCTTGCGGCCGCGTGCGTCGTGCTGCTTGCTGTGCTCGCCGGCCTCGGTGGTTGGCATTTCGGCGAGGGCCACAGGCGTGCCCTGCAGAGTCAGATCGACGATCGCTCCGGCGAGCTGCGCCGCGCGCTGACCGAGCTCGAGATTGCCCAGGCCGAGACCGTCCGGCGCCTCTCGATGGCGGTTGAGTTCAGGGACGAGGACACCGGTGCGCACATCGAGCGCATCGGGCGCTTCTCGACGCTGCTCGCCGAGCAGGTCGGACTCGAGCTCGAGCTCTGCGAGCTGATGAGCTACGCGGCGCCGTTGCACGATGTCGGCAAGGTCGCGATTCCCGATGCGATCCTGCTGAAGCCCGGCTCGCTCACCGCAGAGGAGCGCGCGATCGTCGAGACGCACGCCGAGGAGGGCTATCGCCTGCTACGCGGCTCGTCCTCCTCGATCCTCGACATGGCTGCGACGATCGCGCTGAGCCACCACGAGAAGTGGGACGGCAGCGGCTACCCGCGCGGCCTAGTTGGCGAGCAGATCCCGATTGAGGGCCGCATCGTCGCGATCACCGACGTCTTCGACGCGCTCACCAGCGATCGCGTCTACCGCCCCGCTTTCACGATCGAGCGCGCCGTCGAGATGATGCGCGAGCAACGTGGCCGCCACTTCGATCCCGTGCTGCTCGACACCTTCCTCGAGGTCCTCTCGAGCACCGGCGCCGACGCCCGCGCTCCGCTGAAGGCCAACCCCGCCGATCTCCTCGAGGACGTGCTCGACACCTACTCCAAAGCGCTCGAGCGCGGCGACGCCGAGACCGCCGAGGGTGTCGTCGCCCAGGCCATCGAGGACGAGATTCCCGCGGCGACGCTCCACAGCGAGGTGATCGCGCCAGCGCTGCGCCGCATCGGCGAGCTGTGGCAGGCCGGCGAGATCGACATCGAGACCGAGCAGCTTGCAACCGGCATCACGCGGCGGATCCTCGCGACCCTCTACCGCTACATGCTCGGCGGCGCCGACCCCAGTCGCGAGCGCGTCCTGCTAGCGAGCGTCGAGGGCGACGACGCGGAGGTCACCAGCCACACGCTCGGCCTGCAGATGGTCCACGACCAGCTCGCCGCCGCCGGCTACCAGACGACGCTCGACACCGAGCTCTCCGCCACGCGCCTCGGTACCGCGATCGATAGCCACACCCCCGACCTCGTCGTGATCGGCGCGAGCGCCGCCGCAGCGCCTGAGCTCGACCGGCTCGTCGATGAGCTCCGCGAGAATCACCCGCGAATCCCGATCCTGGTCGGCGGTGCCAGCGCCGGCGCCGCTCCGGGTGAGCTCCAACAGGCGCACTCTGGCGTGCGCGTGCTCGAGCGCATCGACCTCGCCGTGCCGACCGTCGAAGAGCTGCTCGCCGCGCGCGAGCACGCCCTCGGCTGATCACGCTCGCACGTGCTGTGCCACCGATGAGCATGTCCTCGGCTGGCCGCACTTGCACCGCGCGGCGCCACCCGCGATAGATTTCCGCGGATGACGCCACGCGCACTTGTCACCGGCGGAGCCGGGTTCATCGGCTCGCACGTCGTCGAGGCGCTGCTCGCCGACGGCCGCGAGGTGACCGTCATCGACGACCTCTCCTCTGGCAGCGCCGGCAACGTTCCGCCGGGCGCCGAGCTGCAGGAGATCGACATCGTCGACCGCGAGGCTCTGCACGACGCGATCGAGCGTGCGCGCCCCGAGGCGATCTTCCACCTCGCGGCGCAGGCCAGCGTCGTCGCGTCCGTCGAGGATCCGCTGCGCGACTGCGCCGTCAACGTCGAGGGCACGCTCAACGTGCTCGACGCCGCCGCGCACGCGCACGCGAGTGTCGTCTTCACCTCGACCGGCGGTGCGCTCTACGGCGACGAGGCCCCGATGCCGACCTCCGAGGAGCGGATCCCCGCGCCGCTCTCTCCCTACGGCGCTTCCAAGTGGGCGGCGGAGGCCTACGTCAACACGTGGTCGCTCGCCGGCGCGATTCCCCACGCGGTCTGCCGGCTCGGAAACGTCTACGGGCCCCGTCAGAGCCCCCACGGCGAGGCCGGCGTCGTCGCGATCTTCAGCCATCACCTCTATGTCGGCAAGGCCCCCAAGCTCTACGGCCACGGTGCCCCTACCCGCGACTACGTCTACGTCGAGGACGTCGTCCGCGCGCTGCTCGCCGCCGCCGGGCACCGCGGCACCTACAACGTCGCGACCGGCGTCGAGACCGACGTGCGCGCCGTCTGGGACGGGCTGCAGGCCGCCGCCGGCGTCGAGATCGAGCCGCAGCTTGCCGACCTGCGCCCCGGCGAGCTGCAGCACAGCTGCCTCGACGCCTCGCGCGCCGAACGCGAGCTCGGATGGCGCGCCGAGGTTCCGATCGGGGAGGGGCTCGCGCGGACGTATGCTGCGTTGGTCGATGAGTTCCAGGGCGGCGCGCAGGCCTGAGGGCGGCGGAGCACGTCGGCGCGGAGTCGCGCGTGGTGCACCTCAGTCGATAGCATCGAAGCCGATCGAAGGTCGGTCAGCGGCGAGATAGCTCAGTTGGTAGAGCACACGACTGAAAATCGTGGTGTCCCCGGTTCGAGTCCGGGTCTCGCCATGCGCCCTGAAATTCGCATGAATACTAGGTTTAGACGCATGCGACGCGCGCCAAGAATCGAACACCAAACGCGATGATTTCGGGTCCTAGTACTCGCATCCGCTTGCTCGCGCAGGGTTGCCCTCAGACTTCCTGCCAGTCGACGATAGTCGCGCTCGTCTGCAGCCCAATCGTCCGCAGCGACTCCAGCGCGATGGGATCGTCCGACCACACGCGGATGCGAGACGCACCCGACTCGGCGCCGTCGATGAACCTGGTCTGGCGATGCACGCCATTGCTTTTCTTGAGGGCCTGCAGGAACGGCTCGTTCTGCTCCCTGCCGCCCAGGAGGTCAAGGTCGTAGCAGTATTCGGCGCGGAACTGGCGAAGCCGCTCGCTGCGTCGCGCCATCTCCAGGCCGCCATCGGTCAATTTGTAAGCCGGTGCGGTCGAAGGCCGTCCCGAGTCTCGGTCGCGGCTCTCTCGCTCGACCTGCTCTAGCAGACTCTTCGACACGAGCGAGGAGAGCGCGAGTGTCGCCTGCACTTCGGTCAGGCCGCGCCTGGTCAGCGCGTAGTGAAGTGGATAGGTCCATGCCCCCGCTGAATAGCCGACCGGGTCCGTAGCGACCAGGCCGAGCGCGACCTCTTCGGCGGAATCGAGCGGGATGTCGATGTCGCGTGCGCTGGGAGCTCGAGGGCTCGGTGACGCGTCGCCCGGTGCGCCGAGGGCCGTCTTGGGGGGAAGGCTTGGCACCGGCGTGACCACCGAACGAAGATGAGCCGGCTGGGCGGTCAGAGTGCGCAGAAGGTCTTCGAAGCTCGTGTCCGAGTTGGGGTCGATCTGAAACCGCTGCACCGCCGCGCCTAGCTCGGACGGGATATCGGTCTTGTCCGCGCCGGGAAGCAGCACGACCTTTACCCTGCGGTAGAACGCCTTCTGATCGCTGTCGAAGACTGCCTTCAAGACGTTGGCCTCGCGCGCGGCTCCCGCGCCAACGCTGGGGTCGTTCTCTCCGGTCCATCGTTCCTGATACGCGCGGCTCACCACGATCAGCACGAATTCATTCGTCTTGATCGCATTGGGTCCGTAGGTCGACCAGTTCACATCGAAGTTGTGCTGTTCGAACAGGTCGACATCGGCATCTATCCCTTGTGCGCGCAGCCTATAGACGAAATCGAGGACCGTCTGCTGCCAGGCCGCGTCGCCGTGCGCCCAGCTGACAAAGGCCGTAACCGACTTCTGCGGTGAAGTCCTGCCGCTCATGCGCTGAAGTGTGCCAGTTCGGAGAACGGCGAGGGCTTTGCCCCGCTCCCAGACAGGTACACGGCTGCCTTTCTTTACATTCTTCTAACAAGCCGAACTGTCCCCTATGCGGTACTGTTCCGTGTTCGATGGTCCGAGCGTTGGCGGGTCAGCCGAGACAATGCGCAAGCGTGTACGTCGTCGCATGCGCGGGCGCCTAGAGCATCCGGCCATGCCCAGATCTTCATTTCGTCCGACCCCCGCATATCTCAGACCAGGGTATGGCCTTGGTTTATTGGTCTCTATGTGTCTAGTTGCCCCTGTGCTGGGCGTGTCGGCTTCAAATGCCGTGGCAGCGACTCAAGGCGAAGCGGTCGCGAGTGCCGCGGTGTCTCAGGTCCGCGCTCGGGGCGCACCTGGGTCGGCTGTCTCACCGGTAGGTCCAAGCGCACCGCTGGCTCCCGCCGGAAGGATTTTGCGTCCTGACGCGACGCAGAATCCGGGCACGGGCTTATCAACGGACTTCGACTGGGCGACGCTTGTACTTGAGGATGGTGGCTGGCCGACCAGTAGTAACAACGTGACCGTCATCACGCAGTGGATGGCGTCCGAGAATTGCATCCCGACGACGTCGACGTGCCCCTACCCGTGGTGGAACCGCAACAACCCGCTGAACAACGGTCTTGGATCTGGCGGCGGCGACGGGACTGGCTCATACAGCAATGTTGTCATCGCCGCGTACTACGCCGCTCTCAATCTGGAGGCTAACGATCACGGCTATCCACAGATCGCCGCGGACCTTGCGGCCTCTGATGCTCCATCCGTAACCGCGACGGCCATCGAGGACTCAGATTGGGCGGCGAGTCACTATGGATACGGCTCCGGCTGGCACTCCAGCGTGGTCGAGTCCGTTGCCGCACCCGCAAGTGCCTGGGGCAATGGCGGCGGTGGGCCACCGATGTCCAACGGTTCGTTCGTCCGCACGCCAGATGGCTCAATCTACGTAGTGGCAGGTGGAGCCGCGTTGCACGTAGACAATTGCGCACCTCTAGGAGGCTGCCCAGGCGTGGTAGAGCTACCCAATCTGGCCGGCTACGCCACGGAACCCTCCGACGGAACGTTCCTGCGGGTCGCCGACGGAGCTTCGGCGGGCCTCATCGCGCGTGTAGTCGGAGGGGTGCCCCTCGGACTGGACACCTGCGAAGGCATCCCAGAATGCAGTTCCGCGGTCAACATCGACTCAGGCGGATACAGCGACTATTCAGCCGCACATCAAACCATCGCCAATGGGACCGTGGTGCGAGTCGCCGACGGTCGCGAGAACGGCCTGATTGGACGAGTTGTGGGCGGTGTGCTTTTGGGTTTCCTGACCTGCGAAGGGATTCCAGAATGCGGCTCAGCAGTAAACGTGGACGAAGATGCGTACAACTGGTACGCCAACCAGTACCACACGATCGCCAATGGGACGGTGGTGCGGGTCGCGGACGGCCCTGAGAATGGCCTCATCGGACGCGTGGTCGGAGGTGTGCTTCTCGGACTCGCAACGTGCGAAGGGATCCCAGAATGTTCCTCGGCCGTCAACGTCGCGGAAAACGCGTACAACTGGTACGCCAACCAGTACCACACGATCGCCAATGGGACGGTGGTGCGGGTCGCGGACGGCCCTGAGAACGGCCTGATTGGACGAGTCGTCGGTGGTGTGCTTTTGGGTTTCCTGACCTGCGAAGGGATCCCCGAATGCTCTTCTGCCGTCAACGTCGCGGAAAACGCGTACAACTACTACGCCGGCGAGTATCACACCATCGCGGACGGGACCTTCGTCAGGGTTGCTGACGGCCCGCTCGCAGGACTGGTCGCTCGCGCTGCTGGGGGCGCACTCATCGGTCTGGCCACCTGCGTACCGCTTGAAGAATGTCCCGGCTTTGTCAATGTCGCCGAAAACGCATTCGCTTTCTACACCGCCGAACATCCCGAGCCAGCCAATGGCACACTCGTCGAGGGCCTGCCGTCGGACACCTATTGGATATTCAATGACGGTCAACGCGAACCAGCCTCGCCGAGCCCCGGCGCAATCGCGATCGACGATGGTGGCCTCGGCTTGTATCCGACTAAGGCCCTGCCGATCGAAACTGTGCCAACGACGCCGACCTCATCCGCCAATACCAACGGCGCCCCACCGGTCAACCAAGCCAGGACTCAAACGCCCTCCCACGGTGTCCTCAGCGCCAAAGCCACCAAGCTCCCGAAGGGCGTCTCCGCGCTGTCGCGGGCACTAGCGAAATGCCGGAAGATTAAAAACCACCGAAAGCGGGCGAAGTGCAAGACTGCCGCCGAGCTTCACCACCCTGCGCAGAAAAAGAGGAAACGGTAGTAGGCCCAGCCCGCCTGTCGTGACCGGTGAGGGACCCCATCCGCGCGGCTGGCGTCGCCGACGGCGCAACATGGTTGAGAAACTCGGGCGATGGTGAGCTTAGGTCGGCTCGCCCCACTGTCCATCGCCGTGATCGCGCGCACTCTGGTCGGCGATGGCTGAGGAACCGTCCGGCGCGAAACCGGCCTGCTTCAGCATGCGCCGGAGATCCACCACGATCTGAACGTCGACGTCCTTACCACGGGGCGCAGGCAGCACCTCGGTCTCAGGGCCGAGTGAAACCTTGAGCTTGCCGTTGTGCTCGTGCGTCACGGTACCAACCACCTCTAGCAGCGCCACGACCTCGCGCCACTCGATGTTCCGGTTCGGCGGCTGGCTGAAGATCTTCTGGACTGTGTCGCGGTGACGGCTGCTGAGATGCGCTTCCATCGGGATCCCTTCGTTGGTGTGCTCGGCCCGCAGTACTGAGTGGACATGCTCTCACGAGCATCCACCAGTGCGCAAACGAAGCCCGCGATTCGGTCGTACGGCTTAAGGCTGTGAGCCCGTCGGGGCCGGTCCGATGACTACGTGCCCGAGCCCGATGACCTCCATCTCTGTCTGCGGTGCGCAGGCGGCGATCTCAGCGGACTCGCGGCGCAGAGTTCGGCGCAGCGAGATGAACGCTGCGGAGCCGAGAATCGCTGGAACCCACAGCGCGATCGCGCGATAAGCGAGCACCGCGGAGGCCGCGACGGTGACCGGCACACCGTACAGCGCGAAGGTTCCCACCAAGCCCGCGTCAACGCCGCCGATCCCGCCGGGGATGGGAATTAGTCCACCCAGCTCGCCGATCAGGTAGGCCATTCCGAGGATCGCCGGCGCCGGTGCGGCGCCGAAGGCGTGAAACGTCGCCCACAGGATCATCACATCGAAGACGAGATAGGCGAGGATCCCGCCGATCAGCCAAGCGTTACCTTCGCGCAGCAGCGCGACCGCCTCGTTGACGCCGTCAGCTACCGCCACCAGGGTCTTCAGCGCCAGTGTCGAGCGGCGCGAGGATGACCCGCTTGCTTCGTTGCGATCTAGTCGCCGGTGCAGGCCGGCGGAGGAGCGTCCCGCGAGCAGCGACCCCACGATCGCGGCTGCGGCTAGCGCGGCGGGCAGGAGCGTCAGCGCCAGGTTCGTCTCCCCAGGTAGCACCCGCACGGCGAGACCGACGCCGATGAGGACCACGCCGACCACGTTCGCAACGCTCGTCAGCATGAAGAAGGCGGCGGTACGCCGCGCGATCTCGACCGTCGGCATCCCGCCTCGTTTGAGCGCCCAGGCCCCAAGCGCCAGGCCACCGGCGCCGCCGGTCGGCAGGAGCGCGTTCGCGCCAATCTCGGACATCCCGATCTGGTAGCTGACGCGCCAGCTCATGCGTCTGCAGAACACCATCCGAAAGATCGCCACATACCCGAGGCCCGAGAGCACCTTCAGCCCCGCGCCAAGCACGAGCCATGCCGGGTTGGCGTGCGAGAGTCGCGCGCGCAACCCATCGAGGCCCGGAAGCAGCGTCACGACGGCAACGACGACGAGGACGACCCCCGCCAAGAACAGCAGACGCTTACGCACCTTGCGACGACTCAGCTGCTCGGGAACCTGCAGGTCGTCCGGAAGGACGCCCGCCGTCATACGCCACCCCCGCAGCCCGCTCGGACGGGGGTGTCCTGGCCTTTGCATCTCACACGACCGTGCGATGTGGGCAGGCACCGCCACGGGGATTTTTGGGACGTCGATTCCAACGCTAACTAGGCTACAGGCAAGCCGCGCTCCTCCCGATTTCTCGATACCGCTGAGAGATCGCGACGCGCGGATGGTGGGGCGTTCAGCGGGTTCGCGTTACCATAATCGGACACGTGATTTCGACATCCCATTCTGAGGCGCTATGACACCATCTCCCTCTGTAGGTGGGCTGCTCCCATCGGGCGATCCCGCCGTTTGGGCTCTGCACCCCGGCGACGAAGTTGAGCGCAAGGAGTTGCAGCAACGCTACGGGGGTCGAACGCAGGGTGGAATCGGTCCGTCTAAGAGCTCGCCAAACGTTCTCCTGTTTTCCGACCCAATCGCTGGTGAGCCCCACGGATACTTTGACGGTTGGCGAGCCGACGGTTGCTTTCACTACACCGGAGAAGGACAACGCGGCGACCAGCAAATGAAGTCCGGTAACGCCGCGATTCTTAATCACGCGAGCGAGGGGCGTTCGCTCAGGTTGTTCCTTGGCGCGCGCGGGCGGGTTGCATATGAGGGAGAGTTTGAGCTTGCCCGCGAGCAGCCGTTCTATACGACCGACGCACCGGAGACCAACAACGGACCCGTGCGTAGCGTCATCGTCTTCCGACTGCAACCGCTCGATGCCCAACCTAAGCCCAGTTTGTCGAAGCTAGATCGCGTCGGTCTGAACGGCATTGAAGACGTACCTGTCGAAGAGCAATGGACAGAGAAAATGTTTGTGGCTCCAAGCCACACGCCGTATGAGGCCGACCGGCGCGAGCAGGCGCTCGTGCTTGCGTTTCGTGACTATTTGCTGCAACAGCGACATGAGGTCGCGCGTCTCAAGATTGTTCCGGCAGGGGAGGCGATACCTGCACCCGGCGATGGAGCGTCCGAATCTCACGGTGATGCCGCACATGCATGTCCAGCGAGTGCTGTTCGAGGGCAACCGTGCGGTCGGCGTGCTCGCCAGCCAACTCGGACAAGCGCAGGAGCTGCGCGCGGCGCGCGAGGTGATCCTCTGCGGCGGCGCCTATAACTCCCCGCAGCTGCTGATGCTCTCCGGCGTGGGCCCGGCCGAGCACCTCGCGCTGCGCGAGGTCGAGGTGCTGCTCGACCAACCGGCCGTCGGCGAGAACCTCAGCGACCACGCAGCTAGCTACTGCGTGTGGAGCACCCCCGAGCCACAGAGCTTGCTGCTCGCGCTCGAGCCTGCGGCGCTGGCGCAGTACGAAGCGACCCAGACGGGGCCGTTCGCCTCGAACCTCGCCGAGAGCGGCGGCTTCGCGCGCGTCGGCCCCGACGCGCCGGCACCCGACGTGCAGTTCCACGTCGCCGCGTTGCAGATCGTCGAAGAGGGCATGGGCGACCCGCAGGGCCACGGCGTGTGGGTTTCGCCGTGCCTGTTGACGCCCGAGAGCCGCGGCTCTGTGCGCCTGGCCTCCAGCGACCCGACGGCCAAGCCGATC
This sequence comes from Solirubrobacteraceae bacterium, assembly GCA_036502205.1. Taxonomy (GTDB): domain Bacteria; phylum Actinomycetota; class Thermoleophilia; order Solirubrobacterales; family Solirubrobacteraceae; genus Palsa-744. Next base: position 37,437 of record DASXZA010000001.1, on the reverse strand, counting down.
GTCCGCAATGACTTCTACTCGACGGAGTCCGATCTCACGCATGCCGTTGCGGCGCTGCGACTAGCGCTCGAGATCTCCGCGCAGCCGGCGCTCGCGCCCTACTGTGCCGATCCGTTCACGGTGCCGGCGGACACCTCGGAGGAGGCGCTGCGCGCGCACCTGGCGCGCACGACCTTCGCGATCTACCACCCCGTCGGGACCTGCGCACTGGGCGCGGTCGTCGACGAGCAGCTGCGTGTGATCGGACTGGAGGGCATCCGTGTGGTCGACGCCTCGGTGATACCGACGGTGCCGCGCGGAAACACCAACGCGCCGGTCATCGCGATCGCCGAGCGCGCCGCGGATCTGTTCAAGGGAGCGACTCCGCTCACTGCCGCGGACGCAGCGGGTGCGACGGGCGCGGTGGACGGTACTCACAGCTAAGCCGGCGCGGGCCGGCGCGAGGAAAGGGTGGCAGTGCGATGGCAAACGTTCTCTGTGTCCTCTACGACGATCCGATCGACGGCTACCCGCCGCGCTACGCGCGCGAGGGCATCCCGAAGATCGAGCGCTACCCCGACGGGCAGGGCGCGCCGACGCCGCAGGCGATCGACTTCACGCCGGGTGAGCTACTGGGGAGCGTCTCGGGCGAGCTGGGACTGCGGTCGTTCCTGGAGGCGGGCGGTCACACGCTGACCGTGACCGCTGACAAGGACGGGCCGAACTCGGTCTTTGAACGCGCGCTGCCGGAGGCAGATGTCGTCATCTCACAGCCGTTCTGGCCCGCGTACCTGACGGCGGAGCGCATCGCGCGCGCGCCGCGACTGAAGCTCGCGCTGACGGCGGGGATCGGCTCCGACCACGTCGACCTACAGGCGGCGATCGAGCGCGAGATCACGGTCGCGGAGGTGACCTACTGCAACAGCATCAGCGTCGCTGAGCACGTCGTGATGATGATCCTCGCGCTGGTGCGCAACTACATCCCCTCCCACCAGCGCGTGCTCGACGGCGGCTGGAACATCGCGGACTGCGCGGCGCGCGAGTACGACCTCGAGGGCATGCAGGTCGGCACGGTCGCCGCGGGCCGCATCGGCTCGGCGGTGCTGCGGCGACTCGCGCCGTTCGATGTCGGCCTGCACTACACCGATCGCCACCGCCTGCCTGCGGAGGTCGAGTGCGAGCTTGGCGTGACCTTCCACGAGAGCGTCGAGTCGCTACTCGGCGTGTGCGACGTCGTGACGATCAACGCGCCGCTGCACCCCGAGACGGAGGGCCTGTTCGACGCGGAGCTGATCGCGAAAATGAAGCGCGGGGCCTACCTCGTGAATACCGCGCGCGGCAAGATCTGCGATCGCGATGCCGTCGCGGCGGCGTGCGAGAGCGGCCAGCTCGCGGGCTACGCCGGCGATGTCTGGTTCCCGCAACCGGCCCCGCGCGATCATCCGTGGCGCTCGATGCCGCATCAGGGCATGACCCCGCATACCTCCGGCACGAGCCTCTCCGCGCAGGCGCGCTACGCGGCGGGCACGCGCGAGATCCTCGAGTGCTGGCTCGAAGGCCGTGCGATCCGCGAGGAGTACCTGATCGTCGACGGCGGCCGCTTGGCGGGCGCGGGCGCGCACTCCTACAGCGCCGGTGACGCGACCGGCGGCTCCGAGGAAGCGGCGCGGTTTCGATGAAGATCCGCGCGGCGGTTCTCGAGGAATTCAGCGAGCCGCTCGTCGTCCAGGAGGTTGACCTCGCCGAGCCGCGTGCCGGTGAGGTCCTCGTGCGACTGGTCGCGTGCGGGGTGTGTCACACCGACATGTACACGGCCTCGGGCGTCGACCCGTCGGGCTACGCGCCGACGGTGCTCGGCCACGAGGGCGCGGGCGTCGTCGAGCAGGTGGGTCCCGACGTGCAGTCGTTGGCACCGGACGATCATGTGGTGACGCTGTTCTCGCCGCAGTGCCGCGAATGCGTGCACTGCCGCAGCCCGGAGACGAACCTCTGTCTGGCGATCCGCGAGCAGCAGAACCTGGGGTACCTGCCGGACGGCAGCACGCGACTCTCGCGCGGCGGCGAGCCGATCCGTCACTTCATGGGCACGTCGACGTTCGCCGAGTACGCGGTGCTCCCGGAGATCGCACTGGCGAAGATCAATCGCGAGGCGCCGCTGGATCGCGCGTGCCTGTTCGCCTGTGGGCTCTCGACGGGACTTGGTGCGGCGATGTTCACGGCCGAGGTCCGCGAGGGCTCGACGTGCGTGGTGTTCGGCGCCGGCATGGTCGGCCTCGGCGCGGTCGCTGGCTGCCGGCTGCGCGGCGCGGCGCGAATCGTCTGCGTCGACCTCTCACCCGAGCGCCTGGAGCTCGCACGCGGACAGGGCGCGACGGAGTGCTGGCAGGCCGACGAGTACACCGTCGCGCGGGTCCTGGAGAGCACGGGCGGCTTTGGCGCGGACTACACCTTCGAGGCGACGGGCTTGGTGGCGGTGATGCGCCAGGCGGTCGAAGCAGCGCGGATGGGCTGGGGCCTCTGCACAATCGCGGGCGTCGCGGGCAAGGGCGAGACGCTCGACATCGTCCCGCGCCTGCTGATCACCGGGCGGCGCGTGCGCGGTAGCTCCTTCGGCGGCGTCAAGGGCCGCGACCAGGTGCCGGAGCTGGTCGATCTTTACCTGCGCGGTGAGCTCGACGTCGACCCGTTCATCTCGCACCGCATGGGGCTCGACCAGGTAAATCGCGCCTTCGCACTGATGGAGGCGCAGGATGGGATTCGCGCGGTGCTGGAGTTTTAGGCGCTACTTTCGAGCTGGATGGGAGCGGATGCCGCGGGCGCGCGCGATTGCATCGGACCGACGTACGGCAAATACGCCGTGACACGCCAACCGCCGTCCGCGGTCGGTCCGGCTTCAAGCGTTCCGCCACAGTCACGCACGCGCTCGCGCATGCCGCGGATGCCGTGCTGACCGCCGGTGCTCTGCAGCTCTGAGGCTGCCCTGCGCGGCGGCGCGTTCTCGACCGTGATCACCACATCGCCCTCACCCTCGCCGGCATCGACCGTGACTTGCACCGGCGCGCCGGGCGCGTGCTTGAGCGCGTTCGTGAGCCCCTCCTGGGCAACCCGATAGGCGACTTCGGATAGCTCGAGCGGCAGCGCATCGTGCGCTCCCCTGAAGCGGCAGGCGACGGGTAGGCCGCTGGCACCGGCCTGCCGCACGAGTTCGTCGATCAGACGCAGTCCACCGTCGGATCGACGTGGCGCCTGCGCGCCGAGCAAGTCGAGCAACTGGCCGAGCTCGAGCTCGGCCTGGCGCGCGGCGCCGCCGACGTGTTCGAGGGACTGTGCGGCCTGGGCGGGGTTGGAGTCGAGCTGGCGCTGTCCGGCGCCGGCCTGGACGACCATCATGCTGAGACTGTGCGCGACGATGTCGTGCAACTCGCGCGCGATGCGGGTGCGCTCGTAGCGCACGGCCTCTCGCGCGAACGCCTCGCGCTCCTCCTCGAGCTCACGCGCGCGTGCGGCGAGCTGGGCGGCCAGGCGGCTGCGCGCCTGCACGGCCTCGCCGGCGATCCAGGCGGGCACGGTGAACATGAACGGCGGGACTGGATCCGAGAAGTCGCCGGCGCTCATGCCGAGCACCAGGACGGCGAGCCCGATCAGGCCCCGCAGGCGTGGTTCGCGAACTCCGAGCGTATAGGCGAGCACCACGATCGCGAGGGCGGCCGAGGACGGCATCGCGTCGGCCCACCGAGGCCCGAGCACGACGCCGGGCACGAACCAGACCGCACCGGTGAGCACCGCAGCGAGGAGCGGATCGCGGCTGCGCAGCAGGATCGCCGCGCAGGTGACCGCGAGCGCCAACGCGAACCACACCGCCAGGCTGCGCTCCTGACCGGTAGCCGTCAGGAGCTCGACGGCGCCGATGCAACCGATCGCGAGCGCGAGCGCGAGCGTGGCGTCCAAGCGCCAGCCCGCGCGCGCTACCGCGCCGCGCAGCGCGTCACGCATAGGCGGTTACCAGCGGCAACCGCACGACAGTCCGCGAGCGACCCGCGCGCGCCTGCTCCTCCAGCTGGCCACCGTGCAATGCGACCCACTCGCGCGCGCCGGCGAGCGCAGCCCGCGTATCGAAGTCCGCGCGCGGCGGACCAGCGACCGCGATCTCCAGGGCATCGTCGGCGAAGCTCAACGTGACATCGACGCGCGCCTCGGGAGTGTCCTGAAGCGTCGTGAGCAGGTGCTCGACGATTCGGTAGCCCGACAGCTCGAGGCCCGCCGGGAGTCCGCGCCGATCGCCGTCGACACGCAGGCGAACGTCGGCCGTGGTGGCGCGCTCGAGCAGCCCGTCGAGATCGGTGAGCCCGGGCTGGGGATCGACCGGGGCGTCATCGCGCAGCGACCCCACGATCTCGCGCATCTGCGACAGCGTCCGGCGGCCCTCGTGCTCGATCGTGGAGAGCATCTCGCGAGCGAGCTCGGGCTGCTCGTCGACCGCCCCGCGGCCACGCGCCGCTTCACCCGCCAGCGCTCCGATGCGCTCCTGCAGCAGGTCATCGACACCAGCGGCGACATGTGCGCGCTCCGCCGCGACGGCGAGCTGCGCGGTGCGCTCGCGCTGCTCGCCCAGCTCGCGGGTGCGCTCGCGCAGGCTCGCAACCATGCTCTCGCGCGAGCGCACGAGCCGGCCGACACCCCACAGCGCCAACAGCAACACCGAGCCCGGAGCGCCGAATGCAAGTGTGAGGTTCGGGTCGTATTGCGCCAGCGCAACGACCGCGATCACTCCCAGCGCAGCGCCCCCGAGCGCCCTGCGCAGCTCACAGCGCAAGCCGACCGAGAACATCACCAGCCCGAGTGCGGGCAGCGCAGCGCCACAGCGAACCATCGAGCCGATCACGAGCCCGTTGAACAGCGAGCCCACGGCGAGGGTCGCGACCGCGGCGAGCGGAGCGCGCCGGCGCCAGAGCACCGGCATGGTCACTGCCAGCATCGCGACCGAAGCCCAAAAGCCACCGTGCGGATGGCCGGAGGGCTCCAATCCACTCGTCAGCGCGATCCCGAACGCACTCAGCACAAGTGCGATCAGCCCGTCGGCGCGGTTGACTCCGCGCAATCCGCACAGCGACCCACCGAACCAGCCCTTGACTGCACCGAGCATCGCAGGCACCCCTTTCATAGGTGGCATTGTGGCGAGCGGCGGCGCGATCTGCAAACGACGCACACTCTGATGAGACTGCCAGCGTAAGCAGCGCGTGGGCGCCTGACGTCCGTCTCGAGGATGATCATTCGCCAAGCGTTCTCCGTCCTCGGAGGGAGGACAGTGCTCATGACCGCAAGCGAAGCTCCCACAAGCGAGATCTCGGTGTTGATCGTCGACGATGAGCGCCTCATCCGTGCCGGCTTTCGCGCGATCCTCGAGAGCGAGCCCGACTTGACGGTCGTCGGCGAAGCGGGGGACGGACTCGACGCGATCGACCTCGCTCGCAAGCGCGCGCCCGATGTCGTCTTGCTCGACATCCGCATGCCCGGCATGGACGGCCTGACCGCCGCGCGGCGGATCATCGCCGAGACCGGCAGTCGCGTCCTGATCCTGACGACCTTCGACGTCGACGAATACGTATTCGAGGCGCTGCGCGCCGGCGCCAGCGGCTTTCTGCTGAAGGACGTGCCGCCCGAGCAACTGTGCTGGGCGGTACGCAGCATCGCCGCCGGTGACGCGCTGATCGACCCCGCGGTCACGCGCCGTCTGATCCTCCGCTTCGCCAGCGCCGCGCAAGCGAGCGGGGAGATCCCCGCTCGCCTCGGCGACCTGACGCCGCGTGAGCTCGACGTCCTGCGGCTCCTTGCCCAGGGGCGCTCGAACGGCGAGATCGCTACCGAGCTCGTCGTCGAGCAATCGACGGTCAAGACGCACGTCGGGCGCATCCTCACGAAGCTCGACCTGCGCGACCGTGTGCAGCCTGTAGTGCTCGCGTACGAGTCCGGGTTCGTGACACCCGAGCGTTGACTCGACGCGCGGCCGCGGCACCCCGGCGCGGGGCCCTCCCGGACCTACGCCGTCGTCGGCGGCTCGGCCTCCGCGAGCGCGCTCAGCACCAGCGCGTCGTGCTCGGCCGGCTTGACCTTGCGCAGCACCCGAGCGACCTTGCCCTCGGGATCGATGATGAACGTCGTGCGCTCGTTGCCGAAGTACGTTTTGCCATACATCGACTTCTGCGCCCAAACGCCGTAGGCCTCGGCGACGGCGTGGTCTTCGTCGGCGAGCAGCGGGAAGCCGAAGTCGTGCTTGTCGTCGAATTTCTTGACCTTGGCGACGGGATCGGGGGAGATGCCGAGCACGGTCGCACCGGTGCGCTCGTAATCGGCACGATGGTCGCGCACGCCGCAAGCCTGGACGGTGCACCCGGAGGTATCGGCCTTGGGGTAGAAGTAGACCACCACCGATTCGCCGCGGTAGTCGGAGAGCTTAACCTCGCGGCCGTCCTGATCGGTGAGGGTGAAGTCGGGGGCGTCGTCGCCTGTTTCGATCACGAGTGCATCTTAGTCACCCAGGTGTAGCCTGAGCGACCCGAGCGTTATGCCGATGGCGTTTTTGGAACCAGCATTCTGACTCTCGCCTCGCCCGTGGCACCGCACCTGACGGAGCACGGGAGCGCGGCACATATAGGCGTCTCCGACCGACCGGGTAAGCGCACTATCATGGTCCAGCGTGGCGGAAGAGATCAAGAACATCCTCAGAACGACGGAGTCCATGATCGAGTTCGGAGCCTGTCCTTCCCGCCCGTTGCCGAGCCGATTTGTCCGCAGCGCTGAGGGCCGTCTCGCCGAGTCTGACGAGATTGAGATGGCCGACGATCGTGCGATGGGAAGCGAGTTTCGACGCTGGCTCCGATTGAGCTTGTTCGATCCTGACTCGGAGAGGCACCGCTCCTCGTAGGTCTCGTTAGGCTCCTGCCGGTGTTCGCGACGGCGACGGCCAACGAAACGAGCAACTTGGCGATCGCGCTGATCGCGCTCGGTGGAGCGATAGTTGGAGGACTCTTGACAGGCGGTGCGCAGTTGCTGGCTGAGCGTATGACGCACAAGCGGGAACGCGAGGTCGCCGGCACCGTCGTTGTCGGCGTGGAGCGCGTGATCGACTACTTCCTGTCGATGTGGGAGGTTCTTCTCGCCCAGGCTTTTGAGCAGGGATCGTGGTGGAACTCCGCCCTCGAGCCGGTGCCGGGTTGGAGCGACGCGGACCTTCAGCTGGTGGCCTCATCCTGCGATGACCGTTCGTGGAGCAATCTCCGGGCGGCCCTCGTGATGACGCGCGCAGCTTCGACGATGCGTGAGACTGCCGGCGACGACCCTGATCTCCGATTTTCGGAGATCGTCAGCAGCGACAGCGGTGACGGCGTTCGTTATCAAGCGATGTTGGACGCGATCCGCGCGGGCCGCGCCGTGATTCGGTAATCGCCGCATCCGGCGCTCGATGATCCCCGCGAGCGGAATCGAACCGAGGTAGGCAACCCAAAGAACAGCCGCAAAAAAGCCGCCGGGCTGAACCGCCCAGAGAGCACAGCGACACACGCGATCGGCAGCAAGCCCAGCGAAAATGCCCGCGACGTCACCCGCTGGCGAAACAGCGGTTCGCGCCGCTTCTCCAATGGGTGGTTAGCCGCCACCCAGGCATCGCTCGCAAAGCGCTTGGCGAGCTTGCGGTCCCAAGGCACTATCTCGGTGTTCTCTTCCATGAGCCCCGAAATCGTGTCATACCCCAGCGGCGGCGCCGGCGGTCCGCAAGCGCGCGGTGCGCCGGCAAATAAGATGCCGCCGATGAACACGCGGCAGCCCATGCAGCAAGCGGTCGGCCCGTGATCACGAGCGATGGCCGAGCGGCCGCCGAGGACACGATCGGCGTGCTGCTGGTCGAGGACGACGACGGCGATGCGCGGCTCGTCGAGGACGATCTGACCGAACGGCTCCCGCACGCGCGGATCGTGCGCAGCCGCACTTTGCGGGATGCCCTGGCGACGTTAGAGCAGGGCATCGACTGCGTGCTGCTGGACCTCGGCCTGCCGGACGCGACGGGCCTGGACGCGGTGGCGAGGCTTCGCGCGCAGGCGCCGGGAATCCCGCTGATCGTCCTGACGGGGCTCGCCGACGAGGCGGCGGGCGTGGCGGCGGTCGCGGCGGGCGCGCAGGACTACCTGGTGAAGGGCCACGTCGGCGGCGATCAGCTTGCGCGGTCGATCCGCTACGCGATCGGTCGGCGTCAGGCCGAGGAGGCCGAGCGCGACCTGCTCCTGGCGGAGGCGCAGGCGCGCGAGATGACGCGCCTGGAAAAAGGCCTCGCGCCGAAGCCGCTGATCGAGAGTGCCTCGGTGTGGGTCGCGTCGTGCTATCGCGCGGGCCGCAGTCGCGCGCTGCTGGGCGGCGACTTCTTCGATCTGGTGCAGAGCGCTGATGACAGCCTGCATGTCCTAGTCGGCGACGTCTGTGGCCACGGACCGGACGAAGCGGCGATCGGAGTGAGCCTGCGTGCCGCCTGGCGTGCGCTGGCGCTGGCGGGGAACAAATCGGAGGTCGTCTTGCAGACTCTGCAACAGGTGCTCGAGCACGAGCGCCATCTGCCGGGCCTGTTCGCGACGCTCTGCACGCTCGAGATCGAGCCGGCGCGCGGAGCGGTGTCGATCGTCCGCGCCGGCCATCCGTGGCCGGCCCTGATCGACGGCGCCGCGATCTCGGGGCTCGGGGGGGGCGGCGGTGGCGCGGGCATCGGGATCGGCGACGGGCCGTGGCGTGCCGAGCGCGCGCCGCTGCCGCCGGGTTGGACGATCCTGCTCTACACCGATGGGATCATCGAGGGTCGCGTCGGCGCTGGCGCGGAGCGCCTCGGCGAAGCGGGCCTCTACCGACTGATCGGCGAGGAGATCACGCGAGACCCGGACTGGCGGGATCGACCCGGAGAGCTGCTCGAGCGGCTGATCGCGGGCGCCGAGCGCCTGAACGGCGGGGCGCTCAGCGACGACGTGGCGATGCTGCTCGTCGGCATGCGCGCGGATGCGCGGCAGCAGTGATGAGCGCGACCGAGCGAGCACCGCGGGGTCTCGGACAGCGGATCGCGCGGATGAGCGTCGGCGGACTGCTCGGTGCGACGATCGGGCTGCTACTCGTGCTCGCGGTCGTCGGCATCGGCTTGGCGCTCGTGGCCAATGGCCAGCTGACGCGCGACCGCCAGCTCCTGCTCGAACAGGTCGGACCCGCACGCCGCACTGCGCTGGCGCTTGAAAACGCGCTCGTCAACGAGGAGACGGGTGTACGTGGCTATCTGATTACGGCGCAGCCGAGCTTCCTCGAGCCTTACCGCAGCGGCCGCGCCGGCGAGGAGCACGCGTACACGGAACTCGATGCGCGACAGCGGGCGATCGGTCCGGAGATCGCGGCCGAAGTGCGAGCGGTTCGCGCATACGCGCAGGCGTGGCGCAGCAAATATGTGACGCCGGTGCTCGCCTACCGCCGCCAGTCGGCGCGGCGCTCGATCACGGAGGACCTACGCGGCAAACGGCTGTTCGACGACGTCCGCGGATCGATCAGTCGCCTGCAGTTCTCGCTCAACCGTCTGGATACCGTGACGCGTGACCAGCTGGAAAACGCGGGCGACACGCTGCAGCTGCTGCTGATTCTCGCCGCGGTACTGATCCTCGGCGGCGTGCTCGGGGCGGGGTTCCTGCTGCGCTGGACCATCACGCGCCCGCTCGCGCGGCTGGGCGCGGAAGCGCGCCGCGTCGCGGGGGGCGAGTTCGGCAACCCGCTGACAATCGCGAGCGGGCCGCAGGAGGTCGCGGCGGTCGGTCGCGAGATCGACGCGATGCGCCAGCGCATCGTCGACGAGCTCGCGACTGTCGAAGTGGCGCGCGGACAGCTGGAGGAGCAGGCGCGCGAGCTGCGGCGCTCCAACGCGGAGCTGGAGCAGTTCGCGTACGTCGCCTCGCACGATCTGCAGGAGCCGTTGCGCAAGGTCGTGAGCTTCTGCCAAGCGTTGCAGGCGCGCTACGCGGGCCAGCTCGACGAGCGCGCCGATCAGTACATCGAGTTCGCGGTCGACGGTGCGAAGCGGATGCAGAGCCTGATCAATGATCTGCTCGCGTTTTCGCGGGTCGGACGCAGCGGTCGCGAGCTCGAGCCGGTCGCGCTCGGCGAGGTGCTCGCCGCGGCGCGCGCGGCGCTCGCGGAGTCGATCGAAAGCGCCGGTGGCAGCGTGGTCGCCGGCGAGCTGCCGAGCGTGCGCGGCGACCGCGCGCAGCTGACCTCGCTGTTTCAGAATCTGATCGCCAACGCGGTCAAGTTCCGCGGCGCGGAGCGCCCGGTGGTACGCATCGAGGCACTCCGCCGCGATACCGAGTGGGAGCTGGCTTGCGCGGACAACGGCATCGGCATCGACGCGGAGTACGGCGAACGCATCTTCCTAATCTTTCAGCGGCTGCATTCACGGGACGCATACGAGGGCAGCGGGATCGGCCTGGCGTTGTGCCGCAAGATCGTCCAGTATCACGGGGGTCGGATCTGGCTCGATACGAGCTACACCGACGGGACGTGCTTTCGCTTCACGCTACCGATCGCCAAGGAGGCCCTGCAATGAACGCCGAGCTCATCTCGGTCCTGCTCGTCGAGGACGACCCCGGCGACGTCCTGCTGATCCGCGAGGCGTTCTCCGAGCAGAAGGTCGGCAACGTGCTGTCGGTCGTCAGCGACGGCGTCGAGGCGATGAGGTTCGTTCGCGGCGAAGGTGAGTACGCCGACCGTGAGCGCCCGGACCTGGTGCTGCTAGATCTGAACCTGCCGCGCAAGGGCGGTGCGGAGGTGCTCGCGGAGATCAAGAGCGACCCGGAGCTCGCGACGATTCCGGTGATCGTGCTGACGACGTCGTCCTCGCAGGAAGACATCATGGGCTCCTACCGGATGCACGCCAACGCGTACATCACCAAGCCGGTTGATTTCGAGCGCTTCCGCGAGATCGTGCACCAGATTGACGACTTCTTCATCGGCATCGTCAAACTGCCGCCGCGCGCAGGCCGTCCCTAAGCGAGGCGGGCGGGGCGGGTGCGGCGCGCCTCGGCACGCGACTACTTCAACAACCGCGAGAGACGCCGGTCCTTGAGCACGCGCCCGTCGGTCTGGCAGGTCGGGCAGTAGGCGATGACATAGTCCTCGAAGTGCACGGCGCGCAGCGTGGTCGCACAGCGCGGGCACGGCTCGCCCTCGTGGCGGTGCACGCGCAGCGGCATCGGCAACTTGTCGGGAATCGGCAGCGCGACGACGGACTCGTAGTGCGCGATCGCGCCATCGAGCACCGCGATCGTCGCTTCGCACAGGCGTCGCGGCTCGTCGTCCTGCAGGTCGGCGCCGCGCTTGAACGGCGAGAGGCGCGCCTCCCAGAGGATCTCATCGACCCACGAGCGCCCGATGCCGGCGATGACGTGCTGGTCGCGCAGCTGCGTGTGCAGGGGGCGCGGCGCGTCGAGCAGCGCGGCGAGCTCGGGCGGGTCGGGCCATGCCTCCGGCCCGAGCCGCGTGAGCGAGTCCTCGTGCTCGAGCTCGGACGCAAGCAGCAGCTTCGCCCAAGCGGCCTGCTTGGAGCCGAACTCGCGCAGGCGCAGCTCGCGTCCGTCGTCGATGCGCACCAGCACTCGCGAGGTGCGATCACGCGGCGTGGCGTGCTTGTCAAAGAGCTGCAGGCGCCCGGCGGACATCAGGTGGATCAGCAGCGTCAGCTCGCCCGCGGTCTCCCCCACCTCATCCACCTCATCCACCTCGTCCTCACGCGCACGCGCGGGCGCGCGCGCGGCGGGGCCGACGGCGATGATCAGTTGCTTGCCACGCCGACCGACCCCGACGATCTCGCGACCGGCGAGCGCGGCGAGCGGCGGGTCGAAGGTCTTCAGCGCATTGACACCGGGCGCGAGCGCTGACTCGACGCGCGCGCCGCGCAGCGCGGCGTCGAGCCGGCGCGCAGTGATCTCGACCTCGGGCAGCTCCGGCATCGCCTTCCCACTCTAGGAAGACGATGCCGGCGAGCGCGATGCGACGACTCAACTGGCGTGAGACGCGCTACGGCGTGCGGTTGGCGCCGATCGGCGGCCCTTCGTACTTGACGCCGGTGGGACTGGTCCAGCGTACGCGCCAGCTGATGCCGTGAACGCTGGAGGTAAAGCTCCAGTAACCGAGCGCATTGGTGCTCTGGGTCTTCAGCACGCGGTACTTCTTGGCGCCCTTGGTCTTGACGAGGACGGTGACCTTGGTGGCGCCGGTCGCGGGCCGCGCGAGCCCCCACAGCGAGAAGCCGCTGCCGGTCCTGAACACGGCGAGTGGCACTGGCCACGCGGAATAGAGCGGCTTGGGCTGGCCGCTGATGTACTCCAGACCGGACTGGAAGCCGACGAAACCGCCGTGCGCGCCCGACCCGGGGGCCCCGCCGACGGCGCCGTCTTTGAGCAGGTACTGCGAGAAGGCGGCGACGCGCGGGTCGCGGTAGGCGATGTATTCGGAGATCGCGTCGTATTCGGCCTGCTGGGCGGGCGAGACGCCGAGATAGCGGTTGGGCTTGCTCTGGACGCCGAACTCGGTGAGGTAGATCGGGATGCCGCCGTTGATCGCGCCGGCGTGTGCGGCGAGGTTCAGCGCGCGTTCCAGGCGCGAGAGCGTGCCGATCATGACGTCGTCGCGCACCGACGAGACGTAGTAGGGCCCGGCCTTGGTGGAGTAGGCGTGGTGCGAGTAGCCCGACGCGGACAGCGGCCCACAGGAGCCGGCTTTGCGATAATGGGAGTTCAGGCAGAGCATGCCCCGCAGAAACGCCAGCGGCGCGACGTCGTGGATCGCATTTTGGCGGGCTTCCTTGCGCGTGATGCTGTCGTAGCCGGCGGGCGCGGTTTCACCGATCAGCACTTTGGGGTGCGTGAGACCGGCGGCCTGCAGCCCGGCGTAGCCTTCCTGGTAGAGCGCGCGGTAGATGCGCGGCGAGGTCGCCTGACCGGCGGCGTTGAACTGCGGCAGCAGGAACGCGGCGTCGTTGGGCTCGTTCCAAATCGCGAACAGCGAGACCTCGGAGCCGTAGTGGCGGCCGACGGCGGTCATGAATTCCTTGAAGTCGCGCGCGTTGGGGTTCGTGTCATAGGGCGCCTTGTGGTTGGAGGTCGCCCAGCGCGGCACCGGCGAGGTGACGGTCAGCAGCACTTTCCAGCCGAGTTCTTTGGCCTTGGTGACGATCCAGTCGTAGGGAGCCCAGGCGTAGACGGCGGGATTCGTGGCTTCGAAATTGGGCTTCGTGGCGCTGTTGCCCCCGGGTGCGACGTACTGCCAGGCGAGCTCGACGCGTAGCGCGTGGACCCCGAGGTGCTTGAGCTGCGCGAGCGCGTGTTCGCGGGTGTGTGCATTGAGCAACTCGGTGGAGGCCTCGAAGTAGTCGGCCTGACTGTGCGAGGCCAACGCCTGGCTCGCGGAAAGCGCGCCGACGCCGAGCGCGGAGCAGGTGAGCAGTGCACAGAGGAGTACGCGGATACGCAGCATTCGTGGGCTCCTTCCGGGGTTTACAGAACAGCGACACACGGACGTGCTCGCAGAGCAGCTGCCGCCACCCATGGAGAGACGGGCACGTTGGTGTGCGCCTCGCTTAAGACACCGTAGCGAAGCCGATGTTGCGGTTGCGCCGCGCTCGCACGCAAGCCGACGGTGCGGTTGCGGTGCGCTCGCGCGCGTGCACCTGGCAACCGCGAATCGCGCGGCTTCGGATAGCGTTGCGCGAGTGAGCGCCCCCGCGGCCCCCGACGACATCGTCGCGACGCACGCCGACGTCGCCCCCGACGCGCGCCCACCGCTGCTGGTGCTGGAGCCACTGCGGGAATTCCTCGACGCGCACGGCCTCGGCGCGGGCGAGCTGCATGCGGAGCCGATCGGCGAGGGCCACTCGAACGTGACGTACCTGATCGAGCGCGCGGACGGCAGCGAACTGGTGCTGCGCCGCCCGCCGCGCCCGCCGCTGCCGCCGAGCGCGCACGACGTCGTGCGCGAGGCGCGTCTGCTGCGCGCGCTGCAGGAGACCCCGGCGCGCGTCCCGGAGGTGCTCGCGGTCGGCGAGGACGAGGCGATCATCGGCAGTCCGTTCTACGTGATGGAGAAGGTCGCGGGCGAGCCGATCGTCTTCGGCGTGCCGAACGCGCTCGACAACCCCGCCGAGCGCGCGCGGATCGCGCAGGAGCTGATCGAGGCGCTGGTGGAGATCCACGCGGTGGACTGGCGCGCGGTCGGCTTGGAGGGCTTCGGCAAGCCGACGGGCTACCTGGAGCGCCAGCTGCGACGCTTCGGAGGGCTGTGGGAGATCAACAAGACGCGCGAGATCCCGGCGGTGGCGCGCGTGACGGAGTGGCTGCAGGAACACATCCCGGAGTCCGGCACGGCGACGATCGTGCACGGCGACTATCGCCTGGGCAACACGATGTACGCGCTGGACGCGCCGGCGCGCCTGACGTCGGTGCTGGACTGGGAGATGGCAACGATCGGCGACCCGTTGGCGGACCTGGGCTACCTGTGCATGATGTGGAGCCAGGAGGGTGACCCGCCGGGCGGCCTGCGCGAGGCACTCGGCCGCGTGACGCGCGCGGAGGGCTTCCCGACGCGCGCGGAGCTGATCGCGCGCTACGAAGAGCTCTCGGGCCGCTCGATGCGCGAGCTGCGCTGGTACGTGACGCTGGCGGTGTGGAAGTCGGTGGTGTTCATGGAGGGCAACTACAAGCGCGCGCAGGCGGGCATGACGGACGATCCCTACCTGGTGCACTTCGGCGAGGGCGTGCTGCAGCTGGCGGCACACGCGGAGGAGGTGGCGCTCGGTGAGCAGTTCGAACCCTGAGAACGTGACGCAGGAGGGACGCGCAACGGAGGATGGGCGCGCGACCGAGGATGGGCACGTGGCGCAGGAGGGGCGCACGCCGGCCGACGAGCGCACGCCGATCCGTGGCCTATTGGTCGACTGGGGCGGCGTGATGACGACGAACCTATTCGCGTCCTTCAGCGCGTTCTGCGAGGCCGAGGGCCTTGACCCGGCGACGCTCGCGCAAGCCTTCCGTGGCGACCCGGCGGCTCGCGAGCTGCTGATTGGCTTCGAGGAGGGCCGCATCGACGAGACAACTTTTGAGAACGAGCTCGGCCGGCTGCTGGGCCTGGAGCGTACGGAAGGGCTGATCGACCGGTTGTTCGCGGGTGCGCAGCCGGAGCCCGCGATGGTCGACGCGGTGCGCGCGGCGCGCGTGGCGGGCGTCGCGACGGGCTTGATCTCCAACTCGTGGGGCACGACGCGCTACCCGCGCGGACTGCTGACGGAGCTGTTCGACGGCGTGGTGATCTCCGGCGAGGTCGGCATCCGCAAGCCGGCGCCGCGCATCTACGAGCTGGGTGCGCAGGCAATCGGGCTGCCGGCGTCGGAGTGTGTGTTCGTGGACGACCTACCGTTCAACCTGCCACCGGCGCAAGAGCTGGGGATGGCGACGATTCACCACACCGACCCGCGGGTGACGGTCGCGGAGCTGGAAAGACTTCTCGGGCTCGCACTCGGCGCGAGGTCGGACGCGCATTCGCTCTGAGTCTCTTCTCGGGATCGTCGGCGCTGGCGACTGTCGTGCTTATGTGGCCGCGATGAGCGGAATCTCGTAGTCGGCGAAGCGGCTGTCGGCGGTCACAACCGTCAGATCCTCGTGCTGGGCCTGCGCGATCAGCAACCGATCAAAGGGGTCGCGATGGTGCAGCGGCAGGTCGGCGACCGCGAGGCCGTGCTCGGGTGACAGGCCGAGAATCCGCATGCCAGCGCCGATGATGTGCTCGCGAAGGTTTGCCGGCACGCTGAGCTTGCCGACGGCGACCTTCACGCCGATCTCCGCGAAGGAGACGACGCTGAAGCTCAACTCCTCGGCCCGCGCGATCGCGTCGCGGGCCTGCGGCGTAACGGTTCGCTCGCCCTGCAGCTGCCAGAGCACGACCTGGGTGTCGAGCAGCAGCTTCAACGGCGCTCGTCGAGCATCTCGTTGAGCTCGTCCTCGGAGAGCTCGAAGTCCTCGGCGATCGCGATCTGCCCGGCGAGCGACCCCTGCGCCGCGAGGAACATCGCGCCGGGACTGTCGTCGCGCTCGACTTGCACGAGACGCGCGACGGGCACTCCGTTGCGCGCGATCTCGACGTCTTCGCCGGCCTCGACGCGAGCGAGCAGCGCCGAGAGGTCCGTCTTTGCCTGGCCGACATTGACACGCATCTCTTGAATCTAGCATCCTTGGTCAAGCTTGGCCAAGTCCTCACTCCGGCGGCGCGGCGATCCCGGTGCGATAGGCGTAGGCGACGGCCTGCGCGCGGTCGCGCAGGCGGGCCTTGGCGAAGAGATGGTTGATGTGGGACTTGACGGTGGTCGGGCTGACGACGAGGCGCTCGGCGATCTCGGCGTTGGTGAGCCCGGCGGCGATCAGCGCGAGTACCTGTGCCTCGCGCGGCGTGAGGTCGTCGGGCAGCGCGGGCGCGGCCGCGGCGGCGGCGCTCGCGTCCGTCGGCGTCGCGCGCGCGGCGGCGAGCGCGGCGACGACGTGATGCTGCACGGCGGGATCCAGCGCGGCGTCGCCGCCGGCGACGGTGAGGATCGCATTGCGGATGTCGGCGCCGCTGGCGTCCTTGGTGAGGTATCCGCGAGCGCCGGCGCGCAGCGCGCCGAGCACGCTGTCGTCGTCGGCGTAGGTGGTGAGCGCGATGACGCGCACGTCGGGCTGCTCGTCGCGCAGGCGACGCGTGGCGGCGATCCCGTCGAGTCGCGGCATGCGCAGATCCATCAGCACGACCTGCGGGCGGTGCTGGGCGCAGAGCGCGATCGCCTGCTCGCCGTCGTCGGCGGTGGCGAGCAGCTCGATGCCGTCGAGCAGTCCGAGCAGCGTGCCGACGCTCTCGCGCACGAGGCGCTGGTCGTCGGCGAGCACGACGCGCACTGGAGCGGGCGCGCGCTCGAGCGAGGACTCGGCGGCACTCGAGTCGTGAGACGAGCCGCCAGCGCTCATGCGGGGAGCCGCAGCTCGACGCGGAAGCCGTCGTCGGTCGGCGCGGCGAGCAGCTCGCCGCCGAGTAGCTCGGCGCGCTCGCGCATGCCGGTGAGGCCGTAGCCGTCGCCGCCCAGGCCGAGCGCGACCGGCGGCGCGACGCCGGCGCGGGCGTGGTCGGCGACGACGAGGACGGTGCCCTCGGGCAGGTAGGCGAGCTCGATCTCAATGCGCTGCGCGGCGGCGTGGCGGCGCACGTTGGTGAGCGCCTCCTGCGCGGTGCGGTACAGCGCGAGGCGCGCGTCGGGCGCGAGCTCGCGCGGCTCGCCGTGGACCTCAACGGCGACGGGCAGGCCGCTCTGCTCGGCGAACGCGTCGGCGAGCACACCGATGCGATCGGGACCGGGTAGCTCCTCGCCGCGCGCGGCGGCGATCGCGCGGCGCGCTTCCTGCAGGCCGCCGGCGGCGAGGTGGTGAGCCTGGTCGAGGGCGCGCACGAGCTCATCGTCGACGCCGCGGTCACGCGCGAGCAGCCGGGTGCTCTCGAGCGCGAGCGCGAGCGCGGAGAGCGAGTGGGCGAGCACATCGTGCATCTCGCGCGCGAGCCGGCCGCGCTCGGCGGCGCGGGCCTCGGCGGCACGTGCGTCGGCGAGGACCTCGCCCTGCTCGCGCAGCTGGCGCATCAGACGCAACACGAGGAAGAGCACGACGGCGGCGATCAGCAGCGAGAGCGAGCCGCCGCCATCCCCGGCGATTGCGGCGACAACGACGAGGACGGCGAGCGAGCACGCCAGCGTGAGCACACCGGTCAGGCGCTCGAGCCGCAGCGCGACGACGATCGCGACGAAGATCGGCGCGACGGTCCAGATGCCTTCGGGCTGCACGACCGCCAGCACAGCGGCTGCGCCCGTCAGGCCGGCGAGCGCGGCGATGCGCCGCCGCGCGGGAATGCGCGGGCGCTGCGGCTGCGCGCAGATGGCGGCGGCGGCGAACGCGAGCGTCGCGGCAAGGATCACGGCGCCGCGACCGTGCAGTCCGGGATGAGGCCGACTGGTGAATGTCTCGACGAGGAACACCGCGAGGTAGGCGGCGCCGAAACAGCGCAGCGCGATCGCCTCGGCCGAGGCGGGGGCGCCGCTGGGACCGAACCGACCGCGGGTGAACCATCGATAAAGCGCAAGCATCTCGCGCCACGATAGGCGGCCGACAGGCATCGGTCATCGGCCGGCGGGTGGAGCCGCTCGGCGTGTTCCTCCACCCGTGGGTGGAGGACGAAGTTCGGCCCGCGGGCCGATGAAACGGGGCGCGGCGGCGCGTAGCTTGCTAGCCATGCTCACCAACTCACTCGACGCCGCCGTCGCGCAGCGCAACGGCGCGCCCTCAGAAGACACAAACCTCACCCGACGCGACGCGCCGCCCGGCGAGCCGGTCATCGTGATCGAGGCGCTGCGCAAGCGCTACGGCGACCGCGAGGCGGTCCGCGGGATCGACCTCGAGGTGCGCGGCGGCGAGATCTTCGCGTTCCTCGGCCCGAACGGCGCGGGCAAGACGACGACGGTGGAGATCCTCGAGGGCTTCCGCCGCGCGAGCGCCGGTCGCGTCGAGGTGCTGGGCGTGGACCCGTGGCGCGCGCCGTCGGCGTGGCGCGAGCGGATCGGGATCGTGCTGCAGGAGTCGGAGGCGGAGCCGGGCCTGACGGTGCGCGAGTGCGTGGAGCTGTACGCGGGCTACTATCGCGCGCCGCGTGACGTCGAGCAGACGCTCGCGCTGGTCGCTCTCGGCGACCAGCAGCAGGTGCGCGCGAGCGCGCTCTCAGGCGGCCAGCGCCGGCGCCTGGATGTCGCGCTGGCGCTGATCGGCGACCCGGAGCTGATCTTCCTCGACGAGCCGACGACGGGCTTCGACCCGTCGGCGCGCCGCGCGGCGTGGGAGGTGATCGCGGGTCTGCGCGCGCTGGGCAAGACGGTGTTCCTGACGACGCACTACATGGAGGAGGCGGAACGCCTCGCGGACCGCATCGCGGTGATCGTGGCCGGCGAGATCGTCGCGCAGGGCACGCCGCAGACGCTCGGCGACCGTCAGCTGACACGGACGCGCATCACGTTCGTGCCGCCGCGCGGCACGTGTGTCGCGGACCTGCCGGCGGTACTGGCCGAGCACGGCGAGCTGGACGTCGGCGGGCAAATCGTCCTGTCGAGCGCGCGCGTCGCGGACGACCTGCACGCCCTGACGGGCTGGGCGCTGGAGCGGGGCCTCGACTTGGAGGACCTGGAAGTGCGTCACCCGACGCTCGAAGACGTGTATCTGAGCCTCACCGCCGAGAACCAGAGCCTGCCGATGACTAACAACAACCTAAGGAGCTGACGATGTTCTACCTGATCAAATACATCATCCGTATCTGGCGTCGCCGTCAAGCGACCGAGCAGGCGGGGAGCTGACGATGCCGGCGCCCTCCCCCGCCGCGCGTGGCGCACTGGTGCTGCTGGCGCACCAGGTGCGCTACGACGTGCTCGCGAGCCTGCGCAACCCGCGCGCGCGCTTCTTCACGTTCTTCTTTCCGATCCTGCTGCTGGTGATCTTCACGGGGGTCTTCGGCAATGGCATGACGAGGATCGATGGCGTGCGTGTGAAGCTCTCGCATTTCTATGTACCGGGGATCCTCGCGATGTCGATCGTGCTCGCGGCGTACGCGGGCCTGGTGGTCTCGATCGCGACGCTGCGCGAGACCGGCGTGCTCAAGCGCCGCCGCGCGACCCCAGCGCCACCGGCGCTGCTGATCGCGGGCCAGGCGCTGGCGACGGTGCTGATCGTGGTCGTGATGGCGACGATCCTGCTGACAATCGGCAAGTTGCTCTACGGCGTCGGCATGGCGCCGGCGGCACTGGCGGCACTGGCCTGCACGAGCGTCGTCGGAGCGCTGACGTTCGCGTGCCTCGGCTACGCAGTCTCGGGCGTGATCGGCTCGCCGGACTCGGCGCAGCCGATCGTGCAGGCAACGACGATGCCGCTGTGGTTCATCTCGGGTGTGTTCATCCCGACCGCGAACCTCGGCGGCACGTTACGGACGGTCGGCGAGTTCTTCCCCGTGCAGCACCTCGCGGCGGGGCTGCAGCTGGCCGCGGTCCACGACACCTTCGCTAGCGCGATCTCGGTCAGCGACCTGCTCATGCTCGCGGCCTGGGGCATCGCGGCGGCGGCCTTCGCGGCGTGGCGCTTCAGCTGGCTGCCGAGCACGGCGACCGCGTAGGACGCGACCGATCCCCGAGCTAGTCGCGCTTGCCGCGCCCGTAGAGGAACTTCAGCGCTTTGCCGAGCCCTTTGGTGCCGCGCTTGGTGTAGGGGAAGAAGTGCGGTTCGCGCTTGAGCGCGAGCCGCGGGGTGATCAGCAGGGCCTGCTCGGAGCAGTACTTGCGGATCCCGTGCGCGCCGTGGCGCGAGCCGAGCCCGGAGGCCTTGACACCGCCCATCGGCAGCTCGAGCGCGGCGAAGTTGATGATCGCGTCGTTGACGCAGACGGCGCCGGATTCGACGCGCCGCGCGATCTGCTCGCCGCGCGCGGTGTCCTTGCTGAAGACCGAGCCGGCAAGCCCATAGGGCGAGTCGTTGGCGAGCTTCACGGCCTCGTCGGCGTCGGCGACCTTCATGATCGGCAGCGTCGGCCCGAAGGTCTCCTCGCGCATGATCTTCATCGAGTGGTCGACGTCGACGAGCACGGTGGGCTCAAAGTAGAGACCATCGCCGTCGCCGCGGTGCCCGCCGGTGAGCGCGCGGGCGCCCTTGGCGATGGCGTCCTGGACGTGGTCCTCGACGAGGTCGACCTGCGGCGGGAAGGTCATCGCGCCGACCTCGACGGTGCCGGGGCCGCCGTCGGGGCGTCCCTGGCGCAGCGCGCGGACCTTTTCGGTGACTTTGCCGACGAACTCGTCGTAGACGGGCGCCTCGACGTAGGCGCGCTCGATCGAGATGCAGGTCTGGCCGGAGTTCTGCATCGAGTAGTACGTCGCGACGTTCGCGGCGCGCTCGAGGTCGGCGTCGGCGAGCACGATCATCGGGTCCTTGCCGCCGAGCTCCAGCGAGCACGGGATCAGCCGCCGCCCGGCGGCCTCGGCGACCTTGCGCCCGGTGCGCGTGGAACCGGTGAACATGATCATGTCGACCTCGTCGATCAGCGCGGCGCCGGTCTCGCCGCGGCCGGTCGCGACCTGGAAGACGCCCTCGGGGATCCCACACTCGGCGAGCCCCTCGGCGAGCAACAGCGAGGTCAGCGGCGTGATCTCGGACGGCTTGAGGATCACGCTGTTGCCAGCCGCCAGCGCGGGCACGCAATCCCCGAAGGAGTTCGTCAGCGGGTAGTTCCAGGGACCGATGACACCGATCAGGCCGAGCGGCTTGTAGCGGACGAGCAGCTTGCGGCCCTTGACGAGCATCGAGCTGGTGCGGACGCGCTCGTCGGCGAGGTACTCCTCGGCGTGCTGCGCCCAGAAGCCGAAGGCGGCGCCGCCGTAGGAGATCTCGGCGAGCTGCGCGTCCTCGTAGGTCTTGCCGGTCTCGGAGACGATCGTGCGGACGATGCGATCGGCGTTGTCCATCACCCACTTCTGCATCCGCAGCAGCACACGTCCGCGCCCCTCGAAGCCGTAGGCCTCCCAGACGGGCTGCGCGGCGCGCCCGTGCGCGGCGAGCTCGGCGACGGCGGCCGCGTCGAGATCGGGAACCGTCGCGACGATCGCGCCGGTCGCGGGGTTTTCGACGGGGATGCCCTGACCCGGCGCGGCGGCGCCATTGGTGGCGGGATGCTCGCTCGCCGTCTCGTCGTCGGAGGTCCGGGGTGCGTGCTGCTCGACCGTCGCCATCTTCAGTCCCCAATCTCGCTCGCGCGTAGCTCTCGCTTGTAACGACTAAGGCTAGCTCATCGCGGCGAGTGCGAGCAGACGATTTCGGCCTTCTCAGGCCGTTCCTACCGGCGCATGCGCCGGTAGGCAGGAGCGCGCATGCGCGCTCCTGAAGCAGGGCCGCATGCGGCCCTGCTCGCCCTGCCGCATGCGGCAGGGCGTACGGCGTCAGCTCGAGCGCGCTACTCGGAGAACTCGATCGAGGCGATCCCGACCGGCTCGACGGGTCGGTCGCCGCCGTCGGTCTGCACACCCTCGAGCTTGTCGACGACATCGAGGCCGTCGGTGACCTGCCCGAAGACGGTGTGCTTGCCGTCGAGCCACGGGCACTTGCCGGCTGTGACGATGAAGAACTGCGAGCCGTTCGTGTTGGGCCCGGCGTTGGCCATCGCGAGCGCGCCGCGGATGATCTTGTGCGGGTTGATCTCGTCCTCGAACGTGTAGCCCGGGCCGCCCGTGCCGGTCCCCTGCGGACAGCCACCCTGGATCATGAAGTCCTTGATGATGCGATGAAACGTGAGGCCGTCGTAGAAGCCTTCGCCGGCGAGCTTACGGAAGTTCTCGACGGTCTTCGGGGCGTCGTCGTCAAACAGCTCGAAGACGATCGGGCCTTCTGTGGTCTGCATCGTGGCGCTCGACATGCTCCGCGGTCTCCTCTTGTGGCTGGCTCGGGTGAGCCGCCACGATAGCGAGGGCCGCGCCGGCGCCGCTAGCTGGCGACGCGCTCGAGCTCCAGCGCGTTGCCGCGTACGCTGCGGCCCTGGAGCTGCTCGATCACGCGGTCGGCCTCGGAGGCGGGCACCGAGAGGAACGAGAAGCGATCGAGCACGAGCACCTCGCGCACGGCCTCGCCATCGAGACCGGTCGCGGATGTGACGGCGCCGACGATATCCGCGACCTGCACCCCCGCGGCGCGCCCGGCGCCGAGCAGCAGCTTGACGTAGGTCTCGCTGCCGTCGCGGTCGCGCGTGACGCGCGGCTTGGAGTGCCGGCGCGGGCGCTCGCTGACGGGCGTCGGCGCGGCGATCGCGCCCTGGGACCAGGGCGCGATCGAGGTCCCGATGTGGCGCTCGATCGCCTCGAGCTCGCGCTTCTGGCGGTCCTCGACGAACGTGATCGCGCGCCCCGAGCGTCCGACGCGGCCGGTGCGCCCGATGCGGTGCACGTAGGTGTCGGGCGAGGTCGGGACGTCGTAGTTGACGACGTGCGTGACCGTCGAGATGTCGAGTCCGCGCGCGGCGACGTCGGTCGCGACGAGGATCGGCACGCGCCCGCCCTTGAACGCGAGCATGACGCCGTCGCGCGAGCCTTGCGACATGTCGCCGTGCAGCGCGCGCACGTTCATGCCGCGGTCGCGCAGCGTGCGGAACAGCTGGTCGCAGCGGATCTTGGTGCGCACGAAGACGATCGCCTGGTCGGGCTTCTCGGCGCTCAGCACCTCGACGAGCTTCTCGGCCTTGTCCTTGGCGTCGACCGCTAACTGGAACTGCGCGACGGTGTCAATCGTGAGCGTCGCGGCCTTGACCTTCACGACGACCGGGTCGTAGAGGTAGGCGTCGGCGAGCTTGGCGATCGGCGGCGGCATCGTCGCGCTGAACAGCGCGGTCTGGCGACCGCTGGGCGTCATCGAGAGGATCCGCTCGACGTCCTCGAGGAAGCCGAGGTCGAGCATCTCGTCGGCCTCGTCGAGCACGACGAAGCGGCAGTCGTGCAGCACCAGCGAGTGGCGCGAGATCAAGTCGAGGACGCGTCCGACGGTGCCGACGACGACGTGCCCGCCGGCGCGCAGCTGGGCCTGCTGGGTGCGAATCGGTGCGCCGCCGAAGACCGCGACAACGTCGACTCCGCGATGCGTCCCGTATGCGCGCAGCGCCTGCGTGACCTGAATGCAGAGCTCGCGCGTCGGGGTCAGCACGAGCGCCTGCACCTCGGTGTCCTCGGCGTCGATGTACTCCATGATCGGTAGGCCGAACGCCGCGGTCTTGCCGGTCCCGGTCTGCGCCTGGCCGATGACGTCGCGCCCCTCCAGCAGCAGTGGGATTGTCTGCTCCTGGATCGGACTCGGCGCCTCGTAACCGACGTCGCGCAGCGCGCGGAGGGTCTGCTCGGAGAGGCCGAGCTCGGCAAAGGTCTTCGACATCGGGGGAGGAGAGCTTACGTGCTCGGCGTCGCTCGCCCCCCGTTCGCACCTCGGCGCAACGAAAAATTCGTCGAAAACAGACGTTCAGGCGGCGGAATCAAGCAGCTGCTTGCCGGTCGTGCGCCCCGTTCAGGCCGCGGGATCGAGCAGCAGCTTGCCAGTCGTGCGCCGCTCGCGCAGGTCGATGTGAGCTTGCGCGGCCTCGCGCAGCGCGTAGGTATGACCGACGACCGCGCGCAGCTCGCCGCGCGCGGCGCGCGCGAAGAGGTCGGCGAGCGCATCGGTGAACATGCCGGGGCGCTGCAGGCAGTGGAAGACGTAAAAGCCGACGATCGACCGCGAGTGACGCAGCAGCGACCCCGTCGAGATCCGGTTGGGCTCCTGCGAGGCGATGCCGCAGACGACGATCCGCCCGAAGGGCGCCAGCGCGCGGTAGGACGCGTCGAAGACCGCGCCGCCGGCCATGTCGAAGACGGCGTCGACCTCGCGTCCCTCGTTGGCCTGCAGCAGGCACTCGGTGAGACCCTCGGGGTCGGGGTCGATCGCGATGTCCGCACCGAGCTCGAGCGCGAGGCTGCGCTTCTCCTCGCTGGAGGCCGTCGCAATCACGCGCCCGGCGCCCAGCGTGCGACCGAGCTGGACCGCAAGCGAGCCGACACCGCCGGCGGCGGCGTGCACGACGACGCTCTCGCCAGCGGACACGCGCGCCGCGGTGCGGTAGAGATGCCACGCCGTCGTGCCCTGCAGCGCCAGCGCCAGCGCCGTACCATCGTCAAGCGCGTCGGGAATCGGAAACACGTGCTCGGCGGGGGCCTTGGCGTACTCGGCATAGCCGCCGGTGCCGGTCAGCGCGATCACGCGCTCGCCGGTGTCCTCACGCACTCCGGCGACCTCACCGCCGGGCACCAGCGGCAGCGTGGCCTTGCGCACATAGGAGTTGGTGCGTGTGTGCGTGTCCGCGAAGTTTAGCCCCGCGCGGCTCACGCGGATCAGCACCTCGCCCGCCGCGGGCTCGGGGCGCGGAAGCTCGACGAGCTGCAGCACCTCGGGGCCGCCGAACTCGGTGATCTGGATCGCTCGCATCGCGCAGCGCAGGCTAGCGACCGCTTGGGTGGTAACGCTCGTTTGTCGACCCCGCCGCGCGTATGCGCGTGCGCGCGGCGGGGTCGACAACCAAGATGCCACCCACAAGCAGCCCCTCGCGTGCGCGCGCGGCGGGCGGCGCCGGCAAATGAAAGTGGGTGCACCTCTCGCGACCCCGCCGCGTGCACGCGTACTCGCGCGCGGCGGGGTCGATCTATATCGTGCGCGCCCATGTCCATCACCGTCGTCGGCTCGATCGCGTACGACACCGTGAAGACGCCGTTCGGCGAGCGCGATCGCATGCTCGGCGGCGCCGCGGTGCATTTCGCGCTGGCGGCCTCCTTCTTCGAGGAGGTCCGTGTCGTGGGGCCGGTCGGGGATGACTTCGGCGAGGAGCAGCTCGACGTGATGCGCCACCGCAGCGTCGACATCACCGACGTCGAGCGCATTCCCGGCGGCAAGACGTTCTTCTGGCGCGGCGAGTACGGCTGGGACCTGAACTCGCGCGAGACGCTCGACACGCAGCTCGGTGTCTTCGAGGGCTTCCAGCCGAAGCTCTCGGAGGGCTCGCGCGCGAGTGAGGTGCTGTTCCTCGCGAACATCCAGCCGGACCTGCAGCGCGAGGTGCGCGCGCAGCTGCCAGACGCGCGCTTCGTCGCGCTGGACTCGATGAACCTCTGGATCGAAGTCGCGCGCGATTCGCTCGTGCAGGCGATCGCGCTGTGCGACTGCCTGATCCTCAACGACTCCGAGCTGCGCCAGCTGACCGGCAAGGCGAGCCTGCTGGCGGCGGCGCGCGAGATCTTCTCCTGGCCGCAGGCGCCGCGCGTGATCGTCGCCAAGCAGGGCGAGTACGGCGCGGCGCTGATCACTCCCGAAAGCTTCTTCTCGCTGCCGGCGTTTCCGCTGGAGACGGTCGTCGACCCGACCGGTGCCGGCGACACGTTCGCGGGCGGCTTCGTCGGCTACATCGCGGCGCACATCGAGGAGCAGCTCACCGACGATTTGCTGCGCCAGGCGATGGCGCACGGCACGGCGCTCGCGTCGTTCAACGTCGAGCAGTTCGGCACCGAGCGCGTCGCGCACCTCTCGGGGCCGGAGATCGTCGCGCGCGTGCGTCAGCTGCGGGACTTCACGCAGTTCTCGGCGGCGGCGCTGCCGCTCGGCGACTGACTCGGAGCTCGCACGTAGGGGTAGTACGATCTAGGCAGAGTGGATGCTTGGACCTTCATCTGGCTGATGGTGATCCTGAAGATCCCGATCGTCGCGCTCTTCTTGCTGGTGCGCTGGGCGATCCGCCAGACACCCGAGGAGGCTACGGAAGAGGACGGCGGTATCGGCTTCGCGTCCTCGCCGCGCCCGCGTCATCCGCACCGCCCGCACTCGCGTCTGCCGCGCGCGCCGCGCCGCGGGCCGCATCGCGGCGCGCCCGCGCTGCTGCCGCCTCCGCGCATGCGAACACTCGTCGCACGCGGGCGGATCCCCCAGCGCTGAGCGCCCTCACAGCTCCCCGTCAGTGGCACGCGCGCAGCCGGATCGCGTGGCGCGGTGAGGGCTGCCAGAATCCCGACCGGGACTGCGCCGGGTGGCTACTGCAAGCCGCTACGGTGTAGCCAAGAGCGGCCGACAGGAGGAATCATGAGCACCGAGACACAGGTGGGCAAAGATCGCGAGTCCGTCGGCCAGCAGGCCCAAAGCAACGGCGCACAGGGCGAGCAAACGCTGTCGGTGACCGACAACCGCACCGGTCGCAGCTACGAGCTACCGATCTCCGACGGCACGGTGCGCGCGATGGACCTGCGCCAGATCAAGACCGACGAGCAGGACTTCGGCCTGATGGCCTACGACCCGGCCTACACGAACACGGCGTCGTGCCGCAGCGCGATCACCTACATTGACGGCGACGCTGGCATCCTCCAGCACCGCGGCTACTCGATCGAGCAGTTGTGTGAGCACTCGAGCTACCTCGAGGTCGCGTACCTGCTGATCAAGGGTGTACTGCCGACGCAGGCGCAGCTCGACGACTGGATCCACGAGATCACGATCCACACGTTCGTGCACGAGAACGTCAAGGACTTCATGCAGGGCTTCCGCTACGACGCGAACCCGATGGGCATGCTCGTGGCCTCGGTCGGCGCGCTCTCGACCTTCTACCCCGACGCGAACCAGATCCACGACGAGGACGTGCGCGCGATTCAGATCATCCGCCTGCTCGCGAAGATGCCGACGCTGGCGGCGTTCGCGTTCCGCCACAACATGGGCCAGCCGTACGTCTACCCCGACAACGACCTCGAATACGCGGGCAACTTCCTCGGGATGATGTACAAAATGACCGAGCTCAAATACAAGCCCGATCCCCGCTTGGAGCGCGCGCTGGACGTCCTCTTCATCTTGCACGCCGACCACGAGCAGAACGCTTCGACCAGCGCGGTGCGCTCGGTCGGCTCGACCCAGGTCGACCCCTATTCGGCGGTCGCCGCCGGCGTCGCGGCACTCTACGGTCCGCTGCACGGCGGCGCCAACGAGGCGGCACTGCGGATGCTCAAACGCATCGAGAAGGTCGAGAACATCCCCGACTTCCTCGACGGTGTGAAGGCCGGCAACGAGCGCTTGATGGGCTTCGGACACCGCGTCTACAAGAACTACGACCCGCGTGCGCGCATCATCCGCAAATACCTCGACGATGTCTTCGAGGTGCGCGGCAAGAGCCCGCTGCTCGATGTCGCGACCGAGCTCGAGAAGCGCGCGCTCGACGACGACTACTTCACCTCGCGCAAGCTCTACCCGAACGTCGACTTCTACTCGGGGCTGATCTACGAGGCCCTGGGGCTGCCGGTGGCGATGTTCCCAGTGATGTTCGCAATCGGGCGCACGAGCGGCTGGATCGCGCAGTGGTTAGAGATGGTGCAGGACACCGAGCAGAAGATCGCGCGCCCACGCCAGATTTACACGGGCGACCGCGACCGCGACTACGTACCGGTCGAGCAGCGCGGCTAATCGCGCAGCGCGGGTCCAGCCACCCGCGCTCGCCGACCAACAACCGGCGCCGCCTTCGATCGGACCACACGACATGTCGGCCGTGGCCGCAGCCGTCAGTTGCGATCATCGGGCTGGATGGCGAGCAACTGGACATTGACGGTCCGCAACGGCCCGCGAGTCGAGCACGTCCACTTCGAGACGCTCGACGAAGCCCTCGATGGCCTTGAGCGGCGCATCGAAGAGCTCGCACCGAGCGCGCGGCGCCAGGCGCTGCAGATCGCCAGACGGCGCTACGAGCCGGCGCGTCAGGTCGTGGTTCGCGCCGAGATAACCGGGCCGGGTGGCATGCTCGCGCGCGTACGCGGCGGGGTCGATCTGCGCGGTGACGGCTCGGCGGAGGCGTACACGGGCCGCTTCAAACGCAGCCTCGTCGAGTTGCGCGCCGACGAGACACCCTATGAGGGACTGCGTCGGCTACTGGAGAGCCGGGGGAACTCCTAAGGAGACGCGTCTCACAGCACAAGCGTCGCACCGTGCCGGCGCAGCCACGCGCGATCCTCGCGCCACCGCGGCCAGCGGCGCTCAACCAGTGCCCAGAAGCGCGGCGAGTGGTCGGGCACATCGAGATGGCAGACCTCGTGCCAGACGACGTAGTCGAGCACGCTCTCCGGAGCGAGTAGCAGGCGCCAGTTGAAGCTCATTTGCCCAGTGGCCGAGCACGAGGCCCAGCGCGTGCGCTGCGCGCGGATCGAGAGGCCGCCATAGGGGGTCCCGGCGAGCGCCGTCGCGCGATCCAGACGCGGCGCGATCTCCTGGCGGGCGGCGCGTCGATAGAAGCGCTCGATCGCCGCGCGTGGATCGCCCTCGGGTACGAGCAGCTGCTCGCCGCGCAGGTGTGCGCGGCTGCGGCCGGGCTGCGCGATGAGCTGCAGCGTGCGATCGAGATAAGGGATCGTGCTGCCGCGCCGCGCGAGCTGCTCGAGCACCTCGCGCCCCTCGGCCAGCCGGCGCTCGATCCAGGGACGTAGCTCGCTCACCGCGGCGGCCGCGGCGCGCTCGGGAGCGCGGGTTGGCAGGACGACCTCAACGCCGGTGTGAGCGTGGACGTTGATCCGCACGCGACGTGCGCGGGCGGAGCGACGCACGGTGTAAGGGATCTCGCGAGTGGATGCCGCGCTCGCGCCAGCGATGTCGGGTGGGCCTGTCACCGGTCCTCAGAGTATGCGGCCGCGCGGGTGCATAATCCTGCACGCATGGCGCAGTCGATCATCAGGCTTCCGCGCGAGGTGCGCGCGCCGTACGAGGTCTACCTCAACGGTGTCCGACAGCAGCTCGGCGCCGACTACCGCGTCAGCGACGGCGCACTGGTCTTCGAGCGCGAGCTGCGCAAGGACCGCATCAGCGGCTGGCGCTGGCTGCTCGGCGCGTGGGGCGTCGGTACGTACCGGCAGAACGACTCGATCGACGTCCGCTATGAGGCGCCCGACGGCTCGCCGCGGGTCGCCGAGGGGCTCGAGATCGAACCAGGCTGAGCGCTCTCCCAGGGCCGCGTCAGCTGCAGCGCGCCGAGGATCGCGCGCGTTGCGGGCGAGCGGTTGAGCGTGTAGAAGTGGATGCCCGGCGCGCCCGCGGCGAGCAGCTCGGCGCACTGCAGCGCGGCGTAGGCGACGCCGAAGTCGAGTACGGCCTCGGGGGATTGCTCGCGTAAACGCAGCTCGCGTAGCAGGCCCTCGGGGATCGTGGCGCCGCACATCGCGGCCATGCGCTCGATCTGACCGACGCGTGTGATCGGCATGATCCCGGGAACGATCGGAACATCGATCCCGACCGCGCGGGCGCGCACCAGGAAGTCGAAGTAGCACCCGTTGTCGAAGAACAGCTGCGTGATCAGGAAGTCCACGCCGGCGCGCACCTTCTCGGCCAGATATTGCAGATCGGCCTCAGGACTGGCGGCGTGAATGTGCGTCTCGGGGAAGCAGGCGGCGCCGATCGCGAACGGATAGTCGGCCTCGATCATCGCGACGAGCTCGCTGGAGTACTCGAGACCGCCTTCGGTCTTGACCCACTCGGCCTGTCCGGCGGGGGGGTCCCCGCGCAACGCGAGCACGTTCTCGATGCCGGCGTCGGCCATCTCGTCGAGCGTCCCGCGCAGCTGCGCGACGGTGGCGCCGACACAGGTGAAGTGCGCCATCGCCTCCAGATCGTGGTCGCGCTTGATGCGCTTGACGATCTCGATCGTCTTCTCGCGCGTCGAGCCGCCGGCGCCGTAGGTGACCGACACGAACGACGGTTCGAGGTCGCTCAGCTCGCTCAGCGCGGTGTAGAGGTTCTGCTCGCCCTGCTCGGTCTTGGGTGGGAAAAACTCGAAGGAGAACACCGGGCCGGGGCCGGCAAGCAGCTCGTCGATGCGCATGGTCGCTCAGTCTGCCACGGCGAGGGTGGCGCAGGCAGCCGCAGGCTGCCGAGCCGGGCCCCTCGCTACTCAGTCAAGGGTGGCGCAGGTCGCCGAAGGCGACCGAGCCGGGCCCCTCGCTACTCAGTCGTCCAGCGCTCGGGCTCACCGGGGATCCGCCGCGCGCGGCCGGTGACCTCGAGGTGCAGGAGGAAGGCGAGTGTCTCCGTCAGCAGCCAGGCGGCGGTCAGCGAAGAGAACGGGATGTCGTCGTAGATGCGCGGCGCGGCCTCGAAAGCCGTCAATGGCTCTGACTCGATCGCGGCCAGCGTGCGCTCGATGCGCGCAGCGACGAGCGTGCGATTGCCTTCGATGTGCGCATGTACGTCGGTGAAGGTGCGGCCGTGTCCGGGGAGGCAAAGGCGCGCGTCGAGCGCCTCGACGACGTCGAGCGAATGCACGAATTCGCCGACGGGGTCGGGCGAGTAGCCGTAGTCGAAGTACAGCGAGATCCGTCCAAGCAAATGATCGCCGGAGATCAGCAGGCGCCGCTCGGCCTGGAACAGGCAGACATGCGAGGGGGCATGGCCGGGCGTCTCGTGCACGCTCCACTCGCCGAGGTCGGTCGCGATCGTGACGCCGGGCAGCAGTGCGCGATCGGGCTCGACGATTCCGGCGATCCCCGATTCGTGCGAGCCGCGCTCGGTGGCGTAGCGGCGCAGCGGCTCCTCGGGCACGCCGCTCTGGCGCGCGATCTCCAGACGCCGCGCGAACGCGGCGTCGGAGTCTTCGGCCCAGCGCGACATGTGCTCGTAGTTGGGGTGCATCCACAGCTCGCACCCGGTGCGCTCGACGATCGTGGCGGCCTGACCGTAGTGGTCGGAGTGCGCGTGCGTGCAGACCAGCAGGCGCACGTTCTCCAGGCGCAGGTTGCACATTGCGAGCGCGCGTTCGAGCTGTGCGAGCGAACCGGGCGCGTGAATGCCGGTGTCGAACAGCACGATCCCATCGCCGGCGGCAACGGCCCACGCGTTGCCGTGGGGCACCCCAGGCCATGGCAGCGGCAGGCGCAGGCGAAAGACCCCGGGAAGCACCCGTTCGCCTCGGCCGAGCTCGCGCTTGGCCGCTTTGTGATCGCTCGGCGCCGCCACGACCGCTCAGCCTATTGGGCGCGCCGTGGCGGCGCGGACTCACACCGCGGCGTAGGCGGGGCGTGAGTCCGTCTACGCCGCGGCGTAGACGGGACGGCGATTATGCAGCCGCCGGCGCATGTCCTGCCCGCCGAGCGCACCGAGCTTGCGCAGGAAGGCGCCGCGCTCGACACGTCCGGACGCGAGCAGGCGCGCGGTCGCGGCGGCGACGCGTGGCGGCGTCAAGAGCTGCGAGGGGCGCAGGCGGTGGTTGAGCACCTCGAAGAACAGGCCGGCGTTGCCCTGCTTCTCCAAGCCGCGCAGGATCTCGACGAGCACGGCGGGCACGGTGCCGGGCTCTTCGAAGTCGTAGGCCAGCCAGTAGTGCTCGGCGAACTCGCGGTCGCGGCGGCGGCCCCAACGCACAAGCTGCGCGTCGAGCTCGCCGTCAGAGCGGTCGAGCGCGCCGAGGATCGTGGCGGCGAGGCTGTCGGCCTGCAGGAAGGCGTCGCCGATGCCGCGACCGGGCGAGGGGCTCTTGAAGTGCCCGGCGTCGCCACTAAGCACCCAGCCGGGGCCGGAAGCCTCGCGGAAGAAGCCCTCCCAGCGGACGGCGCCAAGCACCTTCCCGACCTGCCGCGCGTCGGCGAGCGCCTGCGCGATCGGTTCGCAGGTGCGCGCGTGGGCGATGAACGCCGCGGCGGGATCCGCGCGGAAGGCCTCGAGCTCGGCCATTTCGGGCCAGAGCAGAACCTGGTAAAGACCGCTGTCGGCGGGAATCCCGAGGATGAACCGCTCGTCCCAGCGGTGTGTGAGGAACGTCGGCCTGGTGCCGGCGTCGGCGGCTTCGAAGAAGGCCCAGTAGAGCAGCCGCTGGTTGGGGGTGACGTTGTAGCGGCGTGCGCGGCACAGCTTCGCGACCGTCGAGTGGCGGCCGTCGGCACCGACGACCAGGCGTGCACGCAGCTCGCGCTCGCCGTCGGCGTCCTTCACGCACACCCCGGCGACGCGGCCGCGTTCCTCCAGGAGCGCGGTTACCTCGGTCGCGGTGTACAGCTCGGCGCCGGACTCCTGGGCAGCGCCGGCGAGCAGCGGATCGAGCAGCGAGCGCCGCACCGAGGCCATCCCGCCGACGTCCGCGGGACGCTGCGGCAGCGCCATCGAGAGCCGCAGGTCCTCGACGCGCGTGTCGGTCCAGCCGACCAGCGGCGCAGCGGTCGCGCGGAGCGCGTCGATCAACCCGAGCCGATCGAGGAACGCGAGTGCGTCGGCCTCGAAGAGATGGCTAGAGAGCGTGTCGCTGGGGAAGCTCGCGCGCTCGACGACGGCGACCCGAGCGCCGACGCGGGCCAGCAGAGCCGCTAGCGGAGCGCCGGCGCAGCGAGCGCCGACGACGACGACGTCATACCGGTCTGCTGCCATCGCGCCCTATCCTTTCGGCAAGCCAGTTTGCCTAACGGTCGTTAGGTATCAATCCACAAGCTACTTAGGCGGCGTTAGGTTGTCAAGCAGGCGAGCGACTCCGACTCCGGACACTCCGACCCCGCGCCGGCGACTGACCGCGCAGGCGCGACGCGAGCTGATCGAACAGGCCGCGAGCGAGCTATTCGCCGAACGCGGCTACGGCGCGACCTCGATCGACGAGATCGCCAAGCGCTCCGGCGTGACGGCCCCGGTCGTCTATGACCACTTCGCCTCCAAGCAAGACCTGCACCGCCGCCTGCTCGAGCGCCACTACGCGGAGCTGCGGCAGCTTTGGCGCGAGCAGCTGGGCGGCGAGGACCCGCCGGCACAGCGAGTTGCGCGCGCGATCGACGCGTGGTTCGCGTATGTCGAAACGCACCCCTACGCGTGGC
Source organism: Solirubrobacteraceae bacterium (assembly GCA_036502205.1). Lineage (GTDB taxonomy): Bacteria > Actinomycetota > Thermoleophilia > Solirubrobacterales > Solirubrobacteraceae > Palsa-744. Next base: position 3,959 of record DASXZA010000001.1, on the reverse strand, counting down.
GCATGCTCTTCCGCGAGACGACCGGCGAGCCGGAGGTGCGCGCGGCCCACGAGGAGGTGATCGCGCAGAGCCGCGCGGCGGTGATGCCGCTCTTCCTGCGCGAACGCGGCCTCGAGGAGCCGGCGGCGAGCACCGACGCGGATGCTCTGGACATGGCGTGGGAGGCAATGCGTGCGGTCCTGCAGGGGCTGGCGCTGTGGTGGTACGAGCACCGGCAGGTCCCGCGCGCTCAGGTCGTCGCGACGGCGATGAACGCGCTCTGGATCGGCTTGGAGCGGGTACTGGCAGGCGAGGCCTGGCAGCCGTGAGCGCGAGGACTAGTGATATTGATGCGCAGATGCCGGAGCCACCTGCCATCTCGATCCGCCGCCTCGACCCCACGGACCTCAACCGCGTCGAGCCACTGTGGAACGCGCTGCGCGAGCATCACGCGAGCGTTACCCCCGCTGCGGGCGCACCGCGCCCGCGTGCGGACTCGTGGGCGCGCCGGCGGGCGCAGTACGAGCGATGGCTCTCCGAGCGCGATGCGTTCGTGCTGATCGCCGAGCTGGACGGCGCGGCGGTGGGCTACGCGATGGTGCACCTGCGCGTGGGCTCGCCGACGTGGCCGGCGAGCGAGCGAGCGGGCGAAGTGGAGACACTCTCGGTGCTTCCGTCGGCGCGCGGAGGAGGGATCGGGACGCTGCTGCTGCGCGCAGTCGAAGACGAGCTGGCGGAGCTCGGCGTGGAAGAGTTCTCGCTGCACGTCGTCTCGAACAACGACAAGGCGATGGCGTTCTACGAGCGCCACGGCTTGCGCCCGTTCGCACAGTGGCTCAGCGTGACGGGGATTGGGAAACGCGAGCGCGTGAGCCCGTCCTGAGCGCGGCGCGGCGACGCGGGTAACATCCCTCGCATATGGCCGCAGAGGAGGAGGATCGCATCGTAAAAGCCGCCTCGAAGGTGCAGGAGGCAGCGGCCAACATCCAGCAGGCGATGAGCGCGCGACCGCGCGCGGCGACGGCAGACGAAGCGGAGACGATCGCGCGGCGGTACTTCGCGGCGATTAACGCGCACGATCTCGACGCGGCGGTGGCGCTGTGGGCGGTCGGTGGTCGCGAGCACGTGCGCGGCCAGGTCGACGTGACTGCACCGCAGGGAGTGCGTGCATTCATCGGCGACATGCTGGCGGCGATGCCGGACTTGCGCTTCGAACTGCTGAGCACTACGACGGAGGCCGACCGCTGCGGCGTGCTATGGCGACTGACGGGCACCTTCACGGGGCCGGATCCGTTCAACGGCGTGACGCCGACCGGCCACCCGATCGTGCTGGAAGGCTTCGACCTGCTGACGGTGCGCGACGGCTTGGTGCAGAGCAACGACGCGTTCACGGACACGATGAGCTTTCCGCGCCAGATCGGGATGCTGCCGCCGCAGGACTCGGCGGCCGAGCAGCGGATGCTGCGGGCGTTCAATGTGAAGACTCGTGTTACGGGCCGTGGAATCGCGGACGCGAAGCTGGTCGCGGAGGGCGTGTGGGTGGTGCAGGGCCAGCCGGGGCGCTGCAACGTGTATCTGATCGAGGACGGCGACGGCGTCACGGTGTACGACGCGGGTGCGCGCACGATGGTCCGCGCGATCGCCTCGGCGGCAGCCAAGCTCGGCGGCATTCGTCGCGTCGTGCTCGGCCATGGCCATACCGACCACCGCGGCGCGGCGCCGGGCCTGGGGGCGCCGGTGCTGTGCCACCCGGACGCGGTCGACGACGCCGAAGGCAGCGGCGGCTTCGGCTACTGGCCGGCGGGCCTGGTGACGTTGCCGACGCCGCAGCGCCAGATCCATCGGCTGCTGCACCGCTTCGCCTGGGACGGCGGCCCGGTGAGGATCGCGGACACCGTGCGCGAGGGCGACGAGCTCGCGGGCTTCGCGGTCATCGACATCCCGGGGCACGCGCCGGGTCAGATCGCGCTGTGGCGCGAGTCGGATCGCCTGGCGCTGGTCAGCGACGGCTTCTACACCCTCGACATGTGGGGCCGCGACAGCGCGCCGAAACTCCCGGAGTCGACGTACAACTTCGACACCGAGCAGGCCCGCGCGAGCCTGCGCAAGCTGGCGGCGCTGGAGCCGGCGGCCGCGTGGCCGGGCCACGCGAAGCCGGTGACGGGCGACGTGCGTGTGCAGCTAGAGCGCGCCGCCGACACGACCTGACGGTCGCATGGCGGCGCCCTGCGACCGTCAGGAGGCTAGTTGTCCCTACGCTGCGTGACATGGCGCGACGCAAGCCCAAGCAGCGGCCGGACCGGCTGAAAGCCCCGACCAGCGACTACGCGGACGCGGAGGGCAATCTGCTGACGCTGCGCGGCGCGCTGACGCCGGCGACGCGCCAGCGATATACCGAGACGCTCGCGGCCGCGCGCGCGGCGAGCACGCAGGAGGACGTGTGGCACCGCGCCGTGGAGTTCCTGTTCGAGCACCTCGCGGTGCGCTGGGAGATTGCGGGCGCGCCGATCGAGCGCCAGCGCGAGCTGCTCGCGCGCTTCCGCGTGGCGAGCGCGCAGGAACGAGCGTGGATCAGGGAGGTGCTGCGCGAGCACTGCGCTGAGCATTTCCCGGATGTTCGGGCGCCGTGAGTTTTCCGGATGTACAAGCCTCACGAGCGACGTCCGCGACACGTGAGCTTTCCGATCGCTACCGTCAGGTGACGATGCGCCGCACAAAGATCGTCGCCACCATCGGCCCGGCCTCGCGCGAGCCGGAGACCCTGGTTCGGATGGTCGAGGCGGGCATGGACGTGGCGCGCTTGAACTACTCGCACGGCACGCTCGACGAGCACGCGGAGACGATCCGCCGCGTGCGCGATGCGGCGGGCCGCGCGGGGCGCCCGGTGGCGATCCTGCAGGACCTCCCGGGTCCAAAGCTGCGCATCGGACCGCTGCGCGACGACGTCGTCGAGCTGCGCTCGGGTGACCGCGTGACGTTCGACTGCAGCGGCGATGACGGCGCGGGCGACGCGAGCCGCATGACGATCTCGTGGCTCGGCCTCGCCGACGCGCTGGAGCCGGAGGCGGTGATCTACCTCGCGGACGGCTCGGTGCGCCTGCGGGTCAAGGACGTCCGCGCGCGCACCAGCGAAGTCGAGGCGGAGGTGGAGATCGGCGGCACGGTGGCCTCGCGCCAAGGGCTGAACATCCCCGGACCGGTGGACTCGCTGCCGGCGGTGCCGGAGGAGGATCTGGCGCTGCTGCGCCACGGGGAGTCGATCGGGGTGGACATGGTGGCGTTGTCGTTCGTGCGCCGCCCGGAGGACATCGAACTGGTGCGCGACCACACGCGCCTGCCGCTGATCGCGAAGATGGAGAAGCCGCAGGCGGTGGAGCGCGCGGAGGAGATCCTGCGTGCGGCGGACTGCGTGATGGTGGCGCGCGGCGACCTCGGCATCGAGCTGCCGATCGAGCAGGTGCCGAGCGCCCAGAAGCGGCTGCTGACGCTTGCCGGCCAGCTGGCGCGCCCCTCGATCACGGCCACGCAGATGCTCGACTCGATGGTCTCCTCGCCGCGTCCGACCCGGGCGGAGGCGACCGACGTGGCCAACGCGATCTTCGACGGGACCGACGCCGTGATGCTCTCGCAGGAGACGGCCGTGGGCCAGTACCCGGTCGAGACGGTCGCGATGATGGCGTCGATCGCCGAGCACACCGAGCAGGGGCTGCCCTACCGCGACTGGAACGAGGAACGCGTACGGCGCGACGCCCGCGACCCCGCCTACACAGTCGCCTACAGCGCCTGCGCCGCCGCTCGGGATCTTCACCTGGCCGCGATCGTGACGCCGACGCTGTCCGGCCGCTCGGCGCGCCTGGTCGCCTCGCACCGCCCGAACGTGCCGATCTTCGCGCTCTCGCCGGGCCGCGAGACGGTGCGCCGCTGCGGCCTGATGTGGGGCGTGCGAGCCGCATCGATGCGCCGCCACGAGGTGACCGAGG